>NZ_CP034465.1:0-1415000 GCF_003955755.1 Jeotgalibaca ciconiae | reverse complement strand
ACAAATTCTAACTTGCCTGTTTCTTCATTACGGTAACGAATTTTTGCACGACGAGCTTGGAAATCCTCTGTATTTGAACAAGAGCTGATCTCGCGATAAGTGTCTTGAGCTGGAACCCATACCTCAACATCATATGTTTTTGCCGCAGAGAATCCCATATCTCCTGTACAAAGGACGATTGTTCGATATGGCAAACCTAAATTGCGTAATACAGATTCGGCATTATCGGTCATTTTTTCTAACTCTTCATATGAAATATCTGGTTTACTAAATTTCACCATCTCTACTTTATGGAATTGATGCATACGAATAAGCCCTCTTGTATCACGACCCGCACTTCCAGCTTCAGAACGGAAAGACGGACTCATCGCTGTAAAGTAAATAGGTAGATCTGCTTCACCTAAAATTTCATCACGGTAATAGTTGGTTAAAGGAACTTCTGCAGTTGGAATTAAAGAAAAATTACGATCATCAACAATTGGAAAAACGTCTTCTTTGAACTTAGGAAATTGCCCCGTACCAAACATTGATTTTTCGTTTACGATATATGGCGGAATCATTTCTGTATAACCATGCTCGCTTGTATGTAAATCCAGCATATAATTGTAGCATGCTCTTTCCAAACGTGCGCCCAGTCCTTTATAGAAGACAAAGCGTGCACCGGTAACTTTGGCAGCTCGTTCAAAATCAAGAATCCCTAACTCTTCGGCAATTTCATAATGAGCTTTTGGTTCAAAAGTAAATTGACGTGGTTCTCCCCATTTTCTTACTTCTACGTTTTGCTCTTCGTCTTCTCCAACGGGTACAGACTCATGTGCAATGTTCGGTAAACGAGTAGCAATATAAGTTGTTTTTTCTTCTATTTCAGCTAGATCCGTATCAAGTTGTTTAATTTGCTCACCAACATTTTTCATTTCGGTGATTTTGTCATCAGCATTTTCTTTATTACGCTTTAGAGTAGCGATTTCTTGTGATACTTGGTTGCGGTATTGTTTTAAGTTTTCAGTTTCAACGATTTTATTACGTCGTTGCTCATCCAGCTCCTTAAACTCAACTAACTCTGCCTCTTTTACACCACGATCAGCCAATTTAGCACGAACAAAATCGTACTCGTCTCTTAATTTTTTTACATCCAGCATGTTACTTCCTCCTCTTTTTAAATAGAAAAAAAGCCATTCCATCCCTATCAATTGGGACGAAATGGCTCTAGTTCGCGGTACCACCCAAGTTCAAATATCAAAAAGACATTTGCACTTTCAGACGATAACGGGCGACCCGAAACAATTTAATCAATCTTGTTGTTTTCATTGTTTGCTTCATGTGTGGATTCAATAAAAGAATACATCGGTTTTCACCAAAACCACCGACTCTCTTAAGAATTTCTTTTATTTACTATTCACATGCATTGCTTCTTATCAAATTATGATCATCATTATTTTACTAAATTCGCTCTCGTACGTCAATTGAATCTCGTTTGAATTAAAAAAATCCAGTTACAAAATCAGTTACAGAGTTCCATCCTCTGGCAGTAGTACTGGCAACCCATCTCCAAGCAAGTGCAAAAATATTTGCTTTTTCAATCGTCCGTTCTACTGCAACGTTTGCTTCATATTGCTTATTACCAAGATAGCCTAAATCATCGCCTTCAATAGAAATCGCCACTTTCCCTACTACAGTTCCTTCTTCAATCGGTGCTTCTACCACACCATCTTCGTTTAACAGATCTTGGTTAAGTGTTAACTCTGTTTCAATTTTACGGTCTTCAGTTTTCGGTGTCACAACAGTTAAATCACTATTGTAGACCAAGCCAACTTCTTCTTCTTTCCCTTTGGCAACTTCGATTGGTTCTTCTGTTTCTACTGGAGTACCTGTCTCTACGATTTGTACTTTATCAAAATTATCAAATGCATAATCCATCAATCGAGAAGTTTCACTAAAACGCGTTGTATTATCAGCCGCACCAATAACTACTGTAATAATGCGCATCTCGTTTTCTACTGCAGTACCAGTAAAAGAAGCTCCGGAATCATCTGTTGTTCCTGTCTTCAAGCCATCCACGTTTGGACGATAATGAATCATTTCTGGCAACATATGATTATACGTTAACATGTTGATTTCGTCGTCTGAGCCTTCCATGAATGTTTTTTCTACAATAGAAGTTGTTTCAAGAACTTCTGGGTAATCATCAAGTAAATGGTCGGCAAGAGTCGCTACTCCGCGAGCAGTCATATGATTTTCAGTATCTGCTGGAGCTTCGGGGTAAAGCTGTCCATATTGTTCTGCATAATAGTTTGGCAAGCCAGTTGAGTTATAAATACTGTAATCAGTTACTCCCCACTCATCCAATTTCGCTTTCATCATATCAACAAACGCTGATTCCGACCCTGCCACTAATTCAGCCATCGCAATCGAAGCGCCATTTGCAGAATAAATCAGCATTGCTTCATACAAGTCTCTCACGGTATAGGTAAAATCGAGACGTAATGGTACGTTTGACAATTCATAATCTTGGCTGATATTCAATGCGTAATCACTAATTGGAACAGTTGTATCCCAACTAATCTCACCTGCTTCGATTGCTTCTAAAATAACGTACACGCTAAGCATCTTTGTCATCGATGCTATTCCCAATGATTCGTCACCATTTTGCTCAAGCAGAATTTTATTTGTTTCATTATCAATCACGAAAGCTGCTTTTGCGTCAACCGTAATAGGCTCTACTGCCGCAGAAGCTTTTGGCGCAAAAAATACTGAACTAGCTAGAAGACCTGTCGACAACGCACCAATTGTCCATTTTTTTAATTTATTAGTTTTCATTTATTTCTTCTTCTCCAATCAAATCGTTTCTATCTATTTATAAAGTCATTTATTACCCAAGATACTTTACTAATGTTATCGGAAACAGTACAAAAAAACAATAAGCTACGCATCTTTTTTTAGAAATTCTGTCTTCATTTGAAAACGAGGTATAGAAGCTCCACTTTCTTAGAAAAGTGGACAAGTCCGCCTTGGCCTATGAAAAAATAGGAAATTTGACCCTGAATTGTCAGGAGACTTCACGCTTCAGCGGGTTAGTCGAATGATATGCGTTAGCGAGCAGCGAAGCGCGCAATGGGGCAAATTTATCTTTTTTTCACTAGGCCAGGACTTGGGAGCTAGACATTGATGGCTGAACTTATAATCCCCTAGTCTATCAAAAAAATACCCGCTGCCGGGTAATTCCCTGATAACAGCGAGTTTACGTATTTGTTTGTTTTAACGGCAAATGCATGACAAATTTTGTTTCCTGATCATTGGACTCTGCGTAAATATAACCTCCATGAAGAGAGATGATGCTTTGCGCAATCGCTAAGCCTAGGCCCGTTCCTCCTGTTTGTTGAGAACGTGAAGCTTCTACTCGATAAAAACGATTGAATAATTCATCCAGTGATTCTTGTGGTATTTTTTTCCCATTATTTATAACAGAAATAATTGCTTCGGACCCTACTTTTTCAGCTACTATCCGAATCAAATTTCCATCTTTGCCGTATTTTAGTGCATTAGAAATCAAGTTATTGAAAACACGTGCCATCTTATCTACATCAAATTCAATCATTAATGGGGTTGTTTTCATTTCAACTTCAATGTTCATCTCTTTTCGAGTAGACTCCAATTCAAATTCAGCCGCAATTTGCTCCAATAGATTGCCTAAACTTACTGTTTTTACAGTCAACGGCGTAGAAGTCTGACGCACTTTCGTATATTCAAATAAATCATCCACCAGAACTTTCATCTGCAGGGACTTTGTATAGGCAATATGGATGTATCTCTCTAAATCTTCTTTTGACGAATATTGCCCTTCTTCTATTAAACCAAGATAACCAATAATTGAAGTCAAAGGAGTACGAATATCGTGACTCACATTTGTTATTAACTCATCTTTTGATTGTTCAATTTTCCGTTCTTCCTCCATCGCCATTACAGTACTCTCGACCAACGTATTAATACTGTGAACAACGTCGTTCATATTACCCGACAAGTTCGCTTTGATACGATGTTCAAAATTACCTGAAGCAACGTAGTGCAACTCGTCTAAAACATGACGAAGCTGCATTTGTTTATACCGGCGAAATAGACGCCACCATGTAAACAACATGGCAAAAATCGTTGCCGTAATAAGAATAAAACGGCGATAGCGCAACAGTGCAATGTCAAAGAACAAAATCAATTCCCACAATGTGTTCCAGTTTAATAAAAAGTCAGGGGGGGATTGCACCACTCGATTAAAGATCAATACAAGACCCATATAGATAAAATACATAATTCCCATGGTAACAATTGCTTCAAATATTAATTCGCCTAATTCTTTTTTCGTTAATCTTGTTTTTAACAACATATAGGCCTCTCTTATTCTGAAATCTTGTATCCAACGCCCCAGACGGTTTGGATAACTTTTTCGCCGCCTGTTGCCTTTTCGATTTTATCTCGTAAATGACTCACATGTACCATCACTGTTTTTGCGGAAACAATACTCTCTTGCAGCCAAACTCGTTCAAAAATTTCATCCGCACTGAAAACGCGATTCGGATTGCTGGCTAGCAAATATAAAATCCCAAATTCTAAGGCAGTTAATTGGATTTCTTTGCCTGTTAATGTTTTTACTTCATGCGATTCTTTTGTAATCAATAACGGTCCAATCTCAATAACACTTTGTTCCGTCTCTTGTTGTGCCATTGTAGAACGGCGCAATAAGGATTTAATACGTGCCATCACTTCTAATGGATTAAACGGCTTTGATACATAGTCATCTGCACCAGAAGTCAGTCCTTGAATTTTATCCATATCGGTTGATTTTGCACTCAGCATTAATACAGGAGTATGATTTTCCTCTTCACGCAATTCTTTTAATACACTGATCCCGTCTTTTTTAGGCATCATAATATCTAAAATAATTAGTTGAATGTCCAAATGTTGTTTCAACAGTTGTAGTGCTTCCATGCCATTATATGCTTTTATCGGTTCATATCCTTCATTCTTACTATAAATACTTAAAAGCTCAACAATTTCACGATCATCATCCACTATCAGAATCTTTGCCATGCAGCACACCTCTTTTACATTTATTGTGTTCTTAGTTTACCAAATGAAAGTAAAGGAATAATTAAGAAAATGACAATTTTCTACCATTATTATAACAGAGTCTAAAGAAAGTGGAATGTAAAACGAATAGAGCTTCACTTGATGAAATTCCGCATAAACGAAAAAACCTACAGAATCTAGAGCGAACTGCAGGTTTCTTCTATAATGTTAACGATTAATCGAATAGTTTGGTGCTTCTTTTGTAATGTGTACATCATGAGGGTGGGACTCAATTAGCCCAGCGCCAGACATACGAATGAATTGAGCATTTTCGCGCAACTCTTCCAAATTACCGGCTCCTACATATCCCATACCTGAACGAACGCCGCCAAGTAATTGGAAAATGATATCGCCTGCTGCTCCTTTATAAGCAACACGGCCTTCAATTCCTTCCGGAACCAATTTATTAGCTTCGTTCACGCCGCCTTGGAAATAACGATCGCTTGATCCTTTTTCCATTGCTGCCAAACTTCCCATACCGCGATACGTTTTAAAGCGGCGACCTTGGAAAATTTCAAATTCTCCTGGAGACTCATCCGTTCCTGCTAACATACTTCCAATCATCACTGCATGACCGCCTGCCGCCATTGCTTTTACAATATCACCAGAATATTTAATTCCGCCATCTGCAATAATTGTTTTCCCGTATTCACGCGCAACTCCTGCTGCATCGTAAATTGCTGTAATCTGAGGAACTCCAACCCCTGCAACGACACGCGTTGTACAGATTGAACCAGGTCCAATTCCTACTTTTACAACATCCACGCCGACATCATACAATGCGCGTGTAGCTTCAGCAGTAGCAACATTTCCAGCAATCAAGGTTGCTTCAGGAAACTTCTCGCGGATTTCTTTAATTTTGCGAATCACGCCCGCGCTATGTCCATGAGCTGTATCGATGACGATTGCATCTACTCCCGCATCTAATAAAGCTTGCGCACGCTCAAATGTATCGGTAGTAACGCCAACTGCTGCAGCAACCAGCAAACGACCGTGATCATCTTTAGCTGAATTTGGAAATTCTATCACGCGTTCGATATCTTTGATGGTAATAAGACCTGCTAAACGGCCGTCTTTATCTACTAAAGGAAGTTTTTCAATTTTGTATTTTTGCAATGTGCGTTCCGCTTCTTTTAATGATGTACCAACAGGTGCAGTTACTAAGCGGTCTTTCGTCATTACATCGCCAATTGCCACACTGTAGTCTTCAATAAAGCGTAAGTCACGGTTGGTCAAAATCCCAACGAGAACGCGGTCTTCCATGGTGTTTACAACAGGCACGCCGCTGATACGATACTTACTCATCAACTCTTCTGCCTCTGCTGCAGAATGCTCTGGTGTTAAGAAAAAGGGATCAATAATTACGCCACTTTCTGAACGTTTCACCTTACGTACCTCATCTGCTTGCGCTCGAATAGACATATTCTTATGAATAACACCCAATCCACCTTGGCGCGCCATTGCGATTGCCATTTCTGCTTCCGTAACAGTATCCATACTCGCACTCATGATTGGAACATTTAATTGAATATTTTTCGCTAATTGAACAGACACATCAATCTCATTCGGCAATACGTGACTTTCTGCTGGTATTAAAAGCACATCATCAAAAGTAAAACCTTCTTTAGCAAATTTTGACTCCCAGTTAGACATTCTTATTTCCCTCTCCTTTTTCGTACAATTTTTTATTCACTAACTTAACACCCATTGAAGTTCGAGTCAAGGAAAAAAGAGAAATGGATATTAAAATAAGCCGAAAACAGAGTAGAGCTTGAAAAAATCGTCTGTATTATACAAAACCCTACAAAAATTGAGTTAGACTAAATACTGGAGACAGAAAAAAGCCGAGATTTCTCCCAGCTCTTCCTGTATTCGTTAAAAAATCCCACCGGTAATGCGGTATCGTTTCTTCAAGTAAATTTTGGCACCAAAGCCGGCTGCTGCTATAACCAAGTATGCAACTGCAGGTAAGGCGATATTAATTGTTGTTGGAATAAATGTTGACACTGTCATTGCCAGCATCCAAAGAAGCATAGCACCGGTTGTCGCTGCAATATACTTTCCATAACCACGTTTTCCTTTTGGCGCATCAGGATTTGGTGTGTATTTAGAAATAATCAACATCGCAAGGCCACCTACAATAAAGTTTACCAGTAAACTGATAATCCCCATGCCTGTTTCCGTTTGCTCTTTAGAAGTGAATAAGGTAATTCCGGAAATCAAAGCAAAAATTGATCCCAGTAACAGACCTCCGTCCAATGCAATCAACCAGTCTGCTGAACGCTCTGGATTTTCTTCCTGTTGTTGCAAGATGTTTTCTGCGCATTCTGAAACTGTCCCGTATAATTGGCGAGCAGTCACACCAGCTTTTTGATTTTCAGCTAATTCATTCATCATTTTGTTATATAATTTGGCTTTTTTTGTTTCGTCGTAGTTCGCTGCAACCAACACTTTGTCTAAACCCATCATATACTGCTCGTTTCGCTTGGTTAGTTGTTCCCACAAAGCTGTGTTTTCTGCTTGTATTTGCTCCAGTGTCTTTTCAGTATTCGTTTCTGCCACGTTGCTGTCCTCCTAGAATTTTCTATCATTGTCTATTATACATTAAAGCGGAAAAGCATAACATCTCCATCTGCGACAACATAGTCTTTTCCTTCTTGACGGACTTTACCAGCTTCTTTTGCGGCAGCCATATTACCATATGCTACTAAGTCATCATAAGAAACAGTCTCCGCACGAATAAAGCCGCGTTCAAAGTCAGAGTGAATCACTCCAGCAGCTTGCGGTGCTTTCATCCCTAATTTGAACGTCCAAGCACGAACTTCTTTTTCTCCGGCAGTAAAATATGTTCCCAAACCTAAGAGCGTATAGGCCTTTTGGATTAACTGGTCCAAGCCAGATTGTTCGATTCCAAGTTCTTGTAAGAACTCAGTTTTTTCTTCCTCTTCTAAATCCGCGACTTCTTCTTCAATCCTTGCGCTTACTGTGACAACTTCTGCACCTTCTGTTGTCGCAAATTCACGAACTTGTTTCACCATCTCATTATCTTCGCCAGCCATCACATCTTCTTCTGAAATGTTAGCCACATATAAAACAGGTTTTGTTGTTAGTAAAAATAAGCTTTTAACGAGTGGTGCTTCTTCAGGAGTCACTTCTACTGTACGAGCAGATTTTCCAGCTTCTAAAGCTGCTTTCATCTTTTCAAGTACCGCTAATTCTTGTAATGCTTCTTTATCCTTTGTACGGGCAATTTTACTTACACGTGTATGACGTTTATCTACTGATTCTAAATCAGCCAAAATCAATTCTAGATTGATCACTTCAATATCATCGAGCGGGCTTACCTCTCCACTTACATGTGTGATGTTTTCATCCTCAAAACAACGTACCACATGGCAAATAGCATCTACTTGGCGAATGTTGGCTAAGAACTTATTCCCCAGCCCTTCCCCTTTACTAGCGCCTTTCACGATGCCAGCAATATCAGTAAATTCAAAGGTTGTTGGTACAGTTTTTTTCGGTTTCACTAATTCAGTTAATTTGTTTAAACGCTCATCAGGCACTTCTACTACCCCAACGTTTGGATCAATCGTCGCAAATGGATAGTTTGCTGCTTCGACTCCTGCTTTTGTTATTGCATTGAATAGAGTAGACTTACCCACATTCGGTAATCCTACAATTCCAGCTGTTAATGACATACTTTCCCACTCTTTCTATTATTCGGCTTACCGCTCACTTATTCAGATGCTGCAGCTTTTACCAATACTTTTTTCATTTTTTTCTCAAAATCTCGACGCGGCATCAAGACCATCTGTCCACACTTTTGGCATTTAATACGAATATCCATCCCCATACGGATAATTTCCCAGGAGTTACTCTGGCAGGGATGTGGTTTTTTCATTTCAACAATGTCATGAAGTTGATATTCTTTTTGATTCATCTGTTGAAGCACCCCTCTCTAGTCATCAAATTCAACATTTAGTAATTCTAAAATGCGGTTCAAATCAGTTGGGGAAAGGTATTCAATTTCGATTTTCCCTTGTTCACCTTTTGGAGTAATCTGAACGGATGTCCCAAACTTATCCATCAAGCGTTCTTCGCTTTCTAGAATATAAAAAGGTTTATCGATTTTTTTACGTTTCTTTTTTTCTTTCGACTCTGTCGTTGATGATAGGTTTTGGACCATTGCTTCTAATTGGCGGACAGTAATGCCCTCTTGAACAACTTGCTTTGCCAGCTCGCTGATTTGTTTTTGGTCTTTTAACCCTAATAACGTTCGTGCTTGCCCCATGGTCAGTTCACCATTTCGCAACAAGAGCTTCACATCTTCGGGCAATACTAACAGTCGCAAATAGTTTGCGACATAAGGACGACTCTTCGCAACTCTTTCAGCAACTTGAACTTGGGTCAAATTCAACTTATCAATCATCATTTGATATGCTTCTGCTTCTTCCAATGGTGAAAGATCTTCCCGCTGCAAATTCTCAAGCACTGCAATCTCAATCATTGCCTGTTCATCAAAATCGCGAACGATAGCAGGAATGGTTTCTTTTCCAGCAATACGAGAAGCGCGCGCACGGCGCTCGCCGACAATGATTTCGTAGCCTTTTACAGATGATTTTCTTAAAATAATCGGCTGAAAAACCCCATTTATTTTAATCGAATCTGCTAACTCTTGTAAAGCATCTTCATCGAAAGTCTTGCGTGGTTGGTAAGGGTTTGGGCGAATTTCGTCTAACTTAATCTCTTGAACTTCTTCTGTTTTCTCATCAATTTGTTCAATGTCTTCGAAACTGCTGAATAACGCATCAATCCCGCGGCCCAAGCCTTTACTGTTCTTATTCGCCATCTGCTAACACTTCCTTTGCTAGTTCTAGGTAGACTTCTGCTCCTTTTGAACGAATATCATAATCAATAATAGATTGTCCATAACTTGGCGCTTCAGAAAGACGAACATTTCGTGGAATAATTGTGTTATAAACTTTTTCTTTAAAATACTTCTTCACTTCTTCAACCACTTCGAAGCCCAAATTCGTACGGGCATCCAACATGGTCAATAAAACACCTTCAATTTTCAAATCTTTATTAAAGTGTTTTTGTACTAAACGGAATGTATTCAACAATTGACTCAGGCCTTCTAAGGCATAGTATTCACATTGAACGGGGATTAATACTGCATCACTCGCTGTAAAAGCATTAATGGTCAAGTGACCTAATGACGGCGGGCAATCAATAAAAACATAATCATACTCCGTTGCTAACTCTTTTATTGCGTTGCGCAATCGTGCTTCTCGATGTGGTTGATTGGTCAGTTCAATTTCTGCTCCTGCCAATTGGATAGTCGCTGGTACCACCCATAAATTCTCTCTTGACGAAGGCTGAACTGCATCTGCGATTGGAATTTGATTAACCAGCACATCGTAAATGTCTTTGTCTACATCTGCTTTTGAAATTCCTAAGCCGCTCGTTGCATTCCCCTGCGCATCACTATCGATTAATAGTACTTTTTTACCAAGATATGCTAACGCGGCCGCTACGTTCACGGTAGTTGTCGTTTTACCGACGCCACCTTTTTGGTTTGCAACTGCAATGATCCGTGCCATCTACTTTCCTCCAGTTCTTCTTTAACCTAATGACTTCCTACTCACCTAAGAAAAGCGGGACAAGCCCTACTGTCTCGATAGAAATTTAGGAAATCGTGCCCCGAATTGTCAGGAGACTTCCCACTTTAGTGGGTGAGTCGAATGACATGCGTTAGCGAGCAGCGAAGCGCGCAATGGGTGCGATTTATTTAATTTCTGGGAGACAGGCTTGGACCGCTAGACATGGATGGCAGAAAAAACTTATACTACCCTACTCTAAAAAAAAAGAGAAAAAATGATACTGAGCATTTTTTCTCTTCCGCATTCTTCAAAATGACTGCATCATTTATCGCTCTTGTATAGATTCTAAATGCTTCTAGGAAACTCAGTCCTAATATACCAACTTATTGTACCAAAAATGATAATAAAAAAATACCCTCAACTAGCGTTTCTTCCCTTATAACTCGATTGTTTCACAGTAAAACAGCTCTATAAAGGATTCTTATTTGGTGTTCCTGGTTTTCTTGGGTATTTTTTTGGTGTCTCTTTCGTCTTTTGAATGAGAATAATATGTCGCTCACCTGCATCCAATGGCAACTCAAATGCATGATCTACTTCCAACTTCCCGCCGAGTGTCGCTATGGCTTTTTTCGCATCATCTAATTCTTCTTCTGAACTGGCTGCTTTCATTGCTACAAAATAGCCGCTTTTTTTAACAAGAGGGAGACATAACTCGCTCAATACACTCATGCGGGCAACCGCACGAGCCGTTACAAAATCGTAACGTCCTCTGAATTCAGGGTTTCTTCCAAAAGTTTCTGCCCGATCATGATGGCAAGCCACCCCTTCTAATTCAAGTTCGCTCATGAGTAGATTTAAAAATTGGATTCTTTTATTTAGCGAATCTACGATCGTAACTTGTATTTCTGGAAAAGCGATTTTCAAAGGAATGCTCGGAAACCCTGCTCCAGCTCCTACGTCACAGAGCTGAATCGGTGAGTGAAATTCATCAACGTACAACCCTAATGTAATGGAATCATAAAAGTGTTTTAAGTAAACTTCTTTTTTATCGGTAATAGCTGTTAAATTGATTTTTTCATTCCATTCAATCAACAATTCATAATAACGTTCAAATTGTTCCATTTGTTTTTCGTTCAATATAATTCCTTTGCTTGCTAATGCTTCTTTAAATTGTTCTGGATTCATTTAATTTCCCTCATTTTTCTATTGTAAACATTGCCAATACAGGCTCACCTGCAATGGTTTTTATAACACGATAGGACCCTTCTTCTAACTCTTTTTCAAGCAAGTCAAAAGAGAGTGTCTCTGTATTCTCACTGTTTGGAGCTAAAATATGAGCAATCGCAATCCATGCAACTCCGTCTTCAAAAGGTACGACAAACCATTCTTCCTCTTCTTGTTTTTCTACCGTGAATTCTACGCCATATGCATACTCTTCTTCGGTCTCGTTGGAGATGGTTACCTTTATTTCCGATGTTCCCACTGGATAAACACTTTCAGTCGTTGACATACTAACGCGATCCAACTGATTCAAATCCCCTTCTGAATAGGGTGATTTTTCCATTGAAGATTGTCCGCCACAAGCTGATAAAGTTCCGATTAATAGACACATTCCAAATAAAAACAATCCTTTTTTCTTATTGCGCATGGTCTCACTCCTCTTTTTTTATCAATCTACCTGTTCTTACTTTTTCTTCCTTCTAATTATACAATATTCTTCGAAAAAAGAGGACTGTTCTCTCTATTTCTTTTATCTTGTTTTAACGATAACCGAACAATCAATTTAAAAATATTGTTGTTTATTCGTTTTTCACTTGAAAAACACTCGTTTTGGTCTTATAATCCACTAATGGTTTAATTATATTCGTTCATTTTTTTAAAATTCTTAATTAGTCCTAAAGGAGGATTTTCTTGTGTCATCCAAAAACGTCCCATATTTGATTGTTACTCCGGGATTCATTTTGTTAGTCGTCTTTTTAGTATTACCTCTTATTTCTGTTATATGGCCCACTTTTTACGATGGAGCTTTTACATTAGAATCTTATTTTTCTTTCTTCATGGATTCTTATAACCGAACGATTCTATGGCGAACCATTAAAATTTCCTTACTTGTGACACTTGTTACTGTCATTTTTGGCCTGCCCACCGCTTATTTCATTGCAAGGAACAATCGAAAATGGAGAAGCCTCATGATGGGGTTGGTTTTATTTCCATTATTAACAAATTCTGTTGTCCGAAGCTTTGCGTGGATTAACATTCTCGGAACAAATGGTATTATCAATCGCTTTTTACTAAGCGTCGGTTGGATTTCAGAACCTATTCGGATGTTATACAGTGAATTTGCGATTACAGTCGGTTCTGTTTATTTATTTTTACCACTTATGATTACTACCCTAGTAGGGATTTTAGAAAATATCGATACAGAAATCGTTGAAGCTGCCGAAACTCTTGGAGCTAGCCCCTTAACTGCTTTTGTAAAAGTCATTTGGCCATTGAGCATTCCAGGTGTCATTGTTGGAAGTATCCTTGTCTTCACCGGAACATTGACTGCTTATACGACCCCGCAGCTTTTAGGTGGAAATCAAAACATGATGATGTCGACTTTCCTTTATCAAAATGCCATGACTTTAGGTAACTGGCAAGACGCAGGTGTGATTGCCTTAATTATGATTGTTACGACCGTCTTAGTAATGAATCTCTTTAATTGGATTGCAACTAGAGTTGACCGGAGAGGAGGAGACATCCATGCGTAAACAAAAAGGATTAACGTTTTTCGTATTACTTGTTTTCCTTTTCTTATTTTTACCCTTATTTATTATCATTGTAACCTCTTTTGGAGAAAATCCTACGATTCAATTTCCAATTGAAGGGTTCACTTTTAAATGGTATGCAAATGTATTTCAAGTGGGAGGATTTATTAGTAGTTTTTGGTTAAGCTTACGGATTTCACTTTTAGCAACCATTTTAGCATTATTCATTGGAGTTCCAGCAGCTTATGCTCTTTCGAGATATTCTTTTCCCGGTAGAAAGGCTTTGAAAAGTTTTTTCCTTTCTCCTACCATTATCCCTGGAGTGGTTGTTGGTTTTTCCTTGTTTCAGTTTATCGTAATTCGGATGCAGTTCCCGATTTTCCAAGGTCTCTTACTTGGGCATTTCCTAATCAGTCTGCCTTACATTATCCGTGTAGTTGGTTCTAGTTTGGAACAGCTTGATTTTTCCATTGAAGAAGCCGCTTGGACATTAGGAAGCACAAAACTATTCGCTTTCTTTAAAGTGGTATTACCGAATATCACTTCGGGAATCTTCGCCTCTTTTATGTTGGCTTTTATTAATTCCTTTAACAATATCCCAGTATCACAGTTTCTTTCAGGCCCAGGCGTTACTGCACTGCCAACAAACCTGATGAGTTACATTGAATATAATTATGATCCCACTGTTTCTGCTTTATCTGTCATGTTAATGCTCGGTACGATTTTACTAATGGTCGGAATCGAAAAAACACTAGGACTCGCATCTATCTCATAAGACATAATAAGGAGGACGCCAGCAAATGGCTTTTGTGCAATTAAAGGATATCCGTGTCAGTTACGACGGAAAAAATGATATTCTAAAAGACTTACGCTTATCCATCGAAAAAGGGGAGCTTGTTTCCCTGTTAGGTCCATCAGGTTGTGGGAAAACGACCACTTTGCGAGTGATCGCAGGACTGATTGAACCGAATGATGGAAATTTTATTGTGGACGAAATGGATTTAACAAAAGTACCTGTCCATAAACGAAATTTTGGAATGGTATTTCAATCATATGCCCTCTTTCCTCATTTAACGATTTTTGAAAATGTCGCATTTGGCTTGAAGCTGAAAAAAGAGAAAAAGGCAAGCATTGAAGAAAAAGTCGTAAATATGTTAGAGAAAACTGGTCTGGCAGAATTCGCCGATCGATATCCAAAGCAGCTTTCCGGTGGTCAACGTCAACGGGTTGCATTGGCTCGTGCTTTAGTGATGGAGCCCAAATTATTGTTACTTGATGAACCATTGAGTAACTTAGATGCAAAATTACGCGTTACCATGCGCATGGAAATCAAACGAATCCAGCGTCAGTTGGGCATTACAACGATTTTTGTTACTCATGATCAAGAGGAATGCTTCTCAATTTCTGACAAAGTTGCGGTTATGAATAAAGGTGTTATTGAACAATATGACTCGCCTGAAGAAATTTATAAAAATCCAAAAACAGAATTTGTTGCACGTTTTATCGGCTTTGAGAACTTTATTGATTTGACTAAAGAACGAGAAATGATTTACGAAGCCGCAAATGGTGCTCGCTTCAATACGATCCGTTCTACCGAAAAAAACCGAGTAAAAGCTACCATCCGTCCAGATGATATCGAAGTCGTTTCTACTACAGAAAGCGACAATACGGTAAAAGGAACCGTTCTTGTTCGGACATTTTTAGGAAAAAGCTACCAATACGAAGTGGAAACTGCATTAGGCAGTTTGCTAGTCAATGATGAAAATTCAGATGTATATCAATCGGGTGACGAAGTAACACTTTACTTCGCTCCAGAAAAAATCATATTAGTATAAAAGGAGATTTTATAATCATGAAAAAATGGAAAGCAGCGACATTATCTCTAGCAGCAGTTAGTTTTTTAGCAGCATGTGGCAATACAGACTCTGGATCAAGTGAAAGCAGCGGCGAACTAGTCATTTCTACTTTCGCAATCAGCGAAGATGTTATCAAGAGTGATATTTTCGAACCCTTCCAAGAAGCTGAAGGAATCAAGATTACTTATGAAGTAGGAAATTCAAGCGAACGTTTCACCAAATTAGAAAACAATCCTAACTCGACAATTGACGTCATTGAACTTTCTCAGGCAAATGCTGCTACGGGGGTTGCTGACGGATTGTTTGAACCTCTTGATGAAACAAAAGTTCCAAACTTGGCACTTCTAGTAGACGGTGCAAAAGATGCAGTTGATACTTCTGGTGCTCCTTATACAATGAACAGCATTGGTATTATCTACAATGAAGAAGCTGCTGGAATGACGATCGATGAATGGTCTGATTTATGGGATCCATCACTGGCAGGAAAAATTTCTATTCCTGATATCACAACTACTTTTGGACCGGCAATGCTTCATGTAGCAAGTGATTACAAAGGCATTGATATTGCTTCCGATAATGGCGAAGCTGGCTTTGAAGCATTAACTGAATTAAAACCAAATATTACCAAAACCTATACAAAATCATCTGACTTAGCGAATTTATTCCAAGCTGGTGAAATTGTTGCAGCAGTTGTAGGAGACTTTGCTTTCCCAATTATCTCTGAAGCAAATCCAGACGTACAATACATCGTTCCAGAATCTGGTACCTACGCTAACTTCAATACATTAAACGTAGTTGCCTCTTCAGAAAACAAAGAAGCTGCTTACGACTTTATCAACTGGAAACTAAGTGAAGAATTACAAACAACTACTGCAGGTTCTTTAAATGAAGCTCCTACAAATGCAGACGTTGAACTAGACGAAGAAGTTGCAGCAAACAAAACATATGGTGACGTTGCACAACGCGCGAAAGCAATTGATTTTACCTTTGTAAACGAACAAATGGAACAATGGATCAGTCAATGGAATCAAGTACTGAATCAATAATATACAGATAAATAGAGGAGAGTGGGAAAAAAGGCGTTTAGCACCGAATCACTGGAGCGAATAATGCTCAGATGGTTGCAGACCATCTGAGCATTATTCGTGAAGTGGAAGTCGGGGCTGCCTTTTTGAGCACATTTACGTTGCATTATTCGGGTAGAGACAAAGGGCTGGGAGTTTTTTCCAGCCCTTTTCTTTGATGCAAAGATTAGAAAAGTGGACAAGTCCGCCTTGGCCTATGAAAAAATAGGAAATTTGACCCTGAATTGTCAGGAGACTTCACGCTTCAGCGGGTTAGTCGAATGATATGCGTTAGCGAGCAGCGAAGCGCGCAATGGGGCAAATTTATCTTTTTTTCACTAGGCCAGGACTTGGGAGCTAGACATTGATGGCTGAACTTATAATCCCCTAGTCTACAAGAAAATCCTTCCGGCCCCTTACTTTCTGCGGTAAAGTAAAGTACAGAGTAAAAATCTGGCCTGTAATTTACTTTTCCGCCAATATATAAAGTACAGAACAAATATCTGGGCTGTATTTTAAAATAACATAAGAAAAGCGGACAAGTCCGCCTTGGCCTATGAAAAAATAGGAAATTTGACCCTGAATGAGCAGCGAAGCGCGCAATGGGGCAAATTTATCTTTTTTTCACTAGGTCAGGACTTGGGAGCTAGACATTGATGGCTGAACTTATAATCCCCTAGTCTAAAATAAAGCACGATATTTTCAAATCGTGAAAGGAGTTCATAATGAAAATTGATTTACTTATTGAAAATGCGTTGGTTTTCAACAGCTTTCTAAAAACATTTGACGTAGAAAATATCGCCATTTCCGGTGAAAAATTCTACTATGTTAGTAAAGAAAATTTACGCTACTTACATCCCTCAAAAATCCTTGATGCTAGCGGTAAATACATTATTCCAGGTTTCATCGATATTCACATGCACATTGAAAGCTCGATGATTCCACCGGCCACATTCTCCGGCGCTGCCCTGTCCCATGGCGTTACCACAGTGGTTGCAGACTCACATGAAATTGCCAATGTTTTTGGTTTAGAAGGTATTAGAACTTTTATGGACGAAAAAACAGAATTGGACATATTCTATGCCATTCCTTCTTCTGTTCCATCCACTACGCCTGAATTAGAAACTACCGGTGGAATCATCGGAATCGAAGAAGTCCTAAGCTTACTTGAACATCCTGATGTGATTGCGCTTGGAGAAGCAATGAACTTTAAAGGCATCACAAGTGAGCCCGATTCGCTCATTCGTCAAATTTTAAAAACAGTCCAAGAACAGAAACCATTTATGCCACTAGAGGGGCACGTTCCTCGCGTCACAGGAGAAGACTTAAGTAAATTCATGTATGCAGGAATCACAGCTGATCATACTCATCAATCTCCCGACTCTATCCTGGAGAAAATCAAAAGTGGCATTTTCTTGGAATTCCAAAAGAAATCCATTACGCCAGAAAACATTGCCGTACTCAACAAACACCAATTATTCGAGCACATTGCCATTATCACCGATGATATTATGGCGGATGATTTATTAGAAGGGCATTTGGATGCAAATGTGCGCCTTGCGATTGAAGCAGGCATGCCGGTTAGGGAGGCCATTTATACGACTACCTACACAGCTGCCCGCAGAATGGGATTTCAAGACCGTGGATCCATTTCCGCTGGTTATCTGGCTGATTTTCTTATTTTAGATCAATTAGAAAATGTGCACATTGAAGCCGTCTATAAAAAAGGAAAGCTTGTTCATTCACGCGGTGACGAAATGTCTTACTCAAAAAATGACAGTGCCTTTCCGGAACAGTTTTATCATTCCATCCATTGTAGTCCGCTAACAAAAGATGACTTGCAGTTCCCGATTTCCAAAAAGCAAAACTGCGTTCTCTGCAATGTCATGCAAATTCAAGAAATTGGAACGTTCACCGAACATGTGCAACGTGAGATTTCCGTTAAAAATGGCCTATTAGATTGGGAAAATAGCGGTCTGGCACTTATTCTGGTCATGGAACGATATGGAAAAAATGGAAATATTGGTTATGGATTAGTAGAAAATGCTCTCACTGAAAAAGGAGCTGTCGGAACAACTTGGGCGCATGATCATCACAACTTGATGGTAATGGGAACTTCAATGGAAGATATTTTACAAGTCCAAGAAGAACTATTGCGTCTGAATGGCGGATATGCGGTGTCGAAAGATGGGAAAGTTACAGCTGCTTGTCCATTGCCAATTGGAGGAATCTTGAGCGATGAATCGGTGCCAGTACTAGGCAAACAGCTGCAAGCTGTGCGGAATGGCATGCGTGAGATAGGCTACAAAAATACGAATGAGATCATGTCCTTTTCTACCCTGTCCTTACCGGTTTCTCCAAAAATAAAAATTACGGATTTTGGAATGATGGATGTTCACACGCACGAACACATTCCTTTAGTGGAGGATGATGATGCAGACTTTATTAATTAATCTACATATCTTAACAATGGATGAAAAATTTACAGAATACAATCCTGGCTACATTCTGCTAAAAAATAATCTCATACAAGAAGTGGGTCCTATGTCAGAAGTTCCTTCCCAGTCCAAGGTACACACGCTCGATGGAAAAGGAGCCTTTGCAATACCAGGCATGGTCAATACTCATACACATATCGGTATGATTCCTTTCCGTTCGCTTGGCGATGATACCCCCGATCGATTAACCCGCTTCTTGTTCCCATTAGAAAATGCTTGTATGACCAAGGAACTTGCCTACCATAGCGGAAAATATGCCATTGCCGAGATGCAATTAGCAGGAATCACTACTTTCTTTGATATGTATTACTTTGAAGATGAACTGGCGAAAGCAACGGATGAAATGGGCTCTCGCGCAATCTTAGCAGAAACAGTTCTGGAAGAAGCCTGCGACAGCAGGGAAGCCTACGGTGGTTTAACATACTGTGAAACTTTTATTCCAAAGTGGCTGGGTCATGACCGAATCATTCCTGCAATCGCTCCTCATGCACCTTATACAAATACCAAAGACTCCTTACAGAAAGCGGCTGCGATTTCAGAAAAATATGACATACCTTTTTCAATTCATTTAAGCGAAATGAGCTTCGAGATGAAACAGTATAAAGATGAATACGGTAAGACTCCTGTCGAACTCTTAGCTGACTGGGGTATTCTAAATAATCGAGTCCTCGCTGCCCATTGCATTTTCGCAACGGAAGCAGATATTGCTATTTTAAAAGAACAGGATGTAGCCGTCGCTCATTGTATCGGCGCAAATACAAAATCCGCCAAAGGAATCGCGCCCGTCCAACAAATGAGAGATGCGGGGATACGGGTTGGACTAGGCACAGACGGCCCGAGTAGTGGCAACACCTTAGATTTGTTTACACAAATGCGTTTGGTTGCCAATTTCCATAAAACTTACTTACAGGATCGTTCCGCTTTTCCTGCTCGTGAGATTGTTAAAATGGCAACCATCGACGGTGCAAGAGCGATTGGTCTTGCCGACAAAATTGGTTCGTTAGAAGTTGGTAAAAAAGCCGATATCGTTTTAGTTGAAACGGATTCCGTAAATATGTTTCCGATCTTCGATCCTTATTCTGCCTTGGTTTATTCTGCTAATGCCAGCAATGTTCGTGACGTTTTCATTGATGGCAAACAAGTAGTCGCCGACAAGCAGTTAACTCACGAAAACCTTACAACTTTGCGGAGTAATCTTGATCAACAGATGGGTGACTTTAGAATAAAAGCCCTCGAAAACTCTTAACATAGCAGTAGTTGAAACAAATAAGAAAAGGATTTCGAGCTGAACTACGCTTGGAGTCCCTTTTTTATAGATATTTAAAAATCACATACTTCCTATTAGCCATGTAAAGGGGATAAAAAGAAAAAAAAGATTGTACTAGCCCCTAACACCAGTGCGAGCAGCACATTATTCTTAATTTCCTTTATACTATAAAGCACGCCGAACAAGGCACTGCCATATAAGCTTATATCAAAAAATATCGATGGAAGAGCCGCAAATATTTCTGTAAAAAATAAAAGTAAAAAGAATCCTTGTGCTGCCAGCACCCAATAGCTGCCTTTAAAGGGCGGAAACCTTTTCCCTCTTTTACGAATCAACAAATACATACCCAACAGAAAAAAAGAAAGACAAATCAAAAAAATTAAAGCGAATACTACTCCTGTTAACCCCATTTTGTCCACTCCTATTCTTATCTTTACAATTAAAAACAGCCTATCATAAATTTATTAAGAGAAAGATAACAGGAAAAAAATTATGATATATTTAAAAGTCTTGAAAAGTTGTTTCTTCTTTTTTTGTATGCCATAATTATGGTTGTGTTTAAGTTCATTATATTATTTCAAAGGAGGCCCCCTATGCTTAAACGATTTTTTAGCTATTATCGCCCTTATAAATCATTGTTTATCCTTGATTTTGCTTGTGCTGTAATTGCTGCGGTTTTAGAGTTGGCCTTTCCTGTGGCAGTCAATAATGTTATTGATAGTATCTTGCCTTCCGGGAAATGGAATCTCGTTATTTTATCTTCATTGGGTTTATTACTGCTATATATTATCAATACAGCTATGCAATATATTGTTACTTACTTTGGTCATAAGCTGGGTGTGAATATTGAAACTGATATGCGACAAGAATTATTCACCCATATGCAAAAGCAAAGCTTCAGCTATTATGATAATCATAAAACTGGAAAGTTGATGACGCGACTAACAACCGATCTTTTTGAAATTTCAGAAGTAGCGCATCATGGACCAGAAGATATTTTCATTACGATCATTACTTTATTAGGGGCATTCTTATTGATGCTTCAAGTTCATACACAATTAGCCATTGCGACGGTTTGCTTGATCCCGTTGATTATGTTTGCCGTTTCTTACTTTAATAGGAAAATGACTCAAGTAAATACTCGTATTTTTGAAGATTTAGGCGAATTCAATGCTGGTATTGAAGCCTCTGTAAGCGGAATTCGTGTCGTTCAGGCATTCGCGAATGAGGAACACGAAGCAGAACGATTCAAATTTTTGAATCAATCTTACCGGAAATCAAAACTTCTCTTCTATAGAATGATGGGCTTTAGTTCCTCTTATAACTATTTGATTATTCGTTTGATTAACTTATTTGCCCTGTTCTTTGGCTCTTACTATACCATTCGAGGTGAATTGAGTTATGGAGATTTTGTTGGATTTATTCTTTTATCGAATATTTTCGTCCGTCCGATTGAAAAAGTAAACAACATGATTGAAATGTATCCAAAAGGAATCGCAGGCTTCCGCCGCTTCTCTGAAGAAATGGACCGCCCACCAACCATTAAGGATAAAGCAGGTGCAGTGGATGTTCATAACTTAAAAGGCGATATTGAATACAAAAATGTTTCCTTCTGGTATGACGAGTCTGAAAAAGTACTTGATAATATCAGTTTATCCATTGAAGCAGGCGAAACCGTTGCTTTTGTTGGTCCAAGTGGAGCAGGTAAAACGACGCTATGTAATTTATTACCACGCTTTTATGAAATTAAAGGAGGCAGTATCACGGTTGATGGATACAATATCCAAGATGTCACCATGTCTTCTTTACGAAATGAAATTGGTGTTGTCCAACAAGATGTCTACCTTTTCCCGGGAACCATCCGAGAAAACATTAAATATGGAAAATTGGATGCGACTGAGGAAGAAGTAAAACATGCGGCTACACTAGCAAACCTTGATCACGTCATTGCATCCATGCCAGAAGGTTTGGATACCATTATCGGAGAACGCGGTGTCAAACTATCCGGCGGTCAAAAACAACGCCTATCGATTGCCCGCATGTTCTTGAAAAACCCACCAATTTTAATTTTGGATGAAGCAACTTCTGCTCTGGATACAGAAACAGAACAAGTGATTCAAGAATCCCTTGATTCTCTGGCTGAAGGACGCACAACCTTGATCATTGCCCATCGTCTCGCAACCATTAAACATGCGACCCGCATCGTTGTGGTAGACGAAAATGGGATTTCCGAACAAGGAACCCACGAAGAATTGATGAAAGTTGGCGGAACATACCGCCGCTTATATGAAGCACAATTTTTGGAATAAGCCGAAAATCAGAAAAGCAAACAAGCGAGAAAAAAGAATGATTTTTTCATTCTTTTTCTCGCTTTATTTGTAAACTGCTAAAATATAGTTAATGGTTAACAAAACCATCGCTAAAAAAGCCACATGCGCTGCCCTTCTTTTATTGTACTTCGTGTTTATTATTTACTATAATATACGAAAAAAACAACCGCTTTCTTTGAAAGGAGGTTAAAATATGTATGCGCTGAATGCAGTTCTCTGTCTCATTTTTGGAATCATTATTTACTTTTATCAAAACTTTCTAAAATCAATGTCTTTTGCTGCTTATAATCCAAGTGATTCTATCCTAATGTCTGTTTTCTTTATACTTGCTATTTTCTTTTTTATTTTGGAGTTTAGAATGTACAAAAAGACCAAAAAATAAATTTAATGCCCTTTCAATCTATTATCTGGCAGTGACCCTCAAAATGTTTAGATTCTAATCTAACTTTTGGGGGTTACTACTTTTTTTAAGGTGAGACTTCATCTACCTCCTAAACATTTGTTGATTAATGCCCAATTAGTTAAATCAATATGATAAACTAGTAGTAATTTGATTAAAAAGAAGGGAGACGTGACATGACTTTATCTTTATTTAAAGAAACTTGGTTGCATTTAATGCGAAATAGTAAAAATAGATTGACTATCGCGCTTGTTTTTATCGGTATTATTTTCTATAGCGGCTTCTTCCTTACGAAGCAGAATGGCTATGACACTATTGATCTTGATCAATTGAAAATGAGCGTCCAATCCAACAAAGGGATTATGGAAACTGCTGCTGAAAAAGGCAACTTTAACGTTAATTTGTTTACGGGAAAATCGGCTTATGCCGATGGAAAATACAAATATGAAAATAGCCGTGCCTTACTAGCTGCTATTGAAAACGGGGATGTGGGCCGCTACATTGAATTGACGAATGTGTATGTCCCTGATTTCCACTTTGAGGAAAAGAATGACTATTACAACAAGCACTCCTTGTACCCGGGGAAAGATCGGGAATACGATTCAGTAAACAACCACAATCGGATTGGGAGCTACGATCCAGATATCCTTTCGTTCCATGTCCTTCAAGAAAAAACATCTTGGCAGCAGATCCAGCTCTTTCTTCATAATTGGGGACCAACGATTCTCATCGTACTGACCCTTTTCATTGCTGCTGACGTTTTTGTTCTGGGTGTTCGCAAGCGAACGCAACAGATTGGTGTACCGATCGGCTGGGGGCGTTACCTCTTCACGCAGTCTTTAGCTATTTTAAGCTTCGTTTTGATTTTTTTCGCAGCAGCAGCCCTACTGTTTTTTATTGTAAACGGATTACTATATGGCTTTGGTTCTCTAAGTTGGCAAGTACCACTTTTCAACTACAGTGAGGACTATATGATGAATCCTGATGTATACAGCTTAATGAGCATCGGATCATTTCTACTAAAGACCATACCATTTTTACTGTTGTTACTCTATCTCTTTATCCGACTTTCGGCCCTGCTGTCTCTACTTTTTCGCCAAGAGGTTGTGGTCTTCGTTGCCGGCCTATTCGTTTTATTGTTCGAAAAATTATATTTCAGCCGCACAACTCGGGACATTTTTGGCATCGATATTAGTCACTTCCCTCAAACTTATTTTGACTTTGGAAAAGTCATATCTGGGGAAAAGAATTTTATGTTAAACACACCCACCATCACCGTAAATCAAGGCCTTTTTGTTATTGCGGCTACATTAATCGGTGTTGAAGTTCTGTTAGCTATCGCAACTTACATTCGCACACGTCAGAAATTCATTGGATAAAGGAGGGAAAAGATGCACTTAGCAAAATGGGAATGGAAAAAACTGATAAGAGATTGGAAAACACGTGTCTTATTGTTTGGCTTTTTAATTTTTTTCAGCTCTTTTTCCCTTTTATATCAGCAACAAAACTTATCTTTTCCTGAAGAGGAAATGGAAGACCAATATCACATAATCCATCAGTTATTCAACTCAATCCCTGACAGTGTCTTTTCAGGCGTTGATGGAAAAGAAGTGTATGATACTTTAGCAAAACAACAAATGCTATACGGCATGCAGCTTTACATTCTTTCTCAACGTGATGGAAACGAAATAAAAGGATTGGAGCATGTCTTCGATAGTTATTTGGAAAACGGTACGAACATCGCCCGTAACAATGCCTACCTGTTAGAATTGACTGACTTTGAATACTATGATTATTTAATGAGTTATATGCCTGATGAAGATTCCATCCGTCAAGATGTCGCCTTCTTTAATTATATGGAAGAAAAAGGACTCGATATCGAATGGAACTCCTTTTCTGCAAGCAACATCTTCTTGGAAGAAGTGAATATGATGATCGGCTTCGTTCTGTTTCTGTTTATCGCCCTCTTAGGCTGTGATCGATTCACACGTGACCAAACAAAAAACTGGAGTATCACTCATGGTCTCCCGGTTCCTTGGAAGAAACAGTGGCGCACACGCACTTTACAATTGTGGACGGTGATGTGGGTAACTTCCCTTCTTGGACTGCTAGCTAGCTATTTGTTTAGCCTATCGCTCGAAACTCCCGGAAGCTTGTGGTATCCAGTGATTATTTATTCTAAGAACGGTTATGTTCCAGTTGCTATCTGGCAGTATGCCTTGGTTGCTATTGGTTCCGCCATGCTTCTAAGCTACCTGCTTCTATTATTAACAGTGGGACTCAGCTGGATATTCCGAACCATTTATTTAACCATCATCATTGTATTGGGACTATTTTTCGTGCCGTCTCTATGGCAGCTTACCCAGCCATTTTCATCCTGGCAACCGAGCTTGTATTTCCATGTTGAATCGATATTAATGGGAGATACAGCTGCAAGCACCGGATTGTCAGCGACCTACATGTGGAAAGGCATTTTATTAATGCTTCTGTCGATTGTCATTTTAGAAGGACTCTTTACCCGTATTTTTGATCGAATCCAAACCCAGACTCTTGGGCTACGAAGGAGGATGAGCGCATGACCTTATCAGTAAAAGATTTAACCGTCAAATTTGGCGGACGAACCATTTTAGATGCCATTAGCTTTGATATCGACGATGGTTCCATCATCGGGATTGTCGCGCCAAACGGAACCGGAAAAACAACACTCTTCAATGCCATCATGCATTATATTCCGTTAAAAAGCGGTAGTGTCGCTATCGATGGAAAAGCTTATCAAAACAGCCGAAAGGATATTTTAAAATTACATAAAAAAATTACTTTTTTCCCTGACCAAGCTGACTTATATGAGAACTTTTCGGGCCGCGAACACATTCAACTTTATTCAGAAATCTGGCAAAAAGACACTTCCCGTGTGGAGGCCATTATTGATATGTTACATATGGGCCACTATGTCGATCGAAAAGTTCATACTTATTCGCTGGGAATGAGACAACGGCTTTGCTTCGCCATGATGTGCGCTGCCAATACTCCCATTATGTTGATGGATGAAGTGATGAATGGCCTTGACCCTGAAAATGTTAATTTAGTTTCAAGTGTTCTGGAAACATTACGATCAGAAGGAAAAATCATTATGGTCGCTTCGCATTTATTGGATAACTTAGATGAATATGCAGATAAAGTTTTATTCTTGGAAAATGGGCGCTTTATCTTTATTTCGGACCACCATGAAGAAAAGGTGTCCTATGTAAAAGGAAAAATTTCCCGACAATCCTACGATTCACTTGGAAATCTTCCGGATGGCACCCTGTATCTGGATAACGGTCTATGTTGTATTCCGATTCAAAATGAAGAAGAAGCCAAGCAATACTTCTCCCTGCTTCGTTCTCATCAAGCGGAAACCACATCAATCGGCCCGCTTGGAACAGCAGATCATTATATCCGTATTTATGATTTTACAACTGAAAACAAGGAGTGATGTCATGAATAAAAAAGTTTATTGTTTATTGATGGCCATTCCTTTATTAACAGGCTGTGCTTCCTTTGCCGGATTTGCCAAAGAAAGCTATGATGGTCGTACAATTGATAAAAATGAAGAAGCCATTTCAGCTTATCAGGCACGTCAAGAGATTATTGGCGAGGAAAAAGAAGCCATGGCTCCGACAATTCCGGATTTCTTTTTTCAAGAACCGCTGGAGTTTGAAGGTGAAGAGCTCTTAATGCGCATTTTGTCAGATCCAATCGTTATTGGAAAAGATGTCCCCGAAGGCCGTTATATTATTATACGGAACTTTGAATCAGGCTATCTGACGGTTGCTGATTCAAGTGGTGAAGTTGTTTACCAACAAGTCCTTGATTTTTCATCAGGGAATATTGAACTTAACTTATATGATGGCATGCAAATTAGTGCCAATTCCGAAACGGACCCTCTTCTTTTATTGGCAAATCATCCGGCAGATTCTTTTCACGAATATACCATCGTCGGTGGTCCTGAACAACCGCCGCTGGAAGAAGGGGCGTACGAATTTACGAACGGGATTTTTCATGTGGGTGCTGATATTAAGGCCGGTGCCTATTCCGTTTCCCTTCCTATGCCTTCAGGCGGTTCCGGTGTAAAATACTTTTATCTACTGAATGAAGATAAAAGTTACCAAATTATTGAAGTTGTTTCCTCTTACTTTAACGAAGAAGAGGGTGCCTCCCTGGTCGTCGAGCTTGAGGATAGCCAGATTCTTTATATCAAAGATTTCTCTTCCATAGTATTCAGTCCTGTTACGGAATGATTTTCACTAAAAATTAGAGTGCTTTCTCATTTTTTGTCAGACAATATAATGGAGAGGAAATTCTAATATAAAATAAAAATAAGCCTCGATACAACGACTAATTTGTATCGAGGCTTATTTTTTGAAGATGGCGGCTAACAATCTCGTTTAGTGAACGCTCTATTTTGTGCTCACTAGATGGAATTAATCAAACTGTATTCCCCAGCCCTCACAACCGACTCCTTTAAGCTCCTTCTTCACAAAGTGTTGTGTCCCTACATAAAAGTCAACACGAGACTCATCCAACAACTGCTCTTTCATTTTTACCAGTTCGCGCTCCGAAGCAGGATACACTTCAATAAAGTTATCGAGATAGCAAATCGAAACTTCCCATTCATTATCAAAAATCATGACATACTGGTGCCCATCTCTCTGGCCCGCTTCTAACAGATTGATTCCCCTTTTGTCTGCCAGTTCACCTACTTCACCATATTCATCAGCCATACCGTGAAACGGCTCTACACAAAGAAACGGTGCTTCCATCCCTTCTTCCGTCCACAAACACAAATACGGAAAATCGCCTAAACTCAAAGTAATACTATGCGAAGACTGACTTGAATATAAAGTTGCTATCCTTCCTTTCATTTCCATATCCATTACCAAGCCTGCCCCAAATAGTTCACGGTCAATAGAAATTTCTCCATTTTTCAAAGCCGTTAATGGCAGTTTTCGACCGCTCATATACGGCAACGGTTCCATTTCAAAATACTCTAAGCTTTCGAGTCCAGCCCCGGCATTGAAATGAAGTTTATAATCCTCGAACTTCCCTTCCCCATTAATCGGTAAATTGAATGCGGGATGTCCTCCTAACGAATAAGGCATTGTTTCGTCAGAATGATTCTCCACACAATAAGTAACCGCTAGCTGATTTTTGTCTAAACGATAGTGAATCTTCAAAGTAAATTCATAAGGGTAGCGATTTAAGGTCTCTTCATTTGCCTGCAAGACTAATTCAACTGTATCTGGCGTTACCTCCCCTACTTTAAATTCCAAATCTCTAGCAAAACCATGCTGGTTCATTTCATAAATCTTTCCATCCTTTATATGCTTGTTATCATTCAAACGGCCAACAATTGGAAACAAATTTGGTGCATGCTTTGACCAATACCCTTCAGCACCTTGCCACAAATAATCAAATTGATCTTTTTTATGAAAAATACTTTGCAGTTCTGCCCCTTTTTCAGCAATCGTTACTTTCAATTCTTCATTTTCTAATGTAATCATTGAATTCGCCTCATCTTTTCATCTTTTAAACAAAGTATAACGTAAAAGAGAGTGGGAAAAAAGGCGTTTAGATCCGAATCACTGGAACGAATAATGCGCGGATCTGCCTTTTTGAGCACGTTTACGCCACTATTATTCGTTAATACTAGAGGGGCCGGGAGTTTTTTCCCGGCCCCTAAAATATTATTGGTTTTGAGGAGTGACATCTTTGCGATCACTATCTTTTTTTGTCTCAGCATGACTGCTGATCAAATTCTCTGCTACAATTAAAAGAATCGGCAAGACAATGTCATCCGCATAGCCGGAAATCGGCAGAAAATCCGGAATGATGTCAATTGGGCTAATAATATAAAGTAAAATCCCCGCTATCATCCATCTTTTTTTCTTATCTATTTTTCCATTCATCGTTGCAGACACTAAGTTCTTTACTTTTGACATAGGAGCTACTGTTGTCTTTTTTCTTGTTTTCATATCGTTATTCCTCCTAAAATCGAATTACTGCCTTCGCTATTTCTCTACTGTTCCATTATAAAGAATACAACGGCCATTTTAATCCGTCTAAAGAATGATTTTACCTCTATTTCGAAATAAAATATTTGAGTTTCTACTAAGCTTGCGTTATCCTTAGTTTGTAAGACAAGCTTTTACTAACTAAATATTAGGAGGAATACAGATGTTGAAAATAGGAATTATCACAGGTAGTACTCGTCCGAATCGTAATAGCATAAAAGTCGCAAACAAGTTGAAAGAATGGGCTGATAAGCGTGGGGATGCAGAATATGAGGTAGTAGATATCGCAGATTACAACCTACCTCTATACAATGAGCCAATCTCCGCAGCTTACAGTTCCGATTATGTCACACCCGAAGCAAAACCGTGGTCCGAAAAAATTGCTTCATTAGATGGATTTGTATTTGTTACGCCGGAATACAATCACGGCATAACCTCCGCAATGAAAAATGCCATCGATTATTTATATGTAGAATATAATAATAAGCCTGCAGGTATTGTCAGTTACGGATCTTCCGGTGGGGTTCGCGCTGCAGAAGCACTACGTGTGGTTCTTGCGGAACTACAAGTAGCTTCTGTACGTACGCACGTAGTTATGTCACTCTTTACTGACTTCAAAGATATGAGTGAATTTACTCCAGCTGCATTACACGAAGAAACATTCAACACGCAACTTGATCAAGTGTTAAGTTGGGGAGAAGCTTTGAAAACCGTACGTGAAAAATAAAGAATAATAAATAATCGCAAACACCTAAATTCTCTTAAAAGAAATTTAGGTGTTTTTTTATAATATAGTGTAGTACAATCTTTATTAACTACTAACGATATCAAAAAAGAGCATTAACGTCTTAAAATAAATTCTGTCAAAATAATTCAACAACGGAGGATAACTAATATGAAGAATAACCCCCGTAATGACTATGTTCCCAATCAAGGGTGTGGGATATTCTTTTTAATGGTTCTTTCTGTATTTCTTCTTTTAAGTATTCCTGTTCTAAAGTTTAATTATGAACTCTTTTTTGAAAAACATGTTCTATTAACCAGTGATTCTCCCCACGACAACTATCATATTGAAATTTCAAGAAAAGGAGAGTCCGTTCGATTTCTTATTGAAGAAGACACGACCTCTTCAGCACTTAGCTCTAGTATCAATACAGAACTGTTAATGCCCGTCACTTCAGAAAACCTTGAAATTGAATGGATCAATGACGAGCTTGCTTATATTACTGCAACAGGCAGGAATGAAATTAAAAGTTATTTTTGTTTCAATGCTGACGCAGAGAAAGAAAAAATAAAGGAAATAGTCAATGATTCTACATGGAACGAATATAGAGCGCTGCCTGCTATTAATGCTCCAAATCTTTACTCTTCTCGCTAATTGGTTCTATCCCATTATTACCTTTGTCAATTTTTTTATTTTTTGGCTTGATTCCTTTAGCTATTTGGCTAGAAGCATTTACTCCTGAAACAATCAAATATGGTTTTGCGCAGCACTTCCTCGATTCCCACTAGCACCAGTATTATTTTTACTTTTGCAGCATTGATAATAATAAATTTGTTTCTAATGAATGGCTTTCGTATCTTTAAACATTTACAAGAATGACAAGTAAAAAACATCATCTTTACTCAAGCGAGCTAAAGATGATGTTTTCTATTTACTCATTAATAAACGCAATAATTGTAGCCCATCTGATGGGAAACTCCATCTAGGACCAAACCAACGAGGCAGCTGATTAGGAATGAGAGTGAACAATAACACGAGAAAGTTTGTCTCTGCTATGATTACTAAAAGAGTTCGTCCCCACCCGTCTATTTCTAGCCTAAGAAGTAATAGACAGGTAGTCATAATGAATGCAGTCATTAATGGACCGCCAATCAAGATAAAAAAAGACTGTCGCTTGTTTAATGCTCCTCCCCATCTGCACCAACCAGTGAAGGCCCATTGAACATGGAAATGAAGACGACCGATTCGAAAATTTTCTTTATTGTTCTCTCCAGTATCTCCTAAATAAATATGCGCATGGTGCGTTTTAGAAGTCAACACGGTTCCTATGCCATGCCCAATTTCATGCATTAGTAGGCTAAGTGGAACGATAAAAATAAGTAGTACTATGTTCATACGCCTTACTCACTCCCATTTATACTCTCACAAAAGATGATGATTTTTTATTTATATAGAACTTCTCTTACAAGAAAATATCTCCTTGCCACTCCCATTGATCAAAGAAATCAAGATCTGCTTGGTCCAGCTCGAAGTCAAAGACTTCGAAGTTCTCTTTGATTCGTTCTTCGTGAACGGATTTTGTTAATGGAATATAGTTTTTATCTATCCCATAACGTAACAATAATTGTGCGATGGATTTTTGATATTTTTCTGCCATTTGGATGATTGTTTCATTTTCTGCCATTTGTGGGATCGGTGACAATGGAGACCACGCTTGGATAGCCATTCCTGCTTCACGGCTCATCGCTACTGTTTCTGCTTGGAGCAAACCTGGATGTAAGCGAAGTTGATTGACCATTGGTTTGATGCGGCAGTTTGGCAATAGGTTTTCTAAGTGTTCTACTTTGAAGTTACTGAGACCAATTGCTTTTAATTTACCTGCTTCATAAGCTTCTTCCAATGCGCGCCATGTTTCAATGTTATCTTCGCGCCAATCTTCTTCATGACCATCTACTACTGGCCAGTGAATCAAGAATAGATCTAAATAATCTGTACCTAGCTTTTCTAAGGACTCATCGATCGTTCGAACAGTATTTTCATACCCGTGGTTTGAATTGTTTAATTTGCTTGTTAGGAAGATTTCTTCGCGAGGAACTCCACTTAAACGCATTCCTTCTCCTACTAACTCTTCATTGCCATACATTTGAGCCGTGTCGATATGACGATAACCCATTAATAAAGCATTCTTCACACCTTCTACACACTCACTTGGATCTGTATTTCGCCAAGTACCATATCCTAACACAGGAATTTCTATGCGATTTGACAATTTTACTGTTTTCTGCAAATTTACTCACTCCTACTCTTTAAGTTATTCTTATTTTACCGCATTTTCGCTTTTTATGCAGGAGAACGGTTTGTTTTCTAGGGGAACTTTCTTTAAAATGAATAGAAGGATGTTTCGACCGATTATTTAAAAATGATAGTAGAAGGAGCATATTTATGAACCGTTTTAAAGAATCAAAACTCTTTTTCTGGACGATAGAACTATTAGCGATCTTTTTGCTTGTATGGACAGGAACAAAAATCAGTTTTGTTTTCTATCCGATTGGTGCCTTTTTCTCAGTTTTATTTACTCCCTTAATCATTGCTGGGTTTCTTTATTATTTGATGAATCCTTTAGTAGAAATATTAGAAAAAATTCGCGTTAAACGAATGTATGCCATTCTAGCTTTATTTGGTTTTGTTATTTTTCTGGCTGTTATTGTTTTAACTAAGTATATACCCATTTTAGTTAGTCAAATTAACCAGCTCGTTCTAGGTTTTCCAGAATTTCTCACAAATCTTCAAAATACAACCATAAGCTTAATGGATCGCTTTGGACTGGATGACCAAACCATACAAAATGCCTTTGCCGAGTGGAACGTATCCTTTTCAGAATTAATTAAAAATACTTTTTCAAATGTTTCAAGTGGATTAACCTCTTTTATCGGGATTATTTCGCGAGTGACAGTTGTCCTTATTACTGCTCCAGCAATCTTATTTTTTATGTTAAAAGAAGGAGACCAATTTTCTCAAGCTGTGGTTAAGTTTTTTCCTGAAAATTTCCGTAAAGAAGCCCTCGATTTATTTGTTAAATTAAACAGAACCTTATCTTCTTATATCACTGGTCAGGCTCTGGTTTGTTTATACGTTGGCATCTTTACTACGATTGGATACTTCATCATCGGTATGCCTTATGCTTTGCTTTTAGGGACAATTGCAGGAGTAATGGATATTATCCCTTATTTAGGTCCATGGATTGGAATTGCTCCTGCATTTTTTATCGCCTTTTCTATCTCGCCACTCCAAGCTCTACTAGTAGTAGGAGTCGTTTTAATTGTTCAGTTAGGCGAGTCCTATTTTGTTTCCCCATTTGTACTGGGAAAACATCTGAAAGTTCATCCTTTGACAATTATCCTGATTCTACTTGTTGCTGGAAATATCGCAGGATTAATGGGAATGATTTTAGCGATTCCTGTCTATGCGATTTCGAAAGAAATTTTGATAAATGTCTACTCTATCTACCAAGACCATAAGAAAGTGAACAAGGCTTAATCAAGAGACTGTCTTTAACGATTTTACACAAAAGGGATGCGTTCAAGCGCATCCCTTTTGACTCTCTATTATGAAGTTAGGTTTTTATTATAAAAGCTACAAAACCAATAATAAGCAGAAAAAAAACGATATCTTCCAGAATCCATACGAACTTATTACTTTTAGCTTGATGAATGAAATAAAATTCTCCCATTAAAAATAGAATGCCCACTACGAATAAAGCATAGATATTATAATAGTCAAACCAGATCATCAGTGAAAATACTATGGTCAAAGGAAAACAAAATCCGAATAGGTAACTATTGTGGTATTTCTTTGGCAATAATTCAAATTGTTCTGTAAACATATAACTCCTCCAGATAAAATTAAACTATTTTTGAGTAAAGAGTCAGCAAGACTATGACTTTTAGAATAAAAATAATTTCGGAATAGAGCCATTCTCTTTTTCCGTATCGTGCTTTACTGATAAAAAACAGGCTTCCAATTACATATACAAAACCTAAAATCAAAATATTGTTTAGAATAAAGAAATCAAAATAAATCATTCCTAACAGTATGATTAGTAATGGCATTAAAAATCCAAATGAGTAGAATCTTTCAAGTTTTAACGGAAGTTTTCTAGTATTCACTTTGTTCCCTCCTTAAGAGGATTGTTCTTTCTTTTATTGTACCCTATTTATTTAATACGAAGTACTTGAATTATCTGGTCCTCTGACAACTTATGCCGAATTAACCGAAGCATTAAAAGTTGCTAGCGGCAAAGAATTCGACGTCATTTCTATGAGCGATGCAAATTACAAAAAAGTCTTAGTGAACAGTGGCGTACCGGAGGCTGGAATCAATTTTGTTCTCCCTCTTTAAAAAGACATTCGTGAACATCAATTAGAAGTTGAATCAAGTGATTTTGAGAAAACACTAGGAAAACCATTGACTCCGCTGGTGGATGCTTTGAAAGAATTTTTAGGAGAATAAAGACAATCAGCGAGAGGTTCAGAAACATTTTTTGCTCTGAACCTCTCGCTTTTTTGTCTCCAGTATTTAGTGTAACTCAAGAAAGTCTCTGTAATAACTAGAAAAGCTTCTCTGAATAGCATAAGACAGCTATTTCTATAATCAATCACTAATATAAGCTTCCTAAGTTATATATTCACATCTTGGTTATTTAGTAGCCTATGTGCAACGTATGTTGCATTTATTCTTCGAAATTACAAAACCATCTTCATCAATGTAATAATCAAATAAAAGGTGGTGAACAGATTATGGAAGAGATTATTATCATTGTAATAACAGGAGGAAAACCTCCATATTTCAATCCTTTATAGTGTGCATTCTAATAATTTGTCACTATCCAATGGTTCAAAGAGACTATTTTTTCAGATAGTTCGTCTTTACCAATAAGCTGCAGACTCTCTACAAAAGAAGAAAAATTTTTACTTGCTTCTCGCTCTCCTTCTGCATAATCTAAATAACTGGCTAACAATTTTTCAAAAAAGCTTTCAAAAAATAATGTTTCTCGGGTCGGAAAAATGGATAATCGATTATGCCATTTTCGTGCTAAAGCTACTTCTTTCCTACTTAAGAAAGAAATAATCGCATTAATCATAATTCGAGAAATGCGGTTTTGATATTCTGGATTTTCTTCATATGCTGAATAGCTATGTAATATATTTTTTAAGAAGTAATCAATCGTTTCAGTAGGCAATATTTTTAGACAATTACCGAACATCATTATTTCATAATGTGTCCATGTTTCTACTCTATTCAGGTAGCAAATCAAGTCATTATTTTTCCACTCTGCTTCACTATAAGAGCTAAATTCCAAAAGTATAGAGATAAGTGAAATGATATGTTTTTGAGCTTGAGGATTTTCCCAGTCTTCCTCGCTTAATTTATTTTGTAGTACTCGTAACTTGTCCTTGTTACCGGAGTTGAAGTGGACTTCAATTTCTAATATAGCGACTATTGTTGGATTGTTATGGTAGCCATTATGGATAAAAAGAAATTCCTCATACGATATGTTCAGCCGCATGAGTAAACGATTAAATTTTGAAATACTAGTATCGATTTCTCCATTTTTAAAACGATTATAGGTAGAACGAGTCATTATGTCTTCAACTAATTCATTAATAGGGATATTCTTTTTCCTTCTAATTTGATTAAGCGTCTTTCCGAAGTTTACATTCACGACAGCCCCTCCTATGTAGCATATTTGCTGCTAATGACGCAATTATAGTACAAAATATTTTGATTTACTATCTTTATTTTATAATTAATATAAAATTAGGAGGTATCTATGAATAAAGCAAAGAAGTTAAATAGATAGAAAACCAGAAGATTATCTTCCAAAGCAGACAATCAAGGAGTTTCTCCTATTTGAAAAATTTTATATAAAGTTATTTAGGCAGCCTTTAACAATGAAGAAAGTGAATCCGTAAATTCTGAAGACTTCAAACATTTTGAAGAAATACTTGAATGGCTAGATTATGATGGTCTGTCATGAAAAATTAAAAATACAAACTGATGGATGTTGGAGCATTATACTAAAAATATGATAAAAACAGTAGTTGTTCATTACGTACCTATCCTTGAATCTATATACAATAGAAGCTACTATAGTACGTTAAAATGTTAGAATGGTGGTTAAATAGTTTACTATATAGAGTAGAAAGGTTGATGCTAGTACAAATAATTTGATAGATGTAGATATTAAAACAAAGGGGGGCTAATAATTAATTGTTTGTGAAAGATAGATTTTCTAACAAAAGTCAGTATAAATATAAATGAGGAGGAAAAGTACTGAAAAATCTTTTAAACATTTTCTTTATAGCTTTAGTTTTAGTAATAAGTTCTGGCTGTACACAAACAGAAACAGTGGATCTCTCTGAATCAAGTTTAGCCAACACACTATATATACAAAATTCTCCTTCTGGAGGGGTAAATAAACAATATTACTTTTCTGAGAACACATTAACCATCAGTTCCACAGATAAAATAACCCCAGATTTAGTTGACACCGAAAAATACGAAAGTCCGATTTCAGAAGAATACGATAACATTAAAGTAACCGAAAAAAAAGATGAAATTATTATCACGGATGAGAATGAACTTCGTATAGTGTTTACAAAAACTTCTGATGGTTTATTAAAGAATGAAGATGGAGTAACTTTTATAAAAAAAAATTGAACTATTGATGATAGTACATACAGAGGAACTTTAAAAGTTGTAGAATACTGGGGTAATAAAGATGGTACTTTTACTGCAACCTATTCAGGAAAAGTTTATAAGGGTGCCATACCTCTTCCCGACTCTCTTTCAGAAGAAATAGAGTAATTAAAAAATTATGTTTACTATGAATAAAACAGGAACCAAACCCTTTCTATCAAGAGTTTGATTCCTTTTTATTTATATACTATTCTCCAAAACCGTATATCTGCCACTTTGTACATACACCATCAGGACTGAAATGTCTGCTGGGTTTACGCCGCTGATGCGGCTTGCTTGGGCAATGGTTTCGGGTTGGATTTTTTTCAATTTGTCTTTGGCTTCTGTCGCAATCCCGTTGATGGCATCGTAATCGATGTTTTCTGGAATGCGTTTTTCTTCCATTTTTTTCAATTTATCCACTTTTGCGACTGCTTTTTTAATGTAGCCTTCGTATTTGATTTGGATTTCAATTTGGCTAATAACTTCTTTTGGCAACTCTTCTTCAAGCGGCGCAAAAGGATACAAAGCAGCGTAGTCTAACTCTGGACGCTTCAATAAATCACTGAACAAGAATCCGTCTTTTAATGCGGCAGAATTACGGGATTCTAGGAAAGCTTGTAGCTCGGCAGTTGGTTTTAAACGAATCGATTTGATTCGGGCAATTTCCGCTTCTACTGCTACTTGCTTCTCAATGTATGCTTGATAGCGTTCTTCCGGTAGCAAACCGATTTCGTGCCCGATTTCTGATAAACGGATATCTGCATTATCATGACGTAACAATAAACGGTACTCTGCACGAGATGTCAATAAGCGGTAAGGCTCAAGCGTTCCCTTTGTTACTAAATCATCAATCATGACACCGATATAGCCGTCGCTTCGTTTCAATACCAATGGTTCTTTTCCTTGAACAGCAAGCGCGGCATTAATTCCTGCAATAATTCCTTGACCGGCAGCTTCTTCATAACCTGAAGTTCCATTCATTTGACCAGCAGTGTATAAGTTTTTCACTAATTTTGTTTCCAGTGACGGACGAAGTTGATGTGGTTTAACGACATCGTATTCGATCGCATAACCGGTCCGCATCATTTTTGCATTTTCCAAGCCGTCAATCGAATGCAATACATCCAACTGTACCTCTTCTGGTAAAGAAGAAGAAAGTCCTTGAACATATACTTCTTCTGTATTGCGTCCTTCGGGCTCTAAGAATAATTGATGGCGCGGTTTGTCGCTAAAACGAACCACTTTATCTTCAATGGAAGGACAGTAACGAGCGCCTACTCCTTCAACAATTCCCGTAAACATCGGTGCACGGTGTAAATTATCACGAATAATTTGATGCGCTTCTGTTCCTGTATAAGTCAGCCAGCAAGATAGCTGATCTTGTAAGTAATCTTCATCTTTTGATGAGTAACTAAAGTGATTCGGCTCTAAATCTCCCGGTTGTTCTTCTGTTTTTGAATAATCAATGGAAGAAGCCAGAATTCGAGGCGGCGTTCCTGTTTTAAACCGTGCCAAATCAAAACCTAAGTCCAATAAATTTTCAGATAATTTAATCGATGGTTGCGAGTTATTCGGACCGGAAGAATATTTTAATTCTCCGATAATAATTTGCCCTCGAGAAGAGGTTCCAGCTGTCAAAACGACAGCTTCCGCGCGATATACTGCACCGGTGTGGGTGACCACGCCTTGAACAACGCCATCTTCCACGATTAATTCTTCTACAATCCCTTGACGTAGTAAGAGATTTTCTTGTTTTTCAAGTGTTTTTTTCATTTCTTGTGCATATTCATTTTTGTCTGCTTGTGCACGTAATGCTTGGACAGCAGGACCTTTTCCTGTGTTCAACATCCGCATTTGCACGTAAGTCTTATCAATGTTACGCCCCATCTCGCCGCCAAGTGCATCCACTTCACGAACAACGACTCCTTTAGCAGGGCCGCCAATCGAGGGATTACATGGCATAAAGGCAATCATATCTAAATCAATCGTCAATAGTACCGTTGAACTTCCCATACGAGCAGCCGCTAAAGCAGCTTCTGATCCAGCATGTCCTGCACCAACAACGATTACATCAAATTTTCCAGCTTCATATCGATTCATTCGTTTTTTCCCTTCTATATATAGACATTTTTTTATCTCTATTCTGACGTGCTTTTATCTTCTCAATTTTTTTAAAATGACAGTTGAAAACGAAATTAGATTTGCAAGTGTTCAAAAAGAACCAAAAACCGTAGTTGAAAATAAAATTTTGTTTGCAAGTGACGTTTTTCGGCCAAAACCCGCAGTTGAAAACAATATTCGACTTGCAACTGTCAATCCGTCGCTCAATTCCTCTTATTTTCCAAGGCAGAATTGACTAAACAATTGTGTCAGCAATTCATCTTGTACCGTATCTCCGGTAATTTCACCGAGTAATTCCCACGCTCTTGTAAAGTCAATCTGAACAAGGTCTACTGGCATATCCATTTCAATTCCAGAGATGACTTCTGCTAATGCTTCTTGCGCTTCGTGCAACAATGCAATGTGACGAACATTTGAAATATAAGTAGCATCTTGCTCACCTGTTTCACCGGCGAAGAACATCTCAGAGATTTGTTTTTCTAATTGATCGAGTCCGGTTTGCTCTAGCATAGAAGTAGTAATCACATTTTCAGGACTACTCCACTCTGCTAATTCATCCACAGACACTTGAGGAGCTAAGTCACTCTTGTTCAATAAAATAATTCGATTCATATCTTGTGTCAGGTGAAGTAATTCTTTGTCTTCTTCCGCTAGTGTTTCACTTTGGTTGATTAACAGTAGAATTAAGTCTGCTTCCATCAATGCTTTACGGCTGCGTTCTACTCCGATCTGTTCCACTATATCATCTGTCTCTCGTATCCCAGCAGTATCTACTAGCTTCAACGGTACACCATTCACATTCACGTATTCTTCAATTGTATCCCGTGTTGTTCCTGCAATATCAGTTACAATTGCTTTTTCTTCTCGAATCAAGCGATTCAATAAACTTGATTTACCAACGTTTGGACGTCCAATGATAGCTGTTTCCAGCCCTTCACGAAGGATTTTTCCTTGTTTTGCGGTATGTAATAACTGCTCTACATGTCCTTGTACTTCCATCGTTTTTTCTTTTAGTAATTTTGTTGTAACTTCTTCTACGTCATCATACTCAGGATAATCAATATTTACTTCCACTTCTGCCAACGTATTTAAGATGATCTGACGAATATTGCGGATCAAATTGGACAAATCGCCATCTAACTGACGAAGAGCTACGTCCATTGCTCGATCTGTCTTCGCACGAATCAAATCCATTACCGCTTCTGCCTGGGAGAGGTCAATCCGCCCATTCAAAAAGGCACGTTTGGTAAATTCACCCGGCTCTGCCATTCTCGCTCCATTTTGCAAGATTGTCTGTAAAATACGATTCACGCTCACCACGCCGCCGTGGCAGTTAATCTCTACGACGTCTTCTTTCGTAAACGTCTTTGGTGCTCGCATGATAGTAACCATCACTTCATCAATAATTTCATCTGTTTTCGGATTACGAATGTGTCCATAATGGATGGTGTGACTCGGTACATCCTTTAAGTTCTTCGAACCTGCTTGGTACAGAGTATCCGCAATCGTAATTGCATCATCTCCACTTAATCGTACAATTCCAATTGCCCCTTCTCCTGGAGGCGTCGAAATTGCTGTAATTGTATCAAATTCATTTATCATGAGGGAAAGCCTCTCCTTCCTGTTTAAAATGTTTGGTTAAAAGCGGACTTGTCCCGCTTTTTTTGTGTCTAGCTCTCAAGTCCGCTTTTCTTTGTTTTTGCGCATGAAAAAAGCGCCCACTCCACCCTGCGGCTCCGCTAGGGTGGTTAAGCACTTTGACTGCGTAACACATTTTTATCTATATTTTATTTCGCTATTGAATTCTATGAAATTATACAGGCATTGCTTACTAAATGCAAGTACTTTGTTTCAATTTTAAGGTATATATGCCTCCCTTTTTCATGTTAAGATAAAGTCAATCATTATTAACGGGAAGGACTTATGTATGAAAATCATCATCTCACCCACTAAAAAAATGGTGGTAGAATCAGATAGCTTTTTTGCGGAAAGCCAGCCGCAGTTTTTACCAGAGACAAAACAAATTCTCCAAGAGCTTAAAAGCTTGTCCTATGAAGAAGCTAAAAAACTTTGGCGATGCAGCGATAAAGTAGCTCAGGAAAATTATAGTCATATACAAAATTTGGACTTAAAGCGCCAAAGTTCACCAGCGATCATGACTTATAAAGGACTCCAATATCAATATATGGCTCCTGATTTATTCACCGAAGAAGCTTTCATTTATATTAAAAATAATTTACGTATCTTATCCGGTTTTTACGGTATTTTGCGTCCTTTTGATGGGGTTAGTCCGTACCGTTTAGAAATGCAGGCCCCTTTATCTGTATCAGAGGCTAATAATCTTTATAAGTTTTGGGGAAGTAAGCTCTATGAATCACTTCATTTCGATGAAGGACCGGTCATTAATTTAGCATCTAAAGAATACACGAAAACAATTGCACCTTACCTAAAATCCACCGATCAACTAATAGAGATTGTTTTCGCTAGTCTCGTCAATGGAAAACCAAAAATAAAAGCCACTTTAGCTAAGATGGCACGTGGCGAAATGGTTCGCTATATGGCGGAAAATCAAGTGAAGGAAGTCGAAGAAATTAAGCAATTTGAGCATCCTGATTATGTTTTTTCCAACGAACTTTCAAATACTAATCAGTTTGTTTTTGTTTCTCAAAAATAAACTGATTAGGTCTGGAGAGATTTTTTGACTAGTAAGTTCATGAATGGATTTATCTTTATTGGTGGTTTACTTTTTTAACAGGGTGATCAGCGCTAGTGGAACAAATGTTTAATAGGAGCCCTGACTGCTATACCTCGAATACAAAGATATTAACAACATTTCTACTATCGAAAATACTTTTTTATCCACTTTATTTCTCCTTACAAAGTAAATATTCTTATTCTAATTCAACAGCAAAAGAAGATTTTAAAGTATTTCAGATACACTGAATAGCATGCATGCCCATCAGTCATATTTAGAAAAAGAATTAGAAATCATCTTCCAAAAAAAATGAGGTCTTAGTTGATATGATTGAATGATAATAAAATAAAGGAGGAAACTTAATGACTTATCGAGGAAAAGGAAACATTGCTTTAAAAGATTATCTCTTTTTTAATTCAACTTTCACTATCAAAAGTTATGCAGCGTACGCTGGACTTAGTTTAGCACTTTGCTATCTATTCTTCTTACAATTCATGGAAGCTTATACTGTAAAGAAACAAATTTTTTCTGTTGTTCTTATTTTTATAATCTTTTTTCTTTCTTTTATAATTGCTCAGACAATTTCATTATTAATTAGACTTAAAAAAAGTCCGCATGAAATTGGAATAAGGGATATCATTATCAATGATGATGGGCTTTTTTCAAAAAAAACAACGGACGATATATGGTACCACTTAGAATGGAATAGGATTCAAGGTCTTATTAAGAGAAAAGAATTCTGGCTTTTAAAGATAGATGATCATCATATTGAAATCGTTCCTTATTCAGCTTTTAAGGAAAACGAAATTCGGGAGATAGAGCTCTTTTTAGAAGATAGAACACGGGGTTAACAATAAAACTTTATTTATTTTCCTTATATTTATTGATTAACCACATTAAAATATAAAAAAACATTAGTGTCAGAAGGAAAAAACCTACCTTTGCATTGTTTGGTGCTATGAATAGTTGAATAAGAATAAAAATTTCAAATAAAATGATCATGCAGATGTATAATAAAAGTTCACCTTTTTTCAATAGTTTTTTCCTTTCGTATTTATTGTATTTGTATCTTAAATCAAAGAAATAATTGAGCAAATTGTGTTAACTCTATTACCTAATATATAAAAAAGGCTCTACAGAAAAATAAGGGACGTACGTGAAATCTAATCCACAAAAAATTAACAATCCTTACATGGTTTTGGTATGATAAATTTACAACAAAAGAAGGGAGAGCTCAAAAATGTATCATGGAACAGCTAATTTTTCTTTAAAAGATTATCTCTTTATAAACTTAACAGTAAACACGAAAAAATATTTAGCATATGCCGGTGCCACTTTAGTGATTTGCTTGTGGTTTATTCTTCTATTTATGAAAGAATATACATTGGAAAGACAAATTATTTCTACCATTTTTATTTTTATATTTATCTTTCTATCTTTTGTGGTTGCTGAAATAATTACCTTGATAAAGAAACTAAAAAAATACCCTCACTCTATAGGAGTTAGAGAATTCATTATTACCAAAGAAGGCTTTCAAACAAAGAACCTTGAAAAAAATGAAGCTATTTTCTTCATTTGGGATGAATTTCAATGCTTGATTAACCGGAAAAAATTTTGGCTATTAAAAATCAACGATCAGCAAATTAAAGTCATTCCCCATGCTGCTTTCAACGAAACCAAAATAAAGGAAATTACCCAATTTATAAGCGACAACATTGAAATTTAAAAACAGAATAAATATTTACGGTTTTATATAGTATTTAATTAACCATACGGAATAGGATATCGAAAGCAAGGCAATAATAAAAGAAGCTAACTTCTCATCTTCTGGCATAATAACCATTACACTGGCATTATATATCCCATATAGTATGAGAAGGCATATTAGTATCAGCAACCCTATTTTTTTTATTTTTTTCACTGCTAGAATTCGTTTAGTTACCTTTGTCTAACATTCATACTGTAATTGGAATTCCCAATGCTGGTACGGCTATTCATGAAGCTATTGCTGGTAAAATTGGAGCAGCTATCGCCATAAGGAATCCTAAACCAATAAAGGAAACTGTCGCCACTGCTCCAGTAATGAGGGCTTAGTTAGTTTGATGAATCAGCTTGAAAAAGAACACCATGCTTTTATTATTAATCCATAAAAAATTAACAATCCTTACATAGTTTTGGTATGATAAATTTACAACAAAAGAAAGGAGAAAATTAATGACTTACCATGGAAAAAGAAAATTACCATTACAAGATTTCTTATTTATAAATCTAACCATAAAGAAAGAAAAGTACCTTATTTATGCTGCTTTTTCTTTATTACTTTGCTATTTATTCTTTATGGAATTTATGAAAAACGATACATTTGAAAAACAGGTTATTTCTACTATTCTCATTTTTTTATTTATCTTTTTGTTCATTATCCTTACTGAAGTCTTTCTCCTCTTTCGTTCATACAAAAAATTATCTAAAATGAACCAACATAACGAATATATTATTAACGATGAAGGTATCCAAACGAAAAAAGGAAGTAGCGAAAATCGTATTTTTTTACCATGGGAGATACTTACTGACTCTATTAATTGTAAAAAGTACTGGCTTTTAAAAATAGAGAATGAAAAAAAATTTATTCTTCCTCATAATGCCTTTGATAGAAATAAGATTGAGGAAATAACTATCTTTTTAAATGAACGGATTAAGAAGTGAGAATCGACACTCATTTCTTAGCCTTTTTATAATTTTGAAATAACCAAGTGAAGTTAAAAATAATAATTAAAAGCAAAAGAAAGTACCCTATTTTTTCATTCATAGGAGCTTGAAACAGGAACACAACATCGATGACTCCAAATATGATAGTTAGAATCATTAGCATTAAAGCATCTCTTCTTTTCAAAAAAATCTGTCCTCTCGTTTTTCAAATATGTTCATGTACTTTACTTTAAAATAAACGCTATTACTCAACAAGTTACTGAGTTTAATTTTCTACAATAGATAAAGCAATGGTCAAGCAATTTTTATCTGCTAGTTATTTGTTTTATTTTTAAAATAAGATAATTCTCTTGTTAGCTGATGCTCGTTTCCCACTAGGTTTAAGGCTATGATTACAAGCGATAATAAAAGAATGATCGTAGTCCCAGTCAATAATTGTAGTGTAAATAACGATTACTTATAATTAAAATAGTTTTTGCTTCATCACTATCTTTGGTATGATTTAACTAACGATAAATAAAGGAGGCAAATCAATGATATACCAAGGAAAAGGAACTCTTTCTTTAAAAGATTCCCTATTTTTAAATTTAACACTAATCACTAATAATTATTTGATTTACGCTAGCTTCACTCTGTTCCTTTGCTTCATTATTTTTATGATCTTCATGGGAGACTATACAGTAAATAGACAAATTGTTTTAAGTATTTTGATTTTTTTATTCATATTTTCTTCTTTTATACTTGCGGAAGCGCTCAGCTTAATAAAAAGCGTCAAAAAATTTCCTAAATCTATTGGGTATAGAGTATTCATTATGGATAAGGATGGCCTTCAAATAATACAACCTAGCAATGATGGAACAAAATTTTTCTCATGGAATGAATTTGAAGGCCTTATTAATCGAAAGAAATTCTGGCTCTTAAGATTAAATAATCAGCAAATTAAAGCGATTCCCCATGCAGCTTTCAAAGAGAATGAAGTTCAGGAAATTAACCATTTTTTTAGTGAAAAAATTAGAATCTTAAACTAAGATTTGACTCATTTTTTCTTATTATTCTTGACTAAAAATATAACGTACAAGGCTATTGATAAAAAGAGAATAACAATTCCTACTTTTCTATTATTTGGAACAATAAAAAATAAAAGAATATTCCAAATTTCAAAAAAAATAAGAAAAGAAATTAGCAATACGAAGGTTCTTTTCTTCAAGAGTATCTCTCCTTTCAACATTTTTTAAACCATGTATATCATACATTAAATGAATAACTATATATAATAATTCCTTTTACTTAGTAGATAATGTGTAAGACAAATTAAATAGTCCAGTAAAGTTATTAAAACTACTACTGGACTATTTTTGTAACAATTTGTTCTAAAATACGAATTTCTAGTTCTTCTAATTATCTACAATTAACATTATTACAACTATTCCAACCGCCACTAAGGGCAATGCAGGCCCTGAAGCTAATGCTGCTAAAAATGGTGTAAGTTCAGCGATAAGTAACCCTCCAAGAATAACAGAAGAAGTTACTAATACTGATACGCCCGCTGTACTTAAAAAATTCGAATATTTATTCACTGTTTGTAACCATTACGCCTGTTGGTCCCGGAGTAATGAGCGTACCATCATCAATTTCAAAGGTAATCCGGCACGAAGCTCCCATTGTACTTCCGTCAGATAACGTAATGGAATTAAAGTTAACAATGTAATTGTACAGCATCTTTCCGCTTCGATATCCTACTGAAAGAACTACATTTACTTGTTTTTCTCGTATGACATCTCTCTAAGAAAATGAAGCCTTTGAATATAACTGTCTTTACAGGCACATTTGTTCCATATACTTTGCCTGCTATGAAGTTACCTATGTTCGATCCTAAATGGTTATTAATAATTGTCAATAAAATCTTTCTTAATGAACATAATCTTTGGTATGGTCGAATAATAACATCAAGGAGGCAAATCCATGACCTATCACGGTAAAATTGATTTATCTGTAAAAGATTATCTCTTTTTAAATTTAGCAGCTACCACCAAAAATTATATAGCTTATTCGGGCCTCTCTTTAATGATTTGCTACCTATTTTTTGTAAGCTTTATGCGAGATTTCACAATAACAAAACAAATTATTTCTCTCTTTTTACTCTTTTCAGTCACTTTTCTTTCTCTTATATTTATTCAAGTGATTGGTTTACTGATATGGTTGAAAAAATTACCTCATTATATTGGTCAAAGAAAATTTATTATCAACAATGAAGGAGTTGAATTAAAACAATTAGAAAATAATGAAGGAAATTTTTACTCATGGGAAGAGTTTCAAGGCCTGATCAACCTAAAAAAATACTGGCTTTTAAAAATAGACGATAAACAGATTAAAGTGATTCCTCATGCAGCTTTTAAGAAAAATGAAATTCTAAAAATAAATCAGTTAATGAATAGTAAGATAGACGTTCTAAAATAAGATTATTACTTATCTTTCTTGTACTCCTTGATTAACCAGATAGAACAGGAAAATGCTAGGAAGGCGAGTATGATATGACCTATCTTTTCGTTAACAGGAGCATAGAATACTAAAATGCTAATGATGATTCCATTAATTGTCAAAATACATATTAAAAGTAATAGTACAAATTTTTTCAAAAAATCATCCCTTTTTATTTTTTATTATATCTTAAACCAAAAAAATAAAGGCATTTTACGATATCTAATTCGTCGGACATACTGCCTATCTGCACAGGATTTCTCCCCAATTCCGCATAAATGTGATAGAATTCATATGAGAAAGCACATGCAGCTACTAAAATGTATGTTGCTAAGGAGTTTAATTGTATGAATAAATTTTATGAAATCTTTCGAGATTTAAAACAAAAAATTGACCAGAAAGAATATCCAGCAGGTTCTTTACTTCCAAGCGAACTGAATTTAGCACAAATGTACAATGTTTCGAGAGAGACTATTCGAAAGGCACTGAATCTGCTTCTTGAAAGTGGTTATATTCAAAAACAACAAGGAAAAGGCTCTATTGTATTGGATATCCAACGGCTGCAGTTCCCTGTTTCCGGTTTGACCAGTTTTAAAGAGTTACAAGAAGGACAGCAAATTGACAGCCAAACAATTGTTATCAAAAATAAGACTGAAAAAATTCCAAGGTACCTAGCAGAGCAATTTCATTTACCAGAAGATACCGATGTTGTCAGCCTAGTACGTTTACGGAAAATTTCTGGCGAAGTTATTATTTTGGATAAAGATTATCTCTTGCATGACATTGTTGATTCTGTTCCAACTGAAGCAGCAGAAGTTTCCTTGTATGGCTACTTGGAAAAAGAATGCAAACTAACTATTGCTTATGCCAAAAAAGAATTCGTAGTAGAACCAATTACACAAGAAGATCAAAAATACATGAATTTAAAAAATGATACGCATGTTGTTGTTGTAAAAAGTGAAGTGTACTTAGAAGATACTCGATTATTTCAATATACGGAGTCAAGACACCGCTTGGACCGATTTAAATTCGTGGAATTTGCAAGAAGAAAGCATACGTTGCTATAGGTGGAGAAAATAAACAATCGGGGGAGTCTACACGTATGACGAAAACGAAAAAGTTACTCTATTTATTCTATGTCGCTTTGGCACTCGTTCTAGGCCTGTTAGAGGTCAACCATATGATTCAGATTCGTAACCAAGTTGTTTGGTTTCTTGGAATTGTCTTTGCAGTAAAGTTATTTACAACAATTCCTTTTCCTCAGCATGAGCTTTCAACTATAAGAGCAACAGAGAGGCTTAGTAAAGAACAACGAAAACACCCTACCATGAATTTTCTTGACTTTTTACTTATCATTATTCCTCCCATTCTTTTTTTAGGACTTACTTAAATAATCATAAAATTGAGAGGGGCTGGGAAAAAACTCCCGGCCCCTCTAGTATTAACGAATAATAGTGGTGTAAACGTGCTCAAAAAGGCAGATCCGACATCCACTTCACGAATAATGCGCGGATGGTCTTCGTCCATCCTGTGCTTATTCGTTCCAGTGATTCGGATCTAAACGCCTTTTTTCCCACTCTCTTTTATTTGTTTTAGCACGCTGCCTATTGTTTTCTTTATAAAGTCGTTTCCCGTATGATAAAGAAAAATAGACAGTGAGGGTGAAAATGATGCCGAAAATTGAAAGAAGAAAACGTGAAACCAAGCCCCCGAAAGATGAAGATATTATCGTGAAAGTAGGCAAATATCGTTTTTATTTCCAAAATTATTACACAATTATCTCGTTAGCAAACGACATGCTTACAGGCGCTCTATATTTTATTGGCAGTCTTTCCAATCTATTGGGAGCGAATCCAATGGTGGGACAAATTTTGTATATTTTGGGCGGATTTTTCTTGTTAATGCGACCCATTTTACGAATACTGCGTAATATCTTTTTTTATGATGAAGAACAGTTTCAAGAAGAAGTCGGCGATATCGATACCGAGGAAGTAACTTTTCTCAAGAAAAAGACTGACAAAGACTGAACAAACAAAAAGTGTTATAATAGAAACTGTTTTCAAGAATAAATAAGAAATGATGTGAGCGTTTGCAGTCGGATATGACAAGTGGAAACATCTCGAATCAATTAATTCGTTTTTCAATCCCAATGGTTTTAGGGAATATTATTCAATTATCTTATAACGCGCTCGACTCCATTATTGTCGGTCGTTTTGTAGGAAAAAATGCTTTAGCAGCAGTAGGTACTTCCAATCCAATTATGACAATTTTTGTATTAGGAATTAGTGGGATTTGTATTGGCGCTTCCGTGTTGATGAGTGAATTTTATGGTGCGAAGGACTATACGAAGTTACGTAAACAAGTATCGACTGTATTGTTATTTGGAGCTTTATTTTCTTTTATTGTTTTATTTTTTGGACTTATTTTTACCCCGAATATTCTCTTGCTTCTAAAAGTACCTGTTGAAATACTTAGCGACGCTACTATTTATTTACGGATTGTGTTAATTGGATTTCCCTTTACTTATTTGTATAATGCTTTAGCCGCTGCTTTGCGGAGTATGGGCAATTCAAAAATACCTCTCTATTTCTTAATACTTTCGTCTGTATTAAATGGAGTGCTTGACATTGTATTTGTTGCTTTTTGGGGTTGGGGAGTTGCAGGAGCAGCAATTGCTACGGTTATCGCTGGGATTTTATCCGCTGTTTTATGTTTGATTTATGTCTACAGACATATAAGCGAGCTTCAAGTAAAACGAGGCGAATGGCAGATCGACAAAGAATTATTAAAAATAACCTTAAATTATGGTTCAGTCACCGCTTTGCAACAAGCAGCGCAACCGATTGGTAAATTATTGATTCAAGGTAAAATGAATACGTTGGGCGTGGATGTCATTGCTGTTTTTAACGCCGTAAGTCGGATAGACGACTTTGCCTTTACACCACAGCAAAGTATCGCCAATGGAATGACTGTTTTTATGGCTCAAAACCGCGGAGCCAAGAAAAAAGTCCGTATGCAAAAAGGATTCCGAACGGGTTTACGTCTGGAAACAGGCTACTGGTTGATTATTTGCATTCTCATCCTGCTATTCCAGCAGCCCATCATGGAGTTATTCGTTTCAGCTGCTAATCAGCACCTTGTTGAAATGGGAACGAGCTACTTAAGTTTGATGGCTTTCTTTTATTTATGGCCTGCTTTTACAAATGGCATGCAAGGATACTTCCGAGGAATTGGAAAAATGCAGCCAACATTAATCGGGACCGTGATTCAGATTTCCTTCCGTGTTCTCTTTGTTTATCTATTAGTTCCTAGACTGGGAATTCGCGGCGTTGCTTTCGCCAGCATGATTGGTTGGAGTTTTATGTTGGTGTATCAAGTGTTTACGTATCGTGTCTTGAAGATGAGGAAAGAATGATTTTAAAGCTAAAAACAGAGTACCACGTTGAATAACGGCAGGCACTCTGTTTTTTTATAAAGGATGAAAGCTCCTTATTCCTCTTCAAAAGACTTCAGAAAAGTGATGATTCCATCACTAATGACCCAAACAGAAATTAATGTGAACAGGCACTTCAAAATATAAATCGTAACATAGAAGAGTTCTGAGTAAGGTTCTTCTCCCATTGTGTGAATCATGAAAACTGGAATAAGCAAGATAAATATTCCTTTTAAAAAATTTATGATTAGAATCGCGATTCTCATAGGTATGACCTCCTTACCAATTTAAGTAAGATTCAATATATCTATAAGCATAATGATTCGATGAATTACTTACACCAAAACTTACACTTGCTGATTCACCTATTCCAATATTAACTCCAGCATTAAATGTTGTTGTTCCATTATTATAAAAATCTCCATTTACAATAAAATAAATTCTATCCGAACGCTCTAAATTCGTATAGACAGTTCCTCCAAATTGTTTTGATATTCCATTATATCCTCTAATCATATTTACAGTTAAGATTTTTAAAACACCATGGTATAAACCGCTTTCGCTTGTTTCACAGTAAAATCTCATTGTCGGTTTATAAGTAGAGGTGACTGTAAATTGTTGGGAAAGAGTTCTAAAAGTTGCTGCCTTAACAGAAGCAACTGATTTACTTGTACTATTTTGAAGAACCATATTTTCTGCATCTGCCAAAGAAATTTCTAAATCTTTAGAAATTTCTTTTGTTATCTCTTCAAATGTTAAAACATTACTTATTTCTGAAGTAGAGTCTGTAATTTCCAAAAGATATTCGTGATTTACATCCGATGAAATAACCTCTTCTGCATTAACTTCTTTTCCTATGATTAGCAAAGGGATGAGTAAAAACGAACCTAAAAGCAAAGTCATTTTTTTCATAATTATCATCTCTTTTCTTAGTCTTCAAAATTTTTTTACAAAATTACGTGCTTATTAGAGAAACCTTAATCAAATCATTTCCTAACTCAATAATTATAAAGTAGATATCAGTACCTACCCTCCTTTTATACTACTTACAACTACTATCTAATAAATTTAAATAGGCTATAAAGTGTATAATTCTCTACCTCTACTAATATTATCCTGTAATTAGTATCCGTTGAAAAGAACTTAAAAGTTGCTTTCTGCTTTTTTGTTAATAATTTTGTCACTTTTAAAGAGCTAAAATTTTATTTATACAATAAAACGTTAAAATGTGGGAGAAATAAAGGTTGAGACAATTTTCGTCTCAACCTCTCTCATTCTTTATTCGTTAAAATATTCCGGCATTCCTTCATCTGGTCTGCCGCCTTGTCCTCCCGGCATGCCGTTCATACCACCCGGTTGCATGCCGCCCATACCCATGCCACTTCCGTTTGAAGTAACCATATCTTCCAGCGTTAACTCTATTTCCGTACCGTCGATTGCAATGACATACGTTTCCCCGACTACCAAATCTTCAGAACTGAAAATTAAGGAAGAGAAACTCTTCGCTGCCGTCCATGATAGAAGGACCGTGCCATCTGTGCTTTTCACTTCGACTAGAGTTCCAGCAGCATAGGTACTATCTAAGTTATACAATACATTCGCTTGTGTCGAATCACTTGCAAAGCCTTCTGCCATGCCGCTACTTCCTGCTCCTACAATTGTACCACCTTTAATCGTCGTGCCGCCGCCTGAATCAAGGGTTCCATTTCCTGAGTTTTCCGGTCCACTTACAATAATATCGCCACCGTTGATGGTCGTTGTCCCGTTCGAATCCAAACCATCTCCTTGTGCATCCACAACAATTGTACCGCCATTGATGATCAGTTGGTTTTCGTCATTTGATTCAAATGGATTTGCTCCTGGTCGATCCAAGGATGAACCGTCATTTCCCCCTGCAACATTAAAGCCGTCATCGCTTGCCGTTACTTGGATATTTCCCGCATCTACGGTAATGGTACTTCCTTCAATCCCTTCGTAACTATTAATAATCGTAATATCTGCCCTATTCAGCAACAGATCGCTATCTGCATGAATCCCGTCATCTCCTGTATCGGCAATAATACTCCCACCCGATAACGTAATTGTTCCATTTGAGTGAATACTATCATCAGCTGTATCAAAAACAAATTCACCACCATTGATAATGAGTTCATTTCCCGCTTTTAGTCCTTTCGTGCTAGGTGTCTCTTCTGTTTCAGTCTCTTCTGTATTTGTTTCAAAATTATCAAATGGACCCATTGTTTCTGTATGGTCGACTCCATTTTCACTTCCGCCAGCCGTTACAACTTCAAAAGTCCCGCCGGTTACTTGAAGCAGAGTCTCCGCCTGAATGGCATCTCCTTGGCTTTCGATAAAGAATGTACCGGACTCAATGTATACAAATCCACGTCCTGCATCTTCTGCATTATCCGATTGAATCGCATCTTTTTGGGTCGTCAAAGTGAAGGTTCCTTCTTTGATTTTTACTGCATCTTTCCCAGAAAGTCCTTGTCCATTAGCAGTAATATTGTAGGTACCGCTTGTAATAATGAGATCATCTTTCGAAACAATGCCATGTTTTGTATTGGCTTGAATCGTTAATTCGCCCGCTCCATTGAAAGCAAGGTCTGCCTTACTGTAAATAGTACCATCTATCGTACTGCTATCTTCCCCACTACCAATTGTGTCGGTACTCCCTTCTGCATCAGTCAAATAATTTTCACTTCCTTCGTTTAAGGTAATCCAAACTTTGTCTGCTTCTGTTATTGAAATAGGCGCACTCGTTGACGATGTCATATCAACTCCATTTAAAATAATATGCACTTTCTCCGTATCTGCCACAGAAACTACTACTTGACCATCGCTCAAAGTTCCTTCAATCAAGTAATCTCCACCTGCTGTAATGGTGATAATATCATCCTCAACCGCTGCTCCTTCCCCATCTATAGAACTGTTCCCATCTCCGAGTTGAATAGTCGTCACGCTTTCTTCTTCATAGCCCGTTTCCAAATCTGAAGAACTAAACGTCAAGTCATATTCTCCCGAACTCTGTGAGGTTCCTTCACTAACGATTTCTTCAGTTGATGTCATTTCGGAAACTTCACCGCTAGTTTCTGAAGAAGCTGACTCTGCTGCTCCAGTTTTTGCTGTACAAGCTGCTAAAAAACCTGTTAAAAAGACTGCTGTTATCCCTCTTATGAGTTGATTCCATTTTTTTGTCATAAAACTTCTTTCCCTTCTAGTGACCGGCTGCAGCTAATTTCCAAATTCCCATTTCGCGTACGCAAAGCATCAATCAATTGTTTTTCGTTTTTTGCATCCTTCATTTCAACCTGATATTCAACACGAAATAAACTACCCATATTCGTTGTTCTTACGCTTATTAACTCATTTTTCGTTAAATATTCTTCGAATACCTCATCAAATACATTCGTATAATCCAAATTTTCTGGAATAGTAATGCGTAAGAAGCGCTCGCCTGCGCCTTTTTCCGCAAAGGATGACCCGTTTAGCACCAGCATCGTCGCACAGACCATGACTGTAAATAAAATGGCGATTCCCACATAGCCGGTACCTGTCGCAAGCCCCACCGCCATTGCCAAGAAAATGCTGCTAATCTCTTTGGCAGTTCCCGGAATCGAACGGAAGCGCACCAAACTGAATGCTCCTAAAGCTGCTACCCCAGTGCCGACGCTACCGCTGACTAACAAGATGACCATCTGCACGATGGAAGGTAAAACAAACAAGGTAATGACAAAGCCTTTGTTATATTGATTTGTTTTCATGTAACTCCATGCAATCATCCATCCCAAAAATAAACTTGCGACTGTGCACATTAAAAAATCTATCAACGAAAAAGCGGCTGTACTCTCTACTAATAAGCTGTTAAATAATCCATTCATGCACTATATACCTCTTTTTCTGTTTTTTCTTTTGCTTGTGTCTGTAGATAATCCTCATATCCTGTCGAAAATTTAGAAAATTTCGCTGGATAAATAGCTAAATCTGTCAACGCATTTACCAGCCAAAGCGGCATGCCGCCGCTAATCTTTATTTCCATCAATAACTTCTCTTCCGGCAAAATTTCTTTCCCATAAGAGCCTTGTGCAAGCGATAAGTCATAAGTCCTGTAAAGAATATTTTGATCGAATGTCATTCGTACATTTGGATCTTCTTTTCCAAGATAGGCTAGACGTTCGTAAGAAATATACATGGCTGGCTTCAAATCTGGATAGCAAGCCATCACATATTGAAATTCTTTCAGGATTTGATTTGACTCTGTTAGAAGACTGATCTTCTCATGACTTAAAAACCGTTCTGTTCGATTTAGTGGCATACTCGTCCGCCTTTTATAGACAATCCCTTTGTATTTTTTCTTCAATTCAAGAAAGACAGCTTCATTCATTTGCGGCACACCGTAACTGCGCACCCGAACTTTTTCTTTGTAGGTTGGTTTCGACATGGAATGCCGAGCCAAGTACCAAGTATTCGTATCATAGTAGATATTTGAGATTAAATGTTTTCCATATTCATCGAGCTTCATGAATGGTTCCATCTGTTTTAATAGACTTTCCCACTGTTTATAGCTAAGCAAGTATTTGACTTCTTTTCTTTCAAAGATTTTTTGATAATTCCCCATTTCTTTCATTCCCTTCATCTTTGAGTAGCTTTACTATACTTCCACAACCTAAAATCAACCTTAAGTTTCAATGTTTTTTTGATCGTACGTATAATTTCATCTAGTGAACCGATTTTTTAAGTCCACTGAATGAAATTCAAGTCGAATCTCTTCCAGTGGTGTCTTCTCAAAACTGTCACTGGATGAGATCAATGATTATTTTCATCTAGTCCAATCAAAATGACTCGCTCACTAGATGAAATCAGGAATTCCCACTTTTTTTCTGCAAACAAAAAAACCCACAAAGCAGCTGAACTAAACTGCCTTATGGATTTTATAAAGGAAATCGTACGTCAAACTGAATCTGATTTGAAGATGGGGAAGATGCTTCAATGGATCCCCCGTGTTGTCCAACAATTGCTTGTGCAAGAGATAGACCAATTCCATAACCGCCCACACGTTGATTGCGTGACTCGCTTTCTCGGTAAAAACGGTCAAATAATCGATCTAGTTTCTCTGGCAGTGAATCAACAGAATTCGAAACAGATAGAACTACCTTTTTCTTTTCTTTTTTCAATTCTACTTGAATCATTCCTTTTTCAGTTACATACTTCTGTGCATTGTCCAACAGAATCGAACAAACTTTTCGCAGAGATTCCTTCTCTCCTTGAATGACAATAGATTCTTCAATCGATGTAGAAAATGAAATCCCCTCTTGCTCACAAAGCAGTTGAAAAGGAGTGATCTCTTCTCGTACAACTTTACTCAGCTCGATGCTTTCCATCTTTTGTATAAACGATCCTTCCTCCATACGAGCAAGGCTCAACATCTCTTCTACTAGACGATTAAGGCGCACGATTTGATTTCGGGTACTTTGGGTCCATTCACTTTGTCCGTCTATCAATTCTTGTACATCATTATTCGCTGAAATAATCGATAGTGGCGTCTTGATTTCATGCCCTGCATCTGTAATGAATCGCTTCTGTTTATCCAGATTTTCTTGAACAGGCGCAACGATTTTTTTAGAAAAGAAAACAACCAACAACAAAATCATGATCAAACTGGCTATGCCAATAAAAATAGAATTCCTCAAAAAAGATCGGAAAGTTTCCAGTTCTCGGTAATTATCTACAAACAAAAGCAATTGTGTTCCCTCTTCTTGCATGACCTTCCAATAGCGGAAATCATCCAGGTAACCTTTTTCTTTATCCCCTGTAAGTACTGCTTCTCCATAAGATTGGGCTAGCTCGGAGTCAACGGAACGAACCCTGCTTGTATCAATCTGAAGAATTTCTCCTTCTTCATTTGCGATCACCTTAAAAAAACGAGTCTCGAATGGTGTCTCTGAATTAATTGCATTGCCTGGACCAAAGTTGTTTCTGGGTCCTTCCAATTGGGGGAAGCTACCGTCATTTTCTGCTAAAACTTCTAATACTTCATCCGCTCGATTACGAGCATGGATATAGTTGAAGCCATTCAACGCCAGCAAAATTCCTGCCATCACAAAAAACACAGAGCCCATTGTGATAATAATAAATTTATATCGCAGCTTCTCAATCATTGCCTTCCTCCAGAGAATATCCTGCTCCACGAGTTGCAACGATGCGAACCGATGACTGCAGTAGCGCTAATTTTTTACGCATGTTACTAATGTGAACCCAAATACTGTTCATTTCCACATCCGATTCGAATCCCCAAATTTTTTCTAATAACTGGTCCGCCGAAAAGAGGCGGTGCGGATTCTCAATCAATAGTTCCATAATTTGGAATTCTTTATTCGCCAACTTTACTTCCTTGTCTTTACAGGACAATGTTCTGGTTTCACGGTCTAATTTCAAATCACCAAAGGAAAGAATGTCCGCGACAAAAATCGATTTACGTCGGGTCATCGCGCGTACGCGCGCAAGGAGTTCTCCCATAGAAAATGGCTTAGTTAAATAATCATCTGCTCCGCTGTCTAATCCATCAATCCGGTCTTCGACAGCCGATTTTGCAGTTAATAATAAAATTGGTGATTGAGATCCTTCTTCCCGAAGTTTCTTCACTACTTCCACGCCAGAAATTTTTGGCATCATAATATCAAAAATCATACCGTCATATTCAGTTAAATTTGCATAATCATAGGCATCTTGCCCGTCATGAACGACATCTACCAAATAGTCTTGCTTCTCCAGAATGACTTGAACAGCCCGCGCCAGCTCTTTTTCATCTTCTGCTAATAAAATCCGCATGTTCATCCTTCTTCCTAACCCTCATTCGTTGCTCTATTATTTACCCAAACAGAAAAAAATTGCAACTTATTTTTCTGACGAACGTTCAAATCAGTTTTTTATTAAAAATCACCTAGGCAATAATAGCGCATTACTCTTTAGGAAAACGGACAAGTCCTCCTTGGATTAATCAAAAAAAGACGGACCATTACAGTCCGCCTTTTCGCATTTATTTATCCTATTCTGCTACGCCTTCCATATCTACCTTGAAGGATTCGTCTTCTTGCATGGAGTAGTGGCCCGATTCATATGGTGCTCCTTCAATCGTTAAGACCACTTCTTCTACGCCATAGTAAGTTCCGATTGTATTGACAATTCCTTGTAGGAGTAGTGATTCACCTGAACTACCAGCATTCATGTTTGCCACCAATTCTTGTGAGAAATCTACATAGACTCTGCCGTCTTCATTTAAGTACATACTGTTAATCGATGCATCTTCCGGAATCAAACGTCCATATTCGACATCAGGAACTTGTCTCAATAATTCTGTCATTGTTTCGCGAGTCACGTCATTCGTAAAGAATGCTACGCTAACATCTGCTGTCTCAATGCCCATCGCATTTGCATCTGGGAAGAATACTTTGATTGTAGCTGCTTCCGGTGTTTCTTCCGTCTGTTCTTCTAAAGTAGAGGTCACTTCATAACTACCTTCTGTATCAGTCGCAACTTCTTTTACTAAGCCAACGCCGATTGAATAGTAGCGAATATTGATGGAATTTTCTTCAGTAGTGGTAACTTCGATTGATGGAAATACACCAAGCGGCGTCTCAACATCTACATCAACAGCTGTAATTTCGACTGTCCCGCCAGATGGATTTTCCCAGTTATTGCCCACTTCTAGCGGTTCTTGCAATAAAATATTTCCCGCATTTTCGCTCGTTTTATCTAACATATTTTCGCGGAAATAGGTTTCAGGTCGTACAAATTTCTCTACTAATTGGCCATCCGTATATTCCAAAACAGTCACGATGTTCGTACCACTATTTTTTTCTACATATTGGATCCGATTCTCTTCGATATATTGTGGATACAATTCATAAGACGAATACTCGATGCCATCACCTAAATAAGAGGAATAAATACTCTCCATAAACGGGAAATAATCTCCGATTGATGCTGTTTCTTCTTCTGAACTAGATTCCTCAGATTCTGGCATTGATGAACTTTCTTCCGAACTACTTTCAGAATTAACCTCTGAACTCATTACCTCGGAGGACGAGTCTGCATCCTGATCGGTATTCGTACATCCTGTCACAAATAGCGCAAGTAACCCCACCACTAATAAACGATTTTTTTTCAAAACAATCCCTCCTACCAACTTCTTTACCTTATAATAATTATATCATAACAAAACTTCGATACGAATTGATTCGAGGAGGAAAAAAATGACGAAATATTCAACACATTTTGGGGTGTACGGTGTTGCGCTTAAGAATGAAAAATTATTATGTATTAGAAAAAATGCAGGTCCTTACAAAAATCGTTTTGACTTACCCGGTGGTAGTCAAGAAAATGGGGAAAGTTTAACCGAAACACTTTTTAGAGAAGTTTTAGAGGAAACAGGCTGTAAAATAAGCTCTTATCAAAATAACCGAATCTATGATTCCTTTGTAAAAGAAACAGGACGTCCTGACACTGTTCACCATATTTTTGTGCTTTATTCGATTGAGTTCTCAGATGGTAAGAAAAAAGAAATTCCAGCTATCGTTGCCGACGGAAAAAACGATTCCGATGGGGCAATTTGGGTAAAAATTAGTGAGTTGAATGAAGAAAATTCTTCTCCAATCATATTAAAAGTTTTAGAAGAAATAACCCAAAGTAGTAAACTTTTAGAGGCAAGTAATTATTTACATTGGAAAGTAAAATGCTGAAAATATAACTTTTTTAGAGGAGAGTGGGAAAAAAGGCGTTTAGCCCCGAATCACTGGAGCGAATAAGCGCAGGATGGTTGTAAACCATCAGAGCATTATTCGTGAAGTGGACGTCGGGGCTGCCTTTTTGAGCACGTTTACGCTACAATTTTCGGGTATAGTCAAGGGGCTGGAGTTTCTTCCCGGCCCCCTCTTTCATTTATATAAGCTTTGGATTTTTCTAGCACTTCTGCTTGTATCTTCCGCTCATATTTTCTTATGAAGTGTAAAAATTTGTGAACAAAAGCGACTATGATATAATTGAATCAATATAAGTGGTATTTCATTCAGTCAGCAATTATAAAAGGAGAAGAAAATGAAAAAACAATTATTGTTTTTAACAATGTCCGCAACTATATTAACCGCCTGCGCCTCTTCTCAGCCAAACGATGACCAATCTTCTGTCTCTTCTTCAGTAGTTGAAGAGTCTAGCTCCAGTCAGTCTTCTCAAAGCAGCGAGGCTTCTTCGGTTGAGGAATCTGTTTCTTCTGAACCAATAGAAGAATCTTCCTCTAGAGAACAGACTTGGTCTTCCATGGACGAGGCTATTGATTTTTATGAAAATACACTGAGAGCTGATTTGGGAGAAGAACAAGCACGTATCGACTTGGAAAGTAAGTTTTATGACCGGGATGGGTGGGAATTGATTGAGAATGAAGGAGACACGATGGTTCTTTTCAAACCAAATATTGGTAGAGAAGGAGGACAAGCTGTTGAATTTATTAAGAGAAAAGATTATACAGAGATTACCTTTTTTAAAAATGATACTCCCTACCCTGAGCAGCCCGGTACAACAAAAGTCTTCCGCAATGAGGATCACATTCTCATAGACAAGGAGAAGAAAGACTCAAATTCAAGCGGAGTTATTGACCCCTTCACTCCTGAAAATGCTTTTGAGTACATGAAAGAGACAGGAAGATACGGTATCAATGATGATATCGTAGTGGAGTATTCTGTTTACTATGAAGATGAAAATTATTATCAGCTAAAACTAGTCTCCAAGTCCATCCAAGCTCAAGGCGGTAGTGGAACGGTAGGAATTTATCATGTATATGAGGACGGGATAATTGTAGATACCTATGCAGTTTAAAATCTTTTTAATAATCTTCTTTTATATTACATAGAGATTTTTTTCGTCTAAACGTCTTATACTGAAATTTTAAAGCTAATAAAAGGAGAAGAAAATGGAAAAACAATTATTATTTTTAACAATGTCCGCAACTATATTAACCGCCTGCGCCTCTTCTCAGCCAAACGATGGCCAATCTTCTGTCTCTTCTTCAGTAAGTGAAGAAGCTAGCTCCAGACAGTCTTCTCAAAGCAACGCGTCTTCTTCGGTTGAGGAATCTGTTTCTTCTGAACCAATAGAGGAAGAATCTTCGTCTGAGGAACTAACGTGGTCTTCCATGGATGAAGCGATTGATTTTTATGAGAATACATTGATTGCCGAAAAGGGAGAGGAATTAGCGGGAATTGGATTAAATGGTGAGTTTTATGAGCGGGATATGTGGGAGTTGGTTCAGAATGAAGGAGATACCATTGTCCTTTTTAAACCAAATCTTGGCAGAGGAGATGGAAGAAACGCTATTGAATTTGTCAAAGGAGAAGAAAATACGGAGATTACCTTCTTTAAATACAATACTCCTTATCCTGATCAACCTGGAAAAACAAAAACCTACCGCAATGAGGATTATGTACGCATAGATAAAGATGATTCTCCCCTTACTTGGGAATCGATGGATGAAGCTGTTGAATTTTACGAAAATACATACAAAAATACGAGTAACGAAATAAGCAAAGACATTGCTTGGGAAAATTATGACCGAAGCGCTTGGAGCCTAGAAGAATTAGAAGGAAATCATATTGTCTTACACTGGACAAACATTGGAGGAGCAGGTGGCAGTTACGTTGAATTTTATAAAGGAAGAGAATACACGGAAATCCTTGAATATGATGGGAATGCTTCTTACCCTGGTGCGCCTACCAAGCAGTATATCGTTCGTAATATTGACTTTGTTGTGGTTCCTGCAGAAGAAATGGGAAATTAGTATCATTTGTTAAAAATACTTATAGATCTATCAGAAAAAAATAAGGAAGAATAATCTAAAAACTGCAGTTTCATGTTCTTAGGAAAATGCAGTTTTTTTATTCCTGATAGAGTTATCATTATTTTAAAAGAAATATTTATGTTACGATTTAATCAATAGAATGATAGAAAAGGAACAACTCTTTTAGGAGGAGAAAAAAATGAAAAAACATTTCTTATTTTTAACAGTGTCTGCAGCTATGTTAACAGCTTGCTCACCTTCTCAGTCCGATAATGATTCAAGTAGTTCAGTCTCCAGCTCTTCTGCCTCCTCTTCAGTAAGCGAAGAGTCTAGCCAGTCTTCTCAAAGCAGTGAGACTTCTTCGGTTGAGGAATCTGTTTCTTCTGAATCAATAGAGGAAGAATCTTCGTCTGAGGATCTGACCTGGTCTTCCATGGATGAAGCGATTGACTTTTATGAGAATACATTGATTGCCGAAAAGGGAGAGGAATTAGCGGGAATTGAGTTAAACGGTGAGTTTTATGAGCGGGATATGTGGGAACTGGTTCAGAATGAAGGGGACACGATTGTCCTTTTTAAGCCAAACCTTGGTAGAGGAGACGGAGGGCAAAACATTGAATTTGTCAAAGGAGAAGAATATACAACACTTACCTACTTTGAACCGAATACTCCATACCCAGAAGAACCTCTTTCCAAACATGTTGTCCGAAATATAGATTATGTTACTATAGATACGGAGAACATATCCTCTCGCACTTGGGACTCACTGGATGAAGCAATTGATTTTTACGAGAATACGTACAAAAATACTGATAACGAACTAAGTAAAAATATTGACTGGGAGAATTATGATCGGAGCGCATGGGAATTAGAAAACTCAGAAGGGAATCGAATTGTCTTACATTGGACAAAAACTGGAGGTATAGATGGTACTTACATTAAACTCATTAAAAGGAACGAAGAGTATACTGAACTCTACAAATATGAGAATAATACTTCTTATCCCGATTCACCTGCTGTACAATACATTATTCAAAATGATAATTTCACTGTTATCTCCACAGTTGAAATAGGATGATGGATTCTATTACAAAAAAGCAGCCTGAAACTAAGAAACTATCCCTAGTTTTCAGGTTGCTTCAATCTAATAGATTTTTTTAATGGTTTTTATTACTCATTGATTGTACCCCACAATTCCCCAAAACTACCGTCATAAGTTCGACAAGGAATATATCGTTTCTGTCCACTTTCTCCTAAATATTCAAGCCATACATATCCATTGCCAATATGAACTGTGTGATATATCAACGATTCTCCGCTTAAGTAAGTGGCAACGTGATTCCCACTTGCATTTGGAATATCTCGAACTAAGATCGTATCATTTGGAGTAAACACTCCATATTCTGTATATTGACGAATGATTCCTGGTATTTCAGAGTTCCCCGCTTCCCTGTCAGAGATTGTACCCCATAATTCTCCCAATTCTTCATTAACTTCACGGCAAGGAATATATCCTTGCTGACCGTTCCCACGTGAATATTGTAGCCATACATAGCCATTACCCATATGAATAGTATGGTAAGTCAAGGATTCTCCACTTACATAAGTGGCAATGTGATTCCCGGATGTGCTTGGAATATCACGAACAAAAATTGTATCGTTTGGTGTAAAGACACCTGATTCAGCATACTGTTTGATAATTCCTGTATGGACTGGTTTCCCACTAGGAGCGTCACTGATCGTTCCCCACAGTACTCCGAAGTTCCCATCGTATTCGCGACAGGGAATATACCCTTGTTGGCCATTCCCTCGCAAGTACTGAAGCCATACATACCCGTTTCCAATCTGCACAGTGTGATAAAGTACAGATTCTCCACTTAGATATGTCGCAATATGATTTCCCGTAGTACTTGGGATATCTCGAACTAAGATCGTATCATCAGGCGTAAAGATCCCTGATTCAACATATTTTCTGATAATTCCTGTTTGAGTGGGACTGTCACTAGAAATGTCATCGATTGTTCCCCATAATTCTCCAAATGTACCGTTATTATATTCACGACAAGGGATGTATCCTTGTTGACCATTCTCTCGCAGATACTGAAGCCATACATAGCCGTTTCCAATATGGACGGTATGATAGGTCACCGATTCTCCACTTGAGTAAGTGGCAACATGGTTCCCATTTATACTCGGCATATCTCGTACTAAGATAGTATCATTTGGAGTAAAAATTCCTGACTCAGTATATTTACTTTCAATACCTGTATCAGTACCGGGTTCCGGATCTGAACTACCATTATCTGGTAGCTCTCCTTCAACTCCAGAAAATTCCTGAACCATTTCAAGAAATCTCTCCCATTTTATCCCTTCTTGTCCAGCCCTAATTTGTGCTGGACAATCTTTATTATCCCTAGCCCAATAGTTGTGTTGGTAAACATCACTAATGGTTAAACTTTCTTGTTCCATTATGAGAGCCGTCAACTTAGCCATGTTTTCAACTGCTTCGGTATAATTTCCATCCGAATTAATACACCCTTCAATAGCGATCGTATGCATATTACCATCACCTGTGCCATCCAAGGCATGAAAACAGGATACATCGTGTTCGAAAGACTGAACAGCTTCATAATCGTCAACTTGCCAATGCCATGAGCTTACATCTTTATCATAGTCATCTTCTTTATCCATATTTTCCACTTTATCAATTTGCAATTTAGCATGCATTTGGGCATGAGCACCAGGAGCTGGGTTACCTGTTTGATGAATAGTGATTCCGTTTTTCTGATTAACACGTCCAAAACTGTTATAGCCTAGTACAATAGGAGCTAATTTCTTTCTTTTACGAATGGTAGGGGGATCTGAGGGAGATTCTAATTCAGATAAAAACATCTCCACTTCCTCTTCGCGACGTCTGACAATACCAGGATCCACTTCTCCATTGACTTTATTGTAAGTTTTCATTTCCTCTGCAGCTGCTGTCCAATTTTCGTTGTTAATTAGTTCTAAAAGTTCAGAGCCTTCTAGTATATACACTCCTAAATTGAAATGAAAACTTGCCAAAGCATCAAACTGACTTTGATTTAGTGGCACTGTAATAAAATTAAAAATCCCCTCTGTATGACTATCGATATCTTCTTCAAGATAAGTTAGCGCTTCTTCCTCTGTAATAACCATCCCTGGATAGACTCCTTGAGTATGTCCATAACCAATTGTCCATACTCCTGCACCATCTGTATATGCTTCAAGTCTTAGTCCTTCAAATCCTTTAATGAAATCTATTCCTCTTTGAGAAATTTTCATATTCTCGTTTACCATTTAACTCTCTCCTCTTCTTTTTTCTCTTCTACCTTTTGTTTACCTCACTACTACTTCTAATGTTTCCATTGCATTTATTACATCTTTCAATCATTTCTCGAAACGGCTAATGCCGATGAGTTTGGTTAATTCTTCCATATTCTCCTCCTACTCCTTTCATGGTTCCTGGAAGGAACAGGCTGCTACGATTTTGATACAAAGCAGGTAGTATTCCTGTAAAAAGTCATCTTGATCCTGCAGAGCCACTCCTCTCAAGTTCTTCCAAAAAAGCGGTTGAAGACGCTTCAAGATATAGGCATAATTTTTTTCTTTGAAAGCATACACTAGTTGGTCATCCATACGTTATTCCTCCTCGTTTTTCAAAACTCCTCTGAGATATTTGTAGGCTCTCTTTTTCGTTTGAGAAATAGAAGCAGGTGATAATGATAAATCTTCAGCTACTTCTTCTTGAGACTTTCCTTCCACAAACATCTTCCATACGATTTCCTGTTGACGGTCGGTCATATTATATAGAGCGCTGATTAAATGCTCGTCTTCCAATAAGAATTCCCAATCAGCAGTAAATGTTTGATAATCCACCTCTTGCTCTTTAAGAGATCCTCCCATTTCATCAAGAAAGGTAACTTCTGTTTTATGGATTTTTTTTGAATCTTCTAAAAGATCCTTCCGCTTATATTCTACTTTTAGCCGAAGTAAACCTAGCAATCGCATAGCTTTCTGCCAATCATGTTCCGTCAATTCCCTCCTTCTGTTGACAGACTTTTCTGTAAGCATAGATTTATCGTCAGGGTTGTTTGTATGATTCGTGTGCACCCTCCTCACACTCCTTTCTGCTCGATTCTCTTTTTGCTTACACTAATAAAACGGGAAAAATGTCCAAAAAATTAACCTCTATTGCGAAAAAAGCGAACTTATGTTCTTTCCGGTTGTAAAAAAAAGGCCGTAAACGGCTTCCTCATCGTATTTTACTCTCAAATTTTTTTGAGAAAAATACTTTTCCATTTCATTAACTTCTCTTAGTAAGAAAAGAGAACCTTTACATATTTAATTATACGAACGCACGTTCAATAGGTCGACTTTTCTTTCGATTTGTTATCAGTTTTTATTCATGATTTATGTAGATGCCCTCGCATTCTTTTCTCATAAAGTCTCTTGATACTTACAATATTAAAAAAGCACAAGTCTTTTTACAACACCGAGTGTTGCGTGTAGAATATGGTGTAAAAGAGTAAGCTTATGATTACCTCAAAAACAAGAATGCAAGGAAGTTCCGTTGTTATCACATTACCTCCTAGTAATGGAGAAAAACCTACTCCCAATACAGAATACATTGTAGAATATTCAAATGATGGCACTATTATATTAGTTCCAAAAATGGACGATACTTTTAACGTGGAAGAAATAGGGGTTTTTTACGAAACAGATGAATAGAATAATCTATCTCCTGAAGGGAGAGAATTGCTATAATGGCCGATAAACAAAGCTACATTCCTAGAAAAGGAGATATTGTATCGATTTATTTTGACCCTTCTTTAGGAAAAGAAATCCAAAAAAAGAAGACCAAGACTAGTAGTTTCCCGGTATGAGTTCAATCGCTCAACATTGTTCGCAATAGTTTGTTCGATTACTTCTACAAATAAAAATTTTCCGACGAGATATACTTTATCAGAGGACTTAGAAACTTCTGGGCAAGTGATTATTTCCCAGTTAAAATCTCTTGATTTTCAAGCTAGGGATTTAGAATTTGTAGAAAGAGTTCCTAAACAAGACATGGTAAAAATAAATCAAGTCATTGAGTATATTTTCTAAATAATAATTTTTAAAAAAGGTCCTATCGTTATGCCCCTGTATAATAATTGCAGTTGGGAGGAGGCCAGGGACATAACGATAAGACCTTTTCTAACTTTTAATCTTCTACTTTTATAAATACTTTTCCTTCTTCGTTCTCTAATTCATCTTCAGAGATTTTTGTGAACTCAATTTTAAGATTGTGATCGCCTGTAATGACTATTTCATCTTCGGTTTCAACCACTTTAATATTTGGGTATTCTGCAGAAATCGTATTTTGACTTTGATTGTTCGGAATGTTATTTGGATTCTCATGACCAACCGCACAGATTCTTAATGTGTCTTCCGAAAAGATATATTCTCGATTCGCTTCACCGGAAGGAGCGTTTTGTAAATAGGTTGAATTTGCCAAACTGGATTCAGAAAGATTAACGGCTTCTATTTTGCTGCAACTGAAACTCATTAATAAAACCAGACTAGCTAAAATGATTTGCAAAACCCTTTTCAAAAAATCCTCCCCTTCCCAAAAATAACTTTCATGAGAAAACACTTACTTACCATGATTTTCTCAATCATTTGAACGCTTGTAAAGCACCTGTTGGTTTGCATTAGGGGGCACTTATTAAGTGCGGTCTTCTAATTAACAAAATAGAAGGAATTCCTTAATAAAATAGTTGCAATTTTATACAAGTTATGAATTTCACAAAAATAAGGAGAAAAATACTATAATTTAATATATACTAATACTAACAAGATTTTTTTATAGAATGGGAGTTTTTATTATGGAAAAAAAGAAAACTATCTTTTTAATCTTTAGCCTTACTATTTTATTATGGTTTATCCCTGTTAATTTTGCATCTGCTTCAGAAACAAATAACAATGCTGCTTATTATGATTTAGAAGTTGGTGGAACCCAAAGCTTCACCTTGATTGATGAAAATCATGAAGAAGTCATCATTACAGTTGAAGAGATTCTGCCCACATCTAACGTTTCATTATTTGCGGTCTCCAATGGTAGTTACCGAATATCAGGAACAAAATCTGGAATCTGGGAAGCCAATTACTATATAACTGTCTCGAATAATAACATTACCAGAGCTTACTCTCCTAGCGCAACCGTTCTTTCTGGTAGTTTTACAAGTACGAGTCTAAAAGTTGATAATACTAAGCAAGCGACGTATTATTTAGATTGGAAACTAGGAATGTTTACGTCAAAACATTATTTACGATCGAATATTTCTAGTGGCTCTTTAATAATCAGCTACTAAGGGCCCATATATTCTACACTTGTAGTACCCCCAAAATGGAAAATAGCAGACAAGTGCCCATACAAACTAAATAAACTAATAAAGATACTAATAATTGAAACAACAATAATGATTATTTTAAATAACCTTGTTGTTGTTTTGCTTTTTACTATCGTTATCGGAGCAACGATAAGACCTAATGGTGACAAAAACCAAAAGATGACATTAATTAAAGCGAGAATGATACCTAACATGACCTCTTCTTTCATACTTCTTTTTTCTATTTTTAATGCTTTCTGGACTGAAGTTTCTAATCCCATGAAATTTTCAGCATGTTCTTCAGATCCGTTCTGCAGAAGTTCAATATTTCTTTCATAAACCGCTTCTTGTTGGCTTTCTTCTATTGATTCCTTACCATATAGAATATAATCTGAGGTCACATCAAATAACTGACATAACAATACCAAGTTAGCATGATCTGGCGTATTTGCTCCAGTTTCCCATTTTGATACTGATTGTCTTGATATATTCAATTGGTCAGCAACATATGCCTGAGAAAATTCTTTCTTTTTTCTCGCTTCCTTCAATCTATCTTTAATTTCCACTACATTACTCCTCCACAAAGCCAAAAATAAAGATTCTATTTTTATACATTGAATACATATCATATCTATTTTCCGTTTATAAATAGTATAACATTTATCGTAATTTTTTTGGAAAAATAAAGCATCTTAAAAAATATATTGAGCAAATAAAATAGGAGCACTCAAAAGGTGACAGTTATTTTGATAAAAAAACAAAAAGCAACTGTTAAGTGCTTTAAAAGAGGCTTTAAATATGAGATGCTATTCAGTAAAAATAGTCCTTATATTAGGAAATGATACACATTAGTTAGAAGCTTACCAATTAAAATATCCAAATCTCTAAATAGCATCGCTCATTCATTAAATTCTCAATGCAAGGAAGAATGACTGAGCTCTCTTATATTACTATTTTACTTGTTAATAGGATCGAATATATATGATTCCCAGACATTTTCACAATTTTTATTCTCATAATGATTGTAATAAATATAATTATGAATCTACACGCTCTTATCAAAGAAAAAAAGCCACTGTTAAGTGCTAGTCAAATGACTATTTAATGAGATAATTTCATTTGTTCTTCTCTGTTAACGCTTAATAAGGATTTTGAAGGAAGGAATGTATAATATGAACAAACGAACTGCTTTTTCAATTATTTTTTTACCAGTTTTATTGATGGGGACAGATATTCTTTTTGCAGAGGCTATCAGCGAATACACACTACGGACAATGAATCCACTTCCGAATTACCTTTCAATTTTAGTACAAGTCATTCTTCAAGGACTGACGCTGCTCATTATGTATCGCAGTTTAGCGTATAAAAAAGAAAAAAATTATCGTATTATTCTATCAGTTATGATTATTGCATCCATTCTGATATTCTTTTTATCAACATCATTGTTTATACCTTTCCAACTCTATCTCATTTCCCCATTTTTGATTGCTTATTATGGCAGTTCGTTACTTTATAGTCTGTTTTCAAAATAACATTTTATTGGTTTCATAAAATGTATGTTTCAACTATTTTTTTTGTTTTTTAGTAAATCAACCTTCTGAGAAAGAAAGGAATGCTTACAATGATGAAAAAAGTTATTATTCTTTATTCCACTCCTTGCCCTCATATACGGTTGTGAAAAATCATCTCAGTATACAACCGCTGATGATATGGAAAGTCTAACCATTTCAGCAGGAGACTATCAATTGAACAGCGAGACAGATTCTTTTATCAAAATAAAGGTTGAGAACGCTTTGGAACAGGATCTTTTAAACGCTAATTTTTTTATTTCTATTCATGAGACGGTGTGGTTAATTCGCCGAACCCACTTTATCTTCTTCCTCAAGACAATCGAGCAACGATACCAACAGGAGAAGAGCTAGAAATTCTATTTGAAATTCCACAAGGATTTCTGGCGAAAAATGACATCAGCGATATAGAAAGTGGCGGATAACTCATTATTTTTGTACAATCCGATGGCTATATTGGCAGTATCGAGGAAGAGAATTACTACTCCTTTGGTAACAGTATTGAGTATCCACTAAATTAATTTGTGAGGAGATTGTGCATTTGAAGAAAGTGATTCTATTATTGACAACAATTTTATTTTTAACAGGTTGTTCTGGAGGAAAAACACTAGATGTTTTCTCTTTTGATGCTCGAACCAAAGATATTGCATTGGAAAATGTCGTGCTTATCTCGAATGGAGAATCGATTTATGTCCAGCCTACCTACCAACTATTTTGGATTAAACCGCTAGGCAGCAAAGAGCTAACGCCCATTAAATCTGCTGGTTTTGAACTTTATAACGAAGATAAAGAAATTTTCTATTCCCAAACAATAAGCGAAAGCCACTATGATTTTCTCGATACTAGGCAATATCCGCTGGAAGGCGATTTAGCCGGCACAGTGTTTGATTACAACGGAATCGAAGATGGAAAGAAAATATATGTGCGCTTTTCATACGAAAAAGATCAAATACCAGTCGAAGAGGAAATTGAAGTTGTTTTACAAAGGCAGTAGTGCAAGTATTAAAAAAATAGAGATTTCCTCCCTACTTATAGGAGAAAATCTCTATTTTTATTTAATCAAAAATGCCACTGTCTCATACGGTCGAAGCTTTATCTCAGCCGTTAATTTTGCATCCGAATAGTTACCAATAACCACTTTCGCATCTTCTGCCACCCATTCTTCTGGAATCTGTACAGTGTAATCTGTCCCATAAAAATGGTTTAATACAAGCAATTTCTTTCCGTCTTTTTCGCGGATATAGGCATAAACCTCTGGATCATCCAAAAGAATTCCTTGATACGACCCATCTGCAATAATCGGTAACTCTTTTCGTAGTTGAATGAGTTTTTGGTAGTAAGGGAATATTTTCCCGTTTGTTAATTCTTCTTCTACATTTAAATGGGAATAATTATCGGCTACTTTTAGCCACGGAGTCCCCGTTGTAAAACCAGCATTCAAGCTATTATCCCATTGCATCGGTGTACGGCTGTTGTCCCGAGATTTTTGTTTGATAATTTGAATAGCAGTCTCGTGCGTTTCGCCGGCTAGACGCAGGGCTTCATAAGCATTATGTGTTTCTACATCGACGTATTCGTTGATATCACTATAGTCTGGATTGGTCATCCCAATTTCTTCTCCTTGATAAATATAAGGAGTTCCCCGCAGCAAATGGATGGTTTGAGCGAGCATACTTGCAGTCTCGAAGGGATAGTTGTCCGGATCCCCAAAGCGGCTGTTCGAACGAGGTTGGTCATGGTTATTCCAAAACAATGCGTTCCAACCATTCCCATCCGACATTCCTACTTGCCATTCATCCAAAATTCGCTTCAATTCAATGAAATCAAACGGCACATCTGTCCATTTTTCCCCTTGATCATAATCAACCTTTAAATGATGGAAACTAAAAATCATCGACAGCTCGTTGCGGGCTGGGTCAGAATACAAGATGCCATTTTCAACCGTAGTCGAAGACATTTCACCAACTGTTACGATATCTTCGTATTGTCCAAAGCTCTCACGATTCAGTTCTTGTACGTAATCATGCACGATTGACGTATCTGTATAGAGACTCTTTTCATTGTCCCCTGCACTATCTACCAATTGTTCTGCTTTCCCGATTACATTTAATACATCAAAGCGGAAGCCGCGAATCCCTTTTTCCAGCCAGAAGCGAACGACTTGGTACAACTCTTCTCGTACTTCGAGGTTGCGCCAGTTTAGATCAGCTTGCGTCTTATCATATAAACATAAGTAGTACTTTCCAGTTTTGCCGAATGGAGCCCACGCATCTCCTCCGAATTTTGACTGCCAATTGGTCGGCAGACTGCCATCTTCTTTTGGCTCTCGGATAATATAATAATCTTCGAACTCTTTTTCGCCTGCAAGCGCTCTTTGGAACCACTGGTGGGTAATCGATGTATGGTTAAATACCATATCAAACATGAGCTCAATCTTTCTCTCTTTTGCTTTTTTGATTAACTCTTCTAACTCTTCCATCGTTCCAAATAATGGATCAATGGCTGTATAATCCGTCACGTCATAGCCGTTATCCTTTTGTGGCGATGGGAAAATAGGGTTCATCCAAATCATATCGATTCCTAATTTTTCTAAATACGGCAGCTTTTCAATAATCCCTCGAATATCTCCGATACCATTCCCATCAGAATCCTTGAATGATTTTGGATAGAGCTGGTAAATGACTTTTTCTTTAAAATGCTCCATAATATCCTCCTTCTAACAACGAGACAGGGCAAAAGTGAGCAAGCTCTTCTTCTGTCCTGTCAAATGAAATTTTATTTATTTTTGACCTGTTTCAATAACCGGTGCGTCTTCTACAACACCTTTTGGTACTAAAATTTGTCTTTTCTCAAAGAACATGGTGAGTACAAAAGGAACAACGATCGCAATCGCCATGCTTACAAAGAACATTGGCCAATGCTCAAATTGGATGGATAGGAACCCAGGGAGACCACCTACGCCGATAGAGGCTGCCGTTACCCCGGAAAGTACCGAAACAAAGCCTGCGATACCTGACCCAATCATAGCAGCGACAAATGGATAGATATACTTGATGTTAATACCAAACATCGCTGGTTCTGTTACCCCTAAGTAACAAGAAATCATCGCTGGAATCGAAACTTGTTCTTCCTTCTTATTTCCTCTATGCATGAAGATAATTGCCAGAACTGCAGATCCTTGAGCGATATTTGACAAAGCAATCATCGGCCATAGCTGTGTTCCACCAAAGTCCGATGTTAATTGTAAATCGATCGCATTGGACATATGATGCAGTCCTGTAATAACAAGTGGTGAGTACAGCGCCCCGAAGACTAAACCAAACAACCAACTGAAGCTTCCAGTAATTCCTGCGTAAACCACATTAGAAATCCACTGTCCGACTGTCCAACCAATCGGTCCTAAAATGGTATGGGCAATAATAACTGTTGGAAGTAAAGCAAATAAAGGAACAAAAATCATCGAAATTGCTTGTGGAATCCATTTCCGTAGCCAAATTTCAAGATAGGCTAAGGTAAAACCTGCCAACATAGCTGGAAGTACTTGTGCTTGATAGCCGATCATGTCAATTTGGAAGAAACCAAAATCCCAAAATGGAATTTCCCCAGCTGCTGCTGCGTCTGCTACACCATATGCATTTAATAATTGCGGAGATACTAACGTAATCCCTAATACAATACCAAGAATTTGAGTGGTACCCATTTTCTTCGTGACACTCCATGTAATACCAACTGGTAAGAAGTGGAAAATGGCTTCACCGATTAACCAAAGAAAACTATTAACCCCTGACCAGAATTGACTGACATTGACAATCGCATTATAGATTGGCTCACCAGCATTCGTAAAGGCTGGAGCACCATCCACCATCAGTTGACCAAGTGATTCGAATTGAATTCCTTCTAATATATTACGGAAACCGAGAATAAGACCCCCAACAACAATTGCCGGAATTAGTGGACTAAAAATTTCTGCCAATACTGACATAGCTCGCTGAATCCAGTTTTGATTCTGTTTCGCAGCTGATTTTGCTTCGTCTTTCGATACGCCTTCTTTTCCAGAAATCTTCGTGAATTCGTTATAAAACGTAGGAACTTCGTTACCAACAATTACTTGAAACTGACCAGCTTGTGTAAATGTTCCTTTAACGGAAGGGATATCTTCAATCTTCTTCACATCTGCCTTATCAGGATCATTCAACACAAAACGCATACGAGTGGCACAGTGACTAACCGCTGAAATATTATCGGATCCACCAATATGTTTCAGCAAGTCTTTGGCATCTTGCTTAAAGTCTGCCATATTCTTTTTCCTCCTTCTTCGAACTTGTCTATACAAGTTCCTTGATAACTTTATTCTACCTTGTTCATTTGGAAAATGCAACCGTTTACCATTGCATTTCAAACTTTTTTTAGTAGTTGAACACAGTGTCTTGTGACATCTTGGATTATTCACTTTATTCATTTAGTGAAGGGAGTCTGTGAGGTTCACTCGATGAGATTATTCCCCTTATTCATCTAGTAACAAGAGAATTTTCTGCCCACTAGATGAAATTACCGGTTAATCTCATTCAGTGAGCATGCCGACCGATATTCAATCGATGTTATTACTCATAACAAGCACTTTTCGTGTTGCCATTTTTCTTATATCTTGTTTTCAATGCTTTGTATACTCTTTGATGTGAATAAACTTGGTTGCACCAATCATAAATTTGGCTTGTTTTAATCATTTTATCTGGAAAGAGAAGTTTAAACTCTTCCGTACTACGATAAATTGCCTGAACAACTGCTTCCTTATTCCCACAATCTAGACAAATACGATTTTGCCGGCTATGTGTATGGTTAAAGGAAAAACACTCCGGGCAGTAAATTCCTTTTCTCAAATCAGAATAGTCATATTCCGGAATTTGTTTGGCCCGATAATCCGGATTGTTCAACGCTAGAAGGTCTCGAATGAAGTCCCTATGAGAATCCATCTCTTCATAGGGAAATGCCTGGTTAAGATGGGACTCAATTTGAGATAAAAACAAATAATTCTTATCAGAAGGCGCGTTATACATAAAAAAGTTTGGGTGAATAAATACAATATTCTCCTTCACGTCATACTGATAACCCAACTCACGAACGAGATTATATAACAAAGATTCTGCACGGTCCGATTGCCCGGTTGGATTTGCAACATGAGAATTGGCATGAGAACGCAGTTTGCCATTTTCGTAATAAAAATCCCCTTTGAAATTCTTCACTTCGTATAAATGTAACGTGTTATCTTTAATGATTAACGCATCAATTTGAAATTCATTTTTTCTATGTTCCAAATTCAAATCATTGAGAACGGGATAGCGTTTTGAAAACTTTATTGTATGAGAGTCTAGTTCGCATTCTCCCTCATGCCCACTTATTTGATTGTAGTAATATTTTTTCCCTTCTTTTGACAAATCCATCCGATAAAATAGTGACTCCATAACTCGAAGCGTCACCGGCCTTGTTCTGTTCTTTATAAACATTTTTTTCTCCTCTCCATTTCTCTTCTATATAAAGAAGTCCGTGAATGACATGATTTACGTTTTTTAAATTTAGTCAGACGTTATTTTTCTTTCACTAGATGAGATTACTCCTTAATTTCATCGAGTAGAATGTTTCTGCCACCTTCACTAGATGAGAATGGTCTCTAATTCCATCTAGTGAATGTTAAGGGATAGGTTCACTCGATGAAATCAATCTATAAATGTAGTTTTTGCATACAAAAAGGGATGAGACCATTTGCCTCACCCCTTTTTAGAGATTATGTTTATGAAAAAGAGAATCTGTATCTGTTTGCTTTACTAATCTTTGCGCTAAATTACTTTTGAATACATGTTTTTCTTGATTACTTAAAAACTTTCTTTCTAATGAAGGAAAGAGTAATAATTTTTTATAGTAATTAAGAGCAGAAGCCATTAAATAAGTCTTTCTTTTCAAATGGTGTTCGTAAGATGCATATAGCAAACGGACAACCTGTTTATTTTGATAAAATGTTTTTATTTTTTGTTTATCTTCTTTATTGGAAATCATATGTAGTAAGAGTTTCTTTGGCAGGACCGTATAAAGAACTTCTTTTTCATTATTGGTGCCTTCTATCGACTGGTTCAGTAGAAAATCATCCACATAATACTTGGCAACATTATTTCCTGCGCTCGTTACATAATAATTACTGGAACCTAAGCGGCCATTCAATTCAAAAAAGACATATTTCCCTCGATCAGAATCGTACTTCACATCAAATGTCGCAAAACCATAAAAGTCAGATGCTTCTACAATCTTTATAATTGATTCCATCAATGCTGGCTCTTTCCGTACAATACCTGCTAAACTATTTCCAATTGCGGAAGGGGTGGGATCATCAACTAAAACATTCGCGAAAGAAACCAACTTCAACTTCCGATCTTTTTTTGCAACATATGCAGTCACAATACCAAGTGACTGATCGTCTCCCTGAATATATTCTTGCACAATCAACTCTCCCTGGTAACCGTTCTGGTAAATCAAGGAAATATTTTCGCTTGCTTCCTGCATATCGTAACAAATATATACCTTCTGCTTTCCTTCAAATGAAAGAATTTGGAAATCCGGCGTTTGAGCCGGCTTAATGATTACTGGAAATGTCAACGAGAACGTTTGCTCTGCTTTTTTCACAATAGAGGTGCGTGGATAAGGCACTCCAATTTGATGACATAAATCATAAAATCTACTTTTATCCGTTACCTGTTCATAGGTTTCCTTTTCGACATAGGGTACAATCCATTGATTCGAAAACTGCTCGCGCTTATTGATTAATAGTTCTACATAACAATCATCACTGCCAAAAAGAAGCTTTTTCGAATTTGGAAAGTCAGCTTCAATCTGCTGAAAGGTACTCATCAACTGTTCGATATTCATGATGTTTGATTGTGAATAATAATCGATAATCATTGAATGAAGGATTGGTCCTGTTTGATAAGGGCTAACCACAATCGACTTGATGCCATATTCTTCATAAAATGCTTGGGCTAATCCATAGGCTCCGCGATTTCCGCCTAATATAACAGCTAAAAAGCCGGTTGATTCGATACTCTCCAATTTCTTCATTCCTTTCATCCCATCCAGGCAGCTAAACAATTTTAAACAATATAGTATGCTTTCTTTCGGAAATCATACTGGAGAGATCCTCTTTCTTTTTGTTCTTGATCCGAAATTAACTGGCCTTTGTCTAGTGTTAAAATCCGATACTGAAAATTCATGATTACTTTTTGATCATGTGTCGCGAGTATGACCGTTGTGCCGCTTTTGTTAATGCGATGAAGTAAGCGAAAAATCTCCATAGATGTTCTTGGATCCAGATTGCCGGTTGGCTCATCTGCGATGAGAACACGCGGATTATTGATAAAAGCTCGTGCAATCGCTGCGCGTTGTTGCTCACCACCTGAGAGTTCATGCGGATAATAATCGGCTTTGTGAGCAATTTCTACCATTGTCAGCGCTCGGCGAATTTTACTATCGATTTCATCAAGAGGAGTATCCGTACTTTCTAAAATAAATGCAATATTTTCATAGATGGTCTTGTTCGGAAGTAGTTTGTAGTTTTGATAAACAACACCGATTTCTCTACGAACTTTGTAAAAATCTTTTTTCTTTAACTTACTGAGATCATAGCCACAAACGATTGCTTTCCCTTTTGAAAGGGTTTCTTGACACGACAACAAATTGATAAGAGTTGATTTACCAGAGCCGCTCGATCCTAATAGATAAAGAAATTCTCCTTCTCTAATTGAAAGGGAAACATCTTTGACCCCAGCTACGCCATTTTGATAAATCTTCGTTGCATTCATACACTCAATGATGTTCATTTCATTACACTCTTTCTATTGCTTAAACTGATTAATCATACTCATCATCTCATCCGCACTTTGCGCTGCTTTTACATTCATAGCATAAGCACGTTGTACCACCATCATATCTGTAAAACGGGTAGCCAAATCCACATTGGAATTTTCCAAGTAACCTTGAAGCACCGTTGCGTTATTGTCTTGAACAGCTGTTGCACCATCGGCCAAGACAAATTTATTTTCGCCTACTGCTATTAATTGCTCTGGATTGATTAAATATACCGGTGTATCAGTCGGTACTGCGTTGGCTGCAATCGTTAGTGCTTCCCCATGGGCATTCACAACAATACCATTTGGATTCACAAGAAAGTTTCCATCGCGCGTGTAGTAGGCTTCTCCATCAGCTCCTGTAACTTGGAAAAAACCGCCTTCTACAATCGCTAACTGAAACTCGCCTTCGCTCGCTGTCAAACTTCCTTGCTGCATGTTCAATGCAGAAACTTCATTTCTTGAGCCGCTGCTGATCTCAATCGTCAGGTCTTCGGGGGTGGTTGTCGCATTTGTCAACAATGTTTCAAATTCCGATTGGCGGCCTTTGTAAGCTGTTGTGTTTACATTGGCTATATCGTATGAGATTGTATCCATCGCATTTTGAAATGCGTGCATCCCTGTTCGAGAAATTCCTAAAGCTGGATTCATTTATGTCCGGTCTCCTTTTCTAAACTTTCCCAATTTCATTGCTTGCTTTTCGCAAGGTCTCGTCACTTGCATGAAGCGCGCGCTGGTTTGCTTCAAATTCACGAGAAATTTTCATCATCTCAATCATTTCATCTGCTGCGTTCACATTAGACAGTTCAATGTATTGTGTCGGGTTCGTATCATCCTGTCTCAAAACCCCTGGTGTATTATCTTCATAAACTTCATCAATATAATTGCTAAAAGTAAAACCACCAATATTGGTTCGTTGATCTCGGTTCGCACCGCCTAGGTTATTAAACATCTCTCGTTCTTCTTGCGTACTTTGTACCGATTTTTGGGCACGATATCCCGGCGTATTTAAGTTTGAAAGATTCGAACTAACCATTTCCTGCTTCCTTTGTAAGTTAGCAAAGTTTTGTTGCAAGGTATTAAAACTTCTAATCACGGTATTCCCTCCCAATATAATCTCTTAGTTTAACGATCGCCTTTCCGTGAATTTGGGAAATGCGTGGTACTGAAACATCAAAGATATAAGCAATTTCTTTCAATGGCAGCTTATCATGATAATATAACTGGAGAATTTGTTGTTCTCTCTCAGTCAGCTGCTTAACCGCTTCAACCAAGTAAGCTTTTTGTTCTTGCAGCAATACTAAATCTTCTGCTTGTTCCGTATGCGGATCTTCAATAAACTCAACAAGCGTTGTGCCATTACCATCTTCATTAAATATCAACTGTTCTAAACTTACTGCTGAAAGCTGGTGAATAATATCATAAATATCATCCAACTGTTTTTCAGATAAATTCATACTCTGCATGATTTCCTTCTCAGAAGGGTCACGTTTTAAAGAATTTTGTAAATCTTCTTTGGCACGATAGAATTTCTTTACTTTGTCCATTCCATTTCGAGATACATGGGAAGTCTTTCGAACTTCGTCAATAATGGCGCCGCGAATTCGTAAATACGCATAGCTTTCAAATGGAACTTTTTGAAGATGATCGTATTTTTCAATGGCATCCATCAATCCGATTACACCAAAATTGATTAAATCTCCTCGTTCATATTCACGGCTTTTCACATTAATTCCATTCACAACTTTTTCTACCAATGGTAAATATTGAAGAATCTGATCTTCTCGGCTTTGTTCATATTCAGAATACATGGCTCACCTCCTATAGACTTCGCTACACGATTGACTCAACCATTCCTGCTGCTGTAATCGCAATTTCATTTGGCACTTCATTTAATGATAAGACTGCCAATTCAGGAAAATTATAATTAATTAAATTCTTCATTGCAGGACGAATTTTGGGCGAAACTAGGAGAATGTGGGGAATCCCCTGCGCCTCCAATTGAAAATGAATCGTTTTGATGGAATCAAATAATCTTGTAATGACATCTCCCTGTAAAACAGGGATGGAGCCGGCAGAAGATTTTTGAATATTTCGTCCCAATAATTCTTCTGTATCTGGATGTACCGTTACGACATGTAGGGTTTGCGTTTCATCCATATAGGGTTGAACAACGGTATACTTCAAGGCTTGGCGAACATATTCTGTTAATAGTTCCGTATCTTTCACAGTATTTCCATAGTCAGCAAGAGTTTCTAAAATGGTAACCATATCTGTAATAGGAATTTGCTCTTTCAGTAGATTCTGCAGGACTTTTTGAACTTCTCCTAAACGCAACACATCTGGAATCAATTCATCAATAACAACATTGTATTTATCCTTCAATCCTTCAAGTAACTGCTTCACTTCTTGTCGTCCCAAGAGAGAATAGCTGTTCAAGCGGATGGTTTCTTTCAAATGTGTAACAAGAACAGTGAGTGGATCTACAACTGTAAAGTCACTAATTTCTGCCATTTCTCGGTCAGAAGATTCAATCCATAATGCATCTAAACCAAAAGCCGGCTCTTTTGCTGGAATCCCTTTAAAGGAAACTTCTTGTCCATCGGGAATCAACATCAATTCTTTGTCCATATAAAGGGTACCTTTTGCTTGCGTATTCCCCTTTATCTTAATAGCATATTCGTTCATCTCTAATTGCAAATTATCGCGAATCCGAATCGGTCCTAATAACAGCCCTAGTTCTTGTGCGAATTGCTTACGAATAATCAATACTTGGCTCATAATATTTTCGTCTTTACTTTCATCGGCGATACCGATCAATCCGTAGCCAATCTCAATAGAGATGGCATCCACTTGATGCGGCACAATGACTTCTTTTGTATTTTTATCACGTTCGGTTCTTTTTTGAGCAAGTTGCTCTTGCTCAGATTGAATGTTTTTTTCTTTTTGTGCTTTTTCATTTTCATTCAATAGATAGCCACCTACGCCAGAAGCTATCCCAACCATTAAGAAGGTAAAAGTAGGAAAGCCAGGAGTGAAGCCAAATACAATCATGATGCCACAAAGGATAAACATTACTTTTGTAGTTGAAAATAATTCGGGAACTAAAGAACTACCAAAACTTTTAGATGTTCCAGAACGAGTTACCAAAATACCAGAGGCAATCGAGATCAGCAAAGCTGGAATCTGACTTACCAACCCATCTCCAATCGTTAACTTACCAAATTGATTTAATGCCTCTCCAATTCCCATACCATGTTGCAGGGAGAAAATTAATACACCACCAAGTAAGTTGATTAAGGTGATGATAATACTCGCCGTTGCATCGCCTTTAACGAATTTACTTGCCCCATCCATCGCTCCATAGAACTGCGTTTCGCGCTCTAAGTCACTGCGGCGTTTACGAGCATCTTCTTCAGTAATCAATCCGGAAGCCAAATCAGAGTCAATCGACATTTGTTTTCCAGGCATCGCATCCAAGGTAAAGCGGGCAGATACTTCCGATACCCGGCTCGAACCGCTCGTTACAACGATCATCTGCACGATAAAGATGATTAGAAAAATAACCGCTCCAACAATCATGTTATTACCGGCTACTAAGTTGGCGAAGGTATCGATTACTTGCCCGGCATTTCCTTCAGTCAAGATCAGTCGTGTGGAAGCCACACTTAATCCAAGGCGAAACATGGTAGTGATCAATAAAACAGTTGGAAAACTAGAAAATTCCAAGACGCTTTTCGTAAATAAGGTTAATAATAAAATTGTAATAGAAAGAGCCAAATTCAAGACCAGCATAAAATCCAATATACCTACTGGTAAAGGAAGAATAATCATCGCTAGAATCATTACGACAAAAATCGATACACTGATGTCCATCGTTGCCGTTCTTCTTTGTGCTTTTTTCAAAATATTCATGGCCATTTCTTTCTTCCTCCATTATTTCTATACTGATTAAATTTTCTTTTTCTGTAACTCTTCCATTTGATAGACAAGAGCTAAGATTTCCGCAATGGCTTGATACATGTCCGCGGGTACCGACTGGCCTGCATCGACTGTCTGATACAAAGCCCGTGCGATTGGTTTGTTCTCCATAATGGGAACATCATGGTCTTTCGCGCGTTCCCGGATAATAGCTGCCATGTGATCGGCTCCTTTTGCTACAACAATTGGAACATCATCTTTTGAACGATCATATCGAATGGCAATAGCTAGATGCGTTGGGTTTGTAATCACAACCGTTGCCGTATCAACATCCTTTACCATCCCACGCGTTAACTGACGATATTTTTGTTTCCGCTGCGACTTCACTTGCGGATCGCCTTCCATTTCCTTGTATTCATCTTTTATTTCCTGTTTACTCATTCTCATTTTCTTTTGGAAACTATACTTTTGATAGGCAAAGTCCGCTGCTCCTAATACAAACAAGAGTCCTGCCAAATTTGCGCTCACACTTTTAATGATTTCCAGCATAAGAAAGAATAGTTTTTCCGTTCCCACTCTCCCGGCATTCAGTGCATAATAGCCTGCTTCTTCCGCAGAAGAAAGAGCAACCCAGAGCAGCAAACCCAGCTTCGCTAAATTTTTTGCGAGATTGAATAAGGCTGTTGTACTGAACATATTTTTTAATCCGCTCACTGGGTTCAATCGACTAAGTTTTGGCTTCAATGCTTCTTTTGAAAAAAGAAGCCCAACTTGCATGACATTCGCGAGATAAGCACCAACAAAGCCAACCAATAGGAAGGGACCGACAAAAATAAAGAAATAAAGAATAGCTTGCAAGCCGATTTGATTCAAATCATTTTGAATCGTATCAACGGATTTGGGAATGGTCAGCATCCGGATTAAAAAAGGATAAGCATTTTCCAATGTATAAGTAACGAGTGTCACACCCACCAAAGCAAAAATCGCAAACGTTATGGAACTGGACAATTCTTGACTCTTCGCGAGTTCTCCTTTTTTTCGGGCATCGCGAAGCTTCTTTGGGGTGGCCTTTTCTGTTTTTCCGTCCTTTTCAGACATCTTCTACTTTCACCTTCTTATCCAATAGACAGCGAACGAATGAACTCGTTCGTATACTTAATCATCAGTGGCAGGAAAGCAGATAGATTTTCCAAAAGCACTGGCAGAAAAGCAAGCATAAAAATAACAATCACAAGTACTTTTAAGGGCATACTTAAAATCAAAACGTTAATTTGCGGCACCGTTCGAGAAAGTACTCCTAATAAAATCTCCGTTAAGAGCGCAACTATCATTAAAGGTGCTGCTAGATTAAAAGCAGCTGTAAATACCATCGAGAAAAGTGTTACAATTCCCTCGGTTTGAATGGCCGCTGTAGTCGTTGCAATCGGTACTTGCTGGAAAGAATAGACAATCGCTTGAATCATTAAATGATGCAGGTCTGCAATAAAAAAAATCGCTAGAGTTAACCAATAGTAAACTTTTCCTAGAAAAGACATGTTGATGCCCAATGAAGGATCCAGTAAAGCAGCCATTGTGAAACCGGCCTGCGCATCTGCAAGCGAGCCTGCCATTTCCGCAGCAGTGAAGAATAGTAAAGAGATATAACCGATTGTCAAACCAATTAACGCTTCTTTTGTTGCGAACCAAGCAAATACTGGAAAAGCATAGGATTCTGAAAAAACAGGAAGAACACTATAAACGGGAAAACTCAATCCAACAGAAAGACCAATCTTCATAAAAGCGGGCATTCCTTTGAGAGAAAATCCTGGCGAAATGAATATGAAAGAACTGACTCGCACCAATACTAATAAAAAAACCTGCAAACTTGGCGACACTTCCTCAACTCCTACAATCCAGAAATGATTTCAAAAATTCTTTCAGTAAAACTGACTATGGAATTTAACATGAAGTTCCCCAGCACAATCAGTGAGCCAATAACCGCTAAAACTTTTGGCACGAAACTCAGGGTCTGTTCTTGGATTTGTGTGGCAGCTTGGATAATACTAATAAACAGCCCTACAACTAAAGCCACTAGCAAAACTGGCCCTGCTACCGTAATAATTACGAGAAAAGCTTCTCTTACGATATCTAAACTACTTTCTAACGTCATTTTCTACCCCTCGATCCGTTCATCCGTTCTAGAAAAAGCCTAAAACTACTGACTCCACAACTAAATACCAACCATCAACTAATACAAATAACAACAATTTGAACGGTAAGGAAATCATTACCGGGGATAACATGAACATTCCCATCGACATTAAAATACTCGCTACAACCATATCAATAATCAGAAAAGGGATAAATAGCAAAAAACCAATGGTAAATGCCGTTCGGAGCTCACTGATCGCAAATGCAGGAATCGTTGCCGACAATGGAATGTCTGCTCGGGATTCAATCTCTAAATCAGCGTTAGATAATTCTAAAAATAATTGCAAATCTTTTGCTCTTGTTTGATCCAGCATGAAATCTTTAATTGGGACTTCTGCCCTCTCCAAAGCTACTTCAATGCTAATCTCATCATTCAAAAATGGCTGAAGTGCTTCGTCATTTACTTGAGAATAAATTGGTTGCATAATAAAAACCGTCAGAAACATTGCTAAACCAGTCAGTAACATATTCGGTGGATTCTGCTGCGTTCCTAGTGAGCTTCTCAAAAAGGATAAGACAATGATGATACGCGTAAAACTCGTCGTTAAAATTAAGAAAGCAGGAATAATGCTCAATAATCCAAGTAAAACATATAATTTCACTGCATCAGGCGTCGCTGCGCCGTCTGACAGAATATCTTCTAATCCAGTTGCCTTTACAGCAGGCATAGTAGAAAAAAGGATGAAAAGAGAGAGCAATATCGGCTTCATTGCTTTTTTCAATTGCTACTCCTCTTTTCTTTCAATTGATTCATAAGAAAACTAGAAGAGGTGCTTCTCTTCATCTCAGTTTCATCCAACTCTTTGAGAATTTCATTATGTTGTTCGGTGCAACTCATCAAATAATACTTTCCCATAATCTCAACGATACAAATAGAAGAAGTACGGCTGACAGCCATTCTTTCAACTATTTGCATGTTTGGGCTGCCTTTTGATGAGAGTCGATTCATTTTTTGCAATAAAAAATTTGCTGCAACAATAATAATCAACAGAGCCACGACACTCTTCAAAACATATTCCATTCCCATTTGAGTTTCAGCACCTTTCTTTATTGCATAACCATATTCGTCACATAAATATCTTCAATAATTGGACGACCGATTATTTCATTTACTTTTTCTTTTATTTCTGTCTTAACTGTTAAGCTGCCATTTTCTTCTGAAAAAATTGTATCAGCAGTCTTTTGACGTAAAATGGCAATCACTGCATCACGAACGACAGCTTCTTGGGCAAGCAGTTCCTCTTCATCTTCTGGTCTCAATACCATAAATGAAAATTCGATTCGTAAGTAACTTTTATCATTAGAAGAAACAGGTTTTAAATTTAATAAAAATTCTGACAAAGGAACGGTAATCTCTACTGTTTCTTCATCTGTTGCCGCAAAAAATTCTGCAGCTTTTTCAGAGTCAAACATCGAGCCGATTACTCCGCCTCCAATAGCGAGGATGGCAATTACGACACCCAATATAATAATTTTAGGAAGAGTAAGTCCCCCGTTATTCTTTTCATTTTTCAAGATTATTATTCCTCCCGTTCATACACAACGACGATATTCACTCGTCGATTTTTAGCGCGGTTTGCAGCTGAATCATTTGGCACAAGAGGCTTGTGTTCTCCATAACCAACGGCAGAAAGGCGATTCGGATCGACACTTTCATTTTCGCTCAAATAACGAACCACTGAAACAGCTCGACTAACCGATAGTTCCCAGTTCGTTGGATATTGCCCATATTGATTAGGAATATCATCAGTATATCCTTCAACGATAATTTTATTTTCAAAACGATTAATTAATTCCGCTACAGAAGTTAGTAATTCTCTTCCATCTGTTGATACAGCAGAACTTTCTACTCCAAACAAAATAGTACTATTCATATTTACGTAGATACCGTCTTGATCAGCCGTCAATGAAATTTTGTCTTCTAATCCATGTTCTTGCACAAAATAATAGACTTCATGGTACATGTCCAATAATTCAGGATCAAAGGAGGACGTATCAACCGCTTCATCAACTTGCTCATCCACGAGTTCCTCTGGTGGCATAATGATTCCATCTAAAATCCCATTTCCACCCGTAAATGCCCCAGACAAGGACGATGCCATTTTATTAAACTTATCATCGCTTACTGATGACATGGAGAACAAAAGAATAAAGAAGGTTAATAGTAGCGTTACTAAGTCAGAGAAAGTTGTCATCCAAAGCGGTGAGCCAGCGCTCTGAACTTCCTTTTTCTTTTTCTTACGCATAACCTTGTCCCTCACTTTGCAGCACTGCCTGTGAATCTGCTACACGTGTCCGTTTGGGTTTCCCATCTAAATAACTGGTTAATTTTTGTTCGATGATACGTGGATTTTGCCCACCTTGAATTCCTAATACCCCTTCAAGAATCATCTCAGAGATTAATACTTCTACCTCTGTTTTCGATTGTAGATTCGTTGCGATTGGAACAAACACCAAGTTCGCTAAGAAACTACCGTAAAAAGTAGTAATCAATGCAATTGCCATCCCCGATCCGATTGTACTTGGGTCGGTTAGAGCTCCCAACATGTTAATCAAACCAATCAAAGTTCCTATCATACCGAAAGCAGGAGCCAATTCACTCCATTTTAGAAATATCCCTTGTCCAATTCCATGGCGATCTTCCATATTAGAAATTTTCATTTCTAATATTTCTTCAATGGTCTCTGGATCCATTCCGTCTACCACCATCTTTAAGCCTTCTGATAAAAACTCATTCTCGATTTCAGCCAATTCGTTGTCCAAAGCTAAAAGACCTTGGCTCCTAGCGATTCGAGCCAGTTCAACAATTCGCTCTATTAGTTCTTCTCGGTCCACATCAGGCGATGCAACTAGTTTCTTTAAGACCCGGGGAACTTTCTTGATTTGCTCGATGGGATAACTAATTAAAAGCGCACAGAAAGAACCAAATACAGTGATGATAATAGAAGGAACGTCAACGAATGCTCCAACGCTGCCTCCGCCATCAATGATAGCCCAAAAAATCATTGCAAATCCTACTGCTAATGATATGACTGAAACGTAACTTCTTTTCATTCGCTATCCCTCCCTTCAATGTAATCCACAGCATTCATGATTCTTCGCTTATATGCGATAACTTTTTCTGTAATTTCTTCTCCTGTGTTAGCCACAGGAATTGTTTTACCATTTGTTAACGTGATAATCGTGTCAAAATTCTCATCAATCCGATAAATTAGTTCGCAATTCAAGAAAAAATCCTTCCCTGCGACAGTTTTCAAAATAATCACGGTATTCTTACCTCTAATCTATTAAAAATTTTTTATTAACGTTTTAATGCTAATAGCTCTTCTAACATTTGATCAGAAGTCGTGATACTACGTGAGTTTGCTTGGTAAGCACGGCTCGCTACAATCATTTCAGTAAATTCATTCGATAAATCCACATTTGACATTTCTAAGAAGCCACTACGGATTGTACCGTATTCAGATTGGTGGGCTGCACCTACTTGAGCTTCTCCTGAGTTATTAGAAGCTTGGTACATGTTGCCCCCGATTTTTTCAAGTCCGCTTGGATTACTGAAATTCGTTAGTGACACTTGTCCGATTACATAAGATTCACCATTGTAAACACCGTAGATTAAACCATTTCCATCAATCGAATAGCTATCTAAATCTTGTGCAACACCAGCAGCATCTGTCATTGTTTTTGGAATCGAAATTTTACTGATTCCTGTTGCCTCATCGTATTCAAGAGAAGTAATATCAAAATTTTCATCAAGTTTTGCAGGAGACATTACTCCCAGCACATGATAGCCGGATGCTGTTACAAGTTCATTATCTGGGTTAATATAAAAACCGCCATCTCTTGTGTAGTAAACTTCATCGTCTTCTCCATCTGCACTTACAGTAAAGAAGGAGTTATCGCCATTTTCAATCCCAAAGTCTAAGTCTCTACCAGTAGATTGTAAGTTTCCTCCACCCATAACGTTATCAATGGACCCAACTTGAACACCTAATCCAACTTGTTTTGCGTTAACATTTGTTTGGGCATTTGCGAGTGTCTGACTGATCATATCTTCAAAACGAACACGGCCTGACTTAAAACCAGTTGTATTTACGTTCGCAATATTATTTGAGATAACATCCATTTTTGTTTGAATATTCTTCATTCCACTAACACCAGAGTATAAAGATTTTAACATTTTATTATTTCCTCCACTTCATTCTGTTTCATTCTTATTGGTGTCTACATCAATCGGTCAGTAGACGAGGCTTCCTTGCGGTCCAGCCCTTGTGTTTTTACAAATTTTGTACTGTCAATATTCGTAATGGTATCAACCTCATCACGGTCTAGCGCAGTAATAATGGTGCGATTATGGATACTGGCGATTAAAGCCAAATCTTTGTAAAGCAATAAAGAATTTTTTGAGCCTTTTTCCTCTAATTCATCCACGGCTGAATTTAACTGTGTATAATCATTTTCTTCTAGATGAAGACCACGCTGTTCCAGACGCTTTTGTGCATGGTTGGATATTTTTAAATCATTTAACTTTTTTTCTGATAAGACAGATTGAAATTCTTTCTTATCCTGGACGATTGGTTTCTGTAATGGATTGGGTATTGGATACGACGGTTGGTTTATTCGTAAATTCACTGAGTATTCGCTCCAACTTCCATGACGCTGCTCATATAGTAATCTTTTCCATTAATTTGAAGAGTCGCATATCCGTTTAAAAATTTTGCTTTTTCCACAATTCCCGTAACCCGTTCGCCATCCTGTACCACTGTTGCCTCTTTCCCAATCATCGATAGTGCTTGTTGTTGTTGCGTCATCAGCATCGTTGTCGTTAATGATTCTGATAAATCTTGTAACTGCTCAATGGTGCTGAACTGAATCATTTGACTCATATAATCCATCGAACTATCTGATCCACCTTCACTACCGCCCATAGATGGCATTTGCAATGAAGCGGCCAATATTTTCAGGAAATCATCCATATTCATATCGGAGTTTGATTTCTTAGCAGCCGTTTGCACTTGATTAGTAGAGCCAATTGTAAAATTCTGTGAAATTTCCATGTTTGTTCCCTTTCTCAGATATAAAGACTTAATCCTTTTGAAGCTGGTTCCTGGATTTCTTCCGTTTCTTCTTCAAAATCTTGTATACCTGCTTTATTTATTTTTCCCGAATTATTTGTAGATTGTTGGTTTGCACCAAAGTCCATCGTTTGTCCAGCAAATGCAGTATTTGCTTGAGGCATTTCTTCAATGACGATGGAATGAATCATTGTTTCATTTTGAGTATTAGCTATAATTGTCGGCACTTTTCTTTCAACAAGCTCTCTGATATCTTCTTTTTGGATAAACATTTTTGCGACAATTTTATCTTCTTTCCATTCAAGATGGATTTCCATTTCACCCAGCTTCTCTGGTGTAATCGTTACTTGTATCCGTTTATTTTCATGAGTTTCCATGTCTTTAATAGAAAGATTCATGCTTTCTCCAATATCCTTCACGAATTGTTCGGGATTTTGCCAAGTAATTTGTACTTGTTTTCCGCTTGGCGCAATCGTTGTTTCTTTCGGCAGCTCTATCGGAACGCTTAGATTCTTTTCAGGCAACTCACTTGATAACTCTGTTACAACGAATGGTTTCTTCTCGATTTTCTCTTCGACAGGAACAGATTTCGTCGGCTGAAATGCAATCGTCTCGTCTGATTTTTCAGTTATGAGCTTTTTAGGCAAGACCTTTTTTTCTTTTGACAAGCTTATTCCGTTAGATTCTGATAGTTCTTCTATTTGTTGGAGTTGCTCATCAGCTGACTCGAAGTTTTTCTCATCAAAATGTACCTTTGAATCTACTTGATGATTTTCAATTAACAAGGTGGATTGATCTGTTCCAAGTTTTTTTTCAAATAGTAGTTGCTCCTTAGGCGGAACAAGCTCTGATACTTGAGAAGCAACTTCAGGAATCCTCGCTTGTTTTTTCGGCTCTTGTGGCGCTTCTTCGAATAATTTTTCAGCGTCCCAAACATCAAATTGCTCTATTGTTTTTGTGGTTCCATCAGCAAAAGGAGCTACAAAAAGAGGCAGTGTTTTTTCAATTGACCGTTCACCGTCTACGATGCTCATTTCACTCTTTTGAACATTCTGAATATCGGGAATGACTGGCCGGACATGTTGGAATTGCAGCAGTGTCTTCGTTGCTTCTGCCATTGCTTTTTCCATATCTTCTTCATTTTCTGATTCAGATGTTTGTATGAATGTGACATCTTGTTCTTCTGACTTCAACTGTTCAGTTGGCTGTTCAAGAAACTGATGCAACAATTCTTGAAACTGATTGGCATCAGGAGACGGGATCACGGATACTTTTTCTCCTGAAAACTGAATAAACGGGTTTATCGACACACTTTCCAGTTTATTTCACCTCCTTTCAAAGGAAAAATCATACAGGTGAAGGTCTTTCGCTGTATTATTTTTCCTAGCCTACAATGCTCTTTGCTTATAATTCATCGTTGCGAATTCATCTAATTGCATTTGTTCAAGCCTTTTCATCGTTTCTTCGGCTGCAGTAAGCTCTTTTTCTTTTAATTTTTCCATTGCTCTACGATTTTTATGAGCATCAAGCAATTGTTCTTGTGCTTTATTTATTTGTGCTTGTGTAGAATCCATCTGATTTTTTTGCTGAACAATTTTTTCGTCAATGACCATTTTATAATAATCGTTATAGCGTAATGTTTGGATTTGAGTATTTTTCAAGTTGTCGTTCTTCACTTTGATATTCTCTTGAATCAAGCTTTGAAGTTGCAGGTTCTCTCTGTTCCATTTATCTTGTAGATTCGAAAGTTGTAACCTTGCTTCGTCCTCTAAATCAAAACGCCACCCTAATATTTTCTCCATGGAAAATTTATGACTTGCCAATTCTTTTCACCTCAACTGTTTTCTAAGCTAATGTCTTTGTTAAAAATTGCAGGGTTTCAGAAAAACGAAACGGTTCTTCTACTTGCTGTTTTAAAAAAGTCTTGATTGGATGGTGCAATTGAATTGCTCGATCTACAGAAGGATTCGACCCTTTTTGGTAAGCTCCTACATCAATCAAGTCTTTTGACTCAGCATATACAGCCATATTTTCTTTTAGTTTTCCGGCTGCTTGATAATGTTCGTCACTCACAATCTCTTTCATCAAACGACTGATACTATTTTGAATGTCAATGGCAGGGTATTGATTCTCGGAAGCAATCTTCCGGGAAAGGATGATATGACCATCCAAAATCCCTCGAACTGTATCTGCAATGGGTTCGTTCATGTCATCCCCTTCTACCAATACCGTGTAAAAAGCGGTAATAGAGCCTTTATCCGACATACCGCTTCGTTCTAATAAACGAGGCAAGGTGGTGAAAACAGAAGGTGTGTAGCCTTTCGTCGTTGGTGGCTCCCCAGTTGCCAAACCGATTTCACGTTGCGCCATCGCAACACGAGTAACAGAGTCCATCATCAAGACCACTTTTTTCCCTTGATCGCGGAAGTATTCAGCAATTGCTGTTGCTGTAAAAGAGCCTTTTAAACGAACCAGCGGCGGCGAATCAGATGTTGCACAAACAACAACCGACTTCTTGTACCCTTCTTCGCCCAAATCATTTTCAATAAACTCAAGCACCTCTCGCCCACGCTCACCAATCAAGCCGATGACAATGACATCGGCTTCACAATATCGTGCAATCATACCAAGCAAGGTACTCTTTCCAACCCCACTACCGGCAAAAATACCGACCCGCTGTCCTTCTCCGATCGTCAAAGCACCATCGATCGCTTTTATCCCGGTTGGAATAACCGTTTCTATTTTATTCCGCTTAAAGGGATCGGGAGCCTCGCCATTTACTTCCTGAAGCCTGCCATTTATCTGCCTATTATGAGACATGGGTCTGCCCAGTCCATCAATGGTTGTCCCTAATAATTCATCAGAAACTTCCACCTGAAGTGTTTTTCCAGTTGGCCTTACAAGACAACCTGGCCCAATCCCATCCAGATTATCTAGCGGCATGAGTAAAACGGTCTGTTCTACAAAACCCACAACTTCACTGAGGACGATTTTTTCAGTAGCTTTCAAAAAAATTTCGCAAACTTCTCCGATAAAAGCCTCTAGTCCTTCTACTTTAATGATTAATCCTGTGACTTCCGAAACTTTTCCTTTTGTTTGAAAGTAATTTTTCTTTTTTAGTTGCTTTTGATAGCAATCAAAAGGAATCTGGAACATTTTTTTCACCTACAACTCTTTCAAATCGGCAACCATTGCTTCTAATTGCTGCTTTATTTGTAAATCAACAATGGCATGAGAACTTTCAATCACACACCCATTTTTTTCTAAGGTTACATCCGCTAAAACAACAAAACGGAAAAGTGGGTATTCCGTTTCTAATTTTCCAAGATTTTTCTTCATCGCTTCCTGTAACTCAGGATTGACAGTGATCGTGATAAAGGTATCTTTTTGTTCCATTCGACTTAGAATGGGCGCAATTAATGCAATCAGCTTCTCATCAGAGCTATCAATTTTTTCATGGATAATTTTTTCAGCCATCTGTGCTGCCAGTTCAATCATTTCTTTTTTCTTCTCTTCATAAAACAACGCTACTTGTTTCTCTGCTTCTGCAAGGATTTGATTTGCGTTCTCTTTTACTTCTTTCGCTTCTTCTATGGCCGATTCCAGCCCTTTTTGATAGCCTGACCGGAATCCTTCTTGAACACCTTTTTTTTCGCCAATTTGATAACCTTCTGTTTCAGCCTTTGCTTTCAATTCTTCTGCTTCGGCTTTCGCAGCAGATAAAACTGCTTGTTTCTCTGCTCTTGTTTCTTCCATAATGGCTTCTATTTGTTGGCGTTCTGCCTGGTAAGCCTCTTTAACAGGATTTTTTTCCTCTGCTCGAGCAGCTTGTATTTTCGGCTGCCAAGTCGTTGTCACCGGCGCATGTTCAATAGGTGCCGACGAATTACCTGCCTTAATAATTCTATGAAATGATGGCATCTTGATCACCTCTTCTTATATAAATCTCACCCGATTCATCCAAGGTTCGAATAATCGCCACAATTTTTTGTTGTGCTTCTTCTACTGCGGATAGTCGAGCAGGTCCCATAAATTGCATATCTTCTTTGATTGTTTCTACTGCACGAGAAGACATATTTTGGAAGACGAAATTGCGGATTTCATCTGACACACCTTTCAATGCCAACATTAAATCATCATTATCAACGTGACGTAAGACTTTTTGAACATCGGATGCGTGCAGAGCAATGATATCTTCAAAGGTAAACAAGTTCGCCTTCACTTCATCTGCCAACTCAGGCTGTCTTTCTTCCAACACTTGAATAATATTTTTCTCCGTACTTCTGCCTACGGAATTCAAAATTTCTACCAGCGCATGAACTCCACCAACTGTTTCAGTGTCATTCTCTACATAAGAAGAGAATTTATTTTCAATTACTTTTTCGATTTTTTCAATAACTGCAGGAGAAGTACTGGTAATCGTACCAATTCGCTCTGCAATCTCTGTTTGCAGTTCTAAAGGAAATTGTGCTAAAATTTGCGCAGCTTTATCTGGCTGCATGTAGCACAATACTAATGCAACTGTCTGAGGCTGTTCACTTAATAATAAATTTTTCAGCTGCATGGGATCAGCTTTCCTGGCAATATTGAAAGGACGCTCACGTAATTGAATTTGATTCAATAAATCAATGACTTCTTTTGCTCGTTGTGCGCCCAATGCCCGATTCAGAATTTCACGGGCATAATCAACACCGCCATCTATGACATACTGGCGGGCTTGAGACATTTCTAAAAATTCATTTAGTATTTCTTCTCGCTCTGTTGGATTCACATAATCAATGTTGGCAATCTCATAACTTACTTTTTGGATATAGCTTTCCGGTAAAAGTCGTAGTATTTCGGCTGAAGTTTCTGCACCGAGAGAGATTAAAAGGATTGCCGCTTTTCTAATTCCAGACACATCTTCCATTACCTTACTCATCCTTCATCCACATTTTTATTAAATCCGCTACTATTTCCGGACTGTCTTTTGCTTGCTGGTAAGCTGTTGATTCTTTTTCAAGTTTTTCATTTTGAATTTTTTCTTTTAACATATTTTTCGTTTCTAGTTCAATATCACGTGTTGCTTCTTGCTTTTCTTCTGCTAAAAGAGCTTCAAACTCTTCTTCATTAGCTTTTCTACGGCGATTTCCACTAACAATAACGGAAATAATGAGTGTAAACAGAATCAAAGCCATACCCGCAATAATATACAACTGGTATTTCGCCCATAGACCTTCAACTGTATTGGAATCATCCGGCAGCCCGTTTTCTGTTACACCTGTTTGTTTATGGAAGTTTGTGGAAAATACTTGAATATTATTTGCATCGGGAGCCCCAATAATATTTTTGACTGTATCTCTCACTTGCCCTTCATTTAATCCCGGTATGCCTGTATTAAACAGCACTGAAGCAGAAATTTCTTCTACTCGGCCGGTTTCAAAAACGGTACGAGTCTTCTTTTGATCCAATTCATAGTTTTTGGTGCTGTTATAAGAAGCAGCATTACCGGCCTCTCCTTCAACAACACTATTAATTGCTAATTCATTTTCATTCAATTCCTCGGTAGTAATTTCTCCGCCTGCCGCATTCACGATTTCACTTCTTACTTTACTGTCGATTTCTTCATCGGTGTCGACCGCTTCTTGTCCATATAAAATAGTTTCTTCTTCGCCCACATCAAAATTCATTTTGACATTAACGGATACTGATAGATTTTCTACACCATAAATCGGGGCCAAGGTAGTCATTACTTTTTGCTCAAGTTCTTTTGCGTAATTTTTCTCAATTTCACGATTACGAGATGCTTCATCAGAAGCAAATAACGAACCGCCATCTTCTTGAAGGAAGGCACTTAGTAAGCTTCCATTTTCATCAATAATGCTTACATTTTCCATAGGCAGATTATCAACGGCCCCTGAAGCAAGTGAAGCAATTCCTTGAATGGAGGAAATAGGTAATTCTCTACTACCGCTCTTAACGAGCATGATGGAAGCAGTCGCTTGTTCTAACTCTTCCGGTCTAGTAAACACGCTATTCTCAGGAAAAGAAAGAATCACTTTGGCACTATCGATTCCTTCTAATGCACTAATTGCCCGTTCCAACTCGCCTTGAATTGCACGTTGCTTTTTAATTTCACGGTCCTTATCTGTATCCATCATCCCGGAATTATCAAATATCTCAAATCCGATTGAATTACTTGGCAGCATATCATTCACCGCTAATTCGATCCGATATTTATCTACATAATCTTTATCGATATAAATGCTTGTTCCATTATCTTCCAAACGGTAAGGAATCTTTTTTGCTTCTAAATCATTCACGATATTGCCTGAATCAGCTTCTTCCATACCACTAAACAGCAGTGCATATTCAACTCTTTGTGATGCAAAATAAACCACTAATCCAATGATTAAAGTAAGAACAGAAACACTTACAAGTCCAATGCGTTTCCCTCGAGATAAGCTGTTCCATCCCGATTTCATTGAATCCCCTATATTTTTTACAACATCCATTTTTCTTGTAGTATCTCCTTTTCTCTAATTGCTCATACAGTTAGAATTGCATATTTTTAATATCATTGTATGCTTCTAAGCATTTATTTCGTACTTGGATGGCTAGTTCCAAGGACAATTGAGCCTCCGTTGTTTGGATCATAATATTATGCAGCGCAACGTCATCTCCAACAACAAGAGACTCCACTGCTTGGTCACTCAGTTGTTGAGATGTCGTAAAACTATTCAGTGCATCATTAAATATAGAAGAAAATTCATCATTTTTTACTTCGGTTGTATTCGGTATACTCATGGAATCCAAAGTATTTACTTTATTTATTACATTGGTGTATGCTTCAATATTCAAAATCGATTTCTCCTTTCAAATCATTCGAGATTATTTCGCTGAAATGGTTAATGCTTGCTTCAACATGTCTTTCCCTGCTTCAAGAGAGGTAGCATTTGCTTCATAAGCACGGATTGTTGTCATTAAATTAATCATTTCGTCAGCCATGTTCACGTTTGACTGCAATACATATCCCTCTTCATCCGCGTCAGGATGTTCCGGATCATACTCACGAATTTCTGTATCATCTTCCACTAGTCCAGTCGCCCGAACTCCAAAACTTTTTCTGCTTATTCCAATATTTAAACTCTGGTTGCTTTGCTTAAAGGCTTCTTCAAAAACTACTTCCTTCTTTTGATAAGGTCCGCCTTCTTCCGTACGGGTGGTATTCACATTCGCAATATTGGTCGAAATCGTGTCTAGTTTCAAGCGTTCTAAACTCAAACCACTGGCACTAATATTCAATGAATTAAAAATAGTCATATCCTTCTACTCCTTTCTCTTATATAAGTCCTTATTATCCATTGATTACTGTGTTTAATCGTGCATATTGTGCATTTAACTGAGCAGTAAGTGCTTGGTATTGAAGATTATTTTGCGTTTGATTCACCATTTCCATATCGATATCAATATTGTTCCCATTTTCTTTAACAGCCGTTCCAGTATTTTTACTCAAAATCGGATTAATCTCCGTTAACTCATTCGCTCCACCCAAATGAGAAGCATGGGTAACCTTTAAAGAGCTTCCTTCTTTTGCTTGCTCCAAGAGTCTTTCAAACTCTAGTTTGTTTGCTTTGTAGTTAGGTGTATTGACGTTTGAAATATTACTTGCGATTAATTCCTGGCGCATGCCGACTACATCCAGCGATTTTTTTAACAAAGCAAGATTCATATTCTCCATTTCTTGAAAACCTTCTTTCTCTATGCAAAAACTATTTAAAATGTATAACATAATGAAATAAGTATATTGATTTTTGATAAAAAACTAAAAAACATAAGTTTATTTTTAGAAAAATTAGTGATATAGCTGTATTTTCCTTAATGACTTATGTTCTTCATTAAACATTAATTAACCTACGTTATACATTTTACACGAAGCATGTAAATTTAGTGAATAAAGTTTTATTAACATATATGTTAAAATTTATCTATATAAAATGAAATAAAAGCGTTCACCGATCTAAAAAAAGATCGACAAACACTCTTGTGGCAACACAAAATAGCGTTAAATTTGGTTCCAAGTATCCCGTAATTCTTCGATAAGTTTTTGAGAATTCTTTATTTTTGTGACATCTTTTTGAACATTTGCTTGTAAAGCTTCATTTGTCAAAAAGCTATACAGTGCATCTAGATCCTGAGCGATTTCTCCGCCCTCTTCTAAATTAAGTGTTCTTTGAAGTTCTCCTAAAATGTCTTGATGTTTAATCAAGGATTCATTGACTTTTTGATAATCACCTTTTTCCAGACTCAATTCAGCGATTCTTAAGTTTTTCAAACTACCTTCATAAAGAAGTGTAACTAACTTTTTAGGAGATGCTGTTAAAATTTGATTTTGTTGGTAAATATTTTTTGCTTGCTTGTTGTACATTTCATTACTCCTTCTTTACGCTGATCCAGTTTCATAGCTCTTGATTCACAAAAGTAGGCGTTTTTTGCGGATAGACATAATTTTGGACGATGGCCTTGTTCTTATTCATGCCTCTCAATTCTTGCGCAATCTCCTCTTTTGCTACTTCCATTACCGCTACGATTCGTGTTTCTTTCTTATAAATCTCTCTCAATAGCTGCTCTTCTTCTAATGTAAGAGGCAGCTCTTGCAATTGCTGTACTTCATGAATAAGAGTTTTCATTTGCGAAATGATTTCTGGACCGGTTTCGGGAGTTCCATTCCAAGAATCGAGAACAGTGTTCATTTCCTCAAATAAAGAGAAACGATTCTTTTTAAATTCTTGATTTTCTTGCATGGTTAGCCTCCCTTTTTATTGTTTATCCATTATTTGAACCTGAATTATTATTGAACTGGCTCATCATATAACTTAGTTGCGATTCTGCTTCCATCATCGCAATATCCAGTGCCGTAAACTTGGCAATGTATTGCTCACGCTTTACTGCTAAACGATCATTGAATTTTTCAATACTTCCTTTAATATCTTTGATTAACTTATCGTACGTTTTATTCTTTGTAGCGATAATTCCATCTTTTGAATCTGTAAAGCTGTTAATGAGCGTTTCGAATTTTTGTCCAATTCCAATATCTTCTTCTACCGTCTCACCAGCTTCATTAACTGATGTTTGTGTAAATTGAAATAATTCACGGACTTTATTGCTGTCTTTTTTTAAGGCTTCTTGAAGTTTTTGAGCATCCAGTGTAGCTACACCATCCCGATCTACTTCAATTCCAATCGATTCAACTGTATTGGCTCCCGTGTTCCCATTATCTATCGCATTGGTTAACAGGGAACGTAACTGTGTTTGCAGACGCATCAAGCTGCTATCTCCTGTTAAAGCACCTGTCTTATTGTCTTCTTGTGATGGATCGCCCACGTCCAACAATCCACTGATAAATGACATCGTAGAATTGTATTGATCTACAAATTCTTTAATTGCTTTTTCAGTAAACTCTAAGTCATCCGTAACTTCTACTTTGATTGGTTCTGTTGTGACAGCTTTTAAATCGAGGGTTACACCATCCATAACATCGGTAATTTGATTGCTGTCCCGTTCAATATTGATGCCATTTACAGTTAATTTTGCTGATTGTCCAGCTTTTATGTTTCCAGGATCGTTAAAGCCGAATTCTTCAGCTAGACTGCCTTCTACATCAATCGCATGGTTTCCATAAGCTGTGTTTTGTAGAACGATCCGGTCATCAATCGCAACTGCAGAAACGCCACTATCTTTTGTTTTTTCGTTAATTTTATTGATAATCTTTTCTAAATTATCTCCAGCGTCAATCTTTATCTCAATTGATTCTGGTTCACCATCTTCATTTTGGCCAGGGAATATAAGCGTTCCTTCTGTCTGCCAAGTTTTCTTGTCGTCTAGAGTTAATTTATTTCCCGTCACTTGTGTGCGTGTTGCAAGCCGTTCTACCTCTATCGAATAATCTCCAACGATTGCTTTTGTTCCAGCTGAAAAAGTAAGCTTTCCTTCTTTAGAAAGAACTACCTTCTTCGATTCAAATGTCTCTGGCTTTGCGATTGCTGTCATTTTATTTGATAAGCTTGTCAGACGTGTTTGTATATCTTTCCATGCAGTCTGTTCTTTTTCAATAGACGTCTGTTTATTCTGATAAGAAGTTATTTTAGTTGATTCTGCTTGAAGCAGTTGTTCGATCGTTTCCATGGTAATCCCTGAATAAGATCCCATGAAATTAATACTTGATGCCATGCCCTCACTCCGTTCTGTCGATCAAAATACCCGCTTGTTCCCAAATTTTAGCGATAACATCCAACATTTCACTTGGCGGGTATTCCTTAATCACTTCATCTGTCACCAAATCACGCATCTGAACAATCGTACGATTTGTACCTTCATGCGTCAATACTTGAAAGTTCACGTTTAAACCCAACACATATCCATTTGCTTCTTCCACGATGTTTTTTAATTCAGTATCTGAAATAAGATTCTCCTTGTAATCACCTTTGCTTACTTCAGTAATATTCCTGATTTTATTAATTATTTCTACGCGATCGTGGTTATTGGTATCAAAGACGATTCGATTTATTCCATGTATATCCATACACTACACCTCCAATGTCATTAATAGAAACCGAGAGCCGACCCAGTCGACTCTCCGGTTATGAAACATTTGAATAAGAATAAAATGAAGCTTATTGTAATAGTTGCAATACACCTTGTGGCATTTGGTTAGCTTGTGCCAACATTGCTGTTGCTGCTTGTGACAAGATGTTTGATTTCGTAAAGCTCATCATTTCTTCTGCCATGTCAACGTCTACGATACGTGAATTAGCTTCTGACAAGTTTTCTTTAGTTGTTGATAGGTTTGAGATTGTGTGGTCTAGACGATTTTGTACTGCACCTAGGTCTGCACGTTGTGATGATACTGAACTAATTGCATCATCAATTTTCGTCAATACTGCATCGAATGAAGTTGCATCTGCATCTTCTGCACTAACGTTAGCTGGATTAAATCCATCAACTTTTGCTTTGGCAGCTTCTAAAGTTGTTTCTAAGCCTTCAGTTATACCTTCATCTAATCCATCATCATCAGCTAATGCTTTTTCTGCAGTAGCAAGTTCCTCTTTAGCTGTATTTAATGCACCTTTGTCTACACCAAACAAGCCTGATGTACTCATATCCTTGATAGATACATTGATTTCTTGACCTGCATTTGCGCCAATTTGGAATGTAAATGATTTACCTGCGTCGCCACCATTTAACAATTCTTGCTTATTAAATTCAGTATCTCCAGCAATACGGTCGATTTCTGCTGTTAATGAATCCATTTCTTTTTGAATTGCATCACGATCTTCTGTTGTGTTTGTACCGTTTTTAGCTTGTAATGTCAAATCACGCATACGATTTAAAATTGTGTGTGTTTCTTTCAATGCGCCTTCTGCTGTTTGAATTAATGAAATACCATCTTGTGCGTTACGAGTTGCTTGAGTCAACCCTGATACTTGGTTTTTCATTTTTTCTGAGATTGCTAAACCTGCTGCGTCATCCCCCGCTTTGTTGATGCGTAGACCTGATGATAATTTTGCTAATGAACCAGATTTTGATGCATTAGCTGATGTTAGACGTGAGTATGTATTCATTGCTGAAATATTTGTGTTAATTCTCATTGTTTGTTTCCTCCTAATTTTTACTATTTTGTTAAGGCCTTGCCTCTATTTTAATTATCGGCTGCAGATAAACTTTGTTAAGTACTTTTGTCATTTTTTTTGTAATACTATCAACTTTTTTTATCATTGATTCTATAATTTTAATTGTTAGTGGATGCATACAACTGCATCGTTGGATTTTTTGAAGGAATAAGGATTGCTTATAACCATAAACAAGAATTCACTAGGAACTACAAAATATTAGTGTTTTAGCACTTGCTCTTTGTCCTAGACTTGAAAGCTTGAAGACTACAAGATTCAGCCGATTCCCTAAACCCGTCCATATCGAAAGAAATTTCATTTGAAGCCCCTACACCAGATAAAAAACAAAAAAAAAGACCACCTTTTTACAGGTAGTCCAAAATAGTCGTTTGCAATACTCTTGTTCCCATTTGCAGAGAAGCTTGGTAAGCGACAAACTCCATATTAAATTGCATATATTTTTCAGCAAAATCAATATCCTCTTTGGAAGATAGCATTTCACTTAAACCTAGCTCTTGGCTTTCATTTCGTGCTAGAGCTGACTTCATACGATTCGTAACTGCTCCAATTTCTGTACGGCTGGTTACCACGTTATCAATCTCTTTATCAAGCTTTCCAAGGCTGTCTCTCATAGCATCCGCATTATTATTATCCAAGCCTTGTAGAACATCTGACAATAACGAACCTAAATTCGTTCCATCTGCTTGTTCATTCAACAATCCGCCCCCACTTGATGGAATTTGGACTGTAACGCCAGACGCAATCTCGCGGCTAATGTTTTCATCTGTTCCCTGATAACTGATTCCAGTCATCTTGCCATCTGCATCTTTTTCAATGACAAATGGTACAGTCGTTGTTTCAGTTCCGCCAAAAATGTGGCGACCGCCAAATTCTGTATTCAAAGCATCCACAAATGTAGCAATTTCTGTTTCAATTTCTGCTTTTACTGCCGTACGGCCTTCTTCACTCATCGTGTCATTCGCTGCCGACTGAACAAGCGTTTTAATACGCATTAATGAATTAGATGCATTGCTTAATGCTGAATCTTGCATGCTTGTCCAGCTGATTGCGTCTTCAATCGTTGTTTGATATTGCTCATTTTGCGTAATACTTGTTTTTAAGTTCATAATTTCTGAAACGAGTAACGGGTTATCAGAAGGTTTTGATACTTCTTTCATGGAAGAAAGTTGATTTTGATATTTTTGGACGTTTTGTTGGTTTCGAGACAAATTTCTTAAATAGCTCGATGTCATCATACTATCTGTGATCCGCATCATTACACTCCTGTTCGATTAATCAATGTATCCAGCATCTCATCCACTACAGAAATAATTCGAGCGTTCGCTTGGAATGCACTGCTGAATTTCATCATATCTACGACTTCTTCATTCATTGAAACGCCAGAAATAGAACCTCTTCTATTTTCTAAAAAGGTTAATACTTCCGCCTGACTGGCAGTCATATTATCAGCTTGTTCTTTCATGATTCCCATACTCGTTACCATATCGTTATAAGCACCAGCTGTTGTAGAGCCGCCTGCTTGAGCGGTAAAGCTCATGGTATCTTCATTGTATTCGGCGCTAAAGGCATCGCTGAAATAATTAATTTTTGCAGTTGCTAAAGCAGAAATCGCTGTAGCTCTTGAACCATCTCCCGATGCAGAATTCTCTATTGACTTTCCCGCATTGATTTTAGATGAGTCAGCCATAATTTCAGCGTTTACTTTTAAGCTTTTTGCACTATCCGTTTGCGACACTTCAAAAAATGGAATTCCTTCTCCATCATTACTGTGGATTTGGTTTACTGCAGTTGCGAAAGAATAGACCATTTGATTCAATTCTTTCATTTTGTCATTTACGATTTCCAACGCTTCTTGAGAACCTTTGATACTGCCGTTTTCTACAGAAACTGAAGAGTAAGTTCCATCTTCCGAAGCAATAACTACTTGACCAATGGCAAAGTTCCCCGTTTGTTGAACTGTTTTGCCCGATCCATCCGTGATAACCATATTTCCATCCACATCGTGATCAGAAACCATTGCTAATTTTTGAACACTGTTTTCACCCAGCATTTCATGACCGTCCAATTTCACTTGGACACGTTGGAATGAATCATAGCTTAATTCAACATCTGCAATTCCTGCTAATTCTGTTGTTAAGCGATCACGTTGGTCTAGTAAGTCATTTGGAGTATCACCTTTTACGGTTACATTGAAAATCTGTTGATTCAATGTGTGCAACTGTTCCACTTTATTATTAAAATCCAACACATCTTTTTCAATGGCATAACTAGTATCTGTTTGAACATTTTCAATTTGATTCGACATATGTGTTAATGTATCAGCTAAGCTTTGTGCCTCTTGACTCACCATTGTTTTTGCAGTCGGTAATTCAGGGTTAGAACCGAGGTAATTCCATGAGGAATAAAAACGGCTAAAGCTGCTGCTCAGTCCTGTTTCTGATGGTTCATTAAAAATCATTTCCAGTTTTCCGAGTGTATCTGCTTTTTGTCCATATCGATTAAGTGAAGAATTTTCTTGTTGAATCTGTTTTGTAACGTAGTCGTCAATTACCCGGACAACTCCAGACAGTTTGACACCAGTTCCAATTTGTCCTACTCCACTTAATGTATAAGGATTTGCTGCCTCAAAATTTACGCGTTGGCGTGTGTAACCAATGGTATTCATATTCGCTAAATTATGACTCGTTGTTTGCAGTGCTGTCTGAGAGGCAGCCATACCCTTCGTACCTATATTTAATGTTCCAAATAATCCTGACATGGTCTTCCTCCTATAACGACTGGTTCAACAAGTTTGCTTGTGACGCGCCTGTATGATGTCCATCCTTAGAATATGTTTTGTTTGCTTTTTTTACCCCATCGTTAAAAGCATCCATTACACTTTCAATGAATCGAATGCTTTGTTTCGTTAGCAAAAGATTCGTTTTTTGTAGTTCCTGTATTTCAGCTACAGCCTGTTCCACTTTTTTGCGGTCTTCCTTACTAAAATCGATTGTTGGAAATACTTCTACAAAAACTTTTTTTTCTTCTATTATTTTCGAGATTTCTTTACTGTCGTTGTTCATTAAAGCTGCTTTTTCTGTTTCTAATAACGTAATAAAATCTTCTAAAAAAGCAATATTTTTATCTGCCATTATCGATTACCTTTTTTCTGTGCAGCCATTGTATCAACGATTCCGTTTGCTATCTTTTCAGCAGATACTTGATAACTGCCGTCTTGAATCGCTTTTTTAATTGCCTCTATCTTTTCAGTGGAAGCAATGCTCATCTTCGCTTCGGATAGTTTTTTGGCTTCGTCTGAAATTTCGACAGATACATATTCTTGATTGCTTGTTTTTTTAATCGATTGCTTTTGGCTCTCAGCAGATAAGTTTTGTGTGTTACGAACATTCCTTAAATAATGTTGGTGACCATTAGTAATTTTCATTTTGAAGAGCCTCCTTTTTTATATACTTCTCTACATTTTGAGGATAAAATCCCCGCTCTTTTATTATATCGGAACACTTTAATTAAATTTAATAGTTTTTTCTATTTTATTAGAAAAACAATTCCATTAGCAAGCTCTTCTGAATATAAACAAAAATATAATAAAAAGCACGCAGGAAATATCTCCCAGCATGCTTTCACCATCATAAATTATTTATACGGCTTTCTTTACTTAATATATTTGTAATTCGAATACCGAAGTTCTCGTTAATCACAACAACTTCGCCTTCCGCAATCATTTTCCCATTTACATAAATACTTAATGGCTCTTCTGTCATTTTATCCAATTCAACGACTGAACCGGTACCTAGCGACAAGATATCCCTTATAGTCTTCTTGCTTTGTCCCAACATGACGCTCAATTCTAACGGAACATCCATAATCAAATCTAGGTTTTTCGGGCGATGTTTTACATCGGAATCTTCCAACATTTGAAATTCAGGCTTTTTAACCGAAACTTTTTCTTCTTCCGCTTCTGGTGCTTGTACGACTACTTGGGATTCTTGTACAGTTACTTCCTCGATAACAGTAGCTTCATCTTCCAACATTAGACGTGTCATATCCCGCACTGCATCAAGTGTGAATACCTGCATAATCGTACTCTTGAGAATCGATTCAACTTCCAGTTCAAATGAAATCTCACAAACTGAAATATCTAATTGATTTTCATCAATCGAAACAGTATTTTTTTCATCCCATAAAGACACTTCTGGAGGAAAAATATCAACAGTTCTTCCAAACATGGTTGCCATCGCTGTAGACGCTGAACCGATCATTTGATTCATCGCTTCGGCTACGGCACTCATTTCAATCTCCGTCAAAGTCTCTGATTGAACCAGGCCATCGCCACCCATCATTAAGTTGGCAATTTTCCCAGAATCACTCACATCTAGCATCAACATGTTATTGCCAGTAATTCCTTTTTTAAATTCAATGGAAGTAATAACTTTTGGTCTATCTGATTCTGCTAAGATACTCTTCATATTGGTAGATTTTACCCGAGGCGTTGTAATACGGACCTTATATCCCAATATTTCAGATAAAGTAGTGGCAGCTTGTGACATAGAAATATTTCCAACTTCGCCAATGATATCTTTATCCATTTGGCTCAATTCTTCAGCCGGTTCTTCCGGAGCAGATGACAAACTTGCCATCATTTTATCGATTTCTTCTTGTGTTAACGCTGAATCGCTCATTCTTCTTGATTTCCTCCTATATCCTCTAGCACTTCTACTGCCATTTTATTCTCTATTATGCCCGGTTTTACTAAATAATATGGCTGCTTTTCAATCGAAAGAACAAGCGGATCATTTATTTTTTCTTCAAGCGGAATAATATCTCCTAACTCTAATTGAAGAAAATTATCCAGACTAATTTGTGTTTTTCCTAGTGTTACTTCTAAATCTAAACGAACACCTTGAATGTTTTTCGTTAACTGATCTTGATCAGAGGCATCTGTACCTTTTCCTGAATGAAACCAATTACGGAGACTTAATTTATCTAACAATGTTTCAAAGAAAACATAAGGAATACATAAATTCATAAAAGAAGAGTTTCCCATCATTTCAATTACGAAAGTAATTAACGTAACTGGTTCATTAGGAGAAATGGCTTGTATCATTTGCGAATTATGTTCCATTGAATCCATATTCACTTCAAGAGGAACGATGTCACGCCAAGCATTTTGAAAAGCAACTCCAAATTGACGAATAACATCTTCCAAAATAGCTAGTTCGATTTCTGTAAAATAATCTTTGGTGACTTCTTCTGAGAAGACTCTTTCTTCTGAACTTCCACAAAGTATTTCTATCAATTGGAAACAAATTTGAGGATTTAATTCAACAATTTGGATTCCCGGTTGCGGGTCAGCATGAAACATTCCCATCATTGTAAAACGAGGAACTGAATGTAAAAACTCATCAAAACTGACTTGTTCGATAGATTTTAATTCCAACGAAACGTTGGAGCGTAGTTGCGTCGTTAACAAATTACCAGCGGTTTTTGCATATTCTTCAAAAACCATGTTTAAAGTAGACACATATTCCTTAGAAAGGCGTATCGGTCTTCTAAAATCATAGCTTTTTACTTTTGGTTGCTCTTTTTCTTCTATCTCGGCTACATTAATTTGACCGGTCTTCATACCTTCCATCAGCGCATCGATTTCTTCTTGTGACAAGACTGGATTCACGTTTACCCCTCATTTTCAGAAAATAAAGTCGGTAAATTGATAAGATTTATAACACGATCGTTTCTTAACAATACTCCTTCAACTGCATCGTTGACTTGTTCATCCATTAATTGAATGTGACTTTCATCTACATCAACCACTTCTTCCACGTCTCCTAATGCCAAGGCTACTTTTCTTTTACCGCTTTTTATAATAACGGTATTATTGTAGCACAATTTCTCTTCTTGTTGAGTATTTCCGTGATTGTTCAGAAATTTGTCAAAATCGATTAGTGAAAGAATGTTTCCACGAAGATTAATTAATCCAAGTACCCATTGTGGGGCTTTAGGGACTTCTGTCCATTTTTGCGGCCCAGTAATTTCATCCACTTCACTTGATTGAACGGCGTATAATTTATCTTTTAGAGAAATTATCACAAGTTGCAAATGTATCCCTCCAATTAAATAGTAACTTTACTTAATGACTTAATCACTCGAGCTGTATCGAACGGTTTTACAATAAAATCGATGGCTCCCATTTTTATTGCTTCCATAACCATTCCTTGTTGTCCCATTGCGCTACACATAATGACTTTTGCATTCGAATCAAAGGCTTTGATTTGTTTTAGCGATTCAATCCCATCCATTTCTGGCATGGTAATATCCATTGTTACTAAGTCTGGTTTAACTTCTTTATATAAATCAACTGCTTCTATTCCGTTTTGTGCTTCACCCACTACTGTATAACCATTTTTCTCTAAAATATCTTTCAATTTCATTCTCATGAATGCTGCATCGTCTACAATTAAAATATTTTTCGCCATTTTTAAATACCCCTTTTACTATTTTATCTTTGAAATTATATTTTCTAATATTTCATCTTGAGGAACAAAATAAAGAGATGATTCCCATTTATTATCCTCAATCCAATATTCATTTTTAAAAACCCATAGATTTTCATCATACTGGAACTCTTCCAAATAAGCACTTGTTAATAACGATCCAAACATATCTTCCATAATGTATGGAACATCCGTTTGAATATCTAATTCTAAAAATTTCGCAATTGCATTAACAAAATTATTAACAAGAATATTAACCAACTCACAAACAGCTGACTCTGCTATCTCTTGGCTTTCTTCATAACCTCGAAGAAGTTCTGTCGTAATATCATTGAAACCAAATTCATTCAAAACGAATAAAAACATTCCTGCCATGTCTCCTGAAGTTTGAATCTGAACGGCTTTTACAATCGTATCAGCCGGCATGATTTTTTCGAAAACGACATCATAACTCATTTCTTGAATCGTTGGAACTTTCATGTTGACCTTTTTATCTAATAATTTTGAAAGACTTGTTGCAGCGTTTCCGCCGCCAATATTAATAACTTCTTTCAAAATATCTAACTGGTTTGCGGTATATTTCTCAGTCATTTGTCAACCGGTTCCTTTCTAAACAAATTGTTGTGGTATCAAGAATCAAGGTAATACTTCCATCCCCCATGATTGCTGCACCCAAATATATATTATTGTTACTGATTTCTGATCCTAATTCTTGAATCACAATTTCTTGTTGGCGAATAATGGAATCTACTGCTAATGCATACGTTTTTCCTTCAATCGTTACAAAAACAAGATGACTCGCTTCTTGCTCATCGTTCAACATCTCCAATTGTTCTTCCAACCGAATAACAGGTATCGCTTTATCATTTTCCATCAATACTTCACCATCATGGGTTTGTTTAATCGCATCTTTATTTATACGAACAACTTTATTGATCACACTCAATGGAATAGCTAAGGTATGTCGTTCAACTTTGACTAATAATGCTGGAATAATGGATAAGGTCAATGGCAGGCTTAAACGGAAGGTGCTTCCTTTATTCGGCTCACTGACAATATCAATTGTTCCGCCGAGTTCTTGAATCTTCGTTTTGACAACGTCCATTCCCACTCCACGTCCCGATACTTTCGTAACTTCTTGCTTGGTAGAGAAACCTGGATGGAAAATAAGTTCTTGAATCTGTTGATTGGATAAACCTTCTGTAGATAAGCCTTTTCTTTCAGCACTCGCCTTAATCGCTTGGGAATCCAAGCCTTTTCCATCATCAGATACAGAGATCAATACACGATTTCCTTCTTGGTAGGCCGTGATTTTTATCGTCCCTTTTGGATTTTTCCCTAATTCAATTCTGCGTTCGGATGGTTCAATTCCGTGATCCGCGCTATTTCGAATCAGATGAATTAATGGCTCCCCTAGCTCTGATACGATTGTTCGATCTAATTCAGTATCATCGCCTTCAATCACTAACTCCATCGGTTTACCGGTATCTGTACTTAAATCCCGCACTAAACGTGGAAAACGATTCGTTACAGTGTGAAGAGGCTGCATTCGTATGTTTATTACCAAGCTCTGCAATTCATTGGTAATTCTAGAAACATAGGACAACGTCTCTTCTAGCTTTTTATTGGCTGTTTTTTGACTGATATCTTCTAGCTGTGTCCGATAAACGACTAATTCTGACACGAGATTCATAAAGGAATCTAATTTTTCAATGTCAACCCGAATGGAGTGATTTGGATGGTGAGATGCAGTAACTGTCTTTTTAGTAACCATTTTTTCTTCATTTGTTAATTTTGTCGCTTCTTGTTTTTTTAATGGTTCAACAAGAGCAGCTTCCACTTCACTCACTAGGTGAATTGTTTCTAGAATTACCTCACTTTCTAATTCTGAAAGATAGAGACATTTAAAAATATGTTCGAAATCTTCTGCTTCCAAAATATCAGGTGAAGGTTCTGTTTTAATAATTTCACCAAATTCTTCTAGCTTACTCATCACTAAAAAGGCGCGAGCATTTGCCATCATACTATCTTCTTCTATCTTTACAGCTATTGCGTAAGCTTTATAGCCCTCTTTTTCAGCAGCTTCTGCAACTTCCCAATCTGATTCATCCAACGTCTCTAAAGTTGAATGGAAGGTATTAATTTCTGGTTTCTCATCTACTTGTGTCATTTCTTGAGAACCTTCTGCTGTAATTCGATCACACATTGCGGTGATATCTGAATAATCACGATTTTCTTCTTCACTGTTGCGAATATCTTCAACGATTTCAGCTAAAGCATCCAAACTTTTGAAAACAAGAGAAATAATTTCTTCATTTGCAGATTTATTTTTATCTTTCAAATAAGAAAACACATTTTCCAGTTTATGAGTTAATTCTGTCATAGTTGTAAATCCCATTGTAGCTGCCATTCCTTTTAAAGTATGGGCAGAACGGAAAATTTCATCAACGATTGTTGTATCGGTTGGACTTTGTTCCAAGTCTAAAACCAAGTCATTTAATTTCAGTAAGTGGTCATCTGTTTCTTCAAAAAACATTTCTAAATACTGAGTATTATCATCCATTTCTCATCCTCCTTTGTTCCTTTATTCAATCTTTTGATACAGAAAGGAACCGACTTTTCTTAATCCATACTTTGCAGGATTATAAATGGTTTCTGTCGCTCCAATAAAGAAAATCCCTCCTGGAACAAGTGCGTCGCTCATCTTTCGATATAAATTGTCTTTAATCTCATCATTAAAATAAATAGTAACGTTTCGACAAATAATAACCTGAAAATCGTTCTCGTATTTCCCCAAAATTAAGTCATGTTGCTTAAAGTTCACTAATTCTTTAATGTCTTTGTTTAAATGATAAAATGGTTCTTCCGCTTTAAAAAATCGCTGTAGATCAGTTTGATCGACATTCTTAATATCCGCGTCACGATAAATTCCTTCGCGTGCTTTTTGCAAAATTGTCAGATCGATATCTGTACCAATAATCTTACTTTTTTTCTCTAAATTTTTCTTTTTTAATGCAATTGCGACAGAGTAGGCTTCCGCCCCTGTTGAACACGCCGCACTCCATATTTTTAAATTCGGAAATTTTTGCGGTAATTCCTGCGTAAGAATGTGTTCAAACTCTGTGAAAATGTCCTTATTACGGAAAAACTCTGTCACGTTAATAGTAATATAATCCAAGAAATCATTTTTCACCTGTGCATCCGCCATTATTTTTTCAGCGTAGCTTGCTAAATCATTTGCGCCGCTTTTTTTCATGATGGTTGTAATTCGACGCTGCAGCTGCTTTTGTTTATACCCATCTAATTGAAGATTTAATTCTGATTTTGTCCAATCATAAAATTCCTCGAATCGCAATGTCATTTCCTTACCCTCGCAATTTTATTTATCATGTCAGAAATCCCTGTTAAATCCGTACATACATCTACAACGCCTGCATTAATAGCACTTCCTGGCATTCCAAATACAACACAAGATTCTCTATCTTGTGCTATTGAGAAGCCACCCATTTTTTTGATTGCTTTCATTCCATTTGTTCCGTCTTTTCCCATTCCTGTTAAGATAATTGATAACAGATTATTTTTGTATAGAAGCGCCGCTGATTCAAATAGATGATCAACAGCTGGACGGACACCGTTTCTTTTTTCTGTCTGCGTCAACATAATTTCGTCTCCATGTATCTGCATATGATAATTACCGGGGGCAATATAAACTGTTCCTGCTTTTATTTTTTCACGGTGTCTGGCCTCTAATACCGGTACTTTTGCGCTATCGTTTAATCTTTTGGCAAAGGACGCTGTAAATCCTTCCGGCATATGTTGAACAATAAAGACAGGAATCGCCAGTGATTGTGGTAACTTTTGAATCAGCTGCATCAATGCTCTCGGTCCGCCTGTTGATGCTCCAATGACAATCGCTTCCATGTCTTGATTGAGCATATCTTCTACCTCTCGTGGTTCACTATCCTTTAATTGAGTTACTTCATCATCGTTTTGAACCACTGATTTTAGATGATAGGCTAACTCTCTTTGGAAATCTGCCGCATTTTGCAGAAGGTTGCGTGGCTTTTCAATAAAATCAGTCGCTCCTGATTCTAAAGCAGCAATCGTTATCTCTTTTCCTTGAAGGGAACTCAACATAAAAACAGGTAAATCGCTTTTTTCTCTAATTTTTTTTATGGTTTGTAAGCCGTCCATTCCCGGCATTTCAACGTCTAATGTCATAATATCTGGTCGAAGAAGTTCCATTTTTCTTAACGCATCTTCACCGCTTCGAGCAGTTCCAATTACTTCAAAACCTTCAACAGCAGAAATTTGTTCCGTCAATATTTTCCGCATGAATGCAGAATCATCTACAACTAAAACACGTGTAGTCACCCTTTTCATCCTTCCTCATCTATAAATTGAGATATTGACGTTGAGCTGTTCGGATTCTAACTGTTAAGTCCTCTAAATCCAGCCACATCGTTCTACCATAATCTTCTCCAGTATGTTCACCGACAATCGGAATCTGCATTTCAGCAAGTACTTTCTTCACTGCAGCAATATTTCGTTGTCCGATTTGTTCTTTCGCGATGGTATTTTTCAACTTAAACATACTTGCGCCACCCGCAATTTTTGCTTCTAATTTAGAAGATGCGCCAATTTTTAACAGCTCTTCTACTAAAGAAGGTATGGCTAAATCAGCAAACTTCTCTACTTTTTTCTCTCCTCGAAAAGCAGTACTGTCCGGAAGCATAATGTGGCTAAGTCCTCCAACTTTTGAAACGGGATCATAAAGTGCAATCCCAACGCATGAACCTAATGCGACGGTAATTAATGAATGGGGAGAATTAGCTACTTTATAATCACCGATTCCCACTTTAATTGCTTCCTCTTGCATGGCTCTCTCCCCTTCATTTTTCTAGAACGGTAATAATCTCTCTAGAAGCTTCTTCTGAAAATAGGTTTTCAACATCCAGGTGAAGAACAATCTCTTCTTGTAATTGAAATGTCTCTACTATATATTTTGTTTTATTATCATCCATCTGCTTTTTATCTTGGCCCGATTCAAATTTTTGAACGGTCGTTACTTGATCTACTGCCAATCCTATTTTTTTGTCTTTCCAATCTACAACAATAATTTTACTGTCTTCAGTAGCTTCTATTGTTTTATTAAAAAGGCGGCTATTCATATCAATTAAGACAATATTTTCTTCATTGTAGCGATGTAAACCCATTAAATAATCAGAAGTATCCGGCATTGCGATTCCTTTATCGAATTCAATGATTCGTTCAACCACATGAATGGGCAAAGCAATTTTTTGATTATTAGACATAAAAAGAATAAACTGTTCCATCATAATCCTCCTTCTCGCTATGGGAATAATTGAAATTTTTGAACAATTTGGTTCATTTCTTCAGCTAATTTTGCAATTTGCCCTGCATTTACAGAGACTTCTTCCATTGTGCTATTAATTTGTTGAGAAGCTGCAGAGGTTTCTTCTACTCCAGCCGCAGACTCTTCTGATACAGACGCAATTTCAGAAATAGAATGATTCATTTCTTGTCCTGTTTCTGTTAATCCTTGTAGATTATTGCGAATATCGTTGATGTTTACAACAACATTTTGAAGCGAGTCAGTAATTTCATCGAACGTATCACTTGTTGCCTTGATTCCAATCAATCCTTCTTCAGCTTCTTTATAACCTTCTTGGAGTGAGTCGCTGACATCATTTGCTTCGCGATTAATATTTTCAACAAATAAAGTAATTTCTTTTACTGAATCAGCTACTTGTTCTGACAATTTACGAACTTCCTCAGCAACGACCGCAAACCCTCGACCATGTTCTCCTGCTCTAGCTGCTTCAATAGCGGCATTCAAAGCCAGTAAATTGGTTTGTTTTGACACACTTTGGATAATATCAACCAACTTGCTGATTTCTTTTGTCCCTTTGTCTAATTCACTCATTTTTAAAGTAGCATCTTGAACAATTTCATTGATTTTTTCCATTTGTTGACTGGAAGAATTCATCAATTCTTTCCCTTTTCCAGAAAGATTCAATACATCTTCAGAATACTCTGTTACCTTACCGCTGTTTTCATATACATCTGTAAATTTCTCATTATATGATTCCATATTAGCGGCTAGAGTACTTGCAGAATGAGCTTGATTTTCTGTACCGATTGACAATTCTTGCATGGTAATAGCAACTTGCTCTGAACCTGACTTTACTTCATTAGAGGATTGAGATAGTTCTTCACTTTGTTGTGCGAGATCCTCCGCTCCCAAGCTGACAATTGTCATAATTTCATATAAACTTTCTTGTAGTGCATTTGCCGAGTGTCCTAATTCGGCAAGTTCCCCTGCACCTTCCACCTCAAGTAATTCTTGATTTAGCAAACCGTCTTGGAGAGATTTCAAACGGATAACTACGCTGCTGATTGCTTTTGAAAAATAATTAGCAAAGAAAATAGCCACTGCTATGGACAAAAGAATAATTACGATTACAGCAATAATCATTGTATTTATGGAGCGATCTATCGTTTTCATAAGAGCATTGATTTCTAACCTTATTTCAGCCGATTTAGTGGTTGCTCTTCCTGCAATATCACTAATAATTTGTTCTGCCTTAGGATTCACATTTCCATTCATGTTTAACATTGCTTCCGCACGATTTCCATCCGCTACTAAATCAAATACATTCTCCTGAACGGTTTCATTCCAAGTATTCATTGTTGCAAATAAATTTTGGTTAGAAATTGAATTATCTAATTTGCTGATAAGTTCTTCATTTTCTTTGCTCCACTGCTTATAATTATTGAATTCTACAATATAGCTTTCTCTTCCAGTCAATAAATATCCTCTAACTGCCGAAATTCGCTGAGCCATGTAATAGGAAATTTTGTCATAGTTTTGCTGCAAAACAAAATCTTCTTCAACAATTTCTCCTATACTCTCATTTACACGATTAAAAGTAATATAATTTCCAATTCCCAATGCAATCATGAATACAATGACTAAGGAAAAACTAAAAAGCAATCTTACTCGAATCGTTTGGTACTTTAATCCAAACCTTCTCCATTCTAATTGTTTGAACTTATCTTTTATCTGACCCCAATCAATTTTTTTCTTTTCTTTTTTGATTTTTTCTGTTGTATCCAACCCTTACACTCCTTTATTGACTGCACTATATCAATAGTACAATGTTTTTCTACTAGCTTCTATATCGGTTCATTATTGAAAATATTTAGTTTTTATTCGCAAATAGTTTTAGATAATGAAATTTTTTTGACGAATGATCAGAAATAAAATATAGTTAGACTCATATTGAATAATGAAAGGCGGCTTCAAAACATGCTTGTTGTACTTTTACCGGGATTGCTGGTCAGTATCCTTATTTCGATCATCAGTCAATTCCTTGCAATTTATATACCAAATTTAGGGGCTGCTTTAATTGCGATTCTACTTGGAATGATTGTGGGTAATACAATATTGACTCATCCAAGATTAAATCCAGGTACACAATTTTCAGAAAAACGCTTATTGGAATTTGCGATTGTTTTAAATGGTCTTACCTTGGATTTTCAAATGATGAAAGGGATTGGCTTTATGGGTCTTTTATTTGTTTTTCTTCAAATGACGTTCACCATTATCGTTGCAATCCTGCTTGGCAAGTTATTTAAGTTCACCAAAGTTTTTTCTTTATTAATGGCTGCTGGGAATGCGGTCTGCGGAACAGCTGCAATCGGAACCGTTTCACCCGTTTTGGATGCAAACAGTAAAGAAAAAGGGATGGCAATCACAACTGTCAATGTAGTTGGTACTGTACTAATGATGATTCTTCCAGTCATCAGTTTACTTCTATATAATAACGAGACCATTGCAAGCTCCGCTTTAATTGGCGGTGTAGTTCAATCGGTTGGTCAAGTGGTTGCCTCTGCAAAACTAATTAATGATGATGTAGTGAACCTTGCGACAGTCTTTAAATTGATTCGCGTGCTAATGATTGCAGTAGTGGCTATTGTTTTTGGAAGATTAAACTTGGAAGAAGGCAAGGGACTTTTTAGTGAAACGAAACAAAAAGATAACTCTCAATCTGCTGTCAAAATAAAAATCCCGTGGTTTATTATTGGATTTCTTCTGTTATTTATTATTAGAAGTTTAAATATTTTACCAGCTGATGCTATTGTGACTACGAAAAGCATCAGCACACAATTTGAGGTCACAGCTTTAGCTGCGATTGGCATGCGTGTAAATTTTAAAGATATTGTCAAAGAAGGACCGAAAGTCATGCTATATGGGTCATTTATTGGCGTGCTTCAAGTAGTAATGGCTATTTCTTTAATTGCTTTTCTATTTTAATTTTTATCATATAAAAAACGTCCTCTTTGGAGGACGTTTTTGTATTTAATACTTATTACTTGCTAGCAGCAACTGCAGCACGAACCCCTAATAAATAACTTTCTTCTCCAAAACCAGAAATCTGTCCAGTTATAATCTCTGCAAAAACAGATTCATGACGGAATGCTTCTCGCGCGTGAATATTAGACATATGAATTTCAACAACGGGTACCGTTAAAATAGCTAAAGCATCCCGAATGGCATAGCTGTAATGGGTCCACGCGCCTGCATTGATAATGACACCATCCAATTTATTCAAGAAAGCCTCGTGAATTTTTTCAACCATCTCACCTTCATGATTCGTTTGAAAAGTTTCCACTTCTACATTTAATTCTTGCGCTAATTTTTGGATGCTTTCGTCAATCTCATCTAGCGTAATCGTCCCATATTGCTTTGGATCACGTTTTCCGAACATATTATGGTTCACACCATGCAACATAATGAATTTTTTCATAGGCTATTCTCCTTCAGATAGTATCGTATTCATTTCACTATTCGATTTCTTAAAGTATAACCTAAATAATTGATTCATAACGAGCGATTTTGATAGATTTGGAGAGTTCATTAGAATGTGTAAGCTTCAGATATATTTTACCCTTTGAAGCTTGCACTTTTTTAAAAAGAGACACCTTCACAATGTTTTTTAAGCTTGAAGCTTGCACTTAGGACGAAAGTGCCAGCTTCAGCAGCTTATATAGAATCGAAGCTTGCACTTTGTGTAAAAAGCGAGCTTACTGCGCAATCGGCGATTTACCTACTTTCCGAGAGGCAGACGTGGAAAGCTAGATATCGAGGGCAGAAAAAATTATATTACTCTCTCCATAAGAAAAGACCGAAATCAAAAGATTTCGGTCTTTTCTAACTTACTATTCTGCTATTTCAACTACTAAGTAACGATGTGGTTCTTTTCCTTCTGAGTGAGTCGATAGTCGATCATTTTTACTGATGCGAGCGTGGATTTGTTTTCTTTCAAAAGCAGGCAGCGGCTCTAAAAATACCGGCTGTTTCGTACGGAATACTCTTTCAGCCGTCCGATCTGCAATATTTTCTAGAATTTTTGCTCGACGCTCACGATAATCCCCAACATTTACTACAATAGAAACGCGTTTGCGTTCGTTTTGCTGGTAAACAGTTTGTGCCAATGTTTGTAAAGCATTGATAATTTTCCCATGCTTTCCAATAATGAGTCCTGGCTTATCGCTCTCAATATTAAACGTAATGATATTTTGTGTTTCTTCTACCGATACAGTTGCAGCGGCACCATATACCTCTACAGTTGTTGTTAAATAATCTATTACTTTGCTAATTGCTTCTTCTCGAGAAGATTCTGAATTCGAATCCTCTTCCTCAGAAAAATCTTCTTCAAAGTCTTCGTCGTCATCATTCTCAATCTCGTCTTCATCTACTGTTTCAAATTCAATCGAGTCTGAGTAGCCGTATCCTTCTTCTTCCGCATCCAGGTTCTCTTCCTCGATGTTTTCTGAAATGTAATCTGCACGTTCTTCATTCTCAAAAACAGAAATATTTCCTGGTTCTTTCATTTCGGGAAGATGTTTGGGTGTCAATTCAACTTCTGCATCTTTTTGACCAAAACCAAACAGACCTTTTTTTCCTTCAGAAATGATTTTGATGTCAACATCATGGGTTCCTAAATTAAGTTGAGCTAACCCTTTGCTGATTGCCTTATCAACCGTTGTATCTCTTACTACAATTTTTTCATTTTCCATTGTTGTTCCATCCTTCCATTTCAAAAAAGTTTATTTTCTTCTTTTCTTTTTCGGATTTTTTGCTTTTTCTAGCGCTTTTTGCAATTCTCGTTTTTTACGCTCTTCTTCCTGGCGCTCCTTAATAACTTTGTAAGGATTGTTCATCATTAATGTTTGACCAACTGAGAAAGCGTTACTTACTGTCCAGTAAAGAGAAAGGGCACTTGGTAAACTACTCCCCATAAATAAAATCATCGCGGGCATTGTATACATCATTGCTTTTCCTTGACCGCCGCCATCAGGCTGGGTCATCATCGTTAGCTTAGAAGTATAGAACGTTAGAATCGCCGCTAGAATTGGAAAAATAAAGTATGGATCTCGTTCCCCTAAGTTCACCCACAAAAATGTTCCCGAGCTTAAAACTTCTGTACGGCTGATCGATTGATACAATGCAATCATTACCGGCATCTGAACAATTGCAGGGAGACAACCCATATATGGGTTGACATCATTTTCGGCATATACTTTCGAAATTTCTGCTTGTAACAATTCTTTTGTTTGAGTATCTTTCGATGCATACTTTTCTTGCAGCTCTTTTATTTGCGGTTGTACAGTTTGCATTTTGCGGGTACTTTTTGTTTGAAAATAATTCAATGGAATTAAAATAACTCTTATAATGAGCGTAAAAACAATAATCCCCATTCCGTAACTTCCGAAGAAAATATCAGAAAGCCAGATAATCATTCGGGAAAAATTATAAATAATGATTCCATCCCAAAATCCAGTACTTTCAGAAGTAATTGGTTCAGTACTTCCACATGCTGACAATACCATTACAACAGCAACTAATCCGAGTGTTAAAAGTAATCGTTTTCGCTTTGACAACGATAGTTCCTCCTTAAAACTATTTAATAATAGTTACCTATATTACATGAGTTAATTTTAACACATGTATGAGACTTTTTTTAATCTCTTCTGTAGACATTTTTGAAGTGGGCGGGCGAGCAATTACAATAAAATCAATCTCTGCTTTAATATCTGGTTTTATTTCTAGTAAAGCCTGTCGAATTTTTCGTTTAATTGCATTACGCATAACAGCATTTCCCATTTTTTTCCCTACAGACAAACCGACACGAAAATGTGGTTGTCCTTCTTTTGGCAGAACATATACCACAAACTGCCGATTTGCTTTTGAAGAGCCATGATGGAATACACGCTGGAACTCTTTTTCTTTTTTTACTCGAAAAGATTTTCGCATCCTGTACCCCCACTTTCTTTGCATTTCTTTCTTTTTATCCAACATTTTGTAAAAAAAAAGACCACTGACGGTCAGTGATCTTATGCAGACAATACTTTTCTTCCTTTGCGGCGTCTACTTGCTAATACATTGCGGCCGTTTTTTGTACTCATACGTTTACGGAATCCGTGAACAGTTTGACGTTTACGTTTTTTTGGTTGGAATGTTCTTTTCATTACTCGTACACCTCCTGGCATTTCTTTTCTTCTATTATGGCAAATTAATATCCTATAGACAGTCTCCGATATTATAAAGAAACAAAGACATCTCTGTCAAGTAAAAAGTAATTTTTAAACTCACTTGAATATAATAGCATATTTATCCTCTAAGAGAAAGAATTTTCTACATTTATTTGTAATTTATTATCCACAGGCTTTTTATTTCTTTACACAAGCATTTGTATAACAAAAAAAGTGAAAACACTAATCCTCAAGTAATCCAGAAGTTTTCCACAAAGGAACATGATGTGTATTCCTATCTTTGGATAAACTGTTCAAGTTGTGCATAAGTATGCAAAGCCCTTTTAACACAATCTTTCCCTTACCTAACTTATCCACATTTTAATTTTAAATTATACTGTATTACTTTTTTGTCCACATCTGTTTTTCATCCTGTGGAAAACTTTTTACCCACCCTTTTATATGTTTATGCACAACAAAAACTCTTGTGGAAAACTTTTCTTTATAATGCTAAAATAATAAGGACCTGGTATTTTAAGTAAAAATTGTACCTTGATTAAAAAAAATTAGAAAAGGAGGAAGCTCCTATTGGAAGACATATATTCACTATGGCAATACCTGCAAGAAAAATTCAGAGAAACTCTCTCCAAAGTTAGCTATGATACATGGATCGATAGTGCTGCGCCTATTCGATTAACCGAAACGAATATCATTATTGAAGTGCCATCTTCTCTTCATAAAGACTATTGGCAAAATAATTTGGCTACGCGAGTAGTAGAAGGAATTTATGAATTTAGCGGCAGAGAAATTTCACCTATTTTTATGATTAAGAACGAAGAGATGCCTGCTCTATCTCAAGATTCACCCAAAAAAGATGGCAAAATTCCCTTTAAACAAGCACAGTTGAATACAAAATATACCTTTGATACGTTTGTTATTGGAAAAGGAAATCAGATGGCCCATGCTGCTGCGTTGGTTGTGGCCGAAGAACCTGGAACGATTTATAATCCGTTATTCTTTTATGGAGGTGTTGGGCTGGGTAAGACCCATTTGATGCACGCAATCGGCCATCAAATGCTTCAATTACGTCCCAATGCAAAAGTAAAGTACGTCAGTAGCGAAACTTTTGCCAATGATTTTATCAATTCCATCCAAAATCGTACGCAAGAACAATTTCGTAACGAATATCGAAGCGTGGACTTACTGTTAGTAGATGATATCCAATTTTTTGCAGATAAAGAAGGAACGCAAGAAGAATTTTTCCATACATTTAATGCTTTATATGATGAAAGAAAGCAAATTGTTCTAACAAGTGACCGTTTGCCAAATGAAATTCCAAAACTACAAGAACGATTAGTATCTCGCTTTGCGTGGGGTCTTTCAGTAGACATTACGCCCCCAGATTTAGAAACAAGAATCGCTATTTTAAGAAACAAAGCAAATAGCGAACGATTAGAAATTCCAGATGATACACTCAGTTATATTGCTGGTCAAATCGATTCCAACATTCGCGAGCTCGAAGGTGCTTTGGTTCGAGTCCAAGCTTTTTCAGCAATTCAAGGAAAAGATATTACTACCAGCCTAGCAGCAGATGCCTTAAAAAGTATTCTGCCTACCGATAAACCAAAAGCATTATCGATTTATACCATTCAGCAGACTGTTGCAAAATTTTATCATTTAACAATAGAAGAATTAAAAGGGAAAAAACGTACAAAAGGGATTGTTGTCCCGCGGCAGATTGCTATGTTCCTGTCACGAGAACTAACAGACAGCTCTTTACCAAAAATTGGTACTGAATTCGGCGGCAAAGATCATACGACTGTTCTTCATGCTTATGACAAAATTTCGAAAACCATAGGAAAAGACGTTACTCTCAAACAAGAAATTGATACAATAAAAGAAACACTGAAGAATATGTAGCAAGTTTCATAGTTGTGCCCATGTGGATATCTATGGCTAAACCCATAAAGTTACACACACCTTATCCACAAGTGGAAAACTTTATATTTCCAAGCGTTTTATTTGTTTTCCACAATATCAACATGCCCTACTACTACTACTAATCTTTATTAATATAATTTAAACGGAGGGAAGCAAAAAAATGAAGTTTACTATTAATCGTCCAGCTTTCATAAAATACCTATCAGATGTTCAAAGAGCTATTTCTTCAAGAACGACCATTCCAGTATTAACAGGAATAAAAATGGTTGCCGATAAAACTGGTTTAATGTTAAGCGGTAGTGACTCAGATATTTCAATAGAAATTTTTATACCGGCAAATGATGATATAAATGATTTGGAAATTTTAGAAGAAGGTGGAATCGTTCTTCCTGCTCGAATCTTCAATGATATCGTTCGTAAAATGTCAGATGAAAAAATAACCATTGATGTTGGAGAAAATTTTCAAACAAACATTACATCTGCAAATGCTTCATTTAAGATTAACAGTATCAATGTAGATAATTATCCAAATTTCCCAATGATTGATTCGAATGAGGTAATTACACTTCCAACAAACTTATTTAAACAAGTAATCCAACATACTGTTATTGCAACATCAACACAAGAAAGTCGTCCAATTCTTACAGGGGTAAATATAACCATTGAAAATAATACGTTAAAAGCTGTTGCAACAGACAGTCATCGTTTAAGTCAACGAATTATTCCGATTACAACACCTGATAATTTGAGAGAAAATAGTTATAAAGTTATTATTCCAGGAAAAAGTTTAGTGGAATTATCTCGTATTGTAGAGGACCAAGATACGATTGATATGATGGTCACTGAAAACCAAGTTCTTTTTAAAGCAGAGAATTTATATTTCTATTCGCGTTTGTTAGAAGGATACTATCCCGATACTAATCGTCTGATACCTACTAGTTCTTCGACAACGCTCGTTATGAATGCTGCTGATTTATTACAAGCAACTGATCGTGCTTCATTACTGTCACACGAAGGAAAAAATAATGTAGTAAAACTTTCAATCTCTGCGGATAAAGTGGAGTTGTCAGGAAATTCTCCAGAAATTGGAACAGTAGAAGAAGAACTGCAATATCAGGAAGCCACTGGAGATCCATTAGTTATTTCCTTTAACCCGGATTATTTGAAAGATGCATTACGTACTTTCGGACACCAAGATGTTTCTGTTAGCTTTACAGCACCTATTCGTCCCTTTACAGTAGTGCCTCTAGATGATAATACTGAAATCGAACAAGCGTTCATTCAATTAATCACACCTGTTCGTACTTATTAGACAGACAAATCTAAAAGGAAGTTGCACATTTTTTTGCAACTTCCTTTTTTTACTTCTCTTCAAATATCCCTAATTTTACACCTATATACTGTTTTTGAACTATTTAAAGGTATTTGTCGTTTATATATAAAAAACGTAGGAATGGCGTTTTTTTAGCATTTAGTTGAATTATTACTAAAAAAATAGTATAATATATAAGGAAAGTATACTTGCGTGGATTTTATTTATTCCACGCTTATTTTAATGGAAATGGGTGAAATCCTTGAAAAATATTGTTTATATTGATGATGATTTCATTACGCTCGGACAATTACTCAAGCACGTAAATGTTATTTCAAGCGGCGGAATGGCAAAATGGTATCTATCGGAGTATGCCGTATTGATTGATAATGAAAAAGAAAATCGCCGGGGGAAAAAAATATATCCAGGTTCTATGGTGGAAATTCCAGATGAAGGAACTTTTTTTGTCCAGAAAAACGAAGAAAAAGCGGATAATGGACCGATATCATGATTCTAAAAGAGATTACATTACGTAATTTCCGAAACTACTCTGATTTAGCTCTTTCTTTTTCGAATGGAATCAATGTTTTTTTAGGTGAGAATGCACAAGGGAAAACAAATTTAATGGAAGCAATTTACGCTCTTTCGATGGCGAGAAGTCCTCGTACATCGAATGAAAAAGAAATGATTCAATGGCAAAATGAAGGCGCTCGGATTTCAGGACAAATAGAAAGACGAAATGCTGATTACCCATTGGAACTTTTTTTTTCAAAAAAAGGAAAAATTGCTAAAATTAACCATATTGAACAAAAACGGCTAAGTGATTATGTAGGGACATTAAATGTTGTATTGTTTGCTCCTGAAGATTTAGAACTAGTAAAAGGTTCACCAAATAGACGTCGAAAATTCCTTGATATGGAACTCGGTCAAATGAGCCAGATTTATCTCCATAATTTGGTTGAATACCAGCGTTTGTTGAAGCAGCGTAATCTATATTTAAAACAATTGCTCATGAGAAAAGCGAACGATCTTGTTTATTTGGACGTTTTAACGGAACAAGTAGCCACTTTAGGTGCAACAATTATTGAAGCACGATTGCATTTTATCCAACAATTGGAAAAATGGGCGGATCCGCTTCATTATCAAATTTCAGATAATAAAGAACATTTACATATTCGCTATAAATCTCCTGTTCCCTTCGAAGAAATAATGAGTAAAGAGGAAATATACTTATTGTTGATGGAAGAACAGGAAAGAGTAAAACAAAGAGAACGTGAACAAGGCACAACTTTATTTGGTCCCCATAGAGATGATTTAGTTTTTTATGTAAACGACAAAAATATCCATCAATTTGGCTCTCAAGGACAGCAGCGTACGACTGTCTTGAGTTTGAAATTAGCAGAAATAGAATGTATGAAAGAGGTTTTGGGCGAGTATCCAATTCTTTTATTAGATGATGTTTTATCCGAACTAGATGATAATCGACAAACACATCTTTTAAAAACAATTGAGAAGAAAGTGCAAACCTTTTTAACGACAACAAGCTTAGATGGAGTGAAGCGAAATAAAATTGAAGAACCGACAGTTTTTCATATAGAAGCAGGTACGGTAGAAAAGGAAGGTGCGTAAAAGCATGGCAGATTATGAAAAAAATAAAGCAGAATTGGCTCAAGAATACGATGCAAGTCAGATTCAGGTTTTAGAAGGACTAGAGGCAGTTCGCAAACGTCCTGGTATGTATATTGGTGCAACGAGCGCTGCAGGACTTCATCACTTAGTATGGGAAATCGTTGATAACTCAATCGACGAGGCATTGGCTGGATTTGCTTCTACGATAAAAATATTCATTGAAAAAGATAACAGTATCAAAGTTTCAGATGACGGACGCGGAATTCCTGTAGATATACAAGCAAACACTGGACGCCCTGCTGTTGAAACCGTATATACGGTTCTTCATGCAGGTGGTAAATTCGGCGGGGGCGGCTACAAAGTTTCTGGAGGACTTCACGGTGTAGGTGCCTCGGTTGTAAATGCGCTTTCTAAAAAATTAGTGGTGCAAGTCTACAAAAATGGAAACATTTACGAGCAACATTACGAACGTGGAGCAATTATGACGGATCTTACTGTGGTTGGAGAGACTGAGGAACATGGCACAGTCGTTCAATTTTGGCCAGATCATGAGATTTTTACTGAAACAACGGAATTTGATTTTGAAAAATTATCCGTACGTGTTCGTGAATTAGCTTTCTTGAATAAAGGATTAAATATTTCAATAACAGACAAGAGACCGGAAGAAGAAGTGGTGAATAACTATCACTATGAAGGTGGTATTAAAAGTTATGTAGAGTATTTAAACCAAAATAAAAAACCGCTCTTTGATGAGATTATTTACGTAGAAGATATTCAAGATGATATTCAAGTAGAAGTTGCTCTGCAATATACTGATGGTTACCATACTAGTTTATTTAGTTTTGCAAACAATATTCATACCTATGAAGGTGGTACGCATGAATCCGGAGCAAAAACTGCCCTGACACGTGTAATCAATGATTATGCAAAAAAATCAAAAATTTTGAAAGAAAACGAAGAGAATTTAACCGGTGAAGATGTCAGAGAAGGATTGACGATGGTTCTTTCTATCAAACATCCGGATCCTCAATTTGAAGGGCAAACAAAAACGAAGCTGGGGAATTCAGAAGCTCGTACAATTACGGATCGGCTCTTCTCAAGCACGCTAGATAAGTTCTTAATGGAAAATCCCCAAGTCGGCCGTCAAATCGTCGAGAAGGGAATTTTAGCAGCGAAGGCGCGTCTTGCGGCTAAGCGTGCACGTGAAGTAACTCGTAAGAAGAGTGGATTAGAAATAAGTAACTTGCCTGGAAAATTAGCAGACTGTTCCAGCAAAGATCCATCGGTATCTGAATTGTTTATTGTTGAGGGAGACTCTGCGGGAGGATCTGCCAAACAAGGTCGTTCTCGTATTTTTCAAGCAATTCTACCCATTCGAGGTAAAATCTTGAACGTTGAAAAAGCATCGTTAGATCGTATCCTTGCAAATGAAGAAATTCGTTCTTTATTTACAGCTATGGGAACAGGATTTGGCGCTGAGTTCGATGTAAGCAAGGCACGTTATCACAAGCTGGTTATTATGACTGATGCTGATGTTGACGGCGCTCATATCCGTACATTGTTGCTTACTCTGTTTTATCGTTATATGCGTCCTTTAGTTGAAGCCGGCTATGTTTATATTGCGCAGCCACCTTTGTTCCAAATAAAACAAGGTAAAAAAGAAACGTATCTGCAAACACAAGAAGAACTGGATGAATTTTTAGCTACTATCCCTTCTAGTCCTAAGCCCTCTCTTCAACGGTATAAAGGTTTGGGAGAAATGGATGCAGAACAATTATGGGAAACTACAATGAATCCCGAAAATCGCCGTTTTGCTCAAGTAAGTGTAGAGGATGCAATTGAGGCAGATTCTGTATTAAGCATGTTAATGGGTGAAAAAGTAGAACCACGTCGTAATTTTATTCAAGATAACGCGGAATATGTAGAAAATCTCGATGTATAGGAAGGAGTACGAAGAATAAATGAGTGAAGATAATACAAATAAATTAGATTCTGGAATGGAAGTTCGTGAATTAAGTAAGGAAATGCGAACTTCATTCTTGGAATATGCCATGAGCGTTATTGTTTCTCGTGCCCTTCCAGATGTGCGTGATGGACTAAAACCTGTTCATCGTCGTATCTTATATGGAATGAACGAATTAGGAATTACCCCAGATAAATCGCATAAGAAATCAGCACGTATTGTTGGGGATGTTATGGGTAAATACCATCCCCACGGTGACAGTGCCATCTATGAATCAATGGTTCGAATGGCGCAAGATTTCAGCTATCGCTATCCTCTTATCGACGGGCATGGAAACTTTGGATCAGTTGATGGAGACGGTGCTGCGGCAATGCGTTATACCGAAGCGAGGATGTCTAAATTAGCATTAGAAATGCTGCGGGATATCAATAAAGATACAATTGATTACCATAATAACTACGATGGAAGTGAAAGAGAGCCGGATGTATTACCCGCTCGCTTCCCTAACCTCTTAGTAAATGGTGCTTCTGGTATTGCTGTTGGGATGGCTACCAATATTCCTCCCCATAACTTAACCGAAGTAATCTCTGCTTTACATATTTTGATGAAAGACCCCGATGCAACCACTGCTGATCTGATGGAAGCCCTGCCCGGCCCAGATTTCCCTACTGGCGGAATCGTTATGGGTAAATCCGGTATTCGTAAAGCTTATGAAACTGGTAGAGGTTCTATTATTGTTCGCGGACGCGTTGAAATTGAAACACTAAAAAATGGAAAAGAACGAATAATCGTTACAGAATTGCCTTATGTTGTCAACAAAGCAAAATTAGTAGAGCGTATTGCTGAACTCGCTCGAGATAAAAGAATTGAAGGAATTACCGATTTAGCAGATGAATCAGATCGAGAAGGTATGCGAATTGTAATTGATATACGAAGAGACGTAAGTGCCTCTGTTGTATTGAATAATCTGTACAAATTGACCCCTCTTCAATCTTCATTTGGCTTTAATATGCTTGCAATTGTTAATGGCGTTCCGGAAACATTAAGTTTGAAGAGTATTCTTCTTCACTATTTGGACCATCAAAAAGTAGTTATCCGCCGTAGAACTGAATACGATAAGAAAAAAGCGGAAGCACGTGCTCACATATTAGCTGGATTGAAGATTGCTTTAGATCACATTGATGAAATTGTAAATATCTTACGCAGTTCTCCAAGTGGAGATGTAGCGAAACAAAAATTCATAGATGATTATGGCCTTTCTGACCGACAAGCTCAAGCAATTCTTGATATGCGGATGGTTCGTCTTACTGGTTTAGAACGTGAAAAAATTGATGGAGAATACGATGGATTAATGGCTTTAATTAGCGATTTAACTGACATTCTTGCAAGTGAACAACGAATTTTCGAAATTATTGAAGAAGAATTGTTAGAAATTCAGACGCGTTTTGGAGATGAAAGACGTACAGAATTATTAATCGGAGAAGTACTTTCACTAGAAGACGAAGATTTAATCGAAGAAGAAGAAATTGTTATTACCTTGACCCATAATGGCTATATTAAACGTTTGCCTAGCAGTGAATTCCGTGCTCAACGTCGCGGCGGTCGCGGTATTCAGGGAATGGGTATACATGATGATGATTTTATTGAAACATTAATTACTGCATCAACTCATGACAACCTGCTTTATTTCTCTAATCAAGGGAAAGTTTATCGCAATAAAGGATATGAAATACCTGAGTACAGTCGACAAGCAAAAGGGTTACCAATTATTAACCTTCTGAACTTAGATGCAAATGAAAAAATTCAAACGATTATTAATTTACAGGGAAGCGTTCCGCAAGATGGAGAAAATCTCTTCTTCGCTACTCGACTCGGCGTTGTAAAACGTACAGAGACAACTGAATTCCGTAATATTCGTCAAAATGGTTTACGTGCGATTAATCTAAACGAAGGTGATGAGTTAATCAAGGTTGCTCTCACAGATGGAACGAAAAATATTATCATTGGAACGCATTTTGGTTATTCTGTCAGCTTCAACGAAAATGATGTCCGCGCAATGGGAAGAACAGCAACTGGCGTACGTGGAGCTAAACTACGTGATGGAGACTATGTGGTTGGCATGGATCTTCTTGAAGAAGGAACGAAAGTTCTTGCTATTACGGAAAATGGTTATGGAAAACGCACTTCCATCGATGAATATGCTATCAAAGGCAGAGGCGGAAAAGGAATTAAAACCGTGAACGTCACTGAGAAAAATGGTAACTTGGTTGGCCTTGCAACTGTTCGGGAAGATGAAGATATCATGATTATAACCGACTCTGGGGTCATGATTCGATTCCATGCTAAAGATGTATCGCAAATCGGAAGAGCTACCTTAGGAGTCCGTTTAATGCGTCTAGATGACGGTTCAACTGTTTCAACGATGGCAATTGTCGAACCAGAAGAAGAAAATGGAGAAAACAACGATGCAAAAGTTATTACAACGGAAACGGTTCAAAAAGATTCCGAACAAATAAATGCCGACATGAAAAATTTTGCAAATGAATTGTTTGAAGAAACAGAAGATAGTGAAGAATAAAATAACGTTCAAAAAAAGCTGGTTACGACCAGCTTTTTTTGATGATTTCATTTATTACGCCCTCTTTTAGTTTTTTTGAAAAATGTTTGCATTGTGCTAAAAAAGGTGCTATAATTTTAAGACGTGAGTATTTTAGAAATACTCTCCTTGCTCTTACAAGAGTAAGAGCCAAAGTCCATAAGGAGGTGACAGTCATAATGACTCAATACGAAATTAACTACATTATCCGTCCTAATATCGATGAAGCAGCTAAAGCAGAATTGGTTCAACGTTTTGACGCTATTTTAACTGATAATGGTGCAGAAATTATTGAATCAAAAGACTGGTCAAAACGACGTTTAGCATATGAGATTAACGATTTCCGCGAAGGTATTTACCATATCGTGAAAATCCAATCTGAAACTGCTGAATCGATTCAAGAGTTTGACCGTTTAGCGAAAATCAATAATGATATTCTTCGTCATATTATCGTTAAAGAAGAAGCATAAAATGTTCCACGTGAAACATTTTAAGGGGGTAAGCATTTAATGATTAATAATGTTGTACTAACAGGAAGATTGACTCGAGATGTAGATTTGCGCTATACGTCAAGTGGCACAGCAGTAGGTTCATTTTCTATGGCCGTTGATCGTCAATTTAAAAATCAACAAGGCGAAAAAGAAACTGATTTTATAAACTGTGTGATTTGGAGAAAAGCTGCGGAAAACTTTGCGAATTTCACTAGAAAAGGTTCTTTAGTTGGAATTCAAGGTAGAATTCAAACAAGAAACTATGAAAACCAACAAGGTCAACGTGTATATGTTACTGAAGTGGTGGTAGAGAACTTTACTCTGCTTGAATCAAGAAGTGTTACAGAACAAAGACCTAGAGGAGAATCTTCGGATAATTCTTATGGAAATAATTCTTTCCAATCTAACCAAAGTAACAACCAATCTAATAATCAATCTTACTCTAACCAATCTCAAAATAACTTTAGTGACTATAATTCGAATGAAGATCCATTCTTATCAAGCGGGCAATCCATTGACATTTCAGATGATGACTTGCCATTCTAATAAAACTTGAAAAAGATGGATAAAAAAGGAGGAAAACAACATGGCTCAACAACGTGGTGGCCGTCGCGGAGGACGTAGACGTAAAAAAGTATGTCATTTCTGCGCAAATCACATTGATCATGTAGATTACAAAGACATTGATCTATTAAAACGATATGTATCTGAAAAAGGTAAAATCTTACCTCGTCGTGTAACAGGTACATGTGCAAAACATCAAAGAACTTTAACAGTTGCAGTAAAACGTGCTCGTATTATTGCATTGATGCCTTTCACAATTGCAGAATAATTAAATTTAAAACTTTTCAAGAAGCTGAGATATCCTGTCTCAGCTTCTTTTAGTTTTAATATAAAAGATTTATAAGCTATTTTCTCTTGATTATATTGGTTCCATCGATTTTAGTGTTGGTACAATTCTAACATCACTAAAAAATAGAGAGGCAATATATTTTAATCACCTACCCTACTCTAATACATCTTATAGTTCTTTATGGTGTCAGTAGCTCAAAGAGAGAGTACACGCTGATACGCCTAATCTACCGATTGTAATGGTTGTGGTTGTTTTAGCAACTTACAAACATGAAACTCTTGGAATCCTGCCACTGTGTTTCTTTCGAACAACTCTTCCTGTGGCTACAAGCTATTCCTATTCAGTCAGAAATTTCAAAATGGTATTTGCACGATTCTACCTACACTAAAAATAGATACTGTGACGAATCGTAATCTCGTTTTTAACAGGAATCATAATAGTAGGATGTTTTTTTCTCTTAAAATTGAAATATTTCTGTAAAAGACATTAGTTTATAGGAGTTTATATTGTCAAAATGTAAATCCTGCAACTTCTGATATAAAAATCTCAATTCACGATTATAAACATAATTGGTTTCTCCAAATGAACTGTTAATAATATAGAGTTGACCAAGATATCCACATGTTAATAAAGTAAAGGAGTATGATTAGGACAAAGGCTGACATATGTTTTAAAAAGTTATGCACAGGATTATTTTATTGTTGGGGATAACTTTAAATATCAGCTAAACGACTTGTGATGTTTACTACAAAGTGAGAATTCTAATTTACTATAATTGAATTAGAAATACACTTGTTCTAACATAAAGTATAGGAAGATATAAATTACGCAGCTAAACATTTGATTGAGAGATACAAGAGTTGAGTTATTAGTTTTGTCGGTTCTGGCTCTTATTGCTAATATAACCTGAGTAGCTATATCAATGTATTATTAGTGGCAATTTGAAAGTACACTCACTCCTTATTTTGTTACTATTTAACAATGCTTATTTCATCTGAAAAAATCTTAGGCAGTGTTAAGTTGATTCATTACTAGAAGGAAGATATGTACATGTATATATCTTCAAAAAGAAAAATGAGCAAAACCAACTACATCCATTATATGAGGAGCAGGATGAGATTTAAAGACTCCCCGTAACAACAAAATGTTTCACGTGGAACATTTTGGAAGAAAGGAAGGAAAGGAATGTTCCACGTGAAACATTATTGTAACAGGAAGTGATGTGGCTATTAAAACAGCGATATGGTAAAATATAAAGACAAATCCAATAAAATTAAGAAAAGGAGCAACAATGAAAATAAAGGAAAAAGTGTCAAATCTTCCTCCATTCATACGTGCAAACCAAATAAAAATTCCAACATATATTTTATTAGTTTCATTGGTTCTGTTTATCGTTCTGACTTTCATTGCAAGTTGGAAAATTGGTGTAGTTTTACTATTAATAATTATGTTAGTTATATGGCTGTTTTATTATTCTATTGATTACTTAATAGATGAAACAAATAAATATGTTTCAGATTTATCTTACAGGATAAAAAAAGGTGAACAAGAAGCTCTTATCCAAATGCCGATAGGTATCCTGCTATATAATGAAGAACAAAAAATCCAGTGGACGAATCCTTATCTATTAAAGTATTTTAAAAACAAAGATTTACTTGGACGAAGGATTGAAGACGTTGATGCTGAGTTACACGGATGGATAGAGAAATATAAGAGTAATGAAATGACAAAAGTTAAATGGGGAGATCGATATTTTGAAATGGTTATTCAAGAAAATATAGGTGTTCTCTATTTGATGGATATAACTGATTATGCAAAGATTGAAGCAAAATACCAGGAAGAAAGAATTGTGTTTGGGAATATCATTATTGATAATTATGATGAAGCTGTTCAATCTATGAATGACCGTAAAAAATCAAATGTAAACAACTATATTACCAATCAATTAACGAACTGGGCAAATATTAATAACGTTTATTTAAAAAGAGTTGATGATGATCGCTTTATAAGTTTGATGAATAAGAAAGCTCTTGAAAGACTTGAAAGCAATAAATTCGAAATTGTAGATCAAATAAGAGAACGAACTTATAAACAAAATTTCCCACTGACATTGAGTATGGGGTTTTCATATGGAACTGGTACAGTCCAGATGAAATGGAGAGACGTCGCTCAGCTGGCTCAGGCAAATGTAGATTTAGCTTTGGCAAGAGGTGGAGACCAAGTAGTTGTTCGAGCTGAAAATGAAGAAGCCCGTTTTCATGGTGGGAAAACGAATCCCATGGAAAAACGAACCCGTATTCGTGCAAGGATGATTAGTCACGCATTAGAAGAGTTAATTGTTAATTCCGATAATGTATTTGTTATGGGACACAATTACCCAGATATGGACGTAATTGGTTCTTGTTTAGGAATACGAAGAATTGTCCAAATGAATAATAAAGAAGCATGGATTATTTTGAAATCTGATCAATTGTCGAAAGATGTTAAACGCATGATGGAAGTGATTGATAAAGATTCTAATATTTCAAAATACATTATTGGCCCTGAAAAGGCAGAAGAAATGATAACAGAGAATTCTTTGATCGTGATGGTGGACGTTCATAAACCATCCATGATACCTGCACCCGAACTGATGGAAGTTTCTAATAATGTTGTTATTATCGACCACCATCGTAGAGGTCAAGAATTCCCAGAAAATCCTGTACTCGTTTATATTGAACCATATGCATCTTCTGCATCAGAATTGATTACCGAACTATTTGAATATCAATCGAATGATATCGATACCATTAATAAAATTGAAGCAACTGCGATGTTGGCTGGTATTATAGTAGATACACGTAATTTTAGTTTACGGACAGGTTCTCGAACTTTTGATGCAGCAAGTTATCTCCAGTCGAATGGTGCCAATACATTGTTGATACAAGAAGCTTTGAAAGAAGACTTAGAGACTTATCTATTAAGAAGTCATTTGTTAGAAACAATGGATTTTGTGGAGCCAGGGATGGCAGTTGTTAATGGGGAAGAAGGAAAGATATACGATACGGTTCTCGCTGCACAGACTGCAGATACCATGCTTTCAATGGAGGGTGTAGAGGCTTCGTTTGTTATCACAAAGCGTTCTGATGGAAGAGTCGGTATTAGTGCTCGTAGCTTAAGTAAAATTAATGTACAACGAATTATGGAGAAACTTGGCGGCGGAGGTCATCTATCAAATGCTGCTACACAGATAGAAGATATTACTGTGACTGAAGCAAAAGAAAAACTAGTGAAAGTCTTGAAAAATGAAGATGAGGAAGGAGAAATAAAATGAAAGTAATTTTTCTTGAAGATGTAAAAGGTAAAGGTAAAAAAGGTGAAATTAAAAATGTAGCGGATGGTTATGCAAATAACTATCTGATAAAAAATGGACTTGCAGAAGAAGCAACTAGTTCAAGTGTTTCAGCTTTAAAAGGACAAAAGAAAGCTGAGGAGAAAAAAGCTGCAGAAGAACTAAAAGAGGCAAGTGATTTGAAATCATTTTTAGAAAAAGAAGATACAGTTATTACTATACCGGCTAAATCCGGAGAAGACGGACGATTGTTTGGTTCTATTACGAGCAAGCAAGTTGCAGATCAATTAAAAAAACAATTTAAAGTGAAACTAGATAAGCGTAAGATCAACTTGCCAAATCCAATTCGTTCTCTAGGATTTACCAAAATGGACGTACGTCTTCACTCAGACGTGACAGCTGCTTTAACGGTTCATGTTGTAGAAGAATAATGATAAAATCAAGATACAACCGATTGCCTCATTGAGGTAGTTGGTTGTATTATTTTTTACTTCGAAAAGGGAACAAGCGTTCCAGAAAAGAAATTGTTTTAGCTGTTTTTTTAGAGTACAATAAGATAGCAAGAGAGAGAGTTCTCTTTGAGTAATTAGTAGAAGGATGAAGATATATATGGAAGATATTTTCCAAAATCGAATACCTCCCCATAGTGTAGAAGCAGAGCAGTCTGTATTGGGTTCTATTTTTCTTGATCCAGAATCAGTTGTTACTGTACTTGAGTATTTAGTAGCTGTAGATTTTTACAAAAAAAGTCATCAGCTTATTTTTGATGTAGTTGTTCTATTATACAATCGCAATGAGCCAATTGATGTAGTAACTGTTACAAACGAACTTGAAAGCAAGGATCAGCTAGAAAATATCGGTGGTATGGAATATCTTGCAGAAATAGCAACATTCGTGCCTACTGCTGCTAACGTTGAATACTATGCAAAAATTGTAGAAGAAAAATCAATACTGAGAAATTTAATTCATTCGGCAACAGATATTGTAAAAAGTGGCTATGAAGAAGCAGACCAAGTTGCGGTAATATTAGATACTGCGGAACAAAGCATTTTACAAGTTTCGGAGAGAAGAAATCGATCTGGTTTTATTCGAATTTCTGACGTAGTTAATACTTCTCTTCAAAATATTGAAGCACTGTCTCAACAATCAGGTGATGTTACAGGTATTCCGACTGGATACATTGCATTAGATAAAATGACAGCTGGCTTGCAGAAAGAGGAGTTAATTATCCTTGCTGCACGTCCTGCGGTTGGGAAAACGGCGTTTGCTTTGAATATTGCTCAAAACGTTGCAACAAAAGCTGATGAAGTGGTAGCAATCTTTAGTTTGGAGATGGGAGCAGAATCATTAGTAAACCGGATGCTTTGTGCGGAAGGAAATATTGATGCAGGGCATTTACGTACTGGACAAATGTCAGAAGAAGAATGGTCGAATTTGATTATGGCAATGGCTACGTTAGGCCAATCAAAAATCTTTATTGACGATACTCCAGGTATTCGCATCGCCGAAATAAGAGCAAAGAGTCGTCGCCTATTACAAGAACAAGGGAAGCTGGGATTAATTGTAATTGATTATCTTCAGTTGATTGAAGGAAATAATCGTGAAAGCCGTCAGCAAGAAGTATCTGATATTTCACGTCAGTTGAAGAAATTAGCAAAAGAATTAAAAGTTCCTGTAATTGCACTTTCTCAGTTATCGCGTGGAGTAGAACAAAGACAAGATAAACGACCAGTGCTGAGTGATATTCGGGAATCGGGTTCGATTGAACAAGATGCGGATATCGTCGCTTTTCTTTATCGTGAAGATTATTATGAGCGAGAAGGGGCAGAAGAAAGTAGCGAGAGTGAATTTGAAAATAATATAGTGGAAGTAATTATTGAAAAAAACAGAAGTGGAGCACGCGGAACAGTTAAGTTATTGTTTAAAAAAGAATTTAATAAGTTCTCTTCTGTTTCCTATGTGCCAGAACCAATGTAAGTTGAGAGAAGTAGTTTTTATTATAATTAATAGAAGCTGCTTCTCTTTTATCTATTTAATGATAGAAAAAAAGAAAAAATCTAATAATAAATTCTTGCATTTTATTTCAATGAGGAGTAGAATTTATTTTGTTAGCCAAACGGGTTATTAGCTCAGTCGGTAGAGCAGCTGACTCTTAATCAGCGGGTCGTGGGTTCGATCCCCTCATAACCCATACATATAAGCCTTACTATAACAAAGAAAGAGTTTGTTATAGTAAGGCTTATTTATTTTAAAGGAAGTTGAGAACTTTAATCGAACATACTATAATGATATAAAAAAGTTTTAAATGTTAGAAGAAATAAAAATTATTTAGAAGAATAGGAGACTTAATTTGTTAGTAGGAGCAATCGAAGCAGGAGGCACAAAATTTGTTTGTGCAATAGGAAATGAAAAAAATGAGATAATCGAGCGCGTTTCTTTTCCAACAACAACTCCAGAAGAAACATTAAGAAGTGTTTTCAACTTTTTTGATCAATATAGTCTAGCAAGTATTGGAATTGGATCGTTTGGTCCGATTGATATCAATGAATCTTCTGATACATATGGTTATATCCTTTCTACTCCCAAAATACCTTGGAAAAATTTTAACTTTCTAGGAGCAATGAAGGAGAGATATTCTATTCCAATCGGGTGGACCACAGATGTGAATGCTGCTGCATTAGGAGAGTCAAAACTTGGAGCGGCAAAAGGACTTAAAAATACAATGTATATCACAATCGGAACAGGAATTGGTGCTGGAGCGATTGTTAATGGGGAATTATTAGCTGGAATTGGCCATCCTGAAATGGGCCATCTGTTAGTTCGCCCACATGATAAAGATGGATATGAAGGATTCTGTCCGTATCATGGAAACTGTTTAGAAGGAATGGCTGCCGGACCGTCCATAAATGGTCGTTTAGGGAGAGCTGGAAAAGATGTTGATGTAGATCATGAAGTATGGGGATTTATGTCCTATTATATTGGGCAAGCTCTAGTAGCTTATACAGTTATTCTTCGTCCTGAACGTATTGTATTAGGCGGAGGGGTCATGAACGCACCCGGTATGCTGGAAAAAGTAAAAAAACAATTCTCTTCCTTATTAGCAAATTATGTTCCTATTCCTGAATTAGATAATTACCTGGTAAAGCCAGGGTTAAGAGATAATGCAGGAATAACTGGTTCAATCATTTTAGCTAATGAAGTAAAATAAAAAAATATTTCATACTGAATCTGCCGATGTTTGGAATACTCGGTATGGATAGCAGAAAAAAATGCATAAAAGGTTACAAATAAAAAGAATCGAGAGGGAAAATCTCTCGATTCTTTTTATTAACTGTTTTTTGGACCAGGATTGGAAGCAATAATCTCTATATCTCCCTCTATTACCCATTTTGTGATAGGAGCAGGAAGAATGAGATGATCTCCTTTATTTAGGGGATATTTTATATTATCTACTATTAAGGATCCTTTTCCTTCTATAACACTCACTAATGTATAGGATGCCTTTTTTCCAAAATAGACTTCTGAATGAATATTCCAACGGTATACTGAAAAATAGTCACTTTCAATCAAAGTAGTTATTTCATTATCTGCTTGTACTTCAGTTTGAATAGATAGTTCAGGATCTCGATGAGGAATAGTAGTGACGTCTATTGATTGTTGAATGTGTAATTCACGGGAATTTCCTAGGTTATCCTTACGGTCATAATCATAAACGCGATAAGTTGTATTACTGCTTTGTTGTGTTTCAAGAATCATAATTCCTGCGCCTATTGCATGAATTGTCCCGCTCGGAACAAAGAAAAAGTCGCCAGCTTTTACCTTTACACGTCGCAATAAGTCATCCCATTGTCCGTTAGAAATCATTTTAGAAAATTCTTCTTTATTTTTTGCTGTATGTCCGTAGACAATCTCTGAATCCTCATCTGCGTCAATAACATACCAACATTCAGTTTTCCCAAGATCATTTTCATGTTTCAACCCATAAACATCATCAGGATGAACTTGAACCGATAAATCTTCTGTTGCATCGATTATTTTAGTTAATAAAGGAAAAACAGGAGAAGAAGGATTGCCAAACAATTGAGGTTCCTTTTCATAAAGTTTATTTAAAGGCATACCCGCATATGTACCTGAAGAAATGGTTCCTACTCCATCTAGATGTGCACTGATAGCCCAACACTCTCCAGTATGATCGCTAGGAATATCGTAGCCATAAATATCACGCAGCTTTGTTCCACCCCATATTTTTTCTTGTAATTTTGGTTTTACAAACAATGGTTCTTGCATATTTGCCCTCCTAGTATAAACTGAAATCGTTTTACGTATCTATTATAATCAAAAAGTCTAAGTTTAACAGCAAGAAGTAAAAATAGCCTCCGGAATTAATATAAACATATTTAGTTAATATGTTTATCCGTATATTTGTTGACGTTTTTCGAAAGAGGTGGTATTATATCCAGGTTGCTTCTTTTAGCAGCGGAAAAACAACTTTTTATTTTTTAAAAAACTTTTTTAAAAAGTGTTGACAAAAAATAAAACAGTTGGTATTATATAGAGGTTGTCACGAAGAAACATACACGTAACACGTGATAACAGATTTGACCTTTGAAAACTGAACAAAGAATGAACGAACCAAACGTGCAGGGCATCTTTTCGAAGATGCACACAATAAAGCCGGTACTTTGTACCGCAAACATTAAGTCAGCAAAAAAAGAGCTATTCAGCTTATCATGTCGGATTTCTGTACAAGAGTCCACATTTAACATGAGAGTTTGATCCTGGCTCAGGACGAACGCTGGCGGCGTGCCTAATACATGCAAGTCGTACGAACCGAAGGGGAGCTTGCTCCCTGGACGTTAGTGGCGAACGGGTGAGTAACACGTGGGTAACCTGCCCTTAAGCGGGGGATAACATCCGGAAACGGGTGCTAATACCGCATAGTTTCCCTCTCCACATGGAGGGGGAAGGAAAGACGGCCTTTGTGCTGTCGCTTAGGGATGGACCCGCGGCGTATTAGTTAGTTGGTAGGGTAACGGCCTACCAAGGCGATGATACGTAGCCGACCTGAGAGGGTGATCGGCCACATTGGGACTGAGACACGGCCCAAACTCCTACGGGAGGCAGCAGTAGGGAATCTTCCGCAATGGACGAAAGTCTGACGGAGCAACGCCGCGTGAGTGAAGAAGGTTTTCGGATCGTAAAACTCTGTTGTCGGAGAAGAACAAGCAGGAAAGGAACTGTTCCTGCCTTGACGGTACCCGACCAGAAAGCCACGGCTAACTACGTGCCAGCAGCCGCGGTAATACGTAGGTGGCAAGCGTTGTCCGGATTTATTGGGCGTAAAGCGAGCGCAGGCGGTTCCTTAAGTCTGATGTGAAAGCCCACGGCTCAACCGTGGAAGGTCATTGGAAACTGGGGAACTTGAATGCAGAAGAGGAGAGTGGAATTCCATGTGTAGCGGTGAAATGCGTAGATATATGGAGGAACACCAGTGGCGAAGGCGACTCTCTGGTCTGTAATTGACGCTGAGGCTCGAAAGCGTGGGGAGCAAACAGGATTAGATACCCTGGTAGTCCACGCCGTAAACGATGAGTGCTAAGTGTTGGAGGGTTTCCACCCTTCAGTGCTGCAGTTAACGCATTAAGCACTCCGCCTGGGGAGTACGGCCGCAAGGCTGAAACTCAAAGGAATTGACGGGGACCCGCACAAGCGGTGGAGCATGTGGTTTAATTCGAAGCAACGCGAAGAACCTTACCAGGTCTTGACATCCCTTGCCATTCCCAGAGATGGGAGGTTCCCTTCGGGGACAAGGTGACAGGTGGTGCATGGTTGTCGTCAGCTCGTGTCGTGAGATGTTGGGTTAAGTCCCGCAACGAGCGCAACCCTTATTGCTAGTTGCCAGCATTCAGTTGGGCACTCTAGTGAGACTGCCGGTGACAAACCGGAGGAAGGTGGGGATGACGTCAAATCATCATGCCCCTTATGACCTGGGCTACACACGTGCTACAATGGATGGTACAACGAGCAGCGAACCCGCGAGGGCAAGCGAATCTCTGAAAGCCATTCTCAGTTCGGATTGCAGGCTGCAACTCGCCTGCATGAAGCCGGAATCGCTAGTAATCGCGGATCAGCACGCCGCGGTGAATACGTTCCCGGGTCTTGTACACACCGCCCGTCACACCACGAGAGTTTGTAACACCCGAAGTCGGTGGGGTAACCCTTACGGGAGCCAGCCGCCTAAGGTGGGATAGATGATTGGGGTGAAGTCGTAACAAGGTAGCCGTATCGGAAGGTGCGGCTGGATCACCTCCTTTCTAAGGAATTTAACGGAACCTGCCGAAGTTCATCATTCTTGTTCAGTTTTGAGAGGTCAACTCTCAATGAATCTTTGTTCCTTGAAAACTGAATAGCATAACATGAAATACAAAGTAAGAAACCAAAACATTTTACCGCGTTACACGTTGGACGATTTTTTAACGAAAACGTTCGATAGTAAAGGCCAGCAATGGCCGAAGCTTGACCACAGGTTAAGTGAATAAGGGCGCACGGTGGATGCCTTGGCACTAGGAGCCGATGAAGGACGGGACGAACGCCGATATGCTCCGGGGAGCTGTAAGTAAGCATTGATCCGGAGATTTCCGAATGGGGCAACCCAATATCTTTGATAGGATATTACAAACACGTGAATACATAGCGTGTTTGAGGTAGACGCAGGGAACTGAAACATCTCATTACCTGCAGGAAGAGAAAGAAAAATCGATTCCCTGAGTAGCGGCGAGCGAAACGGGAAAAGCCCAAACCAGAGAGCTTGCTCTCTGGGGTTGTAGGACTGGGACGTGAGACTGCAATGGATAGCAGAAGCCGGCTGGAAAGCCGCGCAAGACAGGGTAACAGCCCCGTATGCGAAATCCAACGCAGCTCTACCAGGATCCTGAGTACGGCGGAACACGAGAAATTCCGTCGGAATCCGGGAGGACCATCTCCCAAGGCTAAATACTCCCTAGTGACCGATAGTGAACCAGTACCGTGAGGGAAAGGTGAAAAGCACCCCGGAAGGGGAGTGAAATAGTACCTGAAACCGTGTGCTTACAAGTAGTCAGAGCCCGTTAAGGGGTGATGGCGTACCTTTTGTAGAATGGACCGGCGAGTTACGATCCCATGCGAGGTTAAGCCGAAAAGGCGGAGCCGCAGCGAAAGCGAGTCTGAACAGGGCGAATGAGTATGTGGTCGTAGACCCGAAACCAGGTGACCTACCCATGTCCAGGTTGAAGGTGCGGTAATACGCACTGGAGGACCGAACCCACGTACGTTGAAAAGTGCGGGGATGAGGTGTGGGTAGCGGAGAAATTCCAATCGAACCTGGAGATAGCTGGTTCTCTCCGAAATAGCTTTAGGGCTAGCCTCGGATCAACGAATCGTGGAGGTAGAGCACTGTTTGGACTAGGGGCCCTTCTCGGGTTACCGAATTCAGATAAACTCCGAATGCCATGGATTCAAGTCCGGGAGTCAGACTGCGAGTGATAAGATCCGTAGTCGAAAGGGAAACAACCCAGCCCACCAGCTAAGGTCCCCAAGTATCTGTTAAGTGGAAAAGGATGTGGGGTTGCACAGACAACTAGGATGTTGGCTCAGAAGCAGCCATCATTTAAAGAGTGCGTAATAGCTCACTAGTCGAGTGACCCTGCGCCGAAAATTTACCGGGGCTAAACAGATCACCGAAGCTGTGGATGGAACCCATTGGGGTTCCGTGGTAGGAGAGCGTTCTAAGGGCAGAGAAGCCGGACCGTGAGGACCGGTGGAGCGCTTAGAAGTGAGAATGCCGGTATGAGTAGCGAAAGACGGGTGAGAATCCCGTCCACCGAATGACTAAGGTTTCCTGGGGAAGGCTCGTCCTCCCAGGGTTAGTCGGGACCTAAGCCGAGGCCGACAGGCGTAGGCGATGGACAACAGGTTGATATTCCTGTACCAGTTGTTTTTGTTTGAACGATGGAGGGACGCAGGAGGCTAAGGAAAGCGTGCGATTGGAAGAGCACGCCCAAGCAGTGAGTCCGGGGGAGAGTCAAATGCTTTCCCCCGCACGGATGAGCTGTGACGGGGAGGGAAATTGAGTACCGAAGTTCCCGATGCCACACTGCCAAGAAAAGCTTCTAGTTAGAAACCAACTGCCCGTACCGCAAACCGACACAGGTAGTCGAGGAGAGTATCCTAAGGTGAGCGAGCGAACTCTCGTTAAGGAACTCGGCAAAATGACCCCGTAACTTCGGGAGAAGGGGTGCTGACCGCAAGGTCAGCCGCAGTGAATAGGCCCAAGCGACTGTTTATCAAAAACACAGGTCTCTGCAAAATCGAAAGATGACGTATAGGGGCTGACGCCTGCCCGGTGCTGGAAGGTTAAGAGGAGAGGTTAGCCGCAAGGCGAAGCTTCGAATTGAAGCCCCAGTAAACGGCGGCCGTAACTATAACGGTCCTAAGGTAGCGAAATTCCTTGTCGGGTAAGTTCCGACCCGCACGAAAGGCGTAACGATTTGGGCACTGTCTCAACGAGAGACTCGGTGAAATTATAGTACCAGTGAAGATGCTGGTTACCCGCGACAGGACGGAAAGACCCCATGGAGCTTTACTGCAGGTTGATATTGATTGTTTCTGCCACATGTACAGGATAGGTAGGAGCCGTAGAAGTCGGGACGCTAGTCTCGATGGAGGCGCCATTGGGATACTACCCTTGTGGCAGGAACACTCTAACCCGCTGCCCTTATCGGGCAGGGAGACAGTGTCAGTCGGGCAGTTTGACTGGGGCGGTCGCCTCCTAAAATGTAACGGAGGCGCCCAAAGGTTCCCTCAGAATGGTTGGAAATCATTCGCAGAGTGCAAAGGCAGAAGGGAGCTTGACTGCGAGACAGACAAGTCGAGCAGGGACGAAAGTCGGGCTTAGTGATCCGGTGGTACCGCATGGAAGGGCCATCGCTCAACGGATAAAAGCTACCCTGGGGATAACAGGCTTATCTCCCCCAAGAGTTCACATCGACGGGGAGGTTTGGCACCTCGATGTCGGCTCGTCGCATCCTGGGGCTGTAGTCGGTCCCAAGGGTTGGGCTGTTCGCCCATTAAAGCGGCACGCGAGCTGGGTTCAGAACGTCGTGAGACAGTTCGGTCCCTATCCGTCGCGGGCGTTGGAAATTTGAGAGGAGCTGTCCTTAGTACGAGAGGACCGGGATGGACACACCGCTGGTGTACCAGTTGTTCTGCCAAGAGCATCGCTGGGTAGCTATGTGTGGAAGGGATAAACGCTGAAAGCATCTAAGCGTGAAGCCCCCCTCAAGATGAGATTTCCCATCATTTTAAATGAGTAAGACCCCTGAGAGACGATCAGGTAGATAGGCTGGAAGTGGACGCGCAGCGATGTGTGGAGCGGACCAGTACTAATCGGTCGAGGACTTAACCAAGAAACAGACGGTAAGGCGGAAGAATGGTTTCTTTCCGGTAGATCATGTTGGCTATTCAGTTTTGAGGGAACGAAGTTCCTTTGAAAACAAGATATGTGCGGTGGCGATGGCAAGAAGGTCACACCTGTTCCCATCCCGAACACAGAAGTTAAGCTTCTTAGCGCCGATTGTAGTGAAGGGTTTCCCTTTGTGAGAGTAGGACGCTGCCGCGCAAAAATGTTTTTAAAATTATTTTACTATAGTTAAAGTTTTTACTTGCAGAGCAACTCAGAATATTGTATTATATTCAGGAACTCTTGTTTACATATTTTTTACATTATGGAGGTTTAGCTCAGCTGGGAGAGCGTCTGCCTTACAAGCAGGATGTCAGCGGTTCGATCCCGTTAACCTCCATTGTCATGCTTATTGTTGCGTTAGCAGCTTACGAACATGATGAACTTAGGAATAGCTTACAGTATTTCCTTTGAGTCATTAGCTCAGTTGGTAGAGCATCTGACTTTTAATCAGAGGGTCGCAGGTTCGAGCCCTGCATGACTCATTTCTTTTTATCATAAATATAAGAAGAAACGCGGGTGTGGCGGAATTGGCAGACGCACTAGATTTAGGATCTAGCGCCGCGAGGCGTGGGGGTTCAAGTCCCTTCACCCGCACTTGTTTTATAAAAAATATATGCCGGCTTAGCTCAGTTGGTAGAGCATCTGATTTGTAATCAGAGGGTCGAGGGTTCAAGTCCTTTAGCCGGCATCTGTTTGCGGAAGTAGTTCAGTGGTAGAACACCACCTTGCCAAGGTGGGGGTCGCGGGTTCGAACCCCGTCTTCCGCTTCATAAGGAAGTAAGAATCCTTATATTTTAATATTATACTGCCGGGGTGGCGGAATTGGCAGACGCACAGGACTTAAAATCCTGCGGTGAGTTTTCACCGTATCGGTTCGACCCCGATCCTCGGCATTTTTCTTATGCACCCATAGCTCAATTGGATAGAGTACCTGACTACGAATCAGGCGGTTGCAGGTTCGACTCCTGCTGGGTGCATTTTTATTAGTACGGGAAGTAGCTCAGCTTGGTAGAGCACTTGGTTTGGGACCAAGGGGTCGCAGGTTCGAATCCTGTCTTCCCGATTTAATAATAACTCAACATTATTATTGTTTTTTGGCGGTGTAGCTCAGCTGGCTAGAGCGTCCGGTTCATACCCGGGAGGTCGTGGGTTCAATCCCCTCCGCCGCTATTTTTACAAAATGGACGTTCAGAAAAGGTTACACTTAAGAGCCTGGACCTTTAGCTCAGTTGGTTAGAGCAGACGGCTCATAACCGTCCGGTCGCAGGTTCGAGTCCTGCAAGGTCCATTGCAGCATGAAATTGCAGCAAAGAAAATCAGTCTTTGATTGGGGAAGTACTCAAGTGGCTGAAGAGGCGCCCCTGCTAAGGGTGTAGGTCGTTTCATAGCGGCGCGAGGGTTCAAATCCCTCCTTCTCCGTTTTCTTTTATGAAATTATGATTGACATTTTTAAAGGCCCGTTGGTCAAGCGGTTAAGACACCGCCCTTTCACGGCGGTAACACGGGTTCGAATCCCGTACGGGTCATTATCATGATTGTTTATAACTATGATAAAGTATGCTATTTTAATTATTTACTTCGGAGGATTACCCAAGTCCGGCTTAAGGGAACGGTCTTGAAAACCGTCAGGCGTGTAAAAGCGTGCAAGGGTTCGAATCCCTTATCCTCCTTTGCCTTAATCGGCTTATCATTTTTATTATCGCGGGGTAGAGCAGTTGGCAGCTCGTCGGGCTCATAACCCGGAGGTCGCAGGTTCAAGTCCTGCCCCCGCAATTAGCATGATTGTTAGTTTGATAACTTACAATCATAGCATACTTGGATGTTAGTCCAAGGAATATTCTTAATAAATATTTTTACGCAAAGTGGTTCCGTGGTGTAGGGGTTAACATGCCTGCCTGTCACGCAGGAGATCGCGGGTTCAAATCCCGTCGGAACCGCCACGCGGGTGTAGTTTAGTGGTAAAACTACAGCCTTCCAAGCTGTTGTCGGGAGTTCGATTCTCCTCACCCGCTTTTAAATAGTAAGGGCCTATAGCTCAGCTGGTTAGAGCGCACGCCTGATAAGCGTGAGGTCGATGGTTCGAGTCCATTTAGGCCCATTATTTTTTAGGCCCGTTGGTCAAGCGGTTAAGACACCGCCCTTTCACGGCGGTAACACGGGTTCGAGTCCCGTACGGGTCATTACCATAAAGTTATCGTTTTAACGATGCAAAAGTATGGTATACTTAGACATAAGTCTATCGTGTTTCTTTTTTTAATATTTATTGGAGGTTTAGCTCAGCTGGGAGAGCGTCTGCCTTACAAGCAGGATGTCAGCGGTTCGATCCCGTTAACCTCCATTGGTTCCGTGGTGTAGGGGTTAACATGCCTGCCTGTCACGCAGGAGATCGCGGGTTCAAATCCCGTCGGAACCGTTTATTTTAATTGAGTGAAAGCTCAGAGTAAACCTTATATTTTTGGCTTGGTAGCTCAGTTGGTAGAGCACTTGATTGAAGCTCAAGGTGTCGGCGGTTCGATTCCGTCCCAAGCCACCTTGGAGGGGTAGCGAAGTGGCTAAACGCGGCGGACTGTAAATCCGCTCCTTCGGGTTCGGCAGTTCGAATCTGCCCCCCTCCATTTTTTACGTCCTTAGGGGTATAGTTTAAAGGTAGAACAACGGTCTCCAAAACCGTTGGTGTGGGTTCAATTCCTGCTACCCCTGTTTTGGATTGTGGCGATTGTGGCGAAGTGGTTAACGCACCGGCTTGTGGCGCCGGCATTCGTGGGTTCGATTCCCATCAGTCGCCCTTTTTTTATTGGGGTATAGCCAAGCGGTAAGGCAACGGACTTTGACTCCGTCATTCGTTGGTTCGAATCCAGCTACCCCAGTATTTCGGCGGTATAGCCAAGTGGTAAGGCAGAGGTCTGCAAAACCTTCATCACCGGTTCAAATCCGGTTACCGCCTTTCCCAAAAGGGATGAAAAATTTGCATAAATAATATCTTGCCGGCGTGGCGGAATAGGCAGACGCGCTGGACTCAAAATCCAGTGCCCGCGAGGGCGTGCCGGTTCGACCCCGGCCGCCGGTATTATTAAAATGTTTTGAAAGGAGTTTACACACTGAATTCAGTGTGTAAACTCCTTTTTGTGTTTCTTCTTTTTTAAAAAACAGAAATGCTTGATATTATACTCTCCATTTGATTAAAGTATAAAATTAAAATTTGGTGGTTGACAATTATCGTTATTAACCATATAATTTCATTTATATCTAATTGAATTTTCATTTTAACAAAAATTAAACGTTGAAGAGAAGAGTAGCTTATAAAGTCAGGCAAGAGAACCCGGTTCGGTGAGAAAGGGTACTGAGTGAGTAGGTGAAGATGAGCTCTGAGTTTTCAAAAAGGTTCACGCCTTTTGAACGGTCGCAACCGTTATATTGCGCGATTTCAATAGGAATCGTTGAGATGTTATTCGCGAGAATAACATGAACTAGGGTGGTAACACGGAATTAATCCGTCCCTTTGTTGTACAAGTATGTATGACAGAGGGACGGTTTTTTTATTGAAAAAAATAACATTCATTAATTGGAGGAAATAAAAATGACAATACAAACATTTACAGAACGTAAAATCTCTCCGTTTCGCTATGATACAGTGGGAAGCTTCTTAAGACCAGAAGAATTGAAAGAAGCAAGAGTTAAATTCAATTCAGGCGAGATATCAGCGGAAGAATTAAAAGAGGTAGAAGATAAAGAAATTATTAAATTAATCAAAAAGCAGGAAGAAGCAGGATTGAAAGCCGTTAGTGACGGAGAATTTCGCCGCAGCTGGTGGCATTTAGACTTTTTCTGGGGATTACAAGGAGTAGAGTTTAAAATTCCAGCACAGGGTTATTTATTTCATGGTGAAGAGACCCGTCCAGGAACAGTAACGATAAGCGGAAAAATTAGTTGCGAGAATCATCCCTTTGTAGAGGATTACAAATTTGTTCGTGACCATGTGAGTAAGGGTATACAAGTAAAACAGACAATTCCCGCGCCTGCACAAATCTTGGTGGAATTATTCCGAGATGACAATTTAGAAGACGTTCGAAAATTCTACGCTACAAATGAAGAACTGATAGCAGACTTAGTTGCTGCATACAAACAAGTTATTTTAGATATTTACAACGAAGGAGCACGTTCAATTCAGTTAGACGACTGTACTTGGGGAATGTTAGTTGCACCACTTCCAGCAGGAATCCCAGTTCCAGAAGGACAAACAGAATTAGACGTTCGCATCGCTTCTAAGGAATTGTACTTATCCGTTAATAATGCAGTGATTGACGGGCTTCCAGATGACTTAATTGTGAATACACATGTTTGTCGTGGAAATTACCATTCTACATATGCTTCTGCTGGTCCATACGATTTTGTAGCGGATCCTTTGTTTAATAAAGAAAATGTACATGCTTATTATTTAGAGTATGATTCTGATCGTTCAGGTGGATTCGAACCATTAAAATTAGTCAGTCCAGATAAGTTGGTTGTATTAGGTTTGATTACCTCAAAAGATGGAGAACTCGAGGACCGTCAAACAATTATTAATCGTATTCATGAAGCAGCGCAATATATTGATTTAAATCAATTAGCGTTAAGTCCACAATGTGGCTTTGCTTCAACCGAAGAGGGAAATATTATTACTGAGGAACAACAATGGGCTAAAATTGCTCTAGTGAAATCAATCGCACAAGAAGTATGGGGAGAGTAGGTAGAGAATATGGCTATTGATGCATTTGTTGATCGCTATCAAAAAGAGCGTCGTAATACAGAATCTTTGAAATGGGACGCCTTAGAAGAACGATTTGAAGATGCTGATTTACTGCCGCTGTGGGTCGCAGATATGGAGTTTCAAACGCCAGAAACTGTGACAAATGCACTAATTAATCGAATCCAACATGGGGTTTTTGGTTACTCTCTAGATAATGCAGATTACTTTCGTTCTTTTTCAGCTTGGCAAGAAAAGCGTCATAATATTCATCTTCAAAAAGAGTGGCTTCGCTTCTCAACTGGCGTTGTACAATCCCTTTATCATTTAATCCAATGTTTTTCTGAAAAAGGCGACGGAGTGCTTATTCAACCGCCAGTATATTATCCATTCTTCCATGCTGTTAAAGATACGGAAAGAAAATTAGTCGTTTCTCCTTTAAAATCTGAAAATGGGCAGTATCGATTTGATTTAAAAGATTTTGAAGAAAAATTAAGAGTCGAAAAGCCAAAGTTGTTTATACTTTGTTCACCTCATAATCCAGTGGGAAGAATATGGGATGAGGATGAATTGTTGGAAGTTTTGTCACTTTGTAAAAAGCATGGTGTGTTAGTAATTGCCGATGAAATTCATCAGGATTTTGGAGTTGGAAACAAGAAGTTTGTATCGACCTTGAATATTGCTGATGGTAGTTTTCATGATTGTTTGATTCTTTGTAATGCACCATCTAAAACTTTTAACTTAGCAAGTTTATTACATTCACACATTATCATCCCTGATGATAAATTACGAAGACAGTTTGATCAGCGGATTATATTTTATCAACAAACGGAAAATAATTTGTTAGGTCAGCTGGCAGGTCAGACAGCCTATGAAACAGGAGAAGAATGGCTGGATGGTTTGTTAGGGGTCATTCGTTTAAATTATGAAATATTAATTAATCGTCTCAAGAAGTTTCCAGCCATTATAGTATCTCCATTAGAGGGAACCTATCTCGCTTGGATTGATTTAACGACGGTTATTCCTAGAAAAAAAATAAAAGAAATTGTACAAAAAAAGGCACAGCTAGCGGTTGACTATGGCGAATGGTTTTCTGAAGAATGTGAAGGTTTCATTCGGCTGAATTTGGCAACGACACCGACAATATTGAAACAAGCAGTCGATCAGTTGGTGGAGGCGTTAGAGAGTTATGAGGGGGAGTTTAATTGAGTAATTTTAATACTTTTTTGGCACAGATAGGAAATCATGAAGATCCAACGACAGGCGCTGTGAGTCCTCCTATTTATTTATCGTCTACCTTTGCTCATCCGGGATTAGGGCAGAGTACGGGCTATGATTATACGAGAACCAATAATCCGACGAGAGATATTTTAGAAAAAGGACTCTCTGTATTAGAGGGAGGGACACAGGCAGTTGCTACCAGTTCTGGCATGAGTGCGATTCAACTAGTCTTTCAATTATTTCCCGCAGGATCTGAGTTTTTAGTATCGAGGGATTTGTATGGCGGAAGTTTTCGTTATTTTAAAGAACTTGAAGATAAAAGGATTGCAAAATTTCATTATTTTACTAGCTTGGAAGATTTGAAAAATCTATTGACCTCAGAAATTGATGCTGTTTTTGTAGAAACTCCCACGAATCCATTAATGCAAGAAATTGATTTGGAAAAAGTGAGTGTACTCGCAAAGGAAGTAGATGCCATACTGATTGTTGACAACACTTTCTTAACTCCTTTGAGACAACGTCCACTTGAATTAGGCGCTCAAATCGTCGTTCATTCTGGAACAAAATATTTAACGGGACACAATGATGTACTTGCAGGAGTTGTTGTAACAAACGATGAAACGATTGGGGAAAAGTTACAGTGGCTCTCAAATACAACTGGACCTACTTTGTCAGCTTTTGATTGTTGGTTGTTCATTCGTAGTTTGAAAACTTTGCCTTTGCGGTTAGATCGTCAAGAGAGTAACGCGCAGAAGATTGTTGATGCATTAAAAAAACATCCACAAATAAAAGAAGTTCTGTATCCTGGAAAAGGTGCTATGATCAGCATTCGACTTCAGGAAGAAGAGCGAGTTGCTTCTGTTTTATCATCGATTAAGGTATTTACTTTTGCAGAAAGTCTTGGCGGTGTGGAAAGTTTGATTACTTATCCTACTACTCAGACACATGCAGATGTACCGAAAGAACTGAGAGAATCTTATGGATTAACAGAGGATTTATTGAGAATTTCGGTTGGGATTGAAGATGCAGATGATTTAGTGGAAGATTTAAAGCAAGCACTAGAAAGCAAGTAAAGAATACACCAGCGTCTCGAGAGATTCGTTGGTCTATTTTTTTGACTGATTTACTGGTGTTCTAAGTGAAAAAAAGTTATCGTAGTACTGTAAATAGATGTTGTCCTTACTATAATGAGGAGTGGTTTAAATGAAAAAGAACGATCATCGCAGTCAATATTTTCTTTTACTTATTCTTTTGCTATTTTTCTTAGCTGGTTGTCAAAGAGATGATTCTAGTAATGAACAAAGTAGTTCAACTATCTCATCGGTAGAAAGTTCGATTGAAGATGAATCATCAGAATCAGTTGAATCAAAAGAAACAACGGATCCTGAAAATAACAATGAGGACCGTGCTCAAGTGATTTTAGAAGACCTATCTCTTGAAGAGAAAGTCGGCCAAATGTTCTTAGCAAGGTTGCCGGATGAAGATGCTGATTACTTGGCACAACAATATCATTTAGGAGGTTATATTTGGTTCGCAAAGGACTTTAGTGAAAAGATACCAGAAACCGTTGCAGAAGAAATACAAGCAATACAGAATTCGATGCCAATCGATTTATTTATGGCGGTGGATGAAGAAGGCGGAGAAGTAACTCGAGTCAGTTCTTTTGAACAATATCGCTCTGAGCCGTTTCTTTCACCACAAGAAGCATTTGTATGGGATGGATGGGAAGAGATAAGAGCGCAGGAGCAAGAAAAAGCATTACTTTTGAAGGAACTGGGATTAAATATGAATTTAGCTCCAGTAGCAGATGTTCCTCTTGAAGAAACAGATTTTATTTATAGTCGTGCTTTTTCAATGGATCCCAATGAAGTGGCTGAATTTGTGAAAACAGCAGTCAAGCTGTCTCAAGATGAAAAAGTTGCCAGTGTAATCAAACACTTTCCTGGTTATGGAAATAACATGGATACCCATACAGGGATTGCTTATGACGAACGGGACTTTCAAACATTTATCGAACGGGACTTTTTACCATTTCAAGCTGGAATTGAGGCCGGCGCCTCAGCTGTATTAGTTGCGCATAATGTCATTACGAGTGTGGATGAAACCATGCCTGCGTCGCTTTCTCCTGAGGTCAATCAATTGTTGCGGGAAAATTTGTCATTCGATGGGATTGTTATGACGGATGATCTGATTATGGATGGTTTACGTTTGTTTGCGGAAACGGAAGAAGCTGCTGTATTAGCGGTTTTAGCTGGGAACGATATATTGATTAGTTCAGAGTTTCCTGCTCAAGTATCAGCGGTTATTTCTGCTGTTGAAGAAGGAAGAATAGCCGAAGAACAAATTAACGAAGCAGTATTGCGTATTTTGAAAATTAAATTACAATTAGAAATAATTGAATAGCTTTTGTGAAAAGGATATTTTGATGAGAAAGTCTGTGGTATAATGCATTCAATCTATTTATGTTGAAAAGCGAGGAGAAATGATGAAAGCAATTATTACGGTAACAGGTAAGGATCATAAAGGAATTGTAGCAAGTGTGAGTACGAAGTTGGCGGAAGTAGAAGTGAACATCTTGGATATTTCCCAAACTTTAATGGAAGAATACTTTACAATGATTTTGTTATGTGACTTTTCGGGTTCTTCTTTAACGATTCCAGAAGTACAGGAACAAATGAAAGCAGTAGAAGAAAGAGAGCAGCTTGTCATCCGCATTCAGTCTGAAGAGATTTTTAATGCGATGCATAGCTTGTAAAGTAGGTGGAAAAATGAATCGTCAAGAAAATATTTTAGAAACTATCCAAATGATTGCAGAAGATAAATTGGATATTCGTACGGTCACAATGGGGATCTCCCTTTTAGATTGTGCGGACTCTGATGGGGAAAAGGCAAGAGAAAAAATTTATAACAAAATAACCTCTTATGCAAGAGATTTAGTGGCTGTTGCAACTGAGATTGAACAGAACTTAGGTATTCCGATTATCAATAAACGAATTTCGGTTACACCAATTGCACTTGTGGCAGGAGCTTCACAGGACACTGATTATGTAGCTTTTGCGAAGACATTGGATAAAGCTGCAAAAGAAGTTGGTGTAGACTTCATTGGTGGATTTAGTGCACTCGTTGAAAAGGGATATACGAAGGGCGATCGTATCTTGATTGACTCCATCCCACAAGCACTGGCGGAGACATCGGTGGTTTGCTCTTCTGTGAATATTGGTTCTACAAAAGCAGGAATTAATATGGACGCTGTTGCAAAAATGGGTGAAGTGATTAAAGAAACGGCAGAACTAACAGCTGATGCCGATGGCTTAGGAGCTGCAAAATTAGTTGTATTCGCAAATGCGGTTGATGATAATCCCTTTATGGCAGGAGCTTTTCACGGTGTAGGAGAAGCTGATGTTGTTATCCACGTTGGCGTGAGTGGTCCAGGCGTGGTAAAACGCGCCTTAGAAAAAGTAAAAGGGGAGCCTTTTGACATTGTGGCTGAAACAATTAAAACAGCTGCTTTTAAAATCACCCGTATGGGACAGTTAGTTGGTACGTTGGCAGCTGAAAAACTGGGAGTTCCCTTTGGCATTGTTGACTTATCACTGGCTCCAACACCTGCGGTTGGCGACTCGGTTGCTTATATCTTACAGGAGATGGGCGTAGAACGTGTTGGAACTCATGGGACAACGGCTGCTCTTGCAGTATTGAATGATGCAGTGAAAAAAGGTGGATTAATGGCTTGTGGGCATGTAGGGGGATTATCTGGTTCCTTTATACCGGTCTCAGAAGATATTGGGATGATTGAAGCTGTTGAGCTAGGAGCGATTACAATCGACAAATTAGAGGCGATGACAGCGATTTGTTCGGTTGGACTGGATATGGTTGCTATCCCAGGAAAAACGACTGCAGCGACCCTTTCAGCGTTGATAGCTGATGAAGCAGCGATTGGAATCATGAACCACAAAACAACGGCCGTTCGTTTAATTCCTGTTCCAGGAATGGATGTAGGAGATGAAGTAGAATTCGGTGGTTTATTAGGAAGAGCGCCTATTTTGGGAGTAAGTGAGTTCTCTTCCTTTGATTTGATTGCAAGAGGCGGAAGAATACCAGCTCCACTACATTCATTTAAAAATTAGAGTGTGAGGAAAAGCGTTTAGAAGCGAACTGGTGGACCGGAAAAGCAAAAAAGGTACGAGGGAAAAATTTCCTCGTACCTTTTTTGGATAATAGAAAGATTCTTAATTCACATGTACTTTAATCTGTGAGGCTGTATTGGCGCTGATCCTTTTTTGATTACCTTCTTCATCTTCCAATAGTAAAGCCCCTTCGTATTCCTCTATTTCAACTAAGTAATATTTATCATGAAGTGTGATATTTTTTTGAAGTAAGTAATTTAAAAAAGCAGTATTGTCTGAAACTTCCGTGATAATAAAAGATTTTCCTGCTTCTAGCTCATTTAATGGTAAAGAAGTAGAACTTTCAACCTCGCCTTCTGCATTTGGAATGAATTCGCCATGGGGATCCATCGTAGGAAATCCTAAAAATTCATTTAATCGTTCAATTAAGAAATCAGAGGAAGCGTGCTCCAATAAATCAGCATCAGCATGAACTTGGTTCCAGTTATAACCAAGTTTCTCATATAGGAAAACTTCCCAAAGACGGTGTTTTCGAATCAGTTTATTTGTTTCTCTTCTGCCGGTTTCTGTAATCTTGATGCCTTTATAAGGAATGTAATTAATATATCCGTCATCCATTAATTTAAGGGCCATATCAGTCACAGCTGCAGAAGAGATTCTTAATTCTTTTGCTAAATCTTTGTTGTTTACACGACGTTCTCCACCACCAAGTTTAACAATTGCTTTCAAAAAATCCCCTTTGCTTGGAGTCATAATGCCATTCCTCTCATACGTGATCTATATCTATCAGTATACGTATTATTTTAAATTAGAGCAACGCAAAGATTTTATTCAATCAGAAAGGTTGACTTAATTATAAATTTAAGTATACTTAAATTTATAATTAAACAACTTCAGGAGTGAAAACAATATGAAAAAAATAATAGGATTACTACTAAGTCTGGCTTTCCTTTTAGCTGGATGTGGGAATGGAGCAACAGAAAGCACACAAGAAGATGGAAAGTTACAAGTAGTTGCTACGACAACAATGTTGACTGATTTATTGAAGGAAATCGGCGGAGACAAGCTTCAAGTAGAAGGATTGATGGGACCGGGTATTGATCCACATGGCTATCAAGCCTCTTCTTCAGATGTTACCACGTTAATGAATGCAGATATCGTTGCTTATAATGGTTTGCATTTGGAAGGTAAAATGGGAGACGTTTTTGAAAACTTAGTAAAACAAGATAAGACACTTTTTGTCTTGGAAGAAGCAATACCTGAATCAACTTTATTAGAATCAGAAGAAAACGGAGGAGCTGTAGACCCACATATTTGGTTCAGTGTAAATAATTGGAAGTTAGCCGCAGACTATATAACCACAGAATTAAGTAAAGTAGATGTCGAAAATGCGGAATTATATCAAGAAAATAACGAACGCTATCAAAAAGAATTGGATGAGTTGATCGTCTATATCGAAGGGCGTATCGAGGAACTTCCTGTTGAACAACGTTATTTAGTAACTGCTCATGATGCCTTTAGTTACTTTGGTAATTCTTTTGACTTTGAGGTAGTTGGTTTACAAGGGGTCAATACGCAAACAGAGGCTGGAACAGGAGATGTCAGCTCATTAGCAGGATTTATTGCAGAAAAGAAAATTAAAGCAATCTTTATCGAAAGTTCTGTACCGACAAAGACAATTGAATCTTTGCAAGAAGCTGTTCGAAGTAAAGGCTGGGAAGTTGAAATTGGCGGAGAACTATTTTCGGATGCGCTTGGAGATGAATCACAAGATGCAGAGACATATGTAAAAATGTATCACCAAAATATTGATACAATTGTGGATGCATTGAAATAAAGAATGTTGTGAAAGGAAGTTAGAACGAAGTGGAAAAAGTTATTGATTTAAATCACCTTACCGTTGCTTACGGTGCAAAGCCCGTTTTATGGAATATCTCTACATCCTTTAAGGAAGGAGCTATGACTGCGATAATTGGGCCCAATGGTGCTGGTAAATCAACAATGATGAAATCAATGTTGGATCTCATCAAACCTCTGAATGGAACCGTTGATTACTATTTAAATGGCAAAAAACATCTATACCATGATGTGAAGAAAAAGATTGCCTACGTACCACAAAATAATAGCGTAGATTGGGATTTTCCTGCTACTGTTTTAGATGTAGTTGTTATGGGCAGATATGGTCATTTAGGGTGGTTAAAACGTCCTCGTAAAAGTGATTATGATTTGGCCCGGACGATGTTAGCGAAAGTGGGCATACCTACTTTCGCTAACCGCCAAATTAGTCAGTTATCAGGTGGACAACGTCAGAGAGTCTTTTTAGCACGTGCTTTAGTACAAGAAGCAGATATTTATTTGATGGATGAACCATTTGCTGGAGTGGACAAAAAGACAGAAGGTATTATTATGGTCTTGCTAAAAGAATTACGAGAAGCTGGAAAATCAATTCTAGTCATCCATCATGATTTGCAAACTGTGGAAGAGTATTTTGATGAGGTAGTATTTGTAAACCGTGAAATTGTGGCAAATGGACCGGTTGAAGAGGTATTTACAGAGGAAAATATTGAGGAAACATATCGAGTAGATCATAACTTAGGAGAAGAAGGTGAAGAAGATGTGGGAATTGTTCAATAATCTCCTAACTGATTATACCTTCCAAACCGTTGCTCTTGGAACCGGCTTTCTAGGTCTGTTCAGCGGTGTGATTGGAACTCTTGCGACATTGAAACAAGAGAGCTTGCTTGGAGATGTACTGAGTCACTCAGCGCTTCCGGGTATTGGACTTGCATTTCTTTTCTTAGGTGAAAAGAATCTTGTTGTGATGTTAGTGGGCGCAGCCATCGCCGGCGGTTTTGCTACTCTATTGATTAACTGGATGAAAAATAAAAGTATTATTAAAGGCGATGGAGCTATGGCCCTAACGCTTTCCAGTTTTTTTGGTTTAGGTTTAGTAATCATGACTTACATACAAAAACGACCAAATGGAAATCAAGCGGGCTTAGGAAATTTTATATATGGGCAAGCTTCTTCTATGCTCGTGAAGGATGTCCGTCTTTCAGTCGTTTTAGGGAGTATTATGTTACTTTTGTTAATTATTTTTTGGAAAGAAATTAAGTTATTTATTTTTGATCCTGTTTTTGCTCATACAGTAGGATTTTCAAGTAGATTTTTAAATAGTTTGATTTCATTAATGATTGTTGTAACAGTTGTGATCGGATTAGAATCGGTAGGGGTTGTATTAATGAGTACCATGCTTATTGCTCCCTCAATCGCTGCACGTCAATGGTCAAATCGCATGCATATTGTAACAATCATTGCGGGAATATTTGGCTTTTTATCAGGGGTAATTGGTTCTTTCATTAGTTCTGTTGGAGTGAAGATACCAACAGGGCCAACAATCGTATTAACTGCAAGTTTATTTGTCTTGATTAGTATTTTATTTGCCCCACAACGAGGTTTGGTTGCACGTCAATTACGCCATCACAGAAATAAACAAGAACTTTTGAAAAAAGCAAAAGAGTTAGACGATGGGAAAGAAAGGGTGACAACATGAGTATGATGGGCGAAATTATGCTAGTTGCAATCGTTGTATCGATTGCTTGTTGTTTGCCTGGTGTGTTCTTAGTACTTAGAGGAATGACAATGATGTCGGATGCTATTACTCATTCGGTGTTATTAGGGATTGTCTTGAGCTTTTTTGTGACACAAGATCTCAGTTCCCCTTTGCTATTTCTTGGGGCCGGAATAATCGGAATATTGACTGTTTGGTTGACAGAAGCACTGCAACAAACACAATTAATGAAAAAAGATGCTGCGATTGGCCTTGTATATCCACTGTTCTTTAGTATTGCGATTATCTTGATCACTCGTTACGCAGGAAGTGTACATTTAGATGTCGATAGTGTCATGATGGGAGAAATTGGATTTACTCCTTTTACACGCTTTTCATTATTCGGAATGGACTTAGGGCCGCAAGCCCTATGGATTAATTTAGTCATTCTTGTTTTAAATGGATCATTGATCTATCTTTTCTTTAAAGAATTACAAGTTTCGACTTTCCATCCTGCTTATGCAGCTGCTTTAGGTTTCTCGCCAGCAATTTTACATTATGGGTTAATGACTTCTGTATCGATTACAGCGGTAGGAGCATATGATTCAGTAGGATCGATTTTGGTGGTTGGATTTATGGTAGGACCTGCTTTAACCGCCTATTTATACAGTAAGAACTTGAAGCAAATGATTGGAATAGCGATGATCGTTGCGACTTTTAATAGTATCGTAGGCGTTTATCTCGCCTTTCAATTCGATGTGGCAATTGCAGGGATGATTGCAGTTGTAACAGGGATAACGGTATTCCTCGCTTTTATTGGAACCTTGATAGGTCGCAGAACGAACAAAAAAAATTCGAGAAATGACTATATGTTAGAAACGAAATAAGAAAATATATTACCATGTAAAAAGGCAATCATTCCTTTAGAGGAACGGTTGCCTTTTTGTGTGTAGATTTTCTTCATCAACGATTATTCTCCAATTTTAAAATGAAACATTTGATCTGAAGATGTATCGTTTTTCTTGTACGTCCGTTCAAGAAAGGTTACTTGATCATCGTAATCGACTAGAAGGAGTGTGGTAGAGCGTGTCCCAAATCCTTCTGTCTTAATAAAAGGCGCTGAAGTTTTTCTTCTTAAATCAAGCGGAAGAGCAGCGGCATATTGCAATTCATCGTCTCTAGCTGGTATTTGATCCATCATCATTTCAAATAAAGATTCAATATAGTGATCTTCTCCCTTAAGAATACGGTCGATTTGTTTTTTTGTTTTTCTTACTTTTGGCCAAGGTGTATCAAGGCTAGCATTGCTGATACTATGCGTTCCTTTGTGTAGTTGCACAAAAGATTCTTCTTGCGAATTGAAGTGGTAGAGGGCATCTGCGTTTCCCAATAGAATATTAAAAGGCTGATAAGCATGTTTTTCTTTTATTAGTTCATGCAGGTAGATTTCAGGTTGTTTTTTTGATAAAAGGTAGTCGGTAATGATTTTACCACGAGATTTTTTAGGTGAATCAGCTGTATAAGTAATTTGTTCAACTTTATCGGTTCCCTCGTGGCAGTTAGTAATCGCAGCAATTCGCCCATCTTTTGTTATACCTAACCAAGTACCGTTTGCTTCTAAATCTTTGCCTGCTAATAGTTGAGGATGCTCCGACCAAAAAGAAGCCATTTCTGTAGGTCTTGCATAAGCTTCATCTCGATTAGCAGCCAGGATTAATTTATACTTTGGATGATTCGCGATACGAAATGTAATCAAACACATATCCAAACCCCTCTCTTTTTGCTTTGTAATAATCAGTATAACAGGATAAACAAAAAAGACCGAGATAAGAATCTCAGCCTTTTCGGTAATAGATATATCCGCTAATAAATATACACGCACAAACAATAAGGAAAATAGGTACAAAAGTAGGATTGGAAACAATTCCGCCAATAACGATAACAGCAGAACCAAGAATTCCTAGAATCGGGAAGAGCTTACCGAAAATCGGACTGCTAATTTTTCCTTCTTTGTTCATTTGTATAACCTTATAGTATAAGAATACATAGGTGATATAGCTAAAAACAATTGCAATTTCACTCACATCACCGCCTGAAAGAATCTCCGTTTTTTGAGTTAGATAGTGAACGCACATCCAAATCAATGAAATAATAATGGAAGTCAGTGCGGCATAAGGAGATAATTGTGTACGCAAATCGATTTTTTTAATTTTTGTACTATTGGGAATCATTTCTTTTTGAGCTAAAGATTGTGGTAAGCGCAAATTACCTAACACTAATCCATTTACTACTCCCAGTACTGCAATCAAGATAAAGAAAAGAATCAACTTACCGCCATATGTGCCAAACAACATCGTGCCAATGTCATAAATGGTTGAGTCTTGGTGTTGCAAGATATATTCCGGTCCTACCATCGCGACCATACCAAGAAAATAAGCAACATACACGCCTAATACGATTAAAGGCCCAATCGTCAGAGCAAGCGGCATGGTTCGTTTTGCGTTTTTAACTTCGTGGGTAATACTTGTCGATACAACCCAACCATCAAAGGAGAAGGCAATAGGGGCTAAAGCAGCCAACCAGCTCCAACCGACTTCTTGAACAGGAACAATTAATTCTTGTGTTGTTTCAGGATAAGGAGTATTCCAAAAAATGCCAATAATCCCGATTCCAATTAAAGGAATTAATTTCATGATGGTAGCTATATTTTGAAAAGAACCACCTAATTTGATCGAATAGTAATTTAAAATATGAAAGGATATTAAATACACCGTTCCAATTCCTACTTGGACTTCTAATGTACTGGGCAAGTTCAATAACATTGTCGTGTAAATACCTGCGACCCAGCTTACCACTACTGATATGGATGGATAATAGGCAAACATCTGGAACCAACCAAATGCAGAAGCTGCTTTTGGAGAAATAAATTCTTCAAAATAAGCAACAACTCCGCCAGAACGATCTGTTAATGCAGCTAATTGTGAGAGAGTGATACTGCCAAAAATAACGCAAAAAGCACCGATAAAGAATACAAGAACACTTAATCCGACATGTCCTCCCGTATAGCTTAGAATATCATCTGCTTTAAAGAAAATTCCTGATCCAATACAGATTCCAACAATCATTGAAATGGCTGTACTTAATCCATAGTGCTTTTTCTCTGTTTCCAAAAATATAAACTCCATTCATTTTGATGTTGTAACCGTCTTATTTTCCTTAATGATTGTACTATAAAAAAAAGATTTTTTGGGAAGTATTTTACTTTCTAAAAAGAAGTGTTATAATAAATATTGTTTGAATTAGAAATATCCACTTTGGAGGTAATATCATGCAAACAAATGTTATTGATTTATTAAAAAAACGTCGTTCCGTCTATAATATAGGGAAAAAAGTTGAAATTTCTGACGAAGATATTGCGACTCTTGTAAAAGAGGCAGTAAAAGAAAGCCCAACTTCTTTTAACTCACAAACTTCACGTGCAGTTATTTTATTTGGGGATGCACACCTAAAATTGTGGGAAATTACAGAAAATAAACTTCGCAATGAAGTTCCAGACGAAGAAGCTTTTAAAGCAACTCAAGCAAAATTAGATTCTTTCCGTGCAGGATATGGAACAGTTCTTTTCTTCGAAGATCAAGATGTTGTTCGTGGACTTCAAGAACAATTCGCTCTATATGCAGAAAACTTTCCAATCTGGTCTGAACAAAGCTCAGGAATCGCAAGCATGAGTGTATGGGCAGCATTTACTGATAACAATATTGGAGCAAGCCTCCAACACTACAATCCATTAATTGATGCCGATGTGCAAAAAGAATGGGACTTACCAGAAAGTTGGAAACTACGTGGCCAAATGCCATTTGGCTCAATTGAAGCAGTAGCCGGCGAAAAAGAATATATGGATGATGAAGAAAGATTCCGTGTATTTAAATAATCGAATGTAATGAATTCGATTAAGATATTTATATTCTAAAAAATTTATATTTTAAGCTGACAGACGTAAAAACCTGTCAGCTTTTTTTTGCATTTATTATATAAAAAGCTTGTATTTACAATACTTTTAGAGTATGTTAGAAAACATAACATAAGATGTAAAGAAAATTTTGACGTATGGAACATTGTGCTTTATCCTAAGTAAGTATTCACAATTAAACGACATTTAAGCAACTAATTACAACTTTGTGACATTTTTTCATAAAAATGGAGGTGGACTTATGAAAGAGAAAGAACTGCGTCGTTCAATGGCTGTGTTTACAATTGGAACTGTCATGAAGTTGACCAATTTGACTGCTCGTCAGATTCGGTATTATGAAGAACAACAAATTGTACAGCCTCAGAGAACAGAGACAAATCGCAGGATGTATTCCCTCAGTGATGTAGATCGTCTCTTAGAAATAAAAGATTATCTTTCTGAAGGACTAAATATTCCGGCGATTAGACGAATTTATGACGAGGAAAAACAAAAAACAGCGAAATTTCCTGAAGAAAAAGAGCACCATCTGACGGATGAAGATGTTCGTCGTATTCTTTATAAGGAAATATTAGACGCTAGCGGTTTTAATTCATTGGACAAGAATACTTGGAAACGATAAAAAAATGGATAAAGAGGAATGAACCATGACAAAGTATACACGGGAAAATATCATCAAGATGGCAGAAGAAGAAAATGTTCGATTTTTACGACTCATGTTTACAGATATTTTAGGAACAATCAAAAACGTGGAAGTACCGATCAGTCAGTTAAACAAAGTTCTCGATAATAAAATGATGTTCGATGGTTCTTCGATTGAAGGCTTCGTTCGTATTGAAGAGAGTGACATGTATCTTCATCCAGATTTAGACACATGGCTTGTATTTCCTTGGGAAATAAAGCAAGGGAAAATTGCACGTTTAATTTGTGACGTTTACCAGCCAGATGGCACTCCTTTTGCTGGAGACCCCCGCAGTAACTTGAAAAGAATTTTGAGTGAAATGCATGACTTAGGATTTACAGAGTTTAATTTAGGGCCAGAACCAGAATTTTTCTTGTTTAAATTAGATGAAAACGGCAGACCTACAATGGACTTGAATGATGAAGGTGGTTATTTTGACTTAGCACCTACGGATTTAGGAGAGAATTGTAGACGAGACATCGTATTGGAACTAGAAGCGCTTGGCTTTGAAATCGAAGCTAGTCATCATGAAGCAGCAACGGGACAACATGAAATTGATTGGAAATATGCGGATGCTGTCGAAGCTTGCGACAACATTCAAACCTTTAAACTAATCGTCAAAACAGTTGCTCGTAAACATGGCCTGTATGCGACCTTTATGCCGAAACCTGTTTTTGGAATTGCTGGTTCAGGTATGCACTGTAATATGTCTTTATTTAATGAAGAGGGAAATGCTTTTTACGATGAGTCGGATGAACGTGGTCTTAGTGAAACAGCTTATCAATTTTTGGCAGGACTATTAAAGCATGCGTCTGGATATACGGCGATCTGTAATCCAATTGTTAATTCGTATAAACGACTAGTGCCTGGTTTTGAAGCGCCTGTCTACATTGCTTGGAGTACTCATAACCGTTCTCCGTTGGTGCGTATTCCTGAATCAAGAGGTCTATCGACCCGTGTAGAGTTACGGAGCGTAGATCCATCTACAAACCCGTATCTGGCTTTATCTGTCTTACTGGCAGCTGGATTGGATGGAATTAAAAATAAGTTAGATGTTCCTGCACCAATCAATCGTAATATTTATCGAATGAATAAAGAAGAACGTCATGAAAATCATATTCATGATTTACCTACGAATCTAGAAGACGCTTTAATTGAATTGCAGAAAGATCAATTGGTACTAGATGCGTTAGGAGAACATATTAGTAGAAGTTTCCTAGAAGCAAAAGAAATAGAAGTAGCAACTTATCTTTCTCAAGTTACAAACTGGGAACTCGATCAATACTTACGAGCTTACTAAGAAAAAGATCCGGGAAAATTAATCCCGGATCTTTTTCTGTATGTCATTACTGCTATCCATCACAAAGAGTTAAAGTGATTCTTCCGTTAAATATTTATCAATTTGGTAAGAAACTTCTAACACTTGATTGAGTACTTTTTTCGTATTCTCAGCTTTCACTAAATTCTTATCGCTCATTTCTGCTGATTGCTCAGAAGCTGCTGTTACTTCTTCTGTTGTTGCGGATAAATGCATGATGTTTTCTACGATTTGATTATTGGCTTCTGAGAGATTATTCAGCATTTTGTCGATCCCGCCGATATCTGTGATAAGTTTTCTGAAGTTCTTATCCATGCATTCAAAACTTTCAGAGGCTTTATTCACGGAAGCATCTTGTGTCTGGGTCGCAGAAACTGAATTGTTAACCGCTTCAGCTACTTCTTCGGCTTCTTGCGACAACTCTTCAAGAATCACTCCGATACTTTCCGTTTCTTCTCTTGTTTCTTCTGCTAATTTTCGAATCTCTTCTGCAACCACCGCAAAACCTTTACCCGCTTCTCCAGCTCTAGCACTTTCAATTGAGGCATTTAAGGCAAGCAGGTTCGTTTGACTGGAGATAGAGTAAATAACATCCGCAATGCTTTTAACCTTATTCGTTCTTTCTTGAAGCTTATCCATGGATTTTGAAACATCAGAATTTATGTCTGAGATCATTGTAGATTGTTGTTTTATTTCATGTATGAGTTCTAAATTCTGACTATTCAACTTATCGGATTCATTCGCTACCAGAACCATATTTTCAGATCGTTGTAAGGTATCTGTAATGGCATCTTGAATGCTGTTTGTCATAATGGTTTGGTTTTGAATATCTTCGGCTGTACTTTGCGTACTTTCTGAAATGTCTCGAACGGAGCGATTTACTACATCGGTAGAATCATTTAGCTCAGTGACAATACTCATAGCATTTTCTGTTCCTCTTCTAACTTCTTCTGCTACACTTACGATATCATCTAACATCTTCTTTTGGCTTGCTTTTTCTTCTTCTAATCTTCCAATCGCATCTTCATTGAAACGTCTTCCTACATCAACGGTTACATATAGAAAGACCATAAACATCACGATCGCCAATGTGGCGCACCAATTATCAATAATCGCTTCGCCCGTGTATTCATTGAGTATAGAAGTTTTTAAGAAAGTTACTATAATATTTATTGCACTATTTATCATTCCGAATCTTGCAAAAAACTTTTTATCATAGGAAAGAACATTTAATGTAAACGGAATAACCGCCATAAATCTCATATAGTAATTATCGAAAGCAAAAGCTACTAAGAAAGTTACAATCATTAGCCCAGAACTGGTGATATATTTAATCCTAGAATCATATTTATTTTTATTAAACATGATAACTGTCAAAGAAATGACCAATAACACAATGGATGCCATTGCTGCTGTATAACCAGACGAACGTATTCCACGAAAATAGGAAATAACTACAATAGCCAAAACAAATAAATAAAATATTATATAACCGATTACAAGTAATTTGTTTGCACTTCTTAATTGTTCATTCTTATCTGCATACAAATATTTATTTCTATCTTCCATAAACTTCTCCTTTTTCTGTCAAATACGACTATATATTAAATAAATGATTGATTTTTATTATATGACCTAACTATATCATCGGTATCTTTCTTGGAAAATTAAGTGATAACTCCAGCATAAAAGGAAGTAATTGAAGTTTATCCCTCATTTCCTCCTTTAGAAATCCTTCCCGAAAATAAAAATATGCTAAAAATTTATTTTTTGAAAGGATTCCTTATGCTCAATCGTATGAATAGTGAACAAGAATCATTATAGATTAAGAATAGGGGCACATAAAAATGAAAAAGAAAATCTTCGTTTTAACTGCAGGAGCTTTATTAGTAACAGCGGGAACAACTGTCTATGCGGCATCAACGCAAGATGGAAATCATCAATCTCAAAATCAAAACTTTTATAATGGGGAACATTTTCATGGTTGTTTGAAAACCGAAGTTAAGGAAAGCATGAAAGAACAGATGGGAAATCATCAACATGAAATGAATCGATTTCATTCTAATGACTCTTATCGTGATTATGGTATGATGGGATCGCTAAGAGAGGGGAAGTGAAATCTCCTTACTGTTTTGGTTGATAGAATAATAAGTCAGGCTGGAGAAGGATAATGAGAAGTGAAGAAGAAGTAAGAAAAGCGATACAATTTATATGGGGATTCTGTTAAGCGAGTATGTATGGTTTATTTGAAGAATTCAGCAGATACTGAAGATATTTTTCAAAATGTTTTTATTAAATATACCATTCGTTCTCCCTACTTTGAAACAGATGAGCATGAAAAAGCTTGGATTATTCGGGTAGCTATCAATGAATGTAAAGATTTTTTAAAAAGTTTTTACAAAAGAAAAATGTTACCTACTCGTCCAGACCTTCTTCTTCATCAACAAACCACTTCCTTTTCTACCGGACAGAGTGAAGTACTAGAAGCCGTTTTAACCCTGCATAGAAAATACCGGGAAGTTATCTACTTGTTTTATTACGAAGAATATTCAGCAGTTGAAATAGCAGAAATTCTTAAAAAAAATGTCAATACGGTCTACACAAGATTAGCCAGGGCGAGAGATAGGTTACAAGCAAGGTTAGGGGATGAAGTAAATGAATAAAGAAATTAAGGAAGCTTTTGATCGTGTTACCGCTGACAATGAATTAAAAGAGAAAGCAGAAGATTATGTCCTCCACTATATGAGCAACCATGATGAAAAGCAGTCCCCTAAGAGAAAGCCCCGCAAAAAACTGATAGGCTTGGTCTTTTCCTTGGCACTAGTCTTCATAGTTATTGGCTCTTTCGTTTACCAACAACCTGTTTCAGCCATTTCAATCAACAGTACATCTTCCATTGAGATTTATTTCAATCGATTTAATCGGCTTATTGATGTCGTCAAATACGATGAAAATGGCGAACCAAGCTCTGAAAAAATAATTATTGATAATAAAAAATTTGCAGATGTAATGGATGAAGTTCTAAGTGATGTGGAATCAGAAGAAATATATATTACCGTTGCAAGTAACGATGAAAAAACATCCGAACAAATGATGACTGATCTCAGTCACCATCAAGAAATGATGGGAAATATGCACCTTTATCAATCGACAAAAGAAGTCATGCAAGAAGCCCAGGCATATGGAACCTCTATGGGACGCATGCATGCCATGCACCAATTACAAGAATATGATAGCAACAATACTCAATCGGATATAGAAAATGAATCCACTCAAAATTTAATGGAAGCCGTTGAAAAACATCATCAAGAAATGATGGAAGGCAATGGAACGCACCATCACCATGGCGGGCATATGAAATATCGAAGATAAGGAGAAGGGAAAAAATGCAAAAAGCACACACTCAAATGAGAATGTGCTTTTTCATAAACTAAAGAAATATAAGTTCTGCCATCAATGTCTAGCTGCCAAGTCCGGCCTAGTATTTTTCAGTGGCAGTAGGCAGTTAGCCAAATGTTAAAAATAATATAGCTGCGATGATCAATGCATAGGAAAGTTTCTCTAGATTCTTTTTCTTTCCAAGTTCAATTTCAATGCCTGCTCGCTGCTGTTTAATAATCCATAGATTAATAGCTAAACTACATAATGAAATGAGAATAGCGGTTATATATTTATTCAAAAGCAGATCCTCCTTTTGGGATAGTTAAAATCATATCTAAATGAGGTATATTGTCTTCTAAATAGATTTCTGAAATGGGGTGAAACCCGAAAGATTGGTAAAAATTCAGTAGATATGCTTGAGCTTGAATGTGAATTGGTAAGGACGGATTTCTTTTTTGAATAACATCAATCGCAAAGTTTACTAGTTCCTTTCCGAGTCCTTTTTTTCGCTCAGAAGGGTGGACAGCGATCCGCCCGATTCGTATGATCTCATCTTCGGCAATCACTCGCGCATATGCAATAATTTTCCCATCCTCTATTTTATAAAGATGCAAGCAGTCTAGATCGTTCTCATCCACTTCTTGGTATGGACAGTTTTGTTCAACGACAAATACTTGTATCCGCAAGCTGTATATCGCATGCAATTCTTTCGTAGTTAAATCCGAAAAATTCTTGATAATCCACATAGGCGCCTCCAGTCAATTAAAATTCTTTCCTCATTATAACAAAAAACCTTGATAAGCAGTATCGCTTATCAAGGTTTTGAGTTCTTATTAGATATTAATTACCCAATCGAGTTCTGCCATCGGAATCAAAGGAAGAGTAAGATGGAACTCTTTACACTTTTCTTTGTATTCCTCTACAGAAAATGGCCCATTTACAACTTCTCTATTACGATTAATAATAAAATATTCATTGTTTTCTTTACGTTCTTTTTCAAGAACAATAAAATCCTCGTTCCAATTTAGGCTGATAAAGTAGCCGGGTATATTTCCTGTAGGATAGCGATACGAAGCAGGTAAATGGAAAAGATTCCTACCTGAGGCACATTGACGAAGAAAAAGTTCGCCTTCTACGGGAATTTTATATTTTACAGCTCTTGCTAACTCAGTGAATAAAAGATTCCTCTCCATATTCTCACCACCTTTTTTATGATAGAAATACACTTCATTCCAACAACAATTTGTTAAAATGATTATTTTTAAAGCGTTTCCATTGTTGATATAATTACTAGTATACTTGCTTTTAAAAAGAAAGTACAGGCTTATTAGGAAAAGGATAAAATTTAATATTTCTGTAATATTCGTTACAAATATTAGTCAATTATTCTTTTACAAAAGCATAATTATAAGGAATATCTCGTATAAGAAAGTAGATTGTTTTACATCAATCCTTTTTTTATTTACAATGGGATTAAGGAAGCCCTTTCGTAAGAAAGAGTTTCAAAAGAATTAGAGCAAGCCAACTGAAGGAGGAACTAGAATGAAGCAACTAAGTAAATTTCCGAATGAAGAATTATTACGTGCAGAAGGCCCGTTCGTTACCATCTATCAGTCAGTAGAACTTTCACCGCCTAACGCGGAAGCAGAACAATTAAAATTCAAGAACCAAGTAAAAAATGCCCAAACGCAAGTAAAGAATGAATGTGTGGGACCTACTTGTGAAGGTCTCTTAAATCAATTGGATCAAGTTCCCAATGATAAGAGATTTTGGTCTGTAAATAAAGGAAGTGTGGCCTTTTTCTTTACCCCATCAGAGACTTACTATTATCGTCTTCAAACGCAATTAAAAGATTTAATTGAATTTGGTGAGAGACCAACTATTTTACCAATTATAGAAGAATTTCAATATATCGAGAACTATTATTTATTATGTTTAAGTAATCGTGAGTTTAAATTATATCGTGGGATTTTAGATCGGGTCGAGGCGGTGGACTTACCAGAGGATGCTCCTACAACACTTGAAATTGCCTTGGGAGATGAAATAACTCGTGGTAAACAACTTAATACAGGTGGCCCTAGTGGCGTGATTCATGGAGTGAACGAGAAAAGTGATGAATTAGATATTGATCAAGAAAATTACTATCGAGCTGTCGATAAATATGTTTTTGAGAACTATAGTCGTCCACAACAATTACCCTTAGTTTTATTTGCTCTACCAGAAAACCAGGCCGTATTTAGAAATTTAACAAAGAATAATTTCTTACGAGAAAATAAAATTGAAACTTCTTCAACGCAACTGAATGAGAATGAGATCCAAAAAGAAGTTAATAAATTGATTAATCAACTTTTAACGGAACGTCATAGTGAAATCATCCAGCGTTACGAAGAAACAACTCCGCAATACAAATTAGGCGATCAATACCAAGATTTAACAAGCGCTAGTTTAGAAGGGCGGATTGAATTACTCTTTATTGAGAAAGATGCGGAAATAAAAGGATCTATTGACGAAAATGGACAGCTTGGTTATGAAGGAAACGAAAACTTCTTAAACCAATTAGCATTGAATGTTTTAGCAACTGGCGGAAAAGTCTATGTATTGGATCGCGCTCAGATGCCAGGATTGAAAGACGTCGCAGCTATTCTGCGCTACTAATATAAACTCAAATAATAAAAGCCGTCAGGATATAAATTCCTGACGGTTTTTATTGCGGCCAACTTTTCTTTGTGTAGAATTCAATCTCGATTAAGAAGCCTTCATATAATTTTGGCTCATCGAAGGTTTTGGTAAGTGTTAAGCCTTTTTCAATATACGTATGGGCGTGTGTTTCTCCTATTAAGTCTAGAGCAATGCCTTTACGAATGTAAGCGAAGGAGAGGAGGTAATAATTTTGCTTTTCTTTTAATCGAACAATTGATTTGTTCAAGTGGCTAATGGCAATTTCGTACTCTTTATTTCTTATCAACTGTAAGGCTAGATTGATTTGAATATTATTTAGAAGAACGGTACTTTCCCGTGATTGATACTCCTCTAAAATTGATACAATTCTTTCAGAAATACTGATGGCTGTTTCAATTGGGAAGATAAAGAGAATGGTATTAATTAAGCGGATTTCCATCAAAAACCAACGATCAAACTGCTCCAATCGTCTCCAGACTTTATTGGCATAAATAATTGCTTGCTCGTAGTCTCTTTTTTCATTAATTAAAATCAAAGCCTCACAAATATAAGCGACATCTTGCAAAACATAATCGTTGTTTTTTTCTAAGTAAGTGAGGATACGCGTTTGAATATTTTTTAAATCAGAACTGTCATTATAATTGAGCAGAAAAAAATCATGGACAATTTGTTCGCGCGTATCAATTTTCTCATCTTTCGATAGATAATTGAATTCTTCCGGGCTGACATCTAAGCGCTTGAGGAGGCTCATAAATTTAGAATAAGTGGGTTCTACTTCTCCACGTTCAATTTTAGAGTAAGTCGACTGTCCAATAATTCCTTCAGTTACAAACTTTTGTGTGTATTTTTTACTGATGCGAATTTTTTTTAAAGTTTCGCCTGTAGTAAAAGCTTTAAAATCCTTATTTTTCATGGATTATCACAAACTTTCTATAAAAAATATTCATATATGACTATTTGGTCAGAAAAGCAAACTTTTGTATTATAATAGAGGTATATTAAAAAACCCCATAAAAAGGAGGAAGATTCATATGAAAAAACTCGTTAAAAAAGGCAAACGTTTCATAGCTTTAGCAAGTGCATTAGCATTGGTTGCTTCTCCAATTTTAATTAATGTTGCATCTACAACGGCAATGGGTGGCGGAGATATTTGGTTAATTGGTGGTTGGTAAAATATTTTGTAGTAGCAAAAGACAATCGATAATGGCAATGATCGAAAGTAAATAAAGAAGCATCCTCCCCTCTAACAGAAACATTCATGGCAAAATGTAAAAATGGGGAAGGTGCTTATAGTTGTATTTTAACTGATAAATGACAAAAACAAAAGAATTAAAGGAGAGATTATGATGAGTGCTGAATATACAGAAATAAGTCACGAAGAAGTAAAATCTCTCTATCATACTATTGAGAGTATTAAATCCACTCAAACGGATTTAACATTTACGATTGAAGATATAAATACTAAACTTCGTGAATTAATTAAATGTGGTTATTATAACCGTGTAAGTATAACTTTTCGTACACGCATCTACGAAACAATATTGTTTTATCAAGAAACAATTAATGATTTACTTGCGGTGATTGACGAGATGGGACAAAAAGTGAGGCCAATGCATCTTGAGACGTTAGCTACCATAGCAAAAACCGCAAATAATTTAAATACTTCCCTTCGTTTCACATGGAAAACAGATTCCTATCCAGATGACTTTTCTGAGCAGCGCTTTTTGGTGTTGGCTCATGTATATAAAAACTGCGCAAGCATGTTTACAAGTTTAGAGAACTTAGAAACGATTGCAGAAAACTTAGAAGAATACGTTGGAAAATAAAAACATCTTGTACAGAAAGTTAAGAAAAGCGGACAAGTCCGCCTTGGCCTATGAAAAAATAGGAAATTTGACCCTGAATTGTCAGGAGACTTCACGCTTCAGCGGGTTAGTCGAATGATATGCGTTAGCGAGCAGCGAAGCGCGCAATGGGGCAAATTTCCTATTTTTTTCACTAGGTCAGGACTTGGGAGCTAGACATTGATGGCTGAACTTATAATCCCCTAGTCTATTAGAAAACCGAGAAAATTTCTCGGTTTTTTATTTTTACTTATTTTATGACAATGATAGAATAAAGGGTAGAAGAAAAGAACGGAGGATGTTACATGCAAACTTTTATTCAAGAAAAACATAAACAAGATGCGATTGAAGCTTTAAAAACAATTGTTTCTTATCCATCTTATTTACAAGAAGATTCATCAGGAGTAACTCCTTTTGGAAAAGATATACAAGCTGTACTTGAGAAAACGATTGAAATATGTGAGGGGCTAGGTTTTCGAACCTATATCGATTCTGAGGGCTACTATGGGTATGCTGAATTTGGTGAGGGAGAAGAGTTATTAGCTATTTTATGTCACCTGGACGTAGTGCCGCCAGGTAATCTTGATTTATGGAATAGTGGGCCTTTTGATCCAATTGTGAAAGATGGTTTTATCATTGGGAGAGGAACACAAGATGACAAAGGTCCCTCAATTGCTGCTTTGTATGCAATGAAATCATTGATGGATGCGGGCGTTACTTTTAACAAGCGTGTTCGTTTTATATTTGGAGTAGATGAAGAAAACCTATGGAGATGTCTATCAAAATATAATGAAAAAGAAGAAAAAGCAACGATGGGCTTTGCACCTGATTCAACGTTTCCGGTTACCTATGCAGAAAAAGGGTTGCTGCAAGTCAAGTTACATAGCAAAAAAGCTTCTGCTTATACATTAAAAGCTGGCGAAGCAATGAATGTTGTTCCAGAAGAAGCTGCTTATGAAGGTGAATGGGCTGCAGAAATTGCAGAGCAATTGAGCAAAGATGAAGTAGATTATGTACAAAATGGCCAAAAAATAACAGTCAAAGGAAAGTCTGTACATAGTAAAAATGCTCCAGATGGGATGAACGCTATTGTTCGCTTGGCAAAGGCTTTGCAACCATTCGACGAGTCTGCTGCATTGAAATTCTTGAGTGAAGCAATCCAAGAAGATGCCCGTGGATTAGCAATATTTGGTGAAGTGGAAGATGATGTATCAGGTATACTGACTTGTAATGCAGCAACTTTATCAATTGGCGAAAAAGAAACAGTTATCGGAATTGATATTCGTTACCCGGTGACTATTGAGAAAGAATTCATTGTGAATCATTTAAGAGCGGCAGCTGAAAAATATGATTTAGAATATGACGAGTATGATTATTTAGGACCATTATACGTACCTGTCGATACACCATTAGTAGAAACATTGATGGCTGTTTATCAAGAAAAAACAGGAGATAAACGTGAAGCAATGGTTTCCGGCGGTGCAACTTATGCCCGTACTATGGAAAACTGCGTCGCTTTTGGTGCTCAAATGCCGCATGCCGAAGCAACCTTGCATGGTCCAAATGAGCGGATGGCGTTAAAAGATATTTATGCTGCGATGGGTATATATGCTGAAGGAATTTATCGTCTAGCATGTGAATAGTAAAAAAGAGAGATGAAGCCTCCGCTTCATCTCTTTCTTAATTCATATTCAGTTCTTTTGGTACATTCATGTTATGTTTTGAAAAAGCCGCTTTTATTTCCTGTGTCACTGTCTGATTTTTTTCATTGTTTGTCACTTCTGTAACGAAGGCAACATCTTGAATATAGTGATTGTCTTTCGTTAGAGTGATAACAACATCGTAAGTTGTTCCTGTTGACGGGAATTGTTGAAGAATTTCAGAAACTTCTCTTTGAATTTCTTCATCTATACCATAATAAGAAATCACATAGGCATCTTTTGTTTCAGTAACCCTTCCTTTTTGTTCAAATAAGGTTGCTATTTTCACAAATGTTTCATAAGGATAGACTTCTATAGTGGAATATAGCGGGCCTACCGTTGCTGAAGGGAACCATTCTCCGCTATTGACTTGTTGGTATGCGGCTTCTTCACTCCCATAGATACTTGTTTTAGAGGGAGTCAGGGCAGAACCTTTTTCTATACGAGAGCCATAACCAATGGTATCTTCAGGAAAAAGCGTAGCTTCTGTTACTGAATAAGTATAGTTCGTTTCTGGAATACCTGTTTCATTTACAGATTCTGTTTCATTTTTTAAAGATATAATTTGATGATAGTTTTCAATATTACTAGAGACAGTCAACGAATCAGTAGAAAGATGATCGCTCGCTGAAACTTGTTGACAAGCAGATAAGATGACTACCGTTGGAAGTACGAATGAGCATATACGTTTATAATTCAATGGACCCGGCCTCACTTTTTAACATCATTGTCTTAATTCTACATAAGAAACGAATGTTTTGAAAGGGTTTTTTAGAAAAAATTGAATTAAATAAAATTAGCTACTTATTTCATCCAGTGAACATCAAAAAAAGTGTCACTAGAAGAATAAACATAGATACATAAAAGAAAGACCTCGAAACCGAAGTCTTTCTTTATAGGCTAGGGGATTATAAGTTCAGCCATCAATGTCTAGCTCCCAAGTCCTGACCTAGTGAAAAAAAGATAAATTTGGCCCATTGCGCGCTTCGCTGCTCGCTAACGCATATCATTCGACTAACCCGCTGAAGCGTGAAGTCTCCTGACAATTCAGGGTCAAATTTCCTATTTTTTCATAGGTCAAGGCGGACTTGTCCGCTTTTCTTATTAAATCAAAATTTATGCTTTGGGCTCAAAACCAAAATATTCTTTTTCAAAGTTTTTTGTACTACGAACCGTGTCGAAGTGACGAACCAATTTTTCGATTTCTTCTCGGTGGTTACGGAATTTTGGAGGAAGAGCCAATGTTTCTCCAAGGATTTCGTAAGATTCCTCATCATCAATAAAGCCGGGTTCATCTGTGGCAAATTCAAATAGAATACCCTCTGCAATAACAGCGTAGAGTGATTCAAAATAGAAGCGGTCAACATAACCAGAGGTACGGAAGTTGAAACTACTCATACGCTCAATCCATTCTTCTAAGTGTGCGCGATTTTCTACACGGAAAGCCATATGATGAACACCACCAAAACCTTGGACTGCTTGAGGAATGGTCGTATTATGTTCTACAAGCATAGCAGCGCCATTGCCGCCTTTACCAGTTTCGAATAAATGTAGGGATTCTTCTGTTGCTGTTTCTGTAAAACCAAGTACATTTTCTAAAACCTGTTTGTAGAAAGAAAAATCAGCGATACGGACATGGACTCTACCTAATCCACTAATTCCAAATTCAGCAGGTACGGGCCCATTTTTCCAAGGTGTTCCAGTTTCTACACCAGAATCATTTTCATCGGAGATTAATTGATACAATTGTTCGTCAAAGTCTTCAAAGTCGATTACCTTTCGCCCAAATTGTTCATAAATTTCAGAGTGCTTTACATCATAATAATCAAAGCGTTTCAACCAGTATTCTAATGCTTGGTCACTTGGTACTCGTAATCCTGAACGGAAAATTTCATTTGTTCCTCGTTGTGCTTTTGTGATTCCCGGGAAATCAAAGAAGGTAATATCAGTGCCTGGATTTCCTTTATCATCTGCAAAGAATAAGTGGTATGTTTGGATATCATCTTGATTAATTGTTTTCTTAACTAAACGCATACTTAGTATATTTGTAAAGAACTCATAGTTTTTTTCTGCGCTACTTGTAATGGCTGTAATATGGTGAATTCCGATTAATGGTTTCATAATGTTCCCCTTTCGAATTATCTAATAGAAAATACTTCTAATTCGTAACAAACACATTGTATCTCGAATTCGAAGTAATTGCAAGTAGGAGGGTTTATTTGATTTAGTGGACGAATAATATAATTTTTAAAGGATAAACTGCTTCTCATGGTTGTATTTCCAAACCCGGCATACCTCAAAAAGGTATTTAAATTAAAAATAAGGTATAATAAAGTATCTGATTAAATTTTAACAAGATGATGATAGCACCTTTTACTATAAGGGAGAGTGTAGGAAAATGCTTGAAAACGGGATAATTATGCAATATTTTGAATGGGAGCTGTCGAATGATGGTCAGCTATGGAATCAGTTAAAGAAAGATGCTGCTCATTTGAAAGAATTGGGTGTTAGTGCAGTTTGGTTACCTCCTGCTTATAAAGGAACGGGTCAAGAGGATGTTGGCTATGGTGTGTATGATTTATATGATTTAGGAGAATTTGATCAAAAAGGTACAGTTCGTACCAAGTACGGGACGAAGGAAGAGTACTTAGCAGCAATTGAGGCTCTTCATGAATTGGATATTTCGGTTTATGCAGATGTTGTGCTGAATCATAAAGCTGGTGCAGATGAGACAGAGCGGTTTTACGCTGCAGAAGTAGACCCGAATAATCGACAAGAAAAAGTCAGTGATTTTTATGAAATCGAAGGATGGACAAAATTCACTTTTCCTGGAAGAAAGAATAAATATTCTGACTTTAAATGGGATTGGGAACATTTTACGGGAACAGACCTTAACAAAGAAAATGACAAAGAAGCCATCTATCTCATTAAAGGAATCAACAAAGGGTGGAGCGAAGATGGCTTTGTGGATGATGAGTTTGGTAATTTTGATTATTTGATGTATGCAGATATTGATTATGGAAACTCAGAAGTAGTCGAAGAAATAAAAAAATGGGCGCAATGGTATATCGATGAAACAGGTGTAGATGGTTTTCGTCTGGATGCCATCAAACATATTGACCGCCGATTCATAAAAGATTTCGTATACGCTATACGCGAAAATGATCGACCTGATTTTTTTGTTGTAGGTGAGTATTGGAAAGCGGATTATGATACCATTCAAGAATATTTAGAAGCGACGGAATATGCTGTTGATTTATTTGATGTACCGCTCCACTTTAATTTCCATACCGCTTCTGTCGTGGGCGGGGAGTATGATTTGCGAGATTTATTTAACAACTCGCTGATCGCAAATGCGCCTGTACAGGCAGTTACATTTGTAGATAATCATGATTCGCAGCCCGGGCAGGCTTTAGAGTCCTTTGTGGCCTCTTGGTTTAAACCGATGGCGTATGCTTTCATTTTATTGCGCCGAGAAGGGTTTCCTTGTTTGTTTTACGGTGATTACTATGGAATTAATGGAGAAAATCCCGTTGAACCGATGACAGAAATGCTTGATAAATTATTGTATGTAAGAAGAAACCATGCTTATGGGGAACAAAAGGATTACTTTGACGATGCTCACTACGTTGGCTGGACACGTCTAGGTGATGAAGAACATCCTTTTGGTCTTGCTGCGATTATCGCTAACCAAGATGTAGATGGAGTGAAAGAAATGTATGTCGGTGAACAATACGCAGGAGAGACGTTTGCTGATTACATGGGGAATTTTGACAAAAGAGTGACCATTGACGAAAATGGCTGTGGGAAATTTTTAGTACGTGGAAATTCTGTATCTGTATGGGTTAAGGATGCCGTAACACCGGAAGAAGCCTTCGTGGAAGATGCAGAAGAGAGCGAAGAATAAGTTGCATTTAAAAAGCGTTCAATGGCTGCCAGCGGCGTCGTTGAACGCTTTTTGCGTTTGAATTTAAATTTTTGTATCGTACGGACGACAAAAAAACTCTGCACTATAGAGATTAGAGAAAAGAAAAAAAGCTGGGACATTTGTCTCAGCCTTTTTTCGGGTGGAGGATGGTATATAGTAAGAAAATAGAGATAACGAATTAAGGAATTGTGATTACTTCTTCTGTTTCTGAATCGAAGAAGTGAATCTTATTCATATTGAATGCAAGCTCTATTACAGAACCTGGTTCATGGTAGTCACGAGCGTCTACACGAGAGATAAACTCTGTATCCCCAACTCTACTGTACAACATTGTTTCAGCACCAAGTAATTCTGATACAGAAACTTCTGCTTTAACAGTGGAACCTGGGTTTGCGTCGATTACTACTTGTTCACTTTGAATGTCTTCTGGACGAATACCAAATACAACTTTTTTGTTGTTGTATCCTTTTTGTTCGAGTACTTTCCATTTACCTTCAGGAAGTTTCAGGTTTAATCCTTTTCCATCTGAAATGACACCATCTTTCAATGTAACATTGAAGAAGTTCATTGCAGGGGATCCGATGAATCCAGCCACGAATAAGTTCACTGGTGTATCATAAACTTCTTTTGGACTACCAATTTGTTGAATGAATCCGTCTTTCATGATAACAATACGGTCAGCCATGGTCATCGCTTCTGTTTGGTCATGGGTAACATAAATAGTTGTTGTATTTAAGCGGCGGTGTAATTTTGCAATTTCAGCACGCATCGCTACACGTAGTTTTGCATCCAAGTTTGATAAAGGCTCATCCATTAAGAAGACTTTTGCATCACGAACGATTGCACGTCCTAAAGCAACACGTTGACGTTGTCCACCGGATAAAGCAGCTGGTTTACGGTCTAGATATTCACGAAGTCCTAGAATATCAGCAGCATTTTCTACACGTTCCTTGATTTCTTCTTTTTTGTATTTACGAAGTTTCAAACCAAAAGCCATGTTATCGTATACAGTCATATGTGGATATAGAGCGTAGTTCTGGAAAACCATCGCGATATCGCGATCTTTTGGTGCAACGTCATTCATTACTGTTTCGCCAATTTTTAGTTCGCCTTCTGTAATATCTTCCAATCCAGCAATCATACGTAATGTGGTAGATTTTCCACAACCGGATGGTCCAACAAATACGATGAATTCACGGTCTTTTACATGTAAGTTAAAATCTGTTACAGAATAGTTTTCTGCATTATCATACATTTTGTGTATATTATTTAGTTCCATATTTACCATTGTTAAGTACCTTCCTTTTTGAAGAGTTTGTTTACAATTCCTATAGTAAATGAAAGCGGATAACATTGCTAAGTCATTGTGCCTGAAAATGAAAGCGATTTTTTGTGCAAGTTGACCAAAGCCGCAAAAAAGACGAAAACAGAAAATAATTATGAGAAAAACAAAGAGATTTCAGAGCTTTCTTACGTTATTTCATGCATTCTTTGCTATAATCTAATCAGTCTATAAAATTGAAAAGATAGAATAAGCAATTGCGTTGAAAGGAAGATTAAATGAGAAGCAGAGGATTTGAAATCGTAAGTAAATATGAGGGAAAGGGGTTATCTTTACCGAAACGGGCGACTGCTCATTCAGCAGGCTATGACTTTGAAGCATCGGAAGATACTCTGTTGCCATCAATCTGGAATACATTCTTTAAACATGACCGCGATGCTTCCACGAAAGGAATTACTCCTGTACTTGTTCCAACGGGCATCAAAGCATATATGGAAGAAGATGAATATTTGCAATTAACTAACCGTTCGAGCAATCCATTGAAACGATTTTTAGTATTGCCGAATGGCGTGGGTGTTGTGGATGCTGATTATTATAATAACGAATCAAATGAAGGAGAGATTTTTTTCCAATTAATGAATTTTGGTTTGCGAGATAAAGTAATCAAAAAAGGCGAACGGATTGGTCAAGGTATCTTTATGAAATTCCTAAAAGCAGATAATGACATAAGCAACGGCCAAGATAGAGTTGGCGGTTTTGGATCATCCGATGATGAATAGTTTCTTTAACTATTTTTCTATCTTGATTTAAGACTAGCGCAGTATCGTGTTTGCTAGGTTATGTGCTAAAATGTTAATAAGCATAGGAAGTAATAGAGGAGAGGAATCGATGGCAAAAAAACGATCAATTAAATACGTATGCCAAGCGTGTGGATATGAATCTCCTAAATGGTTAGGAAGATGTCCAAATTGCGGTGCTTGGAATCAAATGGAAGAAGAAAAAGAAGCCGTTATTTCCAAGACACACCAACCTCGCGTGAACTTTACAGGGAAAACAGCAGAAGCAGTAGCTATTCAAGATATTAAAATAGAAGACATTCCTCGAACGCCTACTGATATGGAGGAAGTGAACCATGTTTTAGGAGGCGGAATTGTTCCCGGTTCTTTGATTTTAATCGGAGGGGATCCTGGAATTGGAAAATCTACTTTGTTGTTACAGATATCGGCTCAAATCAACAATAAAAATATTCCGGTTCTATATGTTTCTGGAGAAGAGAGTTCGGGTCAGATTAAGATGCGGGCGGAACGCCTAGGGGTAAAGGGTTCTGATTTTTATATTTATCCGGAAACGGATGTGGATTCGATTAACGAAACCATTGAGAGGTTAAAGCCAAAGCTCGTGATTATTGACTCCATTCAGACAATGATAAAAGGAAGCAATGATAGTGCGGCGGGAAGTGTTTCCCAGGTTCGCGAAGCAACACAAGAATTTATGAGAATTGCAAAGACGAATAATATTGCGATTTTTATTGTTGGACACGTAACGAAAGAAGGAAATATTGCCGGTCCCAGAATGTTGGAACACATGGTAGATACTGTTTTATATTTTGAAGGCGATCGCCACCATACTTTTCGAATTTTGCGTGCAGTAAAAAACCGTTTTGGGTCTACGAATGAAATTGGTGTATTTGAAATGAATGAAGGAGGGCTGCGGGAAGTTTCAAATCCTTCTGAAATGTTTTTAGAAGAGCGTCTTGCTGGAGCATCTGGCTCTGCGATTGTAGCATCGATGGAAGGGACGCGCCCCATTCTAGCGGAAATTCAATGTCTTATTACACCAACTGTATTTGGAAATGCACGTCGAACTGCAAGCGGACTTGATCATAATCGTGTATCGTTAATTCTAGCGGTATTGGAAAAAAGAGCGGGACTCTTGCTTCAAAATCAAGATGCTTATTTTAAATCTACTGGTGGAGTAAGGTTGGATGAGCCTGCAATTGATTTATCATTGGCGGTCAGTGTCGCATCCAGTTATTGGGATACCGATACATCTGCTACGGAATGTTTTGTTGGGGAAATTGGATTAACCGGAGAAATTCGTCGTGTAAATCGTATTGAGCAACGCGTAAACGAAGCGAAAAAACTTGGTTTTACAAAGGTTTATATTCCAAAAAATAATCTTTCGGGATGGCGACATCCAGAAGGGATTGAATTAATCGGTGTTGCTTCTGTCCAGGAAACGCTACGAAAAGTGTTTCCGAATCGAAACTAAAAAGAAAGGAGGAAGGAAATGAAGAAAAGAATTATCTCGTTTATATTTTTAATTATTGGGGGAAGTATTGGTTTAACCCTTATGCCTTATTTTTGGGAACTATTAAACATTGAAAACTCTACCTTCAATAATCAATTCGTCAACTTCGGCATTGGCGCACTTATATTCTTGTTACTTTCTTTACTCATGACGAATTTTATTTTAGATGTTTTCAAAAAAATAGAAAATTATTTCAGCAAACAATCAGCAAGTTTCCTGTTGTTTGGTGCTTTAGGGATTATTATTGGGCTCATTCTTGCGTGGTTAGTAGGAATTCCCTTAGCAGCATTTAATATTTCTATTATTAGTAATGTTGTTCCATCTATTCTTTCCATCGTATTTGCCTATCTTGGTTTTTATATAGGTACCACGCGAATTGAAGATTTTCGCAAACTGTTCACGCCAAAAACAAAGCGTCCCGATGAAGGTGTCTTGTTAGAAAGAAAAGCAGACAATGATTTTCGTAAATATAAGATTTTAGATACGAGTGTTATTATTGACGGGCGTATTTATGAAATCGCAAAAACAGGCTTTCTAGAAGGTGTATTGGTTATACCGAACTTTGTTTTAAGAGAACTACAATACATCGCCGATTCATCCGATAGCTTGAAACGGGTTCGCGGCCGCCGTGGACTGGATATTCTAAACAGTCTGCAAAAAGAAGAAGTAATTCCGGTGGAGAGTTATGATGGTGAGTTTGAGGAGATTGCAGAAGTGGACAGCAAACTGATCCGCCTAGCAAAATTAATTGATGGTGTCATCATAACCAATGACTATAATTTGAATAAAGTAAGTGAATTTCAAAATGTGCCGGTATTGAATATTAATGAATTAGCAAATGCAGTAAAACCAGTCGTGATTCCTGGAGAAAACATGACAGTCACAATCGTTAAGGCTGGTACCGAGCGGAACCAAGGAGTAGCTTATCTGGACGATGGGACAATGATTGTTGTAGAAGATGGACAGCATTATATGAATAAAACAATTGGTGTTGTAGTGACAAGCGCCTTGCAAACTGCTGCTGGTCGAATGATTTTTGCTAAACCCGCACACTCACAAAAAGGAATCAAAAATAACTAATGAATCTTGAAAAGAATGAAGGAGAGTAAACTAATGACTAAAAAAATTCGCGTTCGTTATGCACCAAGTCCAACAGGACATCTTCACATAGGAAATGCACGGACAGCCCTTTTTAACTACTTATTTGCCCGACATAATGATGGAGAGTTTATTATCCGTATTGAGGATACTGACCTGAAACGAAACATTGAACATGGGGAAGAAAGTCAGTTGGAGAACCTTCAATGGTTAGGAATTGACTGGGATGAAGGTCCTGACAAGCCTGGAGAATATGGACCGTATAGACAATCGGAACGTAAAGATATTTATGATTCAATGATTGACCAATTATTATTGTCGAACCGGGCCTATAAGTGCTATTGTACGGAAGAAGAACTAGAGGAAGAAAGAGAACAACAACGTGCTCGCGGAGAAATGCCGCATTATGGTGGACGTTGCGCTCATTTGACACCAGCAGATCAACAAGAAAAAGAAGCGCAAGGAATCGAACCTGTTATCCGTTTCCGTGTTCCAAAAGACAATACTTATTCTTTCAATGATATTGTAAAAGGTGAAATTAATTTTGAAGCAAGTAGTGTAGGAGGAGACTTCATTATTCGCAAACGCGACGGTTTCCCAACCTATAACTTCGCTGTTGTCATCGATGATCATTTGATGGGCATTACTCACGTATTACGCGGAGACGATCATATTGCCAATACACCAAAACAAATGATGATTTATGAAGCATTTGAATGGACAGTGCCGGAATTTGGACATATGACATTAATTATCAATAGTGAAACAGGGAAAAAACTAAGTAAACGTGATGAAGCAATCCTTCAATTCATCAGTCAGTATCGTGAATTGGGTTATCTGCCGGAAGCAATGTTTAACTTCATCACATTACTAGGCTGGTCTCCAGTCGGTGAAGATGAAATCTTCAGCCGCGAAGAGTTGATAAAGATTTTTGATCCAGCTCGCTTAAGTAAGTCACCCGCTGCTTTTGATTCTAAGAAACTAGAATGGGTAAACAATCAATATATGAAGGAAACGGATTTGGATCAGGTAGTTCCTTTAGCAATTGAGCATCTTGTACAAGCAGGACGTGTCCCTGAAAATGCATCAGAAGAGACACAAGGATGGGTTAAAAAATTAGTTTCTTTATATCATGAACAAATGAGTTATGCGGCTGAAATTGTGCCGTTATCAGAATTATTCTTCTCTGAAATATTGGAATTAGACGAAGCAGAAAAAGAAATATTGACTGGAGAAACGGTTCCTGTAGTATTAGAAGCTTTCAAAGCTTTGTTGCCGGAAGTAGAGCCTTTTGAAGAAGCAAACATTAAAGCTGCAATTAAACAAGTTCAAAAAGACACGAAAATAAAAGGTAAAAATTTGTTCATGCCGATTCGAATCGCGATCAGTGGAGAGATGCACGGACCTGAATTAGGAAAAACGATTGAAGTTCTTGGAAAAGAGAAGAGTTTGAATCATTTAGAACAAGTATTAACATTATTGAAAAAATAAAAATGTTTATTGAATAGAATGCGGACTCTTTTCATGTAGGGAAAATTCCTTTAAATATGAGGGATTGAAATATCTCTATGAATAAGAAGGGTCCGCTTCTATTAAAACTAAACAGAAAGGAGCGACGGATGATTAAAATATATAATACGCTAACCCGGAATAAAGAAGAGTTTCAACCAATAGAAACAGGAAAGGTGAAGATGTACGTCTGCGGACCCACTGTCTATAATTATATCCACATTGGGAATTCCCGTAGCACAGTAGCATTTGATACAATTCGCCGATATTTTGAGTACCGTGGTTATGACGTTAATTTTGTCTCCAATTTCACTGATGTCGATGATAAAATCATCCGAGCAGCAAAGGAAATGAAACTCTCCCCTGCTGAAGTTGCTGATAAATTCATAAAAGCTTTTGAACACGATACAGAAGCTTTAGAAGTGAAGGCGGCAACCTTGCATCCTCGAGTGATGGATAATATTCCTGATATTATCGCCTTTATTCAAGTTCTCGTTGATAAAGGGTACGCCTATGCAGTGGAAGGCGATGTCTATTATCGAACAGAAAAATTTGAGGGATATGGGAAGTTAAGCGATCAATCCATCAAAGATCTAAAAATTGGCGCAAGTGAACGCCTTGAAGAAGAGGAAAACCGCAAAAAAGAAAATCCGATTGATTTTGCTCTTTGGAAAGCAGCGAAAGAAGGCGAAATATCTTGGGATTCTCCTTGGGGCGCAGGACGTCCAGGTTGGCATATCGAATGTTCTGTAATGGCTACAAAGTATTTGGGGGAAACGATTGACATTCACGGTGGCGGACATGATTTGACATTTCCGCACCATGAAAATGAGATTGCCCAAAGTGAAGCAAAAACAGGTAAAACTTTTGCGAACTATTGGATGCACAATGGCTTTGTAACCTTGGGTGAATCGGGCGAAAAAATGAGTAAATCACTTGGAAACTTTGTATTAGTGCATGATATTTTAAAAGAATTGGATCCTCAAATTTTACGATTCTTGTTAGCAACGTCTCACTACCGTCGGCCAATCAAGTTCGGTGAAAAGGCCATTGAGGAAGCGACCATTAACTTAGATAAGATAAAACATGCCTATCTCAATGCGGATTATCGTAAAAGCGATGCAGTGGAGTCACTGGATGGGGACCCACAAGACGTGACTCATTTCAAAGATTTGGAACAACGTTTTGTTAAGGAAATGGACGATGATTTTCAAACAGACAATGCTATGACCGTTATTTATCAATTTGCAAAAGAATTAAATCTTTATACCGAACGAAAAACGGTTTCGCTTAACGTTTTAACTGAGGCAGTGCGGGTTTTACAGGAAATCATGAGTATTTTTGGCATCAAGCTGGAACAGGAAACGATGCTGGATGAAGAAGTGCATGCATTGATTGAAGAGCGGATAGAAGCAAGAAAAAACAAAGATTTCGCTCGTAGCGATGAAATTCGAGATTACTTAAAAGATCAAGGCATTATCTTGGATGATACGCCGCAAGGAACTAGATGGAGACGAGCATGACAGAAAAGCAATGGGATTTATTAAACGGCTTAGCGCTGGCTTATATAGGTGACGCAGCTTATGAAGTTTTTATTCGTGAACATTTGTTAGAAAAGGGTTGGACGAAGCCGAATGACCTTCATCGGAAAGCTACTCATTACGTTTCTGCAAAAGCACAAGCAGTGTTGATGCAAGATATGCTAGAGGATGAAACTTTTCTAACAGAGGAAGAGACACTGATATACAAACGAGGACGCAATGCCAAAAGCCATACAACCGCGAAGAATGCGGATGTCACAACATACCGGATTTCTACCGGTTTTGAAGCATTGATGGGTTATTTACATATGACCAAGCAGAAAGAACGTCTTCAAGAACTTGTCCAATGGTGTATAAAACGAGTTGAGGATGAAAATAAATGAATAAACAAAACAGAAAACCAAATCGTTCAGATGATCCAAAAAAACGGAAACAGAAAAAACAGCCGCAACGTTCTTTTGAAAAGGGGAAAGTCGAGAGAGCAGAACAGCAGTCTGAGGACTTTGTAATCGGCAAGCATGCCGTTTTGGAGACATTAAAATCAGAACGCGATATTAATAAGTTGTTTTTACAAGAAGGTATTGGCGGCGAGAGAATTGGTGAAATTTTAGAATTAGCGAAAGAGCGCCATATTCAAATTCAAGTAGTTCCAAAAAGTAAACTGGATTTACTATCTGACAATGGAGTTCATCAAGGAATCATGTTAGCTACGGCAGCTTTTCAGTATGCAACGTTAGATGATTTATTTGATATTGCTGCTGAAAAAGGCGAAGATCCATTTTTTCTTATCTTGGATGGAATCGAAGATCCGCATAATTTGGGGTCGATTCTACGTACGGCGGATGCGAGCGGCTGTCACGGGATTATTATTCCGAAGCGCCGTGCAGTGGGTCTGACCGGTACCGTTGCAAAAGCTTCAACCGGAGCAATTGAACATGTACCCGTTGTTCGTGTAACGAATTTAAGTCGTACAATTTCTGACTTAAAAGAACGCGGTGTTTGGGTCTACGCAACGGATATGGAAGGACAGACTTATCAAAAATGGGATACGACCTTACCTTTAGCGCTGATCATTGGCAATGAAGGAAAAGGTGTTTCTCGTATTTTAAAAGACTCAGCAGATGGATTGCTTACTATTCCAATGGTTGGACACGTACAAAGTCTAAATGCGAGTGTAGCTGCTGCTTTAATGATGTATGAAGTATTCCGTAAACGAAATCCATAAAAAGTAGAATTTTAAAAGAAAAGAGGTGAGATCATGAAGAAAAAGGACATCTTAGTTGTGGATGGGTATAACATGATTGGAGCGTGGCCAGAATTAGTAAAATTAAAGAACCGTGATCTCATCGAAGAGGCACGAGATCGTCTTCTTGTAATTCTTTCGAATTATCAAGAATTTGAAGGACGAGAAGTATGGGTCGTGTTTGATGCCCAATTTGTACCTGGTATTACGAAAGAATATACCAAATATAAAGTAAGAGTCGTCTTCACTGCACAAGGTGAGACGGCTGATACTTTTATTGAAGGCATTGTAGACAAACTGAAGAATGTCCTAACCGAAGTGACAGTGGCGACAAGCGACCTAGCTGAGCAACAGCTTGTCTTTGCCAGAGGTGCTAATCGTATGTCAGCCAATGAGCTTTACAAAGAAATCAAGCGTTCTACGCAAGCAATTCAGCTGGAAAGCCGCCATTTCCGAGCGGCCTCACAGAAAAAACGCGGTTCTTTGACAGAAGAACAATTGGACTTGTTGAAAGACTTGCGGGATTTTTTGAATGAAGGGTAAGTTTTAAAAAATAGATTTGGGGGGGAATTTACATGCAAGAAAACAGTCAAAATGATAGCGGTTTCACAATTGAGGAGATGGTAGATTTATTAAAGAAAGGGAATATGCAATACTTTGATGTACTTTTCAAACGTTTTTATCCATTAATATTTAAGTTTGAAAAGACCTATCACCTCAAAATGCTGGAAAGAGAAGATTTTTTTCAAGAAGCAAGAATCGTTTTGTATCGATCTATAAAGGAGTACGATGAAAAGCGTGGGATGCAGTTTGCTGGATTTTATAAATTAATGTTACAGAACCGCATTTTTAGTTTAATTCGTAGAGAGTCAGCTTTGAAACGTAAAAGTGAAAAGAATACAACTTCGTATACACGAGTGGGAGATTTAGATTTTGCGGACAAGTATGTTTCAGAAACCCGTAAAATAGAAGCAGAAGGTATCGATAGTATTATCCATGTTCGTGAAATGTCTTATAGCTACTTTGAGACTTTGTCAGCTTTTGAAAAGGAAGTTTTTCGCAATTATATGAAAGGTGACGATTATGAAACCATTGCACAAAAAACGAATAAGAGTGCAAAGCAAGTGCAGTATGCCTACGATCGATGCCGACAAAAAATGAAAAATCTCTTAGAATAAAGTGCAAAGAAATACATCCTCTTTCGTATCTCTTTGTTCTGTATCAAAAAGAAGTATGCTAAACTAGGATATGAAAAGTTATTTAAATGTAGGAAGCAAAGGTTACTGTGATGAATAAAAATAAAAAATTAATATATATATCCTTATTAGCAGCGCAAGGCGTTGTGATTACGTTGTTGGAGCGTTCCATACCGTTTCCCTTTGCCTTTGCTCCAGGCGCGAAATTAGGGTTGGCAAATATGGTAACCATACTCGCTTTGTTTACTTTACCTTATAAAGAGAGTCTAACTGTAGTGTGGATGCGGTTGATTATTTCCACTTTTTTGGGTGGAACATTGTCAACCTTTCTATATAGTTTTGCGGGAGCTTTTCTAAGTTTCTTTGGAATGGTTTTTGTCAGGCGCTTGGGGCCAAGTCGAGTGAGTTTAATCGGTGTGAGTGCTACAGGCGGTATTTTACATAATGTCGGGCAGCTGATTGTTGCAAGCACTATCGCTCATTCTTTTAGTGTTATGTTGTATTTGCCCGTGTTAGCTTTTACTGGTATCTTCTCCGGAATTGCCGTGGGAATTGCCGCCAATTATTTAATGGAGCATGTTGTGACCATTCAAAAGTTCCAAAGAGAAGGAGCACGGACAGATCGTTTGACAAGAGCATGGTATGAGGCAAGTTATACAGAAGAATACCAGAATTTGGAATAGATAAAAGTCTTCATTGGCATCTTTTAGGTCAACGAAGGCTTTTTGAGTGCTTGTAAAGTAATCGGTATCAATTAAAAAGTCTTAATAATTAAGTTTTCATTGATATTTTTCATGGACATATTTTCACAAGTGCTTTATAATATTGGGGTGAGTTGATAAATAGTAAGTAGATTCAACTTTGTTAAAAAAAATACATGTAAAAGTTATCATAGGACTTATTTACTTTATAGATAATAGAGGGAGAATATACAATGGCAAAAACGAATATTGTTGTGATTGGCGCTGGTTTTGCTGGTGTTGCAGCTACTAAAAAGCTAGCGAAACATTTTAAAAAGAACGACGACGTTTTAATTACATTGATTGATCGTCATTCTTATCAAACGTATATGACTGAACTTCATGAAGTGGCAGCTGGCCGTGTAGAACCGGATGCAATTCAATATGACTTGAAGCGTTTATTCAATCGTAATAAAAACGTGGATATCGTTACAGATGAAGTTAAACATGTGGACCATGATAAAAAGGAAGTAACAACTGAGAAAACAGTTTTCCAATATGATCATTTGATTATTGCAATGGGCGGCGAGCCTAACACCTTTAACATTCCTGGTGTAGAAGAACATGGATTCACATTGTGGTCTTGGGAAGATGCAAATACTTTGCGTCGTCACATCAAAGACACGGTAGAAGCTGCGGCAATCGAGCATGATAAAGAGAAACGTAAAGCAATGTTGACTATGGTTGTTTCTGGTGCTGGTTTTACTGGTGTGGAAATGATCGGAGACTTAATGGAATGGAAAGATCGTCTGGCTGAAGATAACAAACTTGATCCAGAAGAATTTAGTTTCCATTTAGTTGAAGCTGCTCCAATTATTCTAGGAGTAGTAACTGAAAAAGAATCTTCTAAAGCTGAAAAATACTTGAAGAAGAATGGCGTAAACATTATTAAAGGAAACGGTGTTGCGAAAGTTGAACCAAATTTGATTGAGTTAACAGATGGTACTGTCATTCCTACTCATACACTGATCTGGACAGCTGGAGTAAAAGCGAATTCTGATGTAGCTGAATATGGCATCGAGCGCGCACGTGCTGGACGTCTTGTTGCAAATAAATACATGGAAGCTCAAGGAGTGGAAGATGTTTATTTAGCAGGAGATATTGTTTACTACGAAGAACCTGACAAAGATAATCGCCCGGTTCCTCAAATTGTTCAAAGTGCCGAACAAACAGGACATACGGCAGCAGCCAACATCATTGCAACGATTGATGGAAAAGAAAAGACAGAACATAAAGGAAATTACCAAGGCTTCATGATTTCAATCGGTTCTCGCTATGGTGTAGCGTACTTAATGGATAAAATTCATTTGAGTGGTTTCATTGCAATGGCTGTGAAGCATTTAATTAACTTGTTCTATTTCTTGACAATCGGTTCCTTGTTCTATTTTGTGAAGTATATTCACCATGAATTCTTCCATATTAGAGATGGCCGTAGTATTTTCCGTAAACATCTATCAAGATACGGAAATGTTCTTTGGAATCTTCCGTTGCGAGTATTTTATGGTAGTATGTGGCTCTTTGAAGGTCTGAAGAAAGCCTTTGGTCTCTTCGGCTCTACGTCTTGGTTTGGCAATGATGTTGTTTTACCATTCTCATGGTTGCAAGATCCAACATCTGGCGCAACAGAAGCAGTCGAGGAAGTGTCACATGCGGTATTCGGATTGAACTACGTTTATGGTGAAGAGCCGATGATGGTATTGAAAGAAATGCCAGGCTGGTTCTCAAAAATCATGGAATTTATGATTCCTAACGTAGAAGTAGCTTTGTTCTTCCAAAAATTCATGACTCTTGTTGAAATTGCAATTGGTCTCGCAATCATTGTCGGACTATTTACTTGGTTAGCAAACGCAACAACAGTAGCGTTAGTTGTTTCATTCTCCTTATCTGGGATGTTCTATTGGGTAAACATGTGGTTTGTTCCTGTAGCAATTTCCTTAATGAATGGTTCAGGACGTGCAGTTGGATTGGATTACTATGTCATACCATGGATACAGAAAAAACTAGGTAAGTGGTGGTACGGCGATATTAAATCGATTTACGAACCAGGCGTTGAAAAATAGATTGAATAAAACTCAGCAGAGGTTAAGGTAGGGAAACTTGCCTTACTCTCTTTTTTTGTTTATCTTGTAAGAAAGAAAATCCTCTAGAGGAGGCAAAAGATTTCATGATGAAATATATAAAAATGATTCGTCGTGGAGATGTAATCATCGTTTTGTTATTAATGATGGCATCTTTTTTACCGTTAGGAGTGTTTACCTACTATCAAGCCAAAGCGAATGATTCCGATTTGCAGGCAATTGTGAAGGTTGACGGTAAAGCAATGAAGGTCTTTGATTTAGTAGATGATGGAGAAACTGAAGCGTTCTACTATGTTGATGATCACGGTCACGAAAATGTCATCGTTCGAACTGGTACATCGGTTGAGATAACTGAAGCGAACTGTGGTGACCAAGTGTGTGTACGCATGAATGCAATTGATGCTGTGGGAGAGACGATTCTTTGTCTGCCGCATCGTTTGTTGGTCGAAGTAACATCCGATCAGCCAGTCGATAATATAGATGGTTTAGATGTCATTTCGTAAAAAAGGATTGAGACAGGGAGTGTGAAGGAAGCATGAAGATTCATCCAATGTGGGATGAGTATCCGGCCCTACGCAATGAGCTGGAAGCAACAATTTCGCTGATTGAAGAACATATTAGGATTAAAAATATAGAAGTACAAAATAAAATAAAAGAAATGTTGTTTTCTGGCGGAAAGTTATTACGTCCAGCCTACACCATTCTATTTTCACAATTTTCGAGCAAGCAAAATGTTGAAAAATCCAGAGCGCTCGCAGCAGCTGTTGAAGTACTGCATATGGCGACCTTGATTCACGATGATGTCATTGATGAATCGAATATTCGTCGCGGTCAAGCAACAATGAACGCTGCTTATAATAATCGGATCGCTGTTTATACAGGAGATTATCTATTTACAGTTTGTTTTAGGTTGCTTCAAGATTATGTGAATGAAGCAGGAGAAGTCCCCTTGGATACAAAAGGGATGGAGACCATTTTAATTGGTGAGTTAAATCAGATGTCAAAAAAATATGCGGTTAAAATGCGGATGCGGGACTACCTCAGTCAAGTAAAAGGCAAAACTGCGCAGCTGTTTGCTTTAAGTTGCTATTCCGGAGCATACAGCCGTGATGAGAAATTCGCTAAACAGGCTTATCAGATTGGAAATAATATTGGTATGGCCTTTCAAATTACTGATGATATTCTAGATTATTCTTATGATGCTAAAAAAATTGGCAAACCGCCTATGCAAGATTTACGAAACGGTATTTATACTGCCCCATTACTGTATGCGATGGAGACGAAGAAAAAAGAAATCGAACCGTATCTTCTGAAAAAAGAATCCATTACGGATGAAGAATTATTGCAAGTTCTTAAGATTGTAGAAGAATCGGGCGGCATTGAAAAAGCACGTGAATTAGCAGCGAAATATACCAATAAAGCTTTGAAACAAATCAAGAATTTACCGGATGTTGATGCGAAGATATCGATATCGCGTATTACTGAGCAAATGCTGCAAAGAAATTTTTAGGGAAATGCAGAAAAGAAAAGGGTTTATATTTTTCAAAGTGAGAATTTAATAAAAAAACAGAAAAAAATAACGCTGTTTTTCTCATCCTTTAGAGATTTTAATTGCAATGGCTTCTTGTAGATGGTAATATAACGGTGTAATGAATTTGTGAAGTTTTTGGCAGGTGGGCCACTGGCTTTACAACAAAAATAAAAAAGGTGGTATTTACATGGCTTTTAATAAAAAACTATCCGTATGGACATTAACTTTAGCATCTACTCTTCTTTTAGCAGCTTGTGGAAGCGGAGATACTGAAACAGATACTGGTACTGTTTCAGATTCATCAGCAGAATCAGCAGTAGGTACTGATGAAGTAACAGGTTTGCAAGATGGTACTTATAAATTGGTAGAAAAAAACTTAGATGACAATGGTTGGAAAGTTGACTTCACAATTGAAGTGACAGATGGAGAAATCTCATCATCTGATTATGACTACTTAAATGAAGCTGGCGAAAAGAAATCTGAAGACGAAGGTTACCAAACAGCTATGGCTGACAAAGTTGGTACTGGTCCACAAGATTACTTGCCAGAATTAAACGAACAATTAGTTGAAAAACAAGATCCTGCTGAAGTAGAAGTTGTAACTGGAGCTACACATTCTTCTGAAAACTTCAAAGTATACGCACAACAATTAGTTGATGCAGCTAAAGAAGGAAACACAGAAACAATCGAAATCGATAACTAATTCTATTTTTAACAAATAGTAAAAGTAAATACAAAGATTTGAAGAGGGCTGGGACATTTGTCCAGCTCTTTTTTGCGGTGAAGATTTTATAAATTTGATAGAAAGTGGGACTTGTCCTGCTTTTCTAATTTGCGTGTTAGAATTAAGCAACAGATTTTTTAATAAGGAGTGGATGGAATGCGAAATTCTCGCAGTGTTTCTCGATTATTTCTAGCTCTTATTCTTATTGCGGTTGTCTTAACCGGATGCGGTGGGAATAAGACAGAAAAACTACGCAAGCAAGCATATGAAAATACAGAGTTTTTGATGGGGACGTATGTTACGTTACGTATTTTTAATGAAGGAAAAGAAGAAACATTAGAAAAGGGCTTTGCTCTTGTTCGCGATCTTGCTGATAAAATTACAGGTGAGACAATGGATTCAGAAATATCCGCAATTAATGAGGCGGCAGGTGAGCATCCTGTTGCCGTTTCGGAAGAAGTCTATGAATTATTGAAGATTGCGGATGAATACAGCGACGAAGTGGGTGGCCAGTTTAATTATGCGATTGGTTCCATTACGAACTTGTGGCGCATCGGTTTTGATGATGCTCGAAAACCATCCCAAGAAGAAATCGATCAGGCTTTACAATCAATTGATTTTACAAGAGTAGAATTTAATGATGAAGACCATTCTGTTTTTTTGCCGGATGAAAATATGGAACTTGACTTAGGCGCGATTGCAAAAGGCTATATGACTGATCAGGTTCACGAGTTGTTTTTAGAAGAGGGTATTACAAGTGCCATTATTGATTTAGGCGGGAATGTGTTTGTGATGGGAGGCTCTCCAAGTCGAGATGGAGAAGTTTGGAATGTGGGAATTCAAGATCCACTCGCAGAGCGCGGTGAAAGCATCGGTTCCACTCAACAAACAGATCGATCCATCGTTACTTCTGGTATCTATGAGCGCTATATAGAAGTGGACGGTCAAGTTTATCATCATCTCATGAATCCAAATACAGGTTACCCTTTTGATAACGAAATTGCAGGAATTTCTATTATTTCCGAAAAATCCGTTGACGGTGATGCTCTTTCGACCTTGGTATTCGGCTTAGGACTGGAAGCTGGGCTCGATTACGTGAATGGCCGCAACGATGTTGATGCAGTCTTTATTACAAAAGATAAAGAAGTTTACCTTTCCGATGGAATAAAAGAGAACTTTCAATTAACAAATGAAGCATACACATTAATGGAAGAGTAGGTGTATAAATGTTAACTTTGCCAATTTTTTTAGAACTTGTGGAAATAAAAACGAAATTAGCTAGTCTTTTTCCTTTTTTATTAGGAATGCTATATGCTTCTTATCATTTTTCTTCTTTTAATTTTTTTAATACCTTACTATTTTTTATAGCGATGATTGTGTTTGATATGGCGACAACTGCGATTAATAACACAATGGACTATGTCAAAGCAAAAAATACGCTGTATCGTAATGAAGAGAATATTTTAGGGAAAGCGGGCATTTCTGTTAAGAAAGCAACGCAATTAATTATTGGAATGGTGAGCTTTGCAGCTGTTGTCGGCTTGGTGCTTACCTACCGTACGAATGTATTGTTGCTTATATTAGGGATAGTTTGCTTTTTAGTAGGGATTTTTTATACATTCGGTCCTTTTCCGATATCGCGAATGCCGTTAGGTGAAGTGTTATCTGGGATTACGATGGGATTTGGTATTTTCTTCATCGCAGTATTTATTAATGTACCGGAGAGTTATTTAATGTATTTGAGCGTAGATTGGCCGCTTTTCTCTCTAGAAGGAAATATCGTCTCCGTTTTAGTCGTATTCTTAAACTCTTTGCCGTTAGTTTTTACAATAGCGAATATTATGTTAGCGAATAACATTTGTGATTACGAAACAGATATTAGCAACCATCGTTACACGCTTGTCTATTATATTGGTAAATCGATTGCTTTGAAGGTGTATGCAATTTTATACTACAGCGTCTTTGTGGCCATTGTGCTAGCAGTGTTATTAGGAACCACTACACCATGGATGCTTGCAGTTTTATTACTTTTTCCGCTGATTCAAAGAAACATCAAGCGTTTTGTAGCAAATCCTGATAAGGCGACAACATTCGGCATTGCAATAAAAAATCTTGTTTTGCTTCACTCCTTACAGATCGTCTTATTGATCATTGGGATTATTTTTAGTTAAGAGAAAAAGTTGATTGACAAGAAAGGCTGATACCTCTACTATTAAAGGGTATCTTTATTTACCTAAAGAAATTTATAAAAATCCGATTAAATAAAAAACTTTCGTAAGTTTTGTAATTAATGAAGAGAGGTGAGCGACGATGGTTCACAAAAACGCTGCGCTAGCTTGTACTGTATGTGGTTCAAGAAATTACACCATTACACCTACTGAAAAAAGTCGCACAAAACGATTAGAAGTTAAAAAGTTTTGTAGATACTGCGCAAAACATACCCTGCATAAAGAAACGAAATAATTTTAAAAGAGGAGTGAGTACTCTATGAAATTCTTGAAAAGCGTTAAAGACGAAATGAAGCAAGTAACTTGGCCAACTGGAAAAGAACTTTCTAAATACACAAGTACAGTAGTGGTAACGGTTCTGCTATTCGCTGCCTTTTTTGCAGTTGTGGATTTTGGGATTACTGAATTGTTAGGTTTAATTATGAATTAATTTTACTCCCGTTAAATAGGGAAATATGGTAAAATGATGTTTGTTTTGCTATAATATGGACGATAAAGAAAAACCTTTCTAAAACTGAAAGGTTTTTTTATATACGATAAATCAATACTAACTAGCTGACAAATAAAAGAAAGAAGTGAGATTATTGGAAACTGTTGAGAACGAAAAGAGTTGGTATGTTTTACATACTTATTCTGGATACGAAAATAAAGTAAAAATGAACCTTGAGTCTCGTGCACAAAGTATGAACATGGAAAATCATATTTTTCGTGTGGTTGTGCCGGAAGAAGAAGAAGTAGAAATAAAAGATGGGGAAGAAAAGAAGAAAGTTCACAAAACTTTCCCAGGTTATGTGCTAGTTGAGATGATCATGTCGGATGAATCTTGGTATGTGGTACGTAACACACCAGGTGTAACAGGATTTGTTGGCTCTCACGGCGCGGGAAGCAAGCCGGCTCCTCTATTACCTGATGAAATTGAGTGGATTCTAAAACGCATGGGTATGAGTACGCGTATACATGATACAAACTTCGAAAAAGGTGAGAGTGTGACAATCACTGAAGGAGCATTCAATAACTTGTCAGGTATCGTAGAAGAAGTAGATTCTGAAAAAGGTAAATTAAAAGTACTAATCGAAATGTTCGGCCGGGAAACGATTGCTGAATTAGATTACGATCAAGTAGATAAAATATAAAAACAAAGAGGCAGGAGGAAGGCATTTTATGTTTTCTTCCTGTTTGTATCTATGCTTTGAAGTTTTGACAAGACTCGTTTACACAGTTAATAAAAAAATGCTTAAATACTTGCAAAGCGAAAAAAAATCTGCTATAATTCATCAGTGCGTTTAGGCGTATGATAAGTGTGGGAGGGGAAATCTTAACCCCATTAAACCACATCACGAACAATCAAGGAGGTATGTATCGTGGCTAAAAAAGTTATGAAATTAGTTAAGTTGCAAATTCCTGCAGGTAAGGCATCCCCTGCTCCACCAGTAGGTCCTGCATTAGGTCAAGCTGGCGTGAACATTATGGGATTCTGTAAAGAATTTAATGCTCGCACTCAAGAACAAGCAGGAATGATTATTCCGGTTGTAATCACTGTGTTTGAAGATCGTTCATTCACATTCATTACAAAAACTCCTCCAGCTCCAGTGTTACTTAAAAAAGCAGCTGGATTGGATAAGGCATCCGGAGAACCAAACAAAAATAAAGTTGGCTCTGTAACTCGTGATCAAGTAAAAGAAATTGCTGAAGTAAAAATGCAAGATTTAAATGCAGCAGACGTAGAAGCTGCTATGCGTATGGTCGAAGGTACTGCTCGTTCAATGGGTATTACTATTCAAGACTAATAATCAAGCAGCTTCTCATGCAGCTTTTTGCTTATCTTCTATTATAGTAAGAAGGCAAAAACTGTAAGTGGGAGGTAGAACCGTTAAAACCACAATCAAGGAGGAAATAACATGGCTAAAAAAAGTAAACAATTCCGTGCTGCTCTTGAGAAAGTAGAAAAAACAAAAAATTATACTGCTGAAGAAGCATTAGCATTGGTAAAAGAAGTTGACTTTGCTAAATTCGATGCAACAATTGAAGTTGCATACCGTTTAGGCATTGACACTCGTAAAAATGATCAACAAATCCGTGGGGCAGTTGTATTACCGCATGGTACTGGTAAAACACAACGCGTATTAGTGTTTGCTAAAGGCGAAAAAGCTAAAGAAGCTGAAGCTGCTGGAGCAGACTACGTTGGAGAAGCAGACTTGGCTCAAAAAATCCAAGGCGGCTGGTTCGACTTTGACGTTGTTGTAGCAACCCCTGATATGATGGGTGAAGTAGGCCGTCTAGGTCGCGTATTAGGACCTAAAGGCTTAATGCCAAACCCTAAAACTGGAACAGTTACAATGGACGTAACAAAAGCTGTTGAAGAAATCAAAGCTGGTAAAGTTACATACCGTGCTGATAAGCAAGGTAACATCCATGTTCCAATCGGAAAGGTATCTTTTGATAACGAAAAATTAATTGAAAACTTCCGCACAATCCATGATGTAGTTTTGCGTGCTAAACCAGCATCTGCAAAAGGACAATACATCAAAAACTTGAGCGTTGCTTCTACGTTTGGACCTGGTGTCAAAGTAGATTCAAACTCATTTGGTAAATAATTTTAAAATATAACTTGACCTAGGTGGTTGTCTCTGGTACAATCATCTAGGTTAAAATATATGTCTTGCCGAAGACAGCAGGGGGCAATTGCCTTAATCATCCTGCCGAGGAAGAATCCAGTTCATAAACAATGGATCCTCTATGTCTAGGTGGCATAGAGTTTTTTGTTTTACAAAAAATTCTATTCGAATCTCAGGAGGTGAACGATAAGATGAGTGAAGCTGCTATCGCTAAAAAACAACTACTAGTTGAAGATGCTACAGCTAAATTGCAAGAATCTGCTTCAGTTGTCGTAGTTGATTACTTAGGTCTTACTGTTGCAGAGGTGACAGATCTAAGAAAACAATTGCGTGATGCTGGCGTAGAAATGAAAGTGTTGAAAAACTCAGTTATTTCTCGTGCTGCAGAAGCTGCAGGTCTAGAAGGAATGGGAGACATTTTTAAAGGACCTACTGCTGTTGCATTCAGTACAGAAGATGTTGTAGCGCCTGCTAAAATTATTGCAGATTTTGCTAAACAAGCAGATAATTTAGAAATCAAAGGTGGCGTTATCGAAGGCAAAGTTTCTTCTAAAGAAGAAATCGAAGCTCTTGCTAAATTGCCAAACCGCGAAGGAATGTTGTCTATGTTGCTTTCAGTATTACAAGCACCTGTACGCAACTTTGCATTGGCTGTTAAAGCAGTATCTGAAAAAGATAACGAAGCTGCATAACAAAAAGTGTGTTCAAAAAGGAACACATCAACAAGCTTGTTTTATTTAAACAAGTAAAAATACAAATCCTATAAAAAAACGAAAATAATGGAGGAAATTAAAAATGGCATTGAATGTAGAACAAATTATTGCTGACATTAAAGAAGCAACAGTTCTTGAATTGAACGACTTAGTTAAAGCAATCGAAGAAGAATTTGGTGTAACGGCAGCAGCTCCTGTAGCAGCAGCTGGTGGCGCTGGTGAAGCAGCAGCTGAAGAACAAACAGAATTTAACGTAGAATTAACTTCTGCTGGAGATTCTAAAATCAAAGTTATTAAAGTTGTTCGTGAAGCAACTGGCCTTGGCTTGAAAGAAGCTAAAGCATTAGTTGACGGAGCACCTGGCGTAATCAAAGAAGGTCTATCTAAAGAAGACGCTGAAGCTTTGAAAGCTCAATTAGAAGAAGTTGGAGCAGGCGTAGAAGTTAAATAATCTTCTGCTTGCAACTAGGGCTGGAACCCATGTTCCAGCCCTTCTTTTTGGACTAAATTCAATCTGCAGGTTAATATTATTTCAAATGAGAATGATTCTGGTAAAAGGGAGTGAAAGTGATGTCTGATCATTACTATACAAAAAATCCAAATGCCAAAAGCGATGAAACAACATGGACCTTTTCATTACGAGGAAAAGAGTTTCGTTTTATAACGGACTCAGGTGTTTTCTCTAAAAATACGGTAGATTTTGGATCTCGTTTGTTAATTGATTCTTTTGAGCTGGCAGAAGGAACGACAGGCAATCTTTTGGACGTTGGATGTGGATATGGGCCAATCGGCCTTTCGCTTGCAACACTGTATCCGAAAAGAACGATTGAAATGGTAGATGTGAATGAGCGTGCGTTGGATTTAACTCGTCGAAATGCTCAAGCTAATCAAGTGGCGAACGTAAAAATTTATGCTTCATCCATGTATGACCAAGTAAATGAGAAGAGCCGTTTTGCGGCAATCATAACGAACCCTCCAATTAGAGCTGGGAAAAAAATCGTTCACGAGATTTTAAGTAAAGCCTATGATTACTTAGAGGATAATGGAACCTTAACTGCTGTTATCCAAAAAAAACAAGGAGCACCTAGCGCTCAACAAAAGATGCAAGATGTTTTCGGTAATGCAGAAGTGGTTGCTCGCGATAAAGGTTACTGGATTATTCGAAGCCAAAAAGTTGTTGACAATCATTGATAAATGCTATATTATAGAAATACTGTAGACACATTAGATATGAGTGGAATTCGGTTGAAATATTGTCCAACCGCGATTCTTGAAGACAAAAAACAAAAGACAGAGTAATTTTTCATTGAAATTGCATCGTTCTTTTGGTTTTTTTTTGTCAAAAATCAGGTCGTTACAGTCGATTGTTAGCTGAATGTAACATTTGTAATGAAAATGTAATGTTTAGTTTTAGTATCTCTAGTCAAATTTTATGAGGGGTGAAGAAGTTGTTAGGACACAATGTTAAATACGGGAAACATCGTACCCGCAGAAGTTATTCACGTATCAGTGAAGTTTTAGAACTTCCCAACCTGATTGAACTTCAAACGGATTCTTACCAATGGTTCTTAGAAAAAGGACTACGAGAAATGTTTAGTGATATTTCTCCAATTGAAGATCATACAGGTAACTTAGCCTTAGATTTTTTGGATTATGAACTGCATGAACCAAAATATACAGTAGCAGAAGCGCGTCAACACGATGCAAACTACTCAGCTCCTATTTATGTGAAGCTTCGTTTAATTAATAAAGAAACGGGCGAAATTAAAGATCAAGAAGTATTCTTTGGTGATTTCCCACTAATGACAGAAATGGGGACATTCATTATCAACGGTGCGGAACGTGTTATCGTTTCTCAATTGGTACGTTCTCCAGGAGTCTACTTCCACAACAAGATTGACAAAAATGGAAAAGAAACATTCGGAAATACCATGATTCCCAACCGTGGAGCGTGGATGGAATTTGAAACTGACGCAAAAGACATTTCTTATGTTCGTATCGACCGTACGCGTAAAATTCCATTAACGGTATTAATCCGTGCACTAGGATTTGGATCAGATGATCAAATCTTAGAGATTTTTGGTAACAACGACAGCTTAAAACTAACAATCGAAAAAGATGTTCATAAAGTTTCTTCTGATTCAAGAACCGAAGAAGGCTTGAAAGATATCTATGAGCGTCTTCGTCCAGGTGAGCCGAAAACGGCAGACAGCTCGCGTAATCTCCTTTATGCACGTTTCTTCGATCCAAGAAGATATGACTTAGCGCCTGTTGGACGTTACAAATTAAACAAAAAATTAAATATCAAAACACGACTTTACAATCAAATTCTTGCTGAAACACTAGTTGACCCTGAAACAGGAGAAATTCTTGCTGAAAAAGGTACCGAATTAAACCGTGAAGTAATGGATAAACTAGGCAGTTATTTGGACAATGGTCTAAACGAAGTTGTCTTGCATCCATCGGAGGATGGTGTAGTAACTGAACCTGTTCATGTTCAAGTAGTAAAAGTTTATTCAAAAGCAGATCCTGAGAAAGAAATTAATATTATTGGGAATGGTGAAGTTGCAGAAGATATTAAACATCTAACAACAGCAGATGTTTTTGCTTCTATCAATTACTTCTTTAATCTTTATGAAGGTTTAGGAAATATTGATGATATTGACCACTTAGGGAATCGTCGTATTCGTTCAGTAGGTGAATTATTACAAAATCAATTCCGTATTGGATTATCCCGTATGGAACGTGTGGTTCGTGAAAGAATGTCTATCCAAGATGTTTCAACAATTACCCCTCAACAATTGATTAATATTCGCCCTGTTGTTGCTTCAATCAAAGAATTCTTTGGTTCTTCCCAGTTATCTCAATTTATGGACCAAACCAATCCTTTGGGTGAATTGACGCATAAACGTCGTCTATCTGCACTGGGACCTGGTGGTTTAACGCGTGACCGTGCTGGATATGAAGTTCGTGACGTTCACTATTCTCACTACGGCCGCATGTGTCCGATTGAAACTCCTGAAGGACCTAACATCGGGTTAATTAACAGCTTGTCTTCTTATGCGAAAATTAACGACTATGGTTTCATTGAAACTCCTTATCGCCGTGTTGATTGGAATACCCACAAAGTTACGGATACAATCGATTATTTAACAGCTGATGAGGAAGATAATTTTGTGGTTGCCCAAGCAAACTCTTTGTTAAACGAAGATGGCAGCTTTGCAAATGATATTGTTATGGCTCGTTATATTCATGATAACTTGGAAGTTCCGATTGAACGCGTCGATTACATGGACGTTTCTCCAAAACAAGTTGTTGCCGTTGCGACAGCGTGTATTCCTTTCTTGGAAAACGATGACTCCAACCGTGCGCTAATGGGAGCGAACATGCAGCGTCAAGCTGTTCCATTAATCAATCCTAAGTCTCCGCTTATTGGAACAGGGATGGAATATAAAGCAGCTCATGACTCTGGTGCGGCTCTTTTGTGTAATAACGATGGCGTTGTGGAGTATGTAGATGCAAACGAAATTCGCGTACGCCGCGAAGATGGCGCGTTAGATAAGTACAATGTAATTAAGTTCCAACGTTCAAACTCGGGTACTTGTTATAACCAACGTCCAATTATTAGCGTGGGCGAAGAAGTTGAAAAAGGCGATATTTTAGCGGATGGACCTTCTATGGAACAAGGCGAAATGGCTTTAGGACAAAATATACTTGTTGCCTTCATGACATGGGAAGGTTACAACTATGAAGATGCCGTTATCATGAATGAACGTCTAGTAAAAGATGATGTTTATACATCGATTCATATTGAAGAGTATGAGTCAGAAGCTCGTGATACAAAGCTTGGACCGGAAGAAATTACTCGTGAAATTCCTAACGTTGGGGAAGACGCTTTGAAGGACTTAGACGAACGCGGTATTATCCGTATTGGTGCGGAAGTTCGCGATAATGATATTCTAGTAGGGAAAGTAACACCTAAAGGGGTAACAGAACTTTCTGCAGAAGAACGTCTGTTACATGCCATCTTTGGTGAAAAAGCTCGTGAAGTACGTGATACCTCACTTCGTGTTCCACACGGGGGCGGCGGTATTGTTCATGATGTGAAAGTCTTTACTCGTGAAGCAGGCGATGAGTTATCTCCAGGTGTGAACTTATTGGTTCGTGTTTATATCGTTCAAAAACGTAAAATCAGCGAAGGAGATAAAATGGCTGGGCGACATGGTAATAAAGGGGTTGTATCCCGAATTATGCCGGAAGAAGATATGCCTTATATGCCAGACGGCACGCCAGTTGATATTATGTTGAATCCACTTGGGGTTCCATCACGTATGAATATTGGACAAGTATTAGAACTGCACTTAGGAATGGCTGCTCGTCAACTAGGTATTCATATTGCAACTCCAGTTTTTGATGGAGCAAATGAAGAAGATGTATGGGGAACTGTAGAAGAAGCTGGAATGGCGAAAGATGCAAAAACAGTTCTTTATGACGGTCGTACAGGAGAACCGTTTGACAACCGTATTTCTGTCGGAATCATGTATTACTTGAAACTCTCCCATATGGTGGATGACAAGCTGCATGCTCGTTCAACAGGGCCTTACTCTCTGGTTACACAACAACCACTAGGAGGAAAAGCACAATTTGGTGGACAACGTTTTGGAGAAATGGAAGTTTGGGCATTGGAAGCATATGGTGCTGCTTATACCCTTCAAGAAATTCTAACTTACAAATCAGATGACGTTGTTGGTCGTGTGAAGACATACGAAGCGATTGTTAAAGGCGAGACAATTCCGAAACCTGGTGTACCAGAATCTTTCCGTGTGTTGGTAAAAGAGTTACAAGCACTAGGATTGGATATGAAGGTATTAGATGAAAATAAAGAAGAAATCGAATTGCGCGACATGGACGAAGAAGATGACGTGGTAAACTTCGAACGGTTAAACAAGCAAACAGAAGTTAAAAAAGAATCAGAAGAAGAGTAAGTATCGTTGAACAAGGAACCTGAAGATGTTCCTTGTTCCTATCCTGTTTTTCGTGCAGTAAACTTCAGTGCACATGATAAGTAAGATGAGCATATTGGGCAGCTCAACAGAAAAGGGAGGGAAGCCCCTTGATAGATGTAAATAATTTTGAACAAATGCAAATCTCTTTGGCTTCACCTGATAAAATCCGTAGCTGGTCTTACGGGGAAGTCAAAAAACCAGAGACAATTAACTACAGAACATTAAAACCCGAAAAAGAGGGTCTTTTCTGTGAAAGAATCTTTGGTCCACAAAAAGACTGGAAATGTTCTTGTGGAAAATATAATGGGATTCGCTATAAAGGAATCGTCTGTGACCGTTGTGGAGTAGAAGTTACTCGTTCAAAAGTACGTCGTGAACGTATGGCTCACATCGAATTAGCAGCTCCTGTTACACATGTATGGTACTTTAAAGGAATTCCAAGTCGTATGGGTCTTGTATTGGATATGAGTCCTCGTGCGCTAGAAGAAATTATTTATTTTGCGAGTTACGTTGTAATTGAACCAGGTGACGCTACTTTAGAAGCGAAGCAATTACTGACAGAACGTGAATACCGTGAAAAACGTGCACAATATGGAAATAGTTTCCATGCAGCAATGGGTGCGGAAGCAATTAAACAGTTGCTTCAGCGTGTAGACTTAGAAGCAGAGTGTGAAGAGCTGAAAGAAGCTTTGAAAACTGCAACGGGTCAAAAACGTACACGTGCAATCCGTCGTTTAGATATATTGGATGCATTCCGCGTTTCCGGTAATAAACCGGAATGGATGGTAATGGACGTTGTTCCAGTTATTCCTCCGGATCTACGTCCGATGGTTCAATTAGAAGGTGGACGTTTTGCAACAAGTGATTTGAACGATTTATATCGTCGTGTGATTAACCGTAACAACCGTTTGAAACGTTTGTTAGATTTGAATGCACCTAATATTATCGTGCAAAACGAAAAACGTATGCTTCAAGAAGCAGTTGATGCCTTGATTGATAATGGTCGCCGTGGCCGTCCAGTTGTTGGACCAGGAAACCGTCCATTAAAATCCTTATCTCATATGTTGAAAGGGAAACAAGGTCGTTTCCGTCAAAACTTGCTAGGTAAGCGTGTAGACTATTCCGGTCGTTCCGTTATCGTTGTAGGACCATTCTTGAAAATGTATCAATGTGGTCTGCCAAAAGAAATGGCTTTGGAATTGTTCAAACCATTTTTGATGAAAGAGCTTGTTCAACGTGAGTTAGCTGGAAACATTAAAAATGCGAAGCGTAAGATTGAGCGTATGGATGATGATGTTTGGGATGTATTAGAAGAAGTGATTCGTGAACATCCTGTACTTCTGAACCGTGCACCTACTTTGCATAGATTAGGTATCCAAGCTTTTGAGCCTGTACTTGTTGAAGGAAAAGCGATTCGTTTACATCCGTTAGTGTGTGAAGCTTATAACGCTGACTTTGACGGGGACCAAATGGCGGTCCACGTTCCACTAAGTGAAGAAGCACAAGCAGAAGCACGATTGTTGATGCTTGCCGCACAAAACATCTTGAATCCAAAAGATGGAAAGCCAGTTGTTACCCCTTCTCAAGATATGGTTTTAGGAAACTATTACTTAACAATGGAAGAAAAAGGTGCAGTTGGGGAAGGAATGATTTTCTCTACTCCAAACGAAGTGGAAATGGCTTATCGAAATGGTTATGTGCATTTGCATACTCGTATTGCTTTGTATACAAAATCATTGCCTGCCAAACCATGGAAAGAAAATCAAAAAGATAAATTATTAGTAACAACAGTTGGGAAAGTTATGTTCAATGCAATCATGCCGGACGAATTCCCTTATCTAAATGAACCAACACAAGGCAACTTAGAAGAAGCAACTCCTGATAAATACTTTATTGATTCAAGCGTGAATGTAAAAGAATTTATTGAAAATCAAGAAATTATTGGACCATTCAAGAAGAAAAATCTCGGGAATATCATTGCTGCTGTGTTTAAGAAGTTCCAAGTAACGGAAACTTCGAGAATGCTGGATAAGATGAAAGACTTAGGCTACAGCATTTCTACTCGTTCAGGTATTACAGTAGGAATGGCGGACATTATCGTTCTTAAATCGAAAAAAGAAATCATTGATAAGGCTCATAAACAAGTAGAAGCTACTACAAGACAATTCCGTCGTGGTTTGATTTCTGACGATGAGCGTTACAACAATGTTATTAATACTTGGAACCAGGCAAAAGACTTAATTCAAGCAGAACTGATGAAGTCCTTGCGCCAAGAAAATCCAATCTTTATGATGAGTGACTCTGGAGCTCGTGGGAACATCTCGAACTTTACTCAGCTTGCAGGTATGCGTGGATTGATGGCATCTCCAAGTGGGAAAATCATGGAATTGCCGGTTATTTCAAACTTCCGTGAAGGACTATCTGTTTTGGAAATGTTCTCCTCTACTCATGGGGCTCGTAAAGGTATGACTGATACGGCTCTGAAAACCGCTGACTCGGGTTACTTAACTCGTCGTCTGGTTGATGTGGCGCAAGATGTAATTGTTCGTGACGATGATTGTGGTACAGATGGTGGTTTAGATATTACTTCAATTCGTGAAGGAAACGAAGTAATTGAATCATTGGAAGAACGTTTGATTGGTCGTTATGCACAAAAAGCAATTAAGCATCCAGAAACTGGAGAAGTATTGGTTGCGCATAATGAATTAATTACAGAAGACAGAGCAAGAGAAATTGTTGATGTCGGTATTGAAAAAGTAACGATACGTTCTGTATTTACATGTAATACACGTCATGGTGTATGTAAGTATTGTTATGGTATGAACTTAGCTACTGGTAACGAAGTTGAAGTTGGAGAAGCAGTTGGTACAATTGCTGCTCAATCAATTGGTGAACCAGGTACTCAGTTGACCATGCGTACTTTCCATACGGGTGGGGTTGCCGGTGATGATATCACTCAAGGTTTACCTCGTATTCAAGAAATCTTTGAAGCACGTAATCCAAAAGGACAAGCTGTTATTACAGAAGTTACGGGTGATGTCATTTCAATCGACGAGAATGCTGCAGAACGTTCGAAAGAAGTAACCGTTAAAGGTATCACCGATACACGCACTTACTCTGTTCCTTTTACAGGACGTATGAAAGTGCAAGAAGGCGACTTTGTTCATCGTGGAGATCCATTGACAGAAGGGTCGATCGAACCGAAAGAACTATTACGGGTACGTGATGTGTTATCTGTTGAAACTTACTTGCTGCGTGAAGTACAAAAAGTATATCGTATGCAAGGGGTAGAGATTGGCGACAAACACGTTGAAGTAATGGTTCGCCAAATGTTGCGTAAAGTACGTATCATGGACCCAGGTTCAACTGAAATCTTACCAGGTACATTGATGGATATTGCTGACTTTACTGATCGAAATGCTGCAAGTATTCGAGCAGGCGAAGTTCCTGCAACTGCCCGTCCAGTATTACTAGGTATAACGAAAGCTTCCTTGGAAACAAACAGCTTCTTATCTGCTGCATCCTTCCAGGAAACAACACGTGTTCTTACTGATGCTGCATTACGTGGTAAGACAGATGATTTACTAGGTCTAAAAGAAAATGTTATTATCGGGAAAACAATCCCTGCTGGTACGGGTATGGCTCGTTACCGCAAGATGTCTCCTCAGCCTGTTAATACAGGAACTTCAAGTGTTTACAGCATCAATGATGCAAAAAATAATGAAGCTTCTCTAGCAGCGACAGATAACATAGAAGAATAAACTAAAACTCCTATAAAGTGGTACGCCACTTTTATAGGAGTTTTTTTGTAGACTAGGGGATTATAAGTTCAGCCATCAATGTCTAGCTCCCAAGTCCTGACCTAGTGAAAAAAAGATAAATTTGGCCCATTGCGCGCTTCGCTGCTCATTCAGGGTCAAATTTTCTATTTTTTCATAGGTCAAGGCGGACTTGTCCGCTTTTCTTATAGACTAGGGGATTATAAGTTCAGCCATCAATGTCTAGCTCCCAAGTCCTGACCTAGTGAAAAAAAGATAAATTTGGCCCATTGCGCGCTTCGCTGCTCATTCAGGGTCAAATTTCCTATTTTTTCATAGGCCAAGGCGGACTTGTCCGCTTTTCTTACCATTAATGTCTAAAAATCACAGACCGTCTCTGTGAAATTAAAGAACTCGTAACCGTTGTGCATACCGTATCTACAAGCAGCTAAAGCTGCAAAATCCCCTCCTTAATGAGCCAAAAGCTTATGACAAGAAAAGGGCCAAAAGGAATGGGAGAAGAAAGATTACGTTTATAAAAAAAATGACTAAAGGAAATAGATAATAGTCCAAGAAGCGCAGCAAAGCAAAGGACAAAAGAAGCGTTATAAAACCCCAAGTTTAAACCAAACAAACTCATTAACTTGATATCTCCTCCCCCTAAACCCTCTGGAACCATGGCACTGGCTAAAAAGCCGACTGCAAACATTCCTACTAATCCATAAAGGCAGCTCTTATCAAATGAAGCTCCGCTTAAGTAGCGATCCACCAACAAAAGAAGAAATAGGATGACTTGCAGTGAATCGGGAATGATAAAATATTGCTGATCAATGGCTGCTATAAGAAATAGTATGCTGTAAAGAAACATGTAAAATAAAAACATTCTTGGCGAAGTGATATAATGTAGTCCGTTCTGAATGAAAAAAATGCCGCCAACAAGTTCGAATATACAATAAGCGGCTGAAAGACTGTGACCGCAATAACGGCAACGGCCTTTTAAATAAAAATAAGAGAAAACAGGAAACAAATCCCAAAAACCTAAACGGGTATGACAGCTCTCGCACTTTGAACGTGTCCAAACAACTTTTTCTCTACGTGGAATACGCGCTGCTAACAGATAGTAGAAAGAAGCAAAAGAACTGCCGATAAAAAATAAATACGCATAATAAATAAAGTTCATACAAACACATCCTTTCATATATAAAGTACGCAAAAATATAGCAAACCTTTTTAAAATATTGATCAGGAGTTCTTTTAAGAAAAATGAAAGAAAACTTATCTTTTCAGAGATAGAAAAATCGATATAATAGTAGATAGAGTTAGTCTTCCATAGGACAGAAAACGATCTTTGCGTTATACTGGAACATTAGAAGCGCAATAATAAAGAAATATAAAAGATAAGTGAAGGTGAGATTGAGTGAAGGAAAATAATGCAATATTAGAAAAAGATAATCCGACTAAATGGTTGATTCGGATGCTAAAAGGAATAGCAGTAGGGATTGGTGCCATTTTACCAGGTCTTTCTGGGGGAGTATTAGCTGTTATTTTTAACGTCTACGACCCATTGTTGAAGTTTTTAGGTAATATTCGAAAGAACTTCATGGCAAATGTTCGTTACTTTATCCCAATTGGAATAGGGGGCGTTGTGGGAGTCGTCGTTTTTTCCGTATTTGTGGAAAAAGCATTTGGACAATACGCGGCGCAATTTACATGTCTATTTATTGGATTTGTCGCTGGAACATTCCCCTCCCTCTTTAGAACAGCTGGAAAAGAAGGCAGGAACACAGGAGATTGGTCTGTCTTGGTAATATCTGCCATTGCAATCTTCTTGGTAATGTTAATGGGAAGTGCAAGTTTAACTCAAATTGAGCCAAGTTTTCTAGCATGGATTTTCTCAGGAGCTATGGTTGGCTTGGGCATGATTGTTCCAGGTATGAGTCCAAGTAACTTCTTAATCTATTTTGGTTTGTATGACAAAATGGCGGCAGGAATCTCGGCGTTTGATTTCAGCGTAATTATTCCTTTGGCGATTGGTCTCGTCGCATGCGTTTTATTATTTGCAAAATTAGTGAATTGGTTATTTGGACGCTATTACTCAAAAATGTACCATTTTATTTTAGGGATGGTAGTTGGATCATCCGTTGCGATTTTCCCTACAACTGTGTTTCCTTCATTAACTACCGAAGGATTAGCAAATTCAGGTTTAAGTTTTCCTATGGCAATCATTTTCTCCATTGTGATGTTTATATTGGGAACTATCTTTTCTTTCTGGTTCAGTAGAATAGAAGATAAATACTCAAAATAATAATAACGAAGCTGTTTCATAGGGCTTTTTGCGTGTATTGACATCTGCAAAAAGCCCTTTTTGTATGCAGTAGGGCAGAATAAGTTTTTCCATTAAAGCAACAAGTCTCTCGGTAATTTTCTGAAAATTTTAGAATTTATTTTTTAAAAATCTAATACAAGGTAACGTAAAGAGGGTTGCTCTCCAAGTCGTGTTTGCTTTTTTTTCATAAGCAAAGGTGGATTTATCCGGCTTTTTTAATTTATTTAATTATTTAGGAATAAAAGTGTTGACGTTGAATGGAGCCAGTGGTATTATATAAAAGTTGCCAGTGACGAAAAACAAGTCGATAAAAAAACTTTTAAAAAAGTTAAAAAAACTATTGACACTTTAACAGTCAGGTGGTAATATTAAGAAGTTGTCACGAAGAGAGTTACACCTAATACGTGATAGCGGATTTGACCTTTGAAAACTGAACAAAGAATGAACGAACCAAACGTGCAGGGCATCTTTTCGAAGATGCACACAATAAAGCCGGTACTTTGTACCGCAAACATTAAGTCAGCAAAAAAAGAGCTATTCAGCTTATCATGTCGGATTTCTGTACAAGAGTCCACATTTAACATGAGAGTTTGATCCTGGCTCAGGACGAACGCTGGCGGCGTGCCTAATACATGCAAGTCGTACGAACCGAAGGGGAGCTTGCTCCCTGGACGTTAGTGGCGAACGGGTGAGTAACACGTGGGTAACCTGCCCTTAAGCGGGGGATAACATCCGGAAACGGGTGCTAATACCGCATAGTTTCCCTCTTCACATGGAGGGGGAAGGAAAGACGGCCTTTGTGCTGTCGCTTAGGGATGGACCCGCGGCGTATTAGTTAGTTGGTAGGGTAACGGCCTACCAAGGCGATGATACGTAGCCGACCTGAGAGGGTGATCGGCCACATTGGGACTGAGACACGGCCCAAACTCCTACGGGAGGCAGCAGTAGGGAATCTTCCGCAATGGACGAAAGTCTGACGGAGCAACGCCGCGTGAGTGAAGAAGGTTTTCGGATCGTAAAACTCTGTTGTCGGAGAAGAACAAGCAGGAAAGGAACTGTTCCTGCCTTGACGGTACCCGACCAGAAAGCCACGGCTAACTACGTGCCAGCAGCCGCGGTAATACGTAGGTGGCAAGCGTTGTCCGGATTTATTGGGCGTAAAGCGAGCGCAGGCGGTTCCTTAAGTCTGATGTGAAAGCCCACGGCTCAACCGTGGAAGGTCATTGGAAACTGGGGAACTTGAATGCAGAAGAGGAGAGTGGAATTCCATGTGTAGCGGTGAAATGCGTAGATATATGGAGGAACACCAGTGGCGAAGGCGACTCTCTGGTCTGTAATTGACGCTGAGGCTCGAAAGCGTGGGGAGCAAACAGGATTAGATACCCTGGTAGTCCACGCCGTAAACGATGAGTGCTAAGTGTTGGAGGGTTTCCACCCTTCAGTGCTGCAGTTAACGCATTAAGCACTCCGCCTGGGGAGTACGGCCGCAAGGCTGAAACTCAAAGGAATTGACGGGGACCCGCACAAGCGGTGGAGCATGTGGTTTAATTCGAAGCAACGCGAAGAACCTTACCAGGTCTTGACATCCCTTGCCATTCCCAGAGATGGGAGGTTCCCTTCGGGGACAAGGTGACAGGTGGTGCATGGTTGTCGTCAGCTCGTGTCGTGAGATGTTGGGTTAAGTCCCGCAACGAGCGCAACCCTTATTGCTAGTTGCCAGCATTCAGTTGGGCACTCTAGTGAGACTGCCGGTGACAAACCGGAGGAAGGTGGGGATGACGTCAAATCATCATGCCCCTTATGACCTGGGCTACACACGTGCTACAATGGATGGTACAACGAGCAGCGAACCCGCGAGGGCAAGCGAATCTCTGAAAGCCATTCTCAGTTCGGATTGCAGGCTGCAACTCGCCTGCATGAAGCCGGAATCGCTAGTAATCGCGGATCAGCACGCCGCGGTGAATACGTTCCCGGGTCTTGTACACACCGCCCGTCACACCACGAGAGTTTGTAACACCCGAAGTCGGTGGGGTAACCCTTACGGGAGCCAGCCGCCTAAGGTGGGATAGATGATTGGGGTGAAGTCGTAACAAGGTAGCCGTATCGGAAGGTGCGGCTGGATCACCTCCTTTCTAAGGAATTTAACGGAACCTGCCGAAGTTCATCATTCTTGTTCAGTTTTGAGAGGTCAACTCTCAATGAATCTTTGTTCCTTGAAAACTGAATAGCATAACATGAAATACAAAGTAAGAAACCAAAACATTTTACCGCGTTACACGTTGGACGATTTTTTAACGAAAACGTTCGATAGTAAAGGCCAGCAATGGCCGAAGCTTGACCACAGGTTAAGTGAATAAGGGCGCACGGTGGATGCCTTGGCACTAGGAGCCGATGAAGGACGGGACGAACGCCGATATGCTCCGGGGAGCTGTAAGTAAGCATTGATCCGGAGATTTCCGAATGGGGCAACCCAATATCTTTGATAGGATATTACAAACACGTGAATACATAGCGTGTTTGAGGTAGACGCAGGGAACTGAAACATCTCATTACCTGCAGGAAGAGAAAGAAAAATCGATTCCCTGAGTAGCGGCGAGCGAAACGGGAAAAGCCCAAACCAGAGAGCTTGCTCTCTGGGGTTGTAGGACTGGGACGTGAGACTGCAATGGATAGCAGAAGCCGGCTGGAAAGCCGCGCAAGACAGGGTAACAGCCCCGTATGCGAAATCCAACGCAGCTCTACCAGGATCCTGAGTACGGCGGAACACGAGAAATTCCGTCGGAATCCGGGAGGACCATCTCCCAAGGCTAAATACTCCCTAGTGACCGATAGTGAACCAGTACCGTGAGGGAAAGGTGAAAAGCACCCCGGAAGGGGAGTGAAATAGTACCTGAAACCGTGTGCTTACAAGTAGTCAGAGCCCGTTAAGGGGTGATGGCGTACCTTTTGTAGAATGGACCGGCGAGTTACGATCCCATGCGAGGTTAAGCCGAAAAGGCGGAGCCGCAGCGAAAGCGAGTCTGAACAGGGCGAATGAGTATGTGGTCGTAGACCCGAAACCAGGTGACCTACCCATGTCCAGGTTGAAGGTGCGGTAATACGCACTGGAGGACCGAACCCACGTACGTTGAAAAGTGCGGGGATGAGGTGTGGGTAGCGGAGAAATTCCAATCGAACCTGGAGATAGCTGGTTCTCTCCGAAATAGCTTTAGGGCTAGCCTCGGATCAACGAATCGTGGAGGTAGAGCACTGTTTGGACTAGGGGCCCTTCTCGGGTTACCGAATTCAGATAAACTCCGAATGCCATGGATTCAAGTCCGGGAGTCAGACTGCGAGTGATAAGATCCGTAGTCGAAAGGGAAACAACCCAGCCCACCAGCTAAGGTCCCCAAGTATCTGTTAAGTGGAAAAGGATGTGGGGTTGCACAGACAACTAGGATGTTGGCTCAGAAGCAGCCATCATTTAAAGAGTGCGTAATAGCTCACTAGTCGAGTGACCCTGCGCCGAAAATTTACCGGGGCTAAACAGATCACCGAAGCTGTGGATGGAACCCATTGGGGTTCCGTGGTAGGAGAGCGTTCTAAGGGCAGAGAAGCCGGACCGTGAGGACCGGTGGAGCGCTTAGAAGTGAGAATGCCGGTATGAGTAGCGAAAGACGGGTGAGAATCCCGTCCACCGAATGACTAAGGTTTCCTGGGGAAGGCTCGTCCTCCCAGGGTTAGTCGGGACCTAAGCCGAGGCCGACAGGCGTAGGCGATGGACAACAGGTTGATATTCCTGTACCAGTTGTTTTTGTTTGAACGATGGAGGGACGCAGGAGGCTAAGGAAAGCGTGCGATTGGAAGAGCACGCCCAAGCAGTGAGTCCGGGGGAGAGTCAAATGCTTTCCCCCGCACGGATGAGCTGTGACGGGGAGGGAAATTGAGTACCGAAGTTCCCGATGCCACACTGCCAAGAAAAGCTTCTAGTTAGAAACCAACTGCCCGTACCGCAAACCGACACAGGTAGTCGAGGAGAGTATCCTAAGGTGAGCGAGCGAACTCTCGTTAAGGAACTCGGCAAAATGACCCCGTAACTTCGGGAGAAGGGGTGCTGACCGCAAGGTCAGCCGCAGTGAATAGGCCCAAGCGACTGTTTATCAAAAACACAGGTCTCTGCAAAATCGAAAGATGACGTATAGGGGCTGACGCCTGCCCGGTGCTGGAAGGTTAAGAGGAGAGGTTAGCCGCAAGGCGAAGCTTCGAATTGAAGCCCCAGTAAACGGCGGCCGTAACTATAACGGTCCTAAGGTAGCGAAATTCCTTGTCGGGTAAGTTCCGACCCGCACGAAAGGCGTAACGATTTGGGCACTGTCTCAACGAGAGACTCGGTGAAATTATAGTACCAGTGAAGATGCTGGTTACCCGCGACAGGACGGAAAGACCCCATGGAGCTTTACTGCAGGTTGATATTGATTGTTTCTGCCACATGTACAGGATAGGTAGGAGCCGTAGAAGTCGGGACGCTAGTCTCGATGGAGGCGCCATTGGGATACTACCCTTGTGGCAGGAACACTCTAACCCGCTGCCCTTATCGGGCAGGGAGACAGTGTCAGTCGGGCAGTTTGACTGGGGCGGTCGCCTCCTAAAATGTAACGGAGGCGCCCAAAGGTTCCCTCAGAATGGTTGGAAATCATTCGCAGAGTGCAAAGGCAGAAGGGAGCTTGACTGCGAGACAGACAAGTCGAGCAGGGACGAAAGTCGGGCTTAGTGATCCGGTGGTACCGCATGGAAGGGCCATCGCTCAACGGATAAAAGCTACCCTGGGGATAACAGGCTTATCTCCCCCAAGAGTTCACATCGACGGGGAGGTTTGGCACCTCGATGTCGGCTCGTCGCATCCTGGGGCTGTAGTCGGTCCCAAGGGTTGGGCTGTTCGCCCATTAAAGCGGCACGCGAGCTGGGTTCAGAACGTCGTGAGACAGTTCGGTCCCTATCCGTCGCGGGCGTTGGAAATTTGAGAGGAGCTGTCCTTAGTACGAGAGGACCGGGATGGACACACCGCTGGTGTACCAGTTGTTCTGCCAAGAGCATCGCTGGGTAGCTATGTGTGGAAGGGATAAACGCTGAAAGCATCTAAGCGTGAAGCCCCCCTCAAGATGAGATTTCCCATCATTTTAAATGAGTAAGACCCCTGAGAGACGATCAGGTAGATAGGCTGGAAGTGGACGCGCAGCGATGTGTGGAGCGGACCAGTACTAATCGGTCGAGGACTTAACCAAGAAACAGACGGTAAGGCGGAAGAATGGTTTCTTTCCGGTAGATCATGTGGCTATTCAGTTTTGAGGGAACGAAGTTCCTTTGAAAACAAGATATGTGCGGTGGCGATGGCAAGAAGGTCACACCTGTTCCCATCCCGAACACAGAAGTTAAGCTTCTTAGCGCCGATTGTAGTGAAGGGTTTCCCTTTGTGAGAGTAGGACGCTGCCGCGCATTTTTTGTTTTATTTTTATGCTCTTTTATGTTTATTATAATCCCGGAGGTTTAGCTCAGCTGGGAGAGCGTCTGCCTTACAAGCAGGATGTCAGCGGTTCGATCCCGTTAACCTCCATTATCATGTCTATTGTTGTATTAGCAGCTTACGGACATGATGGACGTGAGCAATTGCTCATAGTAAACTTCATATAATGAGTCATTAGCTCAGTTGGTAGAGCATCTGACTTTTAATCAGAGGGTCGCAGGTTCGAGCCCTGCATGACTCATTTTTATTTAGCCGGCTTAGCTCAGTTGGTAGAGCATCTGATTTGTAATCAGAGGGTCGAGGGTTCAACTCCTTTAGCCGGCATTATTAAGGAAGTGAAGGTCGTTTTGTAGACTTCATCTTCCTTTTTTAGCACCCATAGCTCAATTGGATAGAGTATCTGACTTCGAATCAGACGGTTGCAGGTTCGACTCCTGCTGGGTGCATCATGCTTTAAAAGTTGAAGAAATCATTTTATTAAATGCATTTTTACTTATGATTTTGAAATCATATTGTAGAAATGCTTTTTTTTGCAAATTCTATTTAAGGAAGAATAGTTTATCTTTTAGACGGATTAAGCTATAATAGAAAGTCAATACAATATAAAAACCTGTATTTGTCAATCTTTCCATTTGACAGAGACTGCAGAATGCCTTACTATTTAATTGTAATAGTCAAAATTAGTCAGGTGAGAGGAGGCAGTTCTTTTGCAAAACCAAAATATGTCTGATATCATTGAAGATTATATTAAAAAGATATTGAAAACAGAAGAACAGGTAGAAATTCGCCGTAATGAGATGGCTGTACATTTTAATTGTGTTCCTTCCCAAATCAATTATGTAATTAATACTCGGTTTACTGAGCAGCATGGCTATTTGGTAGAGAGTAAGCGCGGCGGTGGTGGTTATATCCGCATTATGAAGGTAAAGTTCCTTGAAGAAGTTGATTTACTTAATGAGATGATTCGAATTATTGGAGATAGCATTAGTGAGCGAGATTCCTATGCAATTGTCCAAAATTTATATAATCAGCAGGTTATCTCAAAACGGGAAGGTAATTTGATTTTGTCAGTAATGGAAAAAGTCTTTTTACATTATTTTGAGATAGACGAAGATAGAGTACGGGCACAGTTATTAAAAAAACTATTAACCAGTTTGCGGTATGAAGCATAATCATTCGCAGATGCTAAGTAAAGGAGGCGTTAAGAATGGATGAACTATTTACAGACAAGGCTAGCAAGGCGTTGATCCTTGCAACAGAAGAAGCACATTATTTCAAACACCAGTCCATTGGAACCGAACATATTCTACTAGGCCTTATTCGAGAAACAGAAGGAATTGCTGGAAAAGTATTGCGTGGTTTTCATATCGATGAAACTCTTATACGTGAAGAAGTTGAACATTTAACCGGATACGGAACAGCACGTCCTTTAGCAAACCAATTTACGCCTATGCCATTTTCGCCTCGCGCTAAAAAAGTAATTATGTATGCAACAAATGAATCACAAAAATTAGCAGTTCCATTAGTTGGAACGGAGCATATTTTGCTAGGGATTTTGAAAGAAGAAATTTTAGCAGTTAAAATATTAAAAAATATTGGTGTGGATTTAAATCTACTTCAAAAAACGTTATATGAAAAACTTGGTTTAAAAGATGCCCCAAAAGGAAATGGGAAAGCTGGCAAAAAGCCACTCAAAAATTCTGAAGGTACGCCTACTCTGGACTCTCTTGCACGTGATTTAACGGATTTAGCTAAAAATGATAAACTAGATCCAATTGTAGGACGAGATCGTGAAGTGAGAAGGATTTTACAAGTTATTTCTCGTAGAACAAAAAATAATCCTGTCTTGGTGGGAGAACCAGGGGTTGGAAAGACAGCTATTGTGGAAGGTCTTGCACAAAAAATTGTGAATGGTGAAGTTCCAGAGCAATTAGCTAATAAGCGTCTCATGATGCTTGATATGGGGTCATTAGTAGCAGGTACGAAATACCGCGGTGAGTTTGAAGAGCGAATGAAGAAAATTATTGATGAAGTTTATCATGATGGCAATGTTATTCTCTTTATTGATGAACTACACACATTGATTGGTGCTGGCGGTGCAGAAGGTGCAATTGATGCATCAAATATTCTAAAACCAGCGTTAGCACGAGGAGAACTTCAAACAATTGGGGCAACTACCTTAGATGAGTATCAAAAATATATTGAAAAAGATGCTGCTTTGGAACGTCGCTTTGCACCTATACACATTGATGAACCTACAGCGGAAGAAACAACAGCAATTTTGAAAGGTCTTCGTAATCGATATGAAGAGCATCACCATGTGGAGATTACTGACGAAGCAATTGAATCTGCAGTGACATTAGCGGTTCGTTACATTACTGCTCGTCGCCTGCCGGATAAAGCAATCGATTTGATTGATGAATCTGCCGCAAAAGTTCGCTTAGATGTTACTCATGGCGATACGCCAGCCGGGAAATTGGAAGACGAATTAGAACGCTTAAGCAAAGATAAAGAGCAAGCGATCTTGAATCAAGACTTTACAAAGGCTGCTCAAATTCGTAAAAAAGAAATATCACGCAAACAACGTCTTGAAAAAGTAAGAGAAGCGAGCTCTATATCAGATGAGGGCGCATATACATTAAGTGTTGACGAAACAGATGTGGCGCAGGTTGTTGCTTTGTGGACGGGAATCCCTGTTTACCAAATGGAACAAAAAGAAAGCGAACGTTTGATGAAACTAGAGAAAGTCCTTCATGAGCGTGTGATTGGACAAGAAGAAGCAGTAAGTGCTGTGGCTCGCGCGATTCGCAGAGCCCGCTCAGGCTTAAAGGACCCTGCTCGCCCAATCGGAAGCTTCTTATTCCTAGGTCCTACCGGTGTAGGTAAGACTGAGCTAGCTAAGACACTTGCAGAGGCAATGTTTGGCTCAGAAGATGCGTTGGTACGGATCGATATGTCTGAATTCATGGAGAAATTTACGACGAGTCGTTTAGTTGGCTCTCCTCCAGGTTATGTTGGTTATGACGAGGGTGGACAGTTAACAGAAAAGATTAGACAAAAACCCTATTCTGTTATTCTTTTAGATGAGATTGAAAAAGCACATCCTGATGTCTTTAATATCTTGTTGCAAGTTTTGGATGATGGTCATTTAACAGATTCTAAAGGAAGAAAAGTAGACTTCCGTAATACTATTTTAATTATGACATCGAATTTAGGAGCGACCGCTTTACGTGATGAAAAGATGGTTGGTTTCAATGTGAAAGATGCAAAACACGATTACACGGCAATGGAAAAAAGAATTCGTGAAGAGCTGAAAAACAGCTTCCGTCCGGAATTCTTGAATCGAGTGGATGAATCGATTGTTTTCCATTCGTTGGCTGAGGAAGAATTACATGAGATTGTTAAGCTAATGGCGAATAATATTGTAAAACGTCTAGAAGAGCTAGATATTCATGTGAAGATCACTCCTACCGCGATTGCTGTTGTAGCGAAAGCTGGTTTTGATCCTGAATATGGAGCACGTCCAATTCGTCGTGCGATTCAAAAAGAGATAGAAGATAAGTTAAGTGAAGAAATGTTAAGTGGCACGATTAATTATGGAGATCATGTAACCATCGGAGCCCGCAATGGAACCATCCGTATTACTGTAAAAGAAAATAAAAAATCAACCACAACCGATAAAAATGAAAACGGCGAATTAGTCGGAAGTAAGTAAGCAAAAAAGGGAAGCCCTCTCGATGAAGGCTTCCCTTTTTTCATAGACTAGGGGATTATAAGTTCAGCCATCAATGTCTAGCTCCCAAGTCCTGACCTAGTGAAAAAAAGATAAATTTGCCCCATTGCGCGCTTCGCTGCTCATTCAGGGTCAAATTTCCTATTTTTTCATAGGTCAAGGCGGACTTGTCCGCTTTTCTTATTCTTCTACTTCTTTTAATAAATCAAGTCGATCGAATTCAATGTCTACGTCATATGGACCAATTTGTTGGTGAATATTTTTTGTAATAGCTGCAAGTAACTCGTCGTCCGTTTGTTTCGTGTCATCAGAAATTACTACATCAAATTGAATGGTTTGATTTTCGTTTGTTTCCATAATCCTAAAATCATGAAACCTTAAATTCAAGAAATAGGTTTTGAGGATTTGCTTAACTTCTTGGTAAATTCTTGTATGTTCTTCATTGTGAACGGCGATGGGATCCATGTGACAAACCAATTCTACATCCAATTCTTCTAAGAATTTTTTCTCAATTTTATCAATGAGGTTGTGGGCTTGGTTCAGACTCCAACTGTCATCAATTTCAATATGAATAGTTGCGAAAGTTTTATTAGGTCCATAGCTGTGAACCAATAAGTCATGATAGCCAACGATGGAATCGAAACGTTCGAGTAAATCTCTCATTGCAATCAGCTCGTCTTCTGAAGGTCGAATACCCAATAAATCATCAATTGACTTTCGAATCATTTGAATACCGCTGTACATAATGAAAACGGCAAGGAAAGCACCAGCAAAACCGTCGATATTCCAATCAGTCATTGATTCAATAATCGATGCAACTAGAACTACAAGAGTAGAATAGACATCATTAAAACTATCTTGTGCAACACCAAGAAGAGTATTCGATTTGATTTCTTTTGCAATCGTTTGATAGAAAAATCCTTGAATAATTTTTGCAGCGATTGATATAACCAAAAGAGCAACGATTAGCGGGCTCATTTGTAGATTGGTAGGATTAAATATACGATTAATGGACGTAATTAAAAACTGTCCTCCAACAAAAATGATCACTAGAGAAATTAATAACCCACTGATATATTCAGAGCGTTCATGGCCATAGGGATGTTCCTTGTCAGCTGGCTTTGCTGCTGCATAAAAACCAAACAACGTAAGAATGGAAGATGCGGTGTCAGATAAGTTATTCATTGCATCGGTAATAATTGAGATACTACCAGAAATGAGACCGGCTAATATTTTAATGACGAATAAGAGCAAGTTAGAAACAAGCCCTACTTTTCCGGACAGTAATCCCATCTGTGTACGATTGTCTGAATGATTATGGAATTTCATGTATTTTTGAAGCCATTTTGAAAGCATAGTTACACCTGCCAATAAAATTGAAGTAATTATCTCATTATGCCATGACAGAGTAATTATTTCTAGAGAAACGAAAAACGATAAAGTAAATCTTTCTTTTCATATCATTTCGGTTATTGTTTTGATGTATGTTAAAATGGATTTATAGAGATAAGAAGGAGCGATCAATATGAAAAATTCAAAAAAAGCGTTATTAGTAGGATTAACCGCTACAGCAGCAGTTGCGGCAGTTGCAGCAATTATTGCCTATGAAGAAGATGCAGTTGATAGAATCGGGTCCTATATTAATCGACAACGTGTGAAGAATTATGTGAAAAACAAGTTTAAAGGGAATAGCAAAGTCCTTAAAGCAGTTGAATCTTTAAGTGATGGAGAGATTGATACTCTGCTAAAAATTCTTGATCGTACAGGCAATTGGAAAGATGCTGCGATGGATGTATTTTCTGATGTGAAAGATAAAGCGGTTGACTACAAGGATTCTGTTGTCGATACAGTTGAAGATACCTTTAAATAATAAAAAAGACCCGATAGATTGGACACTATAAAGTGGCCTCTACCGGGTCTTTTTTTAGTGTATATTCTAATTGTACAACATTCCAAAATCAAAAAAAGGAAAAATTATTTTGAATAGATTTATAAGTTATAAAAGTGGAATAAACAATGATGAAAACGCTTGACAACTTTTTGTATTTGTCATAAACTGAAGTTAGTTAATTATGCAAACAAACAAAAAGGAGAATGAATATGGCTTACTTTCCAAATATCGAAAAAATTAAATATGAAGGTATAGAAACGAATAACCCGTTCGCATTCCGTCATTATAATCCAGAAGAAATTATTTTAGGTAAAACAATGAAGGACCACATGCGCTTTGCAGTTGCATACTGGCATTCATTTGTTAACGAAGGAAATGACCCATTTGGTCAAGGTGTAAATGAACGGACGTGGTTAACAGAAGATCCAATGGAAACAGCAAAAAATCGTGTTGAAGCTGCTTTTGAATTCTTTGAAAAATTAGGTGTTGAGTACTTCTGTTTTCACGATATGGACGTTGCGCCTTTTGGCAATTCTCTAGAAGAATTTTTCAATAACTTAGATATCATTGTAGATTTAATCGAAGAGAAAATGAAAGAAACAGGCATCAAATTACTTTGGAATACAGCTGACCGTCATGCTAACCCAATTTACGTAAACGGAGCTGCATCTTCAAACAATGCGGACGTTTATGCAGTATCTGCCGCACAAGTTAAAAAAGGTATCGACATCAGCAAACGTCTCGGCGGAAAGAACTTTGTATTCTGGGGTGGACGGGAAGGCTACGAAACGCTATTGAATACCGATATGGCTTTCGAAGAAGAAAATATTGCACGTTTATATAAAATGGCAATTGCTTACTCTAACGAAATTGGTCACGAGGAATTAGCGTTCCTATTAGAACCAAAACCAAAAGAGCCAATGAAACATCAATATGATTTTGATGCAGCAACATCAATGGCGTTCTTACAAAAATATGACTTAACTGATCGTTTCAAATTAAACTTAGAAGCTAACCACGCAACATTGGCTGGTCATACATTCGAGCACGAAATGAACGTTGCACGCAACTACAATGCACTCGGTTCATTAGATGCAAACCAAGGAGATATGTTATTAGGATGGGATACAGATGAGTTCCCAACTGATTTATACTCTGTAACATTAGCGATGTATGAATTACTGGAAAATGGTGGTATCGAACCAGGCGGAATCAACTTTGACGCGAAAGTTCGTCGTACCTCATTTGAAATGGAGGATTTATTCCTGGCACATATTGCTGGTATGGATACATTCGCACGTGGATTGAAAGCTGCTGCACGTTTGAAGGAAGATAAATTCTTTGATAATTTGAAAGCAGATCGCTATGCAAGCTACCAAGAAGGCATCGGTAAAGATATCGTCAGCGATAAGACAGATTTGAAATCGTTAACTGAATATGCATTAAACAACAAAGAAGTTAAAAATAAATCTTCACATATTGAATTAGTGAAAGCGAAATTAAACGACTACATTTACTAGGAGGCGAACCTTATGCGTTACGTACTTGGGTTAGATTTAGGGACGAGTTCATTAAAAGGTCTCTTAGTGAATCAAGAGGGGGAAGTGGTTTATACCACTTCTTCTGACTATCCACTGATACACTTCCAGTCGGGGTATAGCGAGCAGGATCCACAAGAGTGGTACCGTGCAGCTGTTGAAGTGATGGCGTCTATTGTTGAAAAAGTTCCGGATGCAAAAGAAGGACTTGAAGCAATTAGCTTTTCAGGACAAATGCACAGTTTAGTTCTTTTGGATGAAAACGATGCTGTCTTACGAAATGCGATTCTTTGGAATGATGTGCGGACAACTGCACAATGTAATCAAATCAAGGATGTTTTGGGCGAAGAACTTATTTCTATCACTCAAAACAAAGCACTTGAAGGATTCACACTACCAAAAATTCTTTGGGTAAAAGAGTATGAACCAACAATTTTTGAAAAAGCCCGTCAATTTTTATTACCGAAAGATTACTTAGGATTTCGTTTGACAGGTTCTAAGCAGATTGAATATTCAGATGCTGCTGGAACATTATTATTGGACTTAAAAGGTAAAAAGTGGAGTGAAAAAATTCTGGCAACTTTTGACTTGCCAGAATCTATTTGCCCGCCCCTTGTCGAGTCCGGTGATAAAATTGGAACGCTATCAGAAGAGTTATCTACACAAATTGGCTTTACTCAAACAATCAATGTCTACGCGGGTGGGGCGGATAACGCTTCTGCAGCATTAGGTGCTGGTATCATTTCGCCTGACATTGGCATGGCAAGTATTGGTACTTCAGGTGTGTTCTTGGCATACGAAGAAGCCGGTAAAGAGTACCAAGGGGACTTGCACTATTTTTATCATGTTCTGAAAGATTCATTCTATTCAATGGGTGTAACGTTGGCAGCTGGACACAGTTTGTCGTGGTTTAAGAACACCTTTGCTCCGAATGAAGATTTTAACGCCTTGTTGAAAGATATTGGCACAATTCCAGCGGGATCAGAAGGCTTGTTATTCATGCCGTATATTTCTGGCGAACGCACACCGTACACGGACAGTAAAATCCGTGGTAGTTTCTTGGGAATGGATCAAGGGCATACACGTGACCATTTTGCACGTGCTGTATTGGAAGGTATTACGTTCTCCTTGAAAGATTCGCAAAAACTAATGGAAGAGCGTGCTGGCAAGAGCTTCAGAAAAATCGTTTCTGTTGGCGGCGGAGCGAAAAATACGGATTGGTTACAAATGCAAGCGGATATTTTTGATGCGACCATTGTGACTTTGACAACAGAACAAGGACCAGGAATGGGAGCAGTTATGCTTGCAGCAATGGGTCAACGTTGGTTTGACAGCGTTGAAGAACTTGTATCAATATTTGTTAAAGAAGCAAAAACATTTGAACCAGTAAAAGAGCAAGTTGACCAATACGAGCGTATCTATGCAATTTATCGTAAAGGGTATGATGCAACGAAAGACATCAGTCACGCTTTGCAAAGAATAGAATAGCCATTAAAAGTAAGAGAGAGAGTAAGAATGTATCCTTACGCTCTCTCTTTTTAAAATGAAAAGTATGCAAATAGGCATTATGATCACAACCTATCTGTTTATTAAAGATGACAGAAATAAATCGTGGTGAAGAGCTTTAACACGATAAAAATGTTGATTTAAAAGGAGAGATTGAAGAGTGAAACAATACCGTAACTTATTCGCTGAATGCGGCTATAGTCAAGAAGAAATCGATCAAAAGTTACAAGATACATGGAACAAATTATTCATGGACGACAACGCAGCAGAGAAAATCTACTACACAGATGACATGGGTGGTTACTTACTGGATACAGGTAACGATGACGCACGAAGCGAAGGAATGTCTTACGGCATGATGATGGCTGTTCAAATGGGCGATAAAAAAGTATTCGACAACATTTGGGCATGGTCACATAAAAACATGTATCACCAAGAAGGCTTTAACAAAGGCTACTTTGCATGGCATTGCCACACGGATGGCACAAAGATTGATGATGGTCCAGCTCCGGATGGCGAGGAATTTTTTGCTATGGCTTTGTTTTTTGCTGCAAATCGTTGGGGTAACGGCGAGGGAATTTACAACTACGCAGAGATGGCACGTACCATTCTTTCAGACTGCCTGCACAAAGGTTACGAGCGTGAAGGGCATGCGATGTGGGACCGCGAAAATTACTTGATTCGTTTTGTACCAGGCGTTGATTTTACAGACCCTTCTTACCATTTACCGCACTTCTATGAATTATTTGCAGAATGGTCAAATGAAGAAGACCGTGAATTCTGGGCTGAAGCAGCCAAACACAGCCGTGCTTACTTGGTTACAGCTGCACATCCAGAAACAGGCTTGACGCCAGAGTACTCATTTGATGATGGCACACCAAATCATATCCGTGGTTTTGGAGATTTCTACAGTGACTCATATCGTACTGCGGCTAATATCGGAATGGACTATGAATGGTGTAGACGTGAAGAGACACCTGTTCAAATTGTTGAAAACATTCAAAAATTCTTCGAAGGTGTCAATCCAGAAGACTACACACGTTACAAAATCGATGGAACGAAATTTGATGAAAGAGCGCGTCACCCACTGGGGCTATTAGCAACAAACGCAGCTGCATCACTTGCATTTGATGATGGCACAAAAGGTAAATGGTTCATCGATTTACTATGGAACACACCCATGCGTACGGACCGCAACCGTTACTACGATAACTGCCTATACTTCTTTGCTATTTTGGCATTGAGCGGTAACTACCGTATATGGAAATAAAACTGACAAATATTAGTGATAATAGGAGCTGACGTTTTGAATAAATTTAAAAATCCAATCATTGAGGGATTCTCACCAGACCCATCAGTATGTGCAGTAGGGGAAGATTTTTATTTAGTAACTTCCAGTTTTGGATATTTCCCAGGAGTGCCAATCTACCACAGTAAAGACATGGTTAACTGGCAACAAATCGGAAACGTGTTAGACCGTGAAAGCCAATTAAACTTAGATGATGCGGGTAGTTCGCGCGGGATTTTCGCACCGACGATCCGTTATCATGATGGGATATTTTACATGATTACAACAAACGTTACTTACGGAGGAAACTTCGTCGTAACAGCAACAGATCCAGCAGGTCCATGGTCTGAACCCTATTACTTGGAAGGCGCAATTGGAATCGACCCAAGTCTATTCTTTGACGAAGATGGTCGCTGCTACTATTGTGGAACACGACCAAACCCAACCGGCGTTACGCACAACGGAGACTGGGAAGTTTGGTTACAAGAGTTAGACTTGAATACTATGCAACTGACAGGCGTGAGTACGAAGATCTGGAAAGGTGCAATGCGTAATGTGATCTGGCCGGAAGCACCACATATTTATCGCAAAGATGATTATTATTATGTCATGATTGCTGAAGGTGGAACAGGTCCAAATCACAGTGTAACTATTGCACGTAGTGAGAAAATTGACGGACCGTACATCGGTTTTGCAAACAATCCAATTTTGACGCACCGTCACTTAGGGTCAGCTTTCCCAGTTCAAAACGTTGGACATGGTGACTTGGTTGAAACGCCAGATGGTCAATGGTTCATGGTTCTTCTTGCAAGCCGTAAGTTTGAAGGAAGTAGTAACTTGGGACGTGAAACGTTCTTGGCAGAAGTAATTTGGGAAGATGGCTGGCCAGTTGTTAATCCAGGAATCGGTCGCTTGCTGGAAGAACAGGAAATCAAACTACCATTGGTTCCGGTTGAAGAAAAAACAGACTATCATTTGAATGACATTCACCGCGAATTCCTATTTATCCGTAATCCAGATATGTCACACTACGATACAGATGCACGTGAAGGTTGGATTCGTATGACACCAACTGCTGGAAGATTTAAAGATGAAAAAGGTTCGCCAACTTATATCGGTTTGCGTCAGCCATCGCTATGGTTTGAATATACAGCTGCATTGGATATTCAATTGACTGATGGCGGAGAAGCTGGTATTGCTGTTATCCAAGGCGAGAACCACACATTGAAATTGGCAGTTCATGCTAAAGACTCAGAGAAAGTTGTTCAAGTTATTACAACTATTGACGGTGAAGAGAAAGTTCATGGCGAAACAACAGTGACTGCATCTGAACTGGAATTGAAGTTTATTGGAGAAGGACAAAAAGTAAAAGGTGTCGTTTTAGCTGACGGCAAAGAAGTTGTTGTCGCTGAAAACGTTGCAACGCATTACTTAAGTACTGAATTGGCAGGCGGATTTGTAGGCTGTACAGTGGGTATTTACACAAGCTCTGATGTAGAAGCACCAGGTTATGTGGATGCAAATTGGATTAAATTAGAAAAAACAAACCAATAAGATGAGTAAAAGCCAGGCATACCGATGGGTATGGCCTGGCTTATTTGAGTTACAGAACAGCTGAATTCACGGTTTACATGGATTCTTTTGATAAATATAAATGAGGAATATTAAAAAAGTTTTGTAAGTTTAGCACAGCTGCACCAAGCAGTGAGGCTGTTGCACCCATATCTGAAGTGAGGATAGGAATATCCTTTGAAAATTTACTGCTAATATGATTACTAATTAAATTAAGGAAAAAAGGCAGTTTTCGAGTTAAAGGACTGTTGATGTAGACAACGCTTGGAGCGAAGCAAGAGATGATATTGCGTACCCCAATACTGATTTCATGTGCTGTTCCCTCAACCAATTCAATGACATCCTGGTTAGCAGCGCTGTAATCATTGGCTAAATCATAAAGGGTCACGTCTTCGTTAGCTTTTAAACATCTATATTGCTTGAGAATGGATTTTTCCGAACAATACTGTTCTAAACAGCCCTTATTCCCACAGGGACATGCGATGCCATTGGGATACAAAATCATGTGCCCAACTTCGCCACTGTGGCCGTTCCTGCCGTGATATAATTCGCCATTAATGATGATACCAGCACCTATCCCGCTATGGATACTAATGCTAACTAAATTGGGTTCGTTTGTTGAAAATGATGTTTCTGCAAGAGCAGTTAAATTCGCCTCGTTCTCAATATAGACAGGAATACCTAATTCACTTTGGAGTTGTTTAGCCAAATCGAGTTGATCCAAATCATAATAAGGCGTGAAAACAATGCTGCTTTGATCAACGATTCCGTGAACAGCAAGAGCAACACCGATAAGACGGAATCTACAAGCAGAATAGTAAAACTCATAAGATAGGACAATTTCTTTAATTTTATTGATTACATTTTTTTTACGAATGTAGAAGTTTCTTTCTTTGAATTGTGCTACAACTTCACCATTTAAATTTGTGAGCATGGATGAAATGTAATCATATCCCAAGTCAATGCTTAATGAAAAACCAGCATCTTTATTTAAAGAAAGCTGGATAGGACGACGGCCGCCTACTGATGTGCTATCGCCAGTGCCTGTTTCAATAACTAAAGATTCATCAATTAAGTCTTTAACAATAGCGGAAGTGGATGCTTTGTTTAGGCCTGTTAATTGAGAAATGCTAGCTCGTGAAATAAGCGTATTATGAATAATAGTTGATAAGACTAATGTTTCATTTTGTTCTCGTATTTTGTAACGGTCTGTTATCACAATCATTTCTCCTCACGATTTGTAGCTTATATAGTCGAATAATAAGTGGACTCAATTAATTAGTTTTCTATGCAAACTAACGCTCTTGATGTAACAGTACCACAATTCGATAATTTTGAAAAGAAAAATTGTAAAAGTCGAAGGCTAGATACCTATATAGAAGAGAAAAACTCGCTAACAAGCTGTGGCTATTTTAAAGGAAAAATTCGGTTAGGGATAAGACTTTAAACCACCCTTAAATCCCACAGTATCAAAAATAAGATCACTAGCGTCCGATTTTTCATGTCACTCATCCTTTTTTTGATAGAAGTTGTACAGATGCGAATAGCATATATAGCCGATCACAGTATGGAAAATATTAGCACAAAAGAACTTGCAGCCTGTCCACAGTACGATTACGTCTATCGATCTAAGCTTTTCCAACAAAGCACGAGTTACTGATTTACAGAATACTTAATCAATATCGTATTTGTCAATCTCGTTAAGTGTATAAGGTAAAAATGTCGAGAAGGCCAGAATAGTAGGCTTGAAAAATCCCACAGTAAAGGTTTTTATCACAATTAGTCAAAGAAAAAAGATGAAATATAAAAATATCATTGACAGAGTGGACATTATAGATTAAACTTTAGCTAAGTTAGTTTAACGTATTAACAAACCTCGATGCTGTTCTGTAAACGGCAAAAAAACTAACTGGAGGAATGTAAACGCTCCCTTAAAATCTGATGAAAGTTTTTTTAGGAAGGAGATTGTAGAGTAGTAAATAGAGTGAAAGTCGTTACAAAGGGAAAACCAAGACAGTTGTATTTTTATTATTGTTATGAATTGATGGTTAGTGCTTTTCAAAAAAACAATATGGAGGAAGTCAAATGAATAAAATTGTTAAATGGTCTTTAGCAGCCCTTTCCTGCGCTACGCTGTTAGCAGGATGCGGCAATGGAAATGATGCAAGCAGCGATGGCGTAACAAAAGAGAACAATCAAGCGACTGATGCTGATGGAATTAGAGTTTATAGTGCCTTTATAGGTGTTGCAGGTAAAGAATTGCCTGAAGATAACCGTCTTAACAAAGCATTAGCGGAAGTTGTTGGAGCAAGAGCAGAAGTAACCTGGTTAACTGGTCAAACGGCTAAAGAACGAATCGGCGTTATGATTGCTGGGGGCGAGTATCCAGATTTAGTGGATGCTTCTGATGGCTACTCACAAATGGTCGATGCAGGCGGCTTCGTTCCGTTAGAAGATTATATTGATGACTATCCAAACTTAAAAGCGTTGTATACAGATCTTGAATGGGAAAAAATAAAAGCAGCCAACGATGGCCACATTTATACTATTCCACAGTTTAGTTCCGTAAGAGGGGAAAACATGGAAACCACTTATGGACAAGAAGCTTTCTGGATTCAAAAGAGAGTTCTACAATGGGCAGATTACCCAGAAATTACAACAGTCGATGAGTACTTTGACTTAATCAACGCATACTTGGCAGAACATCCAGAAACAGATGGGCAACCAACAATTGGATTTGAAATCCTATCTGATGACTGGCGTTACTTTGCTTTAGAAAACCCACCTGCATTCCTTGCTGGTTACCCTAACGATGGAGCAGCAATTGTAGATCCAGATACGTTGGAAGCAAAGGTATATGATAGGATCCCAGAAGCAAAAGAATACTTCAAGAAATTGAGCGAACAATTTGCAAAAGGCGTTATCGATCCAGAGACATTTACTGCGAAATATGACCAATATATTGCGAAAATCTCTTCCGGACGCGTATTAGGTATGATTGACCAAAACTGGCAATTTGAGCAAGCATCAAACTCTCTAAGATCACAAGGTAAAGATGAGCTGACTTACATCCCATTTGGTCTTGTTCTTGATCCGTCAGTTAAACCACAATACAAAGAAGCACCATCATTGAATACAAACGGTGGGATAGGTATTACAATCAGTAACGATGATATTGAAGGAACACTTGAGTTCTTAGACGGCATCGTAAGTGAAGAAGCAATGATTATTCGTAGCTGGGGTGAAGAAGGCATCGACTATGAAGTCGACGAAGAAGGTAAATTCTACCGTACAGAAGAGCAACGTGCTAACTGGCGTAATACTGATTGGGTAGATACAAATGGGCTAGACTATGGGTACTTACCTGCATACAAAGGTATGCTGCCAGATGGTATTAACGCTGTATTACCACACGAGCAACCTGAAGAATTCCGATCTGCCCTAGTTGATATCGACGTTGAAATACTTGAAGCATACGGTCACGAGAAATGGGCAGACTTCATGGCAGTTCAAGATCCTGTAACACCTTGGTTCCCAATCTATACTGAGCGTGGTTCATGGTCAAACAACGATCCAGCCGGAGTTGCTAACCAAAAGATGACTGAAGTTAAGATGAAATGGTTGCCTCAAGTTGTTATGGGTGGACCTGACAAGTTTGAAGAAAACTGGGAAGCTTACATGGCAGACTACGAAGCAAACGTTGACTACAAAGTATATGAAGATACATTAACTGAAGAAGTTAAACGTCGTGTTGAAGTTGAAAAAGAAATCCTAAAAGAATTAGGAGAATAATAATAAATAAGACAGATAAATGTTGTGAAGAGACATCAGTCTCTCCACAACATTTATCTAAGCTTTAACTATGGTAAAGGAAGGTGGAGGAATTGTATATGGATGCAGCAAAAGATGTCGTGGTGAAAAAGAAAAAGAAGACTCTGAGGAAACGATTATGGCAACAAAAAGAATTAATATTGCTTGCTCTACCCTTTGTAATCTATATTCTTATCTTTAATTATGCCCCATTAATGGGGTGGTTAATGGCGTTTCAAAGGTACCGCCCAGGATTGGGCATGTTCGAACAAGAGTGGGTGGGGCTAGAGAACTTTAAAATGCTCTTTTCGGATGCTTCTTTTCTACAAGTTATTCGGAATACTTTTTCTATGAGTATTATTAATTTATCCCTTAGTTTCTTCTTCTCAATCACATTTGCTATCATGCTAAATGAACTAAAAAATAAATCAATTAAAAAGGTCATCCAAACAGTTTCCTACTTGCCGCACTTTTTATCTTGGATAATTGTAACCGGTATCGTTTTAGACGTATTGTCTACAGAAACTGGTGTTATTAATCAATTGTTGGTAGCATTGAACATCATTGATCAACCGATAAATTTCCTTGCAGATCCTAAATATTTCTGGTGGATTGTTGGATTTTCCAATGTTTGGAAGAGTACAGGTTGGGGAAGTATCATTTATCTCTCTGCAATGTCTTCTATAAATGAGGAACTTTATGAAGCAGCTGAAATGGATGGAGCAAGTCGTTTAAGAAAGATTTGGCATATTACACTACCAGGTATCAAACCAACTATTTTTATTCTGCTACTAATCAATATCGGGAACATCTTGAATGCTGGATTTGAAGTACAGTACCTCTTAGGTAATGGCCTTGTTCAAGAAGTTTCACAGACGATTGATATTTATGTTTTAAGATATGGAATTAGCTTGGGGAACTACTCGTTAGCTACAGCAGCTGGTATCTTTAATAGTGTCATTTCCGTAGTCTTAATAACTATTGCTAACAAGCTTTCAAAATCAGCTGGCGAAGAAAGTCTGTTTTAGGAGGGATTGTATTGAAAAGTAAAGTATTTATTTCAGATATAGTGTTTGATATTATTAAGTGGCTATTCTTGATTTTCTTCTTTTTAGCGACTCTTTACCCAATCTTAAATACATTGGCTATTTCATTTAATGATGGTTTAGACGCTATACGAGGCGGTATTTATATCTTGCCTAGAGAATTTACATTAGACAATTACCGCTCAGTGTTATCTAAAAGCTCTCTTTTGACAGGTGCCTATAACACTGTGCTAAGAACAGTGATTGCGACGATTTCGCAATTGTTCTTAACATCTCTACTCGCTTTTGTATTGAGTAGAAAAGAATTTATGTTCCGTACACCCATTACATTGTTGTTTATCTTTACAATGTATTTTAACGCTGGTTTGATACCCAACTACTTGTGGTTAAACCGCTTAGGCTTCACTAATACCTTCTGGGTATATGTTATTCCAGGTATGATTAGTGCTTTTAACTTACTGGTAATTCGGACCTATATTCGTGGAATTCCAGAAAGTTTAGTAGAATCTGCTCAGATTGATGGTGCTGGCTATCTAACAATCTTTATGAAAGTTATTATACCGTTATGTAAACCAGTATTAGCAACGGTTGCATTATTTATCGCAGTTGGCCAATGGAACTCATGGTTTGATACAATGATTTATAATGGATTTAATGAACGTTACACAACCTTGCAATATGAATTGATGAAACTCCTTTCTTCTGTAACAAGTCAAGGAGCAAATCCAAACGATGTGAAAAACGCTGGAGGATCGATGGTAACACCAACATCAATCCGAGCTGCAACGACGATTATTACAGCTTTACCTATTGTATGTTTATATCCATTTTTACAACGTTACTTTATTAGTGGTTTAACAATTGGTGGGGTAAAAGAATAAGAGGGGATAATATGTTTAAATCAAAAACTGGAACAATACTGATGGAAAAAATGAGCTGGATCGCGGACATATTAATTTTCAGCATATTGTGGTTTATTTTTTCAATCCCAATAGTGTCGGTTGGAGCAGCTACAAGTGCTATGTACCGTAGTATCCAATCGAGAATTCAAAATGGGGATGGTGAAATCTGGGGCGTTTTTTGGAGAACCTTTAAAAGTTCCTTGCCACAAGCAACTGTATCTTGGTTAATCTACCTGCTGTTAGCGCTGATATTCGGTTTAAATCAGGTTTTACTAACAAGTAATTTAGCAATGTCCTGGTTGAATCATTTTTCTCAAGTATTTCTCTTAGTCCTTTTAATTGCGATTGCACCAGTTTTAATAATGGTTTTTGCTTATACATCACGATTTGAGGATCAGTTGAAGACCGTATGGAAAAATACATCCTTGCTAGCTCTCGCTTACTTTAAAGATACGCTCTATATTTTATTTGTTTTAGCCGTATCGGTTTCGATTGTCTATCTTGTTCCAATTTTGGTTGTTTTTATACCTGCCTACGCCATTTCAAAAATTTGTCCACGCTTAGAAACGATATTCAATCGTTATACTGATGAGGATTTATTAGAAAAAACAAATAGTAATGCTACTCTTTAGATTTTTTGAAGGAGTCAAAAGCACATAGATAGAGTGTTTTTGGCTCCTTAAAAATTTTTAAAAATGAAGAAGTTATAATGGGAGGATTCTATGAAAGCAAAGTTAAAAGTACAGCGTCATCAGGAAATTAGTGAAATCGATGCACGTTTATATGGGTCATTTGTGGAACACTTAGGAAGAGCTGTCTATAACGGTATTTATGAGCCAACTCATCAAAGCTCGGATTCTGAAGGCTTTCGAGACGATGTGAAGCAACTGGTCAAGGAACTGAATGTCCCTCTCGTTCGTTATCCAGGAGGGAACTTTGTCTCTGGTTACAAATGGGAAGATGGCGTAGGACCCAAAGAGAATAGACCTCGTAAATTAGATTTAGCCTGGCGAACAATAGAAACGAACGAAGTCGGTGTCCATGAATTTGCGAAATGGGCAAAAGAAGTTGATGCAGAGGTAAATATGGCCGTTAACCTGGGGACAAGGGGGATTGAAGAAGCAATTGAGCTTCTAGAGTACTGTAACTTCGAAAGTGGCACCTACTGGAGTGATTTGAGAAAAGAACACGGCACAGAAGAGCCATTTGGATTCAAGACTTGGTGCTTGGGCAACGAGATGGATGGACCTTGGCAAATTGGTCATAAAACGGCTGACGAGTATGGTCGATTAGCTGCTGAAACTGCTAAAGCTATGAAATTAGTAGACAGTACAATCGACTTGGTTGTTTGCGGAAGCTCATCGAGCACCATGCCGACATTTGGAGACTGGGAACGGATTGTTTTAGAGCACACTTACGAATACGTAGACTATCTATCGCTACATTGCTACTATGGTAATCGTGATAATGATTTAGAAAACTATTTAGCGCAGTCATTAGATATGGATCAATTTATTAAAACGGTCGTGTCCATTTGTGATTATGTAAAAGTAAAAAAAGGAAGCGATAGGAAAATTAATCTATCTTTCGACGAGTGGAATGTTTGGTACCACTCAAATGATCAGGATGACGCTATGGAACCATGGCAAGTTGCACCACCATTACTGGAGGATATTTATAATTTTGAAGATGCGTTGTTAATCGGCTGTTTATTGATTACGTTGTTGAAGAATTCTGATCGTGTGAAGATTGCATGTTTGGCTCAATTAGTAAATGTCATTGCACCAATTATGACTGAAAATGATGGAGAGACTTGGAAGCAAACAATCTTCTATCCTTTTATGCAGGTTTCCAATTATGGACGAGGAGTTGTACTCACACCTTCTGTTGAATCAGAAGCTTACAGTGCTAAAGGGTTTAAACATGTCCCTTACTTAGAATCGATAGCAACATATAACGAAGAAAATAATGAATTGGTTGTTTTTGCTGTCAATCGTTCTCAAGACGAAGCACTTGAATTTATCTTTGAACAAGAAGGCTTTGTCTTCGATTCAATCATTGAAGAAAGCACTATGGAAGGCTTCGATATTAAAGCCGTAAATGGTGTAGGAGCAGAAGTTGTAAAACCATCCATGGTAGAAAAAGCTAAACTTGAAGGCACTTGTCTAATAACAACACTATCACCATTATCATGGAACGTGATTCGGATTAAAGTAAAATAAAGAGGCAGTTATGGAAGTGCCAGTGGATGGAAGCCATCACTGGCACTTTTTTGTTCTAGACTAGGGGATTATAAGTTCAGCCATCAATGTCTAGCTCCCAAGTCCTGACCTAGTGAAAAAAAGATAAATTTGCCCCATTGCGCGCTTCGCTGCTCGCTAACGCATATCATTCGACTAACCCGCTGAAGCGTGAAGTCTCCTGACAATTCAGGGTCAAATTTCCTATTTTTTCATAGGCCAAGGCGGACTTGTCCGCTTTTCTTAGCCCGTACTGAGCGAACTCTACCGGACGCGTGTCTCGAATGCGACCCATCTGTGAATAATACAGAGTATGGAAAGAATTTTAAACTTCAGAGAGTTTCCTTCCCTGTGCAACTGATGTTACTCGATCGTTATAGGCGCTGTCATCATCTGGTCTTACTTCTAAGACGAAACCGTTAATAGCTTTATTGGCATTCATTTCAGCGATTGATGTATAAAGTTGGCTTAAAGCTTCAGAAATGTCTTCACTTAAAAAAATACTCTTTTCAGCAATTTCTTTCGGTAATTTTTTAATGATATTGTTGCTAGCGATAATGCCAAAATTTTTGTCTATTAACAAATTTTGTGAAGAAAGAATTTCCTCAGCTGTCGCATAAACGACTTCTGTTTCAACAGAGTAATGTCTGTATTTTTGAGCGATTGTACTCATTTTTTCTTCTACAGATATTCCCAGCACTTCTTCTATTTGCTTTTTTTGAATACTTCCTGGACGAATGATGGTTGGAATATCAGTTGTTAGATCAATCACGGTTGATTCAATACCAATTTTAGAAGGACCTCCGTCGATGAAAGCTGCAACATTGTCTTGAAAATAATCCGTCACTTGCTTAAAGGATGTAGAGGATAGTTGTCCGGAAACATTTGCGGAAGTACCTGCCACGGGTCTTCCAAGCCCTCTTATTAGCAAAGTTGAAATCTCATTGTCAGGCAAACGAAATCCTACTGTTTTTTTGCCAGCATTTACATTTGGTGAGACAGTATTCTCTTTTACATTGAGAATAATGGCTAATGCTCCAGGCCAAAAAGCTGCCATTAACTTTCTGGCTGCTTCTGTAACTTCCGCTACGTCCATTACCATCTCGACATCTGAAACATGAAGAGTAACAGGATTGTCTTTAGGACGTTTTTTTACTTCAAATAATTTATCAACTGCATCATAATTTGTCGAATCAACGCCAACTCCATAGACTGTTTCAGTTGGAAAAACAACGACCTCGCCTTCTTGAAGAGCATCAATTGCTTGTTCAATTTGTAATTTAATTTGTTCGTCAATCATCTAATCACCTCAAATTTGAATAAAAAACACTCTTCGTATTATGCGCTCTTTTTGCAAAAAAGCAAAAAACTTTGCTCGTACGGTTAGAGAAAATCCGTGTTTCAAACAAAGTTTTCTTGTAGACAAGGGGACTATAAGTTCTGCACTCTATTTCGCGTTGCCAATTCGGACTTTTCCGCTTTTCTTATATCATTCAGTTCATGATTCATTCCGAGAAATGATGGCTAAATAACTCAGTAATAAATCGTCCATTGTTTTTAAATTAATACCCGTCTCCTGAAAGAAGCGGTCAATACGATACTGTAAGGTATTTCGGTGTACGTATAGTTCATTTGCCGCTTTTGATATATTTCCTAAATTATTCCACATAGACACGATCAACTCGCTTCCGCCATCAATGGAAAGAATTGATTCTTTTAATGTCTGAAGAATCGTACTTTTCGAAGTTGCTTCGTGAGAAAAATGAGTAAGAGCATTGTCTGCTAAAGTAGCAATTTTTTTTCGTTGAAAGTGAGAATGCTGATCCATAAAAATTTGCTGTTCTTCTGCGAATAGTTTAGGTAAGTTTTCTGTTACAAACCAATTTTGTCCTAAGTAGACAGAAGTTTGTACAGTAAAATCATCATCTAGAACGTTTAGTATTCCTTCGATTTCATCCAATAAATCAATATGGGTAGGATTATAGATAATCAAAACGCCATATTGCTCCGTAATAAAAAAACCATCTTCAATAAAGCTGAGTGTATTTTTGAACGAATCTAACCAGAGCTGATAATCAAATGAATCATTATTGGTAATCTTTATAGAAACTTGTAGAAGTTGGATTTTTTCATAATCGACAGGAATCTGCTTGGAGCCTTCCAATAAGAACTTTGCCCAGCGATTGGTTTGTTTCTTAAAAGGAACTGTTTCAGGAGACATTAATTGAACAATCAGTTTTTTCTCCCGTTCAGTAATGGAATCGTTTGGAAAGTGAACCCATTTCTCTTCATATGGCACACTAAAATAGTCTTCTCCTACCCAGGAAGAGTTATTGATTTGTATTTCCGGGAATAGTTCTTGTAATAAGTCATCAATCAAAATGTTCCCCCACAATCAAAATAATAGTAAAAAGTATACTTTGTCAGTATTATTTTATCATTAACTCGTAAGAATTGCTAAGAGCACTCAAAGAAATATGCTATAGTTAAGTGGAAAAGAGGGTTGGTATGGAGCAGAATCAGAAGGAGTTTTTTATGAGTGAAGCACTCAAAGAAGCAAGAAAAGCGAAGAATATAGGAGAAGTTCCCATCGGTGCGGTAATTGTCTTGGATGGAACGATAATTGGACGCGGGCATAATGAACGAGAAACTTCGAATGATGCGACAACACATGCTGAAATGAATGCCATCCGACAAGCAAATAAAAAACTGGATAATTGGCGTCTGGAAGATGCAGAAATGTTTGTAACGCTAGAGCCTTGCCCAATGTGTAGCGGGGCTATTATTTTATCCCGTATCAAAAAAGTTTATTATGGAGCTTCCGACTTAAAAGCAGGAACTGCTGGAACATTAATGAACCTACTGGAAGATGAACGGTTCAATCATCAAGCTGAAGTTGAAAGAGGACTTTTACTTGAAGAGTGTAAAGAGCTTCTACAATCTTTTTTTCGAGAGTTACGTAAAAAGAGAAAAGCAGAAAACAGAAAACACCTGAAGCGAACAAAGGCAGCTGAATAGAATCTAAAAAATGTCTTGCCATCTGCAAGCGAATTATGTTATACTGGTGTTTGCCGAAAGGCCTTATGGCAATGGCGGTCTTGTGAATGAGTCAGGTCCGGAAGGAAGCAGCTATAAGCTCGATTCGCCATGTGCTGTAAGTTAATCTAATAATAAGCAAGGTCTGGAATGAATATTCCAGACCTTTTTTCTATTTTTCAAAAACCTCTGGCTACGCTGAAGGTACCAAAGAGCTTCAAGCGTGGGGCAAAAATTCTTTGGATTTTCCCTCTATTCGATTGGTCAGGATTTTGTGAATGGATTCCTATAAACTTAAAAAGCCAAGAGCCTGTTTTTAAACAGTGCTCTTGACTAAAAGGGGAGTTATACAGAGTTATCTGCGTGTATCTCTGTCTTCTAAATCAATGACGTTCGGGTCACCAGTCGTGCCTTCTTCGCCATCAATGTAGCTAGTTCCTTCCACCTCGTCCACCAAGACTCCATCTTGTGGTATATCGTCGGGATCATGGTGATCTTTGTGGACTACTTGAAAAGGTTCGTTAGAATCAATAACATCCTCTTCGCTTGGAGGCGTATAAGTTGTTTCTTCTTCTAAAATATCTTCGTTGTATTTAATATCTGGATGGGAATCTTCTTCTAAAGTTGCTTCTTTCATCGCTTCAGATGGAGAAGCATCTCTTTCTTTAACTGCACCAGGGTTTCCTTCTGTTGCATCGATGTTTAATTTGGCTTCTCTGTTTAGAAGATCCTCTACTAAAATGATAATTTTTCCATCCTCTAAGTCAGAGCGATAACCAGCTATCATCGCATCAGTGTCATCCTCACCTTCTGGCAGCGGTTCGCTTGTATTTCGATCAACTACGTCTTGATTAAGGAAAAAACCTGTAAAAGTTTGGGCAAAGCGTTCCCAGAATGAAACTTCTTCTGCATTTGGTAAAGACGAAGACTCTTCATTTTTAACCTCTGCATTAGTTCCTCTTTCAATATTACGAATATCCTCTTCGTTATTAGCAATAATCGTAATGGCGCTTTCAGGATAACCATCTGCTTCTAAAACACGTAAAGCATCTTTTACTTCAGTAACAGTTGCATATGGACCTTTTATAAATTTAGCCATAGTATTTCCCTCAACTTTCCTTAAGATCAGATTTTGTATTACGTTCAACATAAGTGTATCTGAAAAAGAAGATCACTGCAAAAGATACGGTTAATTCTAATAAAAAATAAATTAAGAAGTTGTCATGATGGCAACAACAAGTGTGCCATACCCAATTGATTCATAGTAATCTTTCAGTGGATCAGCTTGGCCTTCAAAAAGCGGATTTCTTTTATAAAAATCCTCATATTCCTGCAGGTGCAAAATACTGTGGACATTTTCCAAAAGACGATGAGAAGAAAAAATAGAGCCATCTTTTTTTCTTAGATCATAATTATTTCGAATCGTATCTTTACTCGCCTGATTGGTAATGATATAAATATTGTCTTTCGAAACACCGTTTTCTCGTAATTGATCCACGGAGTCCATAATTTCAGCAATTGAAGTTGAACGGAATTTTACAGTGAGTTTCATCTTTCATTCCTCCTTTACAAGCATAACCATGCTTGCATTCTCTTTCGATAATTCTATTATCTAATGAAAAAGTAAAATACGCTAGTGACAACGTTTTAAACGTGAAAAACATTGGTAGAACAATGATTTTTCAGGAGAGGAGAGTAGAACCCAGCCCTTTCTATTTTCCTCTTTTTACCGTATAATGAAGAAATGAAGAACAAAGGGAAAGAGGGGGAAGAATGAGCTATCAGGCACTTTATCGAGTATGGCGTCCACAACGGTTTGATGATATTGCTGGTCAAGAAGCAGTTACTCGGACATTAAAAAATGCATTGATACAAGGAAAGAACAGTCATGCTTATTTGTTTACTGGACCAAGGGGAACAGGGAAAACAAGTGCAGCGAAAATATTCGCTAAGGCCATCAACTGTCCGAACCAAGAAGATGGCGAACCTTGTAACCAATGTGAAATCTGCCAAGCGATTACAGAAGGCAGACTAAATGATGTAATTGAAATTGATGCTGCCAGTAATAACGGTGTTGAAGAAATCAGAGATATTCGTGATAAAGCACGTTATGCCCCTACCCAAGCAGAATATAAAATTTATATTATCGATGAAGTTCATATGCTCTCAACAGGAGCATTTAATGCATTACTGAAAACGTTGGAGGAACCGCCTGCCAAAGTAATCTTTATATTAGCAACGACAGAACCACATAAGATACCATTGACCATCATTTCGCGGACACAACGTTTTGATTTTAAGAGAATTACTTATCAAGCGATTTTGTCACGAATGAGTTATATTTTAGAACAAGAAGGAATTAAGTACGAGGAACAGGCGCTTCACGTCATTGCTCGTGCGGCGAACGGCGGTATGCGTGATGCCTTAAGTTTACTAGACCAAGTGATTTCCTATGACTCGGACTGTGTAACTTTCGATCATGCTATTCAAGTTTCAGGAAGTTTAACAGAAGAAATGATGATTGCATTCCTGGAGGCTTTATGGAATGGTAATGCAGAATCGGCGCTTCATATTCTGCATGATATTTTAGAAAATGGGAAAGAAGCAGGACGCTTTCTAGAAGAGATGATTCTTTTTTCTCGAGATATTCTCGTTTATAAGCAAACAGAAAATCAAGCCGACTCAAGTGAACAAACGACGGAACAATTTCGATCTTTCTCAAAAGAAGTAAACAGTTCCTTTTTGTATCGAGCTGTAGAAGAATTCAGCTACACACAAAAAGAAATGCGTTTTTCTACACAACCAGATGTTTATCTGGAAGTATTGGCCGTAAAACTCTCTCAATCGGACGTAGTCGTAACAATTCCTGCTGAGGTAAGTGAGAGCCATACAAACCCACAAGATGTAAGCCGTCTAGAAAAAGAAGTTGCTTCTTTGAAAAAAGAATTGGCAGCCCTGTTAGATAGCGTTAAAAATGGTACGATTCAAGCAAGTGATACACCAGCTGCCAAGCCAACCACATCGCGGCTAGCAGTTTCTAAAAATGGAAGCAGTTTTAAGCCAAACTTTACTCGCATCCAAGCCATCATGAGGTCTGCTTCTAAACAGGAGTTAGTAAATGTAAAATCGAACTGGGTGGATATTTTGGATACATTGTCTGTAACGCAAAGAGCTGTGTTACGGCAAGCTGAACCAGTTGCTGCAAATGCCGAAGCATGTATTTTATCATTTGAGTATGAGATTTTGTGTCAAAAAGCAAGTGAAGACGAAGAATTGCGAGCAGCTCTGGAAGAGGCAATCAGTAGAATGTCGAATCGTCCTGGAGACTTTGTCTGTGTTACAGCGGAACAATGGGGATCATTGCGTAAAAGCTATGTACAAGAACTAAAAGCTCGAAAGCATGAACCGTCTTCTGCTGCCAGTGAAAGAGAGAACCAAACAGACGAGAAACAAGAGCAACCAAAAAGAACCAATATTCCGGCAGACCAACCTTTAGCGGATTATGATGACCGGGATGCGCCACCGATTTTTGATGATTTAGCCATTGAAATGAGTCCTTCTGATGAAGAAGAAACGAAACAACAAGAAGTGGTTGAGCAGGCAATTAGTATATTTGGAAAAGAGAACATTACAGTAATTAACGAATAGGAGAGAAAAAATATGCGTGGAAATATGGGAAATATGCAAGGCATGATGAAACAAATGCAAAAAATGCAAAAACAAATTGAGGAAACACAAGAAGTATTGAATCAAACAGAGTATGTGGGGGCAGCAGCTAATGATTTAGTCATGATCACAATGACCGGCGATAAAAAGGTTGTTGATGTAAAAGTAAAAGTGGAAGCAGTTGATCCAGACGACGTTGAAATGCTGCAAGATCTTATCTTGATGGCAACCAATGATGCTCTTGAGAAAGTAGAAACCGATCAGACAGCAAAATTAGGCAAATTTGCAAAAGGAATGCCTGGTTTTTAGGAACGAAAAATAAAGGAGCAGAGTAGGAATGCAGTATCCAGAACCAATAGCGAAATTAATCGAGAGCTTCATGAAGCTGCCTGGAATTGGCCAAAAGACAGCAGCTCGTCTGGCATTCTTTTGTTTAGATATGCAGGAAGAGGAAGTTGTCCATTTTGCTAATGCTTTAATCAGTACAAAAAGGGACTTGCACTACTGCTCAAAATGTGGAAACATCACAGAAAGCGATCCGTGTATCATTTGTTCTGATGAAACGAGATTACGGTCTACTGTGTTAGTAGTGGAAAACCCAAGAGATATTATGTCTATGGAAAAAATCCGAGAGTATAATGGTTTGTATCATGTCTTGCACGGTGTTCTTTCGCCGATGGAAGGGACCGGACCAGAAGATTTGAACATTCCTAATTTAATTAAACGCCTGCAAGAAGAAGAAATCAATGAAGTCATTATTGCGACGAATGCAACAGCCGAAGGAGAAGCGACGGCCATGTATCTTTCGCGTTTGATAAAACCAGCAGGTATTAAAGTAACTCGTTTGGCATATGGTTTGGCAGTCGGAAGCGATATTGAATATGCGGATGAGATGACGTTATTCCGAGCGATCGATGGAAGACGCGAACTGTAACAGCTTAAGTAAGGAGTTTGAAAAATAGTAATGGCATTCCACTTACTGAATAAAAAACAAAAAAATCATTATCAGAAACGCATAGTGGATGAACAACTTACGGAAACAATGAAAGAAGTTTATCATAAGTACCAGTTACTCCAAGAGTTGGAAAATGCCGCTTATGATGTCTCCGATGATCTTTATATTTTAAGGAAAATAGAAGGTGCCAAATATCTTTTTTTAATGAGAGAAGCACGTTGCCGCAATATTTCAGGAGATATTTCTACGCCTAAAAAAGCAAAAACTTTTCGTGTAAAGAAACGTGGTTACCAACGAGATCACTTATTTACTCAAGAGTGAGACGATTGTCTTATATAAAAAGAGGGACAAGTAGCGTATAATGAAACTATACGAAACAAGGAGCAGAACATGAACGGAATATTTATCACATTAGAAGGACCGGATGGATCAGGAAAAACAACTGCCTTGCAGGCGATTGCGAAACAATTGCCTGAATATACGGACAAAAAGATTGTTACGACACGAGAACCAGGTGGTAGTCCGATTGCAGAAAGAATAAGAACGATTATATTGAATCCGGAACATACCGAAATGGATGCGCGAACCGAAGCATTACTTTATGCGGCAAGTCGCAGACAACACTTAGTCGAAAAAGTGATACCTGTTCTAACAAACGGTGACCTCGTTTTATGTGATCGTTTTGTAGATAGCTCCATTGCCTATCAAGGATACGCGAGAGGCATTGGGGAGGAAGGAATTTTCCAAATCAATGACTTTGCGACAGAGGGGATTCAACCCGACTTAACACTATATATCGATATCGATCCAGAAGAAGGAATTAATCGAATTCAACGAAGTGAAGGCAGTCGGGAAAACAACCGCCTAGACCAAGAAAAATTGACTTTCCATGAAAAAGTACGTGAAGGCTATTTGCAATTATTGAAAAAACATCCCAATCGGATCGTTAAGATTGATGGAAGCCAGAGCCCTGAAAAAGTGGCTGAAAATTGTATAGAACAAATTTTGACTCATTTTTCAACTAACAAGAAATTATAAAGAAGAAAGAGGAGATTGATATGAAACTAATTATGGCTGTTATTCAAGATAAAGATAGTGCATTGCTATCAGATGAGTTGGTAGAAGCGAATATTCGAGCAACGAAACTATCTTCAAGTGGCGGGTTTCTTCGCTCCGGAAATACAACCTTTATGATTGGGGTAGAAGACGACCGTGTTGAAGAGGTTCTCAATATCATCAAGGTAAACTGTGAATCAAGAGAGCAATACACAACTTCACCAGTGAGCTTAGACGTTTCATTGGATAGTTCCATTCCGTACCCAATGCAAGTTCATGTTGGCGGTGCGACAGTATTTGTTCTTCCAGTAGAAAGTTTTCATCGATTCTAATGAATGAGATGTCAGTAAAAGAGAAGCAACCCAGACTTCTGGAATTGTTTGTTCGTTCCATCAGAAATCAGCGATTAGGCCATGCCTATCTTTTTGAAGGAGCACGAGGAACAGGAAAAAAAGAATTAGCAAACTGGATTGCCCGTACTATTTTCTGTGAAAACCCTCAAGATGGAAACCCGTGCTTTTCCTGTCGAAGCTGCTTACGGATTGATGAAGGAAATTTACCTGATTTAATTGAGCTGGCACCCGATGGTCAATCAATCAAGGTTGACCAGATTCGGCAGTTAAAAACAGAGTTTTTCAAGAGCTCAGTAGAAAGCAGCAAGAAAGTTTATATAATTGAAGATGCTGAGAAAATGACCATTAGTGCTGCAAATAGTCTTCTAACATTTTTAGAAGAACCTGGGAAAGATACTTATCTATTTTTGCTAACAACGGTAAAGGAAAACATTTTGCCTACCATTCGTTCGCGATGTCAAATCATCCATTTTCAACCGCTAAAGCGAGAAGTTATGGAAGAGCTGTTGTTGTCTGCAGGTATTGACTCGCAAGACGCAGAATTATTATCTGCTGTCACGAACGATTTGGAAGAGGCAAAAGGATTAGCTGAAGACGAATTATTTCATGCGTTAAAGGAAAAAAGTTGGAATTGGTTCAAGCTATTAACCTCTTCTGATCCCATGGCATTTATCTATGTTCCAACAAGCTTGTTGGAAATTTTAAAAGATAAGTCCCATAGTCTGTTTTATTTAGATTTATTATTGTTCCATTATCGCGATTTATTGTATGTATCTTTTGGAAATGAAGAGGCAGTTGTACAAAAAAAACAATTGCCAGAATATAAAAAAATGGCACAGTTTTTAAAAGACTCTAAAAAGATTACACAAGCAATTGAAAGTATTTTACAAGGCAAACAAGCTTTAAATGCAAATGTACAAACGCAGGGTGTCTTAGAAAGCATTGTACTTAAAAATCAATAGTAAAATCGCATCAACAAAGCAAAGGAGCGTAATGGTATGAAAGAAGTAATGGGCCTGAGGTTTATCCCGAATGGAACGATTTTTTACTATGAAAAGGGGAACCAGTCTTATCAATTAAATGAAAAACTGATTGTTCAGCATGGTGAAAATGAGGAGATTGCCAAAGTTGTCATTTATTCAAAAAAATGCCATGAGCAAGATGCTGCATATGCTTCTGATAATATTATTCGGAAAGCAGAAGATGCTGATTTAATAAAAGAAGAGAAAAACAAGATTGAGGCGGCACAAGCTCTGCGGATCGCCAAAGAACGAGCAAGAGAAAATAAGCTGGAAATGAAAATCATAAAAGCTCAGTATTCTTTTGATCGTCAAAAACTAACTTTCTTATTTAGTGCAGCTGGCCGGGTTGATTTTCGCGTATTAGTAAGGGAGCTCGCTTCAATTTTCCGAACAAGAATTGAATTACGTCAAATTGGCGCACGGGATGAAGCAAAAATCCTTGGGGGAATTGGCCCTTGCGGTCGACCATTGTGTTGTTCGACTTTCCTAGGAGACTTCATGCCAGTTTCGATTAAAATGGCAAAAGATCAAGGTTTGTCGTTGAATTCAGCAAAAATATCTGGAATTTGCGGTCGTTTAATGTGCTGTCTGAACTTTGAAAATGAGGCCTATGAAGAATTAAAACGTAGTCTGCCTGATTATGGCGAAAAGATTGATACACCAGAGGGTCAAGGGAAAGTAATCGGTCTGAATATTCTATCTCAGATTGTAACGGTTCGCTTCTTCAAGGATAACAAGACCGCGGATTATACGTGGGAAGAATTAAAAGGCGAATTAGTATAGTTGTCGTAACTAGTGAAGAAAACAAAAAAATGTGAGTGAATAAAATGGATAAACGAGCCTTGTTTGATCAGTTTCACCGTATGGAAAGTCGTGTTTCCGCAGTTGGAGAAGACTTAATCGATGTTCAGGAGAAATTAAATCAATTAATCGAGGAAAATACAACTTTACAGATTGAGAACCAACATTTACGGGACCGAATTGACTATTTGACGAAACAAATGGAAGAAAATGCAGCAAGCATTGAACCTGAAATGTCTAAATCACGATTAAATTTACAAAAATTATATGAAGATGGCTTTCATGTCTGTAATGTCTATTACGGTAGTCGCCGTTTAGATGATGAGTCATGTGTATTTTGTTTGGATGTCATCTACGGAGAACGGGAGCAACGCCATTGAATGAATCAAGTCAAAAGAAGAGTCAGTTACTAAAAGCGGGAGAACGCTTGGATATATTAAAGAAAGAAAACATCCAAATCATACAAAGCCCCTCCGTTTTTTCTTTTTCTTTAGATGCGGTATTATTAGCGAACTTTGCTTCCGTACCTTCTAGCCGTAAAACAAAAATCGTCGATTTTTGTTCGGGTAATGGAGCGGTTGCTTTTTTATTAACCGGAAAAACGACCAACCCGATTATCGGTGTGGAGATACAGGATAGGTTAATTGATATGGCTAAAAGAACCGTTCAATTGAATGAACTAGAAGATCGGGTATCTTTTATTCAGGCTGATATTAATGAGATTACAAGTGAAATTCAGCCAGATTCTGTAGATATCATTACTTGCAATCCACCTTATTTTAAAAATATTCCTTCAAGTACAAAAAATACTTATTCGGAATTTACGATTGCCAGACATGAAATAAAACTAAACTTGAATCAATTAATGAAAAAAACAGGCCAGCTCTTAAAAATGAACGGGAAGGCATATTTTGTGCACCGTCCAGATCGACTATTGGAAATACTGGATACCATGCGGGCGAATCGTCTAGCTCCTAAAAAGATTCAGTTTATCTATCCAAAAGCTGGTAAAGAAGCGAATATGATATTAATTGAAGCAATCAAAGATGGTAAGGAAGATGGTCTGCACATCTTGCCGCCCTTTTATGTACACGATGAAACAGGCGAATATACCAAAGAAGTGAAGGCGATTCTTTTTGGTGAATAAGGAACAAAATACAAACCAAGAGAAGCGCCATTATTTTTATGTATTGGAGTGTGCAGACCGGTCTTTTTACGCCGGTTACACAACCGAACCGGAACGGCGTGAAAAGGAACATAATACTGGAATTGGATGTAAATATACAAAAAGCAGGCGTCCTGTCAGAATGATTCACCGAGAAGGATTTGCTACGCGGAGTGAAGCAACGAAGGCAGAGGCTGCTTTTAAAAAGTTAACTCGGAAAGAAAAGGAAAAGAGGGTAGGAAGAGATGGAGACACAGAAGAGTTATGAAGTTCAGACAACGGGAACGTTGTATCTTGTTCCTACACCGATTGGGAATTTAGGAGATATGACTTTTCGAGCGGTAGAGGTACTGAAAGAGGTTGATTGGATTGCTTCTGAAGATACAAGAAATACTCGAAAGTTATTAACTCATTTTGATATTTTGACTCAACAGCTTAGTTTTCATGAGCATAATACCCAAGAACGCATTCCGCAGCTTATAGCGATGTTAGAGTCGGGAGAATCGATTGCACAGGTAAGTGATGCAGGAATGCCTTCGATCAGCGACCCTGGCCATGAGCTCGTTCAAGCTTGTATTGAAGCCAGTATCCCGGTTGTACCTTTACCCGGAGCGAATGCAGGTATTACTGCGTTGATTGCTTCCGGTCTCACGCCGCAGCCTTTTACCTTTATTGGATTTTTAAAAAGAAAGAAAAAAGACCAGCGTGCACAATGGAAAGCTTTGGAGCAAAAAGAAGAGACGATGATTTTTTATGAATCTCCTTATCGTTTAAAGGAGACGATCGAGAATCTAGCTGCCGTGCTGGGTGAAGAACGCCGCGTAGTCATTTGTCGTGAATTGACGAAACGCTATGAGGAATTTGTCCGCGGAAATGCAAAAGATGTATTAGAATGGTTGAATCAGAAAACCGTAAAGGGAGAAATTTGTTTACTTGTAGAGGGTAATCAAAATCCAGAAGCAGTTGTCGAGAAAGAGCCATTTCCTGAAGATTTGAAAGAACATGTTGAAATAGTTATGCAGGAAGAAGATGTTTCTTCCAAAGACGCTATTAAGCAAGTCGCGAAATTAAGAAATAGAAAGAAACAAGAAGTATATCAAGCCTATCACGAGATTTAAAAGGGGGAAAGCCGATGATTTTCTATGTTTTCAGTATGTTGAGTTTGTTTGCTTTTATCATGCTTTCATTAAAACAAAAACATTCTCAAGGGAAAATCATCTTTCTCTTTGGTGCGGGCTTGGCCGTTTTTTTCGGAATTATTCAAAGGCGCGCTATGCCAATGGAGTCAGTAGTGGTTCGGTGGGCAATTCTCTTTATGAAATTTATTTATAGCGTAGCACCTTATTTTCTAGGATTATTCAGTATGATAACGCTTGTTCACGCTGTTCAAAGACTGCAAAAACGAAGGAAATCACGAAAGTATTTAGCTCTTGTAGCTTTAAGTTTCTTGCTGCTTTTTTTAGTAGTCATTGTCATTTGGAACAAATTTACCATTCAATTAAGATGGATTCACTCTTTAGAATATTTGCTAGCATATGTATTGATATATATGGTTTTTTCTTTCTTACTGTTTGTAATAAGTGTCATAATCCACCAATTTAAACAAATACAGTTAAGCCAAGACTATCTTATTGTGCTAGGAACGGGCATATTACCCGATGGAACAGTAAGTAAAATTCTGCAATATCGTCTGGACAAGGCTCTCTCTTTTTATAAAAAACAAAAAGAACAGGGTGAAGAACCAGTTACTTTAATTGTGAGCGGTGGAAAAGGACCAGACGCGCCTCAATCAGAAGCAGAAGTAATGAAGCAATACCTCATTCAAAAAGGGATGGATCCTCAAAATATCATAGCAGAAATGAATTCCGTAAATACCCATCAAAATTTCCTCTTTAGTAAAAACATTATTACAAAGAAAAAAATTGGGGACAAGGGAGTTTTTGTTACGAATAGTTTCCACATTCTTCGCAGCAGCTTATATGCACGTCAATTGGGTGTAGATGCAATTGGAATCGGCGCCAAGACACCTTGGCATTATTTACCCTATGCTTTGGTGCGTGAATACATTGCCTTATTATTAATTTATCGTCATTTTCATATTGCAACAGCTTTGTTATTTTTAGGAATTGCTCTTATATTAAGGTGAAAAGAACTTTCTTCAGGTGAAGTTAGTTCTTTTTTTGTATATAAAAGTATGGAGCAATTTGTTTCAAAATCTTATAGAAGATAGTTCAACAACTTATACAAATATGCTGTTGTTTCCTTACAATAAGTAGTAACAACGAGAGTTCTTACTATGACAAAAGAAAGAGGCGTATCATGGCTGCTTATTTATTCACTCATTTTATTGGAGAACAAAAAGATGGAGAGCAAGTATATTTTAGTATCAGCAAAGATGGATTAAACTTTTTAGACTTGAATCAAGGAACGCCTATTTTAAAAAGCAAGCTCGGAGAAAAAGGGGCACGCGATCCCTTTCTTATTCAAGGAGAAAATAAATATTTTTTAATTGCGACTGATCTTCGTATTGAAAAAGAACTTGGCTGGGATCATGCACAAGCGAATGGAAGCCGGGATATCCTTATTTGGGAATCGACAGATTTAGTTTATTGGAGGGAACCGTGGACGGCAACCATCGCTCCTAAGGAAGCAGGAAATTTATGGGCACCGGAGGCTATCTATGATCCACAGGCAGAAGCGTTTCTTGTCTTTTTTGCCTCAAAAGTAAATGGAAAGCACAATATTTACTATACTCATACGACTGATTTTCGTTCATTTACTGAAGCTGAGTTGTTTATAGAAAAAAGTATGAATGTCATTGATACAACTATTACGCTTAGTGATGGCTACTATTACCGCTTCACAAAAAACGAAGAAAACAGTCGGATTTTTATGGATCGAAGCCAGACATTACTTGGAGAATATGAAGAAGTTCATTCAGACTATCTCGAGCATTTAGAAGGTGTAGAAGGACCGCAAATTTATCAATTGTCGGATGGAAAGTGGGCATTGATTGTGGATGAATTTAAAAAAGGAACAGGCTATACGATTGCAATTAGTGAAGATCTTTCAACAGGCTACTTCGAGCCTGCTCCACAGTTTAACTTTGGAAAGTCTATTAAGCGTCATGGAAGTGTGCTTAAAATTAACGATGAAGAATATAATCAATTACTTAAATATTATCACCAACAAAATCCTGTATTGGACGGTTTATATGCCGATCCGGACTTGGTTGTATTTAACGAAAAATTTTACATATACCCGACATCAGATGGCTTTACCAATTGGTCAGGTACGAGTTTTTCAGTGTTTGAATCAGAAGATTTAATCAATTGGGAAAATAAAGGAGTCATTCTTGATTTGGCTTCAAGTCAAGTGAAGTGGACAATTGGAGGAGCTTGGGCGCCGTGTGCAACGGAGAAAGATGGAAAATTTTATTATTACTTTACTGGAAAGAGTATTGAGGGTCGTTCTGGAATCGGAGTGGCATATTCTGATAGTCCAACCGGTCCTTTTATTGCAGAAGATGAGCCTTTATTGAGCCCTGATTTGATTGAAGATTATTCATTAAATATGAGCCAAGTCATTGATCCATCGGTCTACAATGAAAATGACAAATATTATCTGCTATTTGGCAATTCAGCAGGGGGAACAGCTGCCATTGTTGAACTAGCTGATGATATGAGATCAGTGAAGATGGAGAGTTTGAAAGAATATGAAGGTTTGAAAGACTTTCGAGAAGCTATTACGGTTTTGAAACGTGATAACATCTACCATTTTACTTGGTCAGGAGAAGATACCCGTAGTGAAAATTACCATGTTAATTATGGTACATCGGATTCCCTCTATGGACCGATTCATTACCATTATCCGATTCTACAAAAGAATGTGGATAAAGGAATTTTAGGAACTGGACATCACAGTATTTTAGAATATGAAGGGCAATATTACATTGCCTATCATAGCTTCGGGCTGCCATTCTCAGACTTTCAGGATGAAGAAAGAGGTTATAACCGACAAACTCGCATTTCGCCGCTAGATTTTAATGAAGATGGATTAATGAGACGAGTAATTGTATAAAAAATAAAGTGGAAAAAAAGGCGATTAGCTCCGAATCACTGGAGCGAATAAGCACAGGATGGATGCAGTCCATCCGAGCTTTATTCGTGAAGTGACGTCGGAGCTGCCTTTTTGAGCACGTTTACGCTTCGTTATTCAGGTATAGGAAAGAGGCAAAATGAATTAAGATTTATTTTTTTGCGGGTTTTAGAAGGAGCGAGGCCATAATGTTTTTTGAAGAGTTTACTAAAATAGAATGGATCTTGATATCCTACTTCTTCGGAGATTTCTTTGATCGTCAGATTTGTATGGATGAGTAATTCATATGCATGCTTTAATCGAATTTCAATGAGATACTTAATTGGACTTTTACCTGTAATGGTACGAAAAACCTTTGATAACTGAGTGGGACTTATGTAGAGCATGTCTGCTAAAGTTTCTAATGTAATATCCTCCTGATGATGATTCTCAAGGTAGTAAACCGTGTGATTCACGAGTGTTTGTTTTTTCTTATCTTTTTCGGAGATATTTGCTAAGAATTCATCTGATTGTTGAGAACTTAAGCATCTTAAAATTAATACAAGCATCTCAAGAAGAATCCCTTTTCCCATGAGTTCATGATGTAAACCATGATTATTGAACTCATTTGTAAGCTGCCATGCTTTTTTTACAAATTCCTCTTTATAAATTCCCAGATCAAGGACGGGGTTTTTATTTGGGAAATTATTAAAAGGCAGTCCTTCAATGAGGATGTTGGAAAGTCCGATATGAAGTTCGTGAGATTCCATTCCTCTCGGGTGAATTTCCGTATGAGGGATACCAGGATTGAAAAGCAAAGCATCACCAGCATGTAATCTTGTACGTGTCTCGTTGAATTCATAATCAACCGTTCCCTCCAGTACGATACTAATCTCAATAAAATCATGATGATGATATCCTCTAAGATTCTTCTTTTCATTCCAAAAATCAACAACATATATGATTTCAGGATTAAATATATTTGAATGAATATGGTACATGATTGCCTCCTATTAAAAACAACGATAGCAGATGGATAATCTTTTCTTTCTTTATATCATATAATACATGAAAATGTATCAGATAGACCATGTTATTTGGTAAACTATTTAGTAAAATTATACCAAAGACTAGATGCTCTTATAAAAAGAAAGCGATTTCTTATTATAGTATTATATTGAAAGAAGGGAACGAGCTCATAAATGAAAAAATTATATTTGAAAGATTGGTTGTTTTTAAGAGAAGAAGAAAAGGAAGCTTGGAAAAAGGATTTCGATGATTCTTCTTGGAAAAAAATAAAAGTTCCTCATGACTGGAGCGTAGAATATCCATTTGAAAAATGTTTTTCAAGTGGAACGGGGTACTTACCGGGCGGGGTTGGATGGTATCGGACTAAATTATCTTTAAAAGAACTAGGAGATTTAACAAATAAAATCGTAAAAATCCATTTTGAGGGTATATACAAGAACGCTCGTGTTTGGATTAATGGCTATCATATGGGCTTAAGACCTTCTGGATATGCTTCATTTCACTATGATTTAACGGATATCCTGCCTTATGCACCGGACGATGACTTGATCATAAGCGTACGAGTAGAGCGATCTGATTTGGCAGATTCAAGGTGGTACAATGGAAATGGAATTAATCGAAATGTTTCTATTGAAGTGCACGACTGCATTTATATTGAAGACTATGGAACAGTTTTTTCAACTCCTGATGTAAATAAACAAGAAGCAGAAGTAGTAATCGAACATCAAATAACAAATTCATCGAACCAGGATAAAGTAGTAACCATTATACAATCCCTTGAGAGTTTACAAACAAAAAAGGCAGTTACATTCGAACAAGAAGTTAACCTTTTAGCAGGGAAAAGCCAGGCAGTTAAACTATACAAAAAAATTAGCAATCCGGAATTGTGGTCGCCTGCGCAGCCAAATTTGTATCGTTTACATACTAAATTGAAATTTCAAAATGATTTTATGGAAGAAAATGAGAACGTATACACAGAGCACGTAGGGATCAGAGAATTCAATTTTGATTCAAACAGTGGGTTCTACTTGAATGGGAAGCAGACAAAGATTAAAGGAGTTTGTCTTCATGAAGATGCAGGATCTTTTGGAACAGCAGTGCCAGTCTCTGTGTGGACTCGACGATTATTGAAATTAAAAGAAATGGGAACAAATGCAATCCGCATGGCGCACAACCCACATTCTTTTGATTTGTATCGATTATGTGATGTGTTAGGGTTTTTAGTATTTGACGAAGCTTTTGACGAGTGGGAGAATCCTAAAAATAAATGGTGGCAAGGGCACAATATTTATCCTCCAAAATTAGAAGGGGCAGCAGAGCATTTTCCTAATTGGTATGAGGAAGATTTAAAAAATATGATTTTGCGCAATCGAAATCATCCTTCTATTATTGCATGGAGTATTGGGAATGAAATTGATTATCCGAACGATCCATATGCAAATCCAATTTTCGCTGAAATGACAGGTAATAACGATAAAAGCAAGCCAGCCGCTGAGAGGATTTATAATCCCCATCGTCCGGACATGAGAAGATTAAGTACAATAGCTGATAAGTTAATCAAAATAACAAAAGAACTCGACCCGACTCGACCTGTTACTTTAGCAGCAGCATTTCCTGAATTATCTACCAAAATAGGTTTAATTGATAATCTTGATGTAGTTGGATACAACTATAAAGAACATTTGTATGAGGAAGATCACGAAAGATTTCCTGACAAGCCATTCATAGGAAGTGAGAATGGTCATGGATTTAAAGAGTGGAAATTTGCAAAAGACTTGCCATACATATCTGGACAATTTTTATGGACAGGAATTGATTATTTAGGAGAAGCTCATGGTTGGCCGATTCACGGATCTGGTGCAGGGCTACTGACTTTAGCAGGATTTGAAAAGCCAAGTTATTATAAACGGAAAAGTTGGTGGAGCTTTGAACCTACTGTTTATCTAACGACGCTTCCATATGATAAAAACAGCGAACATCCTGAATGGGAACCGACTTTTAGGAAATGGGAGTATTTAACCGATCAAGAAGTAGAAGTAAGATGTTACACGAATTCAGAAAGTATACAATTAAAGATAGGAGAGCAAATAGTCTCAGAAGTATCTTATAATGAAGACTATGGTTACTATTCGGCAGTAGTGAAGTATAAAGGACAGTCCTTAAGTGTTGAAGCAAAATTTGAAGAAACGTTCCTTGTGGATGAAATAAGTCCTGCTTACTCTCCAGCTGCGTTGGATGTTGAGATAGCAGATATTCCTACAGCGTGGATCCGTAAAATAGAAAGTGCTGACTTAAATTTCGAAAAAAATCTTTATCAACTTGAATGCCAGTTAATTGATCAAGAAGGGAAACCAACATTATCAGAGGTTCCTGTGTATGTAGAAGTAGAGAATGGGACATTATTAGGATTGGAAAATGGTGATTTGTCTGATATTACATCATATTCAGAAACGTTTAGAAGAACGTTTCAAGGGAAATTGATGTGTTTTGTGGAAGGAGATATTGGAAAGGAAACATATATCACCATGCGTTCACCTGGCCTTCCTGTTAGTCAACTTAAATTAGAGAACAAGCAGGAGGACTCATGAATAAAAAGGAATTTTTAATCATTCCCATCATTTTAATAAGTAGTATAGCTGGTGGATGCAGTTCGAATGAAGAGAGTGCTGCAGTAAAGGATGATACAAACTTAGAGGAAGCAGTAGAAACAGCGACTGTAAAAATTGATTTGGAAGAGACGTTCCAAACAGTTGAAAGCATTGGTGCTAGTGGGGCTTGGTGGAGCCAAGATATAGGTGGTTGGACTGAAGAAGAGACCTCTGAGCTTTCAAAAAGAGAATTTATTGCTCAACTGTTATTCGATCAAAAAGATGGAATTGGACTTACTTCTTATCGATATAATCTGGGAGCAGGAAGTACGTTAGAGAATAGTCCCAAGATAGACGATCCATGGAGACGGGCAGAAAGTTTTGAAGAAGAACCAGGAACATATAATTGGACGAATGATGAGAATGCTCAATGGATGTTAAAAAAAGCAGTTGAATATGGACTGGATGATATCTATTTATTTGTCAACAGTCCCTTGACCCGACTCACTAAAAATGGTTCTGCATATGGCGATATGATTGAGGGACAGAGTAGTAACTTGGCCTCTGAAAATTATCAATCTTTTGCAAATTATGTATATGATGTTACAGAATACTTTTTACAAGAAGAAATTCCGGTTACTCACGTGTCCCCTATTAATGAACCACAATGGGATTGGACTGGAGGACAAGAAGGAAATCATTACGAGCCAGAAGAAATGGTCGCTCTTTTAGAAGTGTTTATAGACGAGAAGAATAGACGGCCTGACTTGGAAAAGGTTGCTTTATCGATGCCAGAACTTGGAGAGTGGGCAAATAGTAGTAATGAATATTTCAATAAGATTATTGAGAATGAAATTTTAATGAATTATTTTGACACTTGGGAAGTTCACTCATACTGGTCGAACTACATCGCAAAAACAGATTTCAAGAAGTGGTTGGACGAAAAGGAACTGGATATTACATTGAAGATGTCTGAATGGACAGAAATGGTTAATGGTCGCGATTATACAATGGACTCTGCACTAACATTAGCTAACGAATTCCACGACGATATGACAATTCTTAATGTAATAGCTTGGCAATATTGGATTGCTGTAAGTAGTTATGACTATCGAGATGGATTGATTTATGTGGATCTAGATACTAAAGAAATCCTTCCAACAAAACGTCTTTGGGGAATGGGAAACTTTAGTAAATTTATTCGTCCAGGATATACAAGAGTTTCCTCAATCAGCGAGGATAAAGAGTTGAACACGATTAGCTTTTTGGGAACGAACGAAAGAGATGAAGAAGAAATTATTATAGTAATGATTAATAATGGCTTTTTTGAAAAAGAAATTGATATAGAAGGAATTGAGTTTGAGGATATTATTAGTTATACCACAGATAGTGAAATGGATTTAGAAGAACAAGCAATCGATAATCAGGGAATTATTGTACCAAGGCAATCAATTGTTACCTTAAAAATTTTAAATACTAATACTAAATAACAACATGAAAAGAGGAATTAAGTATGAAATTAGGGAGAAAATTAAAGGCAATCACAATGTTAACTACTACAGCACTAACTTTAATTGCTTGCGGTCAAGGTAACGAAGATGGAAGTTCGGAAGCTGCTGATGGAGAAGTAACTACTATCCAGTTCTATACATGGGGCGGTGAAAGCGACCTTCCAATTTATGAGCCAAGAATCCAAGCTTTTGAAGCTGCTAATCCTGACATAAAAGTAGACTTTGTCCAAGTTCCGAGTGACTATGATACAAAATTACAAACAATGTTTGCAGGTAATGAAGCACCTGACGTAGTCCAAGTTGCAGAAAATGGACAGAACTTTGCTTCGAAAGGATTATTCATTGATTTAACAGAATACATTGAAGAGTCAAGTATTGACGTTGAAGATAATTGGGCAGATACAATGACCCAATACACATATGATGGTCAACCATTTGGTCTACCGGATAGAGGAGGCCCAGAAATATTATACTATAATAAAGATTTGTTTGACGAAGCAGGAATAGAGTATCCTACTGTTGACTGGTCTATTGAAGAATATACAGATGCAGCTGAAAAGTTAACAAAAATTGAAAATGGTGAAACTGTTCAATACGGAGCTAGCGGGATGGACTGGGTACCCAATTGGGGTGTTTTCATAAAATCGAATGGAGGCTCACTAGTTGAAAATAATGAGGTTGTTATTAATTCTCCAGAAAACTTAGAAGTTCTTACTTGGTTTAATGATTTATATCAAGATGGTTATGTTGGAACTTATGAATTCTATGAATCTGTAGCACAGTCGGGTGCAGACTCTATGTTTTCTCAAGGGAAAATTGGTATGTTAACAACTGGATTCTGGAATATCGGAAACTTTACACAACTTGACGATTTAAATTTTGATATTGCTCCAATGCCATCTTTCAGTGAACAAGTAACTTGGCCATTTGGGAGTGCGCTAGCAATTTCTAAACAATCTGATAAACAAGATGCTGCATTTAGGTTCGTCGAATATATGACAAGCGAGGAAGCACAACAAATACTTGGAGAAGGCTTAGTTGATTCTCCAGCAAATATCAAAGTGTTAAATTCGGAAGAGTTTACTAATAGACAAGTAAATGAAAAAGACCTTAATTTAGATGTTGTTGGGATTTCTACAGAACGAGTAATAATTGATGGGATTTTTGAAGGACCATACTATGGTGAGCTAACTGGTGAATTTAGTAACCAAGTTAAAGAAATGCTATTGGGTCGTTTAACACCAGAAGAAGCCCTAGAAAAAATGCAAGAATCTGGAGAGAAAATAATGGAGCAGTATTAAAAAAATAATGGTATCTTAGGGAAGAAAGAAATAAAAGCTTCTTCCTTAAGGTACGTATTTTAGAAGGAGGAGTTCTATTGGATATGCCAGCTACGCAACTTCAATTAAATCAAAAAAAACGTAAACGAACACAATCACGCTGGTTTTTTGCTTTTGTTTCACCCTGGATTATTGGTTTTGTTTCTTTTACAATTGGGCCCATGATTTTTTCCGTGATTATGAGTTTTACTGATTGGGATATGTTCTCAGAGTTTAGTTTTGTCGGATTTGATAATTATATAAGATTATTTAAAGATGAAATATTTATTAAAGCCTTGTCAAACACATTCAAATATACGTTAATAAGTGTACCTATAAATTTGTTATTATCACTTGGGATGGCATACTTGTTGAGTTTCCATTTAAAAGGAATGCGAGCTTTTCGAACAATTTATTATCTTCCCTCAATAGTCCCAGTTGTTGCTAGTACAATGCTATTTACTCGCTTGTTATCTTCTAAAGGCTTAGTAAACCAAGCATTGGCATTGTTTGGAGTTAATGGACCTGCTTGGCTGTTAAGTAAAGACCACGTACTGTGGAGTTTTGTCTTCCTATCATTGTGGGGCGTTGGCGGAACAATGATTTTGATGCTCTCAGCAATTAATAGTGTGGGTGAAGAGATGTATGAGTCTGCATTGCTCGACGGGGCTTCCAGGCTTCGAATGTTTATAAGTATTACCATACCTCAAATTTCTCCAATATTATTTTTTAATCTTATCACCGGAGTAATTGGTTCCTTACAAACGTTTACTCAAGTTTATATGATGACTGGCGGCGGGCCAGACTATGCTAGTGAAATGATTGTACCTTATCTTTATCGAAACGCATTCTCGTTCTATAGGATGGGTTACGCATCAGCTATGGCATGGGTATTGTTTATCATAGTGATGATATTATCATTAATTGTTTTGAAGAGTTCGAGTCTATGGGTGTTTTATGAAGAGGAGGTGAAGTAAGTTGTTAGATAAAAATCTGTCTAAAGTTTCTAAACTTACTATCTATATTACTTTGATTGTTTTTGCTGGCATTTTAATTGTGCCCTTTATATACATGATTTCAATTGCACTTGCTTCGCCAGAGTCAAATATTAAAGAACAGTTTACTTTGCTTCCTACAGAATTCTATTTTTCTAATTTTACAAATTTATTTAAAGACTCGTTAACGGGCGAACGGCCAATTTTGTTGTGGTTCTTTAACACGATGTTGGTTGTCGTACTAAGTATTATTGGGCAAATCATTTCTTCTACATTAGTTGCTTTTGGTTTTGCTCGAATGAAATATAAGCATAAAAACAAGTTATTTCTGCTGGTTTTAGGAACAATGATGTTGCCAGGACAAATTACGTTAATTCCAGTATTTTTAATTTTTAGAAATTTGGGACTATATAACACTCTTTGGCCATTGATTATTCCTCAATTTTTTGGATCAGCCTATAATATTTTCTTTACTCGCCAGTTCATAACCTCTATTCCTGGCAGCTTATTTGAGGCTGCAGAAATGGACGGATTAGGTCCTATGGGCTCATTTACGAAAATCGTTTTACCACTTATTAAACCAGCAATGGCAGCTATTGCGATATTTACATTTAACTCTGCTTGGAGTGATATTATGGGACCATTAATCTATGTATCGGATACCAGCAAAATGACTTTGGCATTGGGAGCTCAATCCATGTCTGCAACTTCTAATCCTGCGGGTACCGTAAACATGTCTATGTTGATGGTGATGTCGCTAGTGCTTACCCTGCCACAAATTGTCGTCTATTTCTTAGGACAAAAATATTTATTCCAAATTAATTTAGGAATTGGTAATAGTGGAACGAAATAACGATTGAATCAGTATAAGGAGAGATAATAATGAAAAATTCATCAAATCAAACAAATTCAAATCGAAATGATATGTATAAACTTTTTCATTATATCTCTTATTTGAATTACATCATTTATACATTTGTTGGGACCATTCTTTTTTGGCTACTCAATGTTCCATTGTTATTTTTATTATTGACAATGGAGCTAAAAATTAGTACTTTACCATTTTTTTTACTTGCTGCAGTGCCAGTTGGGCCAGCAACCACAGCCCTTCTAACGTATTTGAAAGAGGCGAAAGAGAAAGATGGTACTTTTAAATCATTTTTTAAAGCATATCAGGAAAAGTTTAAAATGAGTATCTTAGGATGGGTCACTGCTTTACTTTTAATGGGTGTAAGCGGCACAAACTTGTTATTAATGAATTTTATTACTTCTTTTGATAGCTTAAGATGGTTAAATGTACTTATTCTGATTGCATCAATTACTTTCTCATTGAATTATTTTTTACTACTTTCTCGTTTCGAAATTACTTCTTTTAAACAAGCGTTATCTCTTACTGTCAAATTATCAATTATCAAATCAATAAGATGTTCTTTAAATTTTATGATAATAATTGGAAGCTGGTTGTTATTAAATTTTATTCCCATTTATTTAGCCCTATTCGGAGTAGGAATTGTTGGTCTGTTATTACTATTAAATTTTGAACCTGTCTTTGAATTTGTTCAAAAACAGCAATGATAATTGTGTATAAAAAGTTAGTTAATCAAGATTTTAGTAAAGAAAAATACCCAGAAGTAATTATTATGAATTACTCCTGGGTATTTTTTCTGTTTTATCCTGGCATAAAAGCATACCAAATAAAAATACTAAATAACATTCCTAAGATAAAGCTGGTGTATCCCACCATTAACAAAATATTTGCGACCCTTTGTTTAATGGAACTGTGCTGCGCGTTTTTAACAAACAGTCCAAATACTAATAAAGAAATAAGAAGTAAAATGATTTGGATAAAACCAATTGGATAGTAACCAAGGTACCATTCATATGGCAAAAGAATGTAAACAGCGAAAGTCCCCAAAAATAGAAAAACCAACATGGAAAGGGTAAAAAAACTTTTTCGGATCATCCATATAACCCCCTTTTAAATACTAAAAAGCAAGGCAGCTCAAACTTTATGCTGTCTTGCTTTTTTTTAAGGCAATCGATCTTCTTTCATTGAATCAATTTTCTCAGCAGCTAATAAGTCACGAATGTCTTTTAGATATAATTCTGCTGTTGGAATTTCAACTTCGTCCACGTCTGCTTCTGGATTTTTACGTTTGAATTTGTTTGCGGCTTTAATAATAAGGAACAGTACCAATGCGATAATAAGGAAATCAATAATGGCTTGGATAAAGTTTCCGTATCTAAGCGTTGCTTCCCCGATTTGTACAGATAAATCTTCGATAGAAGCTTGGGAAGTAAGAGAAACAATAATAGGAGAAATTAGATCTTCTACTAACGAATTAACAATTGCGGAGAAAGCAGCACCGATAATAACCCCGACAGCCAAATCTAAAACATTGCCACGCATAATAAACTCTTTGAATTCTTTAATCATGTTTTTCACCTCCTGTAATATCTCTATTATAATGAATGTAAGTTAATTTTAGCAAATATTAGTATCTATGAATGTTAGATAATAATCAGGAAGATAGTCGCTCGATGAAACGGTTGTTTCCTGACCATTAGCAAGCAAGGCGAGCTGATATCCGATAAAAGGTCCTGTTGTTAAACCGGAAGAACCTAACCCACTAGCAGTGAGAACTGTTTCTTGTTGGGGGAGATAGCCGAAAAAGGGGCTAAAGTCAGAAGTATATGCCCTCGTTCCAACTTTTCTTTCAATCAGTTTTGCATCTTTTAAACGAGAAAACAGGGTTTCTCCGCTCTTGATCATTTGATTAACAATAGTTTCATCAATTGTTAAGTCGTATCCTTTATCATTTTCATGTGTCGCGCCTACGAATACTTTTCCATCCCCAACGGGTAAAACATCAATTTCACCTTCGGGCATAATAACCGGTAAATGACCATTGTTTACATCATCCGTTTGAAGTACTGCTAGTTGACCTTTTTGTCCGCGGATATCTACTTCCCACCCCAGTGGCTCTAAAATTTGTGGCAACCAAGCACCTGCAGCAAGAATAATAACATCATAGGACGTTTTTTCTTTGTTTATTTGGATGGTGTATCGTTCATTTTCTTTTATAAGTGAAGCTTTCTCGTGTCTTACACTGCCACCCTGATTTTGTACATAATGTAATAGGGATTCGACGAGTGAACTTCCATCCACTCGCGCCCCTCCTTCTACGTATAGCGCATTTTCTTGCTGTTGAAGAGTAGGGAGTAATTGAGTCAGTTCTTCTTGTGTTAAGATTTTCAACTCTCCAATTTCAGGTGCATCTTTGCGACGTCCTAATCCAATTTGATACTGTTCTTCAGTAGAGCTAGCTTTTTTCTTTAATAATAGGGCACCTGATTTATGATAGAAAGAAGTATCTTGGTGATCTTCTTCCAAGTCAGTTAATAATTGTTGATAAAATGCTGCCCCGCCGGCAGCTAATCGATACCAACTTTTATTTCTTCTTTTTGACAGCCAAGGACAAATGATTCCTGCTGCGGCAGAAGTAGCTTGACCGGTTCCTTCATCGTAGACGGTAATCTGATGGCCAAAACGTGTTAAATAATAAGCAGCTGTTGCTCCAACAATCCCGCCGCCGATGATTGCGATTGATTTTGTCATGTTATGAGACTCCTTTTTCCAAAGCTGTAAATTTTTTCTGCTTCCATTATAACGCAAGCGGGAAAAGTGTTTCAAAATTTTCTGTATTATCAAACTAAAAGAATGAAAAGAAGATAGAAGGCATTCCAATACTGCCCTCTATCTTCTTTATTAATTACTAGTATTCCGCTCCGGTTGTCCCGCGAATTTGTCCTTCTCCGAAAATAATGTATTTATACGAAGTTAATTCTTTCAATCCCATTGGGCCGCGTGCGTGTAATTTTTGCGTACTGATGCCGATTTCACCGCCAAGACCGAAGCAGCCTCCGTCTGTAAAACGAGAAGAAGCATTTACATAAACAGCTGCTGCATCAATATCTTCTAAAAACTCTTGTGCAGTTTGATAGTTATCTGTAACGATTACTTCGGAGTGACCGGTAGAGTGTTCTTGAATATGTGAAATTGCTTCACCATAGTCTTTTACCACTTTTACAGCCAAGACAGTATCAAGGAATTCTGTATTGTAATCTTCTGCTTCAACAGCAATCACTTCTGGGACGAGTGCTTGTGTTTTTTCATCGCCACGTATTTCAATATGATGCTCTTTTAAAGCATCCGCAAATACAGGCAGGAATTCTTCTGATACGGCTTCGTGAATGACTAAATTTTCGATGGCATTGCATACAGAAGGGCGATCAGCTTTTGCGTTCACAAGAATACGCGTTGCCATTTTTAAATCAGCAGCTTCATCAACATACAGGTGACAATTTCCCACACCGGTCTCAATGACCGGAACAGTTGCATTTTTCAATACATTTTGAATCAGACCCGCTCCCCCTCGAGGAATAAGGCAGTCTAGGTATTCATTCATGCGCATAAATTCCGCTGCGAGCTCTCGGGAAGGATCGGTAATCAGTTGGATGGTATCTTCTGAAAGCCCTACTGAAACAAGCGCTTCTTGTAAAGCAGCCAAGATTGCTTTATTTGAATGTAATGCTTCTTTTCCGCCACGTAAAATGACAGCATTTCCTGATTTGAAACAAAGTGCTGCTGCATCAGCCGTTACGTTTGGCCGGGATTCATAAATAATTCCGATAACGCCAAGAGGAACCCGCTGTTTACCAATCTTCAATCCATCTTCAGAAGTAATCATTTCTTCTATATAACCAACAGGATCAGCTAATTGTGCAATTTGGTGGATGCTGTCTGCCATTCCTTTTATGCGATCGCTATTTAATGTAAGACGCTCAATCATCGGTGTTGGCAGGCCGTTTGCTTGGGCATTTTGGATGTCTTGTTGGTTTGCATCGATAATTTGCTTTTCATTTTTGTATAAAACTTGCTCCATTGCGAGCAGTGCTTCATTTTTTTTCGCTGTCTTTGTTTTTCGAAGTTCATTGGCAGCTTTTCTTGCTTGTTTACCCATTTGATGTAATAAACCAATCATTAAAAATCCTCCCTTTATACGTTAGACTCACGAGAAAAATATGTTCCAATTTCAATCCCAGCTAGAATATCAAAAAGAATTGTTGGGTCTTCTGCGGATGCTAAGACCATTTCTTGATTATGGGCTAATAGGTGACGAGCTGCTTTTAGCTTTGTAATCATACCGCCTGTACCAAATGTTGAACCGCGTTCTCCAGCCAAAACCATCTCTTCCTCATCAACTTTATTAATCGTGTGGAATAAAGTAGCATCTGGATACTTTGTTGGGTTTTTATCATAAAAACCATCGACATCGGAGAGCATAATCAATAAATCAGCCTGGATAATTTCTGCAACAAGTGCTGAAAGTTGGTCATTATCACCAAATTTAGTTTCGTGTTCCAGCTCATCAACTGCCACCGCATCGTTTTCATTTACGATAGGGATAATGCCCATACCTATTAATGTCTCGAAGGTATTCACTACATTTTTATGGCTTTCTGGAAACTCCACAATATCACGTGTCATCAAAATTTGCCCAACCGTTTGTTTATAGTGTGAAAAAAAGCGGCTGTACAGGTTCATCATTTCGCTTTGTCCCACTGCAGCAACGGCTTGTTGTTCACGAATCGTTTTGGGTCTTTCTGTAAGGTATAACTTGTCCATTCCCACCCCGATGGCACCAGAAGATACTAAAACAATTTCCTTACCGGATTTATGTAACGAACTCAGTACATATGCAAGTCGATCAAATTGTTGATAATTAACTGTTCCATCCGATTTCATGATTGAACTGGTACCTATCTTAATGACGATTCGTTTACTATTCGATACTTTCTCTCTATTAGATTTCATTTAGATTCCTCATTTGTTCCTTAATTGTTTTTAATGTTATGTATACTAATGCCTATACTAACACGGATATTCCAAAATGATAAGGGAAAATAATCAGGAAGACAATCAATTGTAAGAAACAATCCTACGTTTATAAGGTATGAATCGTGAGGGGAAGTCTATTTTGTCTAGTGAAGCAATTTTTGATTCCCACTAGATGGGATTAGGTGTGAATTTAATGGAGTGAGTAAACAATTGAAGCGCCACTAGATGATATAGTGATGTTATTCCATCCACTGGGAACGATAAAAGAGTTCACTAGATAGAAAAAATGGATAAGAAAAGCGGACAAGTCCGCCTTGACCTATGAAAAAATAGGAAATTTGACCCTGAATGAGCAGCGAAGCGCGCAATGGGGCAAATTTATCTTTTTTTCACTAGGTCAGGACTTGGGAGCTAGACATTGATGGCTGAACTTATAATCCCCTAGTCTACAAAAAAGAAAAGGCTGGGAAAAATTCCCAGCCTTTTTCTCAAAGGAGTTATTCTTTATTTTGGAGGAGTAAAGAATAAAAAGATGTTTATTAATTTGGCTTAGTGATAGAGTACTTTTTATTTATGAAAGAAGTATGAAGGATTTTGTAAAGAAATGATAAGAAAAATTTATCATTGGGCTAGTAGTCCTTCTTCGATCAAGAAATCTCTAGCAGCATTTTCTGGTGATTTCCCATCTACGTCGACGCTATAATTAAGCTCTCGCATTTGTTCGTCGCTGATTTTTCCGGACAATTGGTTGAGAATTTCTTCTAAGTCTGGATATTCATCAATGGTTTCTTGTCTTAACAAAGGTGCACCTTGATAAGGTGGAAAGAGACCCAAGTCATCTTCTAACACGACAAGCCCATATCGAACGATCTCGCTGTCGGTGCTGTAAGCATCCAGTAAATTGATATCGCCAGTTTGAAGCGCTTCGTACCGTAGTTGCGGCTCCATCGTACTAATATTTGGCAATGAAATGCCATACAATTCTTGTATTCCTAAATATCCATCTTGTCGGTCTGTAAATTCTAGTGTAAAACCTGCTTGTACTTCCGATTCTATTCCTGCTAAGTCAGAAATGGTTTCCAATTCATGTTCTTCGGCTAATTCTGGAGTAACAGCAATCACATAGGTATTGTTAAAGGTCATTGGTTCCAACAACGCCATGTCGTATTCCTCAGCCAAACCGTCCTTTGCTTGTTCGTAAACGACTTGTTCATCTGTTTCATCTAAGTCTTCATCTAGAAATGTAGAAAGAACCGTTCCGGTAAATTCTGGATAGAGGTCGATTTCTCCGGATTTCAATGCATTGAAGACAAAGGTAGTCTTTCCGAAGTTCGGCTCAACTGAAACAGTTAAATCAGAATTTTCTTCAATTAACAATTTATAAATATTCATCAATATCTCAGGCTCTGTGCCCATTTTACCGGCAGCTGTTAAGTCATCTTTCTCAAAGAAAATAGGTGTGACCAACAAAGCAATGATGATAAAAGCAATCGTTCCTAAAAGAGTCGCTGATTTTTTAACAGACATGCGTTGTAATAGACCGATGAGTCCATCAAAGATAATGGCTAATAATGCGGAAGGAATAGCTCCTAATAGAATCAAAGCATTATTTCCGCGGTCAATCCCTAGTAAAATCAAACTACCTAATCCACCAGCTCCAATTAAAGCAGCAATGGTTGCAGTACCAATAATCATGACCATGGCTGTGCGGATACCTGCCATGATGACTGGTAAAGCCAGCGGTAATTGGACTTTGCGTAATTTACGTTGTCGGTTCATCCCCATCGCATCGGCTGCTTCGAGGAGAGCAGGATCAATTTCAGAAACTCCTGTATAAGTATTTCGCAAAATAGGCAGTAAAGCATAAATGATCAAAGCGGTTATTGCAGGTACTGCGCCAATCCCAACGAGTGGAATCAATAACCCCAAAATCGCTAAAGAAGGGATGGTTTGGAAGACAGCAGTTACTTGAATAATCGGTCCAGCAATCCTTTTATGGTAGCTCAAGAAAATTCCTAACGGCACGGCAATTAAAATTGCGATTACTAAAGCAATAAAAGAAAGTTGGATGTGCTCAATCAAAGCAGTCCCTAAATCACCGCTTCGTTCCTGGAATGTCTGTAAGAATTCAGTCATTTTTCAGACACCTCCACTTTTTTGTTTGCTTCGTCAGCAAGAAACGCAAGTAAAAGCTGCTGGGTAATTTCTCCAACGAATTGTTCGGAGGAATCTTTTATGCGAACTACTTCATTCGTAGCTAGTAGCCGAACAGCTTTTTCAATGCTATCCGTAACAGAAAGAACCGGAGCCATTTGATTTGCTTCTGAGAGATTTTGTAGATAGCCCGTTTGAATGGCTTGTTCAACTTTGACGGTTTCTTTATAACCTGGCAGGCCGGTTTGTAAAAAGCTCCGTACAAATTCATTCTTTGGTTCTTCTAAAATTTCTTGTGGCGTGCCGACTTGTATGATTTCTCCATGATTCATCAAACAAATTCGATCACCTAGTTCAATTGCTTCTTGCATGTCATGCGTAACGAAAACGACTGTTTTCTGCCATTTCTTTTGTAATTCAGACACATCTTTTCGTAATTGGTTCCGGCTGATAGGGTCGAGGGCGCTAAATGGTTCATCCATTAAAATGATATCCGGATCGGCTGCTAATGCGCGGAGAACGCCTATCCGTTGCTGCTCGCCCCCAGATAAAGCGGAAATTTCACGGTCCCGGTACTGGTCCGGCTCCAATCCTACGCTGTCTAATAATTCAGTGACACGGTCTCTCATTTTCTCTTTGGGCCATTTTTTCATTTCAGGTACCACCAAAATATTTTCTTCCACCGTCATATTTGGAAACAAGGCAATTTGTTGAAGGACGTAGCCAATGTTCCAACGCAATTCTTGAAGATTAAAATCACTGATCGGCTTTCCATTAATAGTGATCCAACCAGAAGATAGAGGGATTAAACGATTAATCATTTTTAACGTGGTTGTTTTACCACTGCCACTTGGACCGATTAACACAAAAAACTCGTTGTCTTTTATTTGTAAGTTGAAATTCGACACGACTGGTTGACCTGAGTTGTATTCTTTAGATACTTCTTTAAATTCAATCATAACGCGCTCCTTTCGAAGTCTGACCTTCCTTTTCCACATCATAACAAAAAAATAAACAAACCAATATTATTTAGACCTATATAGAAGAGAAATAGGTATTACTTTGGTTGGAAATTTAAACAAGGTATAATAAAATTAAGAAAACAAAATGAGGAGGACTAAAGATGACAACACAAAATCGCTATGTATTGGGTTGTTTTGATACAGTGGATGAAGTAGTGGATATAATAAAAGACTTAAAAGAGAAAAATTTCTCCGATGAAGATATCACTTTGGTTACACGTGAAGATTACGTTCCAACTTATTCAGAAAAGACAGATGTAGCCTTTCGTACAGAAGAACAAGTGTTGGCTGATCCTGAACCAAGAACAGAAGAAAATGAAAATCTTTGGGATAAAGTAACCAATGCATTTTCAATCGAAAGTCATACGGCTAGGAGACCAGATCCGGATTATCGGACAGATGACGACCCGCTTTATGCCTATCAAGATCATTTAAATCGCGGTTGTATCGTGGTAATGGTAAACGGTGCAAAGTGGAATCCTGGTCAAAAGGAAGAGAGAAATTCCGCAAGTGAAAATGAAGCAGAAACAATTGTGGACATGACGGATGCAATGCGCTCGAATGTGATTACTTCTACTGGAAAAGAAGAAATACTAGATAGTAATATTGAGTTGGACAGCATCGATGAAGGCAACTTGCACGACAATGAGTCACATACTGATTAATTATTAAAACAAAGAGGTAAGCGAATGAGGAACATCAATTTTTCATCTTGGACAGGAAAGATTGTCTGGGCAGCAGGGCTGGTTTTACTTATTTTGGGAAGAAACTATATAGAAGAACAATTTTTATGGCAGCTCCGTATAGCGAATGATAATCTCTTTTTATATAATGGCATTGTTTTTCTGCTTCCATTTTTAACAGGAATCTATCTTTCCCTTTTATTTTTATGGAGTAACTTCAAGGTAAATGATGCGTCGCTTCTTTTCATTGTAGCGATACCCAGCTTCATTTTATCCGTGCTGCCGATGGTAATCCAACAAGTTTCTATCCCTTTGCCCCATACCATTATTTGGCTGGTTTCAACATTAAACATCGGAGAGATATTGCCGCTTGTTGCAGGGCTAACGATTTTACCAAGCTTCAGCCTAGGAAGAAAAACAACTGGAAGACGATGATAATTTTATATAGAGTCCTTTCCCTGATATACAAGATATTTCTATACAAAAAGGCAACCTTCGTTTAGAAGGTTGCCTTTTTTAAGGAGTTTTCTTTACTTGGAGGAGCAAAGAATAAAAAGATTGTTTGTGATTGGCTTATTTATATAATAGTCCTTAATTATGAAGAAAATATGAATTGTTTGTAACGAATTTTGGAAAGTTTTTTCCTCTGCTTTATCCCAGAAAATCTCCAGATAATGGTATACTAAAAAGGAGATGGTAATAATGAGGAGGGTATTTATGAAAGTAGCATTGATTGCACATGATAGAAAAAAAGATTTGATGATTCGCTTATGTACGGCATACCAGCCAGTCTTGGAAGGACATGAATTGTTCGCGACAGGGACAACGGGTTTGCGTGTCTCGGAAGCGACGGGACTGGAAGTGCATCGTTTTAAGTCAGGTCCTCTTGGAGGAGATCAACAGATTGGAGCAATGATTTCTCAAAATGAAATGGATTTGGTAATCTTTTTACGTGATCCTTTGGCAGCTATGCCTCATGAACCAGATGTTACGGCATTGATTCGTTTGTGTGATGTCTATGAAATTCCATTAGCAACAAATATTGGAACCGCGGAAGTTCTCCTGCGTGGATTAGACAGTGGTTACCTGGACTGGCGACACTTTTATAATACAGATGAAAAAGATGAGTTAACACCAGGATATTAAAATAGAGAAAGGACGCTGGGAAAAAATTCTCGGCTTTTCTTTTTTGAGGAGGAAAATGGTTGAATAAAACAATCGAAACAATATTAAATCATCGTTCTGTAAGAGAGTTTGAACAGCGCAGCTTGACAAAAGAACAAATCGACATATTGGTGAGTAGCGCCCAAGCAGCTTCCACTTCAAGCTATGTCCAAGCCTATTCGATCATTGGTGTTACGGATGATGAAAAGAAAGCTGAATTAGCGAAGTTAGCGATCAATTCGAACACTGTTATCAATAGCGGACATTTTTTTGTTTTTTGTGGCGATTTGCATCGGCATGAAATCATTGGCGAAATGGAAGAAAAAGAAGTTACTACTGCGATTGAAAGTACAGAAATGTTTATGGTTGCGCTTATTGACGCCGCTTTAGCTGCTCAAAATACAGCCATTGCAGCTGAATCAATGGGATTAGGGATTTGTTACATTGGTGGAATACGGAATGATTTAGAAAAAGTAAGCCAACTATTAGAGACTCCTTCGCATTGCATTCCGTTATTCGGACTGGCGATTGGTTACCCTTCAGTCATTAACGACAGAAAGCCTCGGTTGCCAAAAGAACATATTTATCATGAAAACCGTTATGAATCAGATAAAACGATTTATAAAAAACAACTAGAAGAATATAACGCAACGACAACGGAATATTATCATGAACGGACAAATGGTGAGCGACAAGACAGCTGGACGGAACAAATTGGCAAGGCGTTAGAAAATCCTAAACGTATGTACATGCAGGATTTTGTCAAGGCTCAAGGACTAAATAAAAAATAAAGCAAATAAATGAATAGAAAAAACTCTGAAAACAGGAGGGTCTCCTGTTTCTCAGAGGTTTTTTATCTTGGCAATTTATTATCGTTTACTCATGTATGTCATTGTGCTAAACTAAATGTAACACCACATATGGTATCTGTTAATTGACTTAAGTACTATATGTTGTATGGACGTTGTTTTATACAAAGGAGGTTTAGCAAGTGAATCGTGTGATTTATAAGGAAAGAACGCAAGATTACTTTGAAGAATTAAGTGTAAAAAAATCAGATGGACGAATTGTTCCCTTTAATGAACAGAAAATCGAAGATGCTATTTTACAAGCTAGCGGGGTATCTCAAATTTCCATTATACAGGAAAATAAGAAAAATAGTGAGTTATTATCACTTGTAAAAGATCAAATTTATTTGCAAAATTTAGAAAGTATTTCAACAGAAGAAATTCATGAGCTTGTCGAATCTGCACTAAGAGATTTGAGGTTAGAAGACATTGCAACGGCTTATCATCAGTACCGGATTCGGAAAAAAGAACACAAAGCAGAGCAACGCGACATTGAATCTCGTATCCAGCAATTGGTTCATGCAGACGAAACCATTTTAAATGAAAATGCGAATAAAGACAGCAGGGTATACAATACTATTCGTGACCTAACAGCAGGAGTGACGGCAAAAGCAATGGGCTTGCGTATGCTTCCGCCCCATGTGGAAAATGCACATTTAAGAGGAGATATTCATTTTCATGATCTAGATTACCATCCCTACTCACCGATGACCAATTGCTGCTTGATTGATTTTAAATATATGTTTGAAAATGGATTTTCAATTGGAAACGCTGAAGTGGAACGGCCAAAATCGATTCAAACGGCAGCTGCTCAAATGGCGCAAATCATTGCAAACGTGGCGAGCAGCCAGTACGGTGGGACGAGTGCAGACCGAGTGGATGAACTTCTTAGTCCTTATGCGGAAATGAATTATCAAAAACATATGAAAGATGCTGAAAAATGGGTGATACCTGAGCACCGTGAAGAATACAGCTGGGAAAAGACAAAAAAAGACATTTATGATGCGATGCAAAGTCTTGAGTATGAAGTAAACACACTGTATACATCCAATGGGCAGACACCTTTTGTTACTTTTGGCTTTGGTCTGGGAACCAATCGATATGAGCGTGAAATTCAAAAAGCAATTTTAACCGTTCGTATCCAAGGTCTTGGAAAAGAAAAAAGAACGGCTATTTTCCCTAAACTTGTTTATGGTATTCGGAATGGCGTGAACCACAAATCAACAGATCCGAACTATGACATCAAGCAGTTAGCAGTAGAATGCGCAACGAAAAGAATGTATCCGGACATTTTAAACTATGACAAATTAGTTGAATTAACCGGTTCTTATAAAGCTCCGATGGGATGCCGCTCTTTCTTGCAAGGATGGAAAGATGAAACTGGCAATGATGTAAGTAGCGGAAGAATGAATCTAGGCGTCGTTACGCTAAATCTACCGCGTATCGCTTTGGAATCAAAAGGAAATAAAGAAGCATTCTGGGATTTATTTACAGAGCGTGTAAATATCGTAAAAGATTCTCTTGTTTACCGCGTGAAGCGAGTAAAAGAAGCGAAACCTGAAAATGCACCCATTTTATACATGAATGGTGCATGGGGACATAAATTGGAAGCAGAAGATTCAGTAGATGAATTGTTCAAAAACAAACGAGCAACCGTATCATTGGGATACATTGGACTTTATGAAGTTGCAACCTTATTCTATGGACCAGATTGGGAAACAAACCAAGAAGCCAAAATATTTACATTGGATATTTTGAAAAAATTAAAGAATAACTGTGATGCTTGGGGCATTGAATATGGCTATCATTTTAGTGTTTATTCAACACCAAGTGAAAGCTTGACCGATCGTTTTTGTCGTCTGGACACAGAGAAATTTGGTAAAATAAAAGACATTACGGATAAAGAATATTACACAAATAGTTTTCATTATGATATTCGTAAAAAACCAACTCCTTTTGAGAAATTAGATTTTGAAAAGGATTATCCAAAATATTGTTCCGGTGGCTTTATCCATTATTGTGAGTATCCGAATATTCGTCAGAACCCAAAGGCACTGGAAGCTGTATGGGATTATTCGTATGATAAAGTAGGATATTTAGGAACCAACACGCCAATCGACAAATGTTACGACTGTGGTTATGCAGGCGAATTTAACCCGACTGAACGCGGTTTTGAATGCCCACAATGCGGCAATCATAATCCAGATACATGTGATGTAGTGAAAAGAACATGTGGTTACTTAGGCAATCCGCAGAAACGGCCAATGGTTCGAGGACGTCACAAAGAAATCGCTGCAAGAGAAAAACATATGTAAAGGAGGCAATACAGCCAATGAGGAATCCAACACCTGGTGAGTGGACTGCCGAAAAATATTCACGTGGATATGTTGCAGACTATAAACCCTTTAACTTCGTTGACGGTGAGGGCGTCCGTAACAGCATTTACGTAAGTGGTTGTTTGTTTGCCTGCCCAGGCTGCTATAATAAAGCAGCTCAATCTTTTACATACGGAAAACCCTACACGGAAGAGTTAGAGGAACAAATTTTAAAAGATTTGGAATTTGATTATGTCCAAGGCCTCACCTTATTAGGAGGGGAACCTTTTTTAAATACCAATATCCTGATTCCTTTGCTAAAAAGAATTCGTCAAAATTTTGGTGATACAAAGGACATTTGGAGTTGGACTGGCTATAGCTGGGAAGAAATGATGCTGGAAACGCCAGATAAGCTGGAGTTATTATCAATGATTGATATACTAGTGGATGGCCGTTTTGAACTTGAAAAAAAAGATTTAACCTTGCAATTTAGAGGTAGTTCAAACCAACGTATCATAAAAGTAAAAGAGAGCATTGCCCAAGAACAAGTCGTTTTGTGGGAGAATCATTAAGGAGGAATTTATCATGGAAGTATCATTATATACAAAAAACAATTGCGGGATGTGCAAAAATACAAAACGTTATCTACAAATGATCGGTGTGCCGTTCGTTGAGAAAAATATCGAAGAAAACGAAGTATACATGGATGAAGCTCGTGAAACTGGTTTTACTGCTTTACCAATTGTAAAGACAGCTGAAGAAGTTTTCAGTGGACATCAACCAGCAAAACTAGAAGAGCTTTTTGGTAGCTTATGAAAGTCGTTTTTTTCTCTCTTACTGGAAATGTCAGACGGTTTGTAAAGAATTTAGCTGACTACCCGTCTTTGGAGATTACACAAACCGATCCATTCGTAGAAGTGAATGAGCCCTTTGTGTTTATCGCTCCAGCTTACGAAAAAGAGGTTACTGAAATTGCTTGGGATTTTATGTCCACAGGCAATAACGCTTCCTTTTGTAAAGGTGTCATTGGGAGTGGGAATTTAAATTTTGACTCGCTCTATATATACACAGCAAAAGACTTAGCTCGTGATTACGAAGTACCATTACTAGATAGTTTTGAATATTTTGGAACGAGCAAAGATATCGAACGAATAAAGGAGAAAATCAATGCAATCGCCTAAAATTATACCCGCAAATAAAAAAATCGAAGCGAATTACTTCGAATTAAATAACCAATTGAATATTCCGAAAGACAATAAAATCCAATTGAAAAAAGACACGGAAGCGGTGCGTACGTATTTCTTGACATACGTAAACCCGAATACCGTTTTCTTCCATAACCTAAAAGAGAAATTAGACTATCTGGTAGATAATCATTATATAGAAGAAGAATTAATGGAACAGTATACATTTGAATTTATTAAGAGCTTATTTAAACGTATTTATGCGAAAAAATTCCGTTTCAATACGTTCATGGGCGCATACAAGTTCTATCAACAATATTCCTTAAAAACGAATGATGGCAAACGTATTTTAGAACGTTATGAAGATCGTATTGCGTTTAACGCATTATATTTAGCAGATGGCGATGAAGAATTAGCCAACAATTTAGCAGATGAAATGATTTCACAACGTCTACAACCTGCAACACCAACGTTCTTGAATGCAGGTAGAAAACGTCGTGGAGAACTTTCTTCTTGTTACTTAATCTCATTAGAAGACGACATGAACTCTATCGGTCGTGGAATTAACTCTGCTCTGCAACTATCAAAACGCGGTGGCGGGGTAGGAATCAATTTATCCAGTATCCGTGCGAAAAACGATCCGATTAAAGGAATCGAAGGAGCTGCAGCAGGTGTTGTTCCGATTATGAAGCTATATGAAGATTCGTTTTCATACGCGAATCAATTAGGACAACGTCAAGGTGCTGGAGTTGTTTACTTGAACGTCTTCCACCCGGATATCGTTGACTTCCTAGCAACTCGTAAAGAAAATGCGGATGAAAAAGTTCGTATCAAGACATTGTCACTTGGTCTGGTAGTTCCGGATAAGTTCTATGAATTGATTAAAAATAACGAAAAAATGTATTTGTTCAGTCCTTACGACGTAGAACGGATTTATGGCGAACCTTTCTCTTATGTAGATATTACAGCAGAATATGACAATATGGTAAATAACCCTGAAATTCGCAAGTCAAAAATTAATGCACGTGAGTTAGAGACAGAAATTTCGAACTTACAAAACGAAGCAGGTTATCCATACATTATTAACATCGATACGGCAAATCGAGAAAATCCAATTGATGGACGTATTATTATGAGTAACTTGTGTTCAGAGATTTTCCAAAGTATGACGCCGTCTGTCATCAATGATCGTCAAGAATTCGATGTATTAGGGACAGATATTATCTGTAATTTAGCTTCAACGAACGTAACTAATTTAATGGCTTCACCGGATTTTGGTAGATCTGTAAAAGTTGCTTTGCGTGCTTTGACAAATGTCAGCCTAAAAACCAATACAGCTTCAGTGCCAACCATTGAAAATGGCAATAAGCGTAATCACGCAGTTGGACTGGGTGCAATGAATTTGCATGGTTTCCTTGCTAAAAATAAAATGCACTACGGTTCTCCTGAATCCATTGAGTTTACAGATTTGTATTTCATGCTGTTGAATTACTGGACGCTTGTAGCAAGTAATGAAATCGCGATCGAAAAGGGAGAAACCTTTGCCGATTTCGAAAAATCAGAATACTATACAGGTGCCTATTTTGAAAGATATCAAGAACGCATTACCACTCGTGAAGAAATTCAACACGATGCAGTAAAAGCATTGTTCGACGACATCTATATTCCGACAAAAGAAGACTGGGAAAAATTGGCAAGCAATGTGCGTGAGCATGGTTTGTATAACAGCTACCGCCAAGCAATTGCGCCAACTGGATCGATTAGCTACATTAACGAATCAACAGCGTCCATCCACCCAATTATTCAAAAAATCGAAGAGCGTGTAGAAGGTTCTCGTGGGAAAGTTTACTATCCAGCACCATATATGGATGAAGATACAATTCCCTACTACACTTCTGCTTATGATATTGACCAACGTCGTGTGATCGATGTTTATGCAGCGGCACAAAAACACGTTGATCAAGGTATGAGTTTAACACTCTTTACTCGTTCTGAATTCAAACCAGGTATGTACGAATGGAAGACAGATCCGAACTATCTAACGAAAAAGACAACTCGTGATTTGAATATGTTCCGTAACTATGCTTGGACGCAAGGAATTAAATCGTTATACTACGTTCGTACTTTTACGGATGATGCAGAAATCAGCTCCGTAAACGAATGTGAAAGTTGCTCGATTTAAGAAAAGAATAAGGGGGACGAGATATCAATGGCTAGAATGAATACGAGAGAGTACGATGCAAGTGCTTCTTATAAATCAATTAACTGGAACGTTGTAGAAGACATGGTAGATAAACTGACTTGGGAAAAATTAACTTCTCAATTTTGGTTAGATACCCGTATGGTTCCATCAAATGATAAAGCAGACTGGTCCAAGTTGACAGATGCTGAAAAAACTCTTTACAACAAAGTGTTCGGCGGATTGACCATGTTGGATACTTTGCAAGGGGAAGACGGAAACGCCGAAATCATGAAAGATGCACGCACCCAACATGAGATTGCTGTATTGACGAATATCCAATTTATGGAGCAAGTACATGCGAAAAGCTATTCAACTATTTTTAGTACTCTTTGTTCACCAGCTGAAATCAGCGAAATATTCCGTTGGACAGAAGAGAATGAGTACCTACAGTATAAAGGACATCGTATCCGCGAGATTTATCTAAACGGAACGCCTTTACAAAAGAAAGCAACCAGTGTGATGTTGGAATCATTTTTATTCTATTCCGGCTTCTATACACCGCTTCGTTATATGGGAAATGGAAAAATGGTAAACGTGGCTGAAATTATTCGTTTGATTTTGCGTGATGAGAGCGTTCATGGCACCTATATTGGTTACAAATTCCGTGTAGGTCTAGAAGAGCTGCCGGAAGATGAACAACAAGAAGTAATTGACTGGGTTTATGATTTACTGTTGGACCTTTATCGCAATGAATCTCGTTATACAGAAGAGTTGTATGATGAAATCGGCTGGACTGAAAGTGTAAAAGTATTTCTAAAATACAATGCAAATAAAGCATTGATGAACTTAGGATTAGATCCATTCTTCTCCGAAACGGTAGAAGACGTTGATCCGATCGTGATGAATGGAATCTCCACAACAACAAGTAATATGGACTTCTTCAGTTCAGTAGGAAATGGCTACCTGCTTTCAGACGTGGAAGCCATGAAAGATGAAGACTACGCTTACTAATAGAAAAATCTCCCACTTCGTTTCTACGAGCTGGGAGATTTTTATTGTGCTGAACTGTATCATACAGCCTCAAAAAATCAGCTGTATGATACAGTTCAATAAGAAAAGAAAAATTATTATTTAATCTCAAGCTCTCTTAAATCAATAAAATCTAAATCTTTTTCAGCATCTTCTTTTGATTGATAGAAAGTTAAGCCATTATATGGCGTCATATTACTTTGCCAAGATAATTTATTTTCTAAAAATTCTTCCCAGCTATTTGCAATTAAAAAGCAGTCAAGGTTTTGGTTGATATAAAGGACTGCTTCATCATTGGTACGAGCAATAAAGCCTTCCTTACTATCATTCGCCAAAATTTCCAGACTGGGAACGCTATAAAAAGAAATTTCTGGGATAGCATCTTCGAAAATAAAATGAATATCATAATCATCTGCAAAACGTTGGTACTCCTCATTCCTATCTCTGACACTCAGTGAATGAATAGTCGTTCCCGCCAATGCGATTTCCGCATCTGGTACCGACACGCCAATAGCGCCTGAGAGCCCTGTACAGTCTAAATAAAGTTTTTTCATGTGTTCCTCCATCACTCCTGCTCCTCTTTACTCTCATTCACTGAAGATGAGAGCGAATATTAATAGATATATAATAACAGACTCACTTTCAAGATACGATAAATCTTAGTTCGTTCCTCAACTCATAGGTTTAAAGCTATATAAAAGTGGAAACTTCAGAAATTTCCGAAGTTTCCACTCTTTTTATTAATTAAAGGTCAATTGGCGATCCACCTGTTACACCATAAATTTGTCCCGTAATATAACTTGCTTCTTTGGATGCTAAAAGAACATAAACCGGAGCCAACTCTACTGGCTGTCCAGCACGGCCAAGGGGACTATCTTGTCCAAATTCAGGAATTTGTCCTTCTAATTTACCGCTGTCCAATTGAAGCGGTGTCCAGATTGGTCCCGGCGCAACACCGTTCACTCGAATTCCTTTTGATGCAAAATAGGAAGATAAGGATACGGTAAAGTTACTGATGGCACCTTTTGTTGCAGCATAATCCATTAAAGGTTGACTCGGGTTAAAAGATTGCACTGAAGTTGTTGTGACAATGGCGCTTCCTGGTTCTAAATATTTTTCAGCTGCTTGTACAGTCTCGAACATACTGATAATATTTACTTTAAAGGTATCTTCTACTTGTTTTATCGTTAAGTCACTTAAAGATGGTTGTGCAATTTGCTGGGCGGCATTTAAGACCAAGGTATCAAGTGATCCAAATGCTTCTACTGTTTTTTCAACAATTTCTGTTGCTGCGCCATCTTCACGCAAATCATATGGAAGCAGTAACGATTTTCTTCCTTCTTTTTCAATCAATTCTTTTACTTCATTTGCGTCTTCTTCTTCGCCTGGGAAGAACTGAATCGCCACATTTGCACCTTCGCGAGCATAGGCAATAGCTGCTGCACGGCCGATACCAGAGTCCCCTCCAGTGATTAAAGCGTTGCGTCCTTCTAATCGATTGTGTCCTTTGTACGATTCTTCACCGCAATCTGGTTTTGGCATCATTTCTTTTTGTAAAGCTGGAGTGTCTTGTTCTTGATCCGGAAACTTCTCTGTGTAATAGAGCTTACGTGGGTCAGTTAAATGTGGATTTTTCATCAAAATCATCTCCTATTTGTTTGTTCTTACGCTATTAAGGATAACAATATTATTTTTGTAACGCTATTAAAACGCTTTATCCGTCTGGGAGGGTTATTATTTTTAGATTTCCTTCGTTCGTTATATAGTAAAACTAACGAGAAGAAAGGGGTTCTTTTAATGACTGACATGGTTGATTATTCCTCAAAAGAATATTTTGAAAAAGTAGACGCATGGTGGCGAGCAGCAAATTACCTTTCCGTAGGCCAACTGTATTTAAAAGACAATCCGTTATTACGACGCCCTCTTGAAGCAAGCGACATAAAAGTGAATCCAATCGGACATTGGGGAACGATTCCAGGACAAAATTTTATTTATGCTCATTTAAATCGAGTCATTAATAAATATGATTTGAATATGTTTTACATCGAAGGTCCCGGTCATGGCGGACAAGTGATGGTTTCGAATGCATATTTGGATGGCAGCTACACAGAAATTTATCCAGAAATCACTGAAGATGAAGCAGGAATGCAGAAGCTGTTTAAGCAGTTTTCGTTTCCTGGTGGTATTGGTTCTCACGCAGCGCCCGAAACACCGGGATCCATTCATGAGGGAGGAGAACTGGGTTACTCCTTATCACATGGAATCGGAGCAGTATTAGACCATCCAGATGTGATTGCGACTGTTGTGATTGGCGATGGAGAGGCAGAAACAGGAGCACTCGCTGCTTCTTGGTTTTCGAATGTTTTTCTCAATCCGGTGAATGATGGCGCAGTCTTACCAATCCTCCATTTAAATGAATTTAAGATCGCAAATCCAACAATTTTAGGACGTAAAACTGATAAAGAGTTGAAGGCTTATTTTGAAGGGATGGGTTGGGAACCTTTCTTTGTCGAAGGAAATGATCCACAAAAAATTCATATGGAATTAGCTGAAAAATTGGATGCTTCAATCGAAAAGATTCATAAAATCCAATCAGAAGCTCGTAAAAAACCAGCATCAGAAGCAACGATGCCGAAATGGCCGGTATTAGTTGTGCGCACACCAAAAGGTTGGACTGGACCAAAAGAGTGGGAAGGTAAACCAATCGAAGGTTCTTTCCGTTCCCATCAAATTCCAATTCCTGTTGATCAAGATGATTTAAAGCACGTGGATGCTTTGGTAGACTGGCTGGAGTCTTACGATCCGGAACAGTTATTTGATGAAGAAGGGAAATTACTTCCAGAAATAAAAGCCATGGCACCAAACGGAGAACAACGCATGGCAATGAATCCTATTACGAATGGCGGGATTGATCCGAAGCCCTTGGTCATTCCTGATTGGAAAGATTACACGTTAGAGACAGAACAACCGGCTGCTGAAGAGGCAGAGGATATGACAGAATTAGGAGGCTTTATCCGCGATATTATCCAAAAAAATCCGCATAACTTTCGTGCTTTTAGCGTGGATGAGATGGATTCCAACAAGCTGGATCGGATTTTTGAAGTGACGGATAGGCAATGGATGGAGGCAATAAAAGAACCGAACGATGAATTTCAGGCACCGGCAGGTCGAGTTATCGATACCCAACTTTCTGAGCACCAAGCAGAAGGCTGGTTGGAAGGCTATGTCTTAACTGGCCGCCATGGATTCTTCGTAAGCTATGAAAGTTTCTTGCGTGTAGCCGACTCCATGTTGACCCAACATTTTAAATGGATTCGAAAAGCGGATGAGCTACCATGGCGCAATAAATACCCATCGCTGAATATTATCGCTTCTTCCAGTGTATTTCAACAAGACCATAATGGTTATACCCATCAGGATCCGGGTATTCTAACCCATTTAGCAGAGAAAAAAGGCAAATATATCCGTGAATATTTACCAGCAGATACGAACTCTTTATTGGCTGTAATGGATAAAGTGTTTCGCTCCCAACAGAAAGTTAATGTCATTATCTCCAGTAAGCACCCTCGTCCGCAATTCTATAGCACAAAAGAGGCAGAGGAACTGGTGGAAAAAGGCTTGAAAGTAATTGATTGGGCGAGTACCGATCAAGATGGGGAAGCAGATTTAGTAATCGCAGCTGCTGGGACGGAACCCAATTTAGAAGCATTGGCTGCTCTTACGATCTTTAACAAAAAATTTCCTGAAGCGAAGGTTCGCTTTATCAATGTGGTAGAGTTATTGAAACTAAGAAACAACAAAGATACACCGAATGGACTGACTGATAAAGAATTTAATGAATATTTTACCAAAGATAAGCCAATCGTCTTTGTTTTCCATGGCTATGAAGGCTTGATTAGGAATCTCTTTTTTGACCGCGATAACCGTAATTTAACTGTACACGGATACCAAGAAGAGGGCGCCGTGACGACGCCGTTTGACATGCGTGTATTGAATGAGATGGACCGCTTTACCTTAGCTAAATCTTTCGCCAAAGCAAGTGGACAAGTCGACGAGAAATTCCGAAATGAAATGGACACCTTGCTTGAAAAACACCATGACTATATCCGAGAAGAAGGAAAAGACATCCCCGAAGTGAACGATTGGAAATGGGAGCCGTTAGAGTAGAGCTAAGACATAGTAGGAAGACTTCACGTATTTTTCCACTTAATGAGAAGCTGATTTCGGTATCATACCGGAGTCAGCTTTTTATTTAATAGATGATTTTGGGAGCGACATTCAAAAAAAGAGCACGAATACAAAAGGAAATGATACTATATAAGATGCTGACAAAAGGAGGAAAAAGATGAACATAGATGTTTTATATGATTTTGTGGAAAAGAAATTAGGAAATGATACAACTGGGCATGATTTGAGCCATATAAAAAGAGTGGAGAACCTGGCTGCAACCATTGCTGAACAAGAAGAAGTGTCGGAAAATGACAAAAAAATTATTCGAGCAGCTGTCTTATTGCATGATGTGATTGATGAGAAATTAACAGAGGATGTGGATAAGGAAAAGCGAGAAGTAACGAAAGTCCTTCAAGAAAGTGGCGCATCAACCAGTGAAATAGCGCTCATCCAAGATACCATTGAAAACATCTCTTACTCAAAAAATCTATCAAAAAAACGCGAACTGACGAAAATAGGAAAAATTGTTCAAGATGCAGACCGCATTGATGCAATTGGAGCAATCGGAATTGCACGAACTTTCTATTATGGTGGAGCGAAAGGCCATACTATGTATGATGATTCATCCCCTATAAACACAGCAGCCTTAGACGAAAAATCTTATCGCAATTCTGCCAATGTCGTGAACCATTTTTATGAAAAACTGCTTCATTTAGAAGGCCTAATGAACACAACAGGAGGCAAAAAACTTGCCAAAGGTAGAACTAAATTTATGAAGGCTTACTTAGAACAGTTAGACTTTGAAGTAAAAGGCGAAAAATAATACTTAAAGTGCTTAATAATTACATGCTCCCAATAAAATACTACTATAGAAAGCAATCACACCCAAGAAGAATGCAAACTGCGGTGATCGCGGAATTTTATAATAGGGCAACCAGCAGCAGTCAACAGAACGACAATCCAGATAAGAGTATATAAAACATTTTCATCCAGTGAAGAAAAAAATTAACTGCACTGAACGAGAATGTGTCAGAATTTCATCAAGTGGAGAGAGATCCCACCTGACTTGATGAGGAGGCATGTTCCGCAGCTCTTTCATTGGATTCAATTCTTAAATTTTAAGGAGAGATTTGATTGTGTATGATTGATTGAGGGCGGATAGTTTGTTATTCTTATAAGCAAAAAAATTACATTAATAAGAGGGGTATGGGAAGGGGGAATCATTTTTGTCAATCGAAAAAATTAATGTAGGGCAAAGCAAATATGAAGAAATTCAAACTTTATTAAGTATCGATTCTATTCAAGCAATCGAACAGTTTATTGATCCGGAGCTTGATAAAATCTATGATACGTATCTTATTTCTCTTCCATCTGATCAATATGTTTTGAAGAAAGCTCAAGAAAGTGAAGTAGAAGCGTATCGCATTTTAGCAAATACTGCAGAATCTTTTTCCGTTCCAGATTTTATAGATTGTTATGAATGCAATCAGGTTGAATGGATTTTAATTGAATACGCAGCAGGTAATGATTTACAGATCTTGGATGAGATTTCTGCCAAAAAAACAGGAGAATCATTGGCCCAGATCGCTAGCTATTTCTACTATTCTGAAACACCAGAAAACGTTGAAAAATCAATGGAAGCTTCCATAAAACGACTATTGAAATTGCCGCCCAATTCAGTCTTGAATCAGGCATATCGATTGTACTTGGAGCGTCGTAAAAATATGCCTCGTACATTTGTACATGATGATTTATTGCCGATTAACGTTTTGTCTCACAAAGGAGAAATAACCATAATCGATTGGGGATATGGAAGGAAAGGAACTTATGTCAATGACGTTGCTCGATTCCATAGCTTCTATTCGAATCAAAAAGATTCTTATGAGAAAGGTTTTTCGTTTTTGGGTGAGGAAAAAGACAGAGAAATATTCTTGAACGCTTATTTTGACGGGCTGACTGGTGAGTTGAAAAAGCAGCTCTCCAAAGAACAATTTTTATTTGATGTACAGTTGGAGATGCTTAATCAATATCTCTTAAATATTAACCATTTAAAAACAATATCTTCATCTTCCTTGTCGTCAGAGTGGGATACATTCTTTTATGAAAAAGCAACCGATCAAGCAGAATTACTTTTGAAGCGTAGAAAAAGTATACCCAGCAATTAGTACGGAATTTTCTAAAGGAAAAATGGTTAATTTAAATAAATTTGGAAAGAATTTTAGACTATTTTGTTGATAATGCGAGCCAACGGAACTGTTTTTGGTAACTTCTTGATAGACTTATAAAAAACATAGCTGCAGACCAGTACGAGTATCGGCAAGATTATGGTCTCTTGGGTAAGAGAAGCTTCTAAGGTGGCGAAGGGAGGAGTCTGTAAAAACTCCAGCCTGGTAAAGTGGACCAAAAGCAGTGGAAGAGCATTTGATATCATATGTAATAAAATCGGTACAATCAGTTTTTTTGTCTGAATATAGCAAATTCCAAAAAAAAGTCCGGCGAAAAACTGAGCAAGAGTGAGGCCATTCAAGTGAAATACAGAAAATATTATGGAAGACAGCAATAAGGAAGAAGCAGTTGTTTGCTTTTCACCTATTTTATTCAATAGAAATCCTCTGAATAGAACCTCTTCTACAAATGGAGCAAATATAACCATGAGTAAGGAGCTCGGCAAATGATAGAGGGTTTCCTTCGGAGCTGGTAGGAATCCATTTAAGATTTTCAGGGAAAATAAACTTTGGGATTCTAACAAGGTCGCCATGAAAGGAAGATTTAAAAAAATGATGAATAAATTAATCGTTAGTAATTTAGTCCAAGGGACCTTTTTTATCGAAAAGCTACCCATTATTTTTTTAAATGAATAAGCATTGAGTTTAATTAGAGACTTAGCAAATAAAAAGAAAATCGAGTATTTGACAGCATTTATGAAAAATCCAGTCTCACGAGGATAGGATTCCCCCCAAAAAATAACAATAATGTCAGCAATGATGGACCAAACAGCCAACAGAATCAAAAAAATGAATAATGATTTCCAAAACTTAGCTCTTTTGGATTTTCGAGCTTTTTTCTGCATGTTTCATTTACTCCTTCGTAATACAAATAATGCAACTATTTTACCATAAAAAAAGCACCAGCTTTTTACAGCCAGTACCTTAAATTTTAAAACGGGTTTTCCAAATAATCTAAAGCATAGGTCACGTGTAACTCTGCTGCATGCAGCAAGCCTTTTTCATCAATATCAAATCGTTCGTGGTGATGATTAAATGCAGTTTTCTCGCTGCTTTGTGTTCCGACAAAGCAATAAATACCAGGAGCAACTGCTAAGAAGTCCGCAAAGTCATCTGCCCCCATGCTTTTTGGTGCATCAGTGATGATGTTTTCTTCCCCGACAATTTTTGCAGCTGCTTGGAAGGCATGTTCCGCTGCTCTTTCATCGTTGATTAAAGGAGCTGCTGCATCATAATTAGAGAAATCGATGGAAGTACGGTGCGCTTCAGCTGTCAAACGAGCAATACGTTCAACAGATGCTAGAACTTGCTCACGGACATCTGGGTCAAACGTACGAACGGTTCCTTCAATGATTGCTTCATTGGCGATAATATTGTAATTCGTTCCCGCTTGTAAGACACCAATTCCAACAACTACTTCATCGGAAGGTTTCACTTCGCGTGCAACGATCGTTTGTAATTCAGTAACAATAGCAGCTGCACTCACTAGAGCATCGCGGCCTAAATCAGGATTGGAAACATGCCCGCTTTTACCATGAACGTTAATTTTAAAAATATCGCAGGAAGCATTTGTTGGTCCTGGAGTAGCAATGATTTTACCGAGCTCATTACGAGAACTTAGATGAATTCCGAAAACATGGTCTACATCATCCACAAAGCCGCCACGGACAAATTGACGAGCACCTGCGCCGATTTCTTCTGCGGGTTGAAAGGCAAATAAAATCGTTCCTTCAATATCCGCTTGGCGATTCTTCAAGACTTTTGCTGCACCAAGTAGGGCAGAAGCGTGGCCATCATGACCACAAGCGTGATTCGCACCTGGGTTTAAGGAAGCATATTCAGCACCCGTTTTGTCATCCATCGGTAAAGCATCAATATCAGCACGAAGCAGTAATTTTTTACCTGGCCCCTTACCTCCCTCAAGTGTTGCCAGAACTCCTGTTTCTCCCACATTAATATAAGGAAGGCCAATCCCGTCTAGCTCTTCGCGGATACGTTGGATTGTTTTGAATTCTTTTAAACTAACCTCCGGATATTTATGAAAGTGACGGCGTAATGAAACAATGTAATTCTCTTGGTTTAGAACCTCTTGATGAATTTGTTCTTGCGTTGTAGTGTTGTTTGCAGCCATATTTTCCTCTTCCTTTCTTGATTCTAGCTATGGAAAAAGAGTAAAGTTTCCTTTACTCTTTCCTAATTTTCTAGTTATTATTGTCCATCCCAAACTGGAATTGATGATCCTTTAGAAGATTCTTCAATTACTTGAGCAGTTCCTTCTGATTGGTAATATTCAACGATTGTTCTATACAACTCACTATCAGCATCTTCTCCACGAGATGCAATTACGTTGTAGTACGGTTGAGAATCGTCACTTACTGGCTCTAAGAAGATTGCGTCTTCTGTTGGAATATAACCAGCATCTACAGCCATACCGCTATTCACGATAGAGATATCCAAGTCTTGAAGAGCACGTGCAGTTTGCGCTGAATCAAGTTCAGTAATTTGCAGGTTCTTTGGATTGTCTGTAATATCGTCAACTTGCGGTGTTAAGCCAGTATCTGGGTCAACTGTAATTAAACCAGCTGTTTGCAACAGTCGCAGCGCACGGCCATTGTTTGTTGGGTCGTTTGGAATTCCTACAGTTGCCCCATCCGGAATATCCGCCACGTCAGTATACGTTAATGAATAAATACCAAGTGGAGCAATAACGGTATAACCCAAAGTCGTTAAGTCTGAACCAGTATCTTCATTGAAGCTATCCATGAAAATTTCTGTCTGAAAAGCGTTCAAATCAACGTCTCCATCTGCTAATGATTTATTTGGTGTTGCATAGTCAGTATATTTTACTAACTCAATCTCGATATTTTCATTTTCTTTCAATTGTTCCGCTACATATTCCCACGGTTCGTTGATTTCTCCAACAACGGCAACTTTAACGTGAGTCGGATCGTTTGATGTTGCTTCATCTGAAGTTGCTTCGTCTGAAGCAGCGTTTCCGCCACCACCACATGCTGCTAATAAAAGGGCACTCGCTGCCACAAATCCACCTAAATATTTCTTTAAACTCATAACCATTTCCTCCCATGTTTTTAAATAGAATAATGGGCTTCACTCCCTGAATGCTGCAACATGCAGGAATCCCTTTTTACTCACTTATTTACTTTTATTCCCAAGCAGGGACATCGTTTCCTTCTGTTACTTCTTCAATTTTCTTAGCTGTTTCTTCTGATTGATATGCTTCAACAACCTTCAAATATGCTGCGTTTTCTGCATCTTCAGAACGAGTAGCAATCACGTTTTTGTAGATTTCATTTACTTCGGCAATGTTGTCTGTGTCCAAGAACAAAGCATCTTCGCTTGGATTCAATCCAGAGTCTGTTGCGTAATTGGTATTAATGATCGCTGCATCTACATCACCTAATGCGCGTGCAGTTTGGCTGGCATCTAATTCAGTAAAGGTAATATTTTTTGGATTATCAGTAATATCACTAACCGTTGCATTTGTTCCAGCCGCTTCATCTAGAGTAATTAAATCGATTGCTTGTAATAATAGGAGAGCACGACCGCCATTTGTTACATCATTTGGAATCGCAATTTCTGCTCCTTCTGGGATATCATTGTAGTCTGTTAAAGAATCAGAGTACAAGCCAAGTGGGGAAACATAAGTAAATCCAATCGGAACAATATCGGAACCATTGTTTGCATTGAATTCTTCTAAGTAAGCTACGTGTTGGAAAGCATTTAAATCTAAGCTGCCATCTGATAATGCCACATTTGGTTGTACATAATCTGTGAATTGTTCAATGGTTAATTCAATGTTTTCTTCTGCTAAGCGCTCTTTGACATCTTCCCAAACGTCAATTTCTACTTCACTAACAACTCCCACAGAAACTTCTGTTACTTCTTCTGTTTCAGATGATTCTACAGCTCCAGTTGAAGAGTCTGCATCGGAACCAGTATTTCCACAAGCTCCTAAAAACAATACTAACGTTGCTGTTGATAATGAGATTAATTTTTTATTCATGATAAATTCCTCCAATATAATTTTTTGTACGGGTTCGTCCCGCTGTTCTTTTTTTAGTGGCTTACTTTCTTAACTAACGCATTGCCAATTGCTTGGCTGATAAAAACGATGATTAAAATTAAAATGGTTGCGACAAAAATAACATCTGTTTGGAATCGATTATATCCTCGCGTAATTGCTAAGTTTCCAAGTCCACCGGCACCAACTGCTCCAGCCATTGCTGTTAGTCCAATTAAGTTAATAATGGTAACAGCTGAGACACGAATGATTGAAGCCAAACCTTCTTTTAAATAAACACGAAAGATAATATCTAAATTGCTTGTTCCCATTGCTTGAGCAGCTTCCACAACTCCTGGGTCAACTTCCAGTAGAGCGTTTTGAATCTGACGAGCATAGAAAGGAACGGTTGATACTACTAAAGGAACAAGTGCCGCTGTTGTTCCGATTGCAGTTCCAACAATCAAACGAGTAATGGGGTAAATCAGCGTAAGTAAAATAATGAATGGCAGAGAACGGAATGTATTTACCAGTTTATCCAAAGTATTATAGAGAAAATGATGAGGCATTAAGCCATTTTCGTCTGTAATGAGGAGAATAACTCCTAAAATAACTCCCAGTACTCCAGCAATTACACCGGAAATGCCTACCATATAAAGGGTTTCTCCTAGACTTTCCCAGACAATATCCCATATTCCTGAGACATTCGGAAGTAGATTATTAATAAATTCAGTCATTTTTATTCACCTTCTTCTTTCTTTTGTCGCTCTTCAATATATTCAGTTGAAATAATCGATACGGTTACCTCGTTCGCTTGCAAGTAATCAATTGCTTCAGCAATTTTTTCTGTTGAACCAGATAAAACGAGAAGCAATGTTCCAACAGGTGTGTCTTGTAAGATTTCTACATTTCCAAAAAGAATGTTTCCTTGTACTTGGAAAGAGTTATTTAACTTAGCAATTAATGGTTCACTGGTTGAACCGCCTACGAAGGAAAGTTTTGCAAGTACATCATTTTCTTTTAAATTCAATAGAGTTGGATGCGTAAGAACTGTTTCAATTCCTTGGTCGACATGTGTTGCTGTATTAATGAAATCTTTTGTTAATTGGTTTTGTGGACTTGTAAAAATTTCAAGGAGACTTCCTTTTTCAATTACGTATCCATCTTCCATTACGGCAACCTTATTACAAATTTCTTTTACTACTTGCATTTCATGAGTAATAATCACGATTGTAAGATTCAAGTCTTTATTTAGTTTTTTTAATAAAGCAAGAATAGAAGAAGTGGTCTTTGGATCCAATGCGCTTGTTGCTTCATCACAAAGTAGAATCTCTGGATCATTTGCTAAGGCACGCGCTATGGCAACCCGTTGCTTTTGTCCACCTGATAATTGAGAAGGGTAAGCTTTTGCTTTATCCCCCAAGCCAACCAACTCCAGCAAATCTAGAACTTTATCATTAATTTCTTTTTTTGTAAGGGTAGAACGTTTTAACGGAAAGGCAACATTATCGAAAATGGTTCTTGAATCCATTAAGTTAAAATGTTGGAAAATCATCCCGATCTTTTTGCGAGCATTCCGCAGTTCTGACTCGTTCATATTAGTCAAAATTTTATTATTCACAACAACTTGTCCGTTTGTTGGACGTTGTAGCAGGTTAATCGTTCGAACAAGGGTACTTTTACCAGCCCCGCTATATCCAACGATTCCATAGACATCTCCTTCAGCAACTCGAAGGGAAACGTCTTGTACTGCTTTAATTTCTTTTTGCTGGTCACCTGAAAAGGTGACGGAAACATTTTTTAAATCGATCATCTGTTATTTCCTCGTTTCTGTGTTTAATGAAAAAAACACTCATCCGATACCTTCTATACTTTAGAAGAATACGAAGGACGCGTGTCAGTTACACCGTGTTACCACCTTGTTTTAGACTTTCCTCACAGAAAGTCCCTCTAGAAGTGAGTATATTTTTCACTTCATCGCTGTAAAGGGCGTTCCCTTCAAAGACTTGCACTTTTGTTCATCTTTGACGCTCCGAGACCATTTTCCAGTTATTCCGTATGCCTGTTTTCACCTGTCCAGACTCTCTATGAAACTTCCTAAACTGTACTTTCCTCTTCATTGCGTATCATTAATATATTTTGATAATAAAAAAATCTCGTCCAATCAACACAAATAAACTGCGCTGAAAGGACGAGATATCTCATTTAATCTCGTGTTACCACCTTAATTTACAAAAGTATCGCTACTTCTGCCTCAATCAGTACCGTCACTCATTGCCATGACTGATACTGGGACACTATAACGGGCGTTCCCGTCTTATCCTAAAGCTTGATTACATTCGGATAAGCCACTCAGAGACCATCTTCAGATACTTTTTACCTTGCTTGCTTTCACCAGACCAAGCTCTCTATTTAAAGGAATTCATATCTTACTCTTCTCTTCAATGTGTTTTTACGATGTGCTTACTATAACCAATTTCTCATTTACTGTCAACAAGAAATGTAAAAACTTTTTCTTTTTCTTTGAATAACAGAAGATATCCTTATTATAGATAAACAACAATTCATTATTTCAAAAGGGGAAAAAGACTGTTACAATGGGAAATAACAAAAATGAGAAAAGGTACGTTATTCTCATAAAAACTTAAAGAAAGAACGAGTATATGAATTTAACTGATTTTACTATCCGAATGGCATCAAGGGAAGATGCATCGATTATTTTGAATTTTATTAAAGAATTAGCTGCTTACGAAAAAATGACGGAAGAGGTCGTTGCAACCGAGGCAAGCTTAATCGATTCATTATTTGTCAAAAAACAAGCTGAAGTTCTAATTGGCGAGCGAAAAGGCGAGCCGGTTGGTTTTGCTTTATTTTTCCATAATTATTCTACTTTTCTAGGAAAAGCAGGAATTTATTTAGAAGATTTTTTTGTCTTGGAACCATACCGAGGAAATGGTTACGGAAAAGCACTTTTTCAGGAAGTAGCTCGAATTGCAACGGAACGTGGCTGCGAAAGGATGGAGTGGTTCTGTCTTGATTGGAATGAGCCAAGTATTCAATTTTACAAGGCACAAGGGGCCTTTCCCATGGATGAATGGACTGTTTATCGTTTAACAGGTGAAGAGCTGACAAAATTTAGCAAAAACAACGAATGAGACAGGAGGAAGAATAGATGGCTTTGACAACAAATAAACAGTTGGAACGAATTCAAGCATCGCAAATAAGAGGATTTGATCAACTATTTCGTAGTATTGAGGACTGTATTATGATGACCTTAGGAGAACCTGATTTTGCTATGGCAGATAATATCAAAGAAGCAGCCATTCAAGCAATTCGGGAGAACGACTCGCACTATGCACATTCCATGGGTGATAGGGGAGTTCGAGAAGCAGTGGCTGATTTTTTAAAAGAGCGATACGAAGTCTCTTATAACCCAGAGACAGAAATCATTATGACGATTGGTGCTACTGAAGCTATTTTTTCTTCTTTAACGGCAGTACTGAATCCTGGAGAAAAAGTATTGGTTCCGACACCTACTTTTCCGCTTTATAGTCTTGCAACTACGGTAGCGTATGGAGAAGCAGTGGAAGTAAATACTGCTGAAACAGGTTTTTTATTAACTCCTGACAAAGTACATCAAACACTGGCTGCTCATCCAGAGATAAAAGCAATTGTATTGAACTATCCAAGTAATCCCACCGGCGTTACTTACACGCGAGAAGAGCTGACTGCTTTGGCAGAGGCAATCAAACAGTATGAGGTTTTTGTAATCAGCGATGAGATATACAGTGAATTAACTTACGGAGTCGAACATGTTTCCATGGCTGCACTTTTACCAGAACAAACAATTTTGATTAATGGTGTCTCGAAAGCTTATGCCATGACTGGTTGGCGAGTGGGCTTTATCGCAGCACAAGAAAAGTGGATTCCGCCTCTTTTTAAAGCCCATCAAGCAGCTGTTACAACAGGGGTATCTGTGTCATACAAGGCTGCAGAAGAAGCTTTCAGAAATAGTTCTGATTCGGTAGAACGGATGCGTCTGGAATACGAAAAACGAAAAGATATTTGTGTTGCTGCATTGAAAGAAGCTGGTTTTTCGGTTGCAGAACCCAAAGGAGCTTTCTACATCTTTGCTAAAATTCCAGAAAAATTTGGTACAGATGATAAAGAATTTTGTCGAAATCTAGCGGTTGAAGCGAAAGTTGGGATTATCCCAGGGAGCGTCTTTGGACCTGGAGGAGAAGGATACGTACGAATGAGTTTTGCCTTAGGAACGGATGATATCATTGAAGCAATGAAACGAATTAAAAAATACGTAGCGAAGTAATGCTCGATGTTTTCTGGCAATTTGTAAGGAGGGGATAGAATGATGGATATGAGTTCAGAAGAGAATAATCTTCGTGACTCCATCGCTGCTCTTGAATCACGTTATCATATGACGACAGATACGATTGAAAAAATGCTTGGTTTTAGAGAAGGTACTCTGTTGAGGTATTTAGCTGGTGAAGATAATCTAGACAGAAAAGAAGCGGGGAATCTTTTCATGTTTTGCGAAATTCTTTTGGATGGCATGACCGCTGTTGACAATGACGAGCGTCTTAGAGCGGTTCTCGATCACTTAGTAGAATTGTTGGGTATGACTTATCAAACGCTCTCTATTTTTTCCAATGTAGCAGAGCATGAAATAAAGGACTTTCGAGAATCGAAAAAGCCTCTTTCAAGCGAAATGAAGTATCGATTAGCAGTAAAAAGTTATTATTTGTTGCTGACGATTGTTCAAAATCAAGAATAATTCAGGAAGATTCGCTCATTTGATTACTGACACTTCATAGGTTCAACCGATCTCTAGCTCCCAAGTCTTGGTCTAGATAAGGCGACGTAAGCAGCGTTGATTTCCAAGCCAAATTTCCTATTTTTTCATCAGCCAAAGCGGACTTGTTCACTTTTCAAAAAAAATTTCAGATAAAACGTGTTGTATTTAACGCTTACCCGTCGTAAAATGTATGTAATCCCGTAATGGGAAATAAAAAACAGAGTAGAGAATAAAGCGTTAAGTGTCGGATGGATGGGATGTTGCCTCCGAACGAAAAGTGAAGGGAGACCTTGGCTTGCGGTTTTGTTCTCGCATTCGCTGCATATGAGAAATCTTGTAGCGGCTCTATGAAGGAGTTGCTGTCAATGGAACAGAAAAAATCCATGTCATTTACAGCCAAAGACATTGCTGTCATTGGTTTAATGATTGCTTTAAAAGTTGTGCTCACACGCTTTTTAGCAATCGAAACCCAATTTGTTCGGGTTAGTTTTACCTTTATACCAACAATTTTGTTGGCAATCATGTATGGACCCTGGGTAGGTGCCTTTTCGGGAGCGTTGGCAGATGTTGCTGGCTTTTTCCTGTTTCCAAAAGGTTTTCCTTTTTCACCTGGATTTACCATTTCTGCTGCGGTAGCGCCCATGATTTATGGACTTATTTTACATCGCAAGCCGCTCACATTGCGACGTATTATTCTGGCTTGTTTAGCGGTTACCGTCATTGTGAATGTAGGCTTGAATTCGTTGTGGTTAAGAATCCTCTATGACCAAGCTTTTTGGGGAATGTTGCCTATTCGTTTGTTCGAAAATATCGTAACGCTGCCAGTAGAAGCAGGAATTATTTACTGGATTACAGGAAACAAATCAATTCAACGAGCAATGAAAGGTTATCCAATTAAATGGATTCGTTAAAAAATGTAAGTAATAGTCTAGAAAGTTTTCCTTTAAGGAATCTTTCTAGGCTTTTTTTGTGAAGGAGAGTGTTATACGTTTTTCTGCCATTAATCTCTGGCGTGCTGAGCCTGTCTTTCGGAAATGAGGGAATATTTGTCCCGCTTCTTTAACTTAATAAACACCTTTGATAGCGCTATCCTACCTGAAAGCATATTTAAGGTAGATTTAAGGTATTTGTGTTATCGTTTAATTAAGTCAAATTTGTTTCAGGAGAGGTTTATGGGTAAAAAAAGAAAGTTTCAAGTGTTGCTCGTAGCTATTGTCCTGCTACTTTCGATTGTGTTGGTAGTACGACTGTCAAACACAGACGATTCTGGAAGGAACTCTGAAAGCAGTGTGATCATACCCTCTGATATAGAATTGGAAGAATCAGGTACAGAGGTTGAATCGGAAGCAGAGCCTGAAAGTCTATATGATGCTGATACGACTGCTGCTGAAGTGATTGAAAGAGTCATGAACGAATATGAGGTTTATCCGGATCAGGTTTCAATTGTGTATAGAGGTCTTCAAAATGGAGATCAGTATTTATTAAACGAAGAAGAGATTTTTTATGCGGCAAGTACTATAAAAGTAGCGATTGCGGCGATATATGTAGACTTAATTGAGCAAGGTTCATTAGGATGGAAAAGTGAACTTCCCTATTCTGATTCTTACTATGAAGAAGGAGAAGGCGATATTACGAACTTAGAAAAAATGTCTGCTTATCCTGTGGATGAATTAATTTACCAGATGCTCATTTATTCGGATAATACCGCTACAAACGTTCTAGCCGCATACTATACAAGTACATTTGAGGATTATCGCAGTGCCATTTATGAATTGAGTGGAGTAGAATATATAGATCCTGAATTATATGAAGGAAATTATATTACAGCTGAAGTTCTGGCTCAGATCTTGCTTATTATTTCCGAAAATGATCGCTATGATTCCATTGTTGAAATCATGAAAGAAGCTCAAACAGGTTATCGTTTGAAACAATATGTTTCGGAAGGAATGGCTGCAAAATATGGAAGTTATGAAGAATGGCAGCATGATACAGGAATTTATTATGATGGAGAAACACCGGTCTATCTTTTGGTAGTCTTAACAAATGGTGTTGGAAATGTAGATGAGTTTATGGGGGATTTGAATCTCCAAATCAATGAATGGCAAGAAGCAGTTCAATAGAGTTTATAAGGGATAGCTTGAAAAGAGTTTTGATGCTCTTTTCAGGCTGTTTTTTTATAGACTAGGGGATTATAAGTTCAGCCATCAATGTCTAGCTCCCAAGTCCTGACCTAGTGAAAAAAAGATAAATTTGGCCCATTGCGCGCTTCGCTGCTCATTCAGGGACAAATTTCCTATTTTTTCATAGGCCAAGGCGGACTTGTCCGCTTTTCTTATAGACTAGCTCCTATTTAAGTTTGGCTTAAGGTGTCTTTGTTAGTATGTAACTATTGAAATATAGTTACTTCAGGAGGTTATATGAAAAGAAAAAGGAAGTTTCAGTTGTCGTTAGTTGCATTCTTTTTATCGTTTTCGATTGCAGCGTTAGTGAACTTATTCGGCGAAAGTGAACCATCAGGAAATCCGAATCGTATTGTATCGACATTTTCCGAAACAGAAGCAGCTAATCTTGCTGATAGCGAAGCAGTTGTTTTCAATGAGCAAGCGAGCGAAAATACAGCTATTGCGGAAGTTGTTCAAGGATTGCTGGATGAATATGGGACTACGCCTGATCAAGTATCCATTGTCTATTATGACCTTCAAAATGGGAATCAATATTTATTAAATGAGGATGCTATTTTCTATGCAGCTAGCACGACAAAGGTAGCAGTTGCAGGAATATATATAGATTTGATGGAGCAAGGACTTCTGAATTGGGACAGTGAATTACCTTATTATGATTCCTACTATGAAGAAGGAAACGGAGAAATTACCAATTCAGAAAAACGATTGGCATATCCTGTTGATGAGTTAATCTATCAAATGTTAACTTATTCAGATAATACTGCTACGAATATTTTAGAAGAGTATTACACTGACACATTTGGAGATTATCGTACTGCCGTGATAAAATTTAGTGAGATAGAAAATCCAAGTTCAGAATTATATCAAGGAAATTATGCTACAGGAGTCTTGCTTGCTGAAACGCTGGTAAAAGTTGCAGAAAACGATCAATACGAGGCGATTACCGATATAATGAAAGAGGCTCAGACTGGTTATCGCTTAAAAGAATATATCTCAGAAGGAGTGGCTGCAAAATATGGCAGTTATGATGGATGGGAACATGATATTGGGATTTTTTACGATGGGGACGCTCCTGAATATGTGTTAGTTGTTTTGACAAATGATATGGGGGATGTTGATGAATTTATTGGAGAATTGAGTCTTCAAATAAATAAAACCCGGGTAAATGCAAGTTAAAAAATAAAATCGGAGGGATAGCTATATGGTTAAGAATCAATTAAAGTGGGCAATTGTTGGAACAGGAACGATTGCGAATGAGTTTGCAAGTCAGTTTCCTGTAGAAAATGCTTCTGTGTACGGAATCGTTTCCCGTACGAAAGAAAAGGCACAGGCTTTTGCAGAGAAATATCAAATTCCACAAGTTTTTGATGAATACAGCGAATTGTTAAAAGAGGAAGCGATACAAGTTGTCTATATTGCAACGCCTCATAATACACACCATGAATATATCATGGCTGCTTTGGAGGCAGGAAAACACGTTGTTTGCGAAAAGGCAATTACAGTCAACAAACAGCAGCTTGATGATGCGTATCAATTAGCACAAAGAAAGAATTTATATTTATTTGAAGCAATGACGATTCATTTTATGCCATTGTATCAAAAGATTTTCCAATGGTTGGCTGAACAAAATTTAGGGCCGTTGAAAATGATACAAGTGAATTTTGGCAGCTACAAAGATACCAATCCTAACTATTATTATTTTAACAAGGATTTAGCTGGTGGTGCATTATTGGATATTGGTGTATATGCACTTCATTTTACACGTTGGTTCTTGTCGAGCAAACCTACCGAAATCCACACATTGGGAAATCTTCACGAATCCGGAGTGGATGAAAGTTCGGTAATCATTTTGCGAAACAAAGAAAACGAACTCGCAAATATATCGCTAACCTTCCATGCAAAGATGCCAAAACAAGGAATGGTTGTATATGAAGAAGGATATGTGACAATCACTGATTACCCGCGTTCTAACAAAGCGACTTTGACAAAATTATCCGGGGAGACGGTCACTTTCGAAGAAGGAAAGTCAGAGCAAGGCTTGCAATATGAAATAGCAGCAATCTCAGACATTATTTTAAATGAAAAAGAAAATCCTTATTTTCAATATAGCTTAGATGTATTGGAAGTCATGGATGAAGTCCGCAAGCAATGGGGCTTAAAATATGACTTTGAATAGAAAAAACAACTATTGTAAAAAGGAAATATTGTTTATTTTCGTAAATTAATTTTCGGAATAAATGAACATAACAGGAGATTTTCAAGTGATCAATGAATGTTTATCAATTAAAATGAGATACTTCAAATAATTAGCGACATGTTGAGAACGTTATTTTTTCATTGAAAATAATCAAAAATTGACGTAAACTAATTGTGAAAAAGAGGTGGTCAAATGATTGAACGATATGCACTTTCGCCAATCAAGGAATTATGGGAACTTGAATCGAAATATCAGAAATGGTTGGAAGTGGAATTAGGCGTGATCCATGCGTATGAGGAACAAGGCATTTGTGAGACAGGTACCTATGAAAAAGCTTTGAAAGCTGCAAAGATTAATGTTAATGAAATTCTGGCTGAAGAAGAAATTGTGAATCACGATTTTATCGCTTTCGTTAATTGCGTAACGAAAACAATGGGAGATGAAAGTAGATTCTTTCATTTAGGGCTTACGAGTTCAGATGTAGAAGATACAGCGACTAGTCTGCTGTTAAGAGATGCTTTGGATATCATTTTCGAATCACTTGAAAATTACCGACGTGTATTATATGAAAAGTCGTTACAGTATAAACATACGGTTACAGTAGGAAGAACACATGGCATCCATGGTGAACCTACGAGTTTTGGCTTTAAATTATTAGGTTACGTAGCTGAATGTGAACGAAACCTGGAACGTTTAAAAACAATTAGAAAAGAATTGTCTGTCGGCACATTGTCAGGAGCAGTAGGAAACTATGCAAATATCGATCCTGAAATTGAGAGAATCGCCTTAGAGTTTTTTGATTTGGATCCAACTGCTGTTGCCACTCAGGTAATCGCAAGAGACATCCACGTAGATTTCCTTCATGTCTTGGCGATGATTGCTTCTTCCATTGAAAGAATTTCTGTGGAAATCCGCCACTTACAAAAGACAGAAGTTTTGGAAGCACAAGAAGGATTTAAAAAAGGACAACGTGGTTCCTCCGCTATGCCGCATAAGAAAAATCCGATTCTTTCTGAGAGGTTAACAGGTTTATCTAGGATGGTTCGCTCCATGGTTCCGATTGGTTATGAGAATATTATTTTATGGCATGAACGAGACATTTCTCATTCTTCAACGGAACGATTTATTTTTCCAGAATCGACACAAATCGTGTATTACATGACGGAAAAAGCACAAGACCTACTAAACAATCTTGTAGTAAATGAAGATCGTATGCTCAAAAATATTGATGCATCTTATGGATTGGTTTATTCCCAGCGCGTGATGTTGTTTTTAATTGAAAAAGGAAAGACACGCGAGTATAGTTACAAATTGATTCAAAAAAATGCTATGAAAGCCTGGGATACGAGAAGCTCATTTAAAAAGTATTTGTTGGAAGACACAGAAGTGATGTCTATTATTACTGAAGAAGAATTGAACAGTTTGTTTGACCCAACATTTTACACCAGAAATATCGACGCCGTATATAGAAAGTTCGAGGAATCATAATGAAAAAACTAGCGATTGTAGGAGCACAATGGGGAGACGAAGGAAAAGGGAAAATTGTTAATTATTTTTCTAAACAGTATGATTACATTATCCGATTTTCAGGTGGAGCGAATGCTGGACATACCATTTACTATAATGGGAAAAAATATGTGAATCATTTACTGCCTTCTATCACGCCAGAAACGAATTCCATTGGTGTTTTATCAAAGGGAATGGCTTTGGACTTAAATCAGATGATTAAAGAGCTAGAGGTTTTGGAAGAGGATTTCAAAGGAATCTCCAGACGATTTGCGATTGATAAAGAAATTTTCTTGGTTCTTTCTTATCACAAAGAAGAAGATGCGGTATTAGAAGGTATGCGAAAATATCCAATCGGCACGACAAAAAAAGGAATCGGCCCAAGCTTTGCGGATAAAGTATCCCGTGAAAATATCCGCTTAATAGATTTATTTGATGAAGAACGATTGTACGAGCGTTTAGAGAATATTATTTATTTAAAGAACAATGTCTATCAAGGGAAGCTTTCGATTAATACGGATGACGTATATGAAGAGCTTTTAAAACAATTCCACAAACTTCAAGCATTAGGCTGCCAATTTATTTCCAGCTCTGAGATTTACGAAGAATTGCAAACGAAAAGAGTTCTGTTGGAAGGTGCACAGGGAATAATGCTAGATTTGGATTCTGGTACCTATCCATTTGTGACAAGTAGCCAAACAACGGCACATGGAGCTTCTACAATTGATATAACTTTGACGGATGAAGACGAAGTAATGGGCGTCGTCAAAGCTTATACAACACGCGTTGGAGAAGGTGAATTTCCAACAGAGATATTGGGAGAGGAAGCAGATGAGTTACGGACATTAGGAAATGAATTCGGTGCTACGACCGGAAGGAACCGAAGAGTGGGCTGGTTAGATTTACCGCAATTACGCTATGCAATCCGTAAATCAAAACTAAATTCGATAGTGCTGACAAAAGGCGATGTCTTAAACGGCTATGATGAAATTAAAGTTTGTACTGGCTATGAATCAAGTGGTACTATCAAAAAAATGCCAATGATCGCGAATGAATTTCGTGATGTCAATCCAGTCTATAAAACATTAAAAGGCTGGAAAAGCGTTTTTGATATCAACTTTTTAAAATACATTACTTTTATTGAGCAAGAACTAGATTTAGAGATTCATTACATTTCATATGGGCCAAATACAGAAGATATTATGAGTAAAAAAGAATTTATCCTTAATATCAATTGATTGGTAAGTAGGTGAAGGAACGCAGGCAGAAAATTTCTGCTTGTATTTTTTTGTTTTTCAAAATTAATTCGATGAGGGGAGTTATTTCATCCAGTGAGTGATTGCCATGTACATCACTAGAAGAAAAAAAGTTTGAATCTCGTTCAGCGGAATCTTTGACTGAGAGCCACTAGATGAGATTCGATCATATTCTCATTCAGTGGAAAGGAAAAAGCAGGCTCACTAGACGAAAATAAACAGAAGGTATGCCTTAAAAATAATTGACGTTTCGTAGTTTGTATTATATAACGAAGGTGAGTAAGTAAAATTATCTAGGAGGCTAACAACCAATGGGATTTAGAGAAGATTTTCTATGGGGCGGCGCAACTGCTGCGAACCAATGTGAAGGTGGCTATAATGAAGGGGGACGTGGGCTGGCAAACGTCGATGTTGTTCCAATAGGAGAAGACCGTTACCCAATCATCACGGGCCAAATGAAGATGTTCGATTTTGATGATGAGCATTTTTATCCTGCTAAAAAAGCAATCGATATGTATCATCGTTATAAAGAAGATATTGCATTATTTGGCGAAATGGGTTTTAAAACCTATCGTCTTTCCATCGCATGGTCACGGATTTTTCCAAAAGGTGATGAGGCAGAACCAAATGAAGAAGGGCTCCAATTTTATGAAGATTTGTTTAAAGAATGTCATAAATATGGAATTGAGCCATTAGTAACCATTACTCATTTTGACTGTCCCATGCATCTTGTTGAAGAATATGGCGCTTGGCGCAATCGCAAGTTAGTTGGTTTTTATGAGAATCTTTGTCGGGTAATTTTTACTCGTTACAAAGGACTTGTAAAGTATTGGTTGACATTTAACGAAATTAATATGATTTTACACGCACCGTTTATGGGAGCAGGCCTTTATTTTGAAGAAGGCGATAATCAAGAACAAGTAAAATACCAAGCAGCGCATCACGAGTTAGTGGCGAGCGCAATTGCAACGAAAATCGCCCATGAAGTAGATCCAGAAAATCAAGTAGGTTGCATGCTGGCAGCGGGTGGTTATTATGCTTACTCATCTCACCCAGAAGATGTTTTTGAAAGTCGAAAAAAAGATCGTGAAAATTATTTCTTCATTGATGTACAATCACGTGGAGAATATCCAGCCTATGCGCTAAAAGAAATGGAGCGCAATGGGATTCATGTTGAAATGGAAGAGGGCGATTTAGCCTTATTGAAGGAACATACGGTAGATTTTATTTCTTTCTCTTATTATTCTTCTCGCGTTGCTACAGCAGATCCAGAATTATTAGCACAAACAGAAGGAAATATTTTTGCTTCTGTAAAAAATCCATACTTAGAAGCAAGTGAATGGGGCTGGCAAATCGATCCACTAGGATTACGTATTACCATGAATGATTTGCATGACCGCTATCAAAAACCGCTTTTTATTGTAGAAAATGGTCTTGGAGCAGTTGATACACCCGACGAAAATGGCTATGTAGAAGATGATTATCGTATCGAATATTTAGCTGCCCATATCCAAGCTATGAAAGATGCGGTTGAACTAGATGGGGTGGACTTACTAGGGTATACGACTTGGGGCTGTATTGACCTTGTTTCAGCAGGAACCGGAGAAATGAAAAAACGCTACGGATTTATTTATGTAGACCGTGATAACGAAGGTAACGGTACGCTAAATCGTAGCAAGAAAAAATCATTTGACTGGTACAAAAAAGTCATCGCAACGAATGGTGAAGACTTGACGAATAAATAAAGAATAGAAAATAGGAGTTGAGTGGGAATAATCTCAGCTCCCGATTTTATTACAATGAAAAATAATCATCTCAAACTGCCAAAGTTGAAAGATGATTATTTTTTGTTTATTCAATTCCAAACCACTGTGTCAACGGAACTTTTCTTCCCTTGTCATGCCATTGATGATAAGCTTTAAATACAAGCAAGGGATCATTTTGATGTTGTTCTACTAGCTCCTTTACTGCTAAATAACTTCGCCAATATTCATAAAAAATACTGGAAAGATTTACTCCATACATACTTTAAGAAAGAGTCGGGGTAGCAATTTTTACTGTTTTTTGTTATTTTAAAAACTTAATGAATAGTTGAGGAGTGACCTCGTTGAAGAATAAAGAAAGTCTAGGGAAAATACTGTTTTTTCTCTATATACTAGCAGTTATCTGGATTATTTTGTTTAAATTCCAATTACACATTGATGATATAAAGCTACTGAGCGATTTTAATTTTGGCACCGTTAATTTACAACCTTTTCAAGCACCTCGTCGTATTAATGGTGAAGTTGATTATTCAGAAATTATTTATAATGTACTTATTTTGATTCCTTTTGGTATCCTACTCCCTGTGGTCAGTAAAAAAATGGGTTGGCTAAGAAAAATTGGAGGTATTCTCTTATTTACAATTTTGTTAGAAACCTCCCAATATCTTTTTTCTTTAGGTGCATGTGATATCACGGATGTTATCACTAATTTAACGGGTGGCTTAATCGGCTTGATCAGCTACAGTACTCTAAAAAAGTGGATCGAAGAAGAAACGTTAGATCGTTATTTAATTCCTATTGGGTACATTCTTTTTATTTTCTTTCTTTTTTTGTTCGTTATTATAATGAATATTCATATATGAATATTTTGATGATATTTAAAATAATAATGATAAACTAGTAGTATACCATCGACTGAAGGAGGAGATACTAGTGAGAAGTAAAGCTTCGAAAAGAAAAAAACATCTATTACGATTCCTTTTCTTATTATCGATTCCTCTAGTAATCTTTTTTTGCTATCAAGCGTGGTCTAGAAACCAGATTATCAGTCTAGAAAATATTGAAAATGCTGCTATTTCCTTAAATGGTAAAATTTTAAATGAGAATAGCGTTGTTACTGTTCATGTGAATCTGAATCGTTTCTATGATTATGAAGGCTATTTTATTGATTGCACACTCGATGCTGAAGTTGCTCAGATTGAACTGCATCAAAAATTTTCTTTTATTCATCCTGCAAAAGAACTATTTTTGGATGTTCCCTTGATAGGCTTAGGCGACTATGAAAAAATTTCAGAAGTTCAATTGGTAAACTTATTTAAGAAAGAGACAAAAACGATTTACCAAAAATAAGGTGAGATGCTATAAGAGAGTGGGAAAAAAGGCGTTTAGATCCGAATCACTGGAAGGAATAAGCACAGGATGGACGAAGACCATCCGCGCATTATTCGTGAAGTGGATGTCGGATCTGCCTTTTTGAGCACGTTTACACCACTATTATTCGTTAATACTAGAGGGCCGGGAATTTTTTCCCGGCCCCTTATTTATTTTTCTGTTCCAGACTGGTATAAGGCTTATTTAATCACGTCAATTGTAACGGCATCAATGGGAGCTGTATTTCCAATCGTTTTTTGAGAATGAATACCAATAAAGGATCCTGAGGGACTATACTTTTTCCAATAAAGGATACCTGAAGAACGTGCTCCTTGTTGGTAGACGTTTATATCCATCTTTTCTCCTGATTCTACTACGACAGGAGTGGCAGGATATGCCTCATTTAAGCTGGCAACAGCTTGCACTTTCGCTTCAGCTTGTACTGACTCGCTTATTTGATTAAAAAAAGCCTCTTTAAAAACAATATTTTTGCTAAATTCCTTATCGACATCCCAATCAATTCGTATAAGCCGAACCTGATTATATTGTGTCTCTACTTCCGTAGAAGAGGTATTATTCACTGTGAAAGAATCAATTAATTGAAAACGTTCCAGCACTTCTAGCTCTGTTTGCTTATAGCAAAAGGGCTGATAGCGATAGCCGTCTTTTGGAAGACGTACGGTATTTTTCACATAGTCAGCTTCAAATCCGTATAAAGAAGCAGCTTCTTCTTGTGTCCAGAAGTAAATGACCGGCTCGTCTACTGTCGCAGAAACAATCGGATTAAAAACAAGTTGAAGCAGGAAAAACAATGAGGTAATTTGTATCAATTTTTTCATGGCTGTACTCCTAAATAGAATAATAAATTTTGGTAGCGGTTCCAATTAGTTTCGTTAAATTATCAAAACGATTTCCGTAACTAACAAAAAAGAATATACGATTTAAAATCGGTAAGTTTTTGTGAATGATTCCTCGCAATTTTAAACCTTCTTGTTTCAATTATACAGAAAAATAATTATAAGAGGGATAATTATTTTAACTTTCTACATAAAAAGCACTATAAGAACTTTTGTCTAATAGTGCGTTGGGTCTAGAGCAGCCAGTGTGTTTGTTCTGCTTTTCTTATTTATTTCGGGGTGATGATTTCTTCGTTCTCAATATAACTCTTAAATTTTTCAGCAAGATTATCAAATAAATTTACGCCTTCTCTGGAGAAACCATGCGTGACTTCTCGAGGGAAATATAATCGCTCGTCGCCTCGCATTTTTCCGGTTAAGGAAGAGACGATGGCACTTGCTTGGGAAAGCTCAATCATTGCACCGTTTTTTTGTACAAACTCAATTTGCGTTTTACTGCCGGCATCGCCAGAGCGGTAAAGGTCGTAGGGCAGGTCGAAGCTATTATTTGTAGACGAATAATAATCAGGATTATAGCCCATTTCTTCAATGAGTGATTGTAAAAGTTGAATAGTCTCCATGTCTTTATTCCGATCAAAACGAACCGATTTAAATGGTTTTCGGTTTAGGAATCGGCTCGCCAGGTCACTCAAGGTCGGGTCACTATCATCAGACCAATGATTAAAGTAGGTCATTAAGACCCCGTCATCCAACCGCAAATAATCTTTCAACGTCCAGTTTTTTTTGAAAAAGGGTTGTAAGAAAGTAGCTTTGTGATGCATTTCTAATTGTTCATCCAAGTAAATATCTTTTGCACGTTTCATGAGATGGTATAAGACAACTTCCATCCCTCGAGAAACGGAGTGGAAATATACTTGCATATACATCTGATAACGACTCACAATATAATCTTCTACAGCATGCATACCTGATATCTCAAATGTTATTCCTTTTTTATAAGGACGAATCACTCGCAGGATTCTTGTTAAATCAAAAGTTCCATAAGTAACGCCTGAATAATAAGCGTCTCTTAATAAATAATCCATTCGATCAGCATCGATTTGACTTGAAATCATTTGAACGACTTGCGGGTTCGGATATGTTTTTGCGATAACAGAAGCCACTTGATTTGGAAAGTCAGAACCAATTTCCAGAAGTACCTGATTTATTTCTGTATCTGGAGAAGTAATGATTTGGATGGTGAGCGCTTCATGGTCGGTGCCAAAGATTTTCTCAAAAGTATGAGAGAAAGGTCCGTGGCCAACATCGTGAAGAAGGGCAGCACATAGGGTTACTAAGCGCTCACGGTCATTCCACAGACCGTCCTCGGGTTCAACGCTTGGATAGTTACGGATGAATTTATCGCAAATTCTGCGCGCGATTTCGTAGACGCCCAAGGAGTGATTAAAGCGTGAATGTTCGGCACCATGGAAAGTAAAGGAAGAAGTTCCTAATTGCTTAATCCGACGAAGCCGTTGAAATTCTTTTGTATTGATAAGATCTAGAATCACACGATGTTGAACATGAACGTAACCATGAACCGGATCACGAAAAACCTTTTCTTTAGCTAGCATTTCCGTTTCATAAAAAGCTTTCATCACTTCACCTCATTTTATTTAGTTACCAAAAGTTTGAATATTTCTCTTTTCCATTTTGTCATAAGCTGATTGATATTCGGTCATTAATTCAGCTGTATAATTTCCTTCGATTAATCGGTTCTCTTCTTCTTTCAAAGCAGTAAGGACCATTTCTTTTATTTGTGGAACGGTCAATGAAACCCCTAATAAATCGGATAAATTTGCCATGGAATCAGGGTTGACTGCTGGATATTTCCAGCGCGTTTCTTCTCCTCGCATCCCTTTTTCGTAGAGCGTTTGAATGAGTTCTCCACGTCGTTGCTGATTCCCTTCAACGCTTAAGTAAATCATGATGGCAATTCCTTTTTTAAAACGCCTTTGAGCAATTCCTGCAAATTTTTTGCCATCAATACTTAAGTCAAATTTACCGGGGCAATAAGAATCTTCGATTTCATAGGCTTTTATTTCTTCATTATAAGGAGCCAACACTTTTTGAATAAGTCTCAGCATGACTTCGTATCCAGCATCGATTGAAACTTTACTATTAGCTGGTTCTTGTAAAATAAGTGAAAAATTGATGATACCTGGGTCGGCTACAACGGCTAATCCACCTGCCGGACGAACACATACTTGGTATCCTTCATTTTTTAAAAAAGAAACCCCTTCATCTAAATAGGGCAGTTTCGTATCCATCATCCCTAAAATAATCATTTGATCAATTGGCCAAAAATGAATGATGGCAGGAATGTCTTCTGTGTTTACTTGGCGAATCAAGGCATCTCCTAATGCAAAATGAGAATAAGTCTGCGTTTTTAACGCGCTGATGGAACTGTCATAAACTTGATAGGTTGAATTCGTTAAAAAATCTGTCATACGTTTGCTTCCAATCTACTTATAATTAGTTTTTCTTATGGACTAATTATAACAGACTTTTAGCGGAGAATAAGTTTTGGATGATTATTAGTAACCCATAGTTGACCCCCATCCTGCTAAAAAGTTATACTAAGGGTGCAAATAGAATAAAAAGGCAATGTAAGGAGTGGCTGAATTGCCAGTTGATAAAAGTACAGTTATTGAATATCGTTTAGAAACAGTTATTGAACAAGAAGGAGAACGTGAAGTTTTCCTTTACGAAGGAAAAGGAAAAATCGTTCGAATGGGAGAATGGCTTTATCTTCGTTATGAAGAGGAACATACAAACAATAAAGTAACGATTAAACTTTCTCAAGCCGGAAAAGTGACGATTATTCGTCGTTCAGGGGAAGAGTTGGCTTCCAGAATGTCTTTTGAGACAGCAGAAAAAGGTAGCGCTCTACTGCCAACGCCTGCTGGAATGATGGAACTTGAGACAAATACGAAACGTTTATTGCAAAATTATCAAGACAGGCCCTTTTCTGGTACAATTCAATTAGATTATACGTTGGGTTCCAACAATCAGGTACTGGGAAATTATGGATTGTCATTGCAATTTACTACCTAATTATTGTATGATTAAGAGTAGAGTTTTTGAAAGGACGTGGCACGGTGAGGCTGACGGAATTAGAGGGAATAAATAAAAATGAATTATCGATGATTGAAGTTGCACATGCACTTTTAGAAGAAACCGGCGAAGTTATGGATTTCAATGTGTTGCTTGTTCGTGTTCAAGAATACTTAGGTATGTCTGAAGAAGAACTAGAAGGCAAAATGGTTCGTTTCTATACAAATTTAAATATTGACGGAAGCTTTATCTCATTAGGAGAAAACCGCTGGGGACTGCGTTCTTGGTATCCGATTGACTCCATTGATGAAGAAATTCTTTCTACAATTGACGAAGACGAAGTTCGTGTTCGCCGTAAGAAACGCAAGAAGCTGAATGCTTTTGCTACATCTGACGATGATGACGTGATTGATTACAACGATGACGATCCAGAAGATACTTTTGCATCTGATGAGGATGAGGAAGAAGATGAGCGCGAAGTAGATGAAGTTGTTGAAGATGTTGATGATGAAGTAGAAATTGATGATGATTTGGATGATAATTTAGACGATGAATTAGATGATGTTCCTGAAAGCATCGAAGAAGACTTGACACTCATTGACGATGATTTTGAAGATGAGGATGAAGAAGAATTATAAAATTCTTTTGATTGACGTTGAAAATAAAAAAGCGTAATATACTTATTGGGCTCCCAAGTATTCAGAAATGATACTGAGAGCACGATAAAATGAAATTTTCTCCCTATTCCATGCAAAATGGAGTAGGGATTTTTTCTTTTTATTCCTCCCTAAACAAAAATTCAGGAGGAATAAGCATGACAAAGTATATTTTCGTATCCGGAGGAGTTGTATCTTCTATTGGAAAAGGAATTGTTGCAGCTTCACTGGGGAGGTTATTGAAAGAGCGAGGTCTGAATGTAACACTTCAAAAATTTGATCCATATATTAACGTGGACCCAGGAACAATGAGTCCCTACCAGCATGGAGAAGTTTTTGTAACAGATGATGGGACAGAGACGGATTTAGATCTAGGACATTATGAGCGTTTTACAGACAGTCATCTGAATCAATACTCGAATCTTACGACAGGTAAGATTTATTCCGAAGTTATCCGGAAAGAGCGGCGCGGGGATTATGAGGGCGGAACTGTACAAGTGATTCCGCATATTACAGATGAAATTAAATCAAAAATCATTAGTGCAGGCGAATCGACTGACTCTGACATCGTGATTACTGAGATTGGCGGCACAGTTGGTGATATCGAATCGTTGCCTTATTGGGAAGCGTTACGACAAATGAGGAATGATGTAGGTAAAGAAAATATTCTATATATCCATGTGACGTTGTTGCCTTATTTAAAAGCTGCAGAAGAGTTAAAAACGAAGCCAACCCAACACAGTGTGAAGGAATTAAGAAGCCTGGGAATCCAGCCGAATATTCTTGTTGTTCGAACAGAACAAGAAATTCCAGAGGCAATAAAAGAAAAATTAGCTCGTTTTTGTGATGTGGACTCCAATGCTGTTTTTGAATCCCAAGATACGTCAAGTATTTATCGTATTCCGTTGCTTTTAAAAGAACAAAAAATGGACGACATTGTTCTGCAGCAGTTAAATATGAAAGCTCCTGAAGCAGATTTAACAGACTGGAAAGAACTTGTGGAGAATATTGATCGAATAGAAAAAACTGTTCGAATCGCCATCGTTGGAAAATATGTTTCTTTGCCGGATGCCTACCTTTCTGTAGTGGAATCTTTGAAGCATGCTGGCTATCATTTAAAAAGACAGATTCAAATCGAATGGATTCATTCAGAAGAGCTAAGCCCTGAAACAGTTAGTGAACGATTAAGAGGGATGGATGGTATTCTCGTTCCGGGAGGTTTCGGCAGTAGAGGAATCGAAGGAATGATTCTGGCGATTCAATATGCAAGGGAACAAGGTGTACCATTTTTAGGGATTTGTCTGGGAATGCAAGTAGCGTGTATTGAATTTGCTCGTAATGTTGTGGGGCTGAAAGAAGCAAATTCAACAGAAATTAATTCTGAAACACCTGACCCTGTTATTTCTATCATGCCTGATCAAGATGCAGAAGGTGATTTAGGAGGGACGTTGCGTTTAGGATTGTACCCTTGCCATTTAAAGCCGAAAACATTGGCACATGAATTATATCAGAAAGATTCAATAGAAGAGCGCCATCGTCACCGCTATGAATTCAATAACGATTATCGTGATACTTTAGCAGAGAAAGGCTTAATTTTTTCTGGGATTTCACCAGATGGAAGATTAAATGAAATTATCGAATTGAAAGATCATCCATTCTTCATTGCTTGTCAATATCATCCAGAATTTTTGTCGCGGCCAAATCGCCCGCATCCTTTTTTCTTTGGAATGATTAAATCTTCTATGCAATAAAACAATAAAATGTTCATTTTTAAGTTTGATTACCTTATTTGACCTTATTTGGTAGTAATCTTGAAAGAATTTTGTTAAAATAGAAATGTTAGTGAGTCCAATAAACAAAGAAAATGGTTAGTCCCAAGGAGGCAGAAACATGAGTCGTTTAGTAAATATGACAGAAATGTTAAACAAAGCGTTGGAAGGTAAGTATGCTGTTGGTCAATTCAATATCAACAACCTAGAATGGGTGCAAGCAGTATTACAAGCAGCACAAGAAGAAAACTCTCCAGTTATTTTAGGTGTATCAGAAGGTGCAGCAAAATATATGGGTGGACATCTAGTTGTTGCGTCAATGGTAAGTGCATTACTAGAAACAATGGATATTACTGTTCCAGTAGCACTTCATTTAGACCATGGATCAAGTTTTGACAACTGTAAAGAAGCAATTGATGCAGGTTATTCATCTGTAATGATTGATAACTCTAAATACCCAATTGATGAAAATATTGAACAAACAAAGCGTGTAGTAGAATATGCACACTCAAAAAATGCATCAGTTGAAGCAGAAGTTGGTACTGTTGGTGGTACAGAAGACGGTGTAACTGGCGGAGTTCAATATGCAGACGCTCAAGAATGTCTACGTATGGTACAAGAAGCAAAAATCGATACTTTAGCAGCAGCTTTAGGATCTGTTCACGGACCATATGAAGGTGAACCAAAACTAGGCTTTGATGAAATGAAAGAAATCTCTGAATTAACAAACACACCTCTAGTGCTTCACGGTGGATCAGGAATTCCTCAACATCAAATTGAAAAAGCAATCGAATACGGTCACAGCAAAATTAACGTGAATACAGAATGTCAACAAGTTTGGACAGCAGCTGTTCGCGATAAATTAGCTACAGACTCTAATGTCTATGACCCACGTAAAATTATTGGGCCAGGAAAAGATGCAATCGTGAAATTGGTAAAAGAAAGAATGCAAGTATTTGGTTCTAGCCAAAAAGCGTAATAGAAAATTTCAAAAACCGGGGCTTAGGCTCCGGTTTTTTTATAGACTAGGGGATTATAAGTTCAGCCATCAATGTCTAGCTCCCAAGTCCTGACCTAGTGAAAAAAAGATAAATTTGCCCCATTGCGCGCTTCGCTGCTCATTCAGGGTCAAATTTCCTATTTTTTCATAGGCCAAGGCGGATTTGTCCGCTTTTCTTACTAATATAATTTTTATGTAAGTAAACCGTTATTGTAATAAATGGAGGGAATTTATCAGATGTATACGAAGCATGATTTAATCAATCAATTAGAAGAATTGGGAATTAATAGAAATGGAACCGTATTAGTTCATTCCTCTTTTAAGAGTATTGGCGAGGTGGATGGCGGTCCTGATACGGTTTTGGATAGCTTTATTGAATACATGCAAGATGGACTTTTGGTATTGCCGACTCACACATGGGCATATATTAATGAACAAAATCCTGTGTTTTCTGTTGAAGATTCAAAAACAAATGTGGGGATTCTCACAGAACTTTTCCGCAAACGCGAAGGAGTCGTTCGTTCTTGGCATCCAACGCATTCTGTAGCAGCTTTAGGAGAAGGCGCAGAAGAATTTGTCAGCGGCGCAGAGAAGTTTGATACACCTTGTGCACGAGGATCTGTTTGGGGAAAATTATTAGATAATAAAGCTCAGATTATTTTGTTGGGAGTGAATTTAACCAGAAATACCTATATTCACGGCATTGAAGAATGGGTTGATATTCCTGGAAGAATTTCTGATACTCATCAACAGCTTTATAGCTTATTACCCGACGGAAGAAAAATTTCCGTACCATCAAGAAGGCATACAGGTGCTTCTTGGTCGGAACATTTTTGGAAAGTGGATGAAGTGCTTATCGAAGAGGGCGCAATGTATATAGGGAAATTTGGGGATGCGGAAGTTAGAGTATGCGATGCAGAGAGATTAAATGAAGTATTAACGGAAATGCTTCATGCGGACCCAGATTTGTTTACTAAAAATGAACCTTTAAGTGAAGAAATGAGAACTTTTTTTCATAATAAAGAAAAAAATTAAGGAAATTTACACGATAACTTAGTAAATCATAGCCAAGTAGAAGAATAGTCTGATAGAATGAAGGTAGCTGATTTTTTCGATAGAATCATAGACAAATACAAAGTGAGGTCTTTTCATGAAAAAGATAATCATCAATGGAAACAAACCATTGAATGGTGAAGTAACAATTAGTGGAGCGAAAAACAGTACAGTTGCTTTAATTCCTGCATCTATTTTAGCAGATTCTGTAGTGACCCTTGAAGGGATTCCGAATATTCAAGATGTTCATTCACTGATTGAGATTCTGCTTGAATTTAATGTAAAAGTAGAATTTGAAGAAGAAGCGGGTATTCTAACCATTGATCCTTCTAAAATGATCTCCATTCCTATGCCAAATGGAAAAATTAAGAATCTTAGAGCGTCTTACTACTTTATGGGTGCTATGTTATCTAAGTTTGGTGAAGGTGTAATTGGCTTGCCTGGAGGATGCTATTTAGGTCCACGCCCGATCGATCAACATATTAAAGGATTTGAGGCGTTAGGAGCTACCGTGCGTAATGAATTAGGTGCCATTTATTTACGAAGCCCAGAAGAAGGCTTAATAGGAGACCGTATTTATTTAGACGTAGTTTCAATCGGCGCAACGATTAATACGATTCTAGCTTCTGTAAAAGCAAATGGAAGAACGGTCATCGAAAATGCGGCAAAAGAGCCAGAGATTATAGATGTTTGTACGCTATTAAATAATATGGGCGCAAAAATTCGTGGTGCTGGCACGGATGTTATTCGAATCGATGGAGTAGAAGAATTAAAAGGCTGTCGTCATACAGTTATTCCAGACCGAATCGAAGCAGGCACTTATTTAACAGCAGCAGCGGCAATGGGTGAAGAAGTTTTAATTAAAAATGTTATTGTAGAACATATTGAAGGACTCGTAGCCAAAATGGAGGAAATGGGCGTTGATATGGAAATTGGTGAGGACAGTATTTTGGTTCACGAGTCTTCTGATTTAAAAATGACTCATATTAAAACCTTGCCTTATCCAGGATTTGCAACGGATCTTCAACAGCCACTAACACCCTTACTTCTAAAAGCACAAGGTGATGGTACAATTATCGATACTATTTATCCAAAACGTGTGAATCATATTCCAGAGCTACGTAGAATGGGCGCAGCCATAAAAATTGAGAGTGATACAATTATTCTAAACGGACCAAATGAATTAACAGGTGTAGAGGTAACCGCAAGTGATTTACGGGCTGGCGCTTGTTTAGTTATTGCAGGTTTGATGGCAAAAGGACAGACGACGATTTCAGGAGTAGAAAATATTCTACGAGGATACGATGGTATTGTTGAGAAGTTAACAGCACTAGGTGCAGACATAAAAATGATTGAAGAATAGATTGAACAAGAAAGAGAAAAGGAAGGTGGGTGACCACAAATGGAAGATATGCTGTCCCTTCAAGAACTTGAAAAGAAAACATTAAAGGAAATATATACGTTTGCCAAGGAATATAAAATTCCTTATTACAGCCAAATGACGAAAAAAGAACTTGCTCATGCAATTATTCGTGCGCAAGAAGAAAAGCAAGGATTTTTTATGACTGAGGGCGTTCTTGATATCATTTCGCAGGAAGGCTATGGTTTTTTACGGCCAATTAATTATTCACCGAGTCAAGAAGATATTTACATTTCTTCTTCTCAAATACGTCGTTTTGATTTACGTAACGGAGATAAAGTAGGTGGGAAAGCACGACCGCCAAAATCTTCCGAGCGTTATTATGGGTTAATGCAAGTAAACAGTGTAAATGGCAGAAATCCGGAAGAGGCAAAAGAACGTTCGCATTTCCCTGGGCTGACACCCATTTATCCTGACAAAAAAATTATTATTGAAACAACACAGAAAAACCTTTCAAATCGAATGATTGATTTGATTTCACCTATCGGCTTTGGACAACGTGGTTTAATTGTTGCGCCCCCTAAAGCAGGAAAAACTTCTCTTTTAAAAAGCATAGCGAACGGTATCACTGCGAATTATCCGGATGTAGAATTGATTATGTTATTAATAGATGAGCGTCCTGAAGAAGTAACTGATATTGAACGAAGTGTAGATGGCGATGTTGTTTATTCTACTTTTGACCAGCAACCGGCCAATCATGTTCGTGTGAGTGAACTTGTATTGGAGCGAGCAATGCGTCTCGTGGAAGACAAGCGTGATGTCGTTATTTTAATGGATAGCATTACTCGTTTGGCACGTGCTTATAATTTAGTGGTTCCACCAAGCGGTCGTACATTAAGTGGAGGGATTGATCCCGCTGCATTGTACCGCCCGAAACGATTCTTTGGCGCGGCTCGTAATATTGAAGACGGCGGAAGCTTAACCATATTGGCGACCGCACTAGTAGATACGGGAAGCCGGATGGATGATATGATTTATGAAGAATTTAAAGGAACAGGAAACTCTGAACTGGTCCTATCTCGTGAACTGGCAGAGAGAAGGATATTCCCTGCGATTGATATTAAAAAGTCTGGTACGCGTCGCGAGGAATTATTGCTGAACTCAAAAGAGATGGAAGGCATTTGGAAGCTTCGTAAAGCAATGCGCGGCGATACGTTGGAGTATACAGAAGAATTCTTGAAACAACTGCGCACCACAAGAAATAACGAAGAGTTCTCAACGCGAATTTCTTTAATGAAATAAAAAATCATGCTAAGATGAGTGATAGGAAGTAATAAAGGAGAGATACGAATGAGTCAAGAACAATACGAAGAAGTTGTAAGTAATTTTATTGAAATTACTGCTCAAGATGTTGAAAACCGTTTGGCTAAGGGAGAAAAAACTATTCTCTTTATTGGGAAACCGACCTGTCCATACTGTCAAAAGTTTGTTCCAAAGTTAGATAATGTCCGTGAACAAAACAATTTGACTATTCATTACTTAAATAGCTTGAATACACCAACAGATGCAGAAATTAAAGCGCTGCGCGATAAAATGGAAGTTCCGTTAGTACCACAAGTAGTAACAATTGATGGCGAAAATGCCTTCACAAACTTAAAAATCGACAGCAGCGCATCTGAAGAAACATTAGCAGAACTATTAGCTGAATAATATACAAAAAGAGAGTGGGAAAAAAGGTGTTTAGCCCCGAATCACTGGAGCGAATAAGCGCAGGATGGTTGCAAACCATCTGAGCATGATTCGTGAAGTGGACGTCGGGGCTGCCTTTTTGAGCACGTTTACGCTGCATCATTCGGGTATAGTCAAGGGGCTGGAGTTTCTTTCCAATCCCTTGCATATATTGTAACTGTATAATAAAGAACATAAAATTAAGATTAATGAAAACGAGTTTCTTGACGATCGACAGATGAATATTTCTTTGGCGCAAGTAAGATATTTAATACATCTTAGGCTCGGTCAAGTTGAGTCAGTGGACTATGAACGCGGAGCCGTTCTGATTTAAAATTACCATTCTTTTCAAAAGTCTGGACTTACCATGGCTTTCCTACTTTCAAACAATATTCCCCCTTTATCGGGTATATCCGCAAATAAAACCAGATTAGCTTTTATATAACCTCATCTATTTGCTTAACAAAATGTGGTAAAAAAGAATTGCATTTTGCTTTCTGGAGTGTTATTATCTTACTGTTATAGACACGAATCTTAATTCGGCGGAGATAGCGAATAACTCTGATTTAGGAAATAACTCAGGGCGTAAAGGAGAGAGATAGAATGAAACAAGAAATTCATCCAAATTACCAACAAGTTGTATTTATGGATACTACAACAGGTTTTAAATTCTTGTCTGGTTCAACAAAAGGATCAAGCGAGACAGTTGAATGGGAAGACGGAAACACATACCCATTAATCCGTATGGAAATTTCTTCTGATTCACATCCGTTCTACACTGGTCGTCAAAAATTTGCACAAGCAGAAGGACGCGTTGGTCGTTTCAACAAGAAATATGGTTTTACTCAAGAAACAGAAGAAGCATAATTTTTACAAAAAAAGAGTTAGGGCGAAAATCGTCCCGACTCTTTTTTCTTTTGGATAAAAATTCAATTTCATACTTGCCATTTCTCTCGAGGTGCCTCTTTTATATAGGGTTGCGAAGTGGGGTAAGAGATCAGTTCTAAAGTAGAACCCCATGGAGTTCTTATGTAACAAAAAAGATTACCATCACCCGCTTCTAAACCGCTTAAGGGTTTTGGATCTGCTAAACGATTGCCTCCAGAATCTTCAACTGCTTCTAAAGTTGCATAAATGTCATCCGTGTAAAAAGCTACATGGTTCCAACCCAAATCCGAAGAACGAATAGGAGGAGATTGTTCATTTCCGTCATATTCAAATAGTTCAATTTGAGACCCATTCGGAAAACCAAGCATTCGGATAGCTCGTTGTGCCATATCAGGAGAAATTCCTAATCTATGTTGCGTCTCAGGAGAATCACGTTTTGGCTCTGATTTGGTAAATGTATCATAGATTACTTCGCCTGCTAAAGCTTTTTTAAAAAAAGTAGTAGCTTTTTCAATATCAGGTACGGTTAAACCAACGTGGTCAATGCCATGAACTCGTTTTTTAATCAAAACAGTCACATCCTTTTACTTTCTCATCTTTAGGATAACATCTTCTTTATTCGCTTACTAATTAAAGAGTTTAATTTAAAATATCTCCTTTTCGGAAATTTCTAATTAAAAGTACTTTCTTTTCCAGTCGTTCTACGGTATACTGTTTTTGTGGGTTACTTACTAAATAGAAGTAACGGAAGAACAAAAAACTTTAGGAGGATGTTACATTGGTTAAAATTGGTATTATTACAGGAAGCACGCGAGATGCTCGCGTAAATACGCAAGTAGCAGAATATTTATTAAACAAAGCAAAGGATATTCAGGGAGCAGAATTTGAAATTGTTGATATTAAGGACTTCAACCTTCCAGCATTAAATGAAAATGTACCAGCTGCGATGGCAAACAAACAATATGAAACGCCAGAAGCAAAAGCTTGGTCTGAAAAAGTTGATTCGTTGGATGGATTTATTTTTGTAACACCAGAATATAACAAAAATGTATCCCCATCTCTATTGAACGCAATTGCATATTTGGCACCTGAGTTTTCAAATAAAGCAGCAGGAATCGTTTCATACGGGTCAACTTTAGGAGTAGCAGCAAACTTTGCATTGCGTACAACACTGTCAAACTTTAATGTGGCAGTTGTAGGTCCATTTGGTGCATTCAGCTTATTCACTGATTTCGAACAAATGAGCACATTCGCTCCAGCTGAAGTACATGAACCAACGATTCAAGCTGTTCTAGCGACAACAGTTGCTTGGAGTACAGCTTTAAAAACACTACGTAATTAATTGAAAGTTAAAATAGAAAAACGGTCAAGTCCAACTTGGCCTATAAAAAAACTATCCCAAGCTGTTAATTGGGATAGTTTTTTTCATTTACAAAATTACGACAATGGAAGAACACCGAAAAGAGGAACTGCAGTCATAATTGGGTAAGCGTAGAAAAGGAAAAGCCTATGTTTATATCACTGATATTGATTTGGAAGCTCACATAAATTTATTCTTCAATCGGTCCCAATAAGACACTTGCCCAAGCATCGTGCAGAGATTCTTGGTCAGATGGTTGGAATAATCCCGCATACACATCACGCAACAACCGCGATAACTCTGTATCATTGTAATAGGAACGGCCGCCGCTTGCACGCACCATCTCTTCAACTGCTTTAATGGAAGTTTCCACAGAATAGTTTTTAATAGCTGATAATCGGGGCATCCATAAGTCGCCGTAATCTGCATCGGATTCGATGTCAGTGGCTAATGCATCGATTTGCGGTTGGATACTGTTTAATAGCAGTGCCGCTTCAGCAATTCGCCAACGAATATTTTTGTCTTGAGCATAGGTAATCCCTTGTGATATGGATTTACGTTTTTTAACAGTCTCGATGCCTAGCTCCAATGCACGCTTTCCAATGCCATGGTAGGTTGCAGCTAACAAAAGCTCAAAGTGGGCAAAAATACCAAATACAACAGGATTGAAATTTGGACCCGGCGCTACTTTAGTTAAAATTTGTTCCTTCGAAGCATAAGCACCCGCCAATTCGACACTGTACGATTGCGTGCCGCGCATCCCTAATGTATCCCAATCACGCTTAATACGAATGGTTTCTTCATTGTTTTCAATATAAGCAAAGACGGATTGAGGATGGCCGTCGTTATCATCCATCCCGTATGTCACCATACGAGAACATTCGGCGACCATGGAAATAAACACTTTCGGACCATAAAAGTGATAACTACCATCTGCATTCGCTTGAGCTTTGCAAATGGAACCGAATAAAACGCGGTCATTTGCTGGTTCGGAAATAGCAAACGAAAGTAAGTGGCCATCTGCTGCATCTTTCAAGATTTGCTCACCTTGCAGATTCCCGTGCTTCACCATGTATTTGGCGACCCCCACAATGATTTGGTGCATATTGATTCCTAAAGCCGTTGCAGGCGCAGCTTTTGCAAGGCGTGTTTGTTCATGAGCAATTTCTTTTAAGCTCAAACCGAATCCGCCATATTTTTTCGGTACAAAGGCACGATAATAACCAGCTTCCTTCAAAGCAGCATAATCCTCATAAGGGAATGTATTCTCCTTGTCATACTTTTCAGCACGTCCATGAATTTCTGACAACAAATCTTCCTTTAAAAACATTCAACCAACCTCTTTCTGTTTCAGTATAGTTATTATCATAGCAATCGTTTGGAAAAAATGTCAGTTATCTTTATATTCTTTCCGTAAAATCTCTGCCTGCATGCAGAGATCTTCCTTCTCATCCGACAAAAATAAATCCAATACATCTTCTGCATTTTTCGGTAGTTGCAAACGGAAGTAAAGCAGCTGCGTCTCCAGTGCTTGAAGAGTAGCCTTCCGAAATGAAACCTCAGCATGCTCGGCAAAAAAAGCCAGCCAGTTAAAAAGCCACTGCTTATCAAAGCCATCTTCTAAATGAAGCCAAAGATTTTCTAAATAAGCAGCGTCTTTGGCTAACAACAGGCTATGTTCAACCTCAGACAATGTCATTTTTCCAACTAATGGAATTTCCATTTGATAGGAATTTGTTTTTTCCAGCAATGCAGCCAAGTTGGGCGCAACAGTTTGCCAGTTATCGGTTTCTAAATCTAAATAACGAATGGCTGGTTCACCAAAGTCGTCGATCACGGAATAATCAAAAGCAAAAAGTTGTTGCTCATTGGCACTAAAAACAATAAAATAATCCGGTAAATCATTTCGTTGCTGCTGGAAAATGCCATGCGATGTTTCTTCGTGAAGACCCAAAATATAATGAATCAAGCCGTAATTTAATCCATCAGAAGTTGGTTCCGCTGTAGAGAAGCGCATATTCTCCATATATCCTCCGTTTTGTCTGCTAACGAGTTGGTAATAACTTCGCGGTAAATCATCGCTAGAGAGGCGGGAGGTAAGTGCGGAATTTCCTTTCATTATCGGTATAGGTTTTTCAAGGGGGTTCTGTATTAAGGGCATCCATAAATCACTCCTAACTGCAATGTTCTCTCCCTTTCATTTTAAAACATTTTTCAAAAATAAGGTAGCTGCATTGAACAATTTTTCGACATTTTGACCTTTATATCTTATAATAGAGTGTGTAGAGTTGGTTAAAAATTTATTTAGTGAAAATTTAAAAGAAATTTAGAGCATTTATTTAAAAAAAGATATATGATTGTAATAATATTAACATCTATTTGATACCCAACTACTTTATCCGGGTAGTACAATGGATGAGAAAAGTTTGAGGGAAGGGAGGATATAGAGTGCCAGGACAAGTTATTTATATTTATTATGATACGGTAGGAAATAATGTATTAAGTAAAGGAATTATAAATTTAAACAAAAAGAACGCCTTAAGAAGGACTCCAAATAATCTTTTATTAATAAAAGATGGAGTGTCGGTAGGAACGCATGATAGTCACACGGGTTTTCAAGTTATCAAAGGCCAAGAAAACGTAAAAGCATTCTTAGATAGCGGCATTAAAAATCCTTCTAATTTAAGTTCGTGGATTGATTTTTCGAGCATCGAAATGTTACATCAATTGACACCGGTAGAAATATCCGAGATTCTTTACATTGCGCATGCTCATAACTACTTACACTCTCCTTTCTATTACAAACTACAAAATAATTATATTTTTCTCTCATTGCCAAATAATTTTATTAAAGTTTATTACCGTTACCTTGAAGAGTTCATGGATCAGTTTGTAGAATCGATTACACAACGGATGCATAATACCGTTAATGAAAAAAAGCGCTTTTTCCAAAAAGAAAAGACAGTTGCTACTTTTTCAATTCCCAATATGGATGAGCTCATTCCTCTTTTTCGTGAAGGAATCTGTTTATCATTCCGACAAATAAAAATTGAAAATGGGGTTTACCAAGTACCTCTTTTCATTGCTGAAGATAGATTATCAATGGTTGACCGCTTATTTGATGGAAATGACTCGTTCGGATATATCGAATATAATACAGAAAGTGAAAAATGGAGTTTGGAGTACCAGTTTGATTAGAGTCTTGCAAAAAAATGAGTGCCAGACTCTTTTTGCTATGTTATGGTTTTTCGTGATATGGTACAATGTCCTATGAAAAAGATCTGATTATACCTAAGTCCAAAGCTAAGGAGAAAATGTATGAAAGTTTTTCTAATCTATGGAGGCAAGAGTGCCGAGCATGATGTTTCGATACTCACGGCCCACTCAATTGTTAAAGAAATATATTATGAATATTACGATGTTATTCCGATATACATTACTCGCAAAGGGGACTGGATCCAAGGAGAAACCTTGTATGCACCCGTCGAACATTCTGAGTTCTTACGTTTAGCTGAAAATGCTGAAGCAAGTATGGCAACAGAAGAAGGAAATCTTTCTTATGGAGTGAAAATTACACCTGCAGCCATTCAATCTGAAGATGCAGTAATTTTCCCGGTCTTGCATGGTCCAAACGGTGAGGATGGAACAGTCCAAGGATTATTTGAAGTCCTGGATATGCCTTATGTGGGTTGCGGTGTATTAGCAAGCGCGGCAGGTATGGATAAAATCACTAGCAAGCAATTATTCCAGCAAGCTGGTTTGCCCCAAGTGCCATATGTACCTGTATTTAAGTTTGATTGGAATAATGACCAAGAAAAAATATTTATGCGTTGTGAAGGGTCATTAATTTATCCTATGTATGTGAAACCAGCGAATATGGGGTCAAGTGTAGGGATTTCAAAAGCGTCAAACCGTGACGAATTAATTGAAGCAATTAACAAAGCTCTTTTGTATGATCATCGTATTGTGGTGGAACAAGGGGTTGAAGCAAGAGAAATTGAAATTGCTATTCTTGGAAATTCAGATGTCCATACATCTGTGCCTGGTGAAATTGTGAAGAAAATCGATTTTTATGATTATGAAGAAAAATATATTAACAATGCTGTTGATTTACAAATTCCTGCTGAACTTCCAGAAGAACTTGTTGCGAAGTTACAGAATTATGCATCAAAAGCATTCCGAATTATTGATGGTACGGGGTTGAGTCGTTGTGACTTTTTTGTAACCAGCAATAACGAAATATATTTAAATGAAGTCAACACATTACCTGGCTTCACGAAGTTTTCCATGTATCCATTGTTATGGGAATACACAGGGTTGAAGTACAGCGATTTAGTGGAAGAGTTAATACAACTAGCATTAAAACGTCATTCTGAAAAAATTAATTACGTTGATGTTGATTAATTAGTAAAACTAAAAAAGAATAGATGCTGCCCTCCAAAAGAGGCGGCTTTTTCTTTTATCAACTAGGGAAAGAAGGGTCAGCAATGAAGCCAATTCGTATTATTGATATTGTAAAAGCAGTACATGCAATCGATTATAGTTCCCCAAATCGTTTTGCAGAAATTGATTCGGTTGTATTTGATTCCCGTAAAGCAAAAGAGAACACTCTATTTGTGCCATTGAAGGGAGAGACAGACGGTCACGATTATATTCAATCTGCAATTGCCAATGGTGCAATTGCAACGCTGTGGAGTCGATCTGAATCAGAAGCTCCTGAAGGAATTGCGGTTATCTTAGTAGATGACACTCTAAAAGCTCTTCAAGATTTAGCAAAAGCTTACTTAGCAATGATTCAACCAAAAGTAGTTGCAATCACAGGCAGTAATGGAAAAACAACTACAAAAGATATGACAGCAGGAGTGCTGGCAGCGCGCTATCGTGTCCATAAAACAGAAGGAAACTATAACAATGATATTGGTCTACCAAGCACTATTTTGGATATGCCGGAAGATACAGAAATCATTGTGCTGGAAATGGGCATGTCAGACTTTGGAGAAATTTCGTTATTAAGCAAAATTGCGGCACCAGATGTTGCAGCTATTACTCTGATTGGCGAAAGTCATCTGGAGCACTTAGGTACTCGCAGAAATATTGCTAAAGCAAAGCTAGAGATTCTTGATGGTTTGAAGGAAGATGGCTTGTTCATTTATCCAATTAACGAACCATTGATTCGCGAAGAAATGCCGCTTGACGGAACGTATTCAAAAGCAACTTTTGGAATTGACAAGACTGCGACGATTTTTGCATACGCGATTGAAAGTGGGAAAGATTATACAAATTTCAAAGTGAATTTTGATGATACAGCTACGTTAACAATTCCGGTTTTAGGGGATTATAACGTTCAAAATGCCCTCATCGCTTTGTCGATTGCCAGTCATTTTAATTTATCAATGATTGAAGTAAAAGCTTACTTAGAAAACTTCAAGTTGACAGAAAACCGCACACAGTGGCTTGAAGGCATGAACGGTGTACAAATTTTAAATGATGCTTACAACGCGAGTCCAACAGCAATGAAGGCTGTATTAAAAGCATTTCAGAATGTTCCTCGTGAAGAAAATGGTCGTCGCATCGTTTTATTAGGAGATATACGTGAGTTAGGAGAACAATCAACCAAACTGCACGAATCATTATCGACTTCGCTTTCTCCAGAAAATTTTGATGAAGTATACCTATATGGTGATGAAATGCTTGCATTGTATGAGGTATTAAAGGATTCATTTTCAAGTGAAAATCTCCATCATTATACAGGCGAAAAAGCACTATTGATACAGGCTTTAAAAGACGACTTAAAAGAAAATGATCAGATCTTAATTAAATCAAGTTTTGGAACAGACCTACTTTCAGTAGTGAAAGAACTGCGTGTTTCAGAAAGATAAATCAGAAACTGAGTGGAAGACGCTATAGAGCGATTCTGCTCAGTTTTTTTATAGACTAGGGGATTATAAGTTCAGCCATCAATGTCTAGCTCCCAAGTCCTGACCTAGTGAAAAAAAGATAAATTTGCCCCATTGCGCGCTTCGCTGCTCGCTAACGCATATCATTCGACTAACCCGCTGAAGCGTGAAGTCTCCTGACAATTCAGGGTCAAATTTCCTATTTTTTCATAGGCCAAGGCGGACTTGTCCGCTTTTCTAATAGAAAAACGTTTCAAATGTGAAACAAAAACCAATCAATCTCGTCTTGTCTCATTATCAAGAAAATGTCTTTTTAAGTCTGTACTATATGCTAAAGTATAGACAAATGAAAACCTTATCAAATGGAGGGAAATGAATGGATAAAAAAGGACTAAAAATCGTAACAATTGGTGGCGGTTCCAGTTATACGCCAGAACTAATTGAAGGATATATTACAAGAAAAGATCAATTGCCAATCAAAGAAATTTGGCTGGTTGATATCGAAGCGGGACGAGAAAAATTAGAAGTAGTAGGCGAAATGGCTAAACGTCAAATTCGTGCTGCAGGGCTAGATTGGGACGTACATTTAACGTTAGATCGTTTTGAAGCTTTGAAGGAAGCTGACTTTGTAACCACTCAATTTCGGGTAGGGCTTTTGGATGCACGTGTGAAAGATGAGCGAATTCCACTATCTCACGGCGTATTAGGACAAGAGACAAATGGGGCTGGCGGTATTTTGAAAGCTTTCCGTACAATTCCGATAATTGGCGAAATTATCGCTGATATGAAAATTCAGTGTCCCGATGCTTGGTTGATTAACTTTACTAATCCAGCTGGAATGGTTACAGAGGCAGCTGTTAAGCATTTTGGCTGGAAGAAAACGATTGGACTATGTAATGTGCCGATTGGCCACCGTAAAGCCGTTTCAGAAAAACTTGATATCCCCGAAGACGAGTTGTTTTATAAATTTGCAGGTATCAATCATTTTCACTGGCATCGCGTGTGGGATAAAACGGGGGCAGAACGTACGTATGATGCGATTGATGCCATTTATGGTCTTGCACAAGATGAAGACAGTAACCACTTAAAGAATATTCACAGTGCTACTTTCCATTACGAGCAAATAAAAGATTTAGGATTGTTGCCGTGCGGCTATCATCGTTATTATTATATTGAAGATGAAATGTTACAACATTCTATCGAAGAGTTCGAACGTGGCGAAACACGTGCACAAGTAGTGAAAGAAACCGAGAAACGTTTGTTTGAGCTGTATAAAGATCCAGAATTAGATTATAAACCTGAAGAACTAACCCAACGTGGAGGAACTCATTATAGTGACGCTGCCTGTGAAGTAATTGCTTCGATTGTAAATGATAAAAAGACGGACATGGTTGTTTCTATTGAGAATAATGGAACGATTGATGGATTGCCGTATGATTGCGTAGTTGAGGTTTCAGCTTCTATCACAGCTCACGGGGCAGAACCACATAATTGGGGAGAGATGCCGTCAGCTGCACGTGGTTTGCTGCAGGGAATGAAAGCAATGGAAGAGACTGTTATTCGTGCTGCAACAACAGGTAGTTACGGAGCTGCCTTACAAGCATTTACCATAAATCCATTAGTTCCAGGTGGAACTTTGGCAAAGACGATTCTGGACGAATTGCTATATGCTCACAAAAAGCATTTGCCACAATTTGCAGACCGCATCGCTCAGATTGAAGCAGAGCAACCAGAAGTTGTAGAGTACGTAAATGAATTAATGAAGAGCAACTAGTAAATAAATTAATTGGGCCATTACTTACAAAGTAGTGGTCTTTTTTGGGTGATTGATAGAGTGTGAATACAAAATCGGTTCTTTGGTTGTATATGTCTTCCTTAAAGCCATATTTGGAAAGTAGCGATTACTTTCAAAGAACAACATGTTACAATATGTGTAGAAAACATAAGGATGGGTTGCTATGTTTGACTTAGAAAAAGTTAAAAATCTAACTTCTACAGAATTAAAAGTTTACGAATATTTTTTACAATATACAGCACTCGCAGTAGACGGAAGCGTCCGGGAAATTGCAAAAGCAACGCACGTTTCTCCTGCGACGGTAACACGAGTTGTTACAAAATTAGGTTTTTTAAACATTTGGGAATTAAAATTGTTTCTAAAGAAGAACATGAATCGTAAATCCAATCAAACATTTTATGAACCAACTGCTATTGTAGAAGAGTTTTTTAAGAGGTCGCTCACTTCGGAGTATGAAATGCAAATTAAGGAAGCAGTAAAAGTTATTTTAGATTCAGAATTAACTTTTTTTTTCGGAATCGGTACTTCTGGAGATATTGCCGCATATGCTGCTCGTCAATTTGCGAACTTAGGTATTAGTGCTTTTCATATTCAAGACTCTAGTTATCCTTTTCATCTTATGACAAAGAAATATGAAAAGTTTGTGATTATCATATGTTCTGTCACAGGTGAAACGATAAGCCTGATTGAAAAAGTCGAGGCAATGAAAAAGTTGAATAGTAAAATTATCAGTATCACGAACACTTCTCATAATACATTAGCCAGGCTGTCAGATGTTAATTTGGCTTATCATCTAACAGAAGAAATTGTAGACAAAGGATACAATATCAACATCACATCTCAAATTCCAGTTGTTTTTCTATTGGAGACATTGGCACGCCGAACCTACGAGCGACAGAATAAATAGCACTCTAAAAAATGAATAAAAATAAAAAGATACCTCCAAAAAAATAAAATGGACCCTATAGAATGGACACTAAAAAAAGTGCCCTTCTATAGGGTTTGTTTTTGTATACTTATGAATAGAGGAAAATACGTTAACGTTTGAATTGAAGTAGTATTGCTCCATTCATTAAACCACAATTCATATTAACTGCACTACGTGCAGAAAGGAGCCGCTAAATGTCAAAGTTAATTTTTACATCGGAACAAATTCGAGTTTTGAGAAGAAATCCGTACGTTAAAAATGTATCAGAGAAAAGCATTACTTATTCCGATGAATTCAAACGCCATTTTGTTTCAGAATCATTGGATTCAAAAACGGCTAAACAAATATTTATTGAAGCAGGATTTGATCCGGAAATGCTTGGTGAAAGCCGGATAAAAGCATTCGCTAAGAAATGGCGAAAAAGATATCGTGATAATGGTGTTTTGGCATTGAAAGACACTCGACAAAACCGTTCAGGCAGACCGCGAAAGACTGAACGAACACCTGAACAACAAATTGAAAAGTTACAAGCTAAAATTTCATTATTAGAGCAGGAAAATGAATTGTTAAAAAAATCAGAATGGAGCGAAAGGAGGCTAGAAAACAGCGAAAAGACTAGTGAAACCTTCGCAAGAATCCATAAAATGAAAACAGATGGTTCATACACAGGAACGATTATAGATGCATGTGAAACGCTGGAGGTTTCTCGCTCAGGTTATTACAATTATTTAAAGGGCTTAGCCCAGAGAAACGTACGAGAAGAGGAAGATCAAGCTTGGAGAATCCAAATTGAAAACGCCTATAGCTACCGTGGTTACAAGAAAGGCTCTCGTAGTATTGTCATGTATTTCAAGAATATTCTAGGAATGACAGTCAATCGTAAAAAGGTCCAGCGCTTGATGAGGAAATTTCATATTTTCTGCCCCATTCGTAAAGCGAACCCCTATAAGAGAATGGCGAAAGCTACCAAAGAACACCACACTGTTGAGAATAAATTGGAGCGTCAATTTGTCCAAGGAATAGCTCATAAAGTTCTCTTAACTGATATCACTTATTTACCTGGAGCCAATGGATTTATGGGTTATTTGTCGACCATTAAAGACGGCACGACGAAAGAGATACTCGCTCACTATGTATCTGATAACCTAAAACTAGCTATCTCATTAACTACCATTGATGTATTAATGAGCGCCCACGGCGCAACGTTACACAAAGATGCCTTTATCCATTCAGATCAGGGCGTGCACTATACGAGTCCTAAATTCCATAAGAAGTTGGCGGATAATGACTTAGGACAGTCCATGTCTAGAAGAGGTAATTGTTGGGACAACGCTCCTCAAGAGTCGTTCTTTGGTCATTTGAAAGATGAAATGGAGTATAAAAGTTGTGTCCATTTAGAAGAGTTACGAGCAATAGTAGATGATTACATAGACTACTATAATAATGAACGCGGACAATGGAACCTAAAAAAATTGCCTCCTGTTCATTACAGGGAGCAATTTTTATCGGGTGTTGCATAAGGTCTTTTTTTTAATGTCCTTGACACAGGGTCCATTTCAAAAAGAGAGCGTATCTTTTTATTTGTAAAGGATTGAACGAAAGGAATAGGTTATATTTTCTTACATAAAAAACGCTTAAGATGAAAAAAATTAAAAAAATCATTTATATTTCATAAAAATGTTGTATACTAAAAAATATGCATTTTAATAATATGAGGAAAAAGTGATGAAGGAATCCTCATTTATTAGAGAATAAGGCTCCCAACTTTTGCGTTAGAATAAAAAAGGAGGTATTTTTATGAAAGAATTGATTCAATTTAAGAATGTAAATAAGTATTATGGAGATTTTCAAGCACTAAAAAATATTAATCTATCTTTTAATAAAGGGGAAGTAACGGTTGTTATCGGTCCTTCAGGTTCTGGTAAAAGTACAATGCTGCGTTGTATTAATGGGTTAGAAGATATTCATGATGGAACTTTATTAGTAAATGGAACTGACTTGCATGCCAAAAGTACAAATAAAACGGAAATCCGTAAGCATGTTGGAATGGTATTCCAACATTTTAATTTGTATCCTCACATGACTGTGTTAGAAAATGTTACATTAGCACCGATAAAAGTTTTGAAAAAAGATCCTGAAGAAGCACGTAAAACGGCTGAAATTTTCTTAGATAAAGTAAATATGTTAGATAAAAAAGATGTATACCCTACTCGACTTTCAGGCGGACAAAAGCAACGAATCGCGATTGCGCGAGGGTTAGCAATGAACCCTGAAATTTTATTGTTTGATGAGCCTACGAGTGCACTGGATCCAGAAACGATCGATGATGTTTTGGATGTAATGAAAAAGTTAGCAAAAGAAGGAATGACGATGGTTGTGGTAACTCATGAGATGGGATTTGCTCGTGAAGTGGGCGATCGTATCGTCTTTATGGCTGAGGGAGAAGTCATTGAAGATAGAGAAGCTGTAGAGTTCTATGAAAATCCACATGATCCACGTGCCAAACATTTCTTGAGTAAAATTATTAATCATGTATAAGGAGGAATTCATATGAAGAAAGGTTCTCGTATTTATAGAGTCTTCCTTGTTGTTTTGTTTATTCTTTTTTTAAATGGCTGCGCAGACAGTAACTTAGCGAATCGAGATATTTTAGAAAGAATAGAAGAGTCAGAATCTCCGAAAATCGTATGGGGCGTAAAAGCTGATACAAATTTATTTGGACTCTATAATATTCAAGATGTAGAAATCCAAGGATTTGATATCGATATTGCCAAAGCAATAACAGAAGTAATTACTGGGGATGCTGCCAATGCGGAATTCGTTGAAGTTACTTCAAAAACGCGGATTCCTTTAATAAAGAATGGGAATATTGATACGATTATTGCAACGATGACAATTTCGGAAGAACGTCGAAAAGAAGTTGATTTTTCAGAAGTTTATTTTGCCGCAGGACAGTCGTTACTAGTCAGGAACGACAGCGAGATTAATAGCGTAACAGATTTAACTGGGGAACATACAGTTATCGCAGTTAAAGGATCTACATCTGCTATTAACATTCGGGAACATAGTCCAGAAGCAGAGATTATCGAGCTTGAAAATTATTCGGAAGCTTTTACCGCGCTTCAATCAGGGCAGGGGGATGCAGTAACCACCGACAATGCGATTTTGTTAGGAATGATTGCAGATAACCCGAACTATCGTTTGGCGGGTGATCCATTTACCAATGAACCATATGGAATTGCGATTAATCATGGTCAAGAAGCATTTCTTGATTCTGTAAATGATGCATTAGCAACGATGGTTGAAAATGGTACTTATGCTGAAATTTTCCATCACTGGTTCCCGACGGAAGAACTCCCTGATTTAGGTTGGGCAGTTCCTGTTGAGAAGTAGTGAAGCAAACTGAACTCAGAAAGAGGTGAATGACATGTTTGAATTACTTTCAAACTATGGAGATATATTGCTAGAAGGCTTTTTGAATACCTTAATCGCAAGTGTGGTAGCTTTATTCTTTAGTACCATAATAGGAACATTCTTTGGTGTTTTTAAAGTAGCTCAGAACCGCATATTGAATACATTAGCGGCTATCTACATCCAACTGTTTTTAAATCTTCCTCTACTTGTCATTGTTTTATTTTTCTATATTGCTTTCCCCATGTATGTAACCGGAATTGATGGTTTTACAGCAGGGATTATTGGTCTGACACTTTATACATCCGCCTTTATTGCGGAAACTGTTCGTGCAGGAATCCAAAGTGTTCCAGCTGGACAAATGGAAGCAGGTCTTTCCACAGGATTTACCTATTGGGAATCGATGCGGTATATCGTTTTACCGCAAGCCATCAAGATTGTGATTCCTCCACTTGGAAATCAATTTATTAATCTTGTGAAAAACTCTTCCATTTTGGCAATGGTTGCAGGGTTAGATTTGATGTACTACGGAGATTTAATTGCGAGTGAAACATTTAACGTGTTTGATACATATATTTTAGTTGCTTTCCTGTACTTAATTATTACGTTGCCATTAACTTATTTAATGCAATATTTAGAACGTCGGACTGCAGCAAACGGTTAGGAGGAATCACATATGGACTTTGCAGGAGCATATACATGGATCAATATCCGTTTTTTATTAGAAGGCCTTCTGTTGACACTAAAAGTCGCTTTAGTAGCCAGTCTTTTTAGTTTTATCATAGGTGCTGTGCTGGGGCTCATTCGTTATTTGAAAATTCCGGTTCTTTCTGTAATTGTTGGAGCAGTTATCGATATTATTCGGAACTTACCATTATTGCTAATTATTTTCTTTACTTATTTTGCTTTGCCACAAATCGGAATTCGCCTGACAATTTTTTGGTCAGCAGTAGCTGCGCTTACGATTTTTGAATCAGCCATGCTGTCGGAAATCATCCGCGGTGGACTTAACTCTATTCCAATCGGACAAACAGAGGCTGGGGTATCTACCGGGTTGACTTATGGACAAACACTTTGGTATATCGTCATTCCGCAAGCTTTACGCGCAATGGTACCGCCAATTGTTAGCCAGATTGTTTCGTTAATAAAAGATACTTCTTTAGCAACGATTATTACGCTGCCTGAGTTAACGCATCATGTGCGGATCGTATACGGTCAAAATACCAATTATGTGATTCCTATGTTTATTATGATGGGATTATTATATTGGATTGTCTGCTACTCATTATCAAGATTTTCGAAAAAATTAGAAAAAGTTTTGTGAGTTATCTGTACAATATTGATTGCTTAATTTCAAAAGAAGCGTAATGCCTTTATGGCTTTATTGCTTCTTTTTATTTATGCATCAAGGGTTGTTAAATGTAAGCTAGAAAAAATATTTTCAAAAAAAGAGTAATAAATTTGTAAATGTTTGAAAATCATGCTATGATTACACATGTTAAAAATCACGAGGAATAAAAGAGGGTTTTTCTTCAGAAGATGAAAGAAACAGACCAAAACAAACGTACTATTCAAAAATGATTCCTATAATCTTTTTGTATATAATATTTGATAATTACCAACTAGAGGATTAAAAAAGAGTTCGCTACATTTGGCGAACATATTTTACAATTTTATAGGGTTAAGAAAAGACTCTCCATTGTTTCTCAAAAATTAGGAGGAAACATGAAATTTTCAGAACTGGGACTAGTTCCCGAACTACTAAAATCCGTTGAATCAATGGGTTTTGAAGAAGCAACTCCAATCCAGGAACAAACGATACCATTGGCACTAGAAGGACTTGACGTAATTGGTCAAGCACAAACCGGTACAGGTAAGACTGCAGCATTTGGTTTACCAATGCTTCAAAAGATCGATACATCAAAACAAGTGATTCAAGGTTTGGTGATTGCGCCAACTCGTGAATTGGCTATTCAAACGCAAGAAGAATTATACCGCTTAGGACGCGAAAAACGCGTATCTGTTCAAGTTGTATATGGTGGAGCGGACATTGGACGCCAAATTCGTGCGCTTAAAAACAAACCGCATATCGTAGTAGGAACGCCTGGTCGTCTATTAGACCACATCCGTCGTAAAACATTACGTTTAAGCGAAATTCAAACGCTTGTCTTAGATGAAGCAGACGAAATGTTAAATATGGGATTCTTGGATGATATTGAAGCAATCATCAGCGAAACTTCTGCTGATCGTCAAACGCTTCTATTTTCTGCAACGATGCCGCCAAGTATTAAACGCATTGGTGTACAATTCATGCAGAAACCAGAACACGTACAAATCAAAGCATCTCATATGCAAGCAAACTTGATTGATCAATACTTTGTGAAATGTAAAGACTTTGAGAAGTTTGATAACATGACTCGTTTATTCGATGTTCAATCCCCTGAATTAGCGATTGTATTCGGACGTACAAAACGCCGTGTAGATGAACTTTCAAAAGGTCTTGAACTACGTGGTTACCGCGCTGAAGGAATTCACGGTGACTTAACTCAGAAAAAACGTATGAGTGTTTTGAAAGACTTTAAATCAGGAAACTTAGATATTTTAGTTGCTACGGACGTAGCTGCTCGTGGATTAGATATTACGGGAGTAACACACGTATACAACTATGATATTCCTCAAGACCCTGAAAGCTATGTGCACCGTATTGGTCGTACTGGCCGTGCTGGTAAAGAAGGAATGTCTGTTACATTCGTTACACCAAACGAAATGGATTATCTACGTACGATTGAAAAATTAACAGGAAAAGAAATGTCTCCGTTGAGACCACCTTCTGATGAAGAAGCGTTGCGCGGACAAATGAAAACAGCTGTTGATGAAATTAGTCGTCTAGTAAAAGAAACAGATGCTACTAAGTATAGTCGTGCTGTAGAATTTTTAATGGAAGAATTCTCTGCTGAAGAACTTGCAGCGGCATTCGTTAAGAGCCAAGCAAAAGATTCGACAGATGTACCAGTAAAAATTACACCAGAGCGTCCGTTACCATCACGTAATAAAAAACGTAATTACAATAAATCTGGTGGCGGATATAAAGGCGGCCGTTCAAGTGATCGTCGTTCTTCAGGAGAAAGAGGCGGAAGCCGTTCTCGCAGCCATGAAGGCGGAAAAAATCGTTCCGGTGGTAAACGCCGTGATGATCGCAAACGCGATGACCGTTCAGGTTCAGGCTATAAAGGCCAGAATAAAGGCCAAAATAAAGGCAAAAAACCAGGATTTACAATCCGTAATAACGATTAATGAAACGAGAGAAGAGGATATTTTGTCCTCTTTTCTTTTTTTTTTGCTTTATTATTTGGCTCCATCATTTCTAGTGTTGGTGCCTTAAAAGAAATTTCTTTTTTGAAAGAGTTACTATAGATCATCTGAAGCTTCTTATATTAGCAAGAATAATAATTCATCAGCAAAAATATTCGACAACTAGCGTTTGTAACTACTATAATAAATCCAAACGATTAATAAGGAGCTTTTACATTGATAAAAAAGATACTAGGAGTGTTCGTTCTATTGCTTACTGGCTTTTTTCTTTATGGTCTGAACGAGAAAAAAGATGCAAAACAAGAATTGCAGGCGGTTGCTCCTTTGGTTAAAGAGGAAGAAGATTTAACGATCTGGATGGTAACCGATATTCATTATCTCGCTCCCGATTTATTCGATGACGGGGAAGCATTTGCTAGAATGAAAGCAACATCAGCCGGTAAAGACTTGGAGCATATTCCAGCAATTATGGAGGCGCTGGTCTGGGAAGCAGCGAAAGAGCAACCCGATTTATTGATCGTCAGCGGTGATTTGACTTTTAATGGAGAATATCAAAGTATGGTGGAACTTGCAGACTTTTTCAGAAAGATTGAAGAGAACGGAACGCAAGTTAGTGTCATACCAGGGAATCATGACATTCATAGCGGCTGGGCACGCAAATTCCAAGGCGAAGAGATGGAAGTTGTCGAACAAGTGACACCAGAAGATTTCGAGGGAATTTTCGCTGAATTTGGTTATGACTTAGCCATCAGTAAAGATCCAACCTCACTCAGCTATGTAATCGAGCCGAAAGAAGGATTTCCTTTCCTCATGATTGATACCAACATCTATAGTGAGATGAAGAGTACCAAAGCTCCGATAGCGGAAGGCCGGATTAATGAAGAAACCTTTACGTGGTTGGAAGAATATTTCAACATGCAAGGAGAACCACAAGAGACTTACTTAGTCGGCCATCATCCTCTAATGAACCATAGCGGCAGAGAGGGAGGCGGTCTCGTCTTGGAAAATTCTGAAGAGGCAACAGAGTTTTTTGTAGAAAAGGGTATTCAAGCTGGCTTTGCGGGCCATATCCATGCACAAAATATTTCAAAGACGGATCATTTCAAAGTACCATTTTATGAAATAATCACCGGGGCGCTCTCTATTTTCCCCAATGCGATTGGCGAAATAACTTTATCTAATGAAGAATTATCTTATCAACGTAAGACTTTAGATGTGGAAGGCTGGGCAGAAGAAGTAGGAAATCAAGCACCAGAATTACTTGCCTATTCACAGACGAGTCACGATTTTTTCAAGGGTGACGGAGAAATTCTAGCTTTACAAATGATGTTTGAAGAGCAATGGTATGAAGAAATTTACGAAGAAGATGTCATGGATTTTGTTGGTATGATGAATGTACGTTACTTTTCAGGTGAAGATTATGTAGAGGATGAATCTTTATTAGAAGAGTTAACGAACCATGCAGGCTATCAAATCATTCAAGACAATAGCGAGACTTTTTTAAAAAGATATACGAATCAACTGCTGCAAGATAAAAACTTGGATGACTTAAGCATTGTGATTCCACATAAACAATAACTCCAAGACTGCCTTTCATACATCTGTGGAATGCAGTCTTTGGTTTATGGTAAAATGAAAGAAGTGAAATTGGAAGGGACGGAGAGAAATGATTGTAGGCATTGGATTGGATGTTACGGAGTTAGACCGAATTACCTCCGCATATCAAAAAAGAGGGACATTTGCGGAACGAGTTCTTACAAAAGAAGAGTTGGTAATTTTTAGACGGCTAACCGGTATACGTCAAATGGAATTTCTTGCCGGAAGGTATGCTGCAAAAGAAGCTTTCTCCAAAGCATATGGAACTGGAATTGGAAAACTATCTTTTCAAGACATTGAAGTACTTCCGGACGAAAAAGGGAAACCGGAAGTCACCCAGTCACCTTTTGAAGGAAATGTCTGGGTATCGATCTCTCATTCTTCCAATACAATCATCGCACAAGTAATTCTAGAAAAGTAAGGAGAGTTTTATGGTACGAGGTGTACACCGGCCAACTGTGGCAACGATAGATTTAGGTGCAATTAAATCAAATATCAAGACAATTCGTTCAAATATAAAAGAACATAAAAAGCTATTAGCAGTAGTAAAGGCAGACGGCTATGGACATGGTGCCATTCCAATTGCAAATGCTGCAAAAGAAGCAGGAGTCGATGGTTTTTGTGTGGCAATATTAGATGAAGCGATTGAACTGCGAGATAGTGGTTTTACAGAAGACTTTTTATTAGTAATGGGCGTTACTGAGCTTCGAGATGTTGCTTTAATGGCGGATCTGAACATCAGTGCAACTGCTGCTTCTACTGAGTGGTTAAAAGATGCATTACCATTGCTGAAGCTGCGAAAAACTACCAACCCTTTACGAATTCATTTAGCGGTGGATACTGGGATGGGCCGGATTGGTTTGCGTACAAACGAAGAAATATTGGCTTTCGAGGAGTTTTGCAATGAGCATGAAGAACTACATTTAGAAGGAATCTTTACTCACTTTGCGACTGCAGACGGGGAAGACGATCGACAAGTGGAACGTCAATATGCTACTTTTAAAGAACAAGTAGCGAGCTTGAAGCAACGACCTGAAATTGTACATTTGGCGAATTCAGCAATGACATTGTGGCATGAAGATTTTGAAACTGACGCTGTTCGAGTAGGCATTGCTATGTACGGTTACAATCCTTCCGATAAAACTATCCAGCTTCCTTATCCATTAAAACCAGCTCTTACATTAGAAACAGAGCTAAGTTATGTAAAACAGATGCACAAGGGAGATACTATCAGCTATGGAGCTCGATACCGCGCCTATGAAGGCGAATGGCTGGCAACACTGCCAATCGGTTATGCAGATGGCTGGAGGCGTGATCTAGGGGGACAGACGCTTCTTGTAGAAGGCCATCGTTGTCCAGTTCGCGGTGTAATCTGTATGGACCAATGCATGATTAGCTTGCCAAAAGAATTCCCGATCGGTACAAAAGTAACACTCTTAGGTGAAAATAATGGTGAAATAAATAATCCTTCTGATATGGCTGTTGAAATTGGTACGATTGGTTATGAGATTTTATGCGGCATCAGTGGTCGTGTTCCACGTAATTACGTGGATAACGAATAGACAGAGAACGTTGAATTTCTTTCGAGTCATGGCGGCCTTGTCCCGCTTTTCTATGTTGTCTAGCGGTCCAAGCCAGTCTCTCAGAAATTAGATAAATCGTACCCATTGCGCCCTCCGGTGCTCATTCAGGGAACGATTTCCTAAATTTCTTTCGAGTCATAGTGGTCTTGTCCCACTTTTCTAAATAAGAGGTGAATCCGTGTTGAAAATTATGATTGTGGAAGATGATCCAACTATTGCGAGCATCCTAGCAAAGGAATTAGAGAAATGGAATTATAAGCCTTATCTGGTGACAGACTTCCAAAATATCCTGGAGCAGTTTCAAGTGGAAGGTCCTCAATTAGTCTTAATGGATATTCAACTGCCTGCTTTTAATGGCTATCATTGGTGCCAAGAAATACGTAAAGTATCGCAAGTACCGATTATTTTTATTTCCAGTCGTTCTGAAAATATGGATATTGTTATGGCTATTCAAATGGGAGCGGATGATTACATCCAAAAACCGTTCGATCTAACTGTGACTCTTGCGAAAATTCAAGCGTTATTGAGAAGAACCTATGATTTTACTGAAAAAGACAATTATTTGCGTGTGGGTGAAGTCGTTTTAAGAGCAGGTGAATCCAAATTGATTTATAAAGAAGCAGAAATTGATTTAACGCGCAATGAGCTTCGAACCTTGGAACTACTTTTTCAACATAAAAATGACTATGTATCTCGTGAAGCGATTATGGTGCATTTATGGGAAGATGAATCTTTTATTGATGATAATACCTTGGCAGTAACCATCACACGCTTGCGGAAAAAATTGAAGAACATGGGATTGGAACAGTTGATTGTTACAAAAAAAGGACTCGGATATTCTGTTGTGGAGGCTGAAGAGTGATGGTGAAAATAGAGTGGTACAAAACAATAAATGCCTTTGCCAATCATGTAAAGCCACAACTATTTATCTATGGAATATCTTTATTTTGTTTTGGCATTGTTGCTTTTTTGACACGCTATCCTTTTTCATACATGCTTTACAGCAGCATTTTGCTGACAGCTGGTTTTCTTGTATATTTACTATGGCAGTGGACAAAATATCTGAAACGATATCAGGTTCTTCAGTCATTGCAAAGTTTTGATATAGATGTTTTAAAAGAAATCCCCTTTATTCAGGATCCGGCAGAGTTGTTGTATCATGAAAAACTACACTCTTTACGAGAGAATATCCATTTCAAAACACAAGAAAACTTGAATAATAAAAGAGAACAAATGGATTACTTTACCTTATGGCTGCATCAAATAAAAACACCTATTGCAGCCATGAGCCTTTTAAACCAACAGCTTCCTTCTTCGAAAGAAAAGCGTCAAATGGAGCAAGAATTATTACGGATAGAAGATTATACCCATATGGCCCTCAACTATTTAAAACTAGAAGGAACAAACCAAGAACTGGACTTAAGCGAAGTAGAGCTGGATGGTATTATTCGGAAAGTAATCAAAAAATACGCTATTTTATTTATTTATAACGGGATTAAGCTGGATTATGAAGCTACGAACATCAAAGTTATTACTGATGGCCAATGGTTAGAAATTTTGTTGGAACAGATTTTATCGAATGCTTTAAAGTATGCTCCAAAGGGAAGGATTTGTATTTATGCGGATGTTTCAAAAGAAGCAACGTTGATCATTGAAGACAATGGTGTTGGGATTCGCGCCGAAGACCTGCCGAAGATTTTTGAAAAAGGATATTCAGGATTAAATGGACGCTTGCATGAAAAATCTACTGGGCTGGGTTTGTTTTTAACAAAAAAAATCTGTCAGCGTTTAGGGCATACCATCGAAATCGATTCAAAAGTGAATGAATATACAAAAGTAGCCCTTCATATGGAAAGGGAAGACATCTTTTTGTATGACTAATAGGGAATCTTACAAAAATGTAAGGTTCTTTTTTATATTGTAAGGAAAAGTAAAGGCAGTATGAAAGAGAATCCTCTATTATATGGAGAGAGGAGGCGATTGAAATGACATTTTTAGAAATTAAAAACTTAAAAAAAGTATATCGAGCAAAATTTGCAACAAAGGGAACCGAAGCACTGAGTGATGTGAATTTTTCCGTGAATAAAGGGGAATTCATCTCCATAATGGGGGAGTCGGGTTCAGGTAAAACAACACTATTAAATATTCTTTCCACATTGGATCAACCAACAGAAGGGGAAGTCTATCTAGATGGCCAACCTTTATCAAAAATAAAAGACAAAGAAATTTCGCGTTTTCGCCGGGATACTTTGGGATTTGTGTTTCAAGACTTTAATTTGTTAGACACATTTACTTTAAAAGATAATATATTTTTACCACTAGTATTGGCCAACACACCGGTGGAAGAAATGGAAAACCGGATTCTGCCGATTTCTCAAAATCTTGGCATCGAGAAGCAATTAAATAATTACCCTTACGAGGTTTCGGGCGGACAAAAGCAAAGAGCCGCTGTAGCTCGAGCATTGATTACCAATCCAAAAGTGATTCTGGCAGATGAGCCGACCGGAGCTTTGGACTCTAAAGCATCACAAACTTTATTGGAAACTTTTGAACGGGTAAATGAAGAAGGACAAACGATTGTGATGGTAACACATAGTGCTCGCGCAGCGAGTCATTCGAATCGTGTATTATTCATCCGTGATGGCATCGTTTACCATGAAATCTATCGCGGAGACTTATCAACGGAAGCATTTATGGATAAGATTGCTCAATCAATGTTGGTTGTAACTAATCGGGGTGAGAGCAATGAAGGGTAGTTTCTTTTTGAAGATGGCTGTCAAAAATATTCGAGCAAATAAACAGTTGTATTTGCCTTATATGATTTCATCTGTTTTGACGGTCGCCATGTTTTCTCAAATGGTTGCCTTACTAACGAATGAGTTTGTACAAGAAAGAAATCCAACGCTTAGCACCTTGTTTTCTTTGGGAGCGATTGTCATCGGTTTGTTTTCTTTTATCTTTACTATGTATACGAATAGCTTTTTGATTAAAAGACGTAAAAAAGAAATCGGTCTTTATGGTATTTTAGGGTTGGAAAAGAAACATGTCGGCAGGATATTATTCCTAGAAACAATAATTGTGGGATTCGGTAGTATCCTTATTGGTTTGTTGATCGGTTTGTTGTTTGGCCGCTTATTCTTTTTGTTATTAAACTATTTGTTGCAATTACCGGAAGTAATGAGCTACACCACTTCATGGGAAGGAATGGGAATGACTGTCATTCTATTTACCGTGATCTTTTTTGTGGCATATTTATATAATATTAGCCAAGTAACGTTTTCTAATCCGATCAAGCTGTTAAAGGGCGAGAAAGAAGGAGAAAAGGAGCCGAAAAGTAATTGGTTTCTATTGATCCTAGGGATTGGCTCCTTGGGATATGGCTACTGGATTTCAGTTACAATTTCGGATCCATTAGCCGCGATGATTCAATTTTTCTTAGCCGTAATATTAGTTATTATCGGAACGTTCTGTTTGTTTACAGCAGGATCCATCTTTGTTCTGAAGGCAATGAAGAAAAATAAACAGCTGTACTATCAACCTCGCGCTTTCATATCGATATCGGGCATGCTATATCGTATGAAGCAAAATGCGACTGGCTTGGCGAATATCAGTGTCCTTTCTTGTATGGTGATTATTGCGCTTGCGACGACAACGACTATTTATGTAGGCACAGAAGATACTTTGGCTATGCGTTTTCCAGCTGAAAATAATGTAACAGTATATTCTTTTGGTGATGAAGTAAAAGTCGAGCAAGTACAAGAGAGCGTTGAAGACATAATAAATGTCATAAATGAAAATACAGAAGAAGTAGCAGTTGAAAACCAAAAGCAATACATTTATGCAAATTTATTTGGAAAGATGAAAGAAGATTATTTTGAGGTTGGGGTAGACTTCGATGGCGGCCTAACGATGCCAGACACTTTGCTTTTGATTTCCCTTGATGATTATAATCAATTTACACAGTCAGATGATACACTGGCTGATAATCAAGTTTATATTCACCATTCAGCGAACTATCAAAATGAAACGATCAAGCTTTCCACTTTAGAATTTGATACATTGATATTGGAAAAAAACATGGATATGTTTCCTATAGAGGAATCAATTAGCGGTTCATATTTGATTGTTGTTCCAAGTAAAGAAGTCATGCAAGCTATTCTCTCTGCTTATCAAGCAGAGGCAACGGATTACTTGAATGGAGATGTCTATGGATCGATTCAATGGGATACTTCAGGAACGGAAGAGGAAAAAGCTCGCTACAGCGAACTTATCTCTGAAAAAATTAGTAACGGAGACTTTGTCGCTCGGTACGAATCACGCAGTGCTGGACGTGACGAGTGGTATATGTTGAATGGCGGCTTTTTATTCTTGGGAATTTTCTTAGGATTGTTGTTTACAATCGGTACGGTATTGATCACCTATTATAAGCAAATTTCAGAAGGCTATGACGATCGAGAAAGATTCCAGATTATGCAGAAAGTTGGCTTGGATAAGGATATGATTCGCAGTACGAGCCGCAGCCAAGTAGTGTGGATGTTTATGCTGCCACTCATTGTAGCAACTGTTCATACAGCTTTTGCTTATCCAATTATCCATAAATTATTGATGTTATTTGGAATTTTTTCCCATACGATTTTAATCAGCTGTATAGCAGGAGTAGTCCTTTCTTTTAGTGTGATTTATTGGTTGATTTATCGATTGACTGCTCGTATTTACTTTTCAATCGTAGAATAAAAGGAATAACTAATTTGAGAATGAAAAAGCATTTGATTATTGATTTAATCAAGTGCTTTTTCTATTTTACAGAAGGTACAAAAAACAGAAAAAATATTATCTACGCGATTTTTGTTTCAATTTTTTGGAGATTTGCATAGTACAGCTATTTTTAACTGCTTGTATGATACATTTTCAGTTTATTTTAATATTTGTTTTCATAGGCCAAGTCGGACTTGTCTGCTTTTCTAGTTTCCTTCTATTGCTGTTTATGGTAAACTATTTAGGCTTGCAAAAAGCAGGTACGTGGTTCGTCGACCATCCCACGTAAAAAAACTAGGAGGAGAGGAATATGAATACAAAACGAATGGTAACGAATACCATTATTGCGGCTTTATATGTAGCAATGACTGGAATTTTTTCTTTTATGTCTTTTGGAGCAGTTCAGTTTCGTGTTTCTGAGATGTTGAATCACTTAATCGGCTATCATCGCTCGTATAAATACGGAGTTTTAGCAGGGGTTTTTATCTCAAACTTAATTTTTTCAACATTAGGAGCTTGGGACTTAGTTTTTGGATTTGGGCAAACATTTATCTCTTTTCTTATTTTAGAAAAGTTGTTTAAGCCAAATGATTCTGAGACCAAAAGAATGATACTAACCACAATGGTGTTTACCGCAACCATGATTTTTGTTGCAGTGGAATTATATATTGTATTGGACTTGCCATTTTGGTTTAGCTTTTTAACTACAGCAATTGGTGAACTAGTAGTATTGCTTGTTTCTGCACCACTTATGCAGTACTTAAATAAACTAATTGGTTTTACAGAACGTATGAATTAGAATAAAGAAGTAGTACCATGTAGGAAGCTTTATCTACATGGTTTTTTTCTGGGTAGCGTATTATACGACAGAACGTAATTAGTCTACTATAATAGAAGAGATAAGGAATCGAGGAGGAAATAAAATGGAACTACTTGTTTTAACAGTTGGAGCCATTGAAGAGAATTGTTATTTTTTGATCGGTGAAAACAACCGAGACACGATTATCTTTGATCCAGGTGCAGAAGCGGAAGAAATCATAAATGTGATTGAGGTAAATAATTTAAATCCTTTTGCGATTGTATTGACTCATGCTCATTATGATCATATCGGCGCTTTGAATGAAATTAGAAATACTTACCGCGTGCCTGTATATCAAAGTTCGATTGAAAAAGATTGGCTGACAGATCCGATGTTAAATGGTTCGGGAAGACATCCAGAAATGGCAGATGTTATTATCGAAAAGCCAGCAGATTTTTATCTTGATACAGTTGGAATGCATCAAATTGGTGAATTTAAATTTGAACTACAGCATATCCCAGGCCACTCGCCAGGAAGTTTGGTATTTATTTTTAAAGAAAATGGTTTCGCAATTGTTGGAGATGTTATTTTCCAAGGAAGTGTAGGAAGAACGGATTTTCCAGGATATGGTAATCGTGAAACTTTGATGAAAGGTATCAATGAACATATTGTTACACTGCCGGGAAACACAGTGCTATTCCCTGGACACGGAAACCCTACAACCGTCCAAGCAGAAATAGATACAAACCCATTTCTAAAATAGAGTGCGAAGAAGCGCGTTTAGGTTCCCGTACGGTGGACCAAACACCAAAGTGGAATAAAATTCCACGTGGTCGTTTGGGAAGCGGAAGGGAAACTGCGCTTCAGAACAGGTTTGCAATAGAGTGCGAAGAAGCGCGTTTAGGTTCCCGTACGGTGGACCAAACACCAAAGTGGAATAAAATTCCCCGTGGTCGTTTGGGAAGCGGAAGGGAAACTGCGCTTCAGAACAGGTTTACAATAGAGTACGAAGAAGCGCGTTTAGCTCAAACAAAAAGAGGTTAGGATGAAATTCCTAACCTCTTCATACTGTTTAATTATTCAGAACGTAAATCTTCTACCGTCACAACACTATAATCTTGTTTTTCTAAAGATTGAATAATCGTGCTTAGCTGATTCTTTGTCAAGTCAGCAGGTAAAGTGACCAGTACGCGACGCAATACATCATCGCGAGTAGCATCTAAGGTGATGATGCTGGCGATGCTCGATGTTTTGTTAATGATGCGCGTAATCTGATACAAGTCGCCTCTTCTGCTTGGAGCAACGATGGTAAGAACGTAACTTCCTACATCCACACTCCAAGACTGAGCCAACATATTCAGTAAGCTGCTATGTGTTAAGATACCAAAAAATGTATTATCTTTGTTTAAAACAGCGATATACGGAAGTTCTTTAATGGTAAAAAATACTTTAAAGAATGAGCTGTCGATCGAAATAAATTTTGTTGCATTTTTTAATAAATAAGTAACCGGTAAATTCATATCACCGCCGTTAGCCTTGTGGCGATAAATGTGCATTCTATAGATGTTTCCTCTAAAAAGAGTTCCCGTTTCATCGAGAATAGGAACACATCGGAATCCTGATTCTTCTAAAATATCGATTGCCTCTTGAAGAGTGGCAGATTCTTTTACCACTGTAAGATCTCTTCTTGCAATGGCAAGGGAACGAATAAGCATGAGTATTTCCTCCTAATTATATGAATAAATATTTTCACCAGTAAAATCATAACATTAAAATGAGAAAATGCAATGAGAAATGATAAAAAATGAAGGACAATAAAACGCCTTTATAACAATTGGAAAAGCGCTTACGCATATTGACGGAAGATTAAAAACATTAAAATATTATGATAAATAGAATCGTTTCATTGAATTAAGAAAAAATTATAGAAGAACATCTTGCTTTTTCGGAGATTTTTAACTATTATAAAAATAAAATAGAGATATTGCATCTTAAATTTATAAAAAAGAAGGAGAAAAAAATATGAATGCAGACCCCGAGGCCCAGAGTTTGTTAGCAAATGTTATGGTCGTGGTAATTTTAACCATAGTAAATGCTTTTTTTGCCTCTGCAGAGCTTGCTTATGTTTCGATTAACAGAAAAAAAATCGAAGCTATGGCGGAAGAAGGAGACCGAAAAGCCCTAAGAGTATTAAAGTTATTGGAGGAGCCAGATGATTTTCTTGCGACAATTCAAGTTGCGATTACGTTGGCTGGTTTTTTTAACAGTGCTTCCGCATCCTCAAACTTTGTACCCTATTTAGAGCCTTTACTAGGTGGTATTTCCGGATGGGAAACCATTGCTACAGTTATCATCACTATTCTTTTATCGTACATAACACTTGTTTTGGGTGAGCTTTATCCTAAGCAAATTGCCTTGCAAATGCCAGAGCAGCTTGCTCGAATGACATCAGGAACAATAGCGGTAGTAAAAGTAATTGCAAAACCATTTGTTTGGTTGCTTTCTGCTTCTACGAACCTATTAAAGAAACTATCTCCGATTGATTTTTCTAAACAAGAAGAGAAGTTGACTCGAGATGAAATGAGACAAATATTAGCGCAGAGTCGTGGACAAGGCGCAATTGATCCATCCGAATTTACAATGATGGAGGGAGTCTTGTCATTGGACACCCGTCTAGCTCGTGAGCTGATGGTTCCACGTACAGATACATTAATGCTTGATTTAGAAGATGATTTATCAGAAAACGTAGAAATCATTTTAGACAGTCCATACTCTCGTATGCCTGTATATGATGGCGATAAAGATGAAGTTATCGGCGTATTGCATATGAAAAATGTGCTGAAAGCCTCGAAAGAAGTAGGCTTCGATGCACTTGAATTACGAACATTGGTAAATGAGCCACTGTTTGTTCCTTCTACCATATTTATAGATGATTTATTAGTTGAGTTCCGTAAGCAACAAACCCATATGGCAATCTTAAAAGATGAATATGGCGGAGTGGAAGGAATTGTTACCTTAGAAGATGTGTTAGAAGAGATTGTGGGAGATATCGAAGACGAGTATGATGAAATTCAGCGTCTTTCTCGCAAAATGGATGATGAGAATTATATTATCAATGGTAAGATGAATTTACAAAAATTCAATCAATTATTTAAGACAGAACTTTCGTCCCATGAGGTAGATACAATTGGCGGACTTATGATAGAAGAAATTGGTTATTTTCCAGATGATAATGAGCGGGTAAGTGTGCGAATTAACGGATACTTATTAACTACCTCTCGAGTTGAAAATGGCCGTATCCACTCGATTCATGTAGAAAGAATCGATGATCCGGATGAAGATGCAAAGGAATCAGAGGAAGAATAAAATAGCAATCCAACCTACTGTGCAAATTTGCTCAGATTAGGTTGGATTCGTTTTTTGAGGAGCAGTAGAAATGAAAAATGAAATGATGGATCGACCTGTTGTAAAAGAAGAGATTGTTTCTTTTATGCGAAAGGAATTAAAACCTTTTTCTGGAAAATTAGCAGAAATCGAAGAATATGCTAATGAAAGAAGAATACCCATTATCCCGCATGAAACCGCTGTGTTTTTGAATATGATTGTGGGTCAAATAAAGCCAAAAAATATATTGGAAATTGGTACAGCAATTGGTTTTTCCGGGAGTTTATTAGCTCAACATATTCGTAAAGATGGACACCTGACAACCATTGACCGTTTCGATATTATGATTGAACGAGCGAAAGTAAACTTTGAAAAAATGGGCTTGAAAGATAAGGTAACTCTTCTAGAAGGAGACGCTGCAGATATCCTGCCGACGTTATCCGGACCCTATGATTTAATTTTTATGGACAGCGCAAAAGCGAAATATTACGAATTCCTGCCCTATTGTATGGATGTGTTAAAAGTCGGAGGGATGCTCATCATTGATGACGTTTTCCAAGGAGGAACAATCCTTGATGACGAGAAAGAAATTCCTAAACGCGTTCGTAAAATCCATAGACGCTTGAATAAACTAATGGAGACTGTATTAAATCATCCAGCCTTAGAGACATCATTGGTTCCTTTGGGGGATGGGTTATTATTAATTGTTAAAGAAGAAGAGTATGATTTTTCATATATTATAGAAGAAGTGAAACAATAGAAGGATGAGCAGAGTGCTTTATCCTTCTTTTCAATTTAATGAAAATTATTGGATTTTCATTAAATTAAGCAAAAACATAGCCAAAATAATTCTTTTGCGTTACAATAAGCAAAGAAATCCGTAATGTAACCAAACTGTAACATAAAAGTAACAAAACGTAGGAAATAAAGAAACGGGGGGTTTCTGTTGAAAAAGAAATCATTTATAATTTTGGGAATTAGTGTGTTAGCTGTACTTCTCATTGCGTATATAGGTGGCGGAGTATACTACAAAGAGCATTTCTTGCCGAATACATCTGTTGGAACAATTGGAATCGCAGGAAATACAGTGGAAGAAGCAAACCGAAAAATTGCGAAAGACTTACATAGCCATTCTATTGCCATTACTGAGAACGAAGAAGAATTAATAAAAGTTACACCATTAGAATTAAATGCAAGTGTGGATGTCAGTGAGTTTTTACAACAAGAAAAAGAAAAACAAGGAAATTGGATTTGGCCAATTAAAGCTTTCGAAGAAAAACAATTAACCACTCCAGAAGCTGCGATTGACTATAATGAAGAATCGATAAATGCTTTGCTAGCAACTTTATCATTGGATGATCAAAGTCGTGAAGATTCTCAAAATGCTCAAGTGGTAAATGAAGAGGGTACTTTCGTCATCAAACCTGAAGTTCAAGGTACAAAAGTTGATAGCGCACTTCTTAAAGAAGCTATTTTAACTGCTATGGTTGAGGGTTCTGATACAGTTGCTTTAGAAGACTCATATATTAAACCAACATTGACTTCTGAAAGCGAAGAACTAACAACGATTATTGATAATCTAGAAAATTTATCTAACACCGTCATTACTTATAAAATTGCTGGACAAGAAGAAGTAGTGCCAAAAGAACAAATTCAAAGTTGGTTGAGTATTGACGCAGAAGGAAATCCAATAGTGGATCAAGCCGCTGCCGAAGCGTATCTAGATACATTGCATGACAAATATGCGACTTACGACAAGACGCGACAATTTAATAGTACAAATCGCGGGACAGTAGAAATTCCACCCGGTACTTATGGTTGGTCACTTGGAACGATTGCGGAAGCAGCAGATTTAGTGCAGTATGTGTTAGCTGGTGAAGATATTACCGTAGAACCAGAAGTGAATGGTTCTGGATACCATGAGGATGGAACGGATATTGGAGATACGTATGTGGAAGTAGATTTACAAGCGCAGATGATGTATATGTATAAAAACGGCGAAAGAGTCTTTGATACACCAATCGTTTCTGGACATCAGGCAACGCCAACTCCAGTAGGTGTATTCTATGCTTGGAATAAAGAAGAAAACGCGACATTAGTCGGATATAATCCAAGAAGAGGAAATGACTATGCACAACCTGTAGATTACTGGATTCCTGTGAACTGGGATGGAATTGGTATACACGATGCAAATTGGCAAAGTTCTTTTGGATCGGACCAATGGGCAACAAATGGATCAAATGGATGTATCAATACTCCACCAGGAGCTATGGCAAAACTATTTGGTTTAATGGAAGTCGGCACGCCTGTAATCATGTTCTAGTATAATAACATTTGAAGCTGGGATTTCTATCTCAGCTTTTACTGTTAAAGCACAAGAATAAAGCTGCTGTATAGAGCGCTTTCAAAATAGCTTTGCACTTGTCAAATATCCCATGTATAATAGGTAGAGAAAAAGGTTGAGGAAAACCCTTTAAGGAGACAGAAATTGTATGAAAAAAATATTAGTAGTAGATGATGAAAAACCAATTTCAGATATCATAAACTTCAATCTTACAAAAGAAGGCTTTGAAGTTCATACCGCCTTTGATGGCGAAGAAGCACTGGAAAAGTTTGCTGAAACAAATCCAGATTTGGTCTTGCTGGATTTAATGTTACCGAAAATGGATGGACTGGAAGTTTGTCGTCAAATAAGAAAAACAAGTGATCTTCCAATTATCATGCTAACAGCAAAAGACTCTGAAATCGATAAAGTTCTTGGTCTAGAGCTTGGTGCGGATGATTACATCACAAAACCATTTTCGAATCGTGAACTTGTTGCACGGGTAAAAGCAAATTTACGCCGTGTAAATATTGCGCCAGTTGCTGAACCGGAAGAAGAAAAAACAAATGAAATTCACGTTGGAGCAATTACGATTCATGAAGATGCATATGTTGTTTCAAAACGTGGAGAAGAAATTGAATTGACACACCGCGAATTTGAATTGCTTCATTATTTGGCTAAGCATATCGGTCAAGTTATGACGCGGGAACACTTACTTCAAACGGTATGGGGATACGATTATTTCGGCGATGTTCGAACGGTAGATGTTACAGTACGCCGTCTTCGTGAAAAAATTGAAGATACTCCAAGCCATCCAACTTGGCTGATTACTCGAAGAGGGGTAGGTTACTTCTTGAAAAATCCAGACCAGGAGTAATAAAACATGAATAAAAAAATTAAATGGTTTCAATCCATTCACTTTAAGATACCAATGCTGTTTATTTTTCTGCTATTGGTATCTTTACAAATTATCGGAGCATATTTTATTCGTCAATTAGAGACGGAATTGATTAATAACTTTGATAATCAGATGAGTTTAAATGTCCGCTTTCTTGAAAATTCTTTGAACCCTATATTAGAAGATGAAGATCAGGACACAACAGAAAGTCTGATTCAAAATATTCTTCGTGATTATATCGGCGGGGAATTTCTTGAAATTCAAGTAGTAGACGATCAAGGATATATATTAGGGACAAATGATCAAACACGTCAATCCATTGTCGGCTTAAAATCAACCGATCGTGATGTTCAACAAGCCTTGCTATTGGAAAGCAGCCGCAAATATCAATATTTAGACGAAGATAAAAATAGTCGTGTATTAAAAAATGTATCACCCATCTTCTCTCCTAGTAACTCAGGGGAAATTATTGGCATTGTTATGATGGAATCAAATATCGAAACCGTGTATTCACAGATTCGTGATGTCGTCACGATCTTTTTGAATGCTTCCTTTTTTGCGATTATTATTACAATTATTTTAGCTGTAATTATATCTCGAGGAATTACAAAGCCGATTTCTGAAATGCGCAGTCAAACGATGAATATCGCGCAAGGCGATTATTCTGGGAAAGTAAGGATTTATGGTGACGATGAGCTTGGGCAGTTGGCCGATACTATTAACGATCTTTCGCTAAAAGTTAAAGACGCCCAAGAAACAACCGAATCCGAACGTCAACGTTTGGACAGTGTCTTAAAGCACATGTCTGATGGTGTGCTTGCAACGGATAGAAGAGGAAAGGTTATTATCATTAATAATCGAGCGTTGGAATTGTTAGGCATGAAGCAGGAAGAGGCAGTCGGAAAATCAATCATGAAAGTTCTGAAGTTAGGAACCGAATTTACTTTCCGCCATCTACTTGAAACAAGAGAAGAATTGATTTTGCATATTCCAGAAGAAGAGGAAAAAGAAGAAAGTATCCTTCAAGGGGAATTTTCGATTATTCAACGGGAAACCGGCTTTATCAGCGGACTGGTTTGTGTTTTATCTGATATTACCAAGCAAGAAAAAGTCGAGCAAGAACGACGTAATTTCGTTTCCAATGTATCGCACGAGCTACGTACGCCGCTGACAAGTGTAAAAAGCTATACAGAAGCATTACAAGAAGGCGTATGGAAAGACGAAGAAATTGCTCCAGGGTTTTTGCAAGTCATTTCTACAGAGACCGATCGGATGATACGAATGGTTACGGATTTGCTTCACTTATCTCGTATGGATCAAGGGAATATGCAAGTTGAAATGGAATATGTCAGTATGAATGATTTATTTACACATATTCTGGATCGCTTTGACATGATGATGCAGTCAGAAGCTTACCGAGAGAAAAATTACAAAATCGTTCGTGACTTTACACAAAGGACGCTGTGGGTAGAAATCGATCAAGATAAAATCACCCAAGTAATTGATAATATTTTAAATAACGCTATTAAATATTCTCCGGATGGCGGTTCAGTTACCTGCCGTTTAATGGAAACTCATAACAGCGTGGTATTAAGCGTAACCGATGAAGGAATGGGGATTCCGAGAAAAGATTTGAATCACATCTTTGAACGCTTTTATCGAGTGGATAAAGCACGGGCACGTTCAATGGGCGGTACGGGGTTAGGACTGGCGATTTCTAAAGAAGTGCTTGCCTTGCATGGAGGACGCATTTGGGCAACAAGTGTGGAAAATAAAGGATCCACGTTCTTTATTTCCTTGCCGTATGAATCATTTGATGATGAGGAGGAGTGGGGATGAAGCAAAACGAATCGAATTTAGTTAGTGTCTTGCTTTATGTCATGGTGGGAATCAGTCTCTTTTTGACTTGGAGAATCCTCATCGTTCCTTCTAATAATTCAAGATTACAGACAATTAATCAACCCGCACAAACGTCCAATATCGCTTCCGTAAAAAATATTGAAGATATTTTTTCTCCTCATCAGATGGTCGTTCATACAAGTGCAAACACATATATCACTCAGAATCCAAATGTTTTAGACGAGGCAAATGAATTTTTAGCCAGTTGGAAGATGGTTGATTTTGAATTTCAATCTACCTATTCAGAAGAGATGTTTAGAGAGTTGCTTTTAGAACTTGGGAAGGTTGAAATGAAATTTCCAGCTTCCATTCGTTTAGGCCTGATCTCTCGCTATTTTGAAAATTTATCAGAAGATTCTTATAATGAAACGATTACACGCATACTGATTCCTACAGATGAAACGCAACCGATTTATCTGGTGGATGATTTTACTAAAAGTGTTTATACAGCGGTTCGCTCAGAAGAGACCATGAATCCTTTGGTTTCGATGTATATGACGAATCAAGATCAATTTACATTAGCCGATGCGTTTGGATTTGAAGATGAGATTCAATTTTTACCGCGAGAAGAATTTCAATTGAGCTCTCTTGTATACTTAGTTGAAAAACAGCCAAATAGTTTTTTTATTAACGAGTTATTTGACGATACGACAGAACTGCGTGACGATAGTAATGAGTTTTATACTGCTTATAGTGATAATATTTCAAAATTACAAATCCATAAGGAGTCAGGAATCCTATCTTACCTACGCAATAGTTTGGATCAGGTGGACAACTCTCCTTATCAGCAAATCCGAGATAGTTTTCATGCTTTAAAATTTATTGATACGTGGGCTAGAACAACTTATTTTAATGGCTACAATGAGTCAACGAGTGAGATCACGTATTATCGTTATATGAATGGTTATCCTATATTGAATGGTGCAGAGAGAGGTTTGGTTCGGATGAAAATGTCGAATACCCGACCCATTGAAATTCAATATCCTACTGAGGTGATTCAAACACCATTAGAAGATCGCGAAAAAATCGTTACCTTACCAGGAGGATATGATGTCGTTGAAAGATTGATTGATGCGGGGTATTATTCTAGCGAAATTCAATCCATGCAAATAGGATATGATTGGAGAAGCAGTGAGGAGAGCAGCCGTATCGCAGAACTTTTACCGAATTGGTATGTGAAAATGCATGGGACTTGGCGGACAGTAGATGCATGGCTGAGTGCAATAGAAGAAGGTGACGAAGTTGGACTATAAACGAATACAGGCCATTTTAATCATTGCCTTCACTATTTTAAACGTATACTTGGTTACAGTATTGCTTGAAAAAAATGATGAATTGAACTTTGGAGATCCCAGTACTTCCGTAAATTTAGAAGAAGGAATGCGTAATGATAACATTCAAGCGGGTGAATTAAGCACTGAACAACAGCTTATTCCGGTTATTAAAACAAATAAAGATAATTTTTTAGAAGAAAATATGAACACCCTGACGAACCAAACAACTCAAATGGAAGATGGGAAACTGATAAGTGTCTTGTCTGAACCAATCCAGCTGGACATGGAGAGCAAAGTAACCATAGAGAATCGTTTGGAACCGATCAATGAGTTTATGAAAGCTGGAAATATTCTGAATGCTGAAGAATACACATTTTTTTCTTATCAGCCGCTGAATCAACGGATCGTATTTGTTCAAAAGTATGAAGAGATTCCTATTACAGACGGAACAGCTTCTTTAGTTTTTTATTTAAATTCTGAAGGCGAAGTCAGTTCCTACGACCAGACTTATACAGGTGAATCTGAGTCACAAGGAAGAAATCGGACGGTTATTTCGGAAAAAGCCGCTATCGAATCTCTTTATTTAAACAATCAAATCCCAAGCAATTCTACTATACGCAATGTAACGCTTTCTTATTTTCAAACACTAAGTTTGAGTGACATGAATATCTATAGTCCCATGTGGTATGTGGAAATTATTCGTGAAAATGTTCCTACTCAAATTAAAAGAGTAGATGCATTGACAGGAAATATCATCACAGCACCTCCGGTTGTAGAACCTGAGACGGAAAGCTCGTCCTCAAACGAAACGGAAAGTAAGTTCGTGGAAGACGAGGAGAGTTCGGAGGAACAGGCAAATGAAACATCATCCCTTCAGACAAATACAGATGCCTTCTTTAACATGGATTTTAATGCAGAAAGTTCTAGTGAACGAGTTTTTATTCAAAATGTGGAGTAAAGAAAAGCTTTTGGCATTTTTGCCAGGAGCTTTTTCTTTTAGAGTAGGCTTTTCTAAAAATTCTAAGAATTGGTACACAATTACTGATTTTTTTGATTAAATACGTTAAACTAGGAAAGGACACTGGAGGGAATTTAAGTGATGGAATTAGACAACAATGAGTTCCGCGTAAGTATGCTGGCGAGTGGCAGTTCTGGCAACTGTACCTACATCGAAACGCCCAAACGTAAGATTTTGGTAGATTGTGGGCTAAGCGGGAAGAAAATTCAACAATTGATGCATGGGATTAATCGGGATATTTCTGAAGTAGATACAATTCTTGTAACACATGAACATCGTGATCATGTCCATGGCTTAGGAGTGCTGGCACGTAAATACGGTGTCGATATTTATGCGAATGAAGCAACTTGGAAAGCAATGCCAGACTCAGTCGGTAAGATAAAAATGGAACAAAAGCATATATTCGAAATGGGCGAAGTGTTGACATTAGGTGACATTGATATCCAAAGTTTTGGAGTATCGCATGATGCTGCTGCGCCACAATTTTATTCTTTCCACTATGAAAAAAGGCAATTTGCGATGTTGACAGATACAGGTTATGTGAGCGAGCGTCTACGTGCCTTGCTTCGTAATGCCAATGCTTATTTAATTGAGAGTAATCATGATTTAGAGTTGTTAAGGATGGGTCGCTATCCTTGGTCGTTGAAGCAGCGTATTTTAGGCGATGAAGGCCACTTGTCGAATGATGATGGGGCGTTAGCTGTTGCAGAAATGGTTGGAAATAACACAAAACGAATTTACCTGGGACATTTGAGTCAAGATAACAATATGAAACAATTAGCTCATGAGACAGCCGAGCGTGTTTTAATTTCAAAAAATCTAGGAGTAAATGAAGACTTCTATGTTTACGATACAGATCCGAGTGAAGCAACGGAATTATTTACAGTATAAAAAGGTAGGGAATGCTCTTTTTGAGTCTATTTCCTGCCTTTTTGCTATAATAGAGCACAAGAGGGATTATAAAATTCCCAATATTCTTCATAATTTTTTCAAAATCATATAGTATAATTTTCTTTGAAAAGGGATGTGCATAGTATGGATAAAAATGAATGGGAAAAGAAAGACCCAGAAGATGTATTCAGAAACCAATCTTACGAAGACGATTCAAAATCTATGAACGAAAAAACAGTAAATAAAAAATCCACAGACTATTTAACAAAGGAAGAGAGGAGAGAGCGTATGAGTCAAAGACAACCGATTAAAAATAAAAAAGAGAAGAACCAATCAGGAATAAAAAGTGGTATTTTTGGTGGTTTAATTGGCGGAGCTACTGTCGCATTGTTAGGGGGAGGGATGCTGTTTGGCAGCGGCATATTGGATACAGCCGATATAGGTCAATCAGACAATGGCACAACCATTGTGGAAGAGCCCAATACACCTACTACCAGTAATATCAATGTAAATATCCAAACGGGCACGACAGAAGCTGTAGAAGGGGTACAAGATGCCGTTGTTTCGGTTATTAATCTTGTCGAAAGTTCCGGGAATCTATTTGGCTTCACAATTCCTCAAACAGAATCAAATGAAAACGAGCTGATTACAAGTGGGACAGGTAGTGGGGTTGTTTATAAAATAGAGAACGACCTTGCGTATGTAGTTACTAATAATCATGTAATCGATGGTGCCGATGCGCTTGAAGTCATGATGAAAGATGGCACGAAAAAAGAAGCTCAAGTAGTCGGTAGTGATGTTTGGACGGACTTAGCGGTACTTACGATTCCTGCTGAAGATATTGAAATGGTTGCTGAATTCGGAAACTCTGACAATTTAAATGTCGGGGAGCCGGCTATCGCAATTGGATCGCCTTTAGGAACGGAATTTGCTACATCTGTAACACAAGGGATCATTTCCGCAACTGAGCGTACCGTTGAAACGGACATCGATGGTGACGGAGTGGTGGATTGGGATATTACTGCCATCCAAACCGATGCATCCATTAATCCTGGGAACTCAGGTGGCGCACTGATTAACATTAACGGCCAAGTAATTGGAATTAATTCCATGAAGATTGCCGATTCAAACGTAGAAGGGATGGGCTTTGCTATCCCAAGTAATGATGTGGTTCATATTATTGAGGAACTGGAACAACACGGTGAAGTAATTCGTCCTGTATTGGGCGTAAGTATGCTGGACTTGCAACAAATTTCTGTGTCACAACAACAATCTATTTTACAGGTACCGGCAGATCTAACTGGTGGAGTTGTTGTAAGAGATGTACAGCCGCTTTCAGCAGCCGAAAATGGCGGTTTGGAACAGTACGACATCATTGTTGAGATGGCTGGCGAAGAAGTAACCAATATGGTTGAACTTCGTAAGGTCCTTTACAGTCAAGAAGTAGGCAGTACAATCGCCATTTCGTTCTACCGCAATGGTGAACTGCAAACATTGGATGTAACTCTTACGGATGGACAAACTCAATTGTAATAGAATTTCTAAGGATAAACTTTCTTCATCAGTGAAGGAGTTTATCCTTTTTTTGTAGACTAGGGGATTATAAGTTCAGCCATCAATGTCTAGCTCCCAAGTCCTGACCTAGTGAAAAAAAGATAAATTTGCCCCATTGCGCGCTTCGCTGCTCATCCAGGGTCAAATTTCCTATTTTTTCATAGGTCAAGGCGGACTTGTCCGCTTTTCTTATAGACTAGGGGATTATAAATTCAGCCATCAATGTCTAGCTCCCAAGTCCTGACCTAATGAAAAAAAGATAAATTTGCCCCATTGCGCGCTTCGCTGCTCATTCATGGTCAAATTTCCTATTTTTTCATAGGCCAAGGCGGACTTGTCCGCTTTTCTTATTTATAGAGAAAAATCATCAAGAAAGTGAAAAAACACTTTCTACTCCCTTTCAAGCAAGAAAAAAACGTCAAATAGGTGTAAGTGGCCGCAAGAAATCATTCTATTACTTGAAAAGACTCTGAACTCCGATAACGTCATAAGAAACGAAAGCTGGAGAATAGCTTCCTAAAGTGGCTCTCTTTCATTATAATGGAAGTTAGAGGTGAAAAAGATGAGGAGTTACACATTAGCTATTTGCGAAAATGAAAAAGTCCAGGCTCAATTTATCCAAAAGATATTGCAAGAATATGCAGAGGCAAATAAACTTCATTTTTACTTGCCCATATTTGAAAGCGCGGAGGCATTCTTATTTGAATATGCAGAAAATAAAGAAGTAGACCTACTGTTTTTAGATATTCAAATGAATGAGATGGACGGTCTTTCACTAGCAGATACTCTTCGCCAACAATTGGATCAAGTTAAAATTATTTTTATTACAGGACTGACAGAGCATATCGGAGAAGGGTACCGAGTTGCAGCCAGTGATTATTTGATTAAACCAATTAAAAAAGAACAACTTTTTACAGTTGTAGAACGCGTATTGAACTCGGTGCCTAAAGAATCAAGTTATCTCATCATAAATTATGAAGATGAACAGATTAAAGTGGCTGCTGAATCAATCATTTGCGCTGAAATTATGGGAAGAGAACTTTTCATCAGAACGATTGAAAGAGATTATCTGATAAAAAGCACCATGCAAGAATTGGCAAAGCAACTGGATGAAGAGCACTTTATCCAAACTAATCGAAGTTGGTTAGTGAATTGTCAGCACATTGAACGTGTTAAGAAGACCGAAGTAATTATGGATAATGGCATGGAAATTCCGATTTCACGTCGAAATAGTAAGGTTGTTACCCAGGCATTTATTAATTATTTTCGAAAGGAGTAGCCGATGACAAGAACGGAGTTGATTCTGTTTGTGGTGCTAACAATCATAGTGTTAGCTGGAATTACACTGTACTTTCTACAAAAAAGATATCAGAAAAATCTGGTTTTTACGCAGACGGAGATGCTTCAACAGCATGCCGAAGAAGTAGAAAATGTTTACCGACACATGCGAGGTTGGCGCCACGATTATAAAAATCATATTCAATCAATGAAGGCTTATTTAGAATTAAATCAACTTGATTTACTGGAAAATTATTTAGAAGAATTAGACGAAGATCTGGTTGCAATCGATATGTCTATTCGTACAGGGAATGTAATGGCCGATGCAATTTTAAACAGTAAACTCTCATTGGCAGAAGCAAGAGGAATCCGACTAAATGTGAAGGCTGAAATTCCTTCTGATTTGGCTGTTCAAAATGTAGATTTAGGAGTTCTAATTGGGAATTTATTGAGCAATGCAATTGAAGGAAGTTTAACAGTAGAAGATTCTTCCGAGCGGTTTATTCGTGTATATATCACTGTGATGAAGCAACAACTCTATATTTCCGTGACGAATAGCATGAATCAAAAAATAAAGAAAACCGTCAGTGGTTATTTAACGACAAAGACCGGCAAAGAACATGGCTTTGGCTTGAAACGAATTGACCAAACGGCAGAAAAATACAACGGTTATGTCAATCGGCAACATGAGGAAGGTGTCTTTGCGACAGAAGTTCTGTTGCCATTGTAACCGTTCATGTCTAAAAAATGACCCTTGGTGGTCATTTTTTTCTTAACAGAAAAAATACTTGATAGAATCTTAAGTGAGGTGAAAGAAATGAAAAAATCCCAGGAACATAAATACAGTGCATCAAGCAATCTTTTCTATCTATATAAGGGAATGTGGAAAGAAAACCCAAAGAATATTATTAGTATTACTCTACGGGCGGCTGCGGATATGCTGCTGCCGTTACTATCTTCAGGAATTGTTGCTGTAATTATTGCAATAGTCAGCCAGGAAAACGGCTGGCAGAATTACCGTATTTTATTCGGAATTTCTTTGCTTGCTACGGTAATATGCATGATATTGTCAGAAACAATGGGGAATTATGAAAATGCTGCGGGAAATGTTTTTCGAGTTATTAATATGATGAAGGTAAGTAAGATGACGCTGCATATTCCTTTTCATAAATTAGAACAACCAGAAAACATTAAAAAAATAGAAAAAGCCGGAGAAACAGTAAATAATCCAAGTGGGGCTTTTCAAAAGGGATTTACTGTTCTTTACAATTTTTTACGGGATATCGTAGGGCTCCTTCTATACGGGTATTTAGTAGGCAGTATTCATCCGGCAATTATTAGTATCATTATACTTTTCTCCATTGTCATGTATTACCATAGTTTAGGAACAAATAAAATCGCAGAGTCTTCTCGAAAAAAACAAGCACCCTTAACCAAAAAAACGAATTATTTAGTAAACTATACAGGCGAATTTAAGGCAGCAAAGGACATGCGTTTGTATCATATGGAACCTTGGTTTGAGGAAGAATTTCAAAAGACTTATGATTCTCGATTTTTACTAATGAAAAAAGTTTTTCAAAGAAAATTTCAAGGAACTGCTCTATCAGGTGTATTTAGTCTGATCCGTGATGGATTAGCTTATTGGATTTTGGTAAACCAAGTGATCGATGGTTCTTTATCAGTCGCAAGTTTTTCGTTTTATTTTGGAATAATTGCCAGTATCTCGCAATGGACAAACGGTCTATTAACTGACTTGGCGGACTTCCGTTACATGAGTGGAGAAATTCAAGATTTTCGTGAATTTAGCGATTTAGAATTTTTAACAAATAGAGGAACAAGAAATAGCGTAGAACTGAAGCTTCCTATAGAAATTGAATTCCAGAATGTTTGTTACCGCTATGCTGGGGCTGAAGAAGATACCATTCATAATTTAAATCTCAAAATTTTTCCCGGCGAAAAAGTTGGTTTGGTAGGAATCAATGGAGCCGGCAAATCCACTATCATCAAATTGCTTTGTGGATTATATGAGCCTACTTCTGGTGAAATCCTGATTAACGGTATTTCACAACTTCAGTTTACCGAGGAAAGTTATTACGATTTATTTTCAGCCGTTTTCCAAGATTATTTTGAATTACCGATTACCATTGAAGAGACCATTAAACAAAGTGTGTCTATCCATTCAGAAGCCTATTCGAATGTTTTAGCAAGAAGCGGTATCAAAGAAGAATTAAGAAAATTCCCTCACGATGATCAAACAAAGCTTGTCAAACGAGTTCATACAGATGCAGTTGATTTATCAGGAGGACAAAAGCAGAAGTTACAATTAGCTCGGGCTCTTTACAAAAACGCACCAATATTGATTTTAGATGAACCAACCGCAGCCTTGGACCCTATTGCTGAAAATGAAGTTTACTTGTCATACAATGCCATTGCTAAAGACAAAACATCTATTTTTATTTCACATAGACTCTCCTCCACGCGATTCTGTGATCGGATTGTTTATTTAGAAAATGGGATGATTGTTGAACAAGGTACCCATGTAGAACTATTAGAACAAAAAGGAAAATATGCAGAAATGTATTCCGTTCAAAGTCAATATTACCAAGAAGAATGGGAGGGTAAAAAAAATGAACAATGTCCTATCTCTCAATAAAAAAGGTTTTGCTTTGATGTATACAATTGAACCAACACTTGTGTGGGTGAGTGTCATTCAAGGTAGTTTAGAAGCGTTGTATCCTTTTATACCATTTTATTTCACGAGTAGAATCCTTGATCTATTACTAAAAGGTGCGATTAATAATCAACTGATCTGGTATATCGTAAGCGCGCTGCTGTCCTCTTTTTTTGTGACTACAGTTGCAAGTGGTTTGGCACACACACGAGAAAGCTTAATTTATCGTGCGATGGATAAAAAGGAAATGCTATTAAATAAAAAAATCATTCATATGGACTACCAATTTGTTGAAGATACCAAAGTTCAAGAAAAACTAAGCAACATTCGAATGAATGAAATGACCGGTGGAATTGGTATGTTTCGTTTGTTTAATACGACGAAAAATTTTGTGAAGAATCTAATGACCGTTATCATTGCGCTCTTACTCATCATACCTTTGCTTCGCTCACAGTCATCCAGCCAAATCACTGCGATAAATATGGATTCAAGCTGGATTGTAGCTCTGTTCTTTTTAAGTCTGCTCGTTTATATCACACTGGTCCTCTTTTTGAACAAAAAAGCTTTTAAAAAATATGATGAGTACATTCAAGGGGGAGTGTATTTAAATAATTTAGTAGGTGCGATATTCCCAATTCTTAGAAATTATAATTCTGGAAAAGAAATTCGGATTTATAATCAACAATCCATCTATAGTAAATTATTTGATGAGAGCTTAAATCATTCCAAAAAGACTTTATTCGGGATTAATTATGTATCAAATCAAGTTGCAATTGTATCAACCATCTTATCGTATCTTATTTTATCACTTTCGTATGTATGGGTGATTGTGAAAGCTTTAAATGGCGCTATTTCTCCTGGAACGGTAATTCAGTATACAGGAGCACTGAGTCTATTGATTCGTGAGTTGCCATCTTTTTTAGAAGAGCTGAGCTCACTCATCAACAATTCCATCGGTTTACAAAATCTCTTTGATTTTCTAGAGATGAAAGGGAACCGCCATGAAGGAACTTTACCGGTTGAAAAACGATTGGATAATGAATATACGCTAGAAGCAAGAAATGTTTCATTTAAATATCCTGGAACGGATGAATATGTTTTAAAAGACGTGAATATTACTCTGACAGTAGGTGAAAAGCTGGCAATTGTTGGGATGAACGGCTCCGGAAAAACGACCTTTATCAAGCTGCTTTGTCGTTTATATGATCCTACTGAAGGAGAAATTCTATTAAATGGAATTGATATTCGGAAATATGATTATCAAGAATATTTGCGACTGTTATCGGTTGTTTTTCAAGATTTTCAATTATACGCCTTTCAGTTGGGGGAGAACGTGTCTGCCAGTAAGAATATGGAGGAAGAGCGTGTGCGAGATGCACTTCAAAAATCTGGATTTTCAAAACGATTGGAAAAATTGAAAGACGACTTGAATACCTATCTATACAAAGAGTACGACGAAAATGGCATCGAGATTTCAGGAGGAGAAGCTCAAAAAATAGCAATGGCCCGTGCAATTTATAAACAAGCGCCGATTGTCATTTTAGATGAGCCTACTGCTGCCCTAGATCCATTGTCAGAATTTGAAATGTATACGAATTTTGCGGAAGTTACTGGCAATCGAACGACCATTTACATTTCACATCGTTTATCAAGTTGTCGTTTTTGTGATACCATTGCTGTTTTTGATAAAGGGAAGATTATTCAAAGAGGCTCTCATAAAGAACTAGTTCAAGAGAAAGATGGAAAATATTATGAATTATGGCAAGCGCAAGCTCAATACTATATGAAAGATGAATCAGGTTTAGTTCAAGAAGTTGCAATCAGCCAATAATGAAAAAGCAGCCATTCTAGCGGATGGCTGCGTTTTGTCTGTAAATTAACTATTAGAAAATAATTTAAAAATGTCTACAAAGATTGTTTTATTGCAAAATAAGTTGAAATGTGCAAAGATACAGGTATATTTCTTTGCGAGAAGAAGTAACTATTATTATATTTTCACTAGAAAAAAATAGAGTGAAAATGAAAGGATTCATTAGAAAATGAAAATTGTAATTGCGGGTGGCGGAAAAGTTGGTTCTGTTCTTTGTACAGAGTTATCTACGGAAGAACACGATATTATTTTAATTGAAAAAAATGAGACGATTCTTGATTCGCTCATCAATAAAAATGATATTTCCGGCATTGTTGGAAATGGAGCAAGTTATGACATTCAACAAGAAGCGGGAGTAGACACATGTGATTTGTTTATTGCGGTGACTCCTCAAGACGAATTGAACATGATTGCTTGTATTTTGGCAAAAAAACTAGGGGCACGGTACACAATTGCTCGTGTACGAAATCCGGAATATTCAAGCCATTTTGAATATGTTCGTGAGCGCCTAGGGGTTAACATGATGATTAATCCAGAGTTCGAATCTGCTCGCAGTATTTCTCGTATTATCAAGTTCCCAACGGTGTTAAGCGTTCAGTCGTTTGCAAATAATCAAGTAGAATTAATTGAGGTGGAAGTGCATGAGTCAAGTGTATTGGCCAATCTTTCACTGAATGATTTCCGTAGACAATACGGTAATGTGCTCGTTTGTGCGATCCAAAGAGGGGAGGAATTAATTATTCCTTCAGGGAGCGATGAGCTGCGGGACGGGGACAATGTTTACGTAATGGGAGATAAACAAGTTATTCGTAAATTTTATAAAACGGTTCGTCCGCATAAAAATAATATTAATTCTGTCCTGATTATCGGTGGTGGACGGATTACGTATTACTTAATTGGTTTATTAAAAGAATATCGTATGGATATTAAAGTTATTGAACAAAATCAAGAGATTGCAGAACAATTGAGTGCTGCTTATCCAGAAATTGAAGTGATTTTAGGAGATGGAACAGATCAAGAAATACTGCAACAGGAAGGTATCGATAATTACCATGCCTTTGTTTCTTTAACGGGAGTTGATGAAGAAAATATTATCGCTTCTTTATATGCTGCACAGCAAGATGTTAATAAAGTGATTACCAAAGTAAATCGTGAGTTGTTGCTTAGAATTTTCGATACACTGGGCATGGAGTCCATCATTACACCAAAACGTGTAATCGCAAATTCCATCCTCCGCTTTGTTCGCAGCTTGGGAAATCCTTACGTATCAGATGTAGAAGCATTGTACCGCATCGCAGATAATGCGGCAGAAGCGATCCAATTTAAAGTAAAAGCAACGAGTAAAGTAAAAAATATACCATTAGAAAAATTGCGCACAAAATCAGGTATTTTGATTGCTTATATTATTCGTGATCACCAGTTGCTCATTCCAAGTGGGCAAGATGAAATAAAAGAAAATGATCATGTCATCGTAATAACAAAAGAGAAGAAATTCGATGATATTGATGATATTTTAAAATAAGGAGTTCGTGAAGAATGAATATCGCGATTGTTCGTTATCTCATTGCCCGACTCATGCAAATTGAAGGATTATTGATGGTGGTTCCTTTAGTAGTCAGCTTCATTTATGGAGAATCGTGGCAATACATCTTTAGTTTTTTAAGTGTTCTTTTATTTCTTCTCATCGTAGGTCAGATAATGAGTTGGAAAATGCCAAAAAATAGACGAGTCACTGCGAAAGAAGGTTTTGTGATTGTATCTCTTTCCTGGATTCTCTTTTCTTTTTTTGGCGCACTTCCATTTGTCATTAATGGTGATATTCCATCGATGATTGATGCATTTTTTGAGACTTCAAGTGGTTTTACAACAACGGGTTCCAGTATTCTAGTGGATGTAGAAGCCCTCGCTCATTCCAGTTTATTTTGGCGAAGTTTCACTCATTTGGTGGGTGGAATGGGAATTCTGGTTTTTGCTTTAGCCATTTTACCACAACTCGATTCTCAATCGGTTAACATCATGAAGGCAGAAGTACCAGGGCCAACCTTTGGAAAATTAGTTTCGAAATTGTCTTCTACTGCTCGTATCCTTTACATTATTTATTTAGTAATGACCGCAATTGTTGTAATTTTGCTTTGGATGAGTGGTATGGATTTGTTTGATTCTTTTCTGCATGCATTCGGTGTTGCAGGAACGGGTGGTTTTGGAGTAAAAAATGGTAGTGTTGCTCCTTATCAAAATCCAACAGCAGAGTGGATTATCTCCATTGGTATGTTGCTTTTTGGAGTAAACTTTAATTTGTATTATATGATTCTAATTAAACAAGTGAGACAAGTTTTCAAGAGTGAAGAGTTAAGATGGTATTTAATCATTGTTGCAAGTGCAGTGGGTTTGATCTGCTTGAACTTGTTCCAATCGTATGATTCCATGTCAACGATGATTCGTGACGTATTTTTCTCAGTATCTTCTATTATTACGACAAGTGGTTTTTCCACAGCGGATTTTGGGGCTTGGCCGTTATTTTCGCAATCAATTCTATTGTTACTGATGTTTTTCGGGGCTTGTGCGGGATCGACTGCCGGAGGATTAAAAATTTCAAGGGTTGTTCTCTATGGAAAAATCATCTTGTCAGAGCTCAAAAAAGTTGCTCAACCAAACCGTATCGTATCAGTGCACTATGACGGTAAAGCATTAAACAAAAATATAAAACATAGTGTCGCTAATTACTTTGTTGTTTACATAGCAATCTTTACTTTATTGGTACTGTTAATTAACTTGGATGCACCAGACTTTTTATCTGGATTTAGTGCTGTAACTGCAACCTTCAATAATATTGGACCGGGATTAGGAGCGGTGGGCCCAACCTATAGCTTTGCGGAATTAAGCGACTTCTCAAAGGTATTGTTATCATTTGTCATGTTGGCTGGAAGATTAGAAATTTTCCCTATGATTATCTTATTCACACCTCGTACTTGGAGAAAATAAGGATAAAAAAGAGATTTGAGTTCACACACTCGAATCTCTTTTTTAGATTCTATCATTTTGTGGATAAACAATGGGGATAAAGATAATGGGCTGTCGATAAGTAGTTAAAATGTTGGTAATACTTGTTTTTATCAAAGGAAAGTTATCCACAGTTTTCCACAATCTATGGGCATAAGTCGAAAACTCATGTGAAAAACCATTATAAAACGTTTGTGTGTAGATAAAAAGATTGTGAATTAAGGGTGTTGACAAGTAGGTAGAAAATGAAGTTAACAATTTATTTACATAAACTACATTTAGATTTAATAATCAAACAAACTCTAAATGTGGGAGCGAACATGTGTACATGTGGATAACTTTTGTGGATAACCTGTGATATGAGTGTCAATACTTGGGATAACTTCTAAAATTAAGAAAGAAAAACGAAATAGAGAGAAAAATAAAGAGATAATTCAAAAAAACGCATCTTTCAAAGAGTGCTTGTTGTAGAATCATGGAAAATGTGAATAACTTTAAATGTAAACATTAAAATCAAGGCTGAAAATATATTTGAAATGCTGTGCATAACCCAACTAGGAAGATAGGAATTATTTATCAAGGAAAGAGGGTTGTAAAAAAGAAGACTTTAGCTGATAAGTTATTTTTATCAAGGAAAGTGTCCACTTTAATCGGTATCTTTATCTGATAAAAAACAAAGTTGGGACAAATCGAGCTATTCAGATGGTCTTCTCCGGGCTCTTAACAAAGCAAGCAAATCCATTCGTATCAAAAATTGTAAAGCCAATACTTTTAAGCACACTAACTTTATTTGACAGAGAATCTTTTTTCGCAAAAAAAGAGCTCAATTCACAATTGAATTGAACTCAAGATTTTTAAGAAGTTTTTCCTTGGATTAATTTAACAGCTAGCTCGTAATTGTTCGCTAAAGGTTTATCAGGCGATTGGATTCGTTGAAGTAACAGGTCCACTAGTAAATCAGCGAAATCACTTATCGGTTGAGCGATTGTTGATAAGTATGGAAAGTAATTCTGAATAAACTTCGTGCCATCATAGCCAATAATTTTCATTTCTTCAGGAACATTGATATCCAATTCTTGGCAGAGATTATAGACAAGGATAGCAGTAAGGTCATCTGTACAGAAGATACTGTCAATGTCTTCTGTCTCTAGAATACGTTTGATTTCAAGATTTTTAAGGATTGTTGATCGCGCTTTTGTATGGAACTGAAAAATATGGGAATCGATATTTTTTTCTTCTAAAAAAGATAAATATCCATTTAATCGCTGGTTGGTAGGAGAGTCTGACTCTTGACTACCTGTCAAAATCGCTATTTTACGAGCGCCATGGAGATAAAGGTTCTCTGTAGCTAAATAGCCTCCGCGAAAATTATCACTACCGATAATTGGAATTCCGTCTGCAAGATAACGGTCAAAAGAAACAATCGGCAGTCCGATATTTTCATATTCTGTAATGCCTAAATTATGAGCACCAGCAATGATTCCATCTACTTTGTTAGCAGAAAGCATGTTAATGTAGCTTCGTTCTTTTTCTTTATTATTTGCACTGTCGCATAGAATCGTTTTATAACCTAATTCAAAAAGTTTGGTTTCAATTTTTTCAACTAACTCTCCATAAAATGGATTGGCAACAGTAGGAAAAATTAAACCGATTAATTGAGTATTCTTTCCTTGCAAAGAGCGTGCCAAGGAATTCGGTTGATAATTTAATTCTTTCATAGCGGCTTGGACTTTATCAATCGTTTTTTGGCTGAGTGAACCGTAATTATTAATCACACGTGAGACGGTAGTTGGAGAGACACCAGCTTTTTTTGCCACGTCTGTTAACTTGATTGTCATTGATTTCTGTCTCTCATTTCGTTGAACGCAAGGTCCATAATTTACCGGAAAATGAACTTTGGCTGCCAGATAGCAAAATATCATTTTTTGATTCTTTAGGAAACACACGAGCAGTAGCGGTTTTTTCTCCATCATTTATAAAAATTTCAACGACCGACGAGTCAACAAATACTCGCAATGAAAGCGGCCCTTGTGGAATGGAGAATTCTCGTTGATTACCATACTCTTCACCAAAACTGATTCCAACATTTTCTCGGTTGATTATCATTGTACCACGCTCGGTATCAAAAGAAAGTTCTAATCCTGTATTTTCTTTTTGGTCTGCTAACAGTGTCAGTTTTCCTTTTGCACCTTGTTCGAACTCTATATTCATTTCATATTGATTTTCTATTGAAGTGCTGATTGCTTGTGGTTCAGCATGAAGCTGTCCGTGCAGCTTGTATTCTTTTTCTCGCAAATCTTTCGTTTCAGCAACAGGATTTTGAAAAAGCATACCCTCCTTAATGGTTAACTCTTTTGTGAGACTTAAACAATGAGCCCAGCCTTCACGATCAGTTGGATAAGTAATCTCCGGTAATCCAATCCAGCTAACTGCTAGAGCCCGTCCGTCCGGAGCGTTAAAGGCTTGAGTTGCATAGACATCAAACCCTTCATCCAGATTTTTTAAACTGCTAGGATTGGTTAAACGGTTATTCTCTGAATCGAACTCGTTAGCGACTACGTACGTATTCGGATAGATATTTTGATACGGTAAAATTTCTTTTTCCAAGCCCTGAGGACAGAAAAGGAGCAAAGCTTTTCCATCAACGAATACTAGATTCGGACATTCAACCATAAAGCCCATTTGATGCTCAGAGAAATCCAGCTCTCCTTGTAATTCCCAATTTTGTAAATCTGTACTCATATATGTCAAAACTTTTCCTTCCAGTGCTTCGTTTTGAGCACCGATTACCATAAAATATTTATTTTGATAAACAAAAATTTGTGGATCACGAAAATGTTGTGTATATCCTTTTGGAGGCTGTTCTATTAATGGTAGCTGTACTTTTTCGATTTGATTGTTTTGATCCATCCATGCTCCCATTTGATAAGAGAATCGATTCCAATCGTTGTCTCGAACATTGCCTGTATAAGCTAAAAAAAGTCGATCATCTAGTGGAAACGCAGAACCTGAATAGACACCATGGCTGTCGTATGGACTATCAGGGAGCAAGTCCGCTCCTTCTTTTTGCCAATCAATTAAATTAGTGGAAGTAAGATGGAACCATGATTTCAGCCCATGGACAGCTCCCATCGGATAAGATTGGTAAAATAGATGCCATTTTCCATTAAAAAAGGAAAAGCCATTTGGATCGTTTAATAATCCAGTTTCTGGTTGAACGTGATAATTTAAGCGCCATTTCGATTGAGATACTTGCTTCTTTAGTTGTTTTATATAATCCTCGGGCCATTTGTCATAATGTTGATAGCGTAACTCTGTTGTCCAATTTTTAATAAGACTCATAAAATTACTCCTTTTCGTAAGCGTATTCTTGCCTATATCATACATTTTTCAAAACGAATTGTCAAACGTATAACAATATAAAAGTTGCAAGAACAGTCTTAATTGTTAATTTTTTTTATTTAAAAAATTATTTTGATAAACGTTTGACATTTTTGTTTTAACGTGTAATACTATTGATGAAAAAAGCGATTTCAACTTAAGGAGGAAAAAATTATGAATCACAAAAAAGTCGCAGAGGAAATATTGGCTGCATTAGGGAAGGATAATATTCAGGCAGCTGCTCATTGCGCTACAAGATTACGCTTAGTTTTAAAAGACAATGATAATATCGATCAAGCATCATTGGATAACAATGATGATGTGAAAGGGACTTTTTTAGCTAATAATCAATATCAAATCATTATTGGTCCTGGAGATGTGAATAATGTCTACGATGAGCTTGTAAAACTTGCTGGAGTGAAAGAGGCTTCGACAGAAGATTTAAAAGCCGTGGCAGCTGATGGAAAAAAAGTAAATCCAGTAATGGCACTCATTAAAGTTTTGTCTGATATTTTTGTACCAATTGTTCCGGCGTTAGTTGCTGGCGGTCTATTGATGGCTATCAATAACGTTTTAACATCCCCTAATCTATTTGGTCCTCAATCAGTAGTAGAGATGTTTCCAAGTATTACGGATTTAGCGAATATTATTAATTTGTTAGCTTCTGCACCATTTGCGTTTCTCCCTATTTTAGTTGGTTTTTCGGCTACCAGACGTTTTGGAGGAAATCCGTATCTGGGAGCTGCAATGGGTATGGTGATGGTAATGCCGGATCTTGTGAACGGTTACGGGGTTGCTAATGCAATTGCGGACGGCAGCATGCCTTATTGGAATGTATTTGGTCTAAATGTTGCACAAGCAGGCTATCAAGGTTCTGTTTTGCCTGTATTAGCTGTTTCGTGGATATTGGCAAATCTTGAAAAATTCTTCCATAAGAGAATACATAAAGCCTTTGACTTTACATTTACCCCTATGTTAGCAATTATTATTACCGGGTTTTTAACATTTATTGTTGTTGGACCAATTATGCGCACGGTTTCTGATGGAATAACCGATGGCTTGGTTTGGTTGTATGATACAACAGGAGCAATCGGTTTAGGCGTTTTCGGACTGGTTTACTCACCAGTGGTTATTACTGGTCTACACCAAAGCTTCCCAGCTATTGAAACAACATTACTAGCTGATGTTGCCAACACAGGAGGTTCTTTCATTTTCCCGGTTGCAGCTATGGCAAACATTGCGCAAGGGGGAGCAGCGCTTGCGGTGTTCTTCTTGACGAAAGATAAAAAGCAAAAGAGTTTAGCTTCTTCTGCCAGTGCTTCAGCATTACTGGGAATCACTGAACCAGCTATTTTTGGGGTAAATCTGAAACTTAAATTTCCTTTCATTATTGGGATGATTGCTTCAGGTATTGCTTGTGCGGTAATTGGTTTCTTCCACGTCCTATCGGTTGCAATGGGACCAGCTAGCGTAATTGGCTTTATCTCTATTGCACCAGAATCGATTCCTTATTTCATGATCGGTGTGGTAGTAAGTTTGGTATTGTCCTTTGGGATGACATATTTCTATGGGAAAAATAGAATGGGCGAGCCGCTTGCAGAAGGTGTAGAAAGCAGTTCTTCTGTAGCTGCAGTGTCAGAAACTGTACATGCATCGGTAAAAGAAGAAGTAATTGGAACAGCAGTAAGTGGTGAAGTTGTTGCTTTGGAAAATGTGAATGATCCTGTATTTTCTTCTGGAATGATGGGAAAAGGAATCGCAGTCAAACCAAATGAGAATAAAATCTATGCTCCTGCTGATGGATTGCTTACTGTGGTAAATGCTTCAAAACACGCATACGGTTTGCAGACAGCAAGCGGTGCTGAAGTACTTATCCATATTGGAATCGATACGGTTAACTTGAATGGAAAACACTTCGAGACTTCTAGAAAGCAAGGAGAGCAAGTAAGAAAAGGAGATGTGTTAGCAATCATTAATCGTGAAGGAATCTTAGATGAAGGTTATGATGATACAGTAATCATGGTTGTTACAAACTCAGATTCATTCGAACAAATCGAAGCACTTGAAAAAACAAGCGTTCAAACTGGAGAAGACATTTTGAAAGTGAGCAAGATGGATGCAAACTAATTGGTGGAAAAAAGCGGTTATTTATCAAATTTATCCGCGTAGTTTCCAAGATACGAACGATGATGGGATCGGAGATATAAAGGGAATAGTTCAACGGTTAGATTATCTGGCCTTTTTAGGGGTAGACGCTCTATGGCTGAGTCCAGTATATGAGTCCCCTAATGATGATAATGGCTATGATATCAGTAATTACGAACAAATTGGTGAAGAATACGGAACCATGGAAGATATGGATGAGCTGATTTTACAAGCAAAAAAACGGAACATTCGTATTATTATGGATTTAGTAGTGAATCATACGTCCGATGAACATCGCTGGTTTCAAGAATCTTTAAAAGGTCCAGACAATCCTTATCATGATTTTTATGTCTGGAGAAAAGGTCAGAATGGAGGACCACCGAATGGATTGATTTCTAACTTTGGTGGTTCAGCTTGGACCTATGTTCCAGAATTAGGAGAGTATTACTTGCATCTCCATTCTAAAAAGCAACCCGATTTAAATTGGGAAAATGAGAAAATGCGAGAAGCCATTTGGGATATGATGAATTTTTGGCTAGAAAAAGGGATTGGTGGATTCCGTCTGGATGTGATTGATTTGATTGGTAAAGTACCAGACCAAGAAATTACTAAAAATGGACCGAAGCTTCATGAATTGCTTCGTGAAATGAATCAAAAAACATTTGGACAATATGATGTCGTGACGGTAGGCGAAACATGGGGAGCGACTCCTGAAATTGCGCAACTCTATTCAGATGAGAACCGTCAAGAATTGTCGATGGTTTTTCAATTTGAACACATTAACTTAGATAAGCAAACGGGAAAAAGAAAATGGGATTTGAAGACGCTCGAACCTCAAGAACTGCATGATGTTTTTTCAAAATGGCAAACGGAACTATCTGGAAAAGGATGGAATTCATTGTTTTGGAACAACCATGATTTGCCAAGGATTATTTCTCGTTGGGGACATGATGGAAGTTATCGTGAACTGAGTGGCAAGATGCTGGCGATCTATCTTCATTTTATGCAAGGCACTCCCTATATTTACCAAGGAGAAGAGATTGGGATGATCAATTATCCCGTATCCAGTATTGCTGAAGTGGACGATATCGAAAGCATACGTATGTATAAAGAAAGAATTCAACAGGGCTATTCTGAAAAAGAAATCATGAAGTCGATAAACGCAAAAGGAAGAGATAATGCACGGCATCCGATGCAGTGGAATAATGGCGTTCAAGGTGGCTTTACGAAAGGAACTCCATGGCTTCCGACAGGAAACACAGAGACTATTAACGTGGAAGCTGCTTTGGAAGATAGCAATTCTTTGCTGTATACTTACAAAAAGTTAATCGATTTACGGAAAACTGAACCAGTTATAGTCGATGGTGATTACACAAAGGTAGAGACTGGAAATACCAATGTATTAGCTTATTTGCGCGAATTGGCTGGCGAAAAATTGCTGGTTATGGTTAATTTTAGTCCTAGCGATCAAAGATATCAGTTAGATTTCGTTCCTAGCGTAAAAAAATGGTTAATCACAAATTATTCGGAAGAACTCTCTAGTAGCCTGGCTCCATACGAAGCTTTTGCAATAAAAATAAAATAAAAATAGCGGACAAGTCCGCCTTGGCCTATGAAAAAATAGGAAATTTGACCCTGAATGAGCAGCGAAGCGCGCAATGGGGCAAATTTATCTTTTTTTCACTAGGTCAGGACTTGGGAGCTAGACATTGATGGCTGAACTTATAATCCCCTAGTCTATAAAAATAGCTGAAGTATGTATCTCGAGATACATACTTCAGTTTACTTATTTATTCGAAATTTCAGTTTTTTTCCAATGGTAAGCAATAACTTCGAAATCGCCTTTAATACGGGGAACGAGAATACCTGCATGGTTTAATTCCGATCCACTATAGTATTTCTTTGTGGTAGAATCTTGGTAAATAGCATTTTCATCTAAAAATTTAGTCTGAAGATACTGAACGGGAACGGCTGGCCGAGCGAGACCATTGGAATAAACCAATAAAGCTTCCTCTTGGTTTTTGAATAGCCAAGCCGTTGCACCCGTTTCGGATGGTGCTTGAATACGATAAAAATCACCAAATTGAATAAGCTCGCGATGTTCTTTATACCAGGAAATTTGTTCTGTAATTCTTTGGAGATTTTCTGTAGTTTGTTTTGTTATGTCTAATTCAAATCCGAAATTTCCGCTCATTGCAATCCAACCACGAGTGTCAAGTGGAGTATTGCGTCCTACTTGATGGTTGGGAATATCTGAAACATGAGCACCCATCATGACAGGCGGATAGAGATAGCTATAACCGTATTGAATAACAGATCGACAAAGTGCATCAGAGTTGTCACTTGTCCAAGTTTGTGGCATATAAGCCATCATGCCTGGGTCGAAACGTCCGCCGCCACTTGAACAATTTTCGAAAAGCACATAAGGATAACGTTCTGTCACGGTTTTTAAAATTCGATAAAGACCGAGGACATAGCGGTGATAAAGTTCTTTTTGTTGGTCAGAAGGCAATGTTTGATTGCCAACTTCGGTTAGGTGTCGGTTCATGTCCCATTTCACGTAGTCAATCTTACCGGTGGCTAAATATCCACTAAGAACATCAATCAAATAATTTTGCACTTCTACGCGGCTTAAGTCTAAAACCAATTGCTGGCGTCCTTCTGTAAGGTGGTAGCCCGGAACTTGTAGAGCCCAGTCAGGATGCTTGCGAAATAAATCACTGTTCTTTGAGACCATTTCGGGTTCGAACCATAGTCCAAATTGCATATTGAGTTGATGAATCTTTTCAGCGAGATGAGCAATTCCATTGGGTAATTTTGCAGGATTTACTTGCCAGTCACCTAAAGAGGAAGTGTCATCATTCCGTTCACCAAACCAGCCGTCGTCAAGCACAAACAGCTCGATACCTAGTTTGCTTGCCAACTCAGCTTGTTGTACAAGAGATTCTTCAGATAAGTCAAAGTAATTTGCTTCCCATGTATTTAAAAGAATGGGGCGAGCTTTATCTGTAAAGGAATGAGGAATGAGATTTTTTTGATAGATTTTATGGAAGTTTTGAGACATTTGATTGAATCCCTGATCACTGTAATTGATCACAACTTCGGGCGTCTGAAAATTTTGTCCACTATCAAGCTTCCACTCGAAAGTATCCGGTTGAATACCGATCTGTACCCGGCTGGAGCCATACTGTTCCACTTCTACTTGGGCAACGAAGTTCCCGCTGTAAACAAAATGAAAAGCAAAAACTTCTCCTGAGAATTCTGTTGTCTCTCGATTTGCTAGAGCAAGAAACGGCTGATGTTGTGGGCTGCTGGTGCCGCGACTGCTTTCGATTTTTTGGATTCCGGGATGTAGGGGCTGACGATGCAGATTGGCCTCGTTTGTATGTGAGCCATTCAGAGTAACCATATCCAAGTCCCAACGAGGGAAATCAACCAAAAGTGATCCCGCGTTTTCTAAAAAGATTGCTTGATTACCTGAGTTGATAAAGCGCGCGTTTCGAGTGAGAACCGCATCATTTTCATAGAGATTATAGGTCAGGATCATTTGAATAGTTTGTCTTTCATCTTCTAGAACGATTTCTAACGAAGTGGTGTTGTCCTTTCGCAAATATGGGAGTCCTTCTAATTCGCGTTTCCCTTCGTAAATTCGATGTTCTTTATAGGTGAAGTCCGTAATAGTGAAACCCTCTTGGTTACGGATTTGATAATTTGGTATACGGTGATCGCCATTTCCCTGTGTACTCGTTTCTAAAGGCAGGGCATTTAATGAAAAGGTACGTTCGTCAGGAATCGGATTTGTGGCAAATCCACGATCAATGAATTGCAGCTCATTGCTGCCATGGTAGCTAGTAAGGCTTTTTCCAAAATAACGGTGGGTAATATATTTACCTTTTTCAATCCCGATGATATAGCTTATGTAATCATTTTTAAGATGAAAGATATTCTGTTGAGAATCAAATGTTATCGGCATATTATTCCTTCTTTCTTATTTGTTACAACAAGCATAAGGAGTCTGATGAAATGAAACAAGAAGAAAAAATTGTAAGAGCGGGTAATAAATTGCATCCATTCATTCGCCGCTTTCATTATATGGATCATCAGAATCTACCTTATATCCAAGGTCTGGGTGTAGGGACAGGACATGCGGATTATATATGGGACGGCATGAGAAGAAAAGATCAATTAGTAGTTATGCAGTATACCTTAAGCGGGAAGGGGATTTTTGAAAGTGGCGGAAAAGAATACGTTCAAAAAGCTGGAAGTTTTTTCTTGGCAGATATTCCCGGAAGATTTACTTATTTTGGAGAAGATTGGAAATTTATTTATATAGAGTTTTCGCCGATCACAAAGCAATGGCTGGCACTACCTAACCAAGCCTGCCCTTCAAGCAGTGAAAGTTTTTCAAAGAAATTAATTGAACTGATTCTCCTTTTAGAAAATGAAGAAGTGTCTTTATATGAGAATGCGAAACTCTCTTTTGATTTATTTTTACAAATAAAAGAAGAAGTTGCCCAACAAAAAGAGAAAATGGATCCTGAAATTCAAGTGCTTCGGTCATTTATTGAAGAAAACTACCAGCAAGACATCAGTTTAGATTTAATGGAAAACCACTTCCACATGTCTAAGTTTCACATTATCCGATCTTTTGAAGAAGCTTTTCAATACACACCGATGGCTTACTTGAGAAAAATAAGAATTCTAAAATCATTAGAGCGATTATGGGATTATAAAACGATTGATCATGTCGCTCATTCGGTTGGGTTTTCCAACGGCAATTATTTCTCAAAAGTTTTTAAATCAGAGATGGGAATGACTCCCACAGAGTATAAAGAAAGTAAAAAAATATAATGAGGAGTGAGTGTATTATGTACGGATCAATAGAGGCAGGTGGCACAAAATTTGTTTGCGCAGTTGCTGATGAAAGTTTAGAAATTATCGACCGAGTGAGCTTTCCTACAACAACACCAGAGGAAACGATGGAGTTGGTTATTCAATTTTTTAAAGGTTATCAAGATAAGCTGGAAGGGATTGGGATTGGGTCTTTCGGCCCCATTGATATTCATCGAAATTCTCCAACATATGGGTTTATTACATCTACTCCTAAATTACTGTGGCAAAATTTTGATTTCGTCGGCACAATGAAAAAACATTTTTCTCTGCCAATCGCTTGGACAACGGATGTTAATGCTGCAGCATACGGAGAATACGCATTTGGTAAGGGCAAAGGGTTGTCGAGCGTCGTTTATTATACAATTGGAACCGGAGTGGGCGGAGGAGCTATACAAGAAGGTCGTTTCGTTGAAGGATTTAGTCACCCGGAAATGGGACATATGATGGTAGTACCTCACAAAAATGATTCTTTTACAGGAAATTGTCCATTCCATGGCAATTGTTTGGAAGGGATGACTGCGGGACCAGCAATTGAGAAAAGAACCGGTAAAAAAGGGCAAGATATCTCTCCAGATGATGAACTATGGGACATGCTGGCTTATTATATAGCGCAATGTGCTTATAACACAACACTCATGCTCTCCCCGGATGTCATAATTTTTGGCGGTGGCGTAATGAAACAGCGCCACATGCTTAAAAAAGTTCATCAAGCATTCGAAGATTTAATGCAAAGTTATGTAAAAACGCCTGATTTAACAAACTACATTGTTACACCCGAATTAGAAGACAATGCCGGGACAATCGGTTGCTTGGCACTTGCAAAAGAAGCAAAAATTCATTTATAAGAAAAAAATAGAGTGGGAAAAAGGCGTTTAGATCCGAGTCACTGGAAGGAATAAGCACAGGATGGACGAAGACCATCCGCGCATGATTCGTGAAGTGGGTGTCGGATCTGCCTTTTTGAGCACGTTTACACCACTATTATTCGTTAATACTAGAGGGCCGGGAATTTTTTCCCGGCCCCTTTCTTCATAGACTAGGGGATTATAAGTTCAGCCATCAATGTCTAGCTTCCAAGTCCTGACCTAGTGAAAAAAAGATAAATTTGCCCCATTGCGCGCTTCGCTGCTCGCTAACGCATATCATTCGACTAACCCGCTGAAGCGTGAAGTCTCCTGACAATTCAGGGTCAAATTTCCTATTTTTTCATAGGTCAAGGCGGACTTGTCCGCTTTTCTTAGGTAGTATTCATTCGTACTATTCTTTCATTACATCAACCAATGATGATTTTTCCTTTTGCATAAGTAATGTTTTTTGTGAATTTATCTTTTCTTAACAGACTGTCAACTAATGTAATCGGTCCAACTCTGCCTGCAAACATCATGATCATAATGATAATATGACTGGCAACTCCTAAAGATGGGGTTAAGTTTACTGTCACACCAACTGTAGCAAGGGCTGAAACTGTCTCGAACATTAAATGTATGTAAGGTACTTCAGGATTCAATAATAATAGTAAAGTGGATCCAAGTAGAAAAGAAAAAAGAAAAATGACTGATATTACTAAGGCGTTGCGTACTAAGGATTCTGGTATGGTATGTCTAAGGACATTGACATTTTTCTGCCCTCGCAATTCATTGTAGATTAGCAAGATAACCATGACAAAGGTGGTTGTTTTCAAGCCGCCAGCGGCCCCTCCAGGAGAACCTCCTATGAACATTGAAAAGATAAAATTAATCAAAGTAAAGGGATGGACAGCGCCGTAATCAATGGTTGAAAAACCAGCAGTTCTCATGGTGATTGACTGAAAGAAGCTAGCTAGAATTTTTTCAAAAAACGAAAACTTTCCTATTGAATTTAGATTATTATATTCTACAACGAAAAATAAAAATGCACTAATAAAAGTTAGAGAAAACGTTGTAAAGATAGCGATCTTGCTATGTAAAGTTAATTTGCGAAATAATTGGATAAGATTAAAAGGAGATTGTTTTCTTGAATAATTATTACTTAACACACGTGCTACATCAAACCAAACGATAAATCCTATTCCTCCTAATATGATTAAAAAGCTGATAACAATATTTACCAAGGGCTCATGTACATAATTGTTTAAAGAAGTTGCTCCAAGATTATCAAAGCCTGCATTATTAAATGCCGAAATTGTTAAAAAAAGAGAGGTAAAACTTCCTTTTTTAAACCCTAGAGCTGGAATAAAATAAATACAAAGGGATAAGAAACCCATGGCTTCAATAAAAAAAGTATATTTGAATATGTTACTTAAATAAGTCTTAAGGTCTTTGGCATCTGACTGATTAATTCCTTCTTGCACCGCTAGTCTTTCCCTCAATCTCATTTTCCTTCCTAACGTCGAAGCAGCACTCGCTACTAAAGTCATCAAACCTAAACCACCACATTGTATTAAAAGTAAACTGACAGAAAGTCCAAATGTTGAATAAATACTGCTGATAGGGACTCTCGATAAACCTGTCACACATACCATTGATACAGAATGGAATAGATGATCCATATAAGTTGTTTTTACATCCTCTAATTGACTAATCGGCATGGATAGTAGAATAGAGCCAACTAGAATTAAAAACAAAAAACTAGCTACTATTTTTTTTGAAGTTGTCCACTTATAAAACCGCTCTTTCATATTGTTCATTCCTCTTTCAATTTATAAGAAATAATATAGTCAGTTGTTATTATCAATCTTCAAGGTAAAAAATGGAAAAAGAAGATGACCTAAATAGTTATCGAGATCACCTTCCATAGATTGTGTAAGAAATAACTTCTTTAAATTTCGCTTATTTTCTATTCATAAGGTTCTTTCAAATAGTCATGACGCTCAAATATATCAGACTCAGAAATTCCTAAAAATATTAAATCTTCTCGAACAAGTGTATTTGCTAACACACTAACGTTTAGTGGCGCATTTTTTGATTCTCGCATGCCAATCAAGTTGATGTCATATCTTTTACGTAAATCCAGTTCTTGAATCGTCTTCCCAACCCAGCTTTTAGGAGGTGAAAATTCTACAATGGAAGTGTGGTCGTCTAGTTCCACAATATCTTCAATTTTGTTTCGCATCAATTTTTTTGCGAGACGGACTCCTGATTCACGTTCAGGCAAAATCACTTCGTTTGCGCCAATTTCTTGAAGAACATCGCGATACATATTATTTTTTGCTTTAGCAATGATTTTTGGTACACCTAGTTTTTTACAATGCATCACTGCAAGTACACTCGCTTCTAATACAGTACCTGTGGAAATTACAACTGCGTCACAATCACCGATACCAATTGTTTCTAACAAATCTCGATCTGAAATGTCGCCGACGACACCTTTTGTAATAAGGGGCTCTAGATCATTAATGTTTTCTTCACTTTTATCAACTGCAATCACGTCATAATCAAACTCTGCTAATGTCCGGGCAATACTCCTCCCGAAAATCCCTAAACCTAATATTCCAATGGTCCTTCTCATTCTATTACTCCATCCTATCCAATAATTATTTTTCCAGAAGCGTAGGTAATGTTTTTCGTTTCTTTATCCTTACGTGCCAAACTTTCTGCCATGGTAATCGGTCCGATTCGCCCTGCAAACATGAGAACCATCAAGGTAATCTTGCTCATTATTCCTAAAGATGTCGTCAGATGTGCACTGATTCCCACCGTTGTAATGGCAGAAACAGACTCAAACATCAAGACAATAAACTCCACATCCGGATTTAATAAGGACAAAATACCTGTCCCTAATAAGAAAGCGGAAAAGAAAACTGAAAAAATGACAAATGCATTTCGTACCAGCGTTTCCGAAATTGTATGATTCCATATGTTAACGTTTTTCTGTCCACGGAAGACGTTATAAATGAGCAAGACAATCATCGCAAATGTGGTGGTTTTCAAACCACCTGCTGTACTTCCAGGAGAGCCGCCAATAAACATGGAAATAATAAACCAGAATAACGTAAAAGGATAAACTTTCGTGAAGTCGACAGTTGTCAGTCCAGCCGTCCGCATCGTTACGGTTTGGAAAAAGCTAGCCAATAGCTTTTGACCAAAAGAAAAGTCTCCAATCGTTTCAGGGTTCTGGTATTCTACTAAAAGAAACAATAGTGTGCCTAGTCCCGTTAAAATCAAACTGACCACAATTGCTAGTCGGCTATGAAGAGAAAGGCTCCGATAAAAATAAAGCAATTTCTTTTTACCTTTTCTTTTTATCCAATTACGGGAAACAGAAGCAAAATCAAACCAAACATGAAAACCGATACCGCCTAGAATAATTAATACTGAAATAACTAAATTCACGAGCGGATCATGAACATAAGCAGCTAACGAATTGCTGCCCAAGGTATCAAATCCTGCATTTGTAAAGCCAGAAATAGCTAAAAATAAAGCCGTAAATAGTCCTTTTGCCCAACCAAATTCTGGGATAAAACGAAAAGAAAGGACAAAAAATCCGATTCCTTCAATCACGAATACATACCGAAGAATCGTGCTTAAAAAAGAACGAAAGTCAGTAGCATCCTCACGGTTTAGTCCTTCTTGCACAGCCAGACGTTCACTTAAGCTCATTCTTTTGCCAAAAGCAGTCACGATACTCGCAACGATTGTCATTAAACCTAATCCGCCAATTTGCATTAAAATCAAACAAATAATTTGCCCGAAAAAAGAGTAGGTTTGAGCAATCGGTGTATCTACCAATCCAGTTACGGTCACGAGTGAAGCAGAGTGGAAGAAATGATCGAAGTAAGTAGCTTGAGAACCAAAAGCCTGGCTAATCGGAAGCCATAAAAGAACAGAGCCAATAACAATTAACAGGATAAAACTCGCCACAATTTTCTGAGAAATCGTCCAACGCGAGAACCAATTGCGCACAAAATCCCTCCTTTTTTCGTAATAAAACTTGAACACACATAGAAATAGATTGCACTCCTACTTTATTTTCAATACGATGATAATGAAAATAAAAAAGGGGCAACGATATGAATATAAAGATTATAACAGTTGGAAAATTAAAGGAAAAGTATTTAAAGCAAGGTATTGCTGAATACACAAAACGTCTGGGCAGCTATTGCAAACTACAAATCATTGAAGTAAACGATGAAAAAGCACCCGAAACACTAAGCGAAAAAGAAATGGAAATGGTAAAAGACAAAGAGGGCGAACGCATTCTTGCAAAAGTAGCCGACCAAAGTTATGTATTTGCCTTAGCCATTAATGGGAAACAATACGATTCCGTTGACTTCTCCAAAAAAATCGACCAACTCGGCATCACAGGTAAAAGTGATATCACCTTTATTATCGGTGGTTCACTCGGATTAAGCAAGGCTGTACTTCAACGAGCGAACGAAGAAATATCATTTGGGAAGCTGACCTTTCCCCATCAGTTGATGCGATTGGTGTTGGTGGAGCAGGTGTATCGGGGTTTTCGGATTATGAAGGGCGAGCCGTATCATAAGTAGATGAGGTTTTTTCGAAAACCACAGCTCAATCTGATACGGGTTCATTTAATCATTTCAAAATTATTTCAGATCACATAATCGCTATTAGAAAGGATGTTAATTATTGAAAATTTTGAGGAACATAAAATAAAAATAGAACAAATGTACTCTCATTTAAAAGATGAGGATATTATAGAAGATTTAGCAAGAATAGATATAATAAACGGTGAAAGAGAAGTCCATATTCTTGATTTTCAAAATAGAGATGAAATAATGAAAGTCTCAGATGAGATAGGAAAAATACGTAATGATTACCAAAAAATAAATACAATGTTTGATTTAGTGCTAGGTGATACCTCAGATATTTTGAAATATAAAAGTAATATTGAAAAAAATAATAAAATTTCAAATGAAAACACATTAAATAGGCTTATAATACATTTATTATCAAGCGGCAGGTTATTTATTGATACGCTAGAAATTCATATGAAGAGTAAGTATGATAAGAAAAGCATTGAATATTCTAATTTTAAAAATGTATTATCTAACAAATATGATGAAAAATTTGTTTATAGATTCTTTTATTATTTAAGAAACTTTACACAACATGTTGGTTTTCCTGTCACAACCATATCAAGTGAAATCATAATGAACCCTGAAACCAACCAAGAAAACACTAAAATAACGGCTTATCTAAATATTGATTATCTATTAAGTTCCAATTATGACTGGAAAAAAATAGTAAGAGATGATTTATTAAACTTTCAGAATAAACAAGAGGATTTAGAAATGTTTGAACTAATTAAAGAGTACTATCAAATAATGGCTGAAGTAATGTATGAAATAAAAAAACAATTTTTAGATCTTAACCATAAATATTTACTTTCTTTGATAGAAAAGTGGAACCTACTAGGGTTAAAAAGTAACAAATACGTAATCAGTAAAATTTTAAAATATGATTTGATACACAACCCTTCTAATATCACTTTGTCCCCAATTAATAGTGGATATGATATTGAAATGATATACATTGACCTGTCAAAAATTGGATTGGTTAACATTACGAATTGATTATTCCTAAAGATTTTTTACAGAGAACAGAAAATAATTTTCCAAATAATTATCTGCTTGATTTATTCCTTTAAATTATTTAGTAGGTGTGTACAATTAGTCATTTGATATAAAATCCATATTAAGATGTATGACAGTTCTAAAAAAACTATAGGATAATCTGACAAGAGGCTCAATGATTTTAAAAGATTGTCACAATTGTATCCAATAGCAATGAGTGAATCTTATCATAAATAAATGAGGTTTCTTAAGCTTATAATTGTTGATCTTCATTTTAATCGTTGCTGCTAACATAAATGTAGTTGAATTTAAGATTATTAGAAGTAGCCTAAATACCAGATGACAACGGTTATCATAAATATGGCTTCTTCTCCTCACATAAATAGTAATTAAATGTTACTATAATTAGAAAAAGAAAACGAGAGAGAAATTGATTTTTTTATCAATTTCTCTCTCATTTCTTAGGCTATACTCCCTTTAACCGCAGGCTTAATGGAGACTTTCTGGTTACGAGGCCCATTCAATTTACCATTCTCTAAGCGTTTATGTAAGAGAAGGAAGCCGTCGCCTTCCCAATAAAGAGCTTTGAACCGGTCTTTATTTCCACCACAGAAGAGAAAGAGAGCGCCGTTATAAATATCCATGTCATATTCTTCAGTGATCGTTGCGGCTAATCCATCAATTTGACGACGCATATCCGTCTTCCCGCACACAATGAAAATATTCTCTACTTGAGTAAAGTCAATGAGCTTCATTACTAGTCATCTCCGTGAGAAGTATTTTCAACGTCGATGGTTTGATTCCCTCATATATAACAGCTCTATCTGACTATTTTTTAAATGTGCTACTAATTTCTGTGGTAAGGGCTTCTCAATCATTCGACGATTTCTTTGTTTCTCCTGCAATTTGACAGGAACGATGGACTGCTTATTCTTTTCCAATTTAAAAACCTCCAGTTGTACTTAAGATATCTCAAGTTCAACAGGAGACCGCTAGTGCTCACAGGTACCTAGCTATTTATCGCTTACAGTGTATTTCAGAAAAATGCAGCATTTGTAGAGAAGTTTAATGGTGTAGGTGGGAATGTCTGAAAGAACGGTTCCCATTCAATTATCCAGACAATAAACAAAAGATATGCATATATAAAATGACCCCAAAAGTTAGATCTAAAAAAAACTAACTTTTGGGGTCACTCTAAAAACTCCTACCCCTCCTCTTTTTCATTCGCCAACATCAACCCTAACAATGATTCATAAATTGGTTCGGAATGGAATAGTTCAGCGACAAGGTAAGCAACAAAGGTGACCATTGCAAGGGGTAATAGATAACGAATCGATCCCCCTGTCATTTCAAGGATGAGAAAAATACCAGTCAGTGGGGCACGAACGATTGCAGCAAAATGAGCAGCCATTGCGATGACCGTAAAAACTAATAAGGTGTTCTGATCGATTAATCCACCCATTGATAAACTTGTTCCCACGATGTTGCCGGCAAGTGAGCCTAGTGCTAACAAGGGGAAGAATATACCGCCTGGCAAACCAGATGAAAAAGCCACTACTAATAAGAATAGTTTAATCAAGTAAACAGATAGTAGAGAGGCGAGAGCTATATTTTCATGGAATGGCATTAATATATAATGATCTCCTGAGCCTAATAGACTAGGATCCCATAATAAAAAGAGTGCTGTGACAACAAAAGGGAAGCTGCATTTTATAACAACAGGGACGTGCCATCGTGCATACACTCTCTTTCCCCACAGGATAACCCGATTAAATAGAACGCCTGATAAACCAATGACCATTCCTAATATAATTAAAAAAGGATAGTCTCTTACTGGTAACTCTAATGAAATAGGAATAGTAAGGGTAAAGGTGTTATCTAATAAGATAATTGATACGAGGGTGGACGTAATGATAATTAAGGAACTGGCTAAAAACCCTCTCCGCGAGGTTCGTTTCAAAAGTTCTTCTAATGCAAATATAATCCCTGAAATGGGTGAGTTAAATGCGGCAGCCATCCCCGCACTAGCGGCGCCTACAATCAAATAACGTTGGTTCTGACTATTTAAATGACTTTTTTCGGCAATACCTTGTCCAATTGCTGCGCCAATCTGAACCGATGGACCTTCTCGGCCAACAGTCAGACCGCTCCCAATCGTTAGAATGCCACCCATTAACTTATGAATCAAGACAGAGAACCAGGAGAAGTCTAACTGCCTACTTAATTTACCAGCTACTTGGGGAATACCTGAACCGCCAATCATCGGTTCTTTTTTGACGTTCCACGATACAACGACACCAATCGTTGCGAAAATAAAAATAAACAATAGTGAGTGAAGGAGACTTTGTTGTCCAAACTGCAATAACTTTCCTACCATCCCCATCAAAAAGGGAATAGCCAACCGAAAGCCACTCACCACAACACCAACTAAAAGCCCTGTCACCAGACTAACAAACCCTAGTTTAAAATCTAAACGCTTCTCTTCCATGACATCATCCTCCATTTAACTATTTTACGCCTGTTTTTGGAAAATGAAAAGGAGAGGGAAAAAGACGCTTGCTTAAGCAATTATTGTTATAGTAACCAAAAGAATGGCATTATCCAATCGTACCCATTAATATTGCGTTAAGTCCCTATTTAATCATTGGTCCACAAAACTTTAGTTCAATACAAAGTTATGTGTTGATTTCAGTCATGCTGTTATCAGTAGGAACAGCTTATGTTATGAATAAAAAAGGATTTTTAGATCAATAAAACGAAAAAACTCCCACTAAGGACAGTTGATTTTCCAACTGTCCTTAGTGGGAGTTTTTGTATGTTTATTTTTTACGTTTCACTTCAATACGGTAACCATCTGGATCTGTTACAAAGAAGTAAGAAGGTGTGCCGCCTGAAAGACCTTTTAATTCGCCTGTTTCATAAGCAGATGCTTTACAAATCTCATGCATTTTTTCTAAATCATCAACCGTTACACCTAAATGACTGAAGCCATTGCCAATTTCGTATGGTTCAGCGTCATAATTATAAGTGAGTTCGATTTGAACCGACGTGCCTGGTGAGTTTAAATAGATTAAATCAAATTTATCCTCTGGGAATTCTCTGCGGCTCGCAATTTCAAAATCGAATAAGTTTGTATAAAAGTCTAGGGTAGCCTCAATATCTCTGACACGCAAACAAATTTCAACTAATACTTGATTCATTTAATCATCCTCCAATAGTTTCTTGTTTTTATTTTATCATGAATAGCTTATATAGGCATCTAAAGTTACCTTTTATAGTGTTTTCTAATAGATCAATATAAAAAACTATATCATAAACAAGTTAAAACTTAGCCACTTTGCCTCATAAGTAGTATGATGAAGGTACAAATAAATAGGACAAGGAGTGGTAGGATGTCGGCATATGAAGTACCAAAAGTATGGAAGTGGGAAGAAGAGAACTCAAAAAAAGGTGGCAATCGTCCAACAGCGGGGAGTCGTTTCGAACAAACATTACCAGTCGGAGAAGCTCCGTTTCAACTTTATTCATTAGGAACACCGAATGGCATTAAAGTTACGATTATGTTTGAAGAGCTGAAAGAACTTGGGATCGTGGATGCAGACTATGACTTGTACAAGATTGATATTGGGGAAGGCGACCAGTTTGGCTCGGGTTTCGTCGAGATTAATCCGAACTCGAAAATTCCAGCCCTTGTTGACCAAAGTCAAAGTCCTCGTGTGGAAATTTTTGAATCAGGTTCGATTCTTCTTTATTTGGCCGAGAAATTTAACCAACTGATTCCCTCAGACATTCATGGACGGACGGAAACCCTAAATTGGTTATTCTGGCAAATCGGAGCAGGCCCTTATATTGGCGGTGGATTTGGACACTTTTTCGCCTATGCTCCAGAGAAGATGAAATATCCAATTGACCGCTTTTCGATGGAAACCAAACGTCAGTTAGATTTACTCGACCAAACTTTGGCGAAGCGTCCTTATATCGCAGGGGATACTTATACGATCGCTGATATTGCCATCTGGTCTTGGTACGGCCGCTTAGCTTTAGGGAAACTGTATGAAGGATCGTATGAGTTTTTAAATGTAGAAGAATATGCTCACCTTATGGAATGGTCAAAACGTATTGCAGAACGGCCAGGTGTTCAAAGAGGTCTGGATGCGGAGTATCAACCGATCAGGGAGTAAATGTATTTATTGAAAAATTTAAATAGAAAAAGTCCAATTTCTCAATTTTAACGATGAGAAATTGGGCTTTTATTATCTTATTTGTTGCTAAGTGGTCCCACTGCAACTATCCCTTCAGAACAGCTCTAATATCCTCCACTTTACAAGAATACTCACTTGACCTGCATCGCCGAATGAGCCTTTTATTGAATTACAACCGGTTCCAGGGCAATTTCCACCAAGCGATTGATGAGTTCCGCATAGCTATAGCCAGCGGCCTCTGCCAGCATAGGGAAAAAGGAAAAATCAGGAACCAAGCCCGGGTAGGTATTTAATTCCATAACAGTCGGCTTTCCTTCTGCATCTAACCGAATATCGATACGGGCAAAATCCTGGCACCGAAGAATCCGATAGGTTTTCTCGACCATCGATTTGATTTCGTCCTCCAATTTTTCAGGAATATCAGCCGGAATTTTGTTCATGACATCATTCTCCATCTTCAGATCATAGGTCAACATTTTCAGATCTTCATCAAGAAAAACGGTTTCTTTAATTGGTAGAATTTCCAAGTGAGCGTTTCCCATCACGCCGACTGTAAATTCCCGGCCGGGCAAATATTCTTCAATCAGTAACTCCTGTTTGTGGAGCGCTATTTTCTCCATGATGATTTTTCGTAACTTCTCGGGAGTATCGACCTTGGAAGAGGCGGTGATGCCGATGCCGGAACCTTCATGCTCCGGTTTCACTATGACGGGATAAATAAAATCTTTGCGAATGGGTGCATTCTCATCTTCAACCAATTGGTAGCGGGCGGTCCGGACGTTATAGGCATACAGGAGGGACTTGGTAATTTCTTTGTGGAGGCCTAGCACATGGGTGGTAAGTCTAGAGCCTAACACTGGGATGTGGAGCATCTCCAGCATTCCAACTACATTGGCCTGGGATCGTTTATCGGAAATGCCAGTGCTTAAGTTGAAGATTAAGTCAGGAGTCTTCATCTTTTTTATTTTGCTTAACAGTTGGTAATCTGCCTCAACGGGAATTACCTCATGCCCACTTACTTCCAAAGCGTCTTTGACTGCTTTCACCGTAGTGGCCATGCGGTTCGCCCCCATGGGATCCACTGTTGTCCTCGCTTCCTCTACATTTTCGTATTTTGAATGAACTAAAACAATATGCATCGCTAACGCCTCCATTGTATTTTCGTCCTTTTTCTCATTGTAACATCCCGTAATAGAAGCGCCTAAAGATAACACAGAAGTAGAGAACGTTACACGGAGTGTTAAGTGAGGGAGATCTATTGCGATTATAGAGCTATCAAAAATACCTTTCTCAAGTATCTCTCTCTTATAATCGCTTTTAACTTTTAAGCGTGCACTCGAAGTCGTTTCCGTGGTTGCAAAAGAAGTGAAAGTCCGCAACAAGACTGCCGGCATGGTAACACACGCTGAAAAAATGTTATCCTATTATGACTGGGTTTACCGGATTGAAGATGGAATAGGAACCGAAGAATTTTAATCACCATTTTTTAAATAAATCCGACACTTTGGCGGTCTCGATTGTATTACTAGTGAAGGGAGGGCAAATCATGGAAAAACCTTTGTTGCGTACGAACAAAGAAGTAACAGAAATTTATGAACAACACAAATTCATGATTTACCGGGTATGCTTTGCTTACATGAAGAATGCGACAGATACGGAAGATGTGGTCCAGGATACTTTCATCCAGCTCATCAAAAAGGGTCCCAAATTTGAGAGCGGTGAACACGAGAAGGCTTGGCTGATTCGTGTTGCGACTAACCTTTGTAAGAACAAGTTAAAACATTGGTGGCGGAGGAGGACTCGCCTAGAACAGGAAAATACGATAATCGGAAGCACCAATATCGAGATTGATGAGACTTTACAAGTGATCATGAATTTGCCCGACGCTTATAAAGTGGTAACCTATCTCTATTATTATGAAGGCTACAACAGCGTGGAAATCTCAAAGCTCCTTGAAAAACCACCATCAACCATCCGAAATCATCTCCATGAAGCACGTAGCATACTCCGAGAAAAACTAGGTGGTGACTTTAAATGAACGACAACAAAATTAAGGAAGCATGGAAGAAAGTAGAACCAGATCAAGAGGCAGATGAACGGATGAGAAAGGCAATTTTGCGGAAAAACAATGCCGCTAAGTTGAAAAAGCCTTTCTTTTTTTCAAGTGCCCTCAGTTTATCCCTGATCTTAATCATTGCATTCTCCTTTTTAAATGATAATAGTACAGACTTTCCAAGCAGCCAAGAAGAAATAATTAAGGAGGAAATCCAAGAACTGGAATTTAACTTGAAGAAGTCGGACTCCTCCATTAAAGTTAGCTATGTAGATGAAGTGATGGGAACAGAGACTGAAGCGAGTTTGGTTTATTTGTCAGAAGGTGAATTATTGGCAGAACGCTCTAATGGGGTACAAATCGCTGCTTTTCGTGGGACCATCAAAGCAATCCATAATTTAGAAGTCAACTTTTCATATCAAACAGATTACCTTGCAGTTGTGGAAGTTGAAATTATCGAGGATTATCGAACGTATTTAAAGCCAGGAACAGTTATCACCGTTATGGCTCCTGGTCATATTTTGGATGGCGGGGGAAGCAACACCGTTATGGACACTGCTGGTCACTTGCAGGTTGGAGCAGAGACTATCATGATGCCCGTTCGTTATGATGAAACGGCTATTTATTCCGTAGGTGAACAGACCTTATATTTGCAGGAAATAGCAGAGTACGGACTTGGAGACGGTATTCGTTGGCTGTTTGTGGAAACGTCAGAAGGGTTGGTCTTCGCGGAATTTGCTTACCCATCCTTTGAGCAAGTCGAGACGCTAGAAGATGTGGCAGAAATTATTGGTGACTACTAAATAGTAAAAGGTTTCAAAGTCACAGTCTGATTTTTTGTGAAGTATTGCTATAATGGGGAAAAGAAAGGATGAGTGAGAATGGCACAACTAGAAGCAAATCTACAAGGCGATTTCGATGAAATTTTACGTGAGCTTGATCAGACGATAGTGAACGGAAGTGCATCTGCAGCAATCGAAGGTGAATCAGATTTTTATCTTGGTGATTGTGTTTGCGCAGTCAGAGTTTACGAACGGTATAGTATGGTTGGAGGCAACCGCCTCAGTCTGAGCTTGACATTGCTTCAAGCGGGCAGCCAAATCAAATTGAGCGCCATTACAGCTGGCGGAAGCCAAGCGATGTTTTTTAAATTGAACACTTTCGGGGAAGAATCCTTTTTGGATGTTATTCGAGCAACTGTCCAGAAATATCAGGTGTGAAGTAGAAGAGATGAAGAAATCGCGAAAGTTATATCGGTGGGAACAAAAAAATACAATAGATAAATAAAGGAGTTTAATATGAATCAATTACTGAAATTATCTTATGAACAAATCTCAGACCAGCAAATGATTGATTTGCGTTCTCAGAAAGAATTCCAAAGAGGACATTTGCAAGGTGCATTGAACCTGACCCCTAGGAATTTGCTGAAATATGGCAAGCATTTTTTAAGTAAGGATCAGGAAATTGTTTTGATTGTTGCGAAAGAAAATTTCCAAGAACTTCCTGCTCTGGTAGAGGAAGCAGAGGCAGCAGGAATTGAAAATATATCGGCTTATCTGTTAGCCGAAGATATTCCTGAATCGAATCTAGAAAAAATTCAAACAATCCCAGCAGCAGATTTTATGACTTTAGAAGGGAACTATCGTTTGCTGGACTTGCGCCATCCTGATGAAATCACTCGACCTGCTCCAGAGAAACATTTGGTAAACATACCAATCGAAGAACTTCCTGAGAATTATTCACAGTTGGACTTAAATCTGAACGTATACACGCTCTGTGGATCAGGTGGTCGTGCGACTGCTGCAGCTTCTTATCTAAAGAAGCAAGGGTATCAACCAATCGTCATTGAAGGCGGCATGGGAGCAGTAGAAGCGTTTAATAAAGGACTTTGATAGGAGTAAAAATTAGCAACAACTTAAGGAGTAGAACAAAAAATATGAGAAACATCAAACTAACAATGGAATACGATGGAAAGCGATACCTGGGTTGGCAGAGACTTGGTGACTCCGATAAAACGATTCAAGGGAAAATCGAGAGTGTTTTGAGCGAAATGACGGGGGAAAAAATAGAAATTATCGGTTCGGGCCGAACGGATGCCGGCACACATGCAAGAGGACAGGTGGCGAATTTTAAATCGAATACGAAGATGGAATTGTCTGAAATTCTTGACTGGCTGAACCGTTACTTGCCACAAGATATTGTCATAAAAAAAGTAGAAGAAGCTTCTGAACGGTTTCATGCTCGCTATAATGCGATTGGAAAACAATACAGTTATTACATCTGGAATGATGCGATACCTTCCGCATTTGAACGTCATCGAAGCTTCCATTATCCGCAAAAAATAGACCTTAATCGGATGAATGAGGCCTGCCGAAAATTACTAGGAACCCACGATTTCATTGGTTTTTCTGCTCTTAAAAAGACAAAAAAATCCACCATTCGAACGATTAATGAACTCTCCGTTCAAAAAGAAGGAAGCATGATTCATTTTACATTTTCAGGAGATGGTTTCTTGCATAAAATGGTTCGTATTATCACAGGTACCCTTTTGGAAATTGGCGCTGGTACGATGGAATTAGAAACCATTGACAAGATCTTTGAAAATAAAATCAGGGCAAACGCAGGAGAGACAGTTCCCGCACAAGGCCTTTTTCTTGATGAGGTTTATTATCATTAATCGAAGCACCTATAAACTGGCTCTTTTAAGCGACCTATGTAAACGTACAGAATCTATTCCGAAATCAAAAACTGGTGATACGTTTCTCCCCAATCGCAGATCGCTGTTACCACGGCTTCCAGGCTTAAGCCAATTTCAGTTAGTTTGTAATCGACTTTGGGAGGGACGACAGGGTAAACGGTTCGTTGAATAATTTTATCTTCCTCGAGTTCTCTTAGTTGTCGAATCAACATTCTTTGGTTGATATCAGGCAGCTTTCTCTGAAGCTCACTTAGACGCAAAGGGGATTCATTCAACAAAAACCAAACGATGGCGACTTTCCAACGCCCCCCAATAACAGATAGAGCTAAATCTTTGTCCGTAAAAAATTCTTTTCCTTTATGTACAATCATATGATTCAAAACCTTTCTGAGCATCATTGGAGACATACTGACATTTATGTCAGTATTAATTTTTTTGTAGTATGAAGTATACTATATAATACATTTACAAGAAAGAGGGTATATAAATGAAAAGTAGAGCAGCAGTGGCGTTTGGTCCGAATGAACCACTTAAAATCGTTGAAATTGATGTGGAAGATCCCAAGGAAAATGAAGTAAGAGTAAAAATATTGTATACATCTGTTTGTCATACCGATGCTTTTACATTGTCTGGAGATGATCCGGAGGGTGTTTTTCCAGCCGTTTTAGGGCATGAAGGCGGAGGAATTGTTGAATCTGTAGGTAAAGGAGTCACTTCTGTAAAAGTAGGAGACCATGTTATTCCGCTTTACACAGCAGAATGTGGCAAGTGTAAGTTCTGCCTTTCGGGCAAAACAAATTTGTGTAGCGCAGTCCGTGAAACGCAAGGTAAAGGGTTAATGCCGGATGGGACCACTCGCTTTTCTTACAAGGGTGAGCCGGTTTATCATTACATGGGAACAAGCACTTTTAGTGAATATACAGTAGTAAATGAAGTGAATTTGGTAAAGGTTGACGAGAATGCGCCTTTAGAAAAAGTTTGTTTATTGGGTTGTGGTGTTACCACAGGTATGGGAGCTGTAAAAAATACCGCCAAAGTAGAAGAAGGTGCTGTGGCAGCCGTTTTCGGACTGGGTGCAATTGGTTTAGCTGCCATTCAAGGGTTGAAAAAAGCGAATGCAAAACGAATCATCGCGATTGATATCAATCCGGCTAAATGGGAACTGGCTAAAAAAATGGGCGCAACAGACTTTGTTAATTCAAAAGAACAGGAACGTCCAATCCAAGAAGTGATTGTAGAAATGACGGATGGCGGCGTGGACTATAGTTTTGAGTGTATCGGTAACGTTGATGTTATGCGATCCGCGCTTGAATGTTGCCATAAGGGATGGGGCGAAAGCATTATCCTGGGTGTTGCGGGAGCTGGTAAAGAAATTCATACCCGTCCATTCCAATTGGTTACCGGCCGCGTATGGCGTGGTTCGGCTTTTGGTGGTGTAAAAGGAAGAACGGAATTACCGGGAATGGTGCTGGATTACATGAATGGTGAAATCGATCTAGATTCATTTATTACACACCAACTAGAATTTAAAGATATTAACGAAGCGTTCGATCTGTTACACAAAGGTGAATCGATTCGTACGGTTCTATCTTATTAAAAGACGGAATTTGTGAATCCTATGAGGAGGAAATGAGTTGTCAAAAGTAGAGAATTTAGAAGAACATCGTATTTTCGATGGTATGCAATATAAATATCGCCATCATTCTGAATTATTGGACTGCCCAATGACATTTAGTTTATTTTTGCCGAATAAGGAAAAATTTCCTGAGCCGCCTTTACTATGGTGGCTGTCAGGTTTAACTTGTAACGATGATAATTTTACCCATAAAGCAGGCGCGCAAAGAGCAGCAGCGCGTCTGGGAATTGCTATGATCATGCCGGACACAAGCCCTCGTGGTGAAGAGATAGCTGATTCATCAGATTACGATTTAGGGCAAGGAGCAGGTTTTTATCTGAATGCTACACAAGAACCATGGGCTTCTCATTATAAAATGTATGATTATCTTACAGAAGAATTGACGGACTTAGTACGAGTTGAACTTGGTTTAGATGGTCCTGAATTTATTTCGGGTCATTCTATGGGGGGACACGGAGCTTTGGTTTTAGGGTTGCGAAATCCAGAACGATTCCAATCCATTACAGCATTTGCACCAATCGTTAATCCATCAGAAGTACCATGGGGAATAAAAGCCTTTGAAAACTATCTTGGAAAGACTGAAGAAGATTGGGCTGAATGGGACGCAGTGAAATTAATGAAGCAACATTCAGGAAAAAGGGTGCCAATCTTGATCGACCAAGGTGACAAAGACCCCTTCTATAAAAAGGAATTAGAGCCAGCGAAACTAGTTGAAGCTGCAAAAGAAAAAGATTATCCACTTCAACTTCGGATACAAAGTGGGCACGATCACAGCTACTATACAATCGCAACTTTTATAGAAGAGCATCTTGAATTTCATATCAATGAACTAAAAAAATAAGAAAAAAGTCGAGATTTGTCATCTCGACTTTTTTTAATATTCTAAAGCTAATAAATCCTCAATTGTGATATCTTCTTCCTCATATCCATCGACATCAAATCCACTTAAATTCATGTATTCTTTCATGAAGATGCCATAACCTGTTAAATCAGAGTTAAAGTTATCTCCATTGATTTTCTTGATTAAGGCTTCCGTTGCTGATTGGACTTCAGGATCTAATTCCCAATTATCTGGACGTAAACGTCCTTTTTCATCATACTCCGGCTTATCTCCATAAAGCATATCGCGATAGATTCGGTCTTGATGCATGATAGGTGTTTCATGTGTGCCGTTATCTTCCATCACACGATAGAGACCCATACAATAAACCGGGAAGAATGGAATAACCGAGCTAGCTTTCGTTGTTACAGCAGTTGCTACAACAATGGTTGCTCTCCCATTAATATCAGTTAATAAATCATCGATTTTAGCGGCCTTCACTTCACAATCAGCTTTCGCTTGACCTAATGTACCGTCACCATAGTATGGTTTGTTTAAGTCAGAACCTAAATAGGAATAGTTAACGGTTTGGGCACCTTCAGCAAGAACATCCGCCTCTTTTAAAGCTTCCATCCATAACAGCCAGTCTTCCCCACCCATAACATTCACAGTATCAGCAATTTCTTTCTCAGTAGCAGGTTCTAAAACTTGTTCATAAAACTCCTGCTTTTGAATATTAACATTGGGACCGACAACCGTTTGATCAATTGATTTAATAACAGAGTTAATACGTTCACCGGTATCAGGATCAATCCGGATGCCTGATGCTAAGCTATATACGACTAGGTCAATTTTATCTTTTAGTTCATTTTTAATATAGTTGATAACATCTTGCTTTGTTTCGTGACTGAAAGCGTCTTGGACAAAGTTTTTAGCTACTAACCCTTCCGCTTCCGCAGCTTGTTTAAAGTAGATATTATTATACCAACCAGCAGTCCCTAAATTCTTTTCAGACTTCGGACCTTTCTCAAAAGAAACTCCGATAGTATCAGCACCCGCACCGAAAGCAAGACTAATACGTGTTGCTAATCCATAACTTGAAGATGCTCCAATGATTAGAACTTTTTTCGGGCCTTCATATGAGCCTTGTTCTTTTACGTAATTAATTTGATTTTTAACCTCTTGTTTACAGCCGATGGGGTTAACGCCAAGCGATACATTACCGCGCATTTTATGTTCGAATTTAATAATCATTACCTCCCATTATCATTTAGTAATACTACAATAACAAATATTGACTGCGGTGGGTAGCTATTCTATTAATAAGGAGGATTATTTTTTTAAAATCGAATCATAATAAACACAACGATCATTTTTTTGAATCACAATGATCCATGATATAATAGCTTGTGAAGAGAGAGATCATTTTTAAAGCAATAACACCTAAGGCAGAGAATTTCACCAAATTGAAAAAATTAAAAGTGAGGAGCAAATCATCATGAATATTCATCCAACCAAAGCTTTATCTGATAACTATATTTGGATTATGGAAGAGGGCAAGGATGCAATCGTTGTTGACCCAGGAGAGACTGAGGGAGTTCTTCGTTACTTGGAGGAAAAACAGCTGAACTTAAGTGCGATTCTTTTGACACACGATCATGAGGACCATATTGATGGAGTTGAAGAATTACTAGCGAAATTTCCAAACACACTAGTTTATGGGCCGAAGGAAGCAGATTTCATCTCTACTGATATTGTTCATGAAGGTGATACTTTCGAATGGATGGGACATAATTTCCAAATTTTAAAAACAGCCGGACATACGAAAGGTCACATTAGTTACTTGACGGAGGATGCCCTTTTCTGCGGAGATGCCTTATTTTCAGCAGGATGTGGAAGAGTTTTTACGAAAAATTATCAAGCTCAATATGATTCATTGCAAAAATTCAAGAATCTGGCGGATGATGTAAAGGTTTATGCCGCTCATGAATACACCAAGACCAACTTACGATTTGCACAATCAATTGAGCCATCCAACAAAATAATCTCTGATGCCTTGGATCAAGTCAATGAATTGCGTGCTCATGATCTCCCAACTTTGCCATCAACCATTGGCAGGGAAAAAACCATCAATCTATTTCTGCGAGCAAAGACGCTAGAAGACTTTATTGAATTGCGTAAAGCGCGGGATAATTTTTAGGTGAGGGAAAGAATCGTGAAAGAATTAAAAATAGAAGACTTGCAACGTTATTTATCTAGTAAATACAAAGATGGACGAACTTCTTCTGGTTTGTTTATGAAATTGGTAGAAGAAGTCGGCGAAGTAGCCGAAGTTCTTAATCAAATGGAAGGAAGAAAATCAAAAGAGGGTCAGATTTCACTCGAAGCAGAGCTTGTTGATGTCATCCACTATGCTGTGGCCATTGCGAGCATAAACAATATTGATTTAACAACGGCAATCATTGAAAAAGATAAGAAAGCAGCTGTTAAATATAATCAGTCTCCGAATTTGAAAGAGTTTATGAAGGAAAATCATTCTATATAAAATCGTTGTCAGGTACTTTGTGCCTCTAGTTTCAAGTGAAAAAATATGATAAGATGCTTCTTATAAGTGTATATGTGAACAGTTTCCCAAAAATGTCAACTTGATTTCTATTGTAAAAACAATGGTTCTTTGACTAGTAAATTTTAACACGATAACATATGTGTTTACTTGAACTTGGGTTTGTTTTTGGAAAATGTTAGAACATAAAAAAATATTCACGAAATAACGAAAGAAGGTAGAATGATGATTGAGTTGATTGCAACAACTGAATCGCTTGAACAAGGAAAACAACTCCTACTAAACGGCGTAGACCAGCTAATTGTCGGAGAAGAAGTATTTGGACTACGTGTACCGGGACATTTGACCCAGGAAGAAATGGCTGAGCTGATAAATTATGCTCATGAAAGAGGCAAACAAGTGATTGTTGCTGCCAATGCGATTCTGCATAATGACAAAATTGAATTAGCGAGACCCTTTTTAAAAAAAATGAAGTCTCTCCATGTAGATAAGTTGATGGTAGGAGATACTGGTTTGATTCAAATCATGAAGGATCCTGAATATTATATTCCTTATATTTACGATGCTTCGGTCCTGGTGACAAGTCATGGACAGATTAATTTTTGGAAGCAGTATGGAGCGGTGGCAGCCCTTATTGCTCGTGAAGTGCCTTATGTGGAGTTGGAAATACTGGCTGAAAACGTTGAGTTGCCAATTCTAACGCAAGTCTATGGCGCACAGTGTATCCACCAAAGTAAACGACATTTATTAGAAAATTATTTTAATTTTATCGATAAAGAGCCGCTTGATTTCGAAGAGCGTCATCTTTTTTTGTCTGAGCCTGGAAAAGATGACACACATTATTCAATTTATCATGATAGCCATGGCACCCATGTTTTTGCCAATAAAGATCTTAATCTAATGATGCAGCTACCGATGTTGGCTGATATCAATGCGAATCATTGGTATTTGGATGGGCTTTATACACCAGGTAAAGATTTTTTAGAGATTGTGAAAGCTTACGACCAGGCTCGTCAATTATTGGATGACGGTGAGTGGGGTGAAGAACAGTTAGAGAAGCTTAATGAACAAGTTCAAAAGTACCATCCAATAAATCGGGAATTGGATACAGGTTTCTTCCTCTATTCAGCAGATAAGGTACGATAATGAAAGGATTAAGATCAGAAATGAAAAAAACTTTAAAACGTCCCGAACTATTAGCGCCAGCGGGAACACTTGAAAAATTAAAGACTGCCATTCATTATGGTGCAGATGCTGTCTATATTGGCGGCGATGCTTATGGGCTTCGCAGCCGGGCAGGAAATTTTTCTTTTGAAGAAATGGCTGAGGGAGTGGAATTCGCACACAGTCACAATGCGAAAGTATATGTTGCGGCAAATATGGTTACCCACGAAAATGATCAAATCGGTGCAGGGGAGTTCTTCCGGACGCTTCGCGATATTGGTATCGATGCAGTGATTGTATCAGATCCAGCACTTATGCAAATTTGTGCAATGGATGCACCTGGACTGGAAATTCATCTATCAACCCAACAATCGGCGGTTAATTATGAAACTTTGAATTTCTGGCAAGAAGCCGGTTTAACCCGATGTGTTTTAGGGCGGGAAGTATCGATGGAAGAAGTTGTGGAAATTCGTGCAAAAACCGATGTTGAAATTGAAGCATTCATTCATGGAGCGATGTGTATTTCTTACTCAGGCCGCTGTACTTTGTCGAATCACATGGCTGATCGAGATGCGAACCGTGGCGGATGCTGTCAATCTTGCCGCTGGAAATATGGCTTGTTTGACTTACCGGCATTGGGCGACAAAGAAATGGTTGGGAAAGGCGAAGAAGGGATTGATGAGCCGTTTTCCATGAGCGCAGTTGATTTGTCAATGATTCAGCATATTCCGGATATTGTCGAAAGCGGCATTGACTCCTTAAAAATTGAAGGTCGTATGAAGTCCATCCATTATGTTTCAACAGTTGTAAACGTCTATCGAAAAGCACTTGACTCTTATATAGAAGATCCCGAAAATTATGTCTTGCAAGAAGACTGGGTAGATGAATTGTGGAAAGTAGCGCAACGCGAATTAGCGACCGGTTTTTACTATGGAATTCCAACAGAGAATGAACAGTTATTTGGTGAGCGCCGCCGTAAACCTCGTTATAAGTTTATCGGACAAGTACTTGCATATGATGAAGAAACAAAAATAGCGACCATCCAACAAAGGAACTTGTTTAAGGTTGGTGACAAAATTGAATTTTACGGTCCGGGCATGCGTCATCATCCTGAAGAGTTAGAAGAAATGTGGAATGAAGAAGGCGAAACCATCCGCTCAGCTCCTCATGCCATGCAAATTGTAACAATGAAAGTGAGTCAACCTGTTAAACCGCAGGATATGATTCGCAAATCCTTAGAACGAACACGAAGAAAGATCGCCCAAAAATAGAACAGGAAACCCACCAGAGCTGTCAGCATCTGGTGGGTTTTGTTTATAGACTAGGGGATTATAAGTTCAGCCATCAATGTCTAGCTCCCAAGTCCTGACCTAGTGAAAAAAAGATAAATTTGCCCCATTGCGCGCTTCGCTGCTCGCTAACGCATATCATTCGACTAACCCGCTGAAGCGTGAAGTCTCCTGACAATTCAGGGTCAAATTTCCTATTTTTTCATAGGCCAAGGCGGACTTGTCCGCTTTTCTTATAGTCCTGGAAAAAGTAAAGTACAGCACAAAAATAAAGTCTGTACTTTAAAACGTACGAACAAAACAAGCTATCTTGACCACCGTCAAGTTTTATTTCTGGAATGGCAGTTATACTTTATGTAGAAATAAGATAGATGGAGGAAAATAACATGCAAAGAATGATCTTAAGTAAAAAAAATCAAATTACCTTTCTTAGTGGAATATTAATCGCAATCGGTCTCTTCGGGCATTTTGTATTACATAATAGCTTGGTATTCAATACCGCTTTTATTACCGCATCGATTTTGGGGCTAGCGCCAATCGCTATCCAATCTTACCAAGCGTTGAAAGTTAAAGTGGTCAGCATCGATGTTCTGGTGACAATCGCAGTGATTGGTGCATTCTTGATCCAGAACTTTGAAGAATCTGCTATCGTAACATTTTTATTCCTGTTTGGAGCTTACTTGGAACAACGGACATTGAACCAAACGCGTTCTGCAATCAAAGAATTAGTTGAAATGGCACCAGAAAGTGCGTTTATTCAAACTGAAACGGGTGAATTCGAAGAAGTAGATGTTGATGAAGTTGACGAAGGGGACATCTTGCTCGTTCGGACAGGGGCAAAAGTTCCAGTGGATGGGACTGTTTTGACGGGTGAAGCTTACATTAACGAAGCGAGTATCACGGGAGAATCTCTGCCAGTCACGAAGGTAGTGGGCTCGGAAGTTTTTGCCGGAAGCATTTTGGAAAACGGCACAATCCAGATTCGGGCAGACAAAGTAGGAGAAGATACAACTTTTGGAAAGATCATAGAATTGGTCGAGGAAGCACAAGATTCTAAATCAGAGGCGGAACGTTTTATTGACCATTTTTCAAAATACTATACACCGGCTGTTTTAATCTTGGCCATCGTTGTTTGGCTATTCAGCCGTGATATCGAACTTGCGATTACCATCCTAGTTCTTGGCTGTCCCGGTGCTTTGGTCATTGGTGTTCCCGTATCAAACGTCGCAGGTATCGGAAACGGTGCGCGTAATGGAGTGCTCTTGAAAGGGAGCGAAGTAATTAATGACTTCAGTAATGTAGACACCATTGTATTTGATAAAACAGGAACGTTGACAGTTGGGAACCCCGAAGTGGCTGAAACAGCATTTTATGGAAATAATACTGATGAAGCACTACGTTACTTGGCCAATGTAGAAAGAGAATCAGACCACCCGCTTGCAAAAGCAGTTTTAGCAAACATTGGTACTTTCAAAACAGTGCCAGTAGAAAATACGGATGTCATTAAAGGCGGAGGAATCATTGCGCAAGTCAACGGCCAAAGAGTTTCGGTCGGAAATGTGGCATTAATGAAAAAAGAACAGGTAAAACTGGATGAGAAGGCACGAAAAGATATTGAAGAATTCGAAAAAAATGGTAATTCCCTCGTTTTAACCGCTGTCGATGGAGAATTGAAAGTTTTGATGGGGATCCGCGATCAAGTCCGTCCGGGTGTGAAGAAAGATTTGCAAAAGTTGAAAAATTTAGGTGTGAAGAACTTAGTCGTTCTGTCTGGAGATAATCAAGGAACCGTTGACTTGGTCGCAAAAGAACTAGGGTTGTCGGAAGCGCACGGTCACATGCTGCCAGAGGACAAATCAGCGCACATTGCGAAACTTCAAAAAGAAGGACAAATCGTTGCTTTTGTTGGAGATGGCGTGAATGATAGTCCATCTTTAGCTTTGGCAGATATCGGTATTGCGATGGGCAGCGGAACAGACGTTGCGATTGAAACTTCCGATGTTGTTTTGATGAACTCTGATTTCAGCCGTCTGCCACACGCACTGGGATTGACTAAAGTGACTGCAAGAAATATGAAACAAAATATCCTTATTGCAGTTGGAGTCGTTTTAATCTTGCTGGCTAGTCTGCTATTTAGCGAATGGATGAACATGTCGATTGGGATGTTGGTTCACGAAGCAAGTATCTTAGTGGTAATTTTTAACGGTATGAGATTGTTGAAATACCGCCTGAAAGAGGATAAATATGAAATGAAAACGAGTATAAAAGAAATGGACGTGGCAAAATGAATGGATTCAGGCAAAAAATTATAGAAAAACTTGATATCAATCAATTCTTCTTAAAGAGAAAGCATTTAGAATAGGGTTATAGAAAGAGTTTATACAAATCATTTAAAGAGGAGAAATGAAATATGTCTAAAGCAATCCTAACATTAGAAACATTGTCTTGTCCTTCTTGCCTACAAAAAATTGAGAGTGCCGTAAAGGGATTGGACGGAGTTGATTTCAATAGCGTGAAAGTGCTGTTCAATTCCAGCAAAGTAAAGGCTGATTTTGACGAAAATATACTAACCGTCAAAGCGATTGAAAAGTCGATTGAGAATTTGGGTTATTCCGTTATCAAGTCTAAAGTAAAAATAGCATCCTAAATACAAAATACAGAAAGTAGGAAAATAAATGATAACATTTAATGAATACATGACTAAGAACTCTGAAAAATTGGAATTGTTTACAAAGGCAATCATTCGTGCGCATGGAAAAAACCACCCAGAAGCATTTGACGTACGTGAACTGTATACCCAAATGCAAACGAAAACGAAAGAAGCAGGAGAAGAAAAACCAAATCTAGATGAAGAATTTTCTCGATTACGCCAAGTAACCAATAACTACCTGATTCCCGGAGATGTTTGTGAAACATACGCGGCGGTTTACAATATGTTAGCTGAAGCCGATCAAGCATACCAAGGATAAAAAAATAAAAAACGAATAGAGGAGAAATAAATATGTATAAAGCAACGATTACCCTAGAAGCATTGTCTTGTCCATCTTGCTTGCAAAAAATCGAGAGTGCCGTAAAAGGATTAAATGGCATAGATCAAAATAGTGTGAAGGTCTTATTCAATTCTAGTAAAGTAAAAGCGGACTTTGACGAAAGTTCCCTAACAATCGAAGCAATTGAAAAAGCCATTGAGGACTTGGGATATTCCGTTATAAAATCGAAAGTAAAAGCAGCGTAATACCATAGAATGAAATTTCACAGTCTAGAATTTTAATAGGTTTAAAAATAGAAAAGATGTTGGACAATCACTTTGATTTTCCAACATCTTTTCTATTTTCTTATGAAATAAAAACCATGTAATCCGTTACCTCTTCATTGTGAAAAGAATTACAAATCCCTTATTTTTCGTAATTAGCTGTGATATAATTAATTTAACTAATCGCTTAACCCTTTAGGATTTACTTAAAACAAGGAGAATACATATGAAAATAGAAGACATTATGCAAATATTACAAGAACAAATGAAAGTTGCCATTTTTGCTACAGTTGATGAGGACAATAAGCCACATGCTCGACATGCACATATCGGTGTAGCAAACGAAAATGGCGTGTTCTTTATGACCCATCCAAAAACAAATTTTTACAAACAACTGCAAAATAACCCCCACGTTGCCATTACAGCAATGTCTGAAGATGGCTATTTGATTCAAGTGATTCGGATTGAAGGGAAAATCCGCGAGGTCGGAAGAGAACGTCTTGAGGAAATTTTACAAGATAACCCTTATGTCAAACACGTTTATCCCAATAAATCTGAGCGTCAAGGTTCCCAAGTTTTCCAACTATATGAAGGAGAAGGATTCTATCACAGTATGACTCAAGGTCATCGCTATGTTTTTCAAATTGAGGCAAAGTAACGATTGATTTAAATAAACTGCAAGCTTCAAGCTAAAAAAACATTGTGAAGGTGTCTCTTTTGAAAAAAATGCAAGCTTCAAAAGGCAAAATACCCCTGAAGCTTGCACACATTATTAGATGTAATGAGTTGTTCGCTTTTTTTATCTAAATAATGGTTTCAGTAGTGTTGACGTTTATATAGATAATTCGACGCACCCATACTTCTACCACTCTTTTGGCTCATAGTTCAAATCTTTAAACAATCTTGTTTTTTCTTTTTTGGTTAAGTCTCTCCATTGTCCAGGAGGAAGTTTTCCTAAAAGAATATTCATAACTCGAACTCTCTGTAATCGGTAGACCTCGTAACCTAATTCCTCGCACATGCGTCGGATTTGACGGTTGAGCCCTTGCGTTAAAATGATTTGGAACTCATACTTTGATAATTGTGTTACCTCACAAGGAAGTGTTTTTGTGCCTAATATTTTGACTCCTTCTGCCATCTGTTTCAAGAAGTCAGGGGTAATGGGCCGGTTCACCGAAACGATATATTCCTTTTCATGCTTGTTTTCCACCCGCAGAATTTCGTTGACAATATCGCCGTCGTTTGTGAGGAGTATCAATCCTTCGGAATCTTTATCCAGACGCCCAATATGGAAAATCCTTAATGGGTGGTTGACCAAATCGACAATGTTTCCTTTCACACTTTTTTCTGTCGTACTCGTAATGCCTACGGGCTTATTTAAAGCAATGTATACATTATTTCTTGCTACTCGGATTGGATTTCCATCTACTCGAACATCATCTCCGGCTTCAACTTGGGTACCAATTGTGGCACGTTTTCCATTAATGGTAACTCTATTATCCGTAATTAATTTGTCTGCACCTCGCCTGGATGCTTTTCCTGATTCACTTATATATTTATTAATGCGCATGTTCACACCACCTTAATCACATCTTTGTCTATTAACTATACTGTATTTTCATGGTGAATCAAACCCTTATTTAGTTATAATAGAAAAGAGAAACATTTAATTATTTTTGATCTAAACAATAGCTGAGTGAGGATATGGAATTCAGAAAGGAATTAAAAAAATATGGAACTTGAAGTGGTTATGCAAGAACTTGAATCGTTAAGTAAAGAACATATGAAAAAAAGATACTTATCGAATGGGGCACAGGAGCCTCTTTTCGGTGTAGCGACAGGTGCAATGAAGCCGATGTCGAAAAAGATAAAAATCAATCAAGCCTTGGCTGAAGACTTATACGCAACAGGGAACTATGATGCGATGTATTTTGCAGGTGTGATTGCTGATCCGAACGCGATGACCGAATCAGATTATGAGCGTTGGATCGATGCTGCTTATTTTTATATGTTATCTGACTTTGTGGTAGCAGTGACATTATCGGAATCCAACATAGCACAAGAAGTCGCTGATAAATGGATCGCGTCGGGAGATGAGCTGCGAATGTCGGCAGGATGGAGCTGCTATTGCTGGCTTCTAGGGAATCGAAAAGATCAAGAATTTTCTAAGGAAAAGATTTCAGAAATGCTCGATATTGTAAAAAATACAATTCATGATGCGCCAGAGCGTGCCAAGGCTTCGATGATCAATTTTTTATATACAGTGGGGGTTTCTTATTTACCACTACACGATAAAGCAGTAGAGACTGCAAAAGAATTGGGTGTTATAGAAGTCAAACGTGGTAAGAAAAAACCGAGCCTTTTGAATGCAAATGAAAGTATCCAAAAAGAAATGGAGAGAGGAAGGCTGGGCTTTAAACGCAAGTATGTGAGATGTTAAAAATATTTTCTTCGATAGGTCGTAGCCGCTAGAGGGCTGCGACCTATTTTTATCCTTACAATTGTGATTTTGTAATCATTTAGAGAGTCTTTTTCTGAATAGGATACAAAATCAATTAAACAGATTTTTTAAAATATAAAACATATCTTTTCGTGAATAATATGTTCACAATCTTTCTTTCTTTTTTGCAAAAATATATAAAATTTTATATATTCCGTTGACGGAAATATTTTTGAGGAGTATAATCAATTATGTTAAAAGAATGTGAAATAAAACACTATTGTGGAAACAGAGGAGGGGTAATTTGAATATTGAACGTTTTATTGAAGCACGAAAAGCAAGTGGACTTTCTCAGATTGAACTAGCAGAAGGAATTTGTACGCAAGCTACCTTAAGTCGCTTTGAAAATAATGGACAAGTTCCGAACTTAAAAATCCTTATCAAATTATGCAATCGACTGAATCTTCCGTTAGGGGAGTTATTTCCAAAAGTAGGCGTAAGACATACTGAAATAATCGAAAAAATGAATAAAGCAGAATTTTTTTTAATTACGAGTGAGTACGAGCAAGCAGCAACATTGCTTAGTACGATTTCGATCAGCACGGTTGAAGACTTGAATCTAACCTTGCGCTATCACTACTTAAATGGCTTTATCATGATTTTTCAAAGTTCCTCTGTGATGGACATTCTTTTTATGTTTGACCAGATCTTATTAGAAGAAGAAACGGCGGATTCTGAAATTTTCCGTTTGCTAGCATACACGGGCATCGGCATGGCTTATTCACGGGAAGAAGACCAAGAGAAAGCAGAGTTTTACTTCAACAAAGTTCTTGAAAAAATTTATACTTATCCGACTAAAAAAATAGAGGATACATGGAGAGTTCTGAATATCGTATTTCAATGCGGCGTTTTTTATTCCGCGATTCATGAGATAGAAATCAGCAATGCATTGTTGAATTATGCTGTTTCTATTTGTTCAGATAATCACGTGACGTATTACCTTGCAAGAGCAGCCATTCAATTAGCTAAAAATGCCATTATTCAAAACGAGCCGAAAGAAAGTATTTTGGAAAGGATTTACGATGCAAGAGCCTATTCGAAAATCAATAAAAATACGGTGGCTTTAAAAGAGCTGGCTCTCATGGAAAAAGAAGTATTGTCAAACACGCAGTAGTTAATTAGATTTCTTCAGGTGAAAGGAGAGGAACGAAGTGGAACAAAAGAGAGAGACGGTCCATTTGATGGGAACGGTCATTGATTTATTAATTGAGCATGATACTGCAGATTTGATATTGGCAGAATTAGTCAGGCGATTAAAAATCTATGAACACCGCTTTAGCGCTAATAGTTCCGATTCTGAACTAATGGAGATTAATAAAAATGCAGGGGTTCGTCCGATTGTGGTTCACCCAGAATTATATCAACTGATAAAAGTTGGCAAATATCATAGTTGTTCCCCCAACAGTAACTTAAATATTGCAATTGGACCGCTAGTCCAGACATGGCGAATTGGTTTTACAGATGCGAAGGTTCCTTCAGCAGATAAGATTGACCAGCTTTTAAAAATAACGAATCCACAAAATATTATTTTAAACGAGGAAGAGCAATCCGTTTTTCTAAAGCAGCAGGGTATGTTGATTGATCTGGGTTCGTTAGCAAAAGGTTATATAGCAGATTTAATTATTCATTACTTAAAAGGCAAGGGCGTTACATCTGCGCTAATTAATTTAGGAGGAAATATTGTAGGGCTAGGGCCATTCCACAATCCGAAAAAAGATTATTGGAAAATAGGGATTCAAAATCCAACACTCTCCCGCAATCAATATGTAACGGCCTTAAGGATATGTAATCAATCTGTCGTCACTTCAGGGATTTATGAAAGAAGTTTGGAAAAAGAAGGACAGACCTATCATCATATACTGAATCCTCATACAGGATATCCCGTCGAGACGGATGTTGCCAGCTTAACGATTCAATCCAAATATTCACTTGATGGCGAGATATGGACCACTCGATTGTATGGGAAATCATCGGCAGAGATTCTAGACTGTCTGAATCAGTTAGAAGGGATAGACGGTTTGCTCATCACAAAGAGCGGGCAAGTTCTTTATTCGAATGGGTTGGAAGAGACAATGATACAAAATAAGCAAGTCAGTTAAATTTTAATAAACAGATTGGAAGGAAGTAATAAAATGGAAAAATTTATTGGTCTAGTAGGAACAAATTCAGATAATTCTACGAATCGCAAGTTGCTGCAATTTATGGAAAAATACTTTGCAGATAAAGCTCAAATTGAAATCATAGAGATTAAAGATCTTCCTATATTTAACAAGCCGGAAGATAAGCAAATTCCAGAACAAGTACAATTGATTGCCGATAAGATTGATGCTGCAAGTGGTGTAATCATTAGCACACCTGAGTACGACCATGCTGTACCTGCATCATTAATCAATGCATTAAACTGGCTTTCTTATGGCATTTTCCCTTTTGTGGATAAAGCGGTGATGATTACCGGAGCTTCTTATGGAACTTTAGGTTCTTCAAGAGCGCAGTTGCATTTACGCCAAATTCTTGACTCTCCAGAATTAAAAGCACGTATTATGCCGAGTTCTGAGTTCTTATTAAGCCACTCGCTACAAGCATTTGATGAAGAAGGACGCTTAAATAATGGAGAACATATTGAAAAGCTAGAAGGTTTATTTGAAGATTTCTTGACCTTTGTAAAAATTACCAACCAATTAAATCATGCACACAGTATTAATAAAAAAGAAGCAGAAAACTTTTCTTGGGAAGAAATATAGAATAGGAGATTATAACCATGAAATTAGTCGGAATTGTCGGATCCAATGCAGAAGTATCATATAATCGTTTATTATTAAAATATATAAAAAAACATTTTAACACATTATTTGAGCTTGAAATTTTAGAAATCAAAGATGTGCCTATGTTCAATCAAAGCGATGATCAAACAAACAGCCCAGTCATTCAAAATATTCATAAAAAGATCTTGAGTGCAGATGGAGTAATCATTGCAACACCGGAACACAATCACACAATCCCGGCTGGCTTAAAAAGTCTGCTTGAATGGCTATCTTTCAAGATTCACACTTTAGAAGATAAACCAGTCATGATTGTAGGAGCTTCTTACTACGATCAAGGTTCTTCTCGTGCACAATTGCACTTACGTCAAATTTTAGATGCGCCAGGCGTAAATGCAATGGTAATGCCAGGAAATGAATTCTTATTAGGCAAAGTGAAAGAAGCTTTTGATGTGAATGAAAATTTAACAGATCAAAGAACGATTGATTTTTTAGGTAGTACTTTAGAAAAATTCGTTAAATTTGTTAAGCTTGTTTCTGTAATGGAAGAGCCGAAAGCAGCAGTTGCTGAACCAGAAGATTTATATGCAACAGGGAAAGTAGATACAACGATTGAAGGCGTTGATATGTATGCGGAAGACTGGGTAGAACAAGCTGCAAAAGCAGTGAATGCAGTAGAAGGGAATACCTATGTGAAACTGGATCGCGGGATTCTAACAGTGGATCAATTAAACTACTTCTTAGCATCTATGCCAATGGAATTGACTTATGCCGATCACAACAATCAATTCTTATATTATAACCATACAAAACCAGCAGAAGAGATGTTGGCATCACGTACACCTGGCCAAGCTGGAAATCCACTGGCAAAATGTCATCCAGAAAGCAAGTTTAACAGCGTATCTTGGGTAATCCAACAATTACGTTCTGGGGCAACAGATGCAGTTCGTGTAAATGTTCCAACACATGGTCCTGACAAATATGTTGTTCATAATTATCAAGCAATGCATGATAAAGAAGGAAATTATGTAGGGATTAATGAATACATTTTAGACTTTAAACCGATCATTGACTGGTATTTGAAACAAACCGGACAAACATTGGTGGGAGATGTAGACGCAGTTTCAGGTGCATCCCAAAATAATCATGAAGAAGTGGATGCTGTATCCAGTGCTTCTTTAAATGAAAACACAACAGAAAAAGTAGATGCAGTTTCGAGTGCTTCTATTAAGGGATAATAGCTAACTAAAAAGCGGACAAAGAAGTAGGAAAACTTCTTTGTCCGCTTTTTTAAAGGAAGTGAGAAATATTTTCCCCTTCTTTTCCTGGTAGAAATTACTCATTTACGTTTATCTTACTTCGTTCATGGATTTTTTCTACTTGTGAATAAATCATCGTCGCATCTGCCACATGTAAGGGATCAAGGATTTCTACATAATCAGGGCCATTTTCTTGAGCTCCTGCTCCTGCAGTTATTAAAATGTATGATTCTCCATTAATTTCAGCCAATGTAGCTAAACACAGACCAGCTTCTTCTGTAAAACCAGTCTTAGCGCCGATAACGAAGTCTGAAAATTTGGGATATTCTTCGCCATGTCGAAAAATGGAGTTGAACATTTGAACGCCATCAGCATGAAAATTTGTTGGCTCCGTGCTATATTCTACCGTTGTAAACACTTGATAGAAATCAGGATTATCCAATGCATACTTCAATAAAGACGTCAGGTCTTCTGCGGAAGAGTAATTCTGTGGATCGTGCAGGCCAGTTACATTGCTAAAATGCGTTTTACTCAGTCCTAACTCCACTGCTTTTTGGTTCATTAACGACACGTATTCAGCTTCAGAACCAGCTAATGAATAAGCAATGGCTAAGCAGGCATCGGCTCCTGAAGGTAAGATTGCCCCATACAGCAAATCGCGGAATGAAAGCAATTCATCCTCTAAAAAACCCGCTACGGAAGCTTCCTGTTCAAATAATCCCTCAAAATAATCAGGAATCATAACGACTTCCTTATCCAAATCATCCACCATTTCAATTGCCACTAATGCGGTCATGATTTTGGTCAAAGATGCTGGATAAAGTTGGACATTACTATTTTTTTCTGCCAGTACATCTCCAGATTTAAGATTCGTCAATAAGATGTTCGCACTGTTGGTTCGGGAAAGGTCTATTAGTGGTGTGTCATCTTTGATTTGTATCTCTTCGAACCCTTTATTTACTTGTGATGTGAACTTTCCAGCTGCATCTGTAATGTCCATGATAACCGTTTGCTGGCCAGAAGAGGAAGTTTCCTCCAACGTTTTTTGGACAAAATAGATTCCGCCTCCAAGCAAGGCACCTGTCACAAATGTTTTCTTCCAAAACTTGTTTTTCCTTCTTCTTCTGCTCCGAGTCTTTCTTCTTTTCACCGTTCGATACAGTCCCATCTGCTTTATTAGTTAATCTACTGTCAACACTTGTTCAACTTATATCATACTTATGATACCGTTTTGGAGGCAGATTTAACAGTATATTTTCTGATTATTTTTTTATTTCAATAACAAATGGTTCACCATAAGACTGGTAGTCAGCTTCCCCTTCAGGGTGCCCTGCTGAATAGAGCTGCAATTCTAACCACTCTGAATCTGCTAGTTCTTTGGCTGTAATTTCAGAATCTTCTTCTGAAAGCATCATTATGCCTTTCCAAGAGTCAATCGTGGTTTGATAGCTTCGAGGCAAGAATACCAGACTCTTTCCTTCTTCATTGACACCACGGAATTCCATTAATTGGTATTTCTGTTCTTTATCAGGAGAAGATAATTCTATAAAGCTTAAGATTGGATGAATGGTTAATTTCTTGATATGGTAATCTAATTCACCCACGCTTATATCTTGCTTAATCTCGACAACATCTGTGTATTCCGTTAAAGAACCCATCGTTGTTTCAATAGAAAAGTTTGCCTCTCCTTCTATATAAATAGGAAAATCAGTTGGTTTTCCAGGATGAAAAATGTGAATATCCTGCAAATGAATCTCCAAGGTAAACAAATCAGATGAAAGAATTTCTTCAGAAAGAGGGACGACTAAGGTGCTCTGCGAAATATTATTGCGCTCATCGATGATCACACTTGCCTCCGTGTGGTTTTCAGATGGCAAAAGCTCTCCATCTATCAGAACTGCAATCTTCGAGAAACTTGCCATACGTTGCTCTTCCATTGGTTCTGCTAAATCAACTAATACGTTCACAAGAAGTTCTCCTTCAAAAAAAAGCAGATCTTCAATTTTTATTTCCGCATCTCCAAAAGAAGCAACTTGATTAACCGAGATAGAAGCATTCGAAGATTCATTATTCTCATTCTTAAATACTTGGGAGAGTGCATACTGAATGTTTTCTAATAAAGAGCTGGCAGCTGCTTGTACGGATTTTCCAAAAGAAGTTTGGCTGCCCCAAAGAATGACAAGAATAGCCGCAAAAGTTAAAATCAGTGGACGCTTGTTGCACTTCTTAGTTCTTTGTTTCGTTTTTTGGCTTTTCATCACAGAATTCAATAACTTTTGTTTTTCATTGTATGATATGTCTATCTCTTCGTATTCAAAGAAGTTCGTCTTGGTTTCATTCAATAGTTTGTAGATGTCATTTTCGTTCTTCATAACGTGCATCTCCCTTCTTTTGAAAAAAATCTCGGATTTTTACTCTTCCCCTTGATAATCTGCTGTATAAAGCTCCTTTGGTCATTTGATGTTTTGTTGCAATTTCATCTGTTGAGTAAGCAGAATCGAATAAATCCTTAAATAATTGCTGATCTCTTTTGTTTAATGGAGCTAAAAGTTCCGCTAACTGGATTTCCCACAATTCGCGAGCTAATGGTTCATCATTTGTAAAGTTTTTATCGTTTATGGTTTCTTCCCGTGTCACATTTTTTATCTCATGCCGGTATTTTTTTAAATAATTGATGGAACGATAGCGAGCGATGGCACATATCCAATTTTTGAAACTAGATTTTTGTGAATCATATTGGTCTGCATGTTTCCAAATAGCTAATAAAACATCATTCAAGCATTCTTCTTGGTGATTTGGCAGTGTGTATAAGTGTTTCTGAATAACACTTTTCAATAGAGCTGTGTATTTATCAATCAAATCCGCTAAACCGGTCTCATCCTCTTGAACTAGCCGCTCAATAATCTCTTCATCAGTTTTCAAGTCTACCACCTCCACGTTCTCTTACTTATATATACAATAGTAAAACATGATATCTGTCAGATTTTGTAAATTTTTTTTCATATAAAAACGATGCACCGGAAAAAGAAGGCCTGAAATCTTCACTAGAAATGGTATGATAGATACATTATGCCTAAGGGAGAAGGATTATATGAAAATGCCAATATTATATGAGGACAATCATCTTCTATTGGTAGAAAAACCAATCAATATACCTGTTCAAAAAGATAATAGCGGTGATCTCGATGTGTTGACCATGTTAAAGGAAGATATAAAAATACGTTACCAAAAACCAGGAAATGTTTATTTGGGTCTCGTACATCGCTTAGATCGTCCAGTTGGAGGAGCTATGGTGTTCGCAAAGACTTCCAAAGCCGCTTCCAGATTATCAGACATGGTGCGAAGGCAAGTGATCGAACGAAAATACTTTGCAGTTGTTCATGGTATACCAAAGAAAAAAAGCGATCAGCTTGTTCATTATCTACATAAAGATAACACAAAAAATATAGTATCTGTCGTTCCGTCTCATCATCCAAAAGGTAAAAAAGCCATTCTTGATTATGAAGTGCTGGAATCCAAGAAGGGAATGAGTTTGCTGGCTGTACAACTTCAAACTGGACGTCCTCACCAAATTCGCGTTCAATTGTCAGCGATGGGTCATCCAATCTTTGGAGATCAAAAATATGGAGCACAGTTGAATAAAGTAGGGCAACAAATTGCGCTTTGGGCTCATTCACTTCATTTAGAACATCCCATTAAGAAAGAGCCGGTAAAGGTATACTCATTACCGCCTGAGAAACATCCATGGAATTTGTGGGAAATTGCAGAAGGTAATAAGGAATAAAGACTATAAGCAATTAAAAGGGTTTACTATTTCCGAAAAAAGTCACAGATAAAAATAAATATTATTCATGGCTATTCTTAACTAAACACACTTTGAAGGAAGAAATGTGATGAGCATTTCTTCCTTTTTATCGAGAAGGAAAAGCTAAATTTAACAAAATTTAATGGAAGCCGTCAAATACACGGAGCTATTTTCATAATTTCATCTAGTGAACAGCGGGGACGGCTCTCACTGGATGAGATAAATACTGATTCTCTTCAATTGGAAACTTGAGCATGGTCCACTGGATGAGATTCGCGATTATTCTCATCCAGTGGATGATAGAAAGCTCCCTGCTAGATGAAATCACGCAGAAAGGCCATAAAATGACCTAAGTCACTTCCGGTGACCTACATCACACTTAGTAAGTTGACAGCGCTTTTATATGTTATCGAACGGTGTTACTCTATATCCATAATGAAAAAAGGAGAATGTTCTGATGGGAGAAAAAAGAAAGTTTAGTGAATCGATTCAAAAGTTTGGCCGAACACTCTTGCTTCCAATCGGTGTACTGGCACCGGTAGGGATGATTTTAGGGATCAGTGGCGCTTTAGTGCAGGCGTATATGATTGAGCGGTTTTCTTTTTTAGGAAATGAAAATGTAAATGCCATTTTAGTAAGTATTCGTACGATTGCAAGTGTCATCTTTGATAACATTCCATTGCTGTTTGCTATGGGTGTCGCATATGGAATGAGTAAAAAGGATAAAGGGATTGCTGTTTTTGCATCTGTAACGGGTTATTTAACCTTGATTATTACCATGAATGTCTGGCTGACATTGACTGGTAAAATGGCAAATCCAGAAGTAATGACCCAAGTAGGACAAATAAATGTCCTTGGTATTCAAACGATGAATATTAGTGCTGCTGGCGGTATTATAACGGGTTTGGTTGCTTCGTGGGCAACCGATAAATTTTATAATTTGGAATTGCCGACTGCTTTTGCCTTCTTTTCAGGTAAAAAGTCAGTGCCAATTATTACGATTGGTGTCATGGTTTCAATTGGTTTGCTTCTACCGTTTATCTGGGAAGTTTTTGTAGGATTATTAATGAGATTATCAGTTGTTTTCTTAAGTGTCATGGGTCCATTTTTTACCGCAGCAGGGGAACGTTTATTTATTCCTTTTGGCTTGCATCATGTGTGGAATGCATTATTCCGCTTTACCGAAGCAGGAGGATCTTATGTAATTGATGGCAATACGTTTGTTGGTGTAGTGCCAGCAATGAATGAAGTATTATTCAATCAAGGTCCCAACAGCGAATATTGGACATTGATGCCAGAATTGACGCGTTTCATGGCGCAGCAACAAATGTTGGTAACTTTATTCCTATTCCCTGCAATCGCGCTTGCTATGTATCATACAGCAAGAAAAGAGAACAAAATAGAAGTGAAGTCCATGTTGATTACGATGGTCTTAACAGCGATGCTCGGTAATGTAACGGAACCGCTTGAATTCACTTTTGTATTTATTGCACCGTTACTGTTTGTTGTATACGCGGCCATTGTGGGAATCGGGGCAGTATTGATGTCCTTGGCAAATGTGGCGATTGGTTATATTCGAGGAACGATTTTCGATTTTGCAATCTTTGGCTTGCTATATGAAAGAACGAATTGGATTTTCTTGGTATTAATCGGTTCTGCGATGGCGGTTTTGACTTATTTTATATTCAAATGGGCAATCGTCAAATATGATATTAAAACTCCTGGACGAGAAGAAGCACAAAACTTGGATAATACGCTGATAAGGGAAAAACGATATGGTGAAATTGCCGATATTGTAGTAAAGGCGTTAGGCGGTAAAAACAATATTGATAACGTAGAAAATTGTATTACACGTTTAAGAATCGATGTAAAAGATGTGAATGTCATCGATAAAAATTTATTGGAAAAATCTGGCTGTACAGGATTCTTTTTCCCGGCAGCAAAACATATCCATATCGTATATGGTCCACAAGTAGAATTTGTAAGGAATGCAGTGGATCAAGAATTAGCATAATGAACTATTTTAGGAGGTTTTTATCGGATGAGAGCACTATATGACTCAAAAAGTAAGACCATAAATGATCGAGGGATTAAAGAGCTTTTTTCAGATGAAGAAAAATACAAAACATGGTTATTGTTTGAAAGTGCCTTGGCTCAAGCACAAGCGGAAGAGGGCTTCATTCCCGAACAGGCAGCGAGAGATATTAAAGAAGCAGCAAAAGTAGAAAATATTGATTTTGAAGAGATGGACCGTATTTACCGGGAAATTGGACATGGCTTTGTGCCATTTTTAAAAGTATTAGTAAAAGCTTGCCCGGAAGAAAGTGGAAAATATGTCCATTATGGAATTACTACACAAAATATTCAACAAAGCTCTCAGTTATATATGGTAAAACAAGTCCATGATAAATATATTCAGCTAATTGGTGAAATTCTGGGAAACCTAAGTAAATTAGCTGAAGAAAACAAAGATGCTGTAATGCCAGGGCGGACACATGGACGTCATGCTACACCCATTACTTACGGTTACAAGGTATCAGTTTGGATTAGCGAATTTATTGAATGCTATGAAAGAATGCGTGAAGTAGAAAAACGAGTTTTCAAAATTATGATGGGTGGAGCGGTTGGAACGTTTAGTTCGATGCCAGAAGTTGGTCCAAATGTGCAGAAACGAGTGGCAGAGTTAACCGGAATGTACGCCATGGAAGTCCCTTCTCGCAATATCAGCACACATAAGATTGAATACATAATGAACCTAGCTTTAATGGCTAATATTTGTCATAAAATAGGAGAAGAAGTGTACAGCACCACTCTTGAAGAAATTGGAGAAATTTCAGAAGGGTTTAGTAAAGGCACAGTGGGCAGTAGCACGATGCCTCATAAAATCAATCCAAAATTGGCAAAAGGTATTGTGGCTAATTCTCAAAAACTGTACTCTTTGCCAGGCGTAGGAATGTATTCTTCTGTGCGGCCTTATGAAGGAGACAGTAGTTCTTACATGCTTTTTGATGGAATCTTGGAAGAAGCTCTTGAACTGACTACAGAAATTTTGCTGAGAACAGAAGAGTTAACCCGTACAATGGTTCCTCACCGTGATCGTATGTTACAGAATGCTTTGAGAAACAAGGGGCTGGATAATTGCGAGAATGTTATGATGGAGCTAGCGACAAAACTTGGAAAAGACCAAGCGCACTCTTTGATGTACGAAATTGCGATGAAGACTGCTGCAGAAGGGGAAGATTTTTACAGCAATTTGATAAAAAATGAGTTGATTGCCAGTGAATTTACCGAAGAGGAAGTACGAGATATGATTGATCCTAGAAATTATATTGGTTTATCTGAACAAATCGCTGAAGAAGAAGCCAAACGAGCAGCAGCAGTAGCAGTAGAAATAGCAAACGATTATTAAAACGGATTGAATACTTTTTTAGGAGGCCTCTGGTAAAATATAGGAGAGGCCTCTTTACTTATTTTAATTTCAAATATGGAAAGGTGAGAAAAATGGATACGAACGAAAAAAGCTTAGCATTGCATAAAGAGAAAAAAGGGAAAATATCTGTTGAAAGCAAGGTAGCTATCAATACGAGAGAAGATTTGGCCCTAGCTTATACACCGGGAGTTGCAGAGCCATGCAGAAAGATAGCGGAGGATGTAACGGAAGCTTATACCTACACCTCTAAGGGGAATTTAGTAGCAATCGTTACGGATGGTACAGCAGTATTAGGACTAGGCGATATTGGACCTGAAGCCGCAATGCCGGTGATGGAAGGAAAAGCGATTTTATTTAAAGAATTCGCTGATGTGGATGCATTTCCAATTTCTTTGGATACAAAAGATGTAGATGAAATTGTTCGGACAGTACGTTATTTAGCACCAACTTTTGGTGGAATTAATTTAGAAGACATTTCTTCGCCAAGATGTTTTGAGATTGAAAAGCAACTGGATGCACTACTTTCGATTCCTGTATTTCATGATGATCAACACGGAACTGCGATTGTAGTAGTTGCGGGTATCTTGAATAGTCTTCGTTTGGTTGGAAAACGGATTGAAGATATAAAAGTTGTCTTAAATGGACCTGGAGCTGCCGGAACGGCCATCATTAATATGCTAATGGAGATGGGAATTGAAAAAGCCGTTATTTGTGATGAATATGGAATTTTGGCAGAAAATAGAGAAGCACCAATGGACGAACATAAAAAAATACTGGCTCAAAAATCGAATCCACAAAATGTTAATGGTGATTTGAGTGATGCAATGAAAGGCGCCGATGTCTTTATTGGTGTATCAGTTGGCGGAATTGTTACGAAAGAAATGGTTCAATTAATGAATGATGATGCGATTATTTTTGCGATGGCTAACCCTGTTCCTGAGATTATGTACGAAGAAGCAAAAGAAGCAGGAGCAAGAATAGTAGGGACAGGTAGATCAGATTTTCCTAATCAGATTAATAATGTATTGGCTTTTCCGGGGATTTTTAAAGGAGCGCTCTCTGTTCGAGCAACAACCATTAATAAAGAAATGAAAGTTGCTGCAGCTCAAGCAATTGCGGATATGATTTCTGAAGAAGAATTATCGGAAGAATATATTATTCCCGATGCATTAAATAAAGCAGTAGCTGAACAGGTTACACAATATGTAGCACAAGCAGCCAGGGATACAGGCGTGAGCAGTATATAGGAGGGAAAGCGATGGATCGAATCGAGAGAGATTCAATGGGAGAAATAAAAGTAGCTCAGGAAGCATTATGGGGAGCCCAAACGCAAAGAAGTTTAGAAAATTTTCAAATAGGTAATGAGAAGATGCCGATTTCTTTAATTGAGGCACTTATACAAGTAAAAAAAGCTTGTGCCATCGTTAATCAGGAAGAGGGAAAACTTTCAGAAGTAAACGGGGAGAACATTCGAGTAGCGTGTGAGTTATTACTGCAAGATTTGAACAGCTATGAGAAACATTTTCCGCTTTGTTTGTGGCAAACGGGCAGCGGCACCCAAAGCAATATGAACGTGAATGAAGTTATAGCTCACTTAGCTTCACAGCAAGGAGCCGTTCACCCTAATGACCATGTAAATTTATCGCAAAGCTCGAACGATGTTTTTCCCACAGCCATGCATATCGCAGCTTACAGTGAAATACAGAATCATCTCATACCGGAAATGGAAGAGTGGCTAAAAGTATTGTCCAATCTAATGGGTCGTTACCAAAGCACAGTGAAAATAGGCCGGACTCATTTACAAGATGCTACTCCCATAACATTTGGCCAAGAAGTCAGTGGTTGGAAGAGCATGGTTGAAAACAGTTTGAATGCCATTAAAATGAGCAGTGAGTCACTATTAAAACTGGCAATTGGCGGCACAGCAGTTGGAACAGGCTTGAATGCTTCCAATAGTTTTGGGGAAAAAGTGGCACAGGAATTAGAAAAATCACTGGTTATTCCATTTATCAGTGATCCGAATAAATATTTTGCGTTAACGAGTCATCAACCCATATCTTTTGTCCATGGTTCTCTTCGAGCTTTAGCAAGCGATCTAATGAAAATCGCAAATGACATTCGTTGGCTTGCAAGCGGTCCGCGCAGCGGATTAGGAGAATTAACTTTACCAAGTAACGAACCAGGAAGCTCCATTATGCCGGGGAAAGTCAATCCGACTCAGGCAGAAGCTTTGACGATGATTGTTGCGCAGGTGATGGGGAACGATACAACTATTCAAGTAGCAGCTAGTCAAGGAAACTTTGAGTTGAATGTATATAAGCCTGTTATTATTCATAATTTTCTTCAGACCGTTACTTTGTTGACAGATGGGATGCGTTCTTTTAGAGAAAAATGTTTAATCGGTCTTACTGTGAATGAGAAGCGGATGGAAGAACTTGTCGCGTCGTCACTCATGCTGGTAACGGCTTTGGCACCTCATATCGGCTATGAAAAATCTGCAGAGATTGCTCATAAAGCATTGAATGAAAAGCTAACTTTAGAAGAAGCGGCATTATCTTTAAACTATGCTTCGAAGGAAGAATTAAAACAGTGGCTGAACCCCAATGAAATGATTTAATCATATGATATAATGCCCCTATATTGCTAAAAGGGTGAATGCTGATGCTTGATTTTATAAATAGCTATGATGATTTAACGGAAAGCGAAAGAAAAGCACTTACTTATATCATGAACCATCTGGAAGAAGTTCCTTATATAAATATTAATCAACTGGCAGAGCTTGCTTTTGTCTCTAAAACAGTCATTATCAATCTTTCTCAAAAGATGGGGTTTAGTGGATTCAAAGAATTGAAATACCATATCAATCGACAATTGCGAGAGGATGCTGTGATAGAAAAGAACGAAAGACGCTCTGTAAAAGAAAACACCACCCAAAGTTTTGAAAAAACAATGTCACTCGTATCCGAAGATGAATTGAATCGTTGTGCAGAAGAGATGTTGAAGGCAAAGAATGTTTTTATTATGGCACGTGGAACGAGTAAACCCGTCGGATATTACTTGGAGCATTTATTGTTTTCAATGGGGATTCATTGTTTTTTTATAAAAGACTATAATCTGTCAGAAACCTTTACAAATCTAGTGACCGAAAATGATGTGGTGATCTTAATTTCCTTGTCGGGCAGTACGAAAAAGATTATTGATACAGCACGCAAAGTTCACATGAAAAAAGCTAAAATAATCAGCTTGACCTCCTTTCAATCAAGTATCCTACCTTCCTACGCAGATTTAAAACTATTTTGCCATACGGAAGAAATGGATACAAAAAAAGATGACTCTATATCACGAATTGGTTTCTTTCTGTTAGTAGATTTACTGGTAAGAACAATCAAACAAATCAGCGATATCTAAAAAAATATGCCGTTATTGAATAGGGATTAATGGGGCAATTTCAGAAAGCAGCTGCGACCTAATTGGAAGCAGCTGCTTTTGTTTGCTATTCTCAAACATCAATAATCCAACATCCGTAACGCATAAGAGTCTAATAGTATTCGTGCTAGAATCGATAACGGCAAGCGGGAACGTACTTCGTAGTCTGGAAAGAAAGAACCTTCTGATTTAAAACCAATAAAAGGTATTTCAATGTATTCCATAATACTTCCGTATTTGTTTGCGGTAAGAAGCAATGAACCGATTTCATTTTTATAACAGTTCTCTGCCGCAATGACTAGTTCCTTTGTTTCTCCATTTAAAGATACAAAAATAGCGATATCGTCCTTCGTGAGCTTTTTGCTAATGCTTTTAATAATTTCTGGGTCAGTATGCAATTCGCAATATTTACCGGCTAGTTGAAATTTGACCATCATTTCTTGTGCGATCAACTCAGAGAATCCTCTTGCAAAAATGACAATTCGGTGAGCTACTTTGATTTTTTGGATAGCATCTTCAATATTTCCTATTTCAATCATATTGATGGTGCGGATTACTTCTTGCTCATTTTTTAAAATGGCTGTACGAATTCCCTGGTCAACTTGATCAAGAGAAGTAAAATTAATATTCTGATTTTCCATTTCTTTCAAATGATGCTTAAAGGCAGTAAAACCTTCATATCCTTTCTTTTTCATCGTACGAACGATGGTAGCTGTTGAGACATTTGCCAATTCACTTAATTTTACAATGGAATAATTCGGTATCTCTAAAATATGTCTTTGAATAAAATCCCACAGAAATTGTTCTGTATTACTTAGTTTGTTTTCCAAATAAATACTCCTTTTAATAAGAATTTGTAAAGGTTTTCAGCTAATTACGATGATTAAGAAAACATTTACATCATTATTCGTTGCATAATAGAAGTGTAGGGAGGAGGTAAAAACATGACACTTTATACATGTACATTGAATTTAGCAATTGATCTTTTCATTGAAACAGAAAATCTCGTTCCATTTACAGTTAATCGTACCACTGATGATGATATTCAAGCAAACGGAAAAGGGGTAAATGTTTCACTTATTTTAAAAATGTTAGGAATTGATAGCATAGCGTTAGGTTTTCAAGCTGGTTTTACAGGAAAATATATAGAAGATTACTTGAATGAGAAAGAGATTCGTACAAATTTTATCGAGGTTCCTGGAATGACCAGGATAAATGTTTTTACTCAAGTAAATAATAGTGGGGAAGAATATAAACTTGTAAATAAAGGGCCGAGCATCCCTGAAGAAAGTATCGTTAAATTTTTGAATCAAATAAAAAAATTAGAGTCGGGAGATTATTTATGTGTCTCTGGAAGTCTTCCCAAAGGAGTAAGACCTTCTATATTCGAGGAAATTAGTCGAATTTGTTTTGAAAATGGTGTTCATTTAATTATTGACAGCAGTTATCCGGAAATTATCAATTGTTTAAAATACCAACCATTTTTATTGAAGCCAAATGAAGAAGAGTTATCGGAGTGGTTTGGTACTTCATTAGTATCAAGAAAGGAGTATCTGATTTATGCTAGAAAGTTGATCGAGGAAGGAGCCCAAAATGTTTTGCTTTCGTTAGGATCAGAGGGAGCAGTTTTTGTAAACGAAAAGATGCTTATTTCAGGGAATTCACCTAAAGGAGAAGTTGTGAATACAGCTTGTGCGGGAGACACACTACTGGCAACCTTTTTGGCGGGGATGTTAAAAAAATCAGATTTGAGCGAAACATTAAAACATAGCATTGCTGCAGGAAGTTCTACCGCTTTTACAAAGGGATTAACGGATTTTTCAAATGTAGAAGAATTAAAAAAACAAATTAAAGTTATAAACGAAGGAGTGCATTAAATATGGCAAAATATCAAATCATTGCAGCTACTGGTTGTCCCACAGGTATTGCACATACATATATGGCTCAGGAAGCTTTGGAACAAGCTGCAAAGCGCAAAGGCATAACAATTAAAGTTGAAACACATGGGCAGATCGGGATTGAAAATGAACTCTCTCCTGAAGAAATTAGGGAAGCAGATGCTGTCATTATTGCATCTGACAAAGATGTTCATCCGGAAAGATTTGCCGGAAAACGGGTCATTGACGTTTCTGTAGGTACTGGAATTAAAGATGCAGATCGTTTAATTGAAGATGCGTTGGCTGGAAAAGGAAAAGTAATGATAGAAACAGAAACAGCAAATAGAGAAGAATCTTCCTCAGATTCATCAAGTTTTGGAAGAAGTATCTATAAAAACTTGATGAATGGTGTTTCACATATGTTACCATTTGTTGTTGCCGGCGGTGTGTTAATTGCGATTTCATTTGCCATTTGGGGTGTCTATTCATTTGATCCTGATCACGCGCAATATAATCCTACTGCAGCCATGTTAAAAAGTGTAGGAGATGCAGCAATGGGATTAATGGTTCCCATTCTATCTGCCTATATAGCTGAAGGAATTGCAAAAAGACCTGGATTGATAGTAGGATTTGTCGGCGGAGTTATCGCAATGAATGGTGGAACAGGATTCTTAGGAGGAATCATTTCCGGTTTCTTAGGTGGTTATTTTGTTCTGTTACTTCAAAAAGCACTAAAAGGCTTACCAAAAGCGTTAGACGGATTAAAAGCTATTTTTCTTCTTCCTGTAATTGGAGTAGGAGTTATCGGAATAGCGATGTCATTGTTAGCGGGTCCTATGAGTGCTGTTAACGAAGGTATGATGAATTTCTTAGCTGGTTTCCAAGATTCAAACCCATTAATTCTAGGAATTATTGTAGGATGTATGAGTGCTTTCGATATGGGCGGCCCGATTAACAAAGCTGCTTATGTAACGGGAACGGCTTTGCTTGCACAAGGAAACACAACTTTTATGGCAGGCGTTTCAGCAGCTTGTATTGCACCGCCATTAATTACTGGTTTTGCTGCTTTATTCTTTGGAAAATATTTTGATGCAAACGACCGTAATGCAGGCTTGGTTAACTTTATTCTAGGGTCTACACATATTACGGAGGGAGCTATTCCTTTTGCTGCAAAAGATCCCATTCGTGTATTGCCAACGATGATGCTAGGCTCATCAATCGCAGCGGTATTGACGTATATGTTTGGAGTACAAGTTCCAGCACCACATGGAGGATTTTTAGTACTACCAGTTGTTACTGGGAAAATCCAATGGGTTGCATCGATTCTTATCGGTTCGATTGTTGGCGGGGTTATATTAGGATTAATTCAAAAGAATAGTGTGGAAAAAAAGAAAGAAGTATTGGTTTCAAAATAGAAAGCGAGGAAATATAAATGGCTTTTATTCATGAAGAAAATATCTTTTTGAATGAAGAATTTTCTACACAAGATGAGATTTTTCATTTTTTATCAGATAAAACAGTAGAACTTGGTTTTTCTACAAGCAAAGAAGCAGTTTATCAAAAACTGACAGAACGGGAAGCTGAAGGTACAACCGGGATGATGGATGGTTTTGCTATTCCACATGCTAAAGCAGAAGAAATTAAGGAGTCTCAGGTTGTGATTGTGCGTTTAAAAAATAGCATTGATTGGCAGAGCATGGATGGAAATCCAACATCATTTGTCATTGCCTTATTTATTCCTGAAGAGGAATCTGGAACGACTCACTTAAAATTACTTTCTCGAGTAGCGCGTTTGTTAATGCGATCAGAAGTAACTTCAGCTTTAAAAGCTGCTGAAACAGAAAGTGCTATTGCTCAACTACTTAATCAAAAGATAAAAGAGGTATAAAATGAAAACAATATCAAAAGAGAAGTATACGTATTTAAATAAGATGGTAAATGAAAAAGGAATCATTAGCGCTCTTGCGATTGATCAGCGTGGTGCTTTGAAGAAAATGATTGGAAAACATAAAGAAGCGACGGATATAGATATTATTGACTTTAAAAAGTTGGTTTCGAAAGAGTTGACTCCTTATGCTTCTGCTATTCTTCTAGATCCTGAATATGGTATTCCTGCTTCTGAAATAAAGAATGACGAATGCGGTTTACTACTAGCATACGAAAAAACAGGTTATGACGCTTCAGAACCTGGACGTCTGCCAGATACGTTGGATGTTTGGTCTGTAAAAAGATTGAAAGAAGCTGGATCGGATGCATGTAAATTCTTATTGTACTATGATGTAGACGAATCGGATGAAATTAATGAACAGAAAAAAGCTTATATGGAACGGATTGGCTCGGAATGCGAAGCAGAAAATTTGCCATTTTTCTTAGAAATCCTTACGTATGATCAACATATGACCGATAACACTTCTAAAGAATTTGCTGCTGTAAAACCACATAAAGTAATTGAAGCAATGAAGGAATTCTCAAAAGAACGGTATGGAGTGGATGTTCTTAAAGTTGAGATTCCAGTAAATATGAATTTTGTAGAAGGGTACGGCTCAGAGATCGTTTATACAAAAGAAGAGGCTGAAAAATGGTTTGTACTGCAAAACGAGGCAACAAAGCTACCTTTTATTTTCCTTAGCGGCGGAGTAAGTGCAAAACTATTTCAAGATACTTTGCGTTTCGCAAATGAAGCTGGTTCTACCTTCAATGGTGTCTTGTGTGGACGAGCAACTTGGGCAAATGGAGTGGATGTTTTTGTAAAAGAAGGATCGGAGCAAGCAATCGAATGGCTTCGAACAGAAGGAAGAAGGAATATAGAAGAGCTGAATGATGTATTACAAGAAACAGCATCATCTGTATTTGATAAAATTGAATCATTAAGTTAATAAAAAAATAGAGCTGGTTTACGATGATTATAAATGGTAAATCGGCTCTTTGAGTTTGGACTGTAATAATGATGTATAGTAAATAGAAAGAAGCTAATGATTATACATCATGGAAAATATGAAATAAAAAGGAAAATACCTAGCAATTGACACCATCGGGATTAGAGAGCAATATAAGAAAATCAGCTAGCTGCTGTTTATCAGTTAATGTTACCAACGGAAGACACGGCGTAAGTTAACTGAAATAGATAATTTATGTTTTACAAGAGCTATTAATTCATTATAATAAAGGTGTAGATAATTGAACTTTTTTCACGAATTGTAGAAGGAGTGATACAAATGAAATTATCAGGTAGAACAGCGATCGTAACAGGTGCAGCCTCTGGTATAGGAAAAGCTATTGCAGAATTGTATGCAAGAGAAGGTGCAAAAGTAATCGTTTCAGATATAAATGAAGAAGCAATCAACCAAGTAGTGGAAGGGATTAAAGAAGAAGGCGGTCAGGCGGCTGGGATTGTTGCTGATGTCTCTAAAGATGAAGAGATTGACGCAATGGTCAAATTAGCAGTTGATGAATTCGGCAGTTTAGATATTTTAGTGAATAATGCTGGAATCTTGGATAATTTTATGACAGTAGGAGAAGTGTCCGATCAGGTATGGAACCAGGTGATAGCTGTGAATTTGACAGGTCCATTTAAAATTTCTCGTGCGGCAATCAAGATTATGGAAGGACAAGAAAATGGCGGTGTTATTATAAATAATGCATCCATTGGTGGTTTATTCGGTTCTCGTGGTGGCGCTGCGTATGTATCTTCAAAGCATGGTTTAATTGGTTTAACGAAAAACATTGCTGCAACTTATGGAATTCATGGGAAAATACGTGCGAATGTGATTGCCCCAGGAGCAGTAAGAACCAATATTTCAAGCTCAATTACTGCGGAAGCAAGTAAAATGGGTCAAAAGGCGTTAGCAGGCGCTGGAGCTGCACCACTGGGAGAATCGGAACAATTAGCACAAGCTGCGCTCTTTTTAGCTTCGGATGATTCAAGTTTTGTAAACGGTGATGTGATGGTAGTAGACGGCGGCTGGACATCAGTCTAGTCCCACACAAAACAGGCTGTAGGAAAAATTTCCTTACAGCCTATTTTTGCATAAGAAATTCCAGATTAGAGTTTGCTCAGCCAATAAAAATTGCTAGTAATGTGTAGACTAATGTACAAACAGTTGTAAACACTGGAGTTCCGATTGATAATAATTAAAGCAAAACTAGCGAATTCTGCATTCAATTCGCTAGTTTTTCTTTAACTCTATAAAGATAAATTATTCAGCCATGATCTCAATTAATTTTCCCTCTTCATCTGTCAGTTGCTTTACTTTTTCATGCTTTCTAAATCTTTTACCCATAGCCCAATGTATTCGATTCTCACAACCAGCTCTCCTTGTTAAATAGATTTAATGACTCTAGCAGGATTCCCAGCGATTGCTACATTGTCGGGGAATGATTTTGTTACGACTGATCCAGCCCCTACTACAACATTATTTCCTAAAGTGACGCCTGGAAGAATGATGGCTCCTCCACCAATCCATGCATTATCTCCAATAGTAATAGGTTTAGCATACTCATACCCGCTGTTTCGCTCGATTGGATCAAGAGGATGAGTAGCTGTATATAATTGGACATTTGGAGCCAACATACAATTATCACCGATACGGATAGGGCAATCATCCAAGAGGGTGGCATTGAAATTCGCATAGAAATTCTTACCAACATGGATATTGTATCCATAATCAAAAGTAACTCTCGGTTCGATATAGAGATTTTCTCCTGCAGTTCCAAAACACTTGGATACGATATTATTTCTCACTGACTGATCTGCTGTTTCATTAATGATACTCATTTGTTTTCTAGCTTCTGCTCGGTCTGCAACTAATTCCGGATCAGCAGAAAAATACATTTCGCCAGCAATCATCTTTTCTTTTTCGGTTCTTGTCATATAAAACTCACCTCATAGTAGAATATTTTCATTATAACATTATTAACATTATTAATAAAAGCGCTTATCTTACTTGTTTCTGGTATTCTATTATAAAAACATGAAAGTAGGCGAGGCTATGTATTCTCACGGCCCAACGAATGTAAAATTACATAATAAACACTTTTTAAAGAAAATTTTAAAAGAAGCACAGGAACCGATTACGAAAAGTAGACTTTCAAAAGAAAGTGGATTAAGCGTTGTTACAATAAACAAACTCATTCCAGAAATGCTGGCTAGTGGGGAAGTTTTAGAGATGGATGAACCTGTTATTACGGGAGGCAGACGTGCAGCTGTATATGAACTTAATAAAAATTATCAAATGTGTTTAGTTATCCATTATATTGAAAAAGAAAAAAATTTAATTGTTGAGCTTGCCGTTGTAAATCTTTTTGGCGAAACGCTAGTAGAGGAAAGTTTTGTTGATCAGTTAACAACATGGGAAAATATAGAGTTTGTAATTGATTCCTATAAAGAACGTTTTCCAACTATTGATATTATCTCCATTGGTATACCAGGAGTTGAAGTGAAGGGGATATTAGAGATTATGGATCTGGATGCCATGAGAGGCATGGACCTACGAAAAAAAATTGAAGAACGTTTCAATATTCCGGTTATGATTGAAAATGATATTAATGCTGCGATTCTGGGTTATAAAAATACAAATGCAAGTGAGGAAGCGAATATTGTATCGGGTCTATATTTCCCGGAAAATTATCCGCCAGGCGCAGCATTAGTCATAAATAATGAAATTTTTCATGGCAGCCACGGACTAAGCGGCGAGGTGAAGCACCTGCCATCTTATGACAACACAGAATTCCCGTTAACAAATGAAGAAGACGTGATGCAGCTTCTAAACGAAAGTATACAGACCATATTAAGTATGTATGATCCAGATGAAGTGATTGTTTATGGAAATAGTAAGTTGATAAGTTCTTTGATAGAAGATACAGTCAGCAAAGAAATGAAAAATAAATTTCCATACGGGACCGATTTCATTATCAAGTATGCTGATACCTTCCAAGAAGATTATTACCAAGGACTCATCATGCTGGGAATTATGGAATTAGATAAATTTGATTTTGATCTTAAAAATTATTAGAAAAAGATGTTCAAGCGAAATATTAAGTCTGAACATCTTCATTTTTAAAATATAAAGATGTTCAGCAGAGAATGAAGCAATGAACATCTTTATTCTGAAAAAATAAAGACCTTCAGGCTGAAAAATGAGCTTGAAAGTCTTTCTTTTTATTTATACAAAAAACTTCTCTAAAGCAAGGGCAATGCCATCTTCATCATTCGACAAAGTAACGTAATCTGCTGCTTCTTTTATTTCATCAATCGCATTTCCCATAGCAACCCCGATTCCTGCATAATCAATAATCGAACGGTCATTTTGGCTGTCTCCAAAAGATATTACTTCACTGGCAGAAATATCGTGGGCAGATAGAACACTATCGAGTGCATTCGCTTTGCTAATGTTTTTAGCGGTAAGTTCAAAATAGAAAGGTGCTGAAAATACCCCTGTTGCAACATCTTGGAAAGGCTGGAAGATTTCTTGGTGAACTTCTTCCAAGTACGCTGGGTGACCCGCTACTAGTATCTTATTCAATGGATAATTCGCAAAAGTAGCTAAATCTTCCACTTCACATAACTTAAACGTTCCAATATCTGCTTCATACTTAATGACATTAAAAGGTTCTTCAGTCATGCCTTCAATGAATTCATATACATCGTTGACAAATAAATGTGTGTCTTTAACAATCATAGGAATGACATCAAATTTTTTCAAATGGTTCAGCATATCTTGGCCTACTGCAACGTTCATCGGTTGATTAAATAATACTTCATTTGTCGAACAGTCTGTTACCATTGACCCATTATAAGATAAAATAAATCCATTATTAGAAGCCAGATCCAGCTCTTTTGCAGCTTCCCACATACCTAAAGTAGGACGCCCAGATGCTAGAATGACTTTTACCCCATTTTTTTGAGCATCCATCAATGCTTCTTTTGTCTTGCTTGAGATGGTTTTTCTTGATGTTAATAGTGTGCCGTCCATATCCAGCACAATTGCTTTAATCGTCATTTGCTATTCTCCTGTATGTCTATAATAATGAATCTTTTTGATTATACCAGTTTCTTCTTATTTTTTAAATCGTCAGAAAATTCTTATATTATTCTTGACATATTAAGAAAAGTAGGTTAAATTGCTTTCAATGATTAAAGAATGATTAGGTGATTAAAATGAAAATGATAAAAACAGAAATCTTCACAACTTTATTATTATGAAACAGACTCTTTTTACACGTAAAAAACGTAAATAAAAGAGTCTCATTTGCATTGCATAAAGTGTTTTAACTTTCATGCGGTGCTATTTTTTTATCCTAAATACATTAGAAAATGAGGAGAGATTAAATGAGGAGAATACAATTTTTTGACACAACCTTGAGAGACGGAGAACAAACACCAGGAGTAAACTTTAATACAAAGGAAAAAGTGCAAATCGCTTTGCAATTGGAAAAATGGGGTATTGATACGATTGAAGCGGGCTTCCCCGTCACATCGCAGGGAGACTTTGAAGCAGTACAGGCTATTTCTAGAGCAGCAACAAAAATGACAGTAGCGGGACTTGCAAGATGTCAGAAAAAAGATATTGATCGAGCATATGAGGCACTGCAAGAAGCAAAATTTCCACAAATACATGTTTTCCTAGCTACAAGCGATATTCATATGAAAGATAAGTTGAAAATGACGAAAGACGAAGTGTTAGCTTCTATAAAAGAACATGTTTCTTATGCACGGACTTTATTTGAAAAAGTTCAGTTCTCTCCTGAAGATGCATCGCGTAGTGACAAAAACTTTTTACTAGAAGCTGTTCAAACAGCCATTGATGCTGGAGCAACAATTATCAATGTTCCAGATACAGTAGGTTATTCCAATCCCAAAGAATATGGTGCCATTTTTGCTTTTCTTATCAGCAATATTAAAAGTGACCAAGAAATTATTTTTTCATCTCACTGTCATGATGATTTGGGGATGGCCACTGCTAACGCGCTTGCAGCGATTGAAAATGGTGCAAACCGTGTAGAGGGAGCCATTAATGGAATTGGTGAGCGCGCAGGGAACACTGCTTTGGAAGAAGTAGCCATTGCACTACATATTCGAAAAGACTTTTATCAATGTGAAACAGGAATTGTTCTTAACGAAACGAAGCGAACAAGCGACATTGTTTCCCGTCTTTCAGGAATGGTTGTTCCAAGGAACAAAGCAATTGTTGGAGGAAATGCTTATGCACACGAATCTGGTATTCATCAAGATGGCGTCCTAAAAAATCCAGAAACATATGAGATTATTACTCCTCAATTAGTCGGTGTTCAAACAAATTCGCTTCCACTTGGCAAGCTGTCCGGCCGACATGCATTTAGAACAAAAATAGAAGAACTGGGTTATACCATTTCTGATGATGAAGTGAAAAAATTGTTCAAACGTTTTAAAGACCTAGCCGATAAGAAAAAACAAGTGACTGACGAAGATTTGATTGCTTTGATAGATGATCAAGTACGTTCAGAAGAGGAAGTTTGTCATTTGGAATCCGTTCAGTTGCAATACGTTTCAAATGGACACCAAGGAGCGATTGTCTCAATCGAGGATGAAAAAGGCGAAAAATCAATTGCTTCCGCAATTGGTTCGGGAAGTATTCAAGCGATTTACAATTCGATTGATCAAGTATTTAAACAACATCCGACTCTCACAAACTTTGAAATGAACGCTTTGACTAGTGGAGAAGATGCGCAGGCTGAGGTGCGTGTCACGATTGAAGACGAAGTTACTCATGAGCAAGTGAATGGAGTGGGAATTGACTTTGACGTTCTTCAAGCTTCCGCAAAAGCCTATGTTCAAGCAAGTTCCATTTTAAAAAGTAAAGGAGCTAAATCATGAAAAAGAACATTGCAGTGTTAGCTGGAGACGGGATTGGTCCGGAAATAATGGCAAGTGCCATTCGCGTTTTAAAAGCTGGGACTAAATCTGTATCTACTGAATTTGAGTATGTAGAATACCCTTTTGGCGGGGCTGGAATTGATGCTGCTGGAGATCCGCTCCCAGATGAAACCATTCAAGCTTGCCAAGAAGCAGATGCTATTTTGCTAGGAGCTATTGGTGGTCCCAAATGGGATCAGGCACCAAAAAGACCGGAGCAAGGCTTATTACAATTACGGAAAGCATTGAATTTATATGCTAATATTCGTCCAATTACAGTTCCAGATTCACTACTGCCTTTATCACCTATAAAAGAAGCAATCGTAAAAGGAACAGATTTTGTGGTTGTCCGTGAATTGACGAGTGGCATTTATTTTGGAGAACCAAGAAGCTTAACGGATGAAGAAGCTTATGACACTAATCGTTATCAAGTGCATGAAATTGAAAGAATTGTCCGCAAAGCCTTTGAAATCGCACAAGGAAGACAAAAAAGACTTGTTTCGGTGGATAAAGCGAATGTATTGGCGACAAGTAAACTGTGGCGAAAAACGGTTGAGCGAATTGCAAAAGAATATCCAGACGTTACCGTAGAGCACCAATATGTGGACGCTGCAGCGATGCTGATTGTTCAAAAGCCGACCACATTCGATGTTATTGTCACAGAAAATTTATTTGGCGATATTTTAAGTGATGAAGCTTCAGTTTTACCTGGAACGTTAGGTGTATTGCCTAGTGCAAGCCACAGTGAAAGCGGTGTGTCTTTATACGAGCCGATCCATGGCTCCGCTCCAGACATAGCTGGGAAAAACGTAGCCAATCCAGTATCGATGATTTTATCCGCAACATTAATGTTGCGTCAATCATTTAATATGGATGATGTCGCAGACCAAATTGAGGAAGCGTGTTATGCGGTGCTGAATGAAGGTACTGTGACAAGAGATCTAGGCGGGACAGCAATGACAAGTGAATTTACTGATGCAGTGATTGAGAAGTTGTCATAATTGTATAGGTGAATAGAAATATATAGATAAAAAATCATTTCAAATAAAAATAATCCAGGGTTTCTCGTTTATAGGAAGCCTTGGATTTTTTTTTGAAGATTTTTTATAAAAAATTTGCCTATCTTTCTTTTCATATGAGTACTATTTCATTCACTTAACAATGATTTTATCCCCACTAGAGGAAATTAATCGTTAATATTGTCTAGTGAGGCTTTGTTCTCGTTGTCACTGGATGAAAATAACAGGCAGATGAGGTCAGCTTACTTAACTGAGGAATGCCAGTTTAGACGATAATCTGTCGGTGAACAGCCCATAAACTTGTGAAAGATACGATTGAAGTATGCTTGATCTTCAAAGCCAACGGATAGCGCAATCTCTTGAATTGTTTCTTGAGCTTGAAGCACTTTTTCTAAGGATGTTTCAATTTTGATTCGTTGGGTGTATTGAGAAAAATTCTCCTCGACTTCTTCTTTAAATTGTCTCGATAGCGTAGTTTTGTTTCTGCCAAATTCTTCTGCTACTTCTTGAAGTGATATGGGACGGTCAATATTATAATGGATATGCTCAATTACTTTTCGAATGATTGGCGAATAATTTTTATAACCGTACGTTCTATATAAGAGTGCATATTCATGCATCATCCATTCGGCTAGGATATTTAGCCGCTCTTGTCTCATCTCGGATTGAATTCTCATGGAGCATTTATTCCACACTTGATGAATATTATAAGCACTGATTGGCGTAGAGAATAGTGTCATACGGCATTCTGCATTAAGGTCATGAAGCATTTGCTTGTAGGAATACAGGGTAGCTTTCTGGACAGATTGAGATTCTGACAGATACTGCGGCAGAATCGCAAAAACAGTTTTAAAATCTCCAAGTTGTAATGCACGAAAAAAAATTTGATGTGTCTGTAGAAGTTTGTCGTGATACTTGTTTGCAAACTGCTGCTCATAATCTATACAATTTTGCAAATCCAATGGTTTAAGAGGTTCAAAATTATGGAAAATGATATTGTCATTTTTAAAATCTGGTATTTCTTGATTAAGGATAACAGAAAGAACACGCAACATTCTCTGTTGTGAGATAATTGATAAACTGTTGAAATAAGACGAAAGCCACTTATTTTGTTTATCAGAAATGCCTCCTTCACGCATCATTCTAGATAAGTTGGATTGAGAAAAATCCTCTTCCAAAAAAGGACCGATATGAAGAATTTTTGAAGTATCTGGTTCAGCTATGCGCAGAAATATATTAATATAACCGAGCGCGCTTTTTAGATAGAAAATGCGATTGGAAGGAATTGTCAAGAGCTCATTTTCCAGCGTCTCAATGGAGGGGTAAGGACTCTGGAGGAGCATTGCTCGTAATTCCAAATGAAACTCTGAAAAGAAAGCAAATGGCTGCATTAATACACGTACAGGTACATCAAAAATAGTTTCTAATAGCTCAACAACGTATTCTTCACGGAATTTCATATAGTTCTCCTCTTTTATGCAAAAATAATCCAAAAAAAGCATATAAAATCTTAAATATAAATTTGATTATATCTTAAAATGTAAGCGTGGTCAAAAAGATTCACAAATATCGGATAACGAGGAGGAATAGAATGGTTGATTTAACGAAAAAACCATATTATTTAAAAGAAGAAGACATTCAATGGGTGCAGAATACTATTGAAAACATGACACTAGAGGAAAAAATTGGGCAATTATTTGTTGGAATGATTCGCGGCATGAATCAAGAACAAATTATGCAACAAATCAGTGATTTTACTGAAAAGTATCAATTAGGCGGCATTCGCTATATGAACTTGCCACCAGAAGCACTATATCAACAAAATGAACTCTTGCAATCCAAATCAAAACTACCATTATTAATCGCTGCAAATGCAGAGGCAGGCGGAAATGGTGCGGTGGGACAAGGAACACCGATTGCGACAGGAGCAGCGGTTGCTAGTGCAGACTCTGAAGAATTGGCATACCAAGTTGGAAAGATTGGCTCAAGAGAGGCTGGTGCAATCGGCTGTAACTGGAATTTTTCTCCAATTGTTGATTTGACAACGAACTGGCGTAATACGGTTGTTCAAACACGGGCATTCAATGATAATCCTGATGATGTTATCCGGTATTCACGCTCCTTCTTAAAAGGAACGGAAGAAGAGGGACTGATAACTTGTATCAAGCATTTCCCTGGAGATGGTACAGAAGAAAACGACCAACATTTAATGATGGGAGTAAACAACTTAAGTAAAGAAGAATGGATGGATACGTTCGGAAAAGTATATCAGACACTTATCGATGATGGTGTCATGACGATCATGGCAGGGCATATTGCACTACCTTCTTGGCAACGGGAATTAACCGATAGGCCAGTAGCCGACAAAGACATTAAGCCAGCAACCTTGAGCAAAGAAATCATTTCTGATCTATTGAAAGAACAACTAAACTTCAATGGTTTAGTAGTAACAGATGCTTCTCACATGGTTGGTTTGACAGCTTCTGCTCCAAGAAGCGAGTTAGTACCAGGCGCGATTGCGGCAGGCTGTGATATGTTCTTGTTCTTGGATAATCCAGAGGACGATCTTAGCTACATGATGGATGGATACAAAAATGGTGTAATTACGGATGAGCGTTTAGAAGATGCATTAAGTCGCATACTTGGCTTGAAAGCTGCAAAACAGTTGCATAAAAAACAAGCAGAAGGAACATTGATGCCGCCAAAGGAAGCCCTGAGCGTAGTAGGGTGCGAAGAGCATAAAGAGATTGCTCGTAAAGCAGCCGAAGAATATATTACCTTAGTAAAAGACACACAAGAAATGCTACCGCTATCTCCAGAGAAACATCGTCGTATTCAACTAGTTTTTGTTGAAGGGGATGGGATGATTGTAGCCGGAAAAGCAATGGGAACAGATTCTGAAAAAACAAAAAAAGCGTTGATTAGTGGCCTGGAAAAAGAAGGCTTTGAAGTAGAAGAGTTGATTGCTACAGACATAATGACAGCCCAAAAACTAAGTGCACGAGAAATGCGTGAGAAGTTTGATGCAGTATTAGTAGTACTGGATGTTGTCAGCTTTGTCATGTTCAACTCTGTGCGTATCAAATGGCCAACGCCATTACAACAACCATGGTACGTGAAAGAAATACCGACAGCGTTCATCAGCTTAAATCTTCCAAATCACTTGATCGATTTGACGATGAGTCGTACCTACATCAATGCACACATGGATCATGAGGAAGCAGTTGAAGTATTAATACAAAAATTAATTGGCAAGAGTGAATTCAAAGGACGTTCAAATGAGAATGTTTGGTGTAATCGTTGGGATACGAAACTATAGGCGAGGAGGAAAAAAGAATGGCTCAAGTAAAACAAACAACTGCGTCTGCAGAGACGGAAATTCGTCCTTTCGGAATACGGGACAAAGTGGGTTATATGTTAGGAAATGTCGGAAATGATTTTACCTTTCAATTAGCCACTACTTATTTGATGATCTTTTTAACAAATGTGTACGGTATTAGTCCTGCTTTTGTAGGAACCTTATTCTTAGTTGCTCGTATGGTGGATGCTTTTACAGATGTAGGAATGGGAATTATTATTGACCAAAGTAAGCCAACAAAAGACGGACGTTTTATTCCCTGGGTAAAACGGATGGCAATTCCCGTAACCGTTGCAAGTATGCTAATGTATAATATCTTTATTACAGACTGGTCTTTGTCAGCTAAAATGATTTATGCAACCATTACCTATCTTATTTGGGGAAGTTTTACCTATACGGCAGTTAATATCCCGTATGGTTCTATGGCCTCCGTTATCTCAACAAAGTCAGAAGATCGGGCATCCTTATCTAGCTTTCGAAATCTAGGTTCTTTATTTGCCGGATTGTTTGTTGGTGTAATCGTTCCATTATTTGTCTACACGACCGATGCTTCTGGAAATCAAGTCGTTAATGCAACGAACTTTTTCTTTATAGCCTTAGTTTTCAGCGGAATTTCTTTACTATGCTATTTCCTTTTTACCAAATTAGCCAAAGAACGAGTGAGTTTGCCAGTACAAGAACGTGAAAAGTTAAATATTGCAGAAGATTTACGAGATTTATTAAAAGACCGTGCTTTTATCGCTGTCGTTTTAAATGCATTGTTAGCACTTGTAGCTCAGTGGTCCGCTTCATCATTAAATCAATACCTCTTTTTAGAATATTTCAACAATACTGCGATTTTGCCATTGTTAAATATGATTAATCTAGTTGGAATGGCGCTTATTATTCCTTTTGTCGGTAAGATTACAAAGCGTTTCGGAAAGAAAGAAGGAGGCTATGTAGGACTCTATATCGCTTCTGCTATTTATTCACTACTTTTCTTTATTCGTCCAACTAATCCCTGGATTTTTATCTTATGTGTATTGATTAGCAGTATATCAACGAGTTACTATATGATGGTTTCTTATGCATACGTTACCGATGTCATTGATAATTTCCAATTGAATACAGGGAAAAGAAAAGATGGAACCATCTATTCTATATACTCCTTTACTCGTAAACTGGGACAAGCATTAGCAGGAGGAATTGGTGGATGGGCATTAGCTTGGATTGGCTATAATCAGACTTTAGCTGTTCAAACACCTGAAGTGAAAACAAGTATCTTTTTAGTATCAGTGGCAATTCCAGCTATCTGCTATTTATTAGGCGCATTTACTTTACACTTCATATTCCCGTTGAACAAAGAAAAAATCGCAGAAAATGAAAAAATTATGCGAACACTAGAAGACTAATTTATAAGGAAAGAGCGCTTATTATGTTGTGTGGAATTACACAGTGATGAGCGCTTTTTTATATAAAGCATAGTACAAGCTGGAAAAATCCTTTACTCGTATTATTTTTTAAAAGATAAGAAATGAAGAGATTGATTCACGAGTTTTTTATTTACGAATGAGTATAGGTCTCTGTATACTAAAGGTAAGAAAAGATTGGAGGAGCCTATTATGGAAACTTTTGAAGATTTTTTAGCAACGATTGACGAGCCTGAAAAACGCCAACGTTTAGAAGAAATATTTGCATGGGTGGAGAAAGAATTCCCTACATCCAAGTGAATTTGCAGCATCGCTGAATAAGATTGGAGTAAACTATAAAATCGCCTACTCTGTTTCATTGGCACTGCGTTATATTCCGGACATTCAGCGAGATTTCCACAGTATTTCGCAGTCGCAACAGGCAAGAGGAGTTGATATTTCTCGAAATGAAAAACTTAGCAAAAGAATTAAAAATATTTCAGCTATCATTTTCCCATTGATTTTATCTAGCTTGGATCGAATCGAAGTCATCAGTAATGCAATGGAGTTACGTGGTTTTGGTAAAAATAAAAAACGCAGCTGGTATAGTGAAAAAAAAGCTACGAAAAAAGATATCATTACAATTGTTGTAGCAGTCATTATTTTTCTAGTGAGTCTATGGGTCACTTACCAGAACGGTGGACGTTTTTATAATCCTTTTTTATAAATGGCCGTTCCTAAATTTTCAAATAAATCGAGTTGATAAGAATCGAAAAGGAAAAAGTTTCTCTGCAGTATTTTGCAGAGGAACTTTTTATTTTGATTGTCCGTAAAAAGGTTTAGGTGCTTTTGCGCTAAAACGTACAAGCTCACCGCTTGTCGGGTGTATAAATGCAATGCTGGAAGCATGCAAACCTAATCGCTTCAGTGGATTGCTTGTCGCACCGTATTTTTTGTCACCGGCAACGGGGTGACCCAAAGATTCCATGTGGGCACGGATTTGGTTTTTTCGCCCGGTTTCCAGTTCAACTTCTAGCAAGGAATACTGTTTATTACCTTGAATCTTTTTGTAATGAGTCACCGCATGTTTTCCGCCATTATCATAAGTACTTGAGTGTACTTTCATTGATTTACTATTTTCAGTCAACCAAGAAGAAATCGTGCCTTCCTCGTCAGTTTCACCTTCCACTAGAGCGGTATAAGTACGTTCTTTTACAATGTCGTGCCAATTCTCCTGCAGAGCATTTTTTGCTGCTTCTGTTTTTGCATAAAGCATGACACCAGAAGTATCACGGTCCAATCGATGGACAACAAAAACACGATTGGCTTTACTTTCATCTTTTACATAGGCAGTCAATTGTCGGTAAGCTGTCGGTTCTGATGGATCTTTGCCTGCTACTGAAAGAATTCCACTGTCTTTTCGGATGACAATCAAATCACTGTCTTCGTGAAGAATCGCAATCCCATTTAGAACTGTTTTTTGAATGGCTACTTTATTACTTAGGATTCCTACTACTTGGCCAGGATTTAATGGATGGTTGTGTTGGGTAATCTTCTTGCCGTCAACGGTTACCTGTCCCCGCGTTAAGATGGATTTCACTGAATTTCGACTGTTCGCTTTTAACGTTTCTAATAAAAAAGGCAGTAATTCTGTAGTTTCTTTGATTGTGTGCTCGGTGACTCCTTTGGGTACTGGCATATGATTTCGGTTTTTATTTTTTGGATTTCGTTGTTGTTTTTTTATCGTACTCACTCCTTAAAAGCTTATTGTTTGTAGTATAGCAGAAAATGAATGGGATATTTGGTATAATCAACAAGAATACAAATAGGAAATGAGGTGCAAAATGAATAACAATGATCGATTAGCAAGGTTGCGCTATGCCTTGGATATAAAAAATGCAGATATGGTTGAAGTGTTTCGACTAGGCGGCGCTACTGTAACAACTTCGGACGTAAAAGCCATGTTGCAAAAAGTAGATAAAGAAGATACAGATGCTTTTCAAGAAAACGAATATGAAATGACTTGTGATAATGAAACTTTTGAACGCTTTTTAAATGGATTAATCACATCGCAGAGAGGCCCGCAAAAGCCAAAACCAGGGCAAACATTGTCAGAACCTAAGATGGAATTGAACAATGGAAATGTAAATAACTTATTACTGAAAAAAGTAAAAATTGCGTTATCTCTAACCAGTGATGATATCTTGGATATTTTGGATGAAGCCGGCGTTTCGATTTCAAATAGTGAATTAAGCGCAGTCCTTAGAAAAGAAGGGCATCGTAATTATAAACCATGCGGTGACCGTTATGCTAGAAATTTCCTAAAAGGCTTAGCATTTCGTTATCGACCATAAAAGAAATATGAGGAGAATAGAAGATGGAAACAACAATGAATTGTCCCGAGTGCCAATCGGAATATACCTATCAGGATGGAGCTTTATGGATGTGTCCTGAATGTGCGCACGAGTGGGTGCCAGGAGCGGAAGCAACAATTAACGACGGAGTTTTGGATGCGAATGGTAATATTTTAGTTGACGGGGATTCAGTGGTTGTCATTAAAGACTTAAAAGTAAAAGGAAGCAAACAAGCGATTAAACAAGGAACCAAAGTGAAAAGTATTCGCTTGGTTGAAGATTCCGGTGACGGCCATAATATTGATTGTAAAATAGATGGCTTCGGTGCGATGAAGTTAAAATCTGAATTTGTGAAGAAAAACTAAAAGGAAGAGTGCGATTGTATTTAACCGTTGAAGAAACTGCAGAATATTTAGAATTGCCTGTTAGTGAAATCCATCGTCTAATCCGGGAAAAACAAGTGCGGTTTGTACGTGTGGAGGATGAGATTCTCCTTTATAAAGAACAATTCAACCTTTTCATAAACGAACGTCAAAAACAAAAATTCGCTCTTGAAGAATATTTGAATACACCTGTTCCTGAAGATATTGATATAAAAGATGAGGATTAAACAAAAGAAACTCTCAACCGCTGTTAAAAACAAACGATTGAGAGTTTTCTATATTAAAAAGTTATTTTTACAAATCATCATAAGTTAATAGTTGGATATTATTTTCTGCGAGCCAATATTTCATTTTCGGACTGATCGACATTTCAACTTCCAGTGTACGAGGAATGGTCAGGCTAGAATTTTTTAGAATAAAATCATCTAAGTACCCAGGATGTAAAACCATCATTGATACTGCATCTTCAGAAGAATATTTAACCATTTTTTGTAAACTTAGAAAAGGATCATATCCAGGATCGGTACTTTCCATCCACATAGTTACTTTAGTATGGTTGATGAACAAAGGTTCTCCTTCTGCTGGGAAACCAGAATACTTTAAATTGTACTTTTTAGCAATCAGTTGCAATCCTTTCTGGAAATTCACGCTCGTAATCGCATGTCCTTCAAAATATTGGGGCTGTTGACCAGTTAATGCAACAAATTTATGATATTGAGCTTCAATCTCAAGCAATACTTCATCAAGAACAACAAAATCCGTTTCTGCTTGACGGTATTCTTTAGAAGATTTAAAAAAACCAGCAGGGGTTGTAATACTTGGTATAAGTTTTGGGTTTGTTAAAGGTCTTCCCATACAGATATTTGTATGGCATCCGTAACATACTTCTACATCTTTTAATAAATCTAGACCGTGTTGGGTTGCTGGCATATTGACCATTACTCCAACATTGTTGACAATGCCCTCTATGACTGTCTTCGCCATTCCATAATTAACTGCTTCTGAATAACCTAAATCATCTGCTCTAATTAAAATCTCCAATTAATTCACCTTCTCTGCTTCTTCAAAACCAATAAAGTAAGTTACCACACCAGCTACGACAATGGCGATCAAACCACTAATTATGCCATTAATAAGATTAGCGGTAGAACCACCGAAATATGCAGTGAGAGCCAAAAAATTAGCCACTGGTACAAGTGCATATGCGGTCACACCTGTAATAGCGGCATAAATACCGCCTGCAAGGCCGCCTACCATGAGACCGATAAATGGTTTTTTGTATTTGACAGCAAGGCCATAAAGTCCTGGTTCTGTCACTCCACCAATAAATCCAGCAATGACATAACTCCAAGCTAAACTGCGTTCTTCTTTCCCTTTAAGACGTAAGGCAGCTCCCAAACACATTCCTGTAACAGCCATAGAGGCAGAAACAGCTCCTAAAGTAACAAAATTATCAAACCCAGTCGAAGAAAATATCATAATCATCGTAGTAATCATCAATAGATGCATACCCGTCATAACCAAAAATTGCCACAGTGCGCCAATCAAACCAATCGCTATTATCGTACCTAGTCCGCCTAGATTTCCTAATGACAAGATGCCTTGCGAAATATAATTCCCAACAAAATTACCAGCTGGTCCAAGAACGATTAAAGAAATAGGAACCATGATCGCAATGGTTAACGTTGGTGCAAAAATGGTTTTCAAAGTATTTGGCAAATGTTTTTTGAAAAATTTTTCAATGTAGGACATAATCCACACAGATAGAATAATCGGGATGACTGTACTTGAATAGACTTGAGCTTGTACGGGAATTCCATAGACACTAAAATCAATACCTTCCGTTGCAATTTGAACAAATGTAGGATGAATCATGATCCCACCTAAAAACATTGCAATGACAGTTGTAACTTGGAATTTTTGGGCAGCTGTATAGGCAATATAAATAGGGAAGAAATAAAAACCTGCATCACCGATGAAAGTAAGAAGTGTGTATAAATCAGTTTCTGCCGCTAAAATATTAAACATTCCTGGTCCAAGTAATGCCACAACCATTTTAAACATAGAAGTTGCAACTAACAATGGGATCAAAGGAGTTAAACAACCTGCCAGAGCATTAAGAATATTATTACCAATTTTTTTAAGTGTCAGTTTTTCTTTTATTTGGTCACTCGGATCAATAATGAAATCCGATGAATTGAAATTGCCCATTTTATTTAATTGTTCGTAAACACGGTCGACTGTTTGTCCAATAATTACTTGTAATTGCCCACCTGAAAGAACAACTCCTAATACCCCGGGAACTGTATTTAATTTTTCGATATTTGGCAAGCTATTATCCTTTACGTTAAAACGGAGTCTTGTCATACAATGCGTGACGTAAGAAACATTTTCTTTCCCGCCAATGTTATCTAGTATTTCATTCGCTAGATTTTGATATTTATTATCTTGGTTCATAATGTCCATTCTCCTTATTGAGTATTTTTAATGACTCGATTGATATGAATCATCAAGTATAATAGTTCGTCGTCAGTACTATTTTTTCCGACTGATTGCTGGATGAGTTTAGCAATTTCTGCCGCGCAATGATAAACTTTTGGCATATTCTCTTTCATAGTTTGAAAGAGCATCTCGTTGCTATCCATAAACTGCTCTTCTTCTTGTAGACGAATAATATAGTAACGCAGATGCATTACAAGGCGATTATAATTAAATTCATTTCGGTTCAATTCCATTTGGAAAGTGTCCTCAATTTTCTGAGAAATGACTTCAATCAAATCTTCTGTACTCTGTTCGGTTGAGCTGACTTCATTTTCCATTTGACCATTAACAAAGTGCATAGCAATGTTTGTAATTTCAGAATCAGGTAAGGTAATGTGTAACCGTTTTTGAATTAGCTTGACGACAAATTTGCCTAATTCAGTTTCTTGAGGATAGAAATGCTCTACATCATAAGAGAAGACTAATTTCATATTTTTCAATTTTTGAACGCGGGTGATGGCAAAGTGAATATGATCTGCTAAACTAAATACCATGTTCGGATTCAGGAAATTTTTTAATTGCTGTTGAGCTATTCTGACTGCTTCTATGCTGATATCTAAAATTTCTGAAGGAATTTCAGACAGTAATTTATAATAATGAAAATCAATTTGATAAAAGGTCATTGAAATTTTACTTAAATCCGTCAATTCATAAGGTATTTTTGGAAAACCGATTCCTTTTCCAAAAGCTACCAGTTCATTTTCATTTGCATCAAGGCAGATAGCGACATTATTGTTAATCTTTTTTATAACTTTCATAATAAAGTGATGATTAGCTCTTAATCATATCCTCCTTTCCGATTTTTTTGCTCAAAAAAACTCTTTTTGAGCGCACGAAGCCAAAGAACTAGTCAAACGTTCAATGGTAATGCCTCCAAAAAGAGTAACAATCCAAATTTTATTAAGTTATACTAAGAATATATCACAGAAAGAAACCGATTTCAACTTTTTTATAAAATATCTATAAATCATTATAGTAGGGAAATCACATCTGAATTTTACATATTTCCTCTTCAGTTACGAGCTTTGTACGTAAAACAACCTACAAAAGATAGAGCAGAACACTAGACGCAAGATAAACTTTAATTTTTAATAAAAGAACAGTCCTCTACGAAACGAAAAACGTAGAGGACTTTTTCATAGACTAGGGGATTATAAGTTCAGCCATCAATGTCTAGCTCCCAAGTCCTGACCTAGTGAAAAAAAGATAAATTTGCCCCATTGCGCGCTTCGTTGCTCGCTAACGCATATCATTCGACTAACCCGCTGAAGCGTGAAGTCTCCTGACAATTCAGGGTCAAATTTCCTATTTTTTCATAGGCCAAGGCGGACTTGTCCGCTTTTCTTATAGTTGTTACAATAGCAGCTGTTTCAGTTCAGTAATTTCGTCATCACTGAAATCAATATGGTGGAAATAGTTTTCTATCGTTTTATATTCTTTGATGAATTCCTTGTGAAAAATCTCCATTGTCTCAGGAAAGGAAACATAGATATTCAAATTTTTACTGGGATCTAAGATACGACTATCTTGCTTGATATAGGTATAAGATACTTGATAGTCTGCTACAATCTCAGCTAAAAGCACGTCATGAAGGCTTAAAAGTAAATAACTGATGACTCCTGTCCGGTCTTTTCCTGCACTACAATGATAAACAAGGGGAGTGTTTTTTTGTTCAAGGAACAAATGAAAAGCTTTTGCTATTTCATCTTTTTCTTTCAAATATTCTAAGTATCGTTCACTCATGAAGTATGGATTATTCGCCGTCTTAGCTAATTCTCCGCTACGTCCAGCATCTTTTCCTCCACTTAAGTTAACATTTTCATAAATAGAAACAAAACCTTCATAAGGATTCGGTTCACGAATCAATTCTTTTGGGGCTCGCAAATCAATAATCGTGTTAATGCCAAGCTGTTCCCATTTTTGCTTGTCGTGTTTTGTTGGACCATACAGCATACTGGAGCGGAAAATTTTACCTTCTTTTAAAATCTCGCCTTTTTTTGTGTTATATCCCCCTAAGTCTCGGAAATTTGCAATTTCTTCAAAATAAAAATGTCTTCCCATTCTCTCACTCATTTCTTCCTAATTTTAAAATCATCATAGCACAGACTTTACGTATTTTTAGCATAAGTAAGAAAGCTTAACCTGAATTTTACATTGAATTTATACCCACCGCCTATAATAGAAATTGTCCTGATGAAAGGAGTTATATTAAAAAACTATGGTTAATTTTTATCTCTCCACACCTCTAATGTGGAATCACCCAATCGAAGAAATTTTCCAGACCGCTCAAAAGTATGAAATGGGTTTGGAAATATTCCATCAACAAATGGAATATCAAAGAGTTTCGATAGAAGAATTACAGGAACTTATTTATAAATACAGAAGGGAAGTTTTTGTTCACGCATTTAGCTGGGACTTGAATTTATGCTCCTTGCAACGTCCTGTTCGTGATACTGCCTTGGAACAAACGAAGAAATCGATCAATTTTGCCCACACTTTAGGTGCTAAGGATGTTACGATTCATCCTGGAAGAATGTCAATTCCTTTAGAAGAAAGTAATTATGACAACTTTATGTATGATTCCATGAAACAATTAATGGAATATGCGGATAGGTTGGAACAGTCAATTTCTTTTGAAATTATGGAGCCGGTCGGTAAGGAATTTGTCACGGATCGCCGCATAATGAAACGAATTGCGGATGATTTATGGGAGAAGATGTACCTTACTTTGGACCTTGCTCACTGTCAAAATGAAGAAATGATTATCGACCATCTAGAGCAACTTCCTCGTATTCGAAAGTTGCATATAAGCAATCATATTAAAGGAAAGTATCACACGCCAATTGGAGTAGGTGACTTAGATTTTCAGGTATTAAAACCATACTTAACAGCAAGCGGCTTGCCAATTGTAATAGAAGGAATGGATCAAAGTAAAGAACTGGAATTATTTCTTGAAAATTTGAATTATTTAGAGGAGGAAAATTGGAAATGAAATGGAATAAATGGCTTTTAATGGGAATATCTGCTGCGACTTTAGCAGCATGTGGAACAACAAGTGCAGAGGAAGGAGCAGGGGAAACAACTTCTTCAGCGCCTGAATTGAGCGAAGAAAGTTCAACTGTCTCTTCAACAATTGACGCGGAGGGAAGCTTTACACTCTATACATCCCAACCAGAACAAGATATTGCGCAACTTATAGAATCATTTAATAAAGCATATCCGAATATTACGGTAGATGTTTTCCGTTCGGGTACGGAAGAAGTTCTCTCTAAAGTAATGGCGGAAAAAGAAACAGGCGACATTTTGGCGGATGCACTGCTTGTATCAGATAGCTTCACATTTGAAGGTTTAGCGGAAGAGGATTTGTTACAACCTTATGAATCTTCCGAACTAGATGCAATTCCAGCAGAATATATTGACGAAGAAAAGCTCTATACAGGAACAAAATTGATTGTGACAGGGATTGCCGTGAATACAGACCTTGCAGATCCTAGTGGAATTACTGGATTTCAAAGTATGACAGATTCTGCTTATGCAGATCAAATTATGATACCGAGCCCCTTGTATTCTGGAGCAGCATCTTTGAACCTTTCTATCCTTACCCAACAAGATTCATTGGGATGGAAATGGTATGAAAGTATGAAAGAAAATGCTTTATTTGTAGGGCAAGGAAATGGAACTGTACGGGATGCCTTATTAAATGGGCAGGAAGGTGTAGGGATGATTGTGGACTACATGGCTAATCGTGCTCGTTTGGACGGTGCTCCTATTGAATTCATCTATCCAGAAGAAGGCTCTTTATATGTAACGGAACCAATCGGTATTATTAAAGATGCAGAAAATGCTGAGATGGCCCAATACTTTGTGGACTATATTCTTTCTGAAGATGGACAAGCGGCTACATCAGAGATGGGTTATACACCTGTTCGCGAAGGGGTACCAGCTCCGGAAGGATTAAAAGGAGTAGATGAAATAACTCCAATGGAATTCGATGCGGGTAAAGTAATGGAAACACGTGATGCTGATAAAGAACAATTTGCTGAAATTTTTGGTCAAGAGTAAGCCCGTACAATTTCAAAATAATCATTAGAAAAATGGGTTGGGATGAATATCCAAGCTCATTTTTCCTTATTTTTAAAGGAGATTTTATGTCCAAATTTAAATTATTTATTCATCGATTACTATTTCTTGTCATAGGGCTGTCCGTCTTTCTTTTCCCGCTCTTTGCCCTTTTTAAAATGAGTTTTGAAGTAGATGGCGGTTATGGTTTAAGAAATTTCAGCGCGATTTTTGAATCAGATCGAACATTGCAAGCAATAAAAAATACGATAATAATCGCTTTAGGCTCTACTCTGATAGCAATTGTATTAGGTGTTCTTTTTGCTTTAATTATTGCTTATACGAATATCCGTCAAAAAAAATTGATTGAGTTATTAGTTATTTTACCTTATGTCATCCCGGGATACGTTGTAACACTTTCTTGGACAGCTCTTTTTGCTGGGAACAGCCTCATTAATCAGTTTTTGCGAGGGCATGGCCTCCCTGTCATCAATATGTATTCAATAGGCAGTATCATTTTAATCATGGGTATTAGCAATGCAGCGCTAGTTTATTTGAACTTGGTTGATATTTTAAGGAAAGTGCCAAGAGAACAAGAGCAAGCTTCTCAAATTGCTGGTTATCAGATGAAAGAAACACTAAAAAATATTAATTTTAAGTCCGTCCTGCCAGCAATTATCAGTGGGATTATTTTAGCCTTTCTAAGTTCTATCGATAACTTTGCTATTCCAGCTACGTTGGGTTCATCAGCCGGCATAACCGTTCTAAGTACATACATCTATGAAAAAGCAATCGGGTTCGGACCAACAAGCTTTAACGAAGCTGCAGTTCTTTCTATTTTTTTAGCAATTCTTGCATTTTCTGGAATTGCTCTGCAATGGTGGGTTTTGAGGAAATCAGTCATCCTTGATTCAACAAGACCTGATTTTGAAGCACGAATAACTTTGTCAAGTGGAAAGAGGCTCGTTACTCAGTGGACGTCTATTTTTTTATTGGTATTGGTTAACATTGTTCCATTAATGGTCATGTTTTTCTCGTCCTTACAGATTGGATACAGCCGATCCCTTTTTGATACGAGCAATATGGGATTTGAGCACTATCGTTTTATTTTGCAAACACCTCATATGTATCAAGGTTTTCTGACAAGCCTTGGTCTAACGATTGCTACTATTTTCATTAGTATTTTCGTGAGCGTCTGGGCGATGTATTACAAACAACGTCACGATAAGAAAGCAACTTTCCCCTTAGAAATCGGTGCATCCCTTACTTACTCTACTCCAGGAATTGTATTGGCATTGAGCATGATTTTCTATTGGAGTAATGTACCTCATGTTTACGGAACATTGGGTATTTTATTAATAGCCTATGTCACCCGCTATCTGCTGCTGCTTCTACGTGGCAGCAACACGGCTCTTTTGGGCGTGAATATTGAATTGGAAGAAGCAGCAGTTATTTCTGGTTCCACTAGTTTTGAGAAATGGCGACGAATCATTATTCCAATTATCAAAAGCCAGCTTTTTTCTAGTTCGTTTCTCTTGTTTACCAGCGCCTTTACTGAGTTAACTCTCTCTTCTTTGCTAGTAGCAGCTAATTCGAAAACCATAGGATTAACGATTTTTAACTTACAAACTGGAGGAGAAAACAACCTCGCACAAGCATACTCAGTCATGTTAACCTTATTTATTATCATGATTGTTTTGATTCGGAATTACTTTGAAAAGAAGGAGATGAAAAATAATGGGTGAACTAAAGATTGAGCAACTCTCTAAATACTTTGGAAATACAAAAGCTTTGGATAATATCAATATCAACATAAAGAAGAATGAATTTATTGCGATTCTTGGTCCATCGGGCTGTGGAAAGACAACTTTATTACGTTCCGTTGCAGGCTTTCTGGAACCGACAGGTGGATTAATCAAATTTCAAGGAGAATCTTTTTTTGAAAACGGTCGTTCTCTTCCAGTAGAAGAGCGTCAATTAGGTATGGTTTTTCAACATTTTGCGCTTTGGCCGCATATGACCGTGAAGCAACACGTAGAATACCCATTGAAGAGCAGTCAAAATAAGAAACGTTTTGATAGCGTCAGGCGGAAAGAAATGATGGATCATGCATTGAAGCTAGTTGAACTAGATCAATTCGAGAAACGCTATCCCCATGAACTTTCTGGAGGACAAAAACAACGAGTTGCATTAGCCCGTGCCATAGTTGCGGAACCAAGGATGCTCTTGATGGATGAGCCACTCAGTGCACTGGATGCGCATCTTAAACAAATCATGGTACATGAAATCAAACGAATTCATCGGCTCACAAGAGCAACCACTCTTTATGTGACCCACGATCAATCCGAAGCAATGGCTTTAGCCGATCGAATTATTGTAATGAATAAAGGGAAAATTGAACAATTTGATACTCCTCATAATTTATATCATTATCCGAATACACCATTTGTTGCTAATTTTGTGAGCAAAGCACTGTTGGTGGACGGAAATTGGGAAGGAGAGCAGTTCCGACCTGCTAATTCAGAAAACACTACTTGGGCAGGGAAAGGGATTGCAGATTATTTTAAGAGAAACCAAATGTATCCGGTACGTCCGGAAGAGCTAAGTATTGTTCCAGCCCAAACAAATGAAAAAGCAACCGGATTACGAGGAACCATTAAGGACAAACAGTTTTTAGGACGTGAAACTCGTTATATTGTCTATGCGCTAGGCAAAGAACTTGAAATTATAAGCAATCAGATGCAAGATGGAGAGGTTGACCAAGAAGTATTTGTCGCTAAACGTTAAAAACTTTATCATAAAAAGGAGGATCTCATGCATTACTACGATCAACATATGCATACGTATTTTTCACCTGACTCTGTAGAAAAATTCGAAAATTATTTAGAACAATCGGATAAAGCACTTGTTACCACTGAACATTTAGATTTTTTTAGTCCCTATCAAAATCAGGCCGATGTGATACCTGATTTTCCTAGATACACTGCTAAGATTGAGCAGTTGAACAAAGAATATGATAATCGAGTTCGCAAAGGAATTGAAGTAGGTTTCACTTATCCAGATAAAGACAAAATTCAAGATTATTTAAGTGGCAAGGATTTTGATTTGATTCTTTTGAGCGTTCATCATAATGGACAGTATAATTTTATGAATATCGGCAATGAAGATGTTCCTTTAACAGAACATTTAAACGATTATTACTCTCGCATGCTGCAAGCAGTTCAAGAATTTCCAAATGCCAATGTATTGGCTCATTTCGATTATGGATTACGAGGATACACTGTCACTGTTGATGAGTTAAGACAAGTGGAGAAAAAGTTGTTAAAAGTATTCAAGACTGCGGTTCAAAATGAATTAGCTTTTGAGCTGAATACAAAAAGTATGTATAGACATGGCAATGCTCATCTTTATGAGTATGCAATTGATTTGTATCTTTCTGCTGGCGGAAAAATGTTTACACTAGGGTCGGATGCTCATAAGGCTGAAGATTATGAATTCCATTTTAAAGAAGCAGCAGAAATGTTAAAAAGACACGGAGTAGAACAGTTAGTAACTTTCCAACAACAAGAACCCAGCTTCGTACCTATTCCTCAAGAAAAAGTGACAACAAAATAAAAACAACGAGGGCAAGACATATGTCTATCCTCGTTGTTTTTTAGACTTCTGATAACAATCGATTGATGTGGATCGTCAAGAAAGACACCTCATCCTCGGCTATATCAAAATCAAATTCTTTTAAAACATAATTCTTTATTGCTAAAGCAATTTCATGTTCTTTTGGGAATTGAAGGCGAATCGTTTCGTTTAAGGCGTTATTAGCAGTTTTATTCTCGTTCTTTGCAATAATACGCTGTGCTAGAGCTAGTAGATGCCTTAAGAAGCGTTCATATGCCCATGAAGACTCATCAATCAACATTCCTGTTTTTATTTGGATGATTTGAAGAGAACTGCTCAAAAGTGTAGTGATTTCACTCGTATGAGACATATTTCCATTTAATTGTGCATTGATAAGATGCATGGAAATGTGAGCTGCTTCATCTTCGGGCATGGAGATTTGCAATTCCTCGTTGATTAGTTCCAGAGCATAGAGTCCTACTTCATATTCTTTTGGGAACATTTTTTGAATCCAGACTTTGAAGTCATTTGTCAAAGGGATTCCTTTTTTATATCGTTCGATGGCAAAATCAATATGATCCGTTAAAGTTAAAATTAAATTTTTATTGAGTTCTTTATTGAGATACTTGTGTGCATAATCAATAACTTTTGAACTAATGGCAATAGACGACATGTCAACTTCCAAGAATAATTTCTTCATTTTAGAAGAGGAAGTCACGGTATCCATGCGAAATATTTTTTCAATCTTTGAAGAATCAATAAGATCTCCAGGCTTTAAATGCCAACCGAGACCTTTTCCCATTACGATAATTTCGTGCCCATCTTCGTCAATGGAACTGACAATATTATTATTTAGAACTTTATTCGCAATCATCTCACGAATCTCCTATCTTATTCTGGCTACATATGGGGAATGTATAGTAAAAAACAACATTACGATAGTAACACTCTAGATGAGAACTAGCAAGTTTTCTTCCTTTTAAAATTTTATTTCAAATGTTTACTAGAAAGAATTGCTTTTTTTAATCGCTCTATGCTAGAATCTATGTAATTGATAAGAGGGCTTGTTACGTTTAGTCGGCAATACCCAAATCATCCTTAGATGGAGTCATTGTACCCATTTTAGGTTGGTTTGGGTATTTTTTATGCTCAAAAATAATATGACAGCTATTCTTAACAATAAAAAGAGAAAATTATATAGAGGTGGAAATAGAATGAAAGACCAAATTTTTGGTGTTTTACAAAGGGTTGGACGCTCCTTTATGTTACCAATTGCAATTTTGCCGGTAGCAGGGTTATTTTTAGGAATTGGAGGTTCTTTTACGAATCCAACAACTCTGGAAACATACGGATTAACTTCTGTAATGGGAGAAGGAACATTTATCCATAATATTTTATTAGTGATGAATGATGCAGGTAGCGTTGTATTTGACAATTTGCCGCTGATTTTCGCGATTGGTTGTGCAATCGGTATGGCGAAATCGGAAAAAGCAACAGCAGCCTTATCTGCAGCAATCGCATTTTTGATCATGCATTCGTCGATTGGGGCAATGATTCAAGTTCAAGGTGGAGCAGAGCAATATCTGGAAGGTTCAATTGCGACTGTTTTAGGAATTGAATCTCTTCAAATGGGTGTATTCGGTGGGATGATCGTTGGATTGGGTGTAGCAGCACTTCATAACCGTTTTTATAAAATTCAATTACCAACCGCCTTGTCATTCTTTGAAGGAACACGTTTTGTACCAATTATTTCTTCTATCGTGTTTTTAATTGTCGGTATTTTAATGAGCTATGTGTGGCCTCCAATCCAGTCGGGTATTTATGCAGTTGGAGAATTGGTGCAAGGTTCTGGCTATGCTGGAACGTGGCTATACGGCTTTATGGAGCGTTTGTTGATTCCTTTTGGACTGCATCATGTGTTCTACTTACCGTTTTGGCAAACAGCAGTTGGTGGAACGATGGAAGTGGGCGGACAACTAGTTGAAGGCGCACAAAACATTTTCTTCGCACAATTATCTGATCCAAACACAAGCGTATTTAGTGTAGAAGCAACTCGTTTTATGACAGGTAAGTTCCCGTTTATGATTTTTGGCTTGCCAGGTGCTGCTTTGGCAATGTACCGTACAGCTAAACCAGAAAACCGCAAAGTTGCAGGAGGCCTATTGTTGTCGGCTGCATTGACTTCTATGTTAACAGGGATCACCGAACCGCTTGAATTTACATTTTTATTTGTTGCGATGCCGCTATATGTGATCCACTGTATACTTGCAGGTGCAGCGTATATGTTGATGCATGTGTTTAACGTTGGTGTTGGTATGACATTCTCAGGTGGTTTCATCGACATGTTCCTATATGGAATTTTACAGGGCAATGCAAAAACAAACTGGATTTGGATTGTAATTGTAGGGATTGCTTACTTTGCTATCTACTACTTCTTGTTTACATTCTTAATTAAGAGATTTAACTACAAAACACCAGGTCGCGATGATAGCGCAGAAGAAATCAAACTTTATACTCGTGCAGACATGAATGCGAAAAAAGAGGGAACCTCTTCTGCAGTTGTTGAAAATGAAGCAGATGCTTTATCTGCAGCGATTGTTTATGGTTTAGGTGGAAAAGAAAATATTGTCGATGTAGATAGCTGTGCAACTCGCCTAAGAACAACAATCGCTGATGGAAACTTGGTTGATGTAGATTTATTGAAATCAACCGGAGCAGCAGGGGTAGTTCATAAAGGGAAAGGCGTTCAAGTTGTTTACGGACCAAAAGTTTCGAATATTAAATCAAATTTAGAAGAATTCATTGAAAGTGGAAAGGCAAGCCAACTTCCTTCAAAAGAGGAGTTTTATGGAAATGAAAAGCCTGAAGAAGCAGTAGAATCTTTAACGGAAACGGTAATGGAAGAAGCAGTTTCTACTAAAGAGCTCCCTCAAATTGCTATGGTACAATCACCAATGGCGGGGAAAGTGATTCCATTAGACGAAGTACCAGATCCTGCATTTGCAAGCGGGGCAATTGGTGAAGGTTTTGGAATTGAGCCGACTGACGGGAAAGTAACTTCGCCAATCACTGGTAAAGTAATGATGGTATTTGAAACCAAACATGCAGTTGGCCTTGTTTCTGAAGAAGGTGTAGAAGTTATGATTCACGTTGGGCTAGACACAGTAAGCATGAAGGGCGAAGGATTTGTTGCTCGCATCGAAGCTGGAGATACTGTTCAGGCTGGGGATACTTTATTAGAAGTAGATCTTGAAGCAATAAAAGCAGCTGGACATCCTGCAGTAACCCCTGTCGTGATTACAAATAGCGCACAATATAAAGCGATTGAAGTAATCAAACACGGCAACGTTTCACATAATGAAGAGATACTTTCTATCAAATAAGCTAAAAAACAAAAAGGCATCATTTGGACTTTCCAAATGATGCCTTTTTTATAGTCGATTAGGGGATTATAAGTTCAGCCATCAATGTCTAGCTCCCAAGTCCTGACCTAGTGAAAAAAAGATAAATTTGCCCCATTGCGCGCTTCGCTGCTCGCTAACGCATATCATTCGACTAACCCGCTGAAGCGTGAAGTCTCCTGACAATTCAGGGTCAAATTTCCTATTTTTTCATAGGCCAAGGCGGACTTGTCCGCTTTTCTAATCGATTAGAATAGTATAAGATCTGCCTTTTATGTCTAGCTCTCAAGTTTTGACCTAGTGAATATTGATACTTTTATAGAAACAGATGATCAAATAGAATTTTGAAGCTGAACATCTTTATTTTCAAGAAATAACGATGTTCAACAGGAAATTTAACGCTGAACATCTTTATTCCCAAAAAATAAAGACATTCAGGCTATAAAATGAGTTTGAACATCTTTATTTTAGAGCAGCATGCTCCGTCAGGGCACGATCTCCTAAATATTTGTCGAGACAGTGCGAACTTGTCTGCTTTTTTAAACAATCAGTTATTTTCGAACATCTTCTATGGCATCTAAAATCGCCATATCTTCAGAAGAAATCGTAAAATCTACTTGTTTGTTCTCGATTACTCGTTCTTCGTGAGTGGTCTTCGGCAAAGGAAGAGTATCTTTTTGTAAGCAGTAGCGGATACAAATTTGAGCAGGTGTTACATTATACTTATCTGCCATTTCTTTGATTTGTTGGCTGTTTAAGATTTCGCCTGTCGCAAGAGGAGAGTATGCTTCGACCAAAATATCATGCTCTTTACAGAAAGCGATCAGTTCTTTCTGGTCTCTTCCAATGTAATAAGGTATTTGATTAGCCATCGGTACAATTTCGCAATGATCTAACAATGCTTGTATATCAGAAATGGAAAAATTTGATACTCCAATCGTGCGGATCTTTCCTTCTTTATATAGTTGTTCCATTGCCTTCCAAGCTTGGATATTTCCTTTTGTATAATTACCGCCTCTATCTTCCCAAGGCCAAGGTGCGTGAATGAGATAGAGATCCAAATAATCGAGCCCTAAGTTTTCTAAAGACTCATGGAAGGATTTGATTGTTTCGTCATAGCTTTTAATATTTGCGGGTAATTTACTGGTGACAAAGACATCTTCACGCTTCACATCAAAATCGCGGATTGCTTTTCCTACCGTCTCTTCATTGCCATAACCGTAAGCAGTATCGATATGGCGGTAACCATGTTCTAGAGCCCAGCTGACTTTTTCGTAAGCTTCTTCTTTGGGAATCTGCCAAGTACCAAAACCAATGAATGGAATGTTCACACCATTATAAAAAGTAAATAACTTCTCATCATTCAAAATAATTCCTCCTCGTATAATCGAATTCTATAGTCTAAGTGTACGCTTCTAATCAAAGATAGTAAAATGAGAGGATGTTTGGAGTGGAAAAGGTCAATTTATTGATTAAAAAGGCACCATAGTTATATAAAGTCGTTTTCTTTATATGAAATATATAAAAAAAGAGATAGTTTAAGTAGTTGCTGTCTTTTGTGAAAGCGATTTACAAAAGCTTTTATTATAATTTTATACGAACCCATTAGAAATTTTAGATTAATATAATGCTAGTAAAAAAATTTTTTTACATTTTATCGCTGGCAAATTAAACCGTTTTTGCAAAGCGCTTTCCGGGCACTTAGTGAGAAAGGTATCAAAGTATGCTTGACAATAAAATAATACAATTTATAATTGTTCATGTTGTCTTGCAAGAGACATACATGAATTCTTTCTACTTAGACAGAATTCTCTTCTGCTTATCTTGTATGAGTGGATAATTATAAGGAGGATTTACAATGAGTACGAATGGTACTATGTTTGAACAGAATAAAGAAAAAATCGGGACACTTGAAAAAGTATCATATGGCCTGGGTGATTTAGGAAATGGAATGATGTTCCAGCTCGCGCAATTATATTTATTGAAGTTTTATACCGATATTTTAGGGATTTCTGCATATTGGGGTGGAATGATTTTCTTAGTTACTAAAATCTTCGATGCCATTACAGATACGTTGGTAGGAACGTACGTTGATTCTCGAAAAGTAGGCCCAAAAGGGAAGTTTCGTCCATTCATTTTATATGGAACAGGATTTTTAGCAGCATCAACAGTTTTAGCATTTTTTGCACCTGATTTGAATGAAGGCGCGAAAGTAGTCTTCGCCTTTGCGACTTATAACTTAATGAGTCTTGCTTACACAGTTGTTAATATTCCGTATGGTTCTTTATCATCGGCGATGACAGTAGACTCTGGGGAACGGACTTCTCTAGCGGTGTTCCGTAATTTAGGTGGAACTGCTGCCTCATTGATTGCAGGAATTGTTGTTTTACCATTAGTAAATTTATTTAATTCTCCTAAATTAGGTTATCCTGTAGCAATCGCAATACTATCGCTTTTTGGAGTTGCCTTCCACTTAGTTTGTTATAGAAATACAAAAGAACGCTTTATTTCCACTAAAGAACGAGTAAAGGGAGACGGTTTGCGTTCGGTAAAAAGTTTGCTTACGAACAAAGAATTTTTAGTATTGGCAGTTTATACGGTTTTAAGTGTTGGAGCAATGTTTTTAAAAATGGGGATGCAGTTGTATTATTTCCAGTATGTACTGGGTAACGAGGGATTAGTTGGAGTCGTAAGTACATTAAATATTCTTGCTTTACTGCCGTCTGTATTTTTAGCTACGCCGCTTGTTAAAAAAATAGGTAAAAAGAATCTTTCCGTTTTTGGGATGCTATTCTTTGGAATATTCGAGATTGTTAATTATCTGTTTGCTGGAGATAATGTAACATTCTTCTTGGTTGTTAATGCTTGTTCTTATATGTTTTTATCTTTTGCTAATACAGTATCTTTTGCTTTTGTAGGAGACTTAATTGACTATACACAGTGGAAAGATGGATTACGTTCGGAAGGGATTATCTATTCAGGTTATAGTTTTGTGCGGAAAATCTCTCAAGCTGTGGCGGGATTCGTTCCCGGAATCGCTTTGACAGTAATTGGCTACGTTGCGAATCAACAACAAACAGCTGATACTATTTCTGGTTTGCAAGGAACCTATTTCTTGATTCCAGCAGTGGCAAGTTTTATAGGAATTGTAATCTTCTTCTTTGGCTACACGTTGACCGATGAAAAACATGCTAAAGTCACAGAAGAATTAAGAGAAAGAAACGAATTATAGATTTATGATACTGAAAAAAAGGATGGAGCTTAGCTCCATCCTTTTTTTACTACTATATTATTCTACTGTATCTTCATTTTCATCAGCAATTACATCTGTTTCTGCCGTATCGTCGTTTGCTGGAGCGAGACCGAGATCACGCTTCATGCGGGTTAATTCGTCTTCAACAGCTGCTGAAGTTTGTGTAGCATATTTTTCTTCTAGTTCTTTTGCTTTATCGATTGGTTCGGAATCCAATTCGGACATTGCATTTGCTTCGTCCAACATTCGATTTGCTTTATCTTCCATACGTTTAAATGAACCCATTGCTCCTTGTGTTTTTGTAACACTTTGAGAAACATCATTCAATTTTTCTTGAGTTTTCGCAACAGACATCTTGCCTTTGATCATTGCACGACGTTGTCTTAATTTCTCAATGTCATCAGCAAGTTTGTCATGCATCTGACGCATCTTCACAGCATTTTCATGTGCAGATGCATAAGCAGTTGCTAATCCGGAACCCACATTTTCGATTTCTTGTTTCTTAGAAAGGAATACACGCGCATCATCATCATTTCCAGATTCTAATGCTTTTTTAGCAAGCTGTTCGTATTTTTGTACTTCAGCTTCGTTTTCATCCACTTCGCGTTTTGCACGCTTTTCTTCGGCCATGACACCAGCAGTACTTTGTTTCACTTCTGCCAGATCGTTCATCATGTTACGAAGGTATTGGTCAATCATTTTTTCTGGATCTTCCATACGATCGATAACGGCATTGATATTCGCACTGATGATATCGGTAAAACGATTAAGTATTGACATAATTTATTTCCTCCTTTTAATTGGATGTTGCTTGTTATTCTTTTTCGTCACTGTATTTCTTAGCTAGTTCATCTGCTTCTGATTTTGTTCCAAAAGTGTCAAGCGGCTTATTTAGAATATCTTCTGTTCGTTTTGCTTCAATTTCTTGCTGTTCTTTCCGTTTTTTCCACCATAGGAAAAGTAGGGCGATTAAAACAATCACACCGGCAATAACAAATACAGGGATCCATGGAGAGGTTGTTACTTCCATGATTCGATCTGCTCCGTCTCGGAAAGATTTGCTGAAAAATTGTGAATCTGTCAAATCTTCATAATAGTAACGATCGATATAGTCTAAAAGAATATCTCCTGCTTCCGTATCGATTACTTGTTTTGCCTGCGTTCCGGTCACATAATAAGTTATGTATTGGTTTGGGATTCCTTCATAAAATAGCAGGAGTAAATGTGCTTCATCTGTAAACAACTCATCATAAAGACCGTTGGCAAATTCTTCTACTTCAGTCATTGATGCATTGGAAGAACCATTGATTGATTCTGTAATGTATACGTGCGGCTGAACTCCCGTTTTATCATAGAAGTAACGTAAGCCGTCCGTCATTTCTGTTTGGCTTTCAATCCAGCCATATTCATCTGTATAATAGGACGTTTCATTTACAGCTCCAGCAGGTAAAGGATCCCTTTCTATGGTAGAACGTGTAATGGATGTTCCTGATCCTGATCCGCCACCGCTGCCGGTACTGCTGAACGGGAATAAGATGAAGAATATGATCCCAATTACAAGCAAGGTAAGGAGGGTAGTTCCACATCCGCTGCCACACCCACCGCCGCCACCGCCGCCATAATAACCACGACGTCTTCCATAACCGCTGTTATTTACAAATATTGGACCAGTACGGATTGGTCTTCGACCACCACCGCCGCCCCAAGAACCGCCGCCTCTATTTCCGCCGCCGCCAAATGAACCGCCGCCGCGTCCTCCTGAACTACTGCGTCCACCACCGCCGCGAGAACCGCCAAAGGAGCCACCGCCGCCTCTGCTTCCGCCGCCAAATGAACCGCCACCGCCGCCTCCACCACGACCGCCACCTCTTGCCATAGACATCCCTCTTTTCTATTACATCAGCTAATATTCCTATTTGAAGTAATTTTTATAATAGCGTTTATATAGTCTCAATATAGCATAAGCAAGTATTAGAGGCAATTTACAACCCTTATTTTTGAGCAAAATCCATCTTGAGACTGATATTTCAAAGTAGCTCGACTGTAAAATTAATTCTTACTGATCTCATTTTTTCGCGAAGCAAATGATACGATTTACTCGTTGGAGCCCCCCATTTAAAATGGAAAAGGAGATTATCTTTATTTTGGCATAAGATCCGTATCAATATCATTTTTGTGCCAGAACGCTTATACTTGAAATGATAAAAAATGAGAGAGGAAGAAGAGAGAATGGCTCATCAAAATCGATTATCAGGGGAAAAGTCCCCATACTTATTACAACATGCCGATAATCCAATTGATTGGTATCCATGGGGAGAAGAAGCCTTCAAAAAAGCAAAGGACGAGGATAAACCAGTCTTTCTTTCTATCGGGTATTCCACTTGCCACTGGTGTCACGTGATGGCTCATGAATCGTTCGAAGATAGTGAAGTGGCTCTTTATATGAATGAAAATTATGTGGCCATTAAAGTAGATCGAGAAGAACGACCGGATATCGATTCAATTTACATGAAGGTTTGTCAAATGATGACGGGACATGGGGGGTGGCCGCTAACCATTATTATGACACCAGATAAAATTCCATTTTATGCAGGAACCTACTTCCCGAGAGAAGGCAGATATAATTTACCTGGTATCTTAGATGTTTTATCACAAGTTTTTCGTATTTATAAAGAAGATAAAATCCAATTAGCTGATATTGAAAAAAGTGTGCTAACAGCTTTGAATAAAACGGTGCAGCGAGAGAGAAAAGAAGGACTTTCCAAAGAAGCAGTCGAAAAAGCATTCCAAGAGCTTGGCAAAATGTTTGATCCAGTATTTGGCGGATTTGGAACGACTCAAAAATTTCCTCAACCACAAAACTTACTTTTTCTTCTTCATTACTATCAAGTAACAGGAGAGAAAAAAGCTTTACAGATGGTAGAACAGACGCTGACGAACATGATTAAGGGAGGTATTTGGGATCACATTGGTTTTGGCTTTTCTCGTTATACAGTAGACCGCAGATGGCAGACGCCTCATTTTGAAAAGATGTTATATGATAATGCGCTACTTTTGATGGCTTTAACAACTTGCTACCAAATCACCAAAAATCCTCTTTACAAAAAAATTAGTAAACAGCTGATTTCATTCGTAGAACGTGAAATGACTTCCAAAGAGGGTGCTTTCTATTCAGCGATTGATGCTGATTCAGAAGGAGAAGAAGGAAAGTTTTATGTATGGGATTTTGTAGAAATTTATCAATTATTAGCTGAAGATCGGGCAGATATTTTTTCGGAAGTGTACGGATTATCGCCTCTTGGGAATTTCGAAGGGAAAAATATTCTTCGTTTGCCAAATATCAGCCTTGCCTCTATTGCTGAAGAACATCACTTAACAGAAAAAGAGCTTGAACATCAATTAGAAGAATCCCGGCAAAGGTTATTTAATGCTAGAGAGAAAAGAGTTCGCCCTCATTTGGATGATAAAGTATTAACGAGCTGGAATAGTTTGATGATTGCAGCATTAGCTCGAGCAGGTTTCGTATTTGAAGAAGAAAAGAACCTTCAAATGGCTGAGAAGGCACTGACGTTTATCGAAGGTAATTTGTATGAGCAAAAACGGTTGATGGCAAGGTACCGAGATGGAGAAGTAAAACATTTAGCATATCTGGATGATTATGCTTTTCTTGCTTGGGCTTATCTCGAAATGTACGGAGCGACCTTTGAGCTGAACTATTTAAGAAGAGCGGTAAAGATAACAGAACAAATGGACGCTCTTTTCTGGGATAAAGAAGAAGGTGGTTTTTATTTTAGTGGACAAGATGCTGAAGAGATGATTGTCCGAGAAAAAGAAATCACGGAAGGAGCAATGCCGTCCGGAAATAGTATTGCAAGTTTGGTTTATGCGAAGCTAGCGATGCTGACGGGAGATTCTTCCTACTCGGATCATCTTTATTCCTTGTACCAAGTGTTTCATGACGACATTGCACAAGCTCCATCTTCTGCTCCGTCTTTATTGCAGAGTTTGCTGCTTGCTGAATATCGTGGGAAACAAGTTGTCATTGTAGGAAATCCCAATGCAAATATACTTACTCTTATAGAAGAAATGAGAAATCACTATTTGCCAAATGTCGTCTTACTGCTGGCAGAAAATTCCCATGATTTTGCAGGTATTGCTGATTTTGCAAGTAATTATACAAAACTTGATGATCAAGCAACTATTTACGTTTGTGAGAATTTTACGTGTCAGTTGCCCACTACAAGTATTCAACAAGCCTTTACTTATATTTTAGATTAAGAAAAGCCAGCTCTGCTTTCACGATGCAGAGCTGGCTGGTTTTGTTCATTACATTTAGTCAATCGAAATTTGTTTTTTATTCTCTTTTCCGTTTTCTTTCTTCGGTAAAGTAAGGTGAAGGACACCATTTTCGTATTTAGCAGTGACATTTTCACTATCTACATTTGGTAAAGTAAATTGTCTGTGGAAAGTGTGGGAACTCCGTTCACGATGCAGATAATTACGTTCCTCGTCTTTTTCTTCATGAGAAGTTTCTTTATTGGCCTTAATAGTAAGTCGTTGGCTTTCATCCGCATACTCAACGTGAATATCCTCTTTATCAAAACCAGGAATATCAGCGTCTACCTCATAACGATCATCTTTTTCTTCTACATCAACGGACATTTGGCGAGCAGAGTCAAACAAGCTTGGGAACATGTTTCCAAAGAAACGTTTTTCAAAGTCATCAAAAGGACGGTTGCTAGGAAACAAATTAGCCATCTTACATACCTTCTTTCGATAAAATTTCTTGTCGAGCCTCAACGACGCAGCGTTGACTTACTCTGACCTTCCATATATATTATAAAACCATCGACAGGCGTTGTCAAAAAAAGACCGTTATTTTTCAAAGTGAAAAATGAACAGTTTGTTGATTGTTTATTGAAAACTTAAAGAGTGTTACCTTGCATTCTTGTCGCAAAAAAATTACACTATTAAAGGATGAACTACAGAAAGTTGTTTGGCTTTGGCAACAGTAGTCATGATGAAAGGTGAGAAAATATGTTAGAACTAAAGAATATAACCAAAGAATATCGAACCGGCGAAGAGACGGTTCAAGCTCTGAAAGGAATCAACTTAAAGTTTCGCAGTAATGAATTTGTTTCGATTTTAGGGCAAAGTGGTTCAGGAAAAACAACTATGCTGAACATTATTGGAGGCTTGGATCAATATACAAGCGGGGATCTACTGATTAATGAAAAATCGACCAAAGATTTCAAAGAGAAAGATTGGGATACGTATCGGAATCATTCGGTCGGTTTTATCTTTCAAAGTTATAATTTGATTCCTCATCAATCAGTCTTATCAAACGTTGAGTTGGCTTTAACTCTTTCTGGTGTATCCAAGGAAGAACGTCGCGAACGAGCTCGTGAAGTTTTGACGAAAGTAGGCTTGAAAGATCATATCAATAAACGTCCGAATCAACTTTCAGGCGGACAAATGCAGCGCGTGGCAATTGCTCGTGCCTTGATTAATGATCCGGAAATTTTATTAGCGGATGAACCCACTGGAGCACTGGACTCTGAGACAAGTGAACAAATCATGAGTCTTCTCAAAGAAATTGCATCGGATCGATTAGTAATCATGGTTACACATAATCCTGATTTAGCCGAAGAATACTCTACCCGAATCATTAAAGTATTAGATGGAGAGATTCTGGAAGATTCGAACCCGGCTACTGCAATTGAAACACGGGACAGCAAAGTGTTAAAAAGCGAAAAAACATTTATGTCATTTTTCACTGCTTTAGGATTGAGTTTCAATAATCTGCTTACAAAAAAAGGGCGTACAATTTTAACAGCATTTGCAGGAAGTATTGGGATTATTGGGATTGCCCTGATTTTGTCGCTTTCCAATGGTGTACAAAATTATATTTCACGTATTGAAGAAGATACATTATCTTCTTATCCGCTAACAATCGAAGAATCTACGTTGGATATGTCGGTCATCATGCAGGCACTAATGGGCGTGAATATGAGCGAGACAGATGAAGTTGCAGAAGGGAAAGTTACTTCTACACCGATTATGACAGATGTGATGGATACATTATCAAACAGACAAGGTTCGAACAACCTAGAAAAATTTAAAGAGTTCCTTGAGACAGACAGTCGTGTCAGTGAGAGTACCAATGCGATTCAATATGGATACAATATTCCCATTAACATTTACAGTGAAGATAGTGTCGATGGCGTGATTCAAGTGAATCCTTCTCAAGTTATGGAAAATATTGGAATGGGGCAAATGATGGGAGACTCTAGCAATCCCCTTCAAAGTGCCATGACAGGTGGAAGTATGGCTTCTTCTCAAATGAATATTTGGAAAGAGCTGCTTGATAATCCAGAATTATTGGAAACCCAATACGATACCATTACTGGTCGTTGGCCAGAAAAACACGATGAAGTTATTTTGATTGTGGATGAAAATAACAGTGTCAGTGACTATATGCTATACGCATTAGGCTTATTGAGCCAAGAGAAGTTGGCTGATAATTTTGAATCCATTATAAATGGAGAAGAGATTGATCCAGTGGATATTCCTGAATACAGTTACGATGAATTGATGGATATGACTTTCCAATTAATACTCAATACAGATATGTATGAAAAAGAAGGTGATATCTGGATGGATCGCAGTGATGACGAGGAATTTATGGAAGAAGTAGTCGCAAACAGTGAAAGCCTCAAAATTGTCGGAATCATGCGTCCCAATGAAGAAGCAATCACAGGACAAGAGACAGGTTCAATCGGATATACAAGTGATTTGAAAGAACATGTCATCACACAAACCAATGACTCTGAAATTGTTCAAGAGCAAAAAGAAAATCCAGATGTCAACGTGTTCACAGGACTTGAATTTCCTGAGGAAACCGGCGAAGGCTTCGATATGGCAAACTTAACCGATGAACAACGCGCTTATATGGCAAGCTTGTCTGAAGAAGAACTTGCAGAATTAATCAGCACCTATCAAGAAAATGCAGATGCTACTTATGAAGCAAATCTAACTACGCTTGGTGCAGTAGATTTAGATAAGCCAAGTCAAATCAACATTTTTGCGAAAGACTTTGAAACAAAAGAACAATTAGAAGATTTAATTTCAGAATATAATACTCAAGAATCTGATGCAGGAAGAGAAGAGAATGTGATTACCTATTCAGACTTGGTGGGTACAATGATGAGTTCAGTCACTTCAATCATTAATATTATTTCTTATGTATTGATTGCATTTGTAGGGGTGTCGTTGATAGTTTCTTCCATTATGATTGGAATTATCACCTATATTTCAGTACTAGAACGTACAAAAGAAATTGGGATCTTGCGAAGCGTAGGAGCTTCGAAGAAAGATATTTCACGTGTATTTAACGCTGAAACCTTTATTATTGGATTGTTATCAGGAGTACTGGGAATTGGAATTACGGTATTATTGAATATTCCGATCAATATCGTCATTAAAAACATGACCGGTATTTCTGGAATTGCATCCTTGCCACCAATGGGAGGCGTTGCGCTAATCCTGATTAGTTTGATTCTTACAGTGATTGCGGGAATCATTCCATCAAGAATGGCTGCTAAGAAAGATCCAGTTGAAGCTTTAAGAACTGAATAAACAGATTAGTTTGGCAGGAAGAGAAATCTTCCTGCTTTTTTGGGCTGAAATTTTTGCAAGACTCTCTCAATTTCATTTACTGAGCAGTGATTTTGTCTCCACTGGATGAAATTAATAGTGAATATTGTTTAGTGGAGTCCTGATTAGATGGTCACTAGATGAAATTAGTCTTTATTTTCATCTAGTGGGAGCATGAGAAACTTTCTACTGAATGAAATTGACAAAAGAACACTATAGAAAAAATTCAGAACGATAATTTGGATACCATTTTTCTAAAATTTGTGTCACACTAGATAGTGATGAACCAAAAATGAAAGAAGTGATAATCAACGATGAAAGCTCAACGACTGCATTTAATGCCGAATGTTCAAGATGAAAAACGTTGGGTGGCTGAAATAACGGGCGAGGATCCAACCTACAAATTAAAACGTGATTTTCAGCCGGAAGAAACGGAAGGTGTCTGGGAAATTTATGATGGCTGGTATCAAATTCATGGTACTGCTAACGGAGTTAGTCCATTCACAAAAGAGTATGTCCATGTGAAAGAAGGAAGAATGCTTCGACATCTGCCGTTTCCTTATGTTCTTCAACATTTGGATGAAATCAAAGCGGCTGAACCAGCTAGAATGGAACGAATGCGAAAACAAATCTATATAATTTTAAACGAAATAAAAAAAGCTGTTCCATATGAACCGATTGAAGAAGAAATAGAACGCCAAAAAGAAGAATGCGACATGTGTGATGATTCGGAACAACTATTAGGAGCACTTTCGACTTTGAAAAAACGCAGAGAATCCATGATTACGGAATACAAAAAAAGTTTGAGAATTGGAACCAAGAATGGTGATCATTGAAAGACCTTCGTGAAGCACGTTGCAATCAAGCGAATAATCTTTATAATAAGTAGAGTTGATGAATAGAAAATCAAAAAGAACTTGGAGGTTTGGTATGGAGAAAATAGGCTTTGATTCAAAAAAATACATTGAAGAACAGTCTCGCTATATACTGGAGCGGGTGAACCATTATGATAAATTATATCTAGAGTTCGGTGGGAAATTAATTGGTGATAAACATGCCAAAAGAGTACTCCCAGGTTTTGATGAGGATGCAAAAATAAAATTATTACAACGTTTAAAAGATCAAGCAGAGATCGTGATTTGCGTTTATGCAGGAGATATTGAACGAAACAAGATTCGCGGTGACTATGGCATTACCTATGACATGGACGTTTTTCGTTTGATTGATGAGTTTAGAGAGTTTGGTTTGAAAGTGAACAGTGTTGTTATCACGCGTTATCATGGACAGCCATCTACACGTTTATTTATTAATAAATTGCAGAAACGTGATATCTTGGTTTATACACATCACAGTATTGAGGGCTATCCTTCGAATATTGATTTGATTACAAGTGATGAAGGATTTGGCCAAAATGAATTTATAGAAACGACAAAACCGATTGTTGTAGTGACTTCTCCAGGCGGAGGAAGTGGGAAATTGGCAACTTGTTTGAACCAACTTTATCATGAAAACCGATTAGGAAGAAAAGCTGGCTATTCTAAATTCGAGACCTTTCCTGTATGGAATATTCCTTTAAAACACCCGCTAAATGTTGCTTATGAAGCAGCAACGGTTGATTTAAAAGACGTGAATATGATTGATAATTTTCACTATGAAAAATACAATCAAATCGCGGTAAATTATAATCGGGATATTGAAACTTTTCCAATAATCAAACGAATCATCGAAAAGATTACAGGGAAAGAATCTGTTTACCAGTCTCCAACAGATATGGGCGTGAATCGTGTCGGCTTTGGGATTACAGATGATGAGGTTGTACAAGAGGCTTCTAAGCAAGAAATTATCCGAAGAAGTTTTGCAACGGAATGTGATTATAAAAAAGGACTGATCGGCGAGGATATCCTTTATCGTATGAAAATGTTACTGGAAGATGTCGGTGTAAAACAAGAAGATCGTCTACCTGTACAGCCGGCAAGAGAATACGCTAAAAAACTTCGCTCTCAAGCTGAAACGAATGATGCGAAGTCCGTTATGGCTTTTGAATTAAAAGATGGTCGTATCGTTACAGGAAGAACATCCAACTTGATGGATTCTTCTTCAGCGGCAATTTTGAATTCCATTAAAGTTTTGGCGAATGTAGCCGATGAAATTCCTTTGCTTTCACTGACCATTTTAGAAACCATTCAAAAGACAAAGGCTGAAGTATTGCACAATCGTATGCCCGTATTGAATGCCAATGAAATTTTAATTGCTTTAGCAATCAGTGCGGTTACAAATCCTACTGCACAATTATGCTATAATAAATTATCAGAACTTTCTGGTGTTCAAGCTCATTCTACAGTCATGCTCAAGAAAGACGATGAACAAATTTTACGAAATTTAGGATTGGATATCACAAGTGATCCCGTGTATTCTTCAGAAAATCTTTACTATATTTAAGAAAAAGCTGAAATAATCGGTGTGCCGTTTTTGCATTCCGATTATTTTTAGTAATCACTCAAGCGCGAAGGAGAAAAATATGATTCTAACATTTGAAGAAAAAAAAGAAATTTTTGATAGTTATCCAGAATTAGAAGCAAACCCTGTGTCTATGAATCGTTTGAACTACCATTTTAAAGAAAGTGCTGTTGCGAAAACCGTTGTGGTCCGCTTTTTGCATCCAAACGGAAATGCCTTTATTTATGCAGGCTATTTGCCAAAAGAAGAAACCAATAAAGGCTATATTTCTGTGCTAGAGGATGATGAAGACCGCATTCGTGAGTTAGTTGAAGAAGCTGTTTCATTTTTAAGAAAAACAGAATCTGGGTATGAAGACGGCTATTCTGAATTGTGGTTTAACCAAGAAGGGGAAGTACTGCGTTTGCAGTTTGAGAATCCAGTTTGGTCTGTTCTACTTCCGAGTGAGCAGGTTGAAGGGATATTTAAAACAAAAGAAGCTGGAGAATCTTATTTGCGTGATGAGGGCTTTCAGAAAGGATAGATGAAAACAATAAAATGGCAAGAGGAAGAAAAAGAAAAGATGAAATGGATATTCGTTTGAAAGTAGTCAATGGAGTATTAGCAGCAGCGGCTGTCCTTTTTATTTTAATGACCCAACCACTGCCTGTGATACAAGGCATTATTGAAGATTTATTTTTAACAGAAACTGTTCCAGAATCAGAATTAACTTATTTAGAATATGATGGTGTTAACCAAGTAATTGAAGTAAATGGAAATAACCCAACCTTTAGTGAAGACGAGTTATCTTTAGCAGACGGCAGCTGGCAGTCTTTTAGTGAGATCGATCGATTGAATCGCGTAGGTCCTGCAGATGCCATGTTGGGAACAGATTTATTTCCTTTAGAGGAACGTGAGCCTTTGTATATTGATCCAACCGGTTGGAAGCAAAAGAAGTTAGAAAATGGTCAATGGTTATATAATCGCTGTCATCTAATTGGCTTTCAACTAACAGGGGAGAACAATAATATCCGTAATTTAATGACCGGAACGAGAAGTTTAAATAATCCTCACATGTTACGGTTTGAAAATGATGTTAACTATTACTTAGAGCAAACCAATAATCATGTAAGGTACTTGGTTCAACCCATTTTTCGTGAAAATGAGCTCGTAGCAAGAGGTATTCACCTAATGGCACAATCAGTTGAAGACGAAGGCTTACATTTTAACGTATACATCTTCAATGTTCAAGAAGGTTACGAGATCAACTATCAAGATGGATCAAGTAAAAAAGTTAATTAATGTAAATTGAGACAAAACTTATTAGAAAGTGGTAAAATATACAAAATAGGAAAATGTTAATCGGAGGATTCACGATGAAATTAACCTTTCGGCCACGAACAAGTTTAGGGAAGTTGGCAATCTGGGCGTTACTCTATTTTTTAGTGACATGGATAATTGTTGCTTTTGTTCGAGATAAGTGGGGTGGCGCTGAAGTTACACGTTCATTTATCAATTGGATATTGATGTTACTGACCGTATCGGGAATAATCGGTGCATTCGTTAGTTTATTTGGCAGTCTTGTCGCAATCGTTTGGCGCGAGGATCGCTCGTTTATAGGGATTCTTGTATTCATTTTGTCTGTTCCAGTTTGTGCATTAGTAGCAAGTTTTTTACTAGGAAGTTATTTCATCTAATTAGGAGGAAATACCATGCAAAAAATTGTTCCACATTTGTGGTTTGATACAGAAGCCCTGGAAGCCGCTAATTTTTATACAACTCTTTTTGATGAGTCAAAAGTAAACTGGACAATCATTGTAAAGGACACGCCATCCGGTGATTCAGAACAACTTTCCTTCACACTTGCTGGTTTAGAATTTTTTGCTATTTCTGCCGGTCCATTATTTACTTTTAACCCCTCGATTTCTTTGGCAGTCCAATGTGAGACCGTTGAGGAAGTGGAGAGATTATGGGAGAAACTAATAGATCGTGGACATGCGTTAATGGAGTTGGGGCAGTATCCATTTAGTGAACGCTATGGTTGGCTAGCTGATCGATATGGTCTTTCTTGGCAATTGATTCATGTAACAGAACCGATTAAGCAAAAGATTATCCCATCACTTTTATTTGTCAAAGAACAACATGGAAATGCGGAAGCAGCGATTAATCATTATGTATCAACTTTTAAAAATTCTTCTATTGGTAAGCTTGAGTACTACGGAGAAGAAATGGGAGAAGAATATATTGGAAAACTGACACTCTCGACTTTTGAACTAGAAGGATTACAGATGACTGCTATGGATGGCGGCGCGAGCCTTCACGATTTCGCATTCAATGAAGCAATTTCGTTGATGGTCTATTGTGAAAATCAAGAAGAAATTGATTATTATTGGGAAAAACTATCAGCTGTACCTGAGGCAGAAGAATGTGGCTGGTTAAAAGATCAATTTGGTGTTTCCTGGCAAATTGCTCCGCGCGAATTAAATAAGCTGTTGCTTTCAGAAGACGAAGAAGCAACACAGCGTGTCGTAGAAGCCTTCTTAAAAATGAAAAAAATGAATATCGCTGAATTACGAAGAGCATTCGCAGATAAATAAAAAAGGCTCAAGCTTTCATCGATGATGGTATCTGAAAAGAAATTTCTTTTGGAATAGGCGGGTTTGCTTGTATGGAGTCAGGGAACCCCTGAATCTTTTTTATTCAGGCTTTCAAGCAGTAATCGCTGAAGCGTCAATTCTCCATAATTGTCATGGTTGTTGTTACTTCAGCAACTTTCAAACATGATATACTTGGGTATTGCCCACAGTGTTTCCTTTGAATCATTGACATGGCTAAAAGAACCCCTATTCCGTCAGAAATCTCAAAATGGCGTTTGTACAAGTCTATCAATACTAAAAAAATATAGAACCGTAAAAATAGACTCCCGATAGAGTAGTGAATTCGACTACTTTATTGGGAGTCTTTGATTATTCATGAAGAGGAATGGTTTTGAAAATCTTATTTCTTGAATTAACGAGATTAATACCCACAATGTTTTCTACATGTTTCCTCATATCATCATTAATTTCTACAATGACAGTTTCTTCGTTTATCATTGAAAAATCTAGGTGAATTGAAATAGCTAAATCCAATTCCCAAGGGTCTTGAGCGCTGCTCAACATGTACCCGCTAATTGTTCTGTAAGGAGGAAGGTTGGTTTCTATTTTTATTTTGTTACCTTCTAGTAACTCTACTGATTTAATTTGGCTCTCCCGAGATAGGACGGTATTTATAAATCTTGGTACTCCAAACGATAAAGTGATGACTAACAATAAAGCGACTACTGTGTACAGAATTTTAATCTTGAAACTCTGTTTCTTTCTAACATGCGTATCATCTGCAATTTTTTTCACGACTGCTTCGTCTCCCTTCAGTAATTGATCAAGAGAAACATCTAGTAAATTTGAAATTGACACAATCATTTGGATATCAGGATAGTTTCTACCGATTTCCCAGTTGGAAATAGCAGATCTTGAGATATTTAATTGTTGAGCAAGTTCTTGCTGTGTCATTCCTTTTTCTTTTCGAGCTTCCTTGATACGTTCTCCAATTGTCATCAAACATAATTCCTCCTCATATATATAAATCTAACATTTTCTGGAAAATATACGAGCCAGTTTTCAGCACATGATTATTCTCGTCAAATTTTATTATGAGTTATTTTCCAGAGAAGAGCAAAGAAGATTGTGTCACAATTTGTGGCATGTCGTTCTATCAAGCTTTGGTCGTTTTTGAGAGTGAAATATTTGTTTCTATATTAAAAGTCACTTGACAGTTTGAACGTACGTTCGTATAATTTAGATAACGAAATGAGGTGTGGGAAATGAATGACAGAACTTATTTAAAAGGGAATGTTGAAAAAATAAAAATCGTGAAGTTGGAAGAAACACCACTCGTTCGGTTTACAATTGAAACTGATCACGATGAACGAGAAAATTGTCTAATAAAAACCCATTCACTAAACTTTTTGTATCAGGTTAATGAAGGTTCTTCTATCGTTATTTATGGAACCAGGAATAAGCGAAACCAATTCGTTGTAAAAAAATACCATGTTTATTCATCTTCTCGCTAAATTTTGATGGTATACTTGTTCAGATAAGAAGTATTTTCATAAAAGTTTAGAGTTGGAAGAGAGGGGTCAACACTTTGCAATTACGCAACATGATTGAAGCATACAAACCATACAACGAACAAGAAATAGAAGATAAAAAAAGAATCCTTACTTATATAGATACTTATCCAGATGTTTTGACTCGAGAGAATGAAATTGCACATTTTTCAGCTTCAGCTTGGGTTGTCAATCATGACTTTACGAAAACGGTTATGGCTTACCACAACATTTATCAGTCTTGGTCATGGTTAGGCGGCCACGTAGACGGAGAAGAAGATTTTCTAAAAGTCGCTCTTCAAGAAGTAAATGAAGAAACAGGCTTGAGCAAACTCAAACCTGTTCAAACAGACATCTATTCAATTGAAATTTTAGAAGTACCGGCCCATATAAAAAGAGGAAAAGAGATTCCTGAGCATTTGCATTTAAACGTTACCTATTTAATACAGGCGGACGAAGAAGAACAACTTCTTGTAAAGCCAGACGAAAATAGTGCTGTTGCTTGGATGTTCTTAGAAGAAGCAGTTGAGAAAAGCAGTGAAGCTGAAATGAAGGAAATTTATCGTAAATTGAATGAAAAAATTCCTGTTGTGCAGAATCAAAAAAATTAATAACCTCTTTGTTTTAATGCTGCTTCAAGTTTGTAAAGCTGTGTTTTTAAAACATCAGTAGGAAGAGCTACGTTAATTCGCTCAAATCCGCTGCCTTCCTCTCCAAAAATATAGCCTTCATCTGTAAAGAACTCTGCTTCCTGATGCAAGAACTGTTCTAACTCTTCATCAGATAGAGCCAGTGCACGAAAGTCGAGCCACTGCAGATACGTTCCTTCTGGAAAAGGTGCTTTGATTTTGGGAAACTTTTCTTGAAAAAAGTCATGAACAACTTGGTGGTTATTTTTGATCAACGTTAACAATTCATCCAGCCAAGCTTCGGATTTTGTATAGGCAATTTCACAAGCTTTAAAACCAAATATATTGATCATGTCTCCGCGTACCTTTTCGATTTCACTTCGGAAACGTTCGCGGATTTTTGGATCTTCAATAATAATATTAGAAAGACCTAAGCCGGCTAAATTGAACGATTTAGAAGGTGCTGTACAAGTAATGGTCTGCTTTTTTAATTGTGGATGGGCAGTGGTTGTTACGGTATGAGTATGTCCAGGCATAATAAAGTCATACCAAATCTCATCAGAAATGAGCAGTAGATCATGTTGGATAATGATTTCCGCTAATTTTTGTAACTCTTCTTTTGTCCATACGCGTCCTACGGGATTATGCGGACTACAGAAAATAAGAATTTTATTTTCTGCTTTTGCAGCAACCTCTTCAAAAGCGTCAAAGTCGATGGTATAGTGTCCATCAGTCTCAATGAGAGGAACGTTTACTTCTGTTCGCTCATTATCTTCAATTGCTTGCAGGAAGGGGTAGTAGACAGGGCGGAATACAATAATGCCATCACCTTTATTTGAAAAAGCTCGAATAGCAGCGTAGAAAGCGGCAACTACCCCTTGTGTATTTATAATCCATTCTGGTTCGATCGTCCAATTATGACGCTTCTTCTGCCAATTCACAACAGCTTTGTAAAAGCTTGGATAAGGTAAGGTGTATCCTAAAATTGTTTCATCTAAGTATTCTTTCAATCCCTCAATTATTTCAGGTGGGTTTTTTAATTCCATATCGGCGATAGAAAGCGGCACAGTATCTGGAGCGACCTTAGAGTTCCAATCTGCCATTTGTTCCCATTTTGCTGACCCAGTATTTTTCCTATCAACAAGAGTGGTAAAGTCGTATTTCATAGCACACCTCCATTAATCATTGTACTAAGTGTAACACGATTAGTGGATTTTTTGAGTTGTCAAAGAGAAAATTATCGACTTCTGTCTCCGGTATTTAGTCTAATTCGACATTCTGCTTATAATCATGAGATAACTTCTCAAAAGTGGGAGTTTGGAGCAGCAAAAAAGGTGTGAAGGTTACAAAATTCATAAAAGTGGGAGCTTGAAGCAGTAAAAAAGGTGTGAAGGTTACAGAATTCAAAAAAGTGGGAGCTTGGAGCAGCAAAAAAGGTGCGAAGGTTACAGAATTCATAAAAGTGTTCAGCTGGACCAGCAAAAAGCCAAGGCAACTTTCTGCCCTGGCTCATGTAATGATTTTATTCAATCGAACGTCTTTCATCATCGATGTTCACGATATTTTCAATATCTTGGACATATTCATAAGTTCCTAAATAGCTTCCATCATCATCGCGCAAAGCTTTATAGGTCACCATCACAAAATTCCCTCGAGCACGGAACCACAAAGTTTCGGAGTCTTTTGTTCCCGCTTTGAAGTCAGCGATTAACTTCCGTACAATTGGCTGGCTTTTTGGTGGATGACAATTATAGACTTCTCGTCCTAATGAGTTTTTTGTCCGCGGAAATAATTTTTTGCCCGGACCATTGTTAAAGTATTTCACTTTATCATTTGCATCAACAAAAGTGAGTTCCAACGGCTGCTCGTTCAGAATTTTCTCCAATTCCTTTACGGATAGATAACCCGTTTCAAATTGAATATTGCCATCTTTATCGGTTGGAACACCGTTTACATTGAATTCATAACGCTCTGGTTTCCATTTTGCTTCTGGTTGGACCATGCAATAGCCGATTTCTTCTGATTCAGCCGCAATCGATATCCAATCATCTTCATTAAAAAAAGGAATAATCATCGGTAACATGATTTCTTCTTCTTTGACAACCATCTCTTCAATCTCATACTTCATATTATCGAATATTTCTGTAGCCTGATCTAGTTGGTCGGTCTCGATAATATTACGGAAACTTTTAATCATGTCGCGAATTTGGTCGTCGACTCCCCACATTACTTTTGGTGGCGCAGTGAAGCCGTATCGTTCCATGATAGGAAAGAATGAGTTTTCTTTTCTAGCGTAATGTTTGTCGATTTCCCAAAGCATATCAATTTGCAAGAGTAATCCATGCTTTAAGTCAGGGGCAGGCTCATCCAAATATACAAAAAATAGTTTTTCGATTCGATCAAGTGCAGTTTCAATCGCTAAGTTTTCTTCTTTTATGACCCGGATGGGGTGGCCCGGTTTGTCTTGCTCTTCACTGTATTCATAAACGGACTCAATCGAACCATTAAAGAGAGAAGCGTGAACATTACAAAGAAGCATAATTTCCTCCGCTTGGATACCTTGGCTCATAAGGCGACGTTCCATAACAGAAATCTCAAATGCACTGACATTATCGAAATGTTCTTTAAATTCAATCTTGATTTGTTCCTCGTCCTCGCCATCATGCAAACGAAGAATGAGGTCTTTCAAAATCATTTGACGAGCTTCAAAATCTATTGAGCGTTGGCTTTGTTTTTTCAATTAGAGTTCCGACTCCTTTACTGTAAATCCATTTTTTTCCAGCGTTTGAACAATTGTTTCGTAAGGAATACCGAATTGTTTTGCGGCTCTTCCCAAAGTCATCATTCTTCCTGCAGTATGCAACATTTTGTCATCACTTAATGGAGTAAATCCTAAGCTGATAATTACTTCACGAACTTCTGGATGTTTTGCGACCGTATCAAAAACGGTATCCTTTAAGCTAACTTCTTTCACAGCGTTCATCCTTTCTCGATCCTATCTATCTAAATGAATTTTATTCACATAAGGCTGCTACTATAATAAAGAAAAGTGACAATCTTTGCAAGGTAAAATGAGCAGGTATTACAAATAGAAGCAGAACGTGTTAAGATAATGAACGTATAAGATTCTATTTAAAAATGAGGTCTAAAAGTTATGAAGAATTTTTTTAAAGCAACTTTGTTACTATTAGTAGTTGCAATGGGCTTTACTTACTATCATGAGCAAAAAGAAAATGAACCCAAATCGTCGGTTATTATTAATAATGAAAATGTCCAAAACGTTACCAGTGAAAAAGATGTTCCTAATAGAGAGGAACATCCTTCAAAAATCGAATTAGTGCGTACAAGCGATGTACCTTTATTTCTTCAAACAGCGGATGAATGGAAAGACATCTCGTACGGTACGGACGGCGATGAAAATATGGCAGAAAATGGCTGTGCTATCGCAACTTTAGCGATGATTGGGAATTATTATGGATTTGAATCTACACCAGCTACTGTTCAAGAATGGGCTCAAAATGATTACTATATCTATGGAGCCGGGACGAGCTGGGAGATTTTTGAAGATTATGCATTATTTCATGAGTTGGACTTCTTAAACCTAGGTAATAATATTGAATGGGCAAAAGAAGAACTGGAAAAAGGACACTTAGTAATCGTTTCTGTAGATGTAAGTCAATTCACTGATGTTGGGCATATTATGCTCTTGACCGGTTATCAAGACGGAAAATTCAGTTTGAATGATCCCAATGATGATTTGGAAAATAAATTCCATAACTACAATTGGTATGAAAGCTCGATCATCGAAGAAGCGGGAATGAATTACTGGTCTTATTCTTTGTAAAACTAAGTATATTTGTTTTTTAGTAGTTCAATGACATCTGAATCATTCAACTGATTAAACTTTGCATAATAAGCACCTACAGCCCCTAAATAATGGCGGGTACGTTCCAATGTAATTAATTCATGTACTTCTTCTTCTAGTTTTTTTGCCATGGATTCAGGAACTACCGGAATCGCGACTACTATTTTTTGGGGGTTTTGCTTCTTTACGTCATCAATGGCTGCCAACATTGTATAGCCGGTTGCAATGCCATCGTCGACGATGATGGCTGTTTTTCCTTCAAGTGATTCAGGGAAACCTTTGTTGTTATACTTATACCGACGCCTTTTTATTTCGTTTTTCAGTCTAGCTTCTTCATTCATCAGCCATTCTTTATCTACCTGCATAATTTCAGACATATTATAAATAGCTTTACCGTGTTCTGAAATTGCCCCAATCGCATATTCAGGATTAAAAGGGTGTCCAATTTTTTTAGTAATAATTAGCTTGAGAGGGACTTGCAAGTGTTTGGCAACTTCCACACCTAAAGGAACACCGCCACGAGGCAATGCAAAAACAATCGAATTTTCTCCTTGATAAGCAGTTAATTTTTCGGCAAGTTGTCGACCAGCATCGTGTCGGTCAAGGAATTGTGCTCTTTTCATTTCACTTCATCCTTTCTAGTTAAATTAAAGCGCTTTCTACTATTATCATACCATTGTTTATGAAAAATATCGATGATAGACAAGAAGGAAAGTTGGGCAGAATGAAAAAGAATTTCTAAAAAATATAACAGTATAAAATACAGATTCATCAAAATGAAAAAAGTGAAAAAATAATGATAACAAGCAAATAATAACAACTTTTAGCGACTTATATGATAGAATATAATGCAATGAATAAGACAGAAGTACATAAAAAAATAACAGAGGAAGGAGGAGTAAGCATGGAAAAAACAGCACCGGAAGAAACAATTGAAGCAAACGAATCTCAAAAAATGACAATTGAAAATATAGAGGATCGTTTGCGGGGGATGGAGTACAATATCAAGAACAATATGGCCTTGAGCAGTGTCCCTATTCTTAGAGAAGCGCATCATCAATTTCCAGATCATCCGCAAGTGAATTATTTATTGGGGCTAAGCTATTATCGAAATCATGATTATAACAAGGCAATGGCATATGTTCAAAAAGCAGTTGAAACGAACCCAGAGGCAGACTCCTATTTAGTTTTGCTGGCGCAATTGTATCTGCAACAAAACTTCACGGATGAGGCAAAACAATTAGCAGAGCGAGCTTATGCGATTAATGAGAAAAATTGGGAAGCAGCTCGAATTTTAGCATCTCTGGCATTTGAGCGCAATCAATTAGACAGAGCCTTGGAAATGACAGAAGTAGTCTTGGAAAGACAACCAAAATTATATGCCTCCCATCGCTTAAAGACGAAGATTTACCTGCAACAAGAAGAGTCGTTAGAAACGATTTTAAATTCAATTGAAGTATCTGAAAAGCATGGTTACGACGATGATATCGAATATGACCGTGTGTATGCACATTATATTCATGGTGATTTTGAGGAATGCCGCAAAATTTATGAGTATCTAAAAAGAACGCGCCCCTTATCTCATAGTACAGCCAAAGTAGAATCTTTGATTGACAGCATGCAACCTAAAAAGGGAAAACGTTCTACGATTCAAAATCCATTTGGCATCGAAACAGCGCAACCTTATAAGAAAACACGCCCCCACATCGAAGATGTTTTAGAAGAATTAAATGAATTAGTAGGCTTAGACGAAGTGAAGGATACAATCAACCGGATCGTGAAGCTGATGGAATATGACAAACGCCGCGCCTATATGCTATCGATTGAAAAAGGTGAACAACCCAGTTATCACTTTGCCTTTTCTGGAAATCCAGGAACAGGAAAAACGACCGTCGCCCGTATTTTAGGAGATATTTTCTATTCATTAGGAATTTTGGAAACAGGTCAATTAGTTGAAGTGGACCGTTCCGATTTAGTCGGTGGTTATATGGGACAAACTGCTCAAAAGACGCGTGAAATTATTGAATCAGCTAAAGGCGGCGTTCTTTTTATAGATGAGGCATACTCTCTGTCTCCTGCCAAGAGTGATCATGGTGATTACGGTGCTGAGGCGATTGAAGTACTGATTAAGGCAATGGAAGATTATCGCAATGATTTTATTGTTGTCTTGGCCGGTTATGATGCTGGAATGAAAGAATTACTCAAGTCGAATCCTGGCTTATCAAGCCGCATTAATATGCAAATTTATTTTGATGATTTTTCTGATAAAGAGCTGCTGGATATTGCGACCGATCAAGCGGAAGACAATCACTATACATTAACAGAGGAAGCTGAGAAAGCTTTTCTGATTAAGATTAACCAAGAAAAAGTATCTCCCCAATTTGCCAATGCTCGGGCTGTTCGAAATATTATGGAATCGGCTATGCGTGAAAGAGCCTATCGATTGAGTGACCGTTCGTTAACAGAAGAAGATTTGGTCATTCTAGAACCATTAGATTTCGGTATTAATCCAGATCAATTATTTGGCGATGATATTAAGGACTTAATGGATGAATTACAAAGCTTAGTAGGACTTGCCGATGTAAAAGAGCAAGTGAAATCCATTATTAATTATGTGCGTGCTGAAAAGCGACGGGAAGAACTTGGACATGGAACCAATGATTTGTCTCTGCATATGGTATTTACTGGAAAACCAGGTACAGGTAAGACGACTATTGCTCGTTTAATCAGCCAGATTTTGAAATCCATTGGTGTTCTGAAACGTGGACATATGATCGAAGTAACCAGAGATGACTTAGTGGGGCAATATGTCGGTCAAACGGGGCCGAAAACTTTGGAGAAAATCAAAGAAGCTTATGGCGGCGTACTATTTATTGACGAAGCTTACTCACTCTATTCTGGTTCTGAAAGTGATTTTGGTTTTGAAGCGATCAGTACGTTAATTAAGGAAATGGAAGACAACCGTGATAAACTTGTCGTGATTATGGCAGGTTATCCAGGAGAAATGGAATTAATGTTAAACATGAATTCTGGTATTCGTAGTCGAGTTGCGTATACCATTGATTTTCCTGACTACAGTAGTGCTGAATTAACAGAAATTTTCCTAATGGGAGCAAGTCAGCAAGGTTTTATCTTGACGGATGAAGCAAAAGAAACAGTTCAACATGTTTTTGAAGAAGGATTTGAGAAACGAGACAGTCATTTTGGGAATGCTCGTTCTGCTCGAAGTTTGTTCGAAAAAACGAAGCTTCAGCAGAGTAATCGTCTGGCAATTGACGATGAAGCTGATCTATTCACAATTATTTCAGAAGATATTGTAAAAGCATAAAAACGGCTGGCATTATGATTTCTGGTGCTGGTGCCTCAAAGGGAGAGTGAGCGTTCAAACGTGGACTCTCCCTTTTGTCATGGGTGTGGCTGCTTTAGCAACCTACAAACAGCTCCTATTCCGTCAGAAATTGCAAAATGGTAGTCTAAGTTTTTCTGACATTAATATCCAGCTCTCAATTCCTGGCCGAGTGGATATGGATGCATTTACAGAAACAGACGTTCAGAGGGCATCTTGTGGCCGAACATCGTTATTTTCAAGAAATAAAGATGATCAGCAAGAAATTTAACATTGAACATCTTTATTCCCAAAAAATAAAGACATTCAGGCTGTAAAATGAGCTTGAACGTCTTTATTTTAGACTAGGGTAGTATAAGTTCTGCCATCAATGTCCAACTCACAAGTCGGACTTGCCCTCTTTTCGTGTTGCTAAACGGTAGGGATCCAACATTTTGAATCCATTTATAATTTCCTCTATCAATTCTTCATTCGTTTCGAATTCACTAATTTTTGGAATGTCATATTTTACGAGCACTTTCCGCACGCTGCCGTCTAAGACTTTTGATTTTAATTTTTCGCGAATATCTTCTGTGCCAGCTTCACGTTGGCTTTCGCCATTTTCTTGAACAAGATAATATAAGGGCTCGCTAATTGGTACTTCTAGAACTTGATTTTGACGAACAATCGTTTCCGGAATCACTCCTCGTTCAATAAAACTAACTTCAACGGAAATACCCAATCGTTCTTCAATCGTCAACAGACGAATTGCGAAACAGGAATCGGCTCTGGTCTCTGTTTCTGTTTTAAAATAACACCAAAAATGTGGACGGCCAATTTGAGCTTGATTCATCCAGCCGCTCACTTTTTGCATATTAAAATCCGATAACCGAGCATGTACTGCTTTCGAAAGTTCTTGGAATTCTTTTCGCGCAAGCTGGCCCTCTTTTTTAAAAGTCTCCATCTCTATTTTACGCTCACCAGCTTTTTCTGGGGCGATATATTTTTTTCCTTGATAAGAAAGATAATCTTCCATAGATTGAATATTTATTTCCATATCATTATCAACTCCTTACCGTTATTATACTGCAATTTTTAATTTTCAATGAGGAAAAGTCAGGAACCGTTTGCAATGAGAAAACCATTCCACTATCATGGAGGTACAAAATAAAAGAAGAGGTAGCGAAGAATGCAAGAAAAATGGTGGCATCAATCAGTTGTGTATCAAATTTATCCAAGAAGTTTCCAAGACAGCGATGGAGACGGCATTGGTGATTTGCAAGGAATTATTTCTCGTCTAGATTATTTAGAAAATTTAGGAATCGATGTTATTTGGCTGAGTCCAGTTTATCAGTCACCAAATGACGATAACGGCTACGATATTAGTGATTACCAAGACATTCATCCTGATTTTGGAACAATGGCAGATATGGATGAATTAATTGAAGAAGCAAAAAAACGGAATATTCATATCGTGATGGACTTAGTAGTGAATCATACATCCGACGAGCACCCTTGGTTTATAGAGGCACGAAAGAGTAAAGACAATCCGTATCGTGATTATTATATTTGGCGGGATCCCGTAGACGGCAAAGAACCCAATGATTTGCGCTCAGCTTTTAGTGGCTCTGCTTGGCAATTAGATGAGGAAACAGGTCAATACTTTCTGCATCTCTTTAGTAAAAGACAACCCGATTTAAATTGGGAAAATGAAACCGTTCGCCAAGAAGTTTATAATATGATGAATTTTTGGATTGATAAAGGAATTGGTGGTTTCCGAATGGATGTAATTGATTTAATTGGAAAATTGCCTGACCAAAAAATTACTGGAAACGGTCCTAAATTACACGAGTATCTACAAGAAATGAATCGAGAATCGTTTGGGAAGGCAGACTTATTAACAGTTGGAGAAACGTGGGGAGCAACACCTGAAATTGCGAAGTTATATTCAAACCCTGCACGCAAGGAGTTATCGATGGTCTTTCAATTTGAACATGTCGGTCTGGATCAACAAGAAGGAAAAGATAAATGGGATTTGAAGGAATTATCCATACCGGAATTGAAAAAAGTCCTGTCAAAATGGCAAGTATCCTTAGATAATGAAGGGTGGAATAGTCTTTTTTGGAATAATCACGATTTACCAAGAATTGTCTCACGCTGGGGAAATGATAAGGAATACCGTATCGAAAGTGCGAAGATGTTTGCGATTTTGTTGCATATGATGAAAGGAACTCCTTACATTTTTCAGGGCGAAGAAATTGGGATGACGAATTATCCGCTAAAAGACATTTCTGAAGCGAACGATATTGAAACGCTGAATATGTATTATGAGCGTCTTGAAGAAGGGTACCGTAAAGAAGAAATCATCGAATCGATTAACGCCAAAGGCCGCGATAATGCAAGAAGACCGATGCAGTGGGATGATAGCGAGCAGGCTGGTTTTTCAGCTGGAATGTCCTGGCTACCGGTACATCCCAATCATAAAGAAATTAATGTTTCAGAGAGTCTGGCCGATGAACAGTCAATTTTTTACTGTTACAAAAAACTGATTCAATTACGAAAAGAAAATCCTATTGTCATTTACGGAAGTTATACATTGCTGTTGGAAGATGATCCCAACATTTTTGCTTACATAAGAGCATACGAAGGAAAACGCTGGTTAGTATGCGCAAACTTTAGCGAAAAAGTCCAAAACCTTCAATTGACTGAAAAACAAAGTATCAATTATCCAATCATTCAGAACTATTCAAGAAAACAGTATGATTTGGCCGATTTAACTTTAGAACCATATGAAACGTTTGTGGTGGATTTGAATCCTGAAAAAGAAATCTAACAAAAAAAGCGGACTTGTCCGCTTTTTTGTTAGATTTCTATTCCGGCAACTCCGAAAGCTCCGGGTCCGCTATGGCAAGTAATCACGCAACCTGCTTCAATCCATTCGATATGGTGAAAGTCATATTCTGCAGCTACCTTCTCCAGTTCTCGCTTAATCTCTTCTTCGAGACCAACAGAATAAATGAAATAGAGCTGTTTGCGATCAATATTGTAGTTTTTAAAATAATCATGTAAGAGAGTAGTTGTTGCTTTAAGCATTTTCCCGCGATATTTTTTTGTTGAAACAAGTTTGCCGTTAATCAATTCAATCATCGGTTTTAATTTTAACAAAGAAGCACCTAAATATTGGGCATTAGTAACTCGCCCGCCTGCCCGCAGATATTCTAGATTACCAGGTAAAAAGGCTAATTTCGTTTTCGGAACAACCTGTTCAATCGCAGCAATCAGGTCTTCCCCACCAATAGTTGGATGATCTTGCAGTAGCTCTGCTGCATATAAAACAACTGCACCTAAACCGCCCGTTACATTTAAAGTGTCTACAAAATAGATATCATTGAAATCTTCGCCTGCAATTAGAGCATTTTGAAAAGAAGAGGAGGCTTGGGATGTATAACCAACATGGACAATCATACTTTCAGGGTTTTCCGCTCGAACAGCTTGGAATAATTCTGTATATTCATTTGGGTTTGTTGAAGTGGTAGAAGGGATTTTTTTAGTGCTTTCGTAATAATCAAAAATATCTGTTACAGGAATCGAGCCGTCTTTATAATCTTTTCCATCCATGATGACATGCATAGGTACTACTTTGATGCCAAATTTATGCACCAATTTTTCTGGTAAATCTGCACCGCTTTCGGTAGTAAGAACAATCTTTCGCATAATATCTCCTTTAGCCAAATACAATCGTATGTTTTTTTCCATCATACCACAAACTAAATCGCTATCAGTTTAAATAATGAAAATTTTATTCACCAAACAAGGAACACACCTCTCCTGTGTTTTTGTGATATAGTATTACTGACAAAAAGCACGAAATAAGGAGTTTATTTATATAATGGGAAAAAGTTTAGTACTAGCAGAAAAGCCCTCTGTTGCAAGAGATATTGCCAAAGTTTTAAATTGTAACAAGAAAGGCCAAGGATATATAGAAGGAAACCAATATGTGGTTACCTGGGCATTAGGTCATTTAGTGACGCTTGCAGAGCCAGAGCAATATGATAATAAGTATAAAACATGGAATTTAAATGACTTACCCATGTTGCCGAAAGATTTGAAATTAACAGTTATTCGTCAAACTTCCAGCCAGTTTCAAGCAGTAAAGAAACAAATGCTTCGTAAAGATATCGACGATATTATTATCGCCACAGATGCCGGGCGTGAAGGGGAGTTAGTGGCTCGCTGGATTATCGAAAAAGCTAATGTACACAAGCCGATGAAACGATTATGGATTTCCTCCGTTACAGATAAAGCAATCAAAGACGGATTTAATAAGCTAAAACCAGGAAAAACATATGAAAACTTATATCAATCAGCAGTTGCTCGTTCAGAAGCTGATTGGTACATTGGTTTGAATGCGACTCGTGCGCTTACGACAAAATACAATGCCCAACTCAATACCGGACGTGTGCAAACGCCAGTCGTTGCAATGATTGCAAAACGAGAAGAAGAAATAAAGAATTTTCAGCCTAAAAGCTATTATGGAATTGAGCTTATAACAGAAAATGACATGAAATTGATTTGGCAGGATAAACAAAGCGGTCAGACTCGCTCTTTCGATCGTGAAAAAATCCAACAATTAGTGAAGAAGTTGAACCAGAAGAGCGTGGATGTTTCTTCTGTTAATAGAAAGCAAAAGAAAACATACCCATCTGGCTTATATGATTTAACTGAACTGCAAAGAGATGCGAATCGTTTCTTTGGTTACTCTGCTAAAGAAACATTGAATTTGATGCAAAATTTATACGAAAGACACAAAGTTCTTACCTATCCTCGTACTGATTCACGCTACTTATCGACAGATATTGTATCTACAATCCCAGATCGATTAAGGGCAATTGCATCGCCGCAGTATCGTTCATTAGTGGCAAAAGTAACGTCTAGACCAATCAAAGCAAATAAATCATTTGTTGATGATAGTAAAGTATCCGACCACCATGCGATTATTCCAACAGAACAATCAATTCCATTGCAAAAATTGTCGGATCGGGAACGGAAAATTTATGATTTAGTCGTGAAACGTTTCTTAGCTGTTCTATTTCCAGCAGAAGTCTGGGAACAAGTAACTTTGGAAGCAGAGTTAAATGGAGAGCGATTTGTGGCAAGAGGAAAAACAATTCTAGAGGCAGGTTGGCGTGAGGTATACGACAATCAGTTGGATGAAATCGATGAAGAAGATGATTTGAAAGAACAAATTCTTCCTCAATTGAAAAAAGGAGATCAGTTAACAATCTCCTATGTTTCTGAAACGAGCGGACAAACAAAACCACCCGCAGCTTTTACAGAAGCAACCTTACTTTCTGCTATGGAGAATCCAGCAAAATACATGGATTCTAATGATAAAAAAATTACGCAAACCCTAAAAGAGACCGGCGGATTAGGAACAGTGGCGACACGCGCAGATATTATTGATAAACTTTTTAGCTCATTTATGCTTGAAAAGCGCGGTACTCGAATTCACACGACAGGAAAAGGCCGACAGTTACTTGAGTTAGTGCCGGCAGAATTAAAATCTGCAGAACTCACTGGCGAATGGGAATTGAAGCTGGAGCAGATTGCCAAAGGAAAATTGAAAAAAGAGCATTTTATTAATGAGATGAAAGAATATACAAAAGAAATCGTTTCAGAAATTAAAAGAAGTGATACACAATTCAAACATGATAATTTAACGACCAAACATTGTCCGGATTGTGGAAAGCCAATGCTTGAAGTAAATGGTAAAAGAGGAAAAATGTTGGTATGCCAAGACCGTGAATGTGGCTACCGCAAAAATGTTTCCAAAGTCACTAACGCTCGTTGTCCAGTATGCCATAAGAAACTAGAATTAGTAGGCGAAGGAGACGGCCAGATGTTTGTATGTAAATGCGGACACCGTGAAAAGCTTTCCGCTTTCCAAGAGCGAAGAAAGAAAACCGGCGGAAAAAAGGCCGATAAACGGGATGTTCAAAAATATCTGAAGAGCCAACAAAAAGAAGAGCCGGTTAATAATGCTATGTTTGAAGCATTAAAAGGATTGAAGTTGGATAAATAACAGTTAAAGCAATGAATCTGGATGATTGTCGTCCAGGTCATTGCTTTTTGTGGTTCTCTGTCAAATGAAGTTGGGGAGCCTAAAAATATTAATTTTATAATTTTTATCAGGTAAAGGTACCAATTAAAGTGGACACTTTCCTTGATAAAAATAACTTGTCAGGGAAAGCCTTCTTTTTTACAACCCTCTTTCCTTGATAACTACGATTTATCAAGGAAAGAGGGTGTTTAAATTCTCTGTATTCCTTGATAAATAATTCTTATCTATCTAAAAAAAGGCAGCACTATTTTTTATAGACTAGGGGATTATAAGTTCAGCCATCAATGTCTAGCTCCCAAGTCCTGACCTAGTGAAAAAAAGATAAATTTGCCCCATTGCGCGCTTCGCTGCTCATTCAGGGTCAAATTTCCTATTTTTTCATAGGCCAAGGCGGACTTGTCCGCTTTTCTTAAACGTTGCTTTCCTTTGACTTGCCAACACCATAAACGATAGAGCTTTTTTTGTAAGTTTTCTCTGACATTATTTGGGAAGCAAAAGTGGAGAAATGTTGTAAGAAAAACACTCTTCAAATCTTATCTCTCTTTTCTCTTACACTCAGAAAAGGTACAATAAAAGAAATAAAGAGATGGGGGAGGCTGGAAGATGGATCTGCATCATTATTTAACATTGTTTATCCCAAATTTGGCGAGCTTGATTGAGATGGTTGGCGTTATAATTGTCGTCTATGGTGTTATACGTTCGATTATATTATTTATATTTGCAGGCGGAAATTTAATGGTAAGTGATCCAAAACTCGATTTAGCGAAGGCATTGTCTTACAGCTTGGAATTTAAACTTGCAGCGGAAATTTTGAAGTCTGTTATTATTCAAACGCTTGATGAATTTGTTATCTTAGCTGCTATCGTAATTTTACGTGTTGTCTTGACCTATGTCATTCATTGGGAAATTGAATCGAGCGAAAAAAGTGAAGCGATTGAGCACCGGAATTTAAGTGATCGTTTTAAAAAGAAAGGGCATTAGACTTGCGAGTAGATAAAGTACTGGAAGAAAACGGATTTGGCTCAAGAAAGACAGTGAAGCGGCTATTTCAAAGAAGAGTAGTAAGAGTAGATGGAAAAGTGATTACAGATGGCAGTTATAATGTGGATAGTCAACTTCATGAGCTTACTGTCGAGAACAAAGTGGTTTCAGTTCCAAGGCAGCATTATTATTTATTCAATAAACCGGCTGGCGTTGTAACTGCACGAACAGATAAAAATCGTCAAACAATTTTAGATTTATTGAAGGAAGAAGACAAAAAGGATGATTTATATCCAGTAGGACGCTTGGACCGGGATACAGAGGGATTATTATTGGTAACTGATAATGGTCAATTAGGTTATCAATTATTATTGCCTGATAAAAAAGTCATGAAGACTTATGAAGCAATCGTAAATGAAGTCGTTACGGAAGGAGATGTTGAAGCATTTTTGGCTGGCATTGTTTTTATAGGGGGAGAGAGATGTAAGCCGGCGCAGTTATCGGTTCTTTCCAGCTCACAAAACGAAAGTTGTGTTCGCCTGAGTATTCAAGAAGGAAAGTTTCATCAAGTGAAGAAAATGTTCCTTGCACAAGGAAAAAAAGTAACCTATTTAAAACGAATTGCCATGGGACCGTTAGTGTTAGATTGTCATTTGCAGCCTGGAGAATATCGGCCGCTTACGTTAAGTGAGTTACAATCATTAAAACCCTATTTTCGTTATAAAAAAGAGGAGACAGATATAAATGAATGAATCAATTCGAATGTTGTATAATCGAATCTATAAAAAAATGGATATTGTCCATTTTGAATCTTTATGGGAAGGTTTTTATCCTTTTCCTTTCGCACTTTACGATGACGAAATGGTTTACTTTGCCGATAGAGAGATTCCTTGGGATGAGCGCTTTTTAGCTAATACATCCATTTCTTTCGAAGGAGAACCATTAGCTATTTGGAATATTCAAATGGATGATCCAGAAGATGATGACATTTTACTATCGAATCTAATTCATGAAATGTTCCATTGTTTTCAAACAGAAAAAGGAGAAATGCGTTTTGCGAACGATTTAGCGATGCTGAATTATCCCTTGTCGTTAGAAAATTTTCAATTAAAGCACCAAGAAAACCAATCTTTTGTGCAAATATTTCGGAAAAATGACCAAGCAGAAAAAGAAAAATATTTCGCAAATTATGTTGCAATAAGAAGTGTGCGAAAAAAACTTATTGGCGAGCATTTTTTACATGAACTGAAGTTAGAGACCATTGAAGGCGCTGCGGAATTTGTAGGGTTATCTGCACTAAAACTGTTAGATGAGAAAAAGTTTCAGAAAAAAATAAAAAATTATTGGGAACTTTTGGAGAAGGAATCTCCCTTGTTATTTGATATTCGGAGGATATGCTATTATACAGGCTCATTATTCTATTTTGCGTTACAGGAATTGGGTTATGAATGGAATCAAAATTTGTCCGAAGAATCACCGATTTATGAACAAATTGAATTTCAGTTAACCTTTACAAACGTAGAGATTGAAAAAAATCAAAAAATCAGCCATTTATTAGAATCAGAAAAAAACTTAAAAAGCGAAACCCTTCAGAGTTTTTTGGCTGTACCACATGAAGAAGTTCCTTTTGGAGCTGTAATCAGCGGGTATGATCCAATGAATATGTTTCGTAAAGATGACCTCTTGTATTGCTCTCATTTTGTCTATCTAAAAAATAAAGAAACATCAGAAAAATTATTTTTAGCGGGACCGATTCTACTAAAAATGGTGCCTGGGAGTTTGGATCAAGTAGAAAGTTATTTTATACAAAAATAAAAATCTCCATACGTAGCTTTTATGCTATATATGGAGATTTTTTTATTCAGTTTTATTCTCTTCTTGTTCAGTAGTCTCTTCTGACGTATTTCCTTCTTCATCCATTACTACATTGTCACCAGCTAGTTCAGGATCGATTTGATAGGGACCATCTGCCAAAGCGTAAAAACGATTATAGCGCTTCTTGAATTTTTCAAAGAAATATTCGAATAATACTTTTAGAATCGCAAACAATGGTACTCCCAGAATCATTCCGAGAACGCCAAGCAGGTTACCCATGATGAGCAAAACAATAATGATAGTTAATGGATGCATTTTTAACGTCTTTCCCATAATGCTCGGTTCGATGACATTTCCTTGAATGAATTGTGCAATTAACCAAACAACCGCCATTTTCAATAACATGGCAGGAGACGTAAAGGCAGCCACGATTACTGCCGGTACAATTCCGATCGTTGCACCGATATAAGGGATGATTGCAGTTACAGTAGCAATAAAAGCTAGAACGAACGCATAATCCAGGCCGATAATTAAATATCCTACTAATAATAATGCACCGAGACTTAGTGCTACCATTGATTCTCCCACGATATAAGATCCTACAACCTTCGTGATACGATCTGACACTATTGTAATATCATGTCGGAAAATTGGCGGAATCAACTTCATGATGAATGGTTTAAACTTCCCACGATCTGCCAGCATGAAGAAAAGGATAATCGGGAAAGTAAAAATTACCACTACTACATTGGAAATTGTAGAGAAAACATCCACGATTTTTTGAGAAGAATTGCTGATCCAGTCCCACACCATGGATGGAATGTCTCCAATTACACTATTAATGGACTCCATACCATCATTGTAATAAGATTCAAATATGCTGCCAGAAGCAAAATTTTCGATTCGCTCTGTCAAGACATTAATGTATTCGGGAAAATCGTCTACAAATTCCGTAATTTGTTCCACTAAAATAGGGACTAATAAAATTAATCCGTACGCCAATAAGAGCAGAAAAACGGCAAATACGATAATCGTGCCAAATGTACGACGCAAGCCCTTTTTTTCAAACCAACTAACAAGCGGGTTCAAGATATAAAAGAATACCACTGCTAAAATAATTGGAGCGATAATGGTTGAAAAAATAACTTGAAGCGGACGGAAAATAAAAGAAATATGATTGAAGATCATGATCAAAATTCCCAACATAATTAATGCAGTAAATGTAAATAGTAATTTTTTCCCGCCCCAAAATTTTATAAAACGCATATCGTCTTTCTCAGAATTTATCTTGGATTGATCTTTTTCCATTAAAGACACCTCATTCATTATTTAATTTAACTTTAGTTTAGCATAATAGCCAATAAAATAGCTCGTACCAGAGATGGATATTCGCAATTTCATCTAGTGAACAGTTGACATGCTCCTCACTCGACGAGAATAACATCGATTCTCATCAAGTAGAAACTTGAGCATGAACCACTGGATGAGATTCACACTTATTCTCATCCAGTGACAGTTAGAAAGTTCACGACTAGATGAAATCATGCAGAAGCTCCATAGTAATTCGACGCAATTTAGTAGGGTAGCATAAATTACTTTCGCCATTAATGGTTAGCTAGCTATCAGAAATGTAGTACAATAATAAAAAATGAATACAAAGGAGTTTAATTTATGAAACCTTCTATATATACGAGAACTGGGGATAAAGGAAAAACAAGAATCGGTGGCGGAAAGGCTGTTGAGAAAAATGATGCACGAATCAATGCATTTGGTGAAGTAGATCATATTAATTCTTGGTGTGGGTTGGTAGAAGCCTCTTTGGCAAAAAATCCTTATGCGGGCGATATTCGTGAAGACATACGAACTATTCAACAATTTTTATTTGACTGTACTTCCGATTTATCTGTGCCGCAAGGATACCGTGATTATAAAATAACAGGAGAACATATTGAGTGGTTAGAAGGATTAGTTGATCGATATAGTGAAGAGCCTCCTGAGACCTTCTATTTTATTATTCCAGGCGGAACAGAAGCAGCTAGTTGGATGCATGTTCTTCGCACTACTACACGAAATGCAGAACGTTCCCTCGTTACCTTTATACAAGAAGAACCAGAAGAGGTAAATCCACATGTCTTAAAATTTGTTAACCGTTTATCGGATTATTTTTTTATTGTTGCTCGCGTACTGAATGTGCGTAATGAAGTGGCTGATGTGCCTTATGATCGCAGTGAAAAAGTGTTTCATGTATCTAGGGAAAAGCGTGAAGCTGAAAAAAAGAATAAAGATTAATTCCATATCGTATTATTCGCTATCTTCTTTCTTTCTTGCTACAATTATTTTGTAACTTTAAGGTGCAAATAGAGAAGGAGGAAACGTAATGACGGATAAAGAAAGAGATATCATCGAGACAGAAGAGCCTAAAAAAGGGTATTTCCAAGAAGATGAAAGCAGTGACATGAATCCTGAAGAACAGATTGATAATCCTGACTATCAACCCGCTGACAAATTGAAAGACAAGGTAGCTATTATTACTGGAGCTGACAGCGGCATTGGCGCGGCGACAGCGGTGGCTTTTGCAAAAGAAGGTGCAAAGTTAGTTTTAACAGATATAGATAACGAAGAGGATGCGGAAAAAACACGTACCCTTTGTGAAAAATATGGTGCAGAAGTACTTTGGTTTACAGGTGATGTTGGAGACGAATCATTTGCAGAAAAAGTAGTGAATGGTGCTGTTGAAAAGTTTGGTAAAATTGATATTTTAGTAAATAATGCTGCACAACAATTAGAAAAAGAATCGATTTTGGAGATTAGCGCTGCACAATTAGACCGTACTTTCCGAACCAATATCTTTGGAATGTTTTATTTTGTGAAAGCGGCGTTTAATCATTTAAGCGAAGGAGCTCGTATTATTAACTCTGCTTCGATTACCGCTTATCGCGGTTCTCCAAATTTATTGGACTATGCTTCTACAAAAGGAGCAATCGTGGCCTTTACTCGTTCCCTCGCTCTAAATAAGGAATTTACCGATCGGAAAATCCGAGTGAATGCTGTAGCTCCTGGTCCAATATGGACGCCGCTTATTCCTGCAACAGTAGAACGCACAAAAGAAGAACATGGCAGCGGACAACCACTCGGACGAGCAGGCGAATCTTATGAATGTGCACCTGCTTATGTATATTTAGCAAGTGATGATTCAAGTTATGTAACCGGACAGACCATCCACGTAAACGGAGGGGAAGTCGTCAACGGTTAAAAAAGAATGTTATGGATTGTACTTAGATACCTATGCTATGGCAGAAATAATGAGTTGGACTTTTTGAACCAACGTTATTTCTAAAACCAAAAAGCTATCTGGGGTTCAGAACACCTTTAAGCAGCAGTTAAACACAAAATGACGAACCCGTTTGCAGGTTCGTCATTTTTTATAGACTAGGGGATTATAAGTTCAGCCATCAATGTCTAGCTCCCAAGTCCTGACCTAGTGAAAAAAAATAAATTTGGCCCATTGCGCGCTTCGCTGCTCGCTAACGCATATCATTCGACTAACCCGCTGAAGCGTGAAGTCTCCTGACAATTCAGGGTCAAATTTCCTATTTTTTCATAGGCCAAGGCGGACTTGTCCGCTTTTCTTATTCTCCATTAGCATATAATAAGTATAGAGCTCGTTAGATAAACGCCATTAAAAAGAATTTATTTCATCACTTCTCCAAGAGCTTCAATAATATCTGTCGCAATCAGACTGTACTCGTTTTTTTGACTTGCTGCGTAGTCGCCGGCCAATCCATGGATATAGACAGCCATTTTAGCAGCTTCAAAAGGTTCTAGTCCTTGTGCTAACAGCCCAGCGATAATTCCAGTCAATACATCACCGGTTCCAGCTGTAGCCATGCCACTGTTTCCCGAATGATTGATGTAGCGGTCATCTTTATGAGTAACAATTGTACGAGCATCTTTTATCGCATAGATTAATTTTGAATCATTTGCACATCTATCAGCTGTATCTAGTAAGTTGTCTTGGAGTTCCCTGACATCTTTATCCATTAATCGGGCAAGTTCTTTAAGATGAGGCGTGATAATTGAGTAAGGCGGAAGTGTATTTGAAAATTCATTCAATCGACTGCAAGTGTTATTTCTTAACAACGGAAAAGTGTTGTAATATTCAGAAATTAAATTAATGGCATCTGCATCGTACACAACAGGAGGTTCTACATATAAAGTGACTAAGTCTAATAATTGGTGGCTTTCTTTTGAAACACCAATCCCGGGACCAATCACAACCGTATCAGCTTGCTGAACTGATTTTTTTATTTTTTCTTTCTCTTCATTTAATTGTTCAGGGTTATAAGTTGTTAATACTGCTTCAGGTATTTGCGTTTGAATAATACTACGATTTGATTCGGTGGTCAATATTTCAACAAAACCAGCACCTGTTCGGAATGCAGCCTTTGCGGAAAGATAGGCTGCGCCGCTCATGTTTTCAGATCCAGCAATCACTAATACTCTACCGAATGTCCCCTTATTTGAATAAGCCTTACGTTTAGGAAGTTTCTCTAAATCTTTTTTATCGTAGGAATAATATTTAGAATGGATGGAATCCATCGCTACGGGCGGAAAACCAATATCCGATACAATGAGTTTCCCACAATAATCACTTCCGGGGAATAAAACCTGTCCTATTTTATGATGGCCAAAGGTAATCGTGTAGTCTGCTTTTACAGCAATGCCCATAATTTTACCGTCATCTGCTGAAATACCTGTGGGCATATCCACGGCATAAATAGACCCCTCATGGTGATTCATCTTCTCTACAATTTGCTTATAAGCATCTGTTAATTTTTCAGACAGGCCAATGCCAACTAAAGCATCAACAAGGATCGTATAGTTGGCGAAATTGATTTCATCGATTGCGTTCCAAATAACCATATCTAAATTTTCAATTATCGTCATCTGTTTATGCGTTTCTTCTGTCATTGAAGCTTCTTTTCCAGCAAAAAAGACATCTACTTGATAGCCTAGATTTAGTAAGATACGAGCAATTGCCAGACCGTCTCCGCCATTATTTCCAGATCCACAAATGACAAGGATGATATCCTCTTTTGTAATATTTTTTTGCATAGTAGTGACTACTTGATTAGCTGCATTTTCCATTAAAACAAGGGAAGGGATTCCGATTGTTTCAATAGAATAAGAGTCAATTTTCTTCATCTGATTACTATTTACTAATTTTTTCATTATTTATACAGTCCCCCATTTTCTTCAAAACTATTATAACACTTGATGGATATCAAATAAATTTATGTCCCTTATTGGTAAAATAGAAGATGAAGTAATTTGCGATATAATAAAGAAGGACTTTCAAAATAAAGGAGCTTATTAAAAATGAATAAATCATGTATCTCTTGTAACCACCATAATCATGAAGAAATCGATGTGCATACGACATGTGTTTCCTTAGTCCCTATTTTTAATCATTTAGAGGATGAGCAAATGTTCGAAATTGCTAAACTTGCAAAATCAAAGAAGTACAAAAAAGGAGAATATATTTATCAACCAGATGACACTGCGGACTCTCTCTACATTATCAATAAAGGATTAGTACGTATTTTTCATCTAACTGAATCTGGAAAAGAACAACTCGTGCGCTTTCTTAATCCTGGAGATTTTACTGGTGAATTAGCTGTTTTTCGTACCTCACATCACGATTCTTTTGCAGAGGCGGTGAAGGACACAACCGTCTGTATGGTGACAAGGGAGGACCTCCAATCATTACTATCAAAATATCCAGCTATTTCCTTGAAAATTATGGAAGAATTTTCCAATCGTTTGGACCAATCTGAAAAGCAAACTACTCTTGTAGCTACTGAAAAGGTAGAAGCTCGTTTAGCGATGTTTTTAGTAGAGTTGCTAGAGGAAGGGGAAAAAGAAGTGATTCTGCCGATGACAAAAAAAGATTTAGCCTCTTATTTAGGAACTACACCAGAAACATTGAGTAGAAAACTAAGCTCTTTAGAAGAACGCGACTTGATTAAGCAAGTTACCAATAAACGTATTATTATAAAGGACGCTGATACACTTCTTCTTGTTTAAGGTAAAAAATGCTTGTGGTCAAGATTCGGATTCTGTTTCTACCTAAACAATACTCAGATGGTTGCAGACCATCTGAGTATTATTCGCTCCAGTTGCTATAGCCGTTAGAAGATTCGGGGCTAAACGCCTTTTTTCCACTCTTGTTGTTTTATCCAAAGAATGATAATAGCACTCCAGCAGCGACCGCAGATCCAATGACACCTGCTACATTAGGTCCCATTGCGTGCATTAATAAATAATTAGATGGGTTGTATTTGATGCCTTCTTTTTGGACAACACGTGCAGCCATGGGAACAGCTGAAACGCCAGCAGCACCAATGAGCGGGTTGATTTTTCCGCCGCTAAGTTTATACATTACCTTGCCCATCAGCACTCCAGATGCTGTTCCAATTGCAAAAGCAAATAATCCTAATGCAACAATTTTTAAGGTGGTAAGGGATAAGAAAAGTTCTCCTGTTGCTTTTGCGCCAACCGTAATACCCAGAATGATGGTAATGATATACATCATCGCATTTTGTAAGGTCTCCGTTAGCTTTGGAACTTGTCCACTTTCCCGAATCAAGTTTCCTAACATAAGCATACCAATTAATGCAGTAGCAGATGGAACAATTAAACTGATAAAAATGGTGGTAATAATAGGAAATAAAATCTTTTCTGTCTTACTTACGTGTCGAAGCTGTTTCATTTCTGTTTTTCTTTCTTCCTCGGTCGTTAATAGTCGCATAATAGGGGGCTGAATAATCGGAACTAAAGCCATATAAGAGTAAGCAGCTAAGGCAATGGTGGGTAATAAGTGGCTGGCTAATTTGGCTGTTAAATAAATGGCGGTAGGACCGTCCGCGCCCCCAATAATGCCGAGGGCAGAGGATTCTTCAGGAGTCATATTTAACGCTAGAGCCCCAAAGAAAGCTGCAAAAATACCAAACTGGGCGGCACCACCCAACAGGAGAGTCTTTGGATTAGCTAGCAATGGGCCAAAATCCGTTGAGGCTCCCAAACATAAAAAGATAAGAGGAGGATAGATGCCTAAATCGGTACCTTGGAATAAATAATATAGAAGTCCTCCAGGTTCTCCATTTTCTGGGGGATACATTAATCCAGTCAAAGGGAGATTTACTAATAAAATACCAAAAGCAATCGGGATTAGTAAGTAGGGTTCATAGCCTTTCTTTATTGCTAAATATAAAAAGATACAGGCAATGGCAATCATGGTGACTTCTTTGTACGTCATGTTTGCTAAGCCAGAAGTATTCCACAAGTCGATTAATGCTTTCAGCATAAGAACACTCCTCTCTAAAATACTAGCAGTATTTGATCAGATTCTACGTTGTCGTTTGCTTTGACAAGCACTTCTTTTACGGTTCCATCTTCAGGTGCGACGATTTCATTTTCCATTTTCATTGCTTCAAGTATGAGTAAATTGTCTCCGGCTTTTACGGATTGTCCAGGCTTGACGAGAACTTGTAGAATACTACCCGACATGGGAGATTTGATTTGGGTTCCAGAAGCTGAAGGTGACTTGGAAGTGGTTTTATTTTCATCAACCGCTTTTTCTGTTCCTGCAGATGCAGACATATCTGCGTCATCCGGCAATTCGCGGACTTTGACGTGATATACTTGTCCATCTACTTCAATTTCATAATTTTTCATGTGAATCACTCTCCTTGTGGCTATTTAACTCGATTTACTTCAATAATTTCATACTTCTTTGTGGGGTGGTCGTTGTAAGCAAGTGTAAGAGCTGCGAGAACTGCTATTTTTTCTCGTTCGGGGTCCGCAACAAGTTTTGTTTCTGTTTCTATTGGTTCGGCGTTTAAAACGCTACTCTTGCTAAATGATACAACTAGTCTGCGAACCAATTCCATAAGTCCCCATAGTGAGGAGAGAACAATAAAGACAACGGCCATTGCCACTACTGTCACAATGATGCCATCCATTAAACCAAATGAGTCAGACATTTTTTATCCTCCTCTCCGATAACGAGCTTGAATTCTGATAGGGTGATTCTCATCTTCTTCCGGATGATATTTCTTTTTCAAATAGGCTTTTCCTACTTGAGGAAATAGCGCATAAGTCAAAACATCTTCATCCGTTTTAGCTAATTCACCTAATTCTTTTTTTAGTTTTTCAAATTCAGGAGCGATATCATCAGCCGGGCGATGAGTAATGACTTTATCATCACCAATGATTGATTTACGAAAATCCTCTTTGACTGGTACAGGCGTCTTTCCATATTTGCCATGGAGGTAATCTTTTACTTCGGTAGGAACCATACGATAGCGTTCGCCAGCTAAGACATTAAAAACAGCTTGCGTTCCGACCATCTGACTCATGGGCGTGACAAGAGGCGGAAAACCTAAATCCTTCCATACTCGAGGAACTTCTTGAAGCACTTCATCATAGCGGTCAATTGCTTTGGCCTGTTTTAATTGAGAGTTGAGATTGGAGAGCATGCCACCCGGAACTTGGTATATAAGAGCTTTGGGATCTGAAAAAAGCATTTTAGGGTCTAGGATGCCTGAATCCAAATATTTATTACGAATACCTTTGAAGTAATCAGCAATTTCTTCCAGTCGGTCAATGTTGAGATTGGTTTTGTATCCTAATTCTTCGAGAGCAAGAGCCATTGATTCTGTGGTAGGTTGACTTGTTCCTTCAGAAAAAGGTGAAATCGCACAATCGATGATATCGACGCCCGCTTCCACAGCTGCTAAATAAGTCATTTGAGCAATTCCGCTTGTAGAATGTGTGTGAATGTTTAGAGGAATATCCGTCACTTTTTTAATAGCAGTAACCAGTTCTCTGACAACTTTTGGAGTAATGATGCCTGCCATATCTTTTAAGCAAATCGAATCAGCGCCCATATTTACGAATTGTTTTACCAGATCTGTATAGTAGGCGATTGTATGAACGTCACTGATGGTATAACAAATTGTCAACTGAGCATGTGCACCATATTTTTTGACAGCATCGAAAGAGGATTGGATATTTCGTGGATCATTTAAAGCATCAAAAATACGGAAAATATCAATACCGTTTTCGACCGATTTTTCAATGAATTTATCGACGATATCATCCGCATAATGACGATAACCAATTAAATTTTGCCCGCGTAATAACATCATAAGTTTTGCATCGGGTGCACGTTTTCGGATTTCCCGCAGCCGTTCCCAGGGATCTTCATCTAGAAAACGTATAGCAGCATCGTAGGTAGCGCCTCCCCAACATTCTAAGGCATAATAGCCAGCTCGGTTCATCACTTCAATAATCGGCAACATGTCGGCTGTGCTCATTCGAGTTGCCATCAAACTTTGATGAGCATCTCTTAAGACTGTTTCGTTGATATTGATTAGTTTACTAGACAATCTATTCACTTCCTTTCTCAATTATTAAGCGCTTACAAAAACACGAACGATTAAAACTTTAATAACTCTATTGTAGAAAAGATAGTACCAAAAAGCAACAGATGTCAGTAAATTAGACAAAACAAAAAGAGCTCATTGAGGAGGAGCTCTTCGTTCATTTTTAACAAATGACTAGGATGAAAAGAGGAAGTTGCAGCTTCCGTTTCCAGTTAATCAGAAAATATTAGGTTTGATTCCATACTAACTCATATATGTGAAAACATCTTGAAAAAAATATAATAGTTTAGCGAAAATTTGATTAAAATTCATTGAATCTTTCTACACAAAAAATTCATGTAGTTGTTGTTTTAAAAAAAAGATTCTGCTATACTAATCGGAGCAAAGTCCTTTAAGCTGATCCAGAGAGATCAAGAAGGGTACAAATTTAATATTTGATACCTATAGGCCCTTTTGCGAATTCATTCAAAAAAGGCATTTTTTATGCCCAAAATTAGGAGGAATATAGGTATGGCAATTAATCAAAGACCATTATTGTTGGATGTAGAAGAAAAGCCACCATTTTTAAAAGGTATTTTATTAAGTTTTCAGCACGTTTTTGCCATGTTTGGTGCAACCATTCTAGTACCGTTGATTTTAGGAATGCCCGTTTCGGTTGCTTTATTTGCAAGCGGGATTGGGACGCTAATCTATCAAATCGCGACGAAAGCAAAGGTTCCTGTTTATCTAGGCTCGTCTTTTGCTTATATTACGGCGATGGGTGTTGCGATGGAACAGATGGGCGGAGACATTAGCGCAGCACAAACAGGTGTTATTTTAGTCGGATTCATCTATGTTATTGCAGCCACTCTTGTAAAATTAATAGGAACAAAATGGATCGATAAGCTGTTGCCCCCTATCGTAATTGGACCAATGATTATGGTAATTGGCTTGGGCTTGGCAAGTTCTGCTGTAACGAATGCGGGATTTGTGTCCGGAGGAGATTTAAGAAATGTTTTTGTTGCGACGGTAACATTCTTGATTACAGCCTTTGTGAATACAAAAGGAAAGGGATTTTTCAAAATTATTCCCTTTTTATGTGGAATCGTTGGAGGATACATTGTAGCTGCAGTAATTGGTATTGTTGATATCACACCGGTTATTGAAGCAAAGTGGTTTGAAATACCCCAATTCTATCTGCCTTTTGAAACAGCCTATTTTGACTCTTATGAATTATACTTTGGACCAGAAGCGTTGGCGTTAGTACCAGTAGCATTAGTTACCATTTCTGAGCATATTGGAGATCATACTGTATTAAGCAAAATTTGTAATCGCGAATTTTTAAAAAATCCAGGTTTGTCTCGTACGCTAATAGGCGACGGGGTAGCAACTGCAGTCTCAGCGTTTATTGGCGGGCCTGCCAACACAACCTACGGAGAAAATACGGGAGTAGTAGGAATGACACGTATTGCCTCTGTTGCTGTCATTCGTAACGCAGCAATTCTCGCTATGGCGATGAGTTTCTTAGGGAAATTTACAGCCTTGATCTCGACAATTCCAAATGCAGTGTTGGGCGGAATGTCGATCTTGCTGTACGGAGTTATTGCAAGCAACGGATTAAAAGTGTTGATTGAAGAACAAGTCGATTTTGGCAAAGTACGCAACTTAATCATTGCTAGCTCGATGCTTGTGTTAGGGCTAGGCGGCGCATCTTTAGATATGGGTGTTATCTCGTTATCTGGTACAGCTTTGAGTGCTCTTGCGGGAATTGTCTTAAATCTGATTCTTCCTCATGAAGAAGAATATGCACCAAAAGATGTTCCTGAAATGTCATTAGATAAAGAAAAACACGTGGAAGAAATGTAAGGGAAATAAAGGAAGGGGATGAGCTTTTTGCTCATCCCCTCTTTCATGTTCTACTTAATTATGCAATTAATGGATGTGTTCGACAAGCTTCTGCGCAAGCAAAGCAAGCTTTTGCACATTCTTGACAATGGTCATGGCTATGTTTTTCACATTCATCTCCACATGCTTGACAAGTAATGGCACATAATTGAAGCAAATCAGCTTTCAAGCTACCTTCACGTGTCAAGAAACTAAGGGCAATGGTACAAATGTCGGCACATTCTCGATCAGTCCGAATACATTCAGTCATATGCTTTACGTCATCTTCTTGGAGGCATTGGTCAAAACAATGGTTACAAGCAGTAATACAGTCTGTCAGCTTTTGCATCAAGTCTTTTACAGATTCTTCCATGTCTATCTCTCTCCTTTTTATATCCTCTTACAAATTAAATTATAGAGCTGTTCTTTGGAAGAATCAAATGATATCAAATATGATACAATATAGAAAAGAAGTATGTTTCATTAGGGGGCCAGTTATCGGTGGACAAACAATTCAGTATAGCAATTGATATGGACGATGTTCTTTGCGGAACAACAGAAAAAATGTTAACAATTTTTAACGAAACTTATAATGAGGAATTTACGCCGAATGATTTAGCGAAAGTAGGGAAAGAAGAAAAAATTACTAATGAAATGATCGAGTTTATTTTGGAAGAATTCAATAAGCCTGGTTTTACGAGAGATTTAGCGGTGAAGAAAGATGCGATTGAAGTAGTAGAATCTCTCAATGAAAAATATAATGTTTATATCGCAACAGCAGCTATGGAAGTGCCAGGAACTTTTTTCGATAAATATAGCTGGCTGGAGGAACATTTTCCATTTTTAAATCCACATTATTTTATCTTTTGTGGAAATAAGCAAGTTGTCAATGCGGATTATTTAATTGACGATACGATCAAACAGCTGGAAAATTTTAATGGAACAGGAATTTTGTATACAGCGAAGTTGAATGAGGGAATTCAAGTGCCATTTACGAGAGTCGATAATTGGTCACAAGTTTATGGTCACTTTGTTGATGGATTTGATTCTCGAATTGATGAAACAAAACAAAGGCGCATCGAAAGATACCATCAACTGATGAAAAAATCGGATACGATCTTATAATACAAATAAGAAAAACTTCACAAAAAATTCTTATTTTACATCTATAATTTTCAAAAAAAGGAGGAAAAAAGATGCCATTTATGTATTTTCCGATTGATTCTACTTATCTATTGATTATACTTGGTTTAGTGATTTCTTTAATCGCTCAAGCATATGTTAAAAGTAGCTTTTCTAAATACAGTAAAGAATTAAGCAAAAAAGGTTATACAGCCACTCAAGCTGCCCAGTATATTCTAGAAAAATCAAGGATCTATGATGTTCGTGTCGAACGGATTCAAGGGGACTTAACAGATCACTATGATCCGCGAGACAAAGTTTTACGCTTATCAGATGCTACGGCACAATCCACATCTGTGGCTGCGATTGGAGTAGCTGCCCATGAAGTGGGACATGCGATTCAAGATCAAGAGAATTACATTCCATTACGAGCTCGTGCTGCGTTAGTCCCAGTGGTGAATTTTGGACAGACCATCTCCATGCCGATGATTTTAATTGGGCTTTTTATGGGTGGAGCAGATTTTCTCATTCAAATGGGTATTTTGTTATTCTCACTAACGTTTATATTCCAAGTAGTCACTCTGCCAGTAGAATTTAATGCTTCTAGAAGAGCTTTGCAAATTCTGGATGGCGGCGGAATTCTGGAAAGAGATGAAGTACCGAAAGCTAGAAAAGTATTAAATGCGGCAGCTCTCACATATGTTGCAGCAGCAATCATGAGTTTTCTGCAGCTATTACGTCTAGTCATGTTGTTTGGCGGAAATCGCAGAAGAAACTAAAATGGATAAAAAAAAGAGTTAAGGCATTTCAATGTGCCTTAACTCTTTTTGCTATATTCGTCTTATGACATTTCGTTTCCTAAAAATGCATTTAACATCCATAGCTGTTTATCGTATTCCGTTTTATATCCGATGAGGATATCTTCTGTAACAGAGTCACCGACTTCTCCTGTTAATTCAATACCTTCTACTAACAAGTTAACGATTGCTTCAATGTCACTGATTGTATCGCGAACCATGTCTGCTTCAGGAGTATTGTTATTTTGTGGATAGTCTTCTAATATAGAATGTTCAAGGAATTGAGTCATTGAACTGTATGGCTGACCGCCAATTGCTAGCAAACGTTCTGCAATTTCATCAAACACTTCTGTTGCATTTGTATAAAGCTCTTCAAATTTTTCATGTAGAACAAAGAAGTGGGTTCCTTTTACGTAAAAATGACGATGGTATAGCTTAAAGATATAAACTGCTTCTGTTGCAACGATTTTGTTCACCAATTCTTGTACTTTTTGATTGTCTTTTGCTGTTACTGGATTACGAGCTGCTCGATTATTATCTGTTGTCATTCATATTCCCCTCTCTCAATTATAAAATGTAATTCATCATAAGAGTTCAGTGATCGAACTCTTCTATATAAATTATAGGCGTACTTCAGAGAAGAATCAAATAATTGAGCTTTTTAATCAACAAAGACACCACTATTCAACTTTTCTGGCAAAAATGTTGTTAATTAGGAGACGGTTATATTATAATAATACTAATCAATAGAGAAATAAATTGAATATTTAAAAGACAAGAGGAGGCTATCATGAAAACAAATGCTAAGCAGACTGATCGTCGCGTGATTCGAACAAAAAAAGAGATTTTAAACGCTTTGACAGAATTATTGGAACAAAAAGCGATTGAAGAAATCACAGTAAAAGAAATAACAGATCTGGCAGGAATTAACCGCGGAACCTTTTACTTACACTATATAGATAAGTTTGATTTATTTGAAAAGAGTGTTAATCAGTTACTTATAGAGTTAAGAGAAATGGGGGCAGTTATTATTTCTAGAGCAGTTGAGAATGGCTCTCCTGAAAAAGAAAAAGATGAAATTATCCACTCCATTGCGGCTATATTTGAATATGTAAAAGATCACCATCGCTTTATCAAAAGCTTAACGAGTGAAAATAGCAGTTACTCTTTTCACCATAAATTCAATGAAATTTTAAAAGATCACTTTGCTGATATTTTTATAAAGTTGGATGGTTCAGTTCCTCCTATATACCTAGCGTCAGCTGTTTCATACGCTTATCAAGGACTTATTCATACATGGCTCCAAGATGATATGCGTGAAACTACTTATCAAATGGCAGAATATGGTTATGAATTATTTTTTAATCATGTGGCTGGCATTTTTAATGAATCAAATGAATAGTTAGTGTTGGAAAGGGAGCCGGATATGATAAATGGCTCCTCTTTGTTTTTCTATAAGGAGTTGATTCTGATGGTGAAAGACAATTTAGATTTTACTTTAGTAGAAGATTTATTGAACAAAACACAGGAAGAAGTAAAAAAAATGAATCCTGTAAATGTTATGATCGTAGGAAAGACTGGGGTTGGGAAAAGTACCTTGGTTAACAATGTTTTTCGGGAACGATTAGCAAGTACCGGGATTGGGAAGCCGATTACCAAGCATTTAAGAAAAATTGCTAAAGAGGGTATTCCAATTGTTCTTTATGATACACGCGGTTTAGAGCTCAGTGAATCTGTCCAATCAGATGTGCGTGCTGAAGTTTTTGGAGCACTAAAAACGAATCGAGAAAAAGGGCCAGAAGAAGCGATACACGTAATCTACTACTGTATCAATGCGAACTCATCGCGGATTGAAGAGTCAGAAATTCAATTTATCAATGAGTTAACTGAGGAAGTCCCTGTAATTATTGTTTTAACACAATCGATTGGAAAGCCTGCGGAAGACTTTAAACAGTATATCGAAAAACTGCATCTAGATATTGTTTCCGTATTGACGATTATGGCAGAACCCTTTGTTATATCGGATGAGTTAGTTATTCCTCGCAAAGGACTCAAAGAGTTAATTGCCCTAACATTTGAAGTAATTCCAGAGGACGTTCAAAAAGCTTTTAACAATGCCCAACAAGTGGATATTGAACGAAAAGCGCAAGCAGCCAGGCGTTGGGCAATGAGATATGTTACCACAACTTTTGGAGTAGGTTTCACGCCCATACCATTTTCTGATGCTACATTACTCGTCCCCATGCAAATTACCATGATGGCACATATTACTGCTATTTTTGGAATTTCAATGGATCGTACGAACATTGCCAGCATTTTAGGAGCAGTGGGAGGAACGAGTGGCGCTACTTACCTAGGCAGATACATCGTATCCAACTTAATAAAATTAATTCCTGGAGCAGGCACCATAGCAGGAGGGATTATTAGTGGAGGCACTGCTTCGGTATTAACTTCAGCTTTGGCTATGAGTTATATTGAAGTTTTAGCCTTCATTGCTAAAAGAGAAGTTGCAGGAGAGACTCCTGACTTGCAGGAAATAAGCGAGTTAATGAAAGAAAAATTACAGGAGCAATTGAAAAAAAGTAAATTAAAAGCATCTAATGAAAGAAAAAATAAAAAAGAGAACATTATTCAAAGAATGATCAGCAGGTTTAAGAACACACAAAAAGAATAAAAAATGACAATAGAAATAGGAGGCGTACCATAAGGCAGGCCTCCTATTTTTTTGTCTGTTAATTACTCAGCGAGCTTAATCCATTTCACCAATTGGTAAAACAGTTTTTCCATAAAGCTCATTTAATACTTGTGCTAACGCAGCATAGATAGCTGAAAAACCACAGAAAATACCTTCATAGCCTGCGATAGTCAAAATCATAGTTGAAGCTGTAAAATTGCCAATCGCTAATAAGAAGAAAAGAACAGCTAGTGTACCAAATACAACTTGTAAAGCTCTGCTGATACGTAGCGTTCCAATAAACATTCCAAGCGTGAAAATACCCCACATAAATAAATAAGCTGCCATAGAAAGAGAAGAGGGCACTTCACCTAATCCCATTATTGGTAAGATGTTCAGACCAACCAAAGATAACCAGAAGAATCCATAGGAAGTAAAAGCAGTTGTACCGAAAGTATTATTCTTTTTAAACTCCATAATACCAGCGATAACCTGAGCGAAACCTCCAAAAAAAACTCCCATTGCTAAAATCATAGCATCCATAGGGAAGAATCCAGCATTATGAATATTTAATAATACCGTCGTCATACCAAACCCTAACAAGCCAAGCGGCGCCGGATTCGCTGTTATCTCTTTGAAAGAGATTATTTTTTCTTTATCCAATTTATATAACTCCTCTTAATATAGTTGTGAAAACACACTATCTTGAATTATATAGAGTGGGGTTGAGAAGTCAATGAAGATTTAAAAGTCTTATCAATGGAGCTATAATACAGGATCAGCTCTTTTTTTTGCTTTTCTGCTTTTTTAAAACAAATCCCTTTATTTCTAATTAGGAAACGAATTTTTAAAATATGCTAAATAAGAAATGAAAACAGTGAAAACGCTTGACAAAGATAGAGAAGTGGACTAACATGAGCATATAGTTTCCAAATGGTATTTCAACATTTCCCATAAGGAAACAAAACGGTGGATAATTCTTATTCACACGTAATTATATATTAAAAGGAGATTTTATTAATGGAAACAGCTTACAAGACGTATTACTCTCAAGGGCCAAAAAACATTGTTCATCATTCAACAGAAGAATTGCGCGAAGATTTTTTAGCAGAAGAAATTTTCACAGCTGGTAAGGTTGTATTAAACTATACCCATCATGACCGTCAAATCTTTGGTGGAGTAACACCGACTGATAAAGAATTAGAAATTGTTTTGAATAAGTCACTAGGAGTAGAATACTTCTTGGAAAGACGTGAACTAGGTGTAATCAACATTGGTGGACCTGGATCAATTATCATCGAAGGAAAAGAAGAGCCAATGGTAAAACAAGATGGCTACTATATTGGAAAAGAAACAAAAGATATTCGTTTCAAATCTGATGATGCAAACAATCCAGCAAAATTCTATGTAGTTTCTACACCAGCTCATAAAGTATATCCAACAGTGAAAATTGCTATTGCTAACATCACTCCAAAAGTAACGGGAGACAGTAAAACGTTGAACAAACGCAGTATTTACCAATACATTCATCCAAATGTATGTGAAAGCTGCCAATTGCAAATGGGTTATACAATTTTATCTGAAGGAAGCTCTTGGAATACAATGCCAGCTCATACACATGAAAGACGTATGGAAACATACCTATACTTTGATATGGAAGCTGATACACGTGTGTTCCACTTCATGGGTGAACCTGATGCAACGAAACATTTAGTATTATCGAATGAACAAGCAATTATCTCACCAAGCTGGTCTATCCATACGGGTGTTGGAACAAGTGATTATACATTCATTTGGGCAATGTGTGGAGAAAACATCACTTATGAAGATATGGATCACGTTGCTATGCAAGATTTAAAATAAAAACTGCAAGATTAATCAAGATATCTGTTATTCAAAAAAAGATATTTCCGTTCAGGAGGAAAAGAAATGACAAATTTTAGCATGGATTCATTTTCATTAAAAGGTAAAGTAGCTTTAGTAACTGGAGCATCTTACGGAATTGGCTTCTCAATCGCGAGTGCTTTGGGACAAGCTGGCGCAAAAGTGGTATTCAACGATATCAATCAAGAGCTAGTTGACAGTGGGTTGGCTGCCTATAAAGAAGCTGGATTAGAAGCATACGGCTATGTAGCAGATGTTACAAATGAAGAAGCAGTAGCTGCTTTAATCAAACAAATTGAAGAAGAAGTAGGAACCGTTGATATTCTAGTAAATAATGCTGGAATCATAAAACGTATTCCAATGGTAGAAATGACTGCTGCAGAATGGCGCCAAGTAATCGATATCGATTTAACAGGTCCATTTATTATGGCAAAAGCAGTAATTCCTGCTATGATTGAAAAAGGACATGGTAAAATCATTAATATTTGTTCCTTGATGAGTGAATTAGGCCGTGAAACAGTAAGTGCCTATGCTGCTGCTAAAGGCGGACTAAAAATGTTAACAAAAAATATCGCTGCTGAATACGGTGAACACAATATTCAATGTAATGGGATTGGACCTGGTTATATTGAAACACCACAAACAGCTCCATTACGTGTAGAAGGTCATCCATTTAATAACTTTATTATTGATAAAACTCCAGCTGCACGTTGGGGAACGCCAGAAGACTTAAAAGGACCTTCCGTATTCTTGGCTTCTGAAGCTTCAGACTTTGTTAATGGACACATCTTGTTCGTAGACGGTGGTATTTTAGCTTCTATCGGAAAACAACCTTAAGATTGTCTATACTGCACACAAAATAGGGTAAAATGGAGAGGACGGCCTTAGATGAGATATCTAAAGCTGTCCTTTTTTGATAAAATAGAAATACGGTGAGAGGAGGAATAAAAATGGCAGAAGTAACTGAAAAGAAACTATATGGAACAGTTCTCATTAAATCAGATTTAATCTTGGAATACTTATTTGAATCGGAAGAGCCTCAGGCATTGGCAAGTATTGCTGAAAATACAAGATTAACAAAATCGACTGCTTCTAAAATTTTAGATACATTAGAACATATCGGTTATGTAATTAAAAACAAGAAGAATCGAACGTATTCGATTGGATTCAAATTAATAAAATACTCCTCTAAAGAAATAAGCCGCATGGATTTAGAATCTCATATATATGAGCAGTTAGAGGAGCTTCATGAGCGTTTTGATGAAACCGTTCATTTAGGTGTATTTCAAAATGAGAAAATTGTCACAGTAAATAAATTCCAATCGAGCCGTCCAGTTGTTTGTATTTCTTCAGCAATCGGCGAGACAAAAGACTTATACAGCTCTGGAATGGGAAAAGCAGTTCTAGCGGAGCTGGATGATAAAAGATTGTTGAATTATATAAACAACCATGATTTTGTTGCTAAAACAGACAAAACGATTGCGAGTACTCAATTGTTACTAGCGGAGCTGGAAGGGATTCGTCAACAAGGATTCTCTATAGACAATGAAGAAAATGAAGAAGGTGTTTATTGCATTGGTGCTGCGATCACGAACGTAACCGGCAATGGTCAAAAAACGATACTTGGAGCATTTAGTATTAGTATCCCTATTTTTCGTGCAACAGATGAGATGCTGCAACAATTAAGCGATGCAGTACTTGAAATGAAAGAAAAAATAAATGCTAGTTTTAGATAAATGAATGGAGGAGAACGAGTGAAACTTTCTATACTGAACCAAGAAGATACTGTACTTGTAGAGAAAAATATTCAAGAGCGCGGCTATTTGTTTTATGAATCAACTTACCAGGAAGGCGATAGAATTCAACTGGAATTAGACGACGCAGAGCAATTTGTCAAAGTGAAAATTGATGATGCCATGGCTGAAAGCATTATTTTTATAAGCGGTAAGACATGGACATTTGAATTACCTTCACAAAAGAATCTGAAAAATGCTTATCCTATCAATGCCTTTGCTGGAGAAAAACATTATATTTCCGTTTCGATACCAAGCGAAGAAGAGGTATACGCCTATCGAAATCTAGCCTTCAATCCTGTTGATCAAAACAAAAAGGAAGAAGCCTTTCCTCATGCATCAGCTAATGTAGAAACACGTAATGAAGCGACATTTTTTGCACGTAATGCCATTGATGGAATCTTGGCTAATGAAGGACATGGCTATTGGCCTTATCAGTCTTGGGGAATCAACCAACAAGCGGATGCTGCTTTACGTGTTTATTTTGGCAAAAAAGTGGAAGTAGATCGTTTTGCAATTGCCTTACGAGCGGATTTTCCTCATGACAGCTATTGGACGCAAGCTACTTTAGAGTTTTCAGATGGATCAAGAGAAGTAATTGCTTTGGAAAAAGATGCTGATCTTCAGTTTTTTGACATGGAAAAGAGAACCGTGGACTGGGTAGAAATTAAAGAATTAATTAAAGCCGAAGACGAATCTCCATTCCCAGCACTTTCCCAATTGGAAATTTACGGAAGATATGTAAAATAAATACAAGTGAAAGAGGCGTTGCTGGATGTTTGGATTGGAAATAATCGAGATTGTTATGCTGGCGGTTGGTGCGTTGATCGTTGGCTTTTCCAAAGCAGGTATTCAAGGGGCAACCATTCCAGCTGTAGCAATGTTGGCAATTATTTTTGGAGGAAAAGAATCAGCTGGCATCATGTTACCCATGCTGATTGTTGGTGATTTAGTAGCAATCTTTAAGTATGGAAAACAAGGAAGAATGCGTGATGTGCTTAAATTAATGCCGGCAACGATTCTGGGAATTGTTTTGGGATCACTTATTGGAAACTATTTAAATGACCAACAATTTAAATTTATCATGGGAATAATCGTGTTAGTTTGTCTGATTCTTTTAATTATCCGTCACTTACAACAAAAAGTGGTTGAATTACCTGATAATAAATTCCTTCATTGGTTTGTAGGAATTATCAGTGGATTTTCTTCCATGGTTGGGAATGCTTCTGGTCCCATCTTCAATGTCTATATTCTCGCTCAAAATCTTCAAAAAGCATCAATGATTGGAACAACCGCATGGTTTTTCTTTCTGATGAACCTTTTGAAAGTTCCGTTTCATGTCTTTTTATGGGGAACCATCACATGGGATACAATGAAGTACACAGCATTTTCTTTACCATTTATTGGAATTGGGGCTGTAATCGGAATTTGGATTATTCATAACATCAGCGAAAAAACGTATAAATACTTGATTATGTTTACGACTGCTATCGCTGCAGTTCGGTTATTACTTTAAAAATAAGCATCTACTTCGTATTGTATGAAGTAGATGCTTATTTTTATGGATCTCCCTTTGTGGCACTAACACCATATATGATCGACCCATTTAAATATAATATCTTTTACAATTTTTCAATTTCTTCAGCTGGATCGACCTCTTGCCTTGCTGGGTTGAGTCGTGCAGCACGATGAACATGGATTGCTTCTAAAATAGGCACCATGACCCCAGCAACAATTCCGCCCGCGAAACCATTATTATACAAGTTCACGCCTCCATGTAAAAAGCCAACGTTTACCACCAATGTTAAATGCAGTGCGCCAGTAATCACCCCTACAAAAGAACCATAACGACCAGCGATAGGGGATAATGTAGTAGAAAACAGAATGGCGATCAAAATAGGAGGTGACTGAACATCATGTAAAGTTAATGAGGCCATCAAAGTCACTCCCAACATAATGGGAGCGGAAGTGAGTAAGTCTTTTCCAAAAGCACCAAAGCCAACGATGCTAAAAATTCCACCAATAACAGGTCCGCTTAATTCGCCGCCAATCAGTAAAATAAAGACAGTTGAAAAAATTCCAAGCCAGCCCATATTCATTAATGTTGCTCCGATTCCACCAATCTCGATATAGTCAGTAGAAAGCTGTCCAGTATGGCGGTAAATTTCTTTAATTCCATAAAAGCTCCAATGATTTAGATAATATCCAAAGAAAGCCAATAATAAGAAAATAAAGAGTAAAATAATGGCAAAAGCAATTGTATAATCATTTGAAATGATTGAAACGGTTTCGATAGTCATCCCGAAGCTGCGCATTAAAGAAATAAAAATTGTGCCAACAAAACCGCATGTGAACCCAACATTGTAAAGACTAAAGCCTTTTGTAAAACTAATAACGTGGTGTGCCAGCGGCGGCAAGGAAAAACCGGCAATGAAGCCTGCACTGATTCCCAAGGTAAAACCTAGAGGTAGCGGCAAACCTTGGTTAAAAGTCAATTCGCTCACTAGTGGTCCAAGAGCGGTACCGAATAAAGCAGCCAATAAAGATTTCTCCAAGGGGTTATGAGTAATCCAAGCATAGGATAAAGCGCCAATAACGATGGGCATAGAATTGTAGAAGTTTTTGCCAAAAAAAGAAAAGCCTGTGATAAGAAACAAGGCAGCAATCACGGGTCCATTTATTTTTGCTTTACAGAAATAAACAATATAGAGTGCCTGCAGCGTCATGACAGCTGCGTTTAGCAAAGTAGCGCCAGGATTGGCTAGCGCCATGTAGTCCGTTAAAAGATTCGCCGGTGAGCGCATGATTTCCCAGAATCCATCCCAAATCTCTTGAGGGGAGTTGAATAAAAAAGCTAAAGCTCCTAAAGAAAAGCTGAATAGAACAAAAAGAGAGTATTTTGTTCTTTCAGGCAATGTTTCGAAATTAGGTGCCGATTCTATTGGAATTGTCGTCATCATATTCCTCCTGTTTTTAGGATAGGTAAGTTATTGAACGGCAGATAATAAATTATTTTTTAAGTTTAGCAGAAATAGTAATAAATTGGCAAGACAATATTCTTTTTTTTGATTTTTTTAGAGTAGCTCTTCTTTTTTTATGTAGTGTGTAGGTGAACTGCCATAATATTTTTTGAAAAGCTTACTGAAGTAGTAGGCATCTTCATAACCAATCAAACGAGAAACCTCAGATACACTGATATCTTGGGTATTTTCGATCATTGTTTTTGCTTTTTCTAAACGATAACGAATCAGATAATTGATAGGCGTATCCCCTAGCTGTTCTTTGAAAATTCTTGAAATCTTGGCCGGACTCGAATAAAGCTCTTTAGCTATTTGATTCAACGTCAATTCCTTCATGTAGTTCCTTTCAATATAGTGTTTAACTTCGTTTACGAGATCTTGCCGCTCTCGTTCATCCTCTGTTAATAATAAATCGTTGTTTTCCAATTCATTTGTATTTTTATCGCGTAAAATATATACGATTAATTTTAATACTAGGGATTTCAGGATGACATCATAACCGCTCTTTCCTTCATGTCGTTCTCTAATAATTTCTTCGCAAGTTTGGAAAAAAGCTTCATTATACTCAGATAAATGAATGATTGTCGTTTCGAAAGGGAAATAGTCACGTGGAAAACGTTCAATAGTGAAGTGACGTATGCCGATGTGAAGCTGTTTGTTTCTCTTTTCTTCTGGTATGAATTCAAAGTGTTTTACACCTGGATTAAATAGTAAGATTGTACCGCTTTTTAGTTGATGTAGCTGGCCGTTGATATTATAGAAAGATTCACCTTCTAAGATAACCGTCATTTCAAAAAAGTCATGGTGATGATTTTTACCAGAATGGGGACCTGTCGACTCCGCATCAAATACATATAGGATTTCTGGATTAAACGTTTTTGCATTAATATTAAGCATTCGATCACCTCCAACTTATATTTCTCTTTATTAAAAAGTATATCGATTAATGAAAGCGGACGCAATGGAGATGACTCATTTTGTAGACGAAATGAGAAACAAAAATTGTTGTGTAACTACTAATGAATAAAAACTCTTTCTAGATAATAATGTCCATTCTATTTGATAGTAAATTCCATTCGAACTTGCATATAAATAACATACACTGACAGTAAAATAAAAAGAAAGGCGGGATAATAAAATGAGTAGTATCAAGTGGGTTATGAAGTACCTCTCACCTTACTGGTTTGGATGGACTTGGGCGAGTCTGCTGACGATCGTGGCAGCCTTCATGAATATCGTAACTCCTTACATTGGGGGACTTATGGTAGATCGAGTGATTACTGGGGGAGAAATGAATTTATTAATTCCCTTGCTGGCAATAATGGTCATAGCTACATTTATTCGAATGCTATTACGGTATGTATTCCAAATTCAATTCGAACAAATCAGCCAAAATATTTTATACAAAATACGAGAAGATTTGTATGTGAAATTGCAAGAACTTGACTTTACTTATTTCAATACAACGCGAGTGGGCGATATAATGGCGCGGATGACGGGCGACACTGACGCTATTCGTCATGCTGTAGCATGGACTTATTTCAATATTTTAGACAATGTCATACTGTTTGTTTCAGCACTAATTTTCTTAGCAGCTTTTGAATGGCGCTTAACTCTAGCACTATTGACTGTCACACCATTTATCGCAGTCTTAACCATTTTTTTATCACGAAAAGCGAATCAAGCTTTTTATCACATACGGGAAAGTTTTTCTCGTCTGAATTCAATGGTAGAGGAGCATATTGGTGGAAACAAAGTTGTAAAGGCATTTGCTCGAGAAGAATTTGAGATTGAAAAATTTAATGTTCGAAACGAAGACTTCAGAAAACGAAATTTGGAGTCAGCAGAAATATCGAGTGTCTATTTGCCGATTATCGAAACATTCGCAGGATTCATGTCAGTAATTTCGATTGGTCTGGGAGGATTATTTGTTCTCCAAGGCACGATGACGATCGGGAATCTTGTTACTTTTAATGGATTAATTTGGATGCTGAATATTCCCATGCGCAATGTTGGAAATCATGTAAATGATATTCAGAATTACAATGCCAGCACATATAAAATTAGGCAGATGTTGGCAACTGAGCCAAAAATTCCTGTCAGTTCACAAAAAACGGTTGATTCCTTGCGAGGGGAAATTGAATTCCAACATGTTTCTTTTGCTTTTGCTGACGATCCGGATACGGAAGTTTTGCGAGACATCAATTTTAAAGTTGAAGCTGGTCAAACCTTGGGTGTCTTGGGTGAAACTGGTTCAGGAAAATCTACCCTAGTGAATTTGATATCCAGATTTTTTGATCCAACAGAAGGTCGTGTATTATTGGATGGAATGGATGTAAAAGAAATTAATGTCATTGATTTACGACAAAATGTAGCGATTGTTATGCAGGATGTATTCCTGTTTTCTGATACAATCCGGGAAAATATTTCATACGGGACACCTGGAGCAAGATTCGAAGCCGTGCAACGCGTGGCACAAGTGGCTGATGCCAGCCAGTTTATTGAACGAATGCCGCAACAATATGATACATATTTAGGGGAACGAGGAAGCGGACTCTCTGGAGGTCAGAAACAGCGTTTATCCTTGGCACGTGGCTTGATTAAAGATCCCTCTATTTTAATCTTGGATGATACCACTTCGGCTGTAGACATGGAAACAGAAGTGAAAATCCAAGAAGGGTTGCAGAAGTCAAGCGAACGAAAAACAACCATCATCATCGCCAATCGTATTTCTTCCGTTAAAAATTCAGATAAGATTCTCATCCTTTCTAAAGGGGCAATTATTGAACAGGGAACTCACGAAGAACTTTTGGCACGTGGAGGGGCTTACGCACATATTTATGAAGAACAATTAGGGCAAGCGGATGTAGAGGAGGGGGACCAAGATGAGTCAGGATTACATTGAGATTAAAGATAAGAAAAAGAATAAAATTAACACGGCAAACTTTAAAAGACTGGGCCGCTATTTACAACCTTATCAATCACTAATTGTTAAATTATTGCTGGTAATCATTTTCTCGAATCTAGTTCTTATTTTAGGACCCTATTTGACCAGTTATGTGATTGATGAGGCCATACCCAATCAAGATACCAACGCGCTTTTATGGGTAGTTATTTTGTATACAGTTGCAATAATCCTAAACGGATTTGCTACTCGTTACCGTATTTTTCAAATTACGATGCTCGGACAGAATGTATTGCGAGATATTCGATCTGATTTATTTAACCATATGCAAAAACTATCATTTAAATTTTTTGACAGTAGACCGCATGGTAAAATTTTGACACGAATTGTTAACTACATCAATGCTTTGAGTAACATTCTATCTTCGGGCTTGATTACGGTAATCTCTGATATTCTCAGCATTGTGGTGACATTGGCTATTATGCTTTCCATTGATGTTGTATTAACTTTATACAGTTTTATTTTACTACCGCTTCTATTTGTTGTGACCATGATTATTAAAAATAAACAAAGAATAGCATATGAAGAATTGAGCGAAAAGCAGTCGAACCTGAATGCCTATATTCATGAATCAATTGAAGGAATCAAAACGACACAATCTTATACAAGGGAAAATATGAACTACGATATTTTTGCCAAAGTTAGCGATCAGCAACGCAGCTCCTGGATGAAAGCTGTTCGAGTACAATTTTTACTTGGTCCGATTGTGCAAAATATTTCTACGCTGACGATTGCCTTTATTTATTTTGCAGGCATCCGAGGTCTAGGAGTGGACGTCTCGACAGGGGTTTTGATTGCCTTTGTTGCTTATGTAACCAACTTCTGGAATCCGATTATTAACTTAGGAAACTTTTATAATTCTTTGGTCTCGGGTACCGTTTACCTGGATCAAGTGTTTGAAATGATGGATTTGGAGCCGGTTATTGTCGAGGCACCCGATGCTTTCGAAATGCCGCCAGTAAAAGGAGATGTTGTATTCCAAGATGTAACGTTTGGTTATAAAGAAGGTCAAAATATATTCGAGCACCTCTCTTTCCACGTGAAGCCTGGCGAGACCATTGCGCTAGTCGGACCAACCGGGGCCGGAAAATCAACGATCACAAACTTGATTTCACGTTTTTATGATATCCAAGAGGGTCAAATTTTGATTGACGGCATCGATGTGCGTGATGTGACCTTAAAATCTTTGCGACATGAAGTAGGGGTAATGTTACAAGATACATTCATCTTTTCGGGCACTATACTAGAAAACATTCGTTATGGAAAATTGGATGCCACAGAAGAAGAAGTTAAGGAAGCAGCAAAAGTGGTTCGTGCACATGATTTTATTAAAGAGCTAAAGGAAGGTTATCATACAGTTGTTCAAGAACGCGGGAGTACGCTTTCAGCAGGACAGCGTCAATTGATATCATTCGCTCGAACGCTTCTGTCAGATCCGAAAGTGCTTATACTGGATGAAGCAACTTCGAGTATCGATACTCAAACAGAGGTTCTTTTACAAGAAGGGCTGGATCACTTATTGGAAGGACGTACTGCTTTCATCGTTGCTCACCGCCTATCCACCATCCGCAATAGTGACCGTATTTTCTTTATCGGAGATCGCAAGATATTGGAGTCCGGTTCCCATGCGGAACTGATCAGACAACGAGGCCGTTACTATGAACTTTATAGAACTCAGTCAGAATTATTGAAAAAGATGTAAGAAAAGCGGACAAGTCCGCCTTGACCTATGAAAAAATAGGAAATTTGACCCTGAATGAGCAGCGAAGCGCGCAATGGGGCAAATTTATCTTTTTTTCACTAGCTCAGGACTTGGAAGCTAGACATTGATGGCTGAACTTATAATCCCCTAGTCTATAAGAAAAAACCGAGCTGCTGGCTCGGTTTTTTGGTAGATTAGAATAAAATAAGTATTTTCTTCCATCGATTAAACACGCTTTGAAATTTCTGACGAAAAAGAGAGAGTGGGAAAAAAGGCGTTTAGATCCGAATCACTGGAACGAATAAGCACAGGATGGACGAAGACCATCCGCGCATTATTCGTGAAGTGGAGGTCGGATCTGCCTTTTTGAGCACGTTTACACCACTATTATTCGTTAATACTAGAGGGCCGGGAATTTTTTCCCGGCTCCTCTTTCAAGCCTCATCTTATCTAATCACATAATTTCTTTTGCTAAATCATAGAACTTTTTGACATTATCTTGATAAACCCACTTACTAAAGGATTTACTGATATCTCGACTTGCATTTCGGTAGAAGATTGTAGGTGCGTTATTTACACAATAATAATACGTACCATCTTTTTTATAAAAAGGTTCTTCAATAGGTGTATATTCGATGCCTTCAATTGCACCGTCTCCATCAGCTGCGGCATCAATGACAATTGCTCCATTTTTTATTCTTTTTTGATGTTCAAGAGTGAGGATATGCGGAGTTCCTCGTGTGATTTGAATACCATTAATAATAATATCATATTGATTAATATTGTCAGTAAACTCATCTAGCGTTTTTCGATAGAACATTCGGACATTTGAACTGAACTTCGATACAGCGTTCATAGCACCTTGCGAAACATTTCCTGATCCAAGAACGGCAATTTTTTCTGTGCTGTCTGGAATAATGCCGATACTCATCAAGGCATGAAGTGTAGCGGAGAAACCAGCATTTATACTATTTTTATATATAAAATTCCGTGGAATCCATGGAATTTCGATAGAGCGATCTCCATAATAGATAGCAGGTGTAATATTATCCAAATCGACAATAATTAGTTTCTTTGGAATGGCCTGCTCGTCCATAAATGATTTTCCAGTCTCTTCTGGATGAGTCCATCCAATAATCATTTGACCTTCGCGAAGGTGCTCATAGTCTTCAGCTTGTAGTAGTTTTAAGGAAACAATCGTATTACAATTTGCAAATACTTGTTTTCTGCTTAAAACCGTGCAGCCAGCTACGATATAAGCACGGTCGCTGATTCCCATCGATGCACCAAGACCTTTTTCGATAACGACATCATTTTCAAAGTTTTTAATATCTTCAGGCAAAAGAGGAACACGTTTCTCACCAGGGTAATTCGAAACCACAAATCCTATTCTCAAATGAACTCCTCCTTCAAGTTTTAAACGTTCTGAATCACTATATTAAGAGTAGCACACATTCATTCTTCCAGCAAAAAAGACATTAAAATCAACCTTTTAGAGCTTTTTCTATCTAAAATAGATTCTTTATTTTTTCGATGTTTTTAATAATAACCGAAGTTGTTCCATCTGGATTATTAATAAACTCGACGACTTCAGGATCTTTATATAACTCTAGAGGAATACTGATTTCAATTCCATTATCTAGACGAAATTTTTGCTTGGAGTATTTTGGTCCAGCCACTGCTACTTCAGCAGGGGCACGATCCACGTAGCCCATTTCATTTATTTCTTCAAAAAACTTCTCTTTTTTAGCGTAATTATCACCGTAAAGGGTTTCGGCAATTACTTGGTTATCAATGACGTTTTCCTCCGTCATACTGTGAACCAGCGCTTCTTTTGTATCTGCAAGCACTTGGAATTCCGCGTCATTAAAGGCTTTTCCTGTTTTTTGAACGGCTTTTTTTATGATTGAAATGTTTTCTTTCAAGCTTGGTTGAGGTTTATCTTCTAAGAATAACTCGGTAAAATAATAAATCTTCTCTGCTAGTTCATCGATCATATGTTTTTTCTCAATAACGTGGTATTCCATATTCATTAAGTTTAAAACCATTCCTTCTTGGATTGCTTGACGTGCACTCGGTAAAATTGAACGGTTAATAATTAATTGATTGGTCAGTGTTTCTTCTTCATAAGAGACATGGTGCGTGATGCTGTCAGAATAATTTAACTTAAAAAGTCCCAAACAAGGCACTTCATCCAAAGTAAAATGGACAAATAATAAATCGGCTGCAGGAATTTCTGGATTAATTTTAGTAATGGAAAAGAATTTTTCGGTTAGAATTTTCGTCGTCTCAATAAAATCTTCTTCAATAGTGGAAAAAGTTTGGATTAAGGGATTCGTATCTGCAAGCATTCCTGTCTTCATGTTGTCTGAGTCTTCCACTTTTTCTATCATTGCATGAATGTAATCTAAGGTAAATTTCTCCGTGATATCTAGGCCAGCAAAAGAAAAAATGGGCTCGTTGCTGTTCAAATCAAAAATATGTAAAATAGCTTCTTGAATATAAATCATTCTATTCCCTCCGTTTTCAGTCACGCTTAGTAGTATCTCATAAATTTGACCAGCGCAAAAGTGAAATAATAAAATTCGTAGTTGGAAGATTGCAAACAGTTGTTTTTTGGCATATATTGATAAGAACGACGAACGTGATCAGAATGGAGTATGAAAAATGAGTCAACAGCAACCTTATGGAACAGTGCTATTAAAAGCTGAAAAAATACTCAGCTTTTTATCTGTAGAAAGTGAACCTCAGCCATTACATATTATTGCCAGTAAAACAGAAATGACGAATTCTACGGTTTCTAAAATTCTATCAACATTGGAATTAATAGGGTATGTATACCGGAATCCTAAAAATAAGACCTTTCAGTTAGGAAGCGGATTGGTCAAGTATGCCAATCAGTATTTAAATGATTTAACGATTTCAAAAATTGCCTATCCCTATTTAAAAGAATTACATGCAAGATTGGATGAAACGGTTCATCTTTCAATTCGTGAAGGTGATGAAATATTATATATGAACAAACTAGAGTCGACTCGACCAATTGTTGTCACCACTTCGCGAATCGGTTTTTCCAAACCCATGTATGCGTCAGCGATGGGGAAGGCTATTTTAGCAGAATGCACTGCCGAAGAATTAGAAGGCTATTTTTCACGTGTTGAAATGAGAAGTTTTACACCATATACAATTGTCGATCCTGAAGTTTTAAAAGAAGAATTAAAAGAAATCCGTCAAAATGGCTATGCTTTCGATAATAGTGAAGAACAAATCGAAGTATTCTGTATCGGGACGACACTATCAGTGGACTCTACTAATTATGGTGCTTTCAGCGTCAGCATGCCGTCATATCGGCGAACGCCTGAATTAGAGAAAAAAGTAGTCCAAGCAATCTTGCAAACTAAAAGAAATATTATTCAGGAACTTGAACACGTTCATTACTACCTATAAAAGAGAACAGGGACTCATTTTTTAATGAAATTGGGTTGTCCTGTTCTCTTTTATGTTTTATAATATAAGAGAGATTTCTTATTTAAAAATCTGTTTTCCTATTTGGAAATTAAAGAGGTTTTTAAAAAAGAGAATTGGAATCGTAATCATAAGATTTATGTAAACAAAAATACAAAGAAAATGAGGGTCAGGAATGAATCAGAATATTTTGTGTGTTGGTGAAACATTAGTACGTCTATCTACTCAAGTCGGTGTTCATTTTTACGATACAATTAGTTTAAATTTAAATTATGGTGGAGCGGAAGCGAACGTTGCAATCAACTTAAGTAACTTAGGTCACAAGACAACTTATTTTACAAAGGTACCAAATAATCAATTAGGACAAACTGCTATCAAACATACGCAAAAATATGGAGTAGATGCAAGTGACGTCATTTATGGAGGCAATCGTATCGGTTCTTACTATCTAGAAGCGGGTGCAGGTCCACGTGCGGCAAATATTATATATGACCGAGCTCATTCTGCTATTGCAGAGATGACAATTGATGAAATTAATATTGATAAACTATTAGAAGGCAAAACAATGTTACATATAACCGGTATTACGGCAGCTTTGTCGCCCAATTGTGCAGAAATTACTTATGAGTTAATAAAGGCTGCAAAAGAAAGAGGATTAGTCGTTAACTTTGATGTTAACTTTCGATCAAAATTGTGGAGTGTAGAAGAGTGTGGTGCATTCTTGAAACGTGTATTGCCATATGTTGATTATCTTTCAGCAGGAAAATTAGACGCAATTAACTTCTTGGGAGTAAAAGAGTTAGATGCAGATAACTCTACGAGCCGAATTGAAGAATTGGATTACTACTTTGGAAAAATACATGAATTATACCCAAACATTCAAATATTTTATGCAACAATCCGTAATGTTATTTCCGCAACACACAATACTTTGCAAGGTGCATTTTGGAAAGAAGGTATTACTTACTATTCCAAGGTTCAAGACATGGACCACATTATTGACCGCATTGGTGGTGGAGATGCCTTTGCAGCAGGTGTATTGCATGGGATTTTAGATGGTTACGATCCAGAATATACCATTAACTTTGCAACTGCATTGTCATCATTGAAACACACCATTTATGGTGATGTCTCGCCATTTACTGTAGAACAAACTGAACGCACAATGACACATGATGCACGAGTAGATCGATAAAATTAAATAATGAGTGGACAATTAGAGATGTTAATGTTAATCTAATAGAACATATAGATAGAGGTAGCAATGTAAATGAGTAATACATCGGAGAAGGCATTCGGCGATCATGTATGAAAGGTAATCATTGCCGAACGGTTAAAATTGGCAAATTTTAGCTGTGGGGATATGGGAAATACCTATATCACTCCTGCTTGTAAAAGTGGTGGTGCTAAAAAATTTGTCTACAACAGTTTGTACACAATAAAAAGGCGCCAGTGATGGCGTCTTTTTTGTATGAAATGGGAGGAAAAAAATGAGTGAATTAAAAATCGGAGGGGTACCAGCAACAAATTTGGTTGCACAATATGGTACACCACTTTATGTATATGACCAAGAACAATTAGAGAATAACTTACAGAGCTACAAACAATCCTTTAAATCGGAAAAATTTCCGACTAAAATTTTATATGCTTCTAAGGCATTTCAAACAATAGGAATGATGAATCTCGTTCACGAATATGGTTTTGGTGTCGATGTCGTAAGCGCAGGGGAATTATATACGGCGCTTCAATCGAATGTCCCAGTCAATAAAATCCATTTTCACGGTAATAATAAATCTACTGAAGAGCTTCGCATGGCTTTTGAAGCGGGGGTGGAGCATATTGTTTGTGATAATGTAATGGAATTAGCAGAACTGAGCGAATTGGCGAAGGAATATCAACAAAAAATGAAAATTATGTTCCGTTTAAATGTAGGAATTGAGGCGCATACCCATGAATATATCGTGACGACTCATATTGATTCCAAGTTCGGAATAGCTTATGAAAGTGATGATTTTAAAGAATGCTTAACGATTCTTGACCAGCAAGAATATCTTGTTTTGGAAGGATTTCATGTCCACATTGGTTCCCAGATTTTTGAAATGGATGCTTGGTATGCAGCGATTGACAAGATGGTTTCCTATTTGAAAGATTTCAATGAGCCGCTTACTTTAAATCTTGGCGGGGGCTTTGGGGTTCGTTATACAGAAGAAGATCAGCCGTTAGGCATTGAAGAAACAATGAACCACTTATTAACTTATCTCGATGAAATTTTAACAAAAGAAGAAGTAAGCATTAAAGAATTGGTCATCGAACCGGGCAGAAGTTTAGTGGCGGAAGCGGGTTACACCTTATATGAAGTAGGATACCAAAAGAAAACACCGAATAAAACTTATTATTTTGTAGATGGTGGGATGGCGGATAATATTCGTCCAAGTCTTTATCAAGCAAAGTATTCCTGTGATATAGCTACGAACATGGATGCGGAAAAAACAGAACTGGTTACGGTTGCCGGTAAATATTGTGAATCCGGAGATGTCCTGATTCAAGATACTTATCTTCCTCCCGTTAAAAAGGGTGATTTATTAGTTGTTTATGCTACAGGAGCTTATGGTTATTCTATGAGCAGCAACTATAATCGCAGCACAACACCTGCAGTTATTTTTGTAAAAAATGGCCAAGTAAAAGAAATTGTCAGAAGACAAACACTAGTGGATTTATTGAGAAATGATGTACGAGAATAACAAATAGAAGACGGAGGATGACAAAATGTTAAGTGGATCTTTAGTAGCAATTATTACTCCCATGAATGAAGATGGCAGTATCAACTTTGACAAAATGGGCGAACTGATTGAGTATCATATCGAAAATAAAACAGACGGCATTGTTCTTTTAGGCACTACCGGGGAAGCATCAACGATGACTTTTGAGGAAGAGAAAGAACTAGTGGCTTTTGCTGCTGAAAAAATAGCGAAACGTGTGCCGCTAGTTGTTGGGAGTGGCAGTAATAATACCAGCACCGCAGTGGAAAACAGCAAAGCTTTTGCAGAAAACGGCGCAGATATGTTGCTAGTCGTGACTCCTTACTATAACCGAGCAAACGACGGTGGGATGATTCGCCACTTTGAATTGATTGCTAACAGCGTGAACGTTCCGATTATTCTCTATAATGTACCTGGGCGAACGGGATGTAGTTTATCTCCAGCTGTGGTTGAAGTGCTGTCCAAACATCCGAATATCAACGGAATAAAAGAAGCTTCCGGGGATATCAGTTATGCAGTGAAGTTAGCGCCATTGTTAAGCGAAGATTTTGTCATGTACAGCGGTAATGATGACATTATTATCCCTATGTTAAGTTTAGGTGCAAGAGGGGTTATCAGTGTTTGGGCAAATATCATGCCAAAAGAAGTCCATGATTTGGTTACGTTATATCTAGAAGGTAAACAAAAAGAAGCGTTAGCAATTCAAACCGGATATCTTGATTTAGTAGATGTATTGTTCTGTGAAACGAATCCCATTCCTGTAAAACACGCGATGAATGAATTAGGTTTTGAAGTGGGGCCGTTGCGTATGCCTTTAGGAGAAATGGATGAACCCAATTATAGAAAATTAGTTGCCACGATTGATAAATATAAGGAGGTATTATCTTGAAAATTGGTCTTGTAGGTTATGGAGCAATGGGGAAAGTTGTCGAAGAATCCATTCAAGTAGACGATGAACTAGCTATTTTTGCTCCAGAATATGATTCCTCTTTAGCAGATTATCAGGAAAAAGTAGACGTCTTACTTGATTTTTCTAACCCTGCTAATTTGGATACGATTATCGAATATGCAACAACGCATAAGGTTCCAGTTGTTATTGCGACAACAGGCTATTCTGAAGAACAGGAAGAAAGAATCAATCAATTAAGTAAGGAAGTTCCTGTTTTATTAAGTGCGAACTATAGTCTGGGTGTTATCTTGATGAACCGTATTCTAAAAGATTACTCCCCTATTTTAAAAGATTATTTTGATATTGAAATTATTGAAAAACATCACCGTTGGAAAGAAGATGCCCCTTCTGGAACAGCGAAAATGTTTGCCAACACAATTAATGAAACGTTAAATTATGATTTTGTCTATGGTCGCGAAGGTGTTGCTAAACGTACAGATAAAGAAATTGGCGTTCATGCGGTTCGTGGTGGAAGCATTGTAGGCGAACACGAAGTTCTTTTTGCAGGACAAGACGAAGTCCTTACCATTAAACATCAGGCATTTTCTAAGAAGATATTTGCCGTAGGTGCCTTAAATGGGGCAAGATGGTTAAGCGACCAAAAAGTTGGATTTTATGATATGAATGACGTCTTATTTGAATCATGATTATTAAGTATCACAAATAAACAGACTCGAAGAATTTTCTTTGAGTCTGTTTATTTGTGTAGAACGATTCTCTTTAAATCACTAAGCAATCCGATGACCATTTTTTCGATAAGTTTGGTAGAATTTGATTAAGTAAGAAAACGCTTAAAAGGGGATGAGGCATTTGTTTGGATACAAGCAGCGATATCAATTAATTGAAATACTTAAAAATGAGAGGTTTGATTTAGTCATTATTGGCGGAGGGATAACGGGTGCAGGAGTTGCATTGCAAGCTGCCGCATCAGGTCTGCGAACGGCTTTGATTGATATGCAAGATTTTTCAGAAGGAACATCCTCTCGTTCCACAAAATTAGTTCATGGTGGAATTCGTTATTTAAAGCAATTTGATGTAGAAGTAGTTTCTGATACGGTTCGGGAACGTGCCATTATTCAGAAAATTGCTCCGCATATTCCTAGAGCAGCACCCATGCTCTTACCTGTTTATGATGAGCCTGAAACGACTTTTACGATGTTTTCCTTAAAAGTGGCAATGGATTTGTATGATCAGTTGGCTGGAATTTCAAATAATAGATATCGCAACTCTCTTTTGACAAAGGAAGAAGTGTTAGAAAGAGAGCCTCATTTGCAATCAGAAAATCTACTTGGTGCAGGTGCTTATCTGGATTACCAAAACAATGATTCGAGACTGGTTATTGAGAATATCAAGCAAGCTGTCGAGGATGGGGCAGTTGCGGTTAGTCGTGTAAAAGCAAGCCAAATTCTTCATGATGAACTTGGAAGAGTGAACGGGGTTCTAGCTAAAGATGAATTGACAAAGGAAGAATTTACGATTCAAGCCGATTTCGTTATGAATGCTGCTGGCCCTTGGGTGGATGAAGTTAGAAAGCTGGATCATGCAATTTCTCATACACCTCAAATGCGCCCGACAAAAGGAGTACATTTAGTCGTTGATAAAGAAAAACTAAACGTGACACATGCAACTTATTTTGACACAGATAAACAAGACGGACGAATGATCTTTGTTATTCCACGAGAAAGTAAAACGTACTTTGGTACGACAGATACAGATTATCATGGAGACTTAAAGCAGCCAAAGATTACGCAAGAAGATGTGAATTACCTATTAGAAATTATAAATAATCGTTATCCGAAGGCAAACATAACTCTTGGAGATATTGAAGCTAGTTGGGCTGGCATACGCCCATTGATTGCAAACAATAAAGATTCTGTTTACAACGGTGGACAGAAAAAGAATCTCAGTGATGACAGCTTTACCAAGATTGTCAAAACAGTGGAGAAGTTTTTAGAAAACCATGCTTCAAGGGAGGAAGTAGAAAAAGTGATTCATGAAGCGGAGATAATTGGAGAAAATACAGCAATAAATCCTTCTGCTATATCAAGAGGCAGTGACTTAACTGTGGAAGAAGGTGGGCTGTTAACCTTAGCAGGAGGAAAGTTAACCGACTATCGGCTCATGGCAAAAGGGGCAATGGAAAAGATTACTGAATTATTTGCTCAAAAAGGAAAAGTAGTCGAACTAATTGATTCAAGTAAATATCCTGTTTCAGGAGGAAAGTTGGATCCGGAAATGGTTGAAGAAGAAATAAAGAAGTTGATTGATATCGGCGTTAGTGAAGGTTTCGAAAAAGACGAGGCAAAATTTATTGTTGAGTTATATGGTTCGAATGCAATCGTCATTTTTTCTGATAGAAGGAGAAAACCATTTCCAAGGTTATCGATGAGTGAATCACTATCATTACGGTACGCGCTGGAAAAAGAAATGGTTCTTACACCCGTCGATTATTTTATGAGAAGAACCAATTATCTGTTATTTATGAGTGACCGCTTGAATGTAATTAAACACCCTGTGGTGGACGCAATGGCCGAGTATTTTGAGTGGGATTCATCTACAAAAGAAAAACACCTTACAGAATTAGATAAGCAAATAGCAGAAACAGAACTAGCTTATTTGAAATAAGCAAAGGAGAGAAATATGGACACATACATCATGTCAATTGACCAAGGAACAACTTCTTCCAGAGCAGTAATCTTCAATAAAAAAGGAAAACAAGTGGTAGCTTCACAAAAAGAATTTACCCAATATTTTCCCAATCCGGGTTGGGTGGAACATGATGGGAAAGAAATCTGGACGTCTGTTCAATCGGTTATTGCCGGAGCGTTGATTGAAAGTGGCATAAGGCCAAAACAAATTACCGGAATTGGAATTACTAATCAACGTGAGACAACTTTGATCTGGGAAAAGGACACTGGAATGCCCATTTACAATGCGATTGTTTGGCAATCCAAACAAACCAGTCCCATAGCAGATGAGTTAAAAGAAAATGGCTATGAGGAAATGATCCAGAAAAAAACGGGATTGCCGATTGATTCTTATTTTTCAGCAACCAAGGTGAAGTGGATTTTGGACCATGTGGAGGGTTCCAGAGAACGAGCGAAAAAGGGGGAGTTATTATTTGGGACAGTCGATACTTGGCTTGTCTGGAAATTGACTGGAGGAAAGGTCCACGTTACGGATTACACTAATGCAAGCCGGACAATGATGTTTAACATTTATGATTTAAAATGGGATAAAGAGATTTTGGATCTATTAGACATACCAGAAGAATTGCTTCCTGAAGTGAAATCAAACTCGGAGGTATACGGGAAAACAGAAGATTATCATTTTTATGGTAACCACGTTCCAATTGGAGGAATTGCTGGCGATCAGCAAGCAGCATTATTCGGGCAAAAAGCATTTGAAAGAGGAATGGTAAAGAATACTTACGGAACAGGCGCTTTTATTATCATGAATACAGGTGAAGAGCCAATGCTTTCTGAAAATGGTTTGCTGACAACAATTGGTTACGGTATTGATGGGAAAATAAATTATGCTTTAGAAGGCAGTATCTTTGTGGCAGGATCAGCGATTCAATGGCTGCGTGATGGACTTCGAATGTTTCCAGACTCAGCTGATTCGGAAGAATATGCAAAACAGGTGGAAGACAGCGATAACGTTTATGTTGTACCAGCTTTTACGGGGCTAGGAGCACCGTATTGGGATCAAACTGCTCGTGGAGCAATTTTTGGCCTGACTCGCGGCACAACAAAAGAGCATTTTGTACGAGCGACGCTGGAATCATTGGCCTATCAAACTGCTGATGTTGTTCGGACAATGGCACTCGATTCAGGAGTCGAAATTCAATTACTTCGCGCTGATGGAGGTGCATCCAAAAATGATTTTTTAATGCAATTTCAGGCAGACATTTTACAGACTCGAGTAGAGCGCGCATCGTACTTGGAAACAACCGCTTTAGGAGTGGCTTATCTAGCAGGCTTAGCAGTGGGGTACTGGAAAGATATGGATGAAATCAAAGCATTCAGCGAAGAAGGAACAAGCTTTGAACCAAAAATGCCAAAAGAGGTTAGTGAAGATTTATATGCCGGCTGGCAAGAAGCAGTAAAAGCCACTATCCAATTTAAGCATGAGCCGAAATATTGATAAAAAATCTTGAGAGTGATGAAGAAGAGGCGCTCGAACTACTGGGAAAAGAAAGCTCAATAGTCTCTACTTTACTAAGCAAACAGAAAAAGCTTGTTCAACGTCTCATTAACGCTGTGAACGAGCTTTTTTGTATTTTTGCTTTTTTTAAGGCGTGCTATCTCAAGCCATATTTTCATTATTTCATCCAGTAATCAGCAAATCTTTCGTCACTAGATGAGATAAATACTGATTCTCATCTAGTGGAGGAACCCAGCGCTTGTCACTTAATGAGATTCACCTTTATTAACATCTAGTGAACACCAGACAGCTCTCCACTAGATGAAATCAAATAAGAAAAGCGGACAAGTCCGCCTTGACCTATGAAAAAATAGGAAATTTGACCCTGAATGAGCAGCGAAGCGCGCAATGGGGCAAATTTATCTTTTTTTCACTAGGTCAGGACTTGGGAGCTAGACATTGATGGCTGAACTTATAATCCCCTAGTCTATAAAAAAGAGAGAATTTCTTCTCTCCTAAAAAAAGTCCAACTCTTCAAAGTCAGCATATCCATAATTCAAGCCTTTTCCATCGGTAGCTACTGATATTTCTTCAACCAATCCATCATCGCATCAAAGCGTTTCATGCGTAGATTAGGTAATCCGTTCCGGGAAAGTCCGTGATTGGATTGCGGGAACGTAATTAATTTTGTATCGACGTCATTTTTCTTCATTGCCACATAAAATTGCTCTGCTTGTTCCATTGGACAACGTAAATCTTGATCACTGTGCATCATCAAGATAGGTATTTTTGCATTTTTCGCGTAGGCTAATGGTGACATTTTCCATAAACCTTCCATATCTGATAAATCACGTTGCAATTGGAATTCAACGAAGAAGGCACCGATATCACTTGTACCATAAAAACTAATCCAGTTAGAAATTGAACGCTGTGAAATAGCTGCACGGAAGCGGTCTGTGTGTCCGACAATCCAGTTCGTCATAAAGCCGCCATAACTGCCGCCAGCTACATATAAATGGCTCGCATCAATTTCAGGATGCTCATTAAGGACATGGGTCGTGCCTAACATCAAATCTTCGTAATCCTTATTTCCATAATCTCCTAAAATCGAAGCCACGAACTCTTGTCCATAACCATTACCGCCTCGCGGATTCAACATGATTACACCGTAACCGTCGGCAGCCAGTACTTGCATTTCATGAAAGAAAGATTCCCCATAGCATACTTGAGGTCCACCATGGACATAAAGAACAGCAGGATGGTTTGGTCGTTTTTCAACTGGCGGCAGATACCAACCTTGGATATCCCATTGATCTGCTCCTTTATACCAAAAGCGTTCGGGTTCAATAACTTCATGTGTTTCAAAATATTTCTTATTTGGTTGATAGATAATTTCCAATTCAGCTGTTTCGAGGTTAATGACTCCGAGTTCGCTCGTGATTGTCAGAGTTGAAAAAGTAGTAATAAATTCAGAAGTGCCTTCTACATAATAACCATCTGTCAAATGCATTTGGCGGTCAAAAAGAATCTGTGTTTCACCTTGGCGATTTCCTTTATACAGCTGTATTTTTCCATGATAAGTTGCTGAAAACAAAAATTCATCTTCATTCAGCCATGTTAAAGGGATGCCGCTCGCGCCTTGTTGAAAATCGGCAACGATTGTATCGCTCACTTCAATGTCTAATTCATCTGTCAAACAAGTAAGTTTGTGATCTTTCATATCGTAACCGTATACTTTATTCAAGCTAACAAATGCATGCTCGAATCCATTTCCTAATAAGAGCAGATAATCTTCTTTATCAGACATCGAACCAAAGTAAAAACTCCCTTTTGGAATAGAAGTCGTTAAAGAACGCTTTTCTTTACTAGATAAATCGTAATAATAAATCGTGCTCCCATAGCTCCATTCATCTTCCGGATCTAGATCGTCACCAAACAATAAGTAACGCTCGTCGTTTGAAACGTAACTTAAACGAATCGGATGTTCTTCTTTCATAATCGTCTGTACATCTTCAGTCGCAACACTGATTTTTTTTATGAAATAAGTTCGGTCTTGCGGCAAAATACCCATGCCATCCAATTTGTAGGTAAGTTTATTAATTTCTGTCGGAGTTGGAAGCTTTTTCTCTGCTGGAACTTTATCGTCTTCTTTTTCGTTAAGTTCTGTCGTTTGATAATAGATCGAAGCACTATTATTCATCCAAAGATAATTTGAAACGCCTTCTTTTTCATCAGTTAAAGCAAAGGCGCTACCGCCATCTAACGGCATCAACATGACTTGCATCTTTTTTTCTTTGTTATTATTACTTAAATAGGAAAGATATTTTTTGTTCGGTGAAACCTTTAGCCCAACTTGCCGTGTGCCGCCGTCTCCCCATTTACGGCGTTCCTTCGTAACACGATCAATACTGTAAATAGTAGAATGATAACTGTTTTCTTCTTTATTTGGTGTGGTTTCAATATAAAAAATTAAATCCCCCCAGGCAACGGGCTGACTTAAACTCTTCAAATCAAAAAGACTTTCCATGCTTAATTTTTCTTTTGACATGTGGTACCTCCTATCGATTCGTTCATTAATATTGTAACGCAATTATAGATGTCCCTCAATGAACTAGCAGTTAAAAAAGAAATAAAAAAATTCTCAGGAAAGGTATTGACAGGGGTTTCATGAGGTGGTAATATAATCCCATAAATGAAACGTTTCCAATCTGTGGTTTTTAGGGCCCTTTTTTTTACCACTAATTGGAAACGTTTCAAAAAGGAGGAATTCATTTGGAAAATTCAACCCTAAATAGAGAAATGGCTAAACCAATCAAGCGTTCTTCTAAGTGGGCCTATATAAAAAAACATCGACTTTTATATTTAATGTTATTGCCGGGTCTCCTGTTAACACTTATTTTTAAATATATTCCTATGTATGGAATTCTATTAGCTTTTAAAGATTACAATCCATTGAAAGGAATATGGGGTAGTGAGTGGATTGGATTAGATAACTTTATCCAATTTATTGATTCACCAAACTTTAAAATATTGCTTGAAAATACGTTGAAAATAAGTATTTTCGGATTGTTGCTTGGCTTTTTACCGCCTATCATACTTGCACTATCATTGAATCAAATTATGAATAAGAAATGGAAAAAAAGATTTCAATTGATTTTGTATGGACCAAATTTCATATCACTCGTTATAGTAGTCGGAATGTTATTCATGTTTCTTTCTGCTGATGGTCCAATAAATGGTGTTTTAAGATCATGGACAGGCAGATCTGTTCCTTTTATGACCGAACCTTCCTATTTCCGTACAATTTATATAATGTCAGGTATCTGGCAAGGAATGGGGTGGGCTTCTGTTTTGTATACAGCGACATTATCTAATGTAAGCCAAGACTTAGTCGATGCTTCTTTCATCGATGGAGCCAACCTTTTACAGCGGATTTGGTACATTGATCTTCCAACATTGAGACCGATTATGTTGATCCAATTTATTTTATCTGTTGGAGGAATTATGAACGTAGGATATGAAAAAGCTTTCCTTATGCAGACATCCATGAACCTACCGGTATCGGAAATTATATCCACCTATGTTTATAAGGTTGGTTTGCAAATGGGAGACTACGGTTATTCAACAGCAGTTGGATTATTCAATACAGTAATTAATATTATTTTGCTGCTGATTGTCAATGCGGTTGCCAATAAAATAAATAGCGATGAAAGCGCCTTATAAAGGAGGAAAAAAATGATTTCACTTACTAGATTTGATAAAGGAATATTATGGCTGAATCGAATTCTTATCGGTTTCCTGATACTTGTGACTTTATCACCATTACTCTATGTTCTTATCGCTTCCTTTATGGATCCCTTTATACTACGTTCTCAAGGACTTAGTCTTAATCCAGGAGATTGGACATTAGAAGGATATAAACGAGTATTACAGGATCCTGCAATACTAAGAGGTTTCCTGAATTCTATCATTTACTCTTTGAGTTTCAGTATATTGACCGTTGCTGTCTCCATCCTGACAGCGTATCCTTTGGCCAGAAAAGACCTAGTTGGAAAACGTGCCATCACCATTTTCTTGATGATTACCATGTTTATTGGGGGCGGCTTAGTTCCAACTTATTTACTGGTTAAAAATTTAGGGATGCTCAATTCAATATGGGCGATTATTTTGCCGGGAGCCGTAAATGTCTGGAACATTATTTTAGCCCGAACCTATTTTAGACAATTGCCAAATGAACTAGAAGAAGCGGCAATTATAGATGGCGCTAATGAAATGCAGGTTTTCTTTAAAATTATGTTGCCATTGGCGAAACCCATTATCTTTGTTCTCTTTCTGTACGCATTTGTAGGACAATGGAATTCTTATTTTGATGCAATGATTTATTTAAATGATGCCGATTTACAACCACTTCAATTAGTGTTGAGACAGATATTGATTCAGAACCAACCACAACAAAACATGGTGGGAGCAGTTACTGAAATGGCAGAAATGGCTCAGTTAGCTGAATTAATTAAATATTCAACGATTGTAATATCCAGTTTGCCGCTTTTGATTATGTACCCATTCTTCCAAAAATACTTTGACAAAGGTATGATGGCAGGTTCCCTTAAAGGATAAAAAAACTAGAGGAGATTATTACTATGAAAAAACAAAAATTAGTTCCTGTTGTATTGTCTGCACTATCAATGTCTATTCTCGCTGCTTGTGGAGGGAACTCAGATGGAGCATCCTCACCTGATTATGAGCTAACAGATATATCATTCCCATTAGAAGAAACAGTCACATTAAAAATGACTACTTCCAGCTCGCCTCTAGCACCTGCAGATCCAAATGATAAGTTGATCTTCCAAAGATTAGAAGAACAATCGAACGTGCAAATCGACTGGAAAAATTACTCATCTGATTATGTTGAAAAACGTAATTTAGATATTTCTTCAGGAGATTTACCGGATGCAATGTGGAATGCAGGCGCAAGTGATTATGATTTATTATCATGGGCCGATGATGGCGTAATTATTCCAATAGAAGACTTGATTGAACAGCACATGCCTAATTTTAAAAAGATACTGGATGAAAATCCTGAATATCTTGCAATGATTACCGCGCCAGATGGGCATATCTATTCTCTTCCATGGATTGAAGAGTTGGGCCAAGGAAAAGAGTCGATTCATACAGTGAACGATATTCCTTGGATAAATGTTGATTGGCTAAATGAGCTGGGTCTGGACATGCCCCAAACTACAGATGAATTAATGACCGTTTTAGAAGCCTTTAAAACGCAAGATCCAAACGGCAATGGAGAAGCGGACGAAATTCCTATTTCATTTATCTATGACGGTGGAAATGAAGACATGAAGTTTCTCTTTGGCGCTTTTGGAATTGGAGACAATGATGATCATTTAGTTGTGAATGACGATGGAACGATCGATTTTACAGCTGATAATGAAGAATACAAAGAAGCGATTAAGTATTTTAATGAATTATATACAAAAGGATTAATCGATATAGAAGCGTTTGAACACGATTGGAATTCCTATGTGGCGAAAGGGAAACAACAGCGATATGGTCTGTATTTCACTTGGGACAAGATGAATATTTCGGGTGATAACGATTCTTACGAGCCACTGCCAGTTTTAGAGGGACCAAGTGGAGAAAAACATGTGACACGGACAAATGGTTTCGGCTTTAGTAGAGACCGCTTTGTTATTACAAGTGCTAATAAAAACTTAGAGCTAACAGCAAAATGGGCTGATCAAATGTATGATCCCGTTCAATCAGTTCAAAATAATTGGGGTACATACGGCGATGAAGAACAACAAAATATTTTTGAATACGATAAAGATACAAATTCATTAAAACATTTACCACTTGAAGGAGCAGCGCCTGGTGAACTTCGTCAAAAGACAGAAGCAGGAGGTCCTCTAGCAATTTTGGATGAATATTATGGGAAATTTACAACGATGCCCGATGATGCAGAATGGCGTATAAATATTTTCAAAGACAATTATTTGGAATATGTTCACAATGAAAATAATTACCCGAGAGTATTCTTATCGCTGGATCAGGCTGATCGTATTGCTCAAATTGATGCAGATCTATACCCATTTGTAAACAGGAAACGAGCTGAATGGATTACAAACGGCAAGATTGATGAAGAATGGGATAGTTATATTGAAGAATTAGATCGTTTGAAATTACAAGAGTGGATGACGATTAAACAAGATGCTTACGATTTTTTTCAATCAAACAATGAATAAAAAATAAATATTCAGAAAAACGAAAGAGGGAATGAAATGAGTCAAATAATTCAACAAAATTACTCTATAGAAGAAGCTAGGAAATATATAGAAGAAAATAAAGATACAGTAAATACTACCTACCGTCATAATTTTCATGTGATGCCGCCGATTGGGTGGATGAATGATCCAAACGGCTTTATCTATTATCAAGGAGAGTACCATCTGTTTTATCAATTTTTCCCTTATGACTCAAAGTGGGGACCAATGCATTGGGGACATGCAAAGACAAAAGATTTGGTACATTGGGAAGAACTTCCTACTGCGCTTGCGCCAGATAAAGAGTATGACAAAGATGGTTGCTTCTCTGGGAGCGCGATTGAGAAAGACGGAAAACTCTACCTTATGTACACAGGCCATAAGATAGTAGATGGCAAAACTTATCAAACACAATGTATAGCAATTTCCGAAGATGGCATTAATTTCGATAAACATGCCAATAATCCAGTTATCGGAAAAGAAAATATGAGTGATCAGGCAGATATACACGATTTCCGTGATCCAAAAGTATTTAAGAAAGATCATAGTTACTACACGGTTATTGCAACGAAGACCGAGGATGACCGTGGGAAAATTTTACTTTATAAGTCTGATGACTTGATCGAATGGAGTTTCTATTCTGTGTTGTTGGAGGGAACAGTCGAGCAAGGTATAATGTGGGAATGTCCTGATTTATTTCATTTAGATGGAAAAGATGTATTAATTATGTCTCCTATCCAAATGCATCCAAATGGTAATGAATACCATAACACTAGTTCGACAGCTGTCTTTATTGGAGAAGTAGATTGGGAAAGTGGAACGATGAGGGTAGATTTCTATCATGAAATCGACTTTGGATTGGACTTCTATGCTCCTCAAACCACAATAGATGATAAAGGCCGACGTATTATGATTGCTTGGATGCAGATGTGGGGACGGACACTTCCTACAGATGATCTGAATCATAAATGGGCAGGAGCGATGACTTTAGCTCGAGAGCTGAGCGTTAAAGATAATCGCTTAATTCAAAAACCAGTCTCAAATATTTATAGCTGCTTGGAAAATAAAAAGAAGCTTGAAGATGTAGTTGTCGATGACAACGTGATAACGTATCAGGACATATTATGCGAAAATGACTATTTCTATATAAAAATGAATCTTAATCAAGCTAAGGAAGTACGAATTTCTTTTGCAGAAAATCAGACAGGCAGTTTGGAATTGCATTTTAATAAAGAAACAGAAATTCTCTCTTTTAGTAGAAAGAACTTTGGGTATGACATTACAGGAAGTGAAGCAAGACAGTTAACTTATCGACAAATGCATGTTCCACTTGTGAATGATCAACTGGAGCTGGAAATATTCAAGGACACTTCTTCGATTGAACTGTTTACGAAAGAAGGCAAGACGATGACCTTTACCTTTTATGAAAAAGAGAAAGGAACAGACCTTTCGATTGAGTCAAAAGGGATCTTGGAAATCAATACCCTGGAATATGGAAGTGTCATACTATGAAAGAATTGTATGGCAGTATAGAAGCAGGCGGCACAAAGTTCGTTCTAGCGGTAGGGAATGAGGATTTGGAAATTATAGAAAGACATTCGATTCCCACACAGTCGCCAACAGATACAATGCCTGCTGTAATCGATTTTTTCAAGAAATTTCCTGTTCAATCGATTGGCTTAGGCTGCTTCGGTCCAATCGACTTGAATAAAAATTCTTCTACTTATGGATATATTACAAACACGCCTAAGTTAGATTGGCACATGTACAATATCGTTGGGGTGTTAGAAAAAGAACTAGCTGTCCCGGTCGCGTTTACAACGGATGTCAATGCCGCTTGTTATGGAGAATTCGTGGCAGGAGCCGCACAAAATCTGGACAGTTGTGTTTATTATACAATCGGAACGGGTGTTGGAGCAGGTGCTATTAATAAGGGTACTTTTATTGAAGGGTTTAGTCATCCAGAAATCGGACATATGACCGTGAATAAAGCTAAAGGAGACTTTTATGAAGGGAACTGTCCTTTCCATGAATCTTGTTTAGAAGGATTTTGTGCAGGTCCGTCAATAGAAAAGCGAACTGGAAAAAAAGGGGAAGAGTTGAAAGAAGAAAATCCTGTATGGGAAATGATATCCTTCTATTTAGCTCAGGCGATATACAATACCACCTTGTTTTTATCTCCAAAGAAAATTATTCTCGGCGGAGGCGTGATGAGACAAGCGCATTTGTTGGATCAAGTAAAAGATAAATTCCAAAAGATGATGAATCACTATGTGGAATACCCGAATATTGATGAATACCTTGTTTTGCCATCGTTAGGAGAGAACTCAGGAACAATTGGATCTCTTGCATTAGCGAAAGAAGAGAAAATAAGGATTCATAAATAACATGATGTACCCTTTAGGGAGAACGCACACGGTGTTTTCCTTAAAGGGTATCTAGTTTTTTTCAAGGGTTTACACTATACTTATCTAGAAAGCAAGACATGAAGGGGAGACATAAATAATGAAAGCAACTATGAAAGACGTTGCAAAACTGGCAGGTGTTGGGGTAGGAAGTGTTTCTCGGGTTATTAATAATGTACCAGTCAAAGATAGTACGAGAAAAAAAATAGAATCAGCTATAAAAGAGCTGAACTATGAACCAGATATATACGCAAGAGGCTTAAAAATGAATAAAACAAGTACAATTGCACTAATTCTTCCTACAGTATGGCATCCGTTCTTTTCTGAATTTGCCTATCACGTAGAATCTGAACTAGAAGCGAGAGATTATAAATTATATCTTTGTAACTCAGACGGAAAATCAGAAAAAGAATACGAATACATACAGATGGTAAAACAAAATAAAGTAGACGGAATTATTGGAATTACCTATTCTGAAATTGATCAGTACATTTTTAGCAGCTTGCCTTTTGTAAGTATTGACCGCTATTTCGTAGAAGACGTTATTTACGTTACTGCCGATAATGCAGAAGGCGGCAGAATGGCTGCCAAAGAACTGGCAAAAAGAGGGGCGAGTCATCTTGCCTTTATTGGGGGATACCAAGAGACACCAAATGAAACCAAGAATCGCCGGAAATATTTCGAAATAGAAGCTCAAAATCTTGGTATACCTTGTGATACGTTAAATTTACTAGAACCAATTGAGGACTTGGAAAAGGAAGTAGAGCGCTTTTTAACTGAGCATCCAACGATTGATGGTATTTTCACTATTAATGATTTAGCAGCGTTAGATGTTATTCGAATTGCAGAAAAATTAGGAAAAAAAGTCCCGGAAGACATTCAAGTAATCGGCTTTGATGGTCTAAAAATGACAAGAGAAACAAATTATTTAGTTACCAGTATCGCTCAGCCACTTGAAGAAATGGCCAAAGCAGCAGTATCTTTACTTTTACAGGTAGTAGAAGGAAAAGAAGTTCAGCGCCGAACGATTCTTCCAGTGTCTTTCCAAGAAGGAACGACAACGAAGAAAGTAAAAGACGCAGCCAAAATTAAATAACACTTCCTTTTAATCGTCCTAGGAAGACAGGAAAACCTACAGTAAGAGAATGGCTCTTTTATACTGTAGGTTTTTAAATCTTCATAATTTATGATGTTGGTAAGTCAAAAGCATTATTTCCTGAAGAAAAAAATAGAGCTATCTTGTTCTAAGGAAAGGGAATTGTTTATCAAGGAAAACAGAGAATTTAAACGCCCTCTTTCCTTGATAAATTATAGTTATCAAGGAAAGAGGGGCGAAAAAAAGAAGACTTTCCTTGATAAGTTGTTTTTATCAAGGAAAGAGTCCACTTTAATCGGTATCTTTACCTGATAAAAATCAGAAAAGAATATTTCGAATAAGAATTACAGATCCGTCAAGTATATGAATCAGTCAAAATGATCTAAAATTATAACTATAAATTATTTAGAGCTTTACGAGCATATCTGGAATAAAAAAGGGTAAATGCTAATTTAATTATGATACTATAGAATTATTAATTACAAAAAAATCGAAAGAGGCTTGATGATGAAGAAGGATATTCATGTTGTTGGAGCAGTTATTGAATCGGATAAGAAAGTTTTATGTGCTCAAAGAGGACCCGGTCGTTCGTTAGAATACTTATGGGAGTTTCCTGGTGGGAAAATTGATCCCGGTGAAACTGATAAACAGGCGTTGGAACGTGAAATACGAGAAGAATTGCTATGTGAAATAGAAGTGAAAGATAAAATCACAACAACTCGATATGAGTATGATTTTGGGATTGTTCATCTCACAACTTTTCAATGTGATTTAATTACGGGAACACCACGTTTGACAGAACATGTCGATGTTAAGTGGTTGTCAATGAGTGAGTTAGATACCCTAAAATGGGCGCCAGCTGACATTCCTACAATTGAAATACTTGCTAAGAGAAAATAAAAGTTGTGAGGAGGGAAAGATATTTGTATTCTTTAATTAACAATACAGGGCAGCGACATTTACTGGATGAATTAATACAATCAATTGAAGAATGTAAGAGGTTCTTTTTTAACGTTGCTTTTATTAGCTTTTCTGGCGTTCAATTATTATTAGATAGCTTTGAGATCGCTGATAAAAAAGGTGTAAAAGGGAAAGTTATTACAGGGACTTACTTGAATTTTACAGATCCAACTGCTGTAAAGTACATCAAGAACTTTTCCAATTTTGATATTCGTATTTTTTTAGCAACAAAAACAAAAGGCTTTCATCCAAAAGCTTATATATTTGAGTACGATGACTACTATAAAGTGATTGTCGGTTCTTCTAATTTAACAAATTATGCTTTGAAAAGTAATATAGAGTGGAATTTAGAAATCATCGCGAAAAATGATGAGTCGAACAAAGATTTTTTGGGCTATTTAATGGAAAGTTACGATCAGATTTGGAGTGAAAGCGAAGAAGCTTCAGAACGTTTATTAGCAGAATATGAAAAATTTTATCGTGATATTCGTAATAGGGATATCGTGAATGATTCTCAACAAGTATTTACTTTCCCGTTAGAACCTAGGCTCACTCCAAACAGTATGCAAGTAAAAGCTGTCGAACAACTTTCCTCTCTTAGAAAATCAGGCGAAACCAAAGCGCTAGCAGTGGCCGCTACAGGAACAGGAAAGACATTCATGGCAGCTTTTGATATTGCAAAAGAAAAACCAAAGAAAATGCTCTTCCTTGTTCATCGTGAAATGATATTAGAGAAGGCTAAAGAATCTTTTGGCCGAGTATTTTCAAAGAAAGAACGCAGCATGGGAATTTTGTCGGGAAACCAACGTGACTACGGAGTCGATTACCTGTTTTCAACGATTCAAAAAATGTCGAGGGAATATGAACGATTTGATCGGGATGAATTTAATTATATTGTAGTAGATGAAGCTCATCATAGTACGAGTCCAAGTTATCAAAAAGTCTTGGATTATTTTCAGCCCAAGTTTTTATTAGGAATGACTGCAACGCCTGAACGTTCAGATAATGGGAATGTATTTGATCTATTTCATAATAATTTAGCAATTGATATACGATTACGAGAAGCCTTAGAAGAAGGATTGCTTGTTCCTTTTCATTATTATGGGATAACTGATCAGACAGAAATTGATTTGAGTGATGATAAATTAACACCCGATCAAATAGCAGAAAGATTGAATGTATCAAGTAGAGTGGATTTCATTATTGAACGAATGAAGTTTTACGGTCATGATGGATTAAAGAGAAAAGCACTTGGTTTTTGTATTACCAAGAAGCATGCAGTGTTCATGGCGGAAGAGTTTAACCAAAGAGGGATTAAGAGCAGTGTTTTAACTGGAGATCATTCTGAAGAGGAGCGAAAAAGGCAAATATGCTTGTTAGAGAGCGAAACAGATGCTCTTGAAATAATTTTCACTGTTGATATTTTTAATGAAGGGGTAGATATTCCAACTGTAAATACAGTTCTGATGCTTCGTCCCACGGAGTCACCAATTGTCTTTACACAACAATTAGGAAGAGGTTTACGTAAGGCAGAGAATAAAGAATTTCTAACGGTTCTAGATTTTATTGGGAATTACAGTAAATCTTTCTTGATTGCTATTGCACTTCACGGATCGCGCTCAGTGTCTAAGAAAACGATCACGCACGATGTACGAACTGGATTTCGAAATATACCAGGTCCTTCGAATATTCGGATGGATGAGATTTCAAAAGAACAGATTTTACAGCAATTAGAAAGAGAGAATTTTTATAGTTTTACCTACTTAAAAGAAGATTATTTATCATTTAAAAATGCGTTAGGTGGTAAACTTCCTTTTCGGTTGCAAGATTATTTAACATTGGAAGGAGCGCCAGATCCTGTACTGTTTTTTAGTAAGTCAGTGTCAGGAAATCGTTCTAGAAACTATTTTGAATTTATTTCTAAAATCGAGAAAAATAATTCCAGTATTCAGCAAGTTATTAAGGATAATAAGTTTATGGAAATCTATACAGCTTTATCACAACTGCTTCCTTTAAAACGTCCACATGAATTTGCCATATTAGAATTGGGTATGGAGAAAGAGAGCTTCACTTTAGAGGATGTTCTCCAACAAATAAAACGTTATTGTGAAGGAGATCAAAATGATTCTGCTTTACATGCTTTAGAGACATTTTCTTTGAAATACATAAGCAAAAAAGAAACAGGTATTAAAATAGTTGAACAAGAAGCCGATCAAAGCTATCATTTGAGTGAAGAATTATTGAAGTATATGAAGGACAATAATTTTGGTCCTATCCTCAGTGATCTCATTCACTATGGCTTATTACGATACAATATAGAGTTTGAACATGTTAATTACGGAATGCCGTTTTTGAAATTATATGAAGAGTACTTCCAAAGAGAAGTTGGAATCATGGCAAATTATCGAAAAGCGCAGTCTTCATTTAGAGGCAGCACCTTGCAAAATGAGTTGAGAGGGAAACACTACTTCTTGTTTATAGATTTACATAAAGGGGAAGACATTGAAGAGAACATCAACTACAAAGATAAATTCATTTCTCGTTCTCAATTTCAATGGGAAAGCCCAAATAGCACTACGCTAAACTCTAACAGAGGAAGAGATTTAACTGATAATGTAAGTCGAAGTAAGAAAATTCATTTGTTTGTTCGGAAATACAAAACCGTAAACAATGTCACTCAGCGGTATACATATATAGGAACGGCTGATGCAATGTCTCACCAAAATGAAAAACCGATTGAAATTCAATATGCCTTGCATAATAAAGTACCTGTAAATATATACGAAGAATTTGAACCTGAAAAAATAACATTCTAAAGGAGCTCACAAACATGGACTACCGGATCATTCCAGAGGAAGATGTTAATCAAGTGCTTAATTTGAAAGAGTATTGTTTTGTTTCAACGCATGATGCGAATCAGTTGGCGGAGACGCAAGCTTGGTTACGTCTTCATGTAGGGCTTGGAGGATATGATGGAAAGAATTTAGTTTCTCAGTTATTTATTCTTCCTCTTCACATGAATATTTTCGGCGTGAAATTTTCAATGGGCGGTATTGGGATTGTTTCTACTTATCCAGAATATCGTAATGGAGGAATTACAAAGCAATTACTTCAAGAGTCTTTTGTGAAGATGAAAGAAAATGGACAAGTACTTTCAGTCTTGAGTCCTTTTTCTATCGGTTTTTATCGTCATTTTGGATATGAAGTATTTTTTGAAAATTCGAATTATACAATCCCAGTAGAAAAAATGGAGCTGCGTGAGAAAGCAGAAGGAAAAGTGGTTCGTTTTGACTATTCTTCAGATAATTATGAAAAATGGATGCCAAAAGTAATCGCATTTCATGAAGAGCAAGTGAAGGAAATAAATGGGCACATGCACAGAGATGAGCGTTGGTGGAATCGTTTGAAGCAACGAGAACCAAAAGCGCATTTTGCTGTGAGCTTGGATAAAGATGGAAATGTTCAAGCTTATATCCGTTATTTTTTGAATAAACCGAAACTTGAAATAGAAGATTTTTATACGAAAAATATCGAGGCAAAAAGAATTTTATGGCAATTTGTTCAATCACATCATTCTCAAATAGAAGAAGTGATTGGACGGGCTCCCATATCCGATTCATTCGGATACCATTTGAAAGAACCTTTTTCTAAACAAGAATTGTTTTATGATAAGATGATTCGGATTATTGATGTAAAAGAATTTTTGAAGCAGTATCCATTTGAAAAACTTGCAAAATCATTGTATGTGAAAATCCATGATAGACATGCAGAGTGGAATAATCAAGTTTATAAAATTGATACGAATGGTGAAGTTACGAATCCACAAGCGGTCGCACAAGAGAAAATATTAGAAATGGACATCGGTTCTTTCTCGGCAATGATGGCAGGGTACCATGGTTTAGCATGGTATCGGAAAAATGACTATGCACAAGTTTCTGATGAAGCAGCGGCATATTGGCAGATGGCAATTCCAATTGGTTTCCCAAGATTTAATGATTTTTTCTAAAACAGAGGTGAATATATGAGTCAGGCATTATTGATTGTAAATCCGTCATCCGGTGATGAAAAAGCGAAAGAATATGCAAAAAAAGTAGAAGAAATATTAGGGAAACAGTATGAGAGCGTGCGTGTTAAGTACACTGAAAAAGCAGGGGATGCAACGCAGTTTGCAAGGGAAGCAGCACGAAATCGATTGGAAGCAATTTTTGTAATGGGAGGAGATGGAACGGTCAATGAAGGAGTAAGCGGAATTGCGGAAGAAGCATATCGTCCTGATTTTAGCTTTATCCCACTAGGGACAGTGAATGACTTAGGGAGGGCTTTAGGAATTTCGATGAATCCGGAAGAAGCCATTAATCAGCTGCATCATTTGAAAAAGAAAAAGCTTGATGTCGGGAAAGTAAACGATAGCTATTTTATTGATGTAGTAGCGGTGGGAGTGATTCCAGAAGCAGTATCGAATGTTGATCCGGCAAAGAAAACGCGCTTTGGTCCGCTTGCTTATTTCCTGGAAGGAGCAAAAGCTGTAGGTGAAAATAAATCCTATACGTTTGATTTTACGATTGATGGTGAACGCTTTATCGAGAAGTCGATGTTGATTTTAATTTCCTTAGCAAATTCAGTAGGAGGTTTTGAAAAATTAGTCCCACAAGCAAAAGTCGATGATGGGAAACTTCATTTAACGGTTGTAAAAGGTGAAAAGTTAGCTGACAAATTAAAACTGCTGCCCAAAATATTTTCTGGAGAAATAACGAAAGATGAACAGATCATTTATCGTGCATTTGAGATTGGAAAGATTTTCGTACAAGGTTCAATAGAACTAGCTGCAAATGTGGATGGAGATGAAGGAGACTTATTGCCACTAGAATTAAAAGTGTTACCGCAACATATCACAGTTCTTGTACCTGAATAAAAATCTGGATAAAGTGAAGAGGGGATTACAATGACGGAAACAGTAGTTGTACAAGCAAATGAACTTCACGGGCTCATCAAAGGGAAACTGATAAAAGCAGGTTTACATACGGAACAAGCAGAAGAAGTGGCGATGCATCTGGTCTTTGCGGATTCATGCGGGATTCACTCGCACGGAGCTGTGCGGGTAGATTATTATGCGGAGCGGATTGCCAAAGGCGGCGTAACAAAGGACCCTGAACTGCAATTTGAAAAAACAGGATCAAGTACAGGGATTTTCCATGGGGATAATGGTGTCGGACAATACGTCGCTAATCTTGCGTTAAAAGACACCATTGCTTTGGCAAAAGAATCTGGTGTTGCAGTTGTTGGTATTTCTAAAATGAGCCATAGTGGTGCTCTTTCTTATTACGTAAAGAAAATTGCGGAGCAGAATATGATTGGCATTGCGATGTGTCAGTCTGATCCAATGGTTGTTCCTTTTGGTGGATCTGAAAATTATTATGGAACGAATCCAATCGCATTTGCAGCACCTAGAAAAAATGGAGTGCCGATTGTTTTTGATATGGCAACAACCGTTCAAGCTTGGGGAAAAGTATTGGACGCTCGTTCTAAAGATCAAACGATTCCTGACAATTGGGCAGTAGACAAGGATGGTAAACCAACGACAGATCCACATGCTGTCCAAGGGTTACTGCCGATTTCTGGTCCCAAAGGGTATGGGCTGATGATGATGGTTGATATTTTGTCAGGAATTCTATTGGGACTTCCATTTGGAAAGCACGTTTCGTCTATGTATGACCAGTTGTCAGAAGGACGAAACTTAGGACAGTTGTACATTGTTATTGATCCACAAAAATTCACTGATCTCGATACATTTAAAGAAAAAATCGATCAAACAGTTACTGATTTACATGCGATTCAACCAGCTGAAGGTTTTGATCAAGTGTATTATCCGGGGGAAGTCAGCCAAATCAATTTTGAAAAATACCAGGCAGAAGGAATTCCAATAGAAAAAGGAATTTACGATTATTTAAAGAGTGATATCATTCATTACGATAAATATGGCGGCAAGAGTGCATTCGCTGAATAAGTTTTATATTTAGGAAGAGCTGAGAAAATTCGGCTCTTTTTGTGTGCCATCAAATGGATTGTTTTTACTCATATACCCCAAAAAATGAAGGCAGTACTTTTTTGATTTTCTCGTTAGGGATAAAAAATCAGAAAAACTTTATCTCTTACGTTAAATGAAAGCGTAAACAAATAAAGTAGAATAAAGATAACGATGGTGTTTGGTGCCTAGTTGCTGCTTTTTTAAAAGATAAAGAAAGAGAGAGTGATAAAGATGAAGAGAGTCAGGTTCATCGTATCAAGTTTGTTATCTTTGCTGTTTCTTCTGCCACATGTAGTTCTTGCCTCGGATACCGACATTACAACTGTACCCGCACCTGAGGGAATCATGGGAATCGTTAGTGTTCTGCCTATTATTATTATTTTAGTACTGTTATTCTTGAAAGTAGATATGTTAGTTGCAGGTCTCATCGGTGGCGTTCTGTCCATGATTATTGGGGGAATCACATTAGGGCGAGCGAATGAGCTTTTCTTATCTTCTATCCCATCTATGTTGACCATAACCGTCCCTATCGTAAACTCGGCAATCGCTACAGCTGTATTTAAGTCGGGTGGGTATGCTTCTGCATTGGCTTTAGTGAGGCGGGGTATTAAAGGGAAAGTAGAATATTTTGCAGCATTTATTGTTTTATTAATGTCTGCTGCAACCTATATGTCTGGAATCGGCGGCGGTACCGCCATGGTATTAGCTCCCCTTGCATTTGCTGCAGTAGGAGCAGTTCCAGAGTTGATCGCAGCAATGTGTTTGGCAGCGGCAGTTTCTTTTACTACCTCTCCGGCTTCTTTGGAAACGAGTATTGTATCGCAGCTTTCCGGCGCTAATGTAGGAGATTATGTGAATGTGATGCGACCTTATTGGATAATATTTACGATAATCGCCATTTTGATTGGTTTTATTGGGACTAAAATGAGAGGAGCAGCATTTCTAGGGGAAGAATCAGAAGAAATAAAGGCAAAGTCTAATAAAGAGTTGCTGGTTAACACAATTCCGGCTATATTCCTGTTATTTGCTGTAATTGTTGGTCCCTATATAAACAATTTGGTAGGCATGCCGATTCTCGGCCCATTCATGTACTTAGTCATTACGATTGGCTTGATTGCTTTGTGTTCTGACTTTAACTTGGGAGAATCCTCTACTGCTTTAGTGGACGGCTCTCAATATATTTTAACAAGACTATTCCAAGTAGGGATTTTTATTACATTTATTAATATTATTGGTGAAACAGGAGCATTTACGGTTATCGTTAATCTCGCTCAAAATGCGCCATCTATCATATTGGTTCCAGCTTTGATTTTGGCGGGGTATGCGATAGGCGTTCCGGCTGGAGCATATGTAGCGACCATTCTTGCATTGATTTTACCAATTGCAATTTCGTTGAATTTACCTTTGCTTGCGGTCGGATTGATTACAATGGGTGTCGGACTGGGCAGTCAAATGAGTTTTGTAAATATCACGATGCAAGCACAATCTTCTGGTTTTGATATTCCAATTCTTCAAGTTGTAAAAGGAAATACAAAATATATTGTTGGATCCTTGGTCATTCTAGTTTTAATAGGTTTAATCTTGGTTTAATTTAAAAGGAGAAGGAGAAGAAAAATGGATATTCTAGTGAAAAATGTTGTGATAGATGATACGAATGAATTGGTAGATATCGGCATTGATAATGGTATTTTTAAAAGGATAGGAAAAGAATTGGACGTAGATGCAAAACGAATCATTGATGGATATGGAAGAGTGGTTATTCCAGGATTAGTTGAATCACACATTCATCTGGATAAAGCGTTGATTGCGGATCGTTTGCCAAATAAATCAGGAACTTTGCAAGAGGCTTTAAAAGTGACGGCGGAATTGAAATCTACTTTTACACGGGAAGATGTCAGGGAGCGGGCTGAGCAAGCATTACAAATGATTATTAAAAGAGGAACAACACATATTCGTACCCATGCTGAATTTGATCCAGTGGGAGGCTTTCATGGATTTGAAGTGATTATGGAGCTAAAAGAAAAATATAAGGACTTCGTAGATATGCAAGTCGTTGCTTTTCCACAAGAAGGAATCATCAAGGCACCTGGTACAGAAGAATTGATGTATCGTGCTATGGATATGGGGGCAGATGTAGTCGGAGGAATACCTTATAATGACTCCGATCCCAAAAAACATTTGGATATTGTCTTTGAAATTGCAAAAAAATATGATAAAGATATCGACTTGCATCAAGATTTCAAAGATGACGCGGAAGGGCAAACCATTGAAATGGTAGCCCAAAGAGCGATTGACGAAGGGTATGTCGGACGCGTATCGGTCGGTCATCTAACAAGTTTAGGAGCTGTGCCGGATGAAAAACTGAAACCCATCATTGAGTTGATGGCAAAAGCGGACATTAATGTCATGAGTTTGCCGATGACTGATTTACACTTAGGAGGCCGCCACGATGAATATAATGTGCGACGAGCTGTCACCCCAATTCGAAAACTGCGTGATGGCGGTGTAAATGTGGTGCTTGCAACCAATAACATTCGAAATCCCTTCACCCCGTATGGGAATGGTGATTTGATGCAAGTAGCGATGTTGGCTATCCCAGTAGCACATCTAGGCGGGGCAGACGACTTGCATACTGTTTTGCCGATGATTACAAGTAAACCAGCCCGAGCTTTAAAGTTGGATGATTATGGTATTGAAGAAGGAAAACCAGCAACCCTCGTTTTACTAGATACCACAGACTATCAAAACGCCGTGATTGATATTCCGGATCGTTTGTTTGTCATCAAGAAAGGAAAAGTAACGGTCGAGATGGATAAACATATTCAAATAGAGTGGCCAAAATAAAGATGAAAAAGTTGTCTCTTTTCAAGGAGGCAACTTTTTTCGTTGGAGACAGGGTATTATAGATTCTGCTTTTTATGTCTAGCGGTCCAAGACTATCTCTCGGAAACTAGATCGATTGTTCTAACTCGGCTTTTTGTTGCTGGTATGAATTTTTCTGCCATCGATGTCCAGCAGTCAATTCCTTGCCTAGTGAAAAAGATGAATCTATCCGATTGCGCAGTATGTACAAACCTTTCAATATAATGTTTGATTTTTTCTCTGCGGTAGTAATTTCAGAAGACGTATTCCGATACTATATTGCAAGACTTCTTCTGAATTATTGAGGTTTATTTGATAGACATCCCGTAAGCGGTCAACACGATATCGAACAGTTTTTGGATGGATGGATAATTTTTGTGCGGCTTCCGAGAAGCTCTGATTGACATTCAAAAAGATTGATAGAGTATCTAATAATTCTGGGTTTTCCTCCTGTAATTGCCAAATGACTTCCGGCACAAATCGTTTTAATGAGTGGAGGTTGTCTGTTTCCACGAATAATTGATAAATCCCCATTTCTTGATAGGTAACAATTTGGTTTCTTTTCCCCATCAGCTGTAGGATTTTTTGAGTATCAAAGGCTTGCTGATAACCTTTAGGCAGATCTTGGAGTTTGAAATAGTCGCTGATTGAGATATACAAATCGAATACGCGATAAACATCTTTTTCTAGAATGCGTTTCAATAAGCGATTTGTGATTTCTTTTGTCTTGTCGAGAGAAAGATTTTCTGCTGGTACAATCAGAAAAACTTTCTGTTTTCGAGTGACAGACGTGCAATCTGGAAAAACGGGACGGGCATGATAAATAATTGCGTCCGTAAAACGATTCATCAAACGCTGAGAAATGTTTTCCTTCTTAGGTTCAAAAGCAAATAAGATAACCCGGTAATTCAGTTCAGGATTTAGTTGGAGCTGCAAAATAGTCTCCATGACTGCTTCCTCTGAGTTCAAACGACCATGTAGTAAATCAGAAGCCATTTCGTTTAAACGAATTCGATTATTTTGGCGAATGGCTTCATCTTTTAATAGTTCAATTTGAATAGCAGCGATTGCATTTTCGATAATCATAAAATCAATGTCATCAATTGATTCTTCCATTTCGTGAATAATCAACTCATACTCTTCATAGCCAAGGTTAGGAATCGAAATAACAAATTGTGTATAGCTTTTGTGAGGAGAGTATTGGGCGTATTCTACAGTATATTTGTTGTAAGAAAAATTCATTTCTTTTTTAAATGGCAGAGGCTGCTTTTTGATTACTTTATACGTTACTAAAGCCTCATTGGTTGTTATTATTTTATTTTTAACTTTTTCCAATAAGGTGATTGGTTTATCGATTGTATCCTGTAAGACTTCCAGGATGACTGGAATACCGGGCTGCTGCATCATTAGCTGTAAGAATTTTTTATGTGTATCATAATAACTTTGTAAAATATAAGCATCCCGGTTAATAATTTTATTGGATATTTCTGTCAGAATTTGTCCATAAGAAGTTCTCTTGTCTATTTCAATTAAGGGAATTTGATACAGCTGGCAATATGAAACAATCTTGGGAGGGATATTAGAAATGAGGCGATCAATTTTTATAACAAATCCCGCGATACCGATTTTCTTAGCCAAGCCGAAGAATAAATCAATTTCTCTATCAGATAAATCTTGTAGAGCGTAGTAACTCGATAAAATTAATAAACCTTTTCGTCCCCACAATTCGATATCCGGTGCTTCCATTACCATGATGCCATTTACTTCGTTGCTTAATTTCTCATAGCCCGTAACAAGACTTGCATGTTGAAAAGAACGATATTCAAGAATGCTTTCGATTGTCGCCATAGAGATCCTCCTTTTGCTTGGGTGAGATACAAGAAAAAAATTGTATTGTCTATAAGGGATAAAAAAATCAGTTTTTTTTAGTTTAACTTGTAATGTATGCGATAACAATTGTTTTCTATAATAGAGATACCATAAAGGAGGTGCTGGGTCAATTTATACTCTTTTCTTGATGTAAGGTTTTTAGTCATTATTATTTTATCGAAACTAAGGGAAATAGGAGGAAGAAAAAAGATCCACAAGAAGGGTGGTTAGTAAGATGAAAAGAGTCAAGAACATGAATCTATTGACGCAAATTGTCATCGCAACAATTCTTGGTGTATTAATAGGAGCGTTCTTTGGAGCTTACGTTGGCTTTTTGGAGATTGTGGGAACAATTTTTCTACGTTTAATTCAGATGTCGATTGTTTTATTGGTAATGGGACAAATTATCGAAGCAGTAGGGGAATTGAATCCTAAAACTTTAGGAAGTGTGGGAGTAAAAACATTCATACTGTTCTTTGCTTCTTCTGTTTTAGCGGGAGCTGTAGGTGTTTTGGCTGGAGTATTATTCCAACCAGGAAGTGGAATTGATAGCACAAACATATCAGGTGAAGGAATCGAAGTTGCTCAGGATGCAGCACAATCAATTGGGGATACGATTTTAAGTTTCTTCCCAAGTAATATTATGGGTGCTCTATCAGAAGGAAATATTGTCCATGTCATTGTTTTTTCGGTATTGTTTGGTTTAGCATTAAGTTATATCCGAGTAGATGATCAGGAAAACCGTATTTTAGATATTGTAAAACAATTCAATGTGATTATTCTTCGATTAGTCAGCATGGTTATGGTCATAGCGCCCATCGGTATTTTTGCTCTTATTGCTTCGACAATTTCAAATATGGGACTTCAAGTTATTTTACCTTTACTGAAATATTTAAGTGTCTACGCCCTTGCAACACTCATTTATTTAGTCATTTGGTTTGTAGCAGCTTCTATGGTTTGTAAAGTGAGCGTCATCAAGCTTACAAAAAACATGGCTGAAATGGCAATCATGGCTTTAGTAACCACTTCATCAGCGGTTACTCTTCCAACAGCTTTAAAAGATTCAAGAGAAAAATTAGGTATTCATGACCGAGTAGCAAAATTAGTTTTGCCTTTGGGAATGACATTGAACAGTAACGGATCTGCTATGCACATGGCCATTACTGTCGTTACGATTGCACAAATATATGGAGTTGATTATGGAGTCGGCGATTATATTTACATTGCTTTTTTAGCGGCATTAGCTTCTTTGGCAAATGCAGTCGTTCCTGGAGCGGGACTTGTTTCGCTTGCGATCGTTGTGCCGCAAATGAACTTACCGATTGAAAGTATTGCTTTATTTGCTGGAGTCGAGTGGTTTGTAGGAATGCTTCGAACGATTCTGAATGTATCTGCCGATGCAACAACAGCCTTTATAGTGGCAAAAACAGAAGATGCAATTGATTATGAAGTATTTAATAAAATTTGATTGAAATGAAAGGCGGAGTTTAGATGGATAACAGTAGAGCGGTGTCTGTGAATGAGCGTTATTGGTGGCGCGTAGTTTTATTAAGTTTTATAGGCTGGATTATCATGTACGCTACACGTACCATTTTTAATCCAATCATGGGAGTCGTTGGTGAAGAGTTTGGCTTAAGTAATGCTGATTTAGGTTTGGCCAACAGTATCTTTTTCTTAACATATGCAGTTGTTCAGATTCCATTTGGTGCATTAGGTGATAAAATTGGACGACGTTTAGTCATTATGGTGGGCTTTGTCTTGTTTGGTTTGATGACATATGCGAGTGGGATTGCGACTACCTTTGTCATGTTTCTATTTATTCGTGCATTAGCCGGAATTGGCCAAGGTGCCTATTATGGCCCCCAATATGCATTGTCAAGTGAAGCGATTCCTACGCGGACACTTACATTAGGTACCGCAATTATTAATAGTGGGATGGCTTTTGGTACATCTGGCGGGTATTTATTATCCAGTCAATTAGTATTGGAAAATGGCCAACATTGGAGTAGACCTTTCTTTATTATGGCGATTCCTACGGTAATTGTTGGGATTCTATTCTATGTTCTTCTCAAAGAAAAAATTGTTAGACCGGAAGATCAAAACAAAACGAAAGAAGAGTTACAAGCAGAAGCAACGAACGGCGGAAATGGTTATGATGAAAGCGAAGGAGCAAAAATTTCGCTGGGATCAATATTTGCGAATCGTAATCTTTTAGCTGCGTTTATCCTTGTATTCGCAAGTATTTATGCGAACTTTGTAATTATTACTTGGTTGCCTACATTCTTAATTCAAGAGAGAGGATTTGAAGGAGCAAGCGTTGGGTTTATTTCCTCGCTCGTTCCATGGGCATCTATCCCTGGAGCTATTTTCCTTGCGATTCGTGCGGATCGGATGAAAAATACAAAACGTATCGTTTATATCTTGGCTCCTATTGCAGCACTTTCAGTTTTCTTAATGGCATTTGTAACGAATCAAACACTGCTGATTGTTATGTTAATCATTTATGGAGTGACAGGGAAATTAGCGATGGATCCAATCTTGGTAGCATTTGTAAGCAGACATTCGCCAAGGAGAGCACTCGGTACCGCATTAAGTGCCTATAATTTTGTAGGAATGTCGGGTTCGATTTTAGCACCTTACATCACAGGCTTCTTATCTGACACGTCGGGTTCTATGCAAATCGGGTTCTATCTAGCAGCGGTCCTATTGATTATTGGGGTAGGGATATTCGCTACATTGGCAAGAGAAGAGAAAGTACCTAATTCTATTTAATCACGACTGACACTATCATTCAATGAAAGAGAAAAGGCTGGCGAAATCCAGCCTTTTCTTATGGGCATTTAAATCGGTTTTTAGAAGTTTTTTCTATTTTTTCGGCAGTATTTTCAGGAGTCTGATAGCAATACTATATTGGAGAATCTCCTCTGGATTGTGGAAGTTCATTTGATAATTTTCTTTTAAACGATCGATCCGGTATCGAACCGTTTTGGGATGAACAAAGAGAATTTGAGCGGCATCAGAGTAGTTTTGATTTACATCGATAAAAGCGTGGAGTGTTTCTAATAGCTCAGGATTGTTTTTTTGCAGTTCCCATATTTTATCCGGCACAAATCTTTCTAAGGTCTCTAAATTCCCTGTTTCTACAAAGATTTGATAAATCCCCATATCTTGATAGGTAGCAATTGCTTGAGGTTCATCAATCATCTGTAAAATTTTATAAGTATCAAATGCTTGTCGATAACCTTCTGGAATGTTAAAAGGATCAACTTTATTGCTGATGCTTGTGTACATTTCAAAGTTTTCATACAATTGATTTTTGTTGATTTTACTCTTCATTTTATTGACCTTCGTTTTTACTTCTTTTAGCGAAGTTGTATTTGCAGGAATGATTAAAATGATTTTTTCCTTTCGTGTAACATAAACAAAATCAGAGAATTCAACTTTTGAATGGTTGATCAAAACATCGCTAAAACGAGATAATAGCTGTGGAGATGCCTCTGTTTGTTTATTCTCAAAGCTGAAAAGCACAATCCGATAGAGACTTTCGGTATCTAAATTCAAATCATGTATTGTATCAATAATGTCCTCTTTATTATTGAACCGGCCATGTAATAAATCGGAAACCATTTCATTGAAGCGAGAACGATTATTTTCTCTTAAGGCATACTGTTTAACAAGTTCCGTTTGCAAGGCGACTACGGCATTTTCAATTGCTACAAAATCCACATCTTTTAACTTCTTATCAAGTTGATGAATAATGAGTTCGTACTCTTCGTATCCTAAATTCGGAACCGAAATCGAGAGAGCTGTAGAAGGCATGGAAGTATCAGGAGCTGTATAATTAATTAAATACTGTTTATATTGAATATTCATGTATTGTTGTTGGCTTAGATCTTTTTTGTCTTCAATTTGAAAGTGGTTATAATAATCATCGGTTCCTAGTATCTTTTTCTCTACCTTTTCAACTAATGTCACAGGAAGATTGATTAAAGATTTTAAGTTATGCAAAATGTGCAAAACGTCTGGTTGATTCATCATGAGATGGATGAATTGCTGATGAATTTCATAATAATTTTTTAGAATAAAGGCATTTCGATTGATGATTGATTCCAAGATATCATTCATGACTCTTTCGTAAGTAGTTTGTTTATCAATTCGAATAAGCGGGAAGTCGTACTTCCTGCAATTAGAGAGAAAAGTTTCTGGAATTTCATTTACGAGACGGTCCATTTTAAAAATGAAACCGGCAATTCCAATCTCTTTTGCATATTTAAAGAAAATATCGATTTCTTCTGGCAAAGCATCTTCTAAAGCAAAGTAACTTGTCAGCAAAATAACTCCCGCATGTCCCCACTCTTCGATATCGAGGGCTTCCATTACCATGACATTCGTCACTTCATTTTCCAAGCCGATACTTCCAGTAATCAGGGATGCTTTGCTTAAAGATGGATATTGCAAAATATCTTTTACGGTTAATGGCATTAGTCAAACTCCTTTTCTGCTAACTTTCCTAAATCATGCAATAAAAAATATCATTTGTCCAGTATAGATAAAAATAATGATAAAATTTAGTGTTCTTTGCAATGTATGCGTAATCATTTATTTTTTATAATGAGAGTAATAATAAAGGAGGTAGGATTATGCTTTATACGGTTATCAAACAAAATAGCTACCAGGATTCAATCAACCTGATGCTTTTGACAAATGAAGTGAGTACGTTAAATGGTGTAAAAAAGAGCCAAGTAATGATGGGAACCGATGCGAATAAAGATATTTTTCGTTCAGCAGACCTGTACACGGATGAGGTAGATAAAGCGACCCCAAATGACATGGTGATTGTTGTCGATACAGATGATCAGGCAGTTGTTGATCAAGTAATAGAAAAAGCGGACCAATTTTTAACGGATCTTTCCGTGAAAAAAGAATCTGATTCTGTAACAAATGTAAGTAATTGGAAAGAAGCTTTAGCAGCATTACCGAATGCTAATATGGCACTGTTTTCAATTCCAGGGATTTATGCAGCAGATGAAATTGAACATGCTTTAGATGAAGGACTGCATGTTTTTTCTTTTAGTGACAATGTCGCCTTGGAAGATGAAATTCGTTTAAAACAAAAAGCTCATGAAAAAGGACTCCTATTAATGGGGCCGGATTGTGGTACAGGGATTATTTCAAGCATTCCCATGGCTTTTACAAATGTTGTAAATCCAGGCAACATCGGTATTGTTGGTGCTTCTGGAACCGGTATTCAAGAAGTCTCCACGATTGTTGAACGTTTAGGCGGCGGTATGGTACATGCTATTGGAACGGGTGGACGCGATTTACGGGAAGAGGTTGGCGGCATCACGATGAAGGATGCCATTGTCGGGTTAGAACATCATGATCCAACAGATGTCATTGTGATCATATCCAAACCACCAGCAAAAAAAGTACGCGATGAAGTGATGGAGCTATTGCACGCAGTATCGAAACCGGTTGTTGCGATTTTCTTAGGCGAAAAACCGGAAAATCACGAAGGGAATGTTTATTTAGCCCATACTTTGGAAGAAACAGCTCAGATTGCGGTTGATTTAGCGCAAGGAAATGAAGTGAAAGAACGCTATTTAGAGCCACTTAGTTCAGAAGTAACTAAAACATTACCGGAAGGAAAAACAGTAAAAGGCTTATACTCTGGAGGGACGTTAGCAAATGAAGCTGCTATGTTAATTTCAGAAGTATTGAACGTAGAAGAATCGAAAAAAGAAGAAGGTTACATTTTAAACGCAAAAGGATTCCAAGTGGTTGACCTTGGTGATGATGTATATACGCAAGGCAGACCTCATCCGATGATTGATCCGGAAGTACGGATTAATAAAATCAAGGAAGCAGTAGAAGATGAAACAACTGGGATTATTTTACTGGATATCGTGTTAGGATATGGTTCGCATCCCGATATGGCAAATGCTTTGCGTCCTGCTATTGAAGAAGCTTTTGAAACAGCAAGAAAAGCTGACCGCGATTTCTATATTGTGGCAACTGTGTGTGGTACAAAATATGATCCGCAAGATTACGATAAATCAGTGGAAGTACTGAAAGAATCAGGTGTGTTAGTAGAGGATAGCAATGCTCGTGCCATTCGTCTTGCTTTAGAATTAATGGGTGCAGAATTAGTAGAAGAACCCAAAGGAGTCGTGGCCTACGAAAAAGAAAAAGTGACTCTGCCAGAAATCAGCCCACAGGTAGACGCTTTATTAAATTCCACACCACAAGTCATCAACGTAGGTCTTGAAAGCTTTACTGAATCGATTGAAACTTATGGCGGAAAAGCCATCCAATTTGATTGGAGACCGGTTGCTGGCGGGAATCAAAAACTCATTCGCATTTTAAATGAGTTGAATAAGCATGCAGAAGAAATTGACCAAGCCAACGAGAAAGTAATTGGACGTTTAAGAGATTCACAACCATTCTTGATGGATGTCGTTCCTGCTATCAGTGTGATTCCGGAATTGGACGGCAAAGTATTGCTTCATGCAGGCCCTCCAATCAAATACGAAAATATGACTGGACCGATGCAAGGTTCTTGTGTGGGAGCCAGCTTGTTTGAAGGTTGGGCTGATTCGGAAGAAGAAGCTCGTCGTCAATTAGAAAGCGGAGAGGTGGAATTTATTCCGTGTCACCATGTGAATGCAGTAGGTCCTATGGGTGGAATCACTTCTGCTAACATGCCGGTACTAGTGGTTGAGAACAAGCAAGACGGTACAACTGCATACTGTACAATGAATGAAGGAATTGGGAAAGTACTCCGCTTTGGTGCCTATTCACAAGAAGTAGTGGACCGCCTCACTTGGATGAAAGATGTTCTTGGACCTGTTTTAGGAAAAGCGCTGCGCAAGCTGGAAGGCGGCTTGAATCTGAATGTAATTGTTGCCAGAGCTATTACGATGGGGGATGAATTCCACCAACGGAATATAGCAGCATCACTCATTTTCCTAAAAGAAGTTACACCAACCATTATTGAATTGGATATTGATCAAAAGGATAAGAAAGCAGTTATTGACTTCTTAGCACAGACAGACCAGTTCTTCTTAAATATTATGATGGCAATCGGAAAAGCAATGGTCGATTATGCGCGTAAGATTAAAGAGGGAACGGTAGTAACTACATTGACTCGAAACGGAGAAAACTTTGGAGTTCGTATTGCTGGACTAGGAGATGAATGGTTTACTGCGCCAGTAAACACCCCGAACGGATTGTACTTCACTGGCTTTACGGAAGAGGATGCGAATCCGGATATTGGAGATAGTGCCATTACAGAAACAGTAGGGGTTGGAGGGATGGCAATGATTGCTGCTCCTGGAGTGACCCGATTTGTAGGAGCAGGCGGATTCCAAGAAGCGCTGGATGTATCGAATGAAATGGAAAAAATTGCCGTGAGCTTGAATCCAAATTGGACGATTCCTACTTGGGACTTCAAAGGTTCAGTTCTTGGAATTGATGTACGTAAAGTAGTGGAAACAGGGATTACACCGCTTATCAATACAGGTATTGCGCATAAAATTGCCGGAAAAGGCCAAGTAGGCGCTGGTACGGTGAGAGCTCCGCTTGCTTGTTTTGAAAAGGCGTTAGTTGCCTATGCTGAGTCATTAGGAATTTCGGTAGAATAAGATGATTACGAATGTTAGCCATGGGATAAAAAGTAATTTTTTATCCCATGTTCTTTCAGAAGATGGGTTTGGTTATGTTCATTCGATATTTACAAACAGCTTCAATGTTCTTTTTAAGGATCAGTTAATTCATTTTAGCGAAACTGGCAAAGAACTTTCTTCATTTGGTATTGGTATTCCATCTAATCAATGGAAGAAATTACTAACAAGTATCAAAGTGGAGGATCGTGTAAAAAGCCGTCAAAATAATTGGATGATTTATGCTAGACAGATAACTTGGAAGTTAGAACTGGATAAATTTAATGAAATTGATTGTAAAATACCTAAAATAGATGAAATCAACCCGAAGTTGATTTATAATTTAAAGAACAATTTCCAATCTTTAGGAATTGATGAGAAAACTGAATTAGTTGCAAATGAACGTGATCAATTGTTTATAGAAGAATTCTTGGATGCAAATTGGGAAAATCATGAGTTTTTTCAGCAGTTCGTAGCTCACTTTTTAGGAAGAGGGATAGGCCTTACACCAAGTGGGGATGACATGTTGATGGGCATGATTATGATGTCAAACTCTTTTTCTATGCCAATGGAATGGTCTTCGTTCATTTTAACTCAATTAGAGCGTACACAAACAACAAAAGTAAGTGATGCTTACTACAAAGCTTTGTTATCTGGTTACATAAGCACTCAGTTTGTCTCTCTGTTGCAAATAATCAAAGATAAAAAAATGACTGACTGGAATGAAGCTATTTCAAGAATTGCTGATTATGGACACACTTCCGGATGGGACACGCTTTTTGGTATTTTTTTATTTTTGCAGAAACTAGAGAAATCTTTGTCATGAAGAGCGGTCGTTGATTTTTATAATAAGCGAGAGTAAGGGAGAATGGAAATATGCCGAAAAAAATAGTTGTTGCTTTAGGTGGAAACGCCATTTTAACAGATATTCCAACAGCGGAAGCACAAAAAGAATCATTGCGTCAAACAAGTGAGCATTTAGTCAGTTTTGTAAAAGAGGGCCACCAAATTATGATCACTCATGGAAACGGTCCGCAGGTAGGGAATTTGTTGCTTCAGCATGCCGCAGCAGATTCAGAAAAAAATCCAGCATTTCCGCTGGACTCTCTTGTGGCAATGACACAAGGAAGTATTGGTTTTTGGATGCAAAATGCTTTACGTGAAGCATTGATTGCTCATAATATTGAAAAGCCAGTTGTTTCTTTAGTTACTCAAGTACAAGTGGATGAAAATGATCCGGCTTTTGAAAATCCATCAAAACCGATTGGTCCATTTTTAAGCGAGGAAGAAGCAAAGGTTGAAATGAAAAAAGGGAACGGGACCTTTATTGAAGATGCTGGTCGTGGTTGGCGTAAAGTTGTACCCTCACCAAAACCAAAGAGTATTTTAGAATACCCAATTGTAGAATCATTGACAGATAACGGTGTGATTACGATTGCTGCCGGTGGCGGTGGAATTCCGGTAATCGCCTCTGAGGAAGGATTTACAGGAATTGAAGCGGTTATTGATAAGGACTTCGCAGCAGCAAAACTTGCTGAATTAGTTGGAGCGGACTATTTGATTATTTTGACTGGGGTAGACAATGTCTATGTCAATTGGAATAAACCAGACCAAAAAAAATTAACCGACGTAACGGTCGATGAATTAAAAGAATATATAAAACAAAACCAATTCGCTCCTGGCAGCATGTTACCAAAAGTAGAAGCAGCAATTGAATTTGTTGAAAATGCGAAAGATGGAAAAGCGATTATTACATCATTAGAAAATGCTGGTAAATTATTTGATGGTAACGGTGATGTAACAACGGTAATAAAATAATTGCTTTAACAGTTTAGCGTGATAAAAATCTATACCTTCTTAAGTTGATTTATTAACTTGAGAAGGTATTTTTTTCTGAAAAATGATAATGAAAATCAAAATGTTCATTTCTATCAATTTTGAAGTCAAAAAAATAAAGTACAGCCCAGAAATTTGCTCTGTACTTTAAAAAACTGGTTAAATGAAGATGAAATCGCTCCCTTATTTTTTAGTATTGGTGGAATTAAAAGGTACTTTTCAAACAAAAACTACACATTAAAAATAAAAAAAATAAAAAAAGTATTGAAATGTAATTGGTTTCAGTATATGCTATATCCATAAACGCGCGTTCATGGGATGTTCATCGTATAAAAAAAGGTGGAAATGAGCGTATCGTTTTTCTTTTTAACAAATCATGAACGCGCGTTTATGAGTTTGAATCAAGCTGCAATATAAGAAGGCAAACTGCAAGACCTTCATTTTAAGGAGAAATGTTATGGGGAAAATAAGTTTAGGAATAGACATAGGAGGGACGTTCATTAAGTATGCATTAATAGACAAGCAACATCGCATCAAAGAGAAGTGGAAAGTCGAAACGGTTAAGTACAATACAGCCGACGAATTTTACGATTATATATGTTCAAATATAAGAAATGTAGATGAAATTGACAAAATCGGTGTAAGCGCACCCGGCCTTATTGATGAAGATTCGAATGTTAAATCCTATGCTGCTCCTAACGTAGCTATAATGTACGGCACAAATATCAATAATGAAATCAACAAAAGGACAAATAAAAAAGTGTCCGCAATCAATGATGCAAAAGCGGCAGGTTTATGTGAGTTTAAAATTGGAAATGCAAAGGGATACAAATCTTCAGCGTTTTTGATTATAGGTACAGGAACAGGCGGATGCATATGCGACGAAAACGGAGTTGTGTATGGAAAAGATTCGTTTGCGGGGGAATTCCATAATATGCCTTTTGTAAACGCTGAGATAGGCGGCCTTGATAAGATGGGTGATTATGCTTCGATAACCGGATTGGTTAATTTATACAATAAAAAAGCTAATCGGGAGGAGCAGGTTCAGTATGGAAATGAGGTTTGCAAGAAGTACCTAAACGGAAATGAATCAGCTGTGTCTTCAGTAGATGAATGGATAGGAAACATAGTGGCTCAATTAATAGTAATCACCGTTTTTTATAATCCTGAAGTGATATGCATCGGTGGAGGAATATCCGAAGAAAACTGGTTCATCAATAAAGTAAGAGAAACGTATAAGAAAACCTGTAGGGAGTATTTAGAAGCGGATTTTATTACTACCGAAATCAATAGATGCAAGCATAATAACGATGCCAACATACTGGGTGCTGTTATAAAAGCTTCTATCTAAAATACACAACAGTTTTGTTTCAAGAAAGAATGTTTGAAAATAAATTTATATTGAAAACGGAGGAGAAGATTCAGTGATATACGAAGAATTAGACAAATTCCAAGATGATTTCCTATGGGGATCGGCATCTGCAGCGTATCAGGTTGAAGGAGCATGGGACAAAGATGGAAAGGGGGAAAGTGTATGGGATGTGTACACCCGCCAACCGGGGACAACATTTAAGAATACAAACGGGAATATCGCGGTCGACCATTACAATAGATACAAAGAAGACGTAGCTTTAATGGCTGAAATGGGATTGAAAGCTTATAGATTCTCAATTGCATGGACACGTATTTATCCCAATGGAAGAAATGAAGTAAATGAAGAAGGCTTAAAATTTTATGAAAACTTGATAGATGAACTTATCGCGAACAATATCCAACCAATCATTACGTTGTACCATTGGGATTTACCTCAACATCTTCAAGATTTGTACGGCGGATGGGAATCAAGAGAAATCATTCATGATTTTAATGAATACTGTGTAACGTTATTCAAGAGATTTGGGAATAAAGTTAAGCACTGGGTATCATTGAATGAACAAAATATATTTGTAACACTAGGTTACGTAACCGCTATGCACCCGCCAGCTGTTAAAGATCAAAAGAGAATGCTTGAGGCGAATCATATAGCGAACTTAGCTAATGCTACCGTAATTGAATCCTTCAAAAAATATGTTCCAGACGGCATGATTGGACCAAGCTTTGCATTTGGACCAGTTTATCCATTCAGTTGCGATCCAAAAGATGTTTTATCCGCAGAAAATGCAGAGGATTTAAATTGCAATTGGTGGCTCGATGTTTATTGCAAAGGTAAATATCCAGTGTTCGCTTTTAAATATTACGAAAGACTTGGAATCGCACCCACTATTGAAGATGGAGATCTTGAATTATTGGAAAGAGTAAAACCAGATTTTATCGGAATAAATTATTACCAAACAAGCACAGTTGCATTCAATCCGCTTGATGGAGTAGGGCAATCGGAAGGTATCAATAACACAGGTAAAAAAGGCACCGCTAAAGAAAGCGGATTACCCGGAGTTTATAAAAATGCAAAAAATGCACATCTGGAAACAACAAATTGGGACTGGGCAATTGATCCTACTGGTTTAAGAATTGGACTAAGAAGATTGACCAGCAAATATAATCTTCCAATACTTATTACAGAAAACGGGCTTGGAGAATTCGACAAGCTTGAAGAAGACGACACTGTCAATGATGCTCACAGAATCGATTACTTGAGCGCACATATCAAGGCTTGTAAAGAAGCAATAACAGATGGTGTTGATCTTCTAGGCTACTGCACGTGGTCATTTACAGATTTGTTAAGCTGGTTGAATGGTTATCAAAAACGCTATGGATTTGTGTATGTGGACAGAGATGAAAATGATCAAAAAGATTTGAGAAGAATCAAAAAGAACAGCTTCTATTGGTACAAAAATGTTATTCGCACCAATGGAGAAGAGTTATAAGAATCGTTCACAATCAATGAATATGAAAAAACAAGGAGAGATAGACCATGAAAAAAATTTTACTAGTATGTTCAGCAGGAATGTCCACAAGTTTGCTTGTGACCAAAATGAGAAACTCCGCAAAGGAAAAAGGAATTGAAGTAGAAATAGATGCTCTTCCAGTTGCAGAGGCAAGTACGGCCGTTGATAATGTCGATATCGTTCTTTTAGGACCACAAGTGCGTTTCCAGAAAGGGACCGTTGAAAAACTTGTAAAAGGCAGAATTCCCGTAGAAGTGATGGACATGCGGCTGTATGGAATGATGAATGGAAAAGCGATTTTAGAAGATGCTTTACAAAAAATAAACTAGGAAAAGAGGCTAAAAAAAATGAGTTTTATGGACAAATTTCAAAGTGCTATAGAAAGATTGTTAGTGCCTGTAGCTACAAAGTTGAACGCTCAAAGACATATATGCGCAGTAAGAGATGCTTTTATTTTATCATTCCCATTAACGATGGCAGGATCATTGATGGTGTTATTGAATAATGTTTTCTTGTCAGCAGATGGATTCATGTTTAAAATCTTGCAATTCGATAAACTTTTTCCGGGTATTGTTAAATTCCAAGCAGTGTTCGCTCCAGTTGTTAAAGGTTCAGCTGATATTTTCTCGATTCTGATTGTGTTTTTGATAGCCAGAAACCTTGCGAAACTAATGGAAGGCGATGATTTGTTGACAGGTTTGACCGCAATCTCTGTTTATTTCATCATCTATCCTGATTATTTCGATAATGAAGGAGTAAATTATCTAACAAATCAATATATGGGCGCACAAGGGTTGTTTGTAGCAATTTTGGTTGGGCTCTTGGTCGGCGAACTAATGTCTAGATTAGCAAAATCAGATAAGTTAGAAATTAAAATGCCAGAACAAGTACCTTCAGCAGTTGCAAGATCCTTCAAAGTGTTGATCCCGATTATCATCACGACGATTTTCTTCTCCGTCCTCAACTACTTTGTAAAAATGGCTGCACCGGGCGGATTACATGAATTAATTTATAACATCATTCAAACACCATTGACCAGAATGAGTCAAAGTTTATTCTCAGTGCTTATTTTAGCATTATTATCTCAATCGCTATGGGCTATGGGAATACACGGACCAAATACGATTGCAGCTATTCGAGATACCATGTTCTCGGAAGCCGGAAACGCAAACCTCTTACATTATGCTGAAAGCGGTACTACATGGGGAGCGCCTTATCCGATAACGTACAGTGGTTTAGCTACTGCTTTCTCTGAATATGGCGGTTCAGGAGCGACATTGGGTCTAATCATTGCTATGTTGATTTTCTCGAAAAATAAGGAATCAAAAAGTATTGCCAAACTTTCTTTGGCACCCGGTTTGTTCAATATAAACGAAATGGTTATCTTTGGTTTACCGATTGTTCTGAATCCGATTTACATTATTCCATTTATTATTGCGCCACTGGTTAACATTATGATTGGTTATACCGCAGTTATGATTCTTAAGATTATGCCGCCGGTAACGATTGGTATTCCTTGGACAACACCAGGACCATTGATGCCTTTCTTGGGTACAGGCGGAAATATCGTCGCACTGTTTGTCGGATTCATCTGTCTTGCGGTGAGTGTATTGATTTACTCGCCGTTTGTAATCGCAGCGAATAAAGCAGCGATTATTGAAGATGAAATGGAGAATGAAATACAGTCACAAGAAGTAGTAGAATCGATTTAAAAAAGCTGCAGTACGCTGAGAACAAACCGAAAGATTCAAGATAGGAGATTTACACATGGAAGGAATTGAATTAACTGCTTTTAGTATAATCAGTAATGTTGGAATGGCCAAATCATTGGCTATTGAAGCATTAAGAGATGCCAGAGAAGGAAAGTACAATGAAGCAGAAAAGAAAATGGCTGAAGCATCGGAATATTTTGTGAAAGGCCATCATGCACATACTTCTTTGATACAAAAAGAAGCTGCTGGCGAAAAAGTTGAACTTTCGTTAATCATCATGCACGCAGAAGATCAATTGATGTCGACGGAGACAACTAAATTATTAATCGAAGAAATGATAGAAATGTTCAAACAGTTAAACAATAAATAAGTGAACATGAAAGAGAAAATATTAGACGAACTAGAATTGCTTGCTTACTTTACAGGCAGAATCTGATGCCAGCAGCAAAACATAGAGCACCCAGGATGAAATATAATCCTGGGTGCCTTATTTTTAGAACAAAACACCGAGGTGTTGGTTTGTTCTGCGGTTGAAGGCATTTGCTGATGGTTTCTGCATGAAAGGTATTGCCAAAAGTCTCCTTTTGCTGGAATCCTGAAGCAGGCAGAGTTTTTCGAAAAACAGAAAAAGATTGAAAAAAATGGACAAATAATATAGTGTTGCAGTATGAACACGAGTTTACGAACGAAAGGAGATGCCTTTATGATGAATAGTACTGAAATTGCAAAAATTGCCGGAGTATCACGCAGTACTGTATCCAGAGTGATAAATAATTATTCAAATGTCTCGGAAGAAACAAGAGAAAAGGTTTTAAGAGTAATTAAGGAACATGAGTATGTGCCACATGCTTCAGCAAGGATGCTTGCAGGAAGCCAAAATAAGGTGATCGGCTTATTTATTATAGACCTGATACATGAAGAAGTTGGACTAAAAAATAGAATTACCAAAAGTCCGTATTATCTAGAATTTACTAGTTCAGTGATAGAAACAGCAAGTGAGATGGATTACCTGGTTCTTGTCCATATTATACATAGCGTCGCAGGCTATGAAAAAATTAAAGAGAGTTTTTATAATAAGACAATTTCTGGTGGGATTTTCATAGGCCAGAATGACGACGATGAATCGATAAAAACAATCATTGATAGAGGGTATAAAGTTGTGCTGCTCGATCAATCAATCAGACCTGAAGATGCCACCTATAACCAGTGCATGATAGTGAATGCGGACAATTACAACGGCGCTTATTGTGCGACAAAATATCTCATAGATAAAAAACATAAACAAATCGCACATATTACAGGCGGTACGGTCAAATTCTCTTCTAAAGACAGGATAAGAGGATACAAAAAAGCATTAGAAGATGCAGGGATAGAAGTAAATAAGAACTTGATTGTAAATAGCGAATTTGTGGAAAATGCTGGATATGAGGCTGCGAAAAAATTATTTAATGGAAATAGTGAGTTTTCGGCTATTTTTGCCAGTAATGATAAGATAGCATTTGGAGCAATCAAAGCTATTCAAGAAAGAGGTCTCAAAGTTCCAGATGACATCTCTGTTATAGGATTTGATGATATTGAATCGTCTAAATATTTTAATCCGCCATTGACTTCTATGAAAATGAAGTTAGGAGAAATGGCTGATATCGCCACAAAGTCGATTGTTGCATCGATTGAAGGTGAAACGAAGCCATCTATAAATGTAGTACCTGTCTCATTAGTTGAAAGGGAGAGTTGTGGGATTTTGCAGTAGCAAAACTTGCTGAATTAGTTGGAGCTGATTATTTGATTATTTTGATTGAGGTAGACAATGTCTGTGTCTATGTCGACTGGAAAAGTAAAGTACAGCGCCCAAAAATGCTCTGTACTTTAAATCTCAGCAAAAACAGGAATATTTCCCAAACATCTCCTTCTTTGAGTAGTTATACAAAAATTATGCAGACTTTCTTTTTTCATGATAAGATAATTTAAAAAGTTTTTAAACGATTTCTCCTCCTCTTTTTCTTATATCGGGGGAGCATATTTTTTTGTAGACTAGGGGATTATAAGTTCAGCCATCAATGTCTAGCTCCCAAGTCCTGACCTAGTGAAAAAAAGATAAATTTGCCCCATTGCGCGCTTCGCTGCTCATTCAGGGTCAAATTTCCTATTTTTTCATAGGCCAAGGCGGACTTGTCCGCTTTTCTTATATGAAGGAGATTGTAAATGAAACAAAATAATTTCTTAAAAGAACTATTTCATTTTAAACAAACGGATGATTCGATTATTCGTGTTATCGGAGCAGGATTAAATATCGCAATTCCCATGTCAATTGGATTAATAAGTGGAAATATGAAATTTGGAACCTTAGGAGCTTTAGGAACATTTGCCTTCCTATCTTTTACACCTCTGCCTTTACCAAAATTGGCAAAACGAATTTTGAAAGCCGGCTTAGGGATTATGGGAGGATTTTATTTAGGGTTATTGTCTACCTTAGTGCCTTGGACCATTCCAATTGTTATTAGTTTGGTGAGTTTGATTGGCTTTTTAGTGGTAAGAACATTGCAAATACCAAATCCTGGAGCATTTTTTGTCATCATGGTTACTTCAATGGGAACTGGAATGAGATTGCCGTTTTCGGAAATGTTACCGGCAGTAGGATATGTTGGAATCGGTGTTTTAACGTCCATCCTCATGGCTTGCTTAACGGGATATATAAACGCTCATTATTTTCATCGCCCAGTGAATAGCAGTGAAATTAGTTATAAAGAGCGAATTAACCATGCGATTGAACATGATTCAGTTTTATTGCTTTCTTCTATCCATCATGCGGGAATTATTTTCTTTGCGACTTACTTAAGTCAGGAACTTGGATTTGGTAATCCTTATTGGGTAACGATATCTACTGTAGCTGTATTAGCGGGACAGGAAATAAGAGTTATCTTTCACCGAAATCTACAGCGAATCCTAGGGGGACTTGTAGGTTTGTTAATTGGTTTTTTCCTCTTATCGTTGAATTTGGGTATAGTACCCGTCATTATCTTGATTGTTTTTCTGACGCTCTGTGTAGAATATTGTATGGTAAGAAATTATGGAGTAGCTAATTTCTTTACAAATCCAGTGTCGCTGTTGCTGGCGCAATTATCAAGCGGTCTTTTTGTAAATGATCTGGTACAATATCGTCTACTGGGATTAGTGGTGGGAAGTATTATCGGATTTGTCGGTGCGGCCTTAATTGAGCTAGCGCTTCGAATTCACGAAAAAAGAATAAAATTTTTGAAATAAGATTATTCAATCAAATGCCTTCTAAAGCTGGTTCTTTAGGAGGTGTTTTTTTGTAGACTAAGCAGTTTTTGTATATTTGTTTCTTGTGAAAGAACAATTAAATTGCAATAAAAGTACATGGAAATGCACGATAAGTTAATGAGTGCGTTTCCGATAAAGCGTATACTTATAGAAGGATTATTGGGCAGAACGATCGTTTTGTCTAATGAATTGTAGAAAACGAAAAAGATACTATACAATTAGTTGTATCAATAGGAGAGGAGATTGAAAATGAAAGTAGATTTAACTGCAAAGCCTTATAACCTTGATGGCGAAGGAATTAAATGGGTTGAAGAAACAATCGCAAATATGTCTGACGAAGAAAAAATCGGTCAATTGTTTATTAACATGGGGGCTGAACGTACAGAGGAATATTTGACGGACATTTTGAATAACTATCATATTGGGGGGGTTCGTTACAACCCTGGTAAGGCAGAAGAAGTATATGAACAAAATCGTATTCTTCAAGAAAATAGCAAAATTCCAATGCTGATTGCTGCGAACACAGAGTCAGGTGGTAATGGCGCATGTACTGACGGAACATACGTTGGTCATGAAATCAAGATTGCTGCAACAAATGATAAAAAATACGCTTATGAATTAGGCCGTATTTCTGGTGTGGAAGCAGCTGCAATTGGTTGTAACTGGAGTTTTGCACCAATCGTAGACTTGTTGCGCAACTGGCGTAACCCAATCATCTCAACTCGTACATGGAGTGCAGATGTAGATCAAACAATCGAATTATCTTTAGAATACATGCGTGGTATCCAAGAAAGTGGTATTGCTCCAGCAGCAAAACATTTCCCTGGAGATGGAATTGATGAGCGTGACCAACATTTGTCAGCTGCTCCTAACCACTACGATGTAGAAGAATGGGATGCAACATTTGGTAAAGTTTACGGATCACTGTTTGATGCAGGTCTTCCTTCAATCATGGCTGGACACATTGCATTGCCATCATATGTACGCCACTTTAATCCAGAGGCTACTATTCAAGAAGCTAATATGCCAGCTACATTAAGTAAAGAAATTTTGACAGATTTATTACGCGGAAAAATGAACTTTAATGGTGTAGTTGTTACAGATGCAAGTCACATGGTTGCTATGACAAGCGTTATGAAACGTAAAGATATGCTTCCACAAGCAATTGCTGCTGGTTCTGACTTGTTCTTATTCTTCAATGATCCAGATGAAGATTTCCAATGGATGATGGAAGGCTACAAGAACGGCGTTATCACAGAAGACCGTTTGACTGAAGCTTTAACTCGTATCCTAGGTATGAAAGCAATGCTTGGATTACATAAAAAAGAAAAAACTGAAATTCTTCCTTCAAAAGAAGCAGCAATGGCTAAAATTGGCCTAGAAGAAAACGTTAAAGTTGCAGAAGAAGTTGCTGATAAAGCAATTACTTTGGTTAAAAACAACGAGAATATTTTCCCAATTTCAGCTGAAAGTAAAAAACGCGTTCTTTTAGTAGACGTAAAAGGTACTTCAGGTGGATTCGGTGCGTTGATTGGAAACAATGAAAAACCATCTGCTAAATTCAAAGAATTGCTGGAAGCAGAAGGATTTGAAGTTTCTATCTGGGAATCCGCAGAAGAACGTATCAACCGATTACCAGCTGAGGAACGTCAAGCTGAACTGCGTAATGTTTATGCACAAAAACGTCCAATCTCTGAACTAACGGATAACTATGATTTGATTATCAACTTAGCAGTTGTTAACCCGAATACAGACCAACGTGTTCAGTGGCCAGCTTCAAAAGGTACTCCGGACATTCCGTTCTACGTACATGAAGTGCCAACAATTTTTGTTTCCTTGCAAGCACCATTCCATTTAGCGGATGTGCCTCAAGTACAAACGTATATCAATGCATACGACGCTAAAGAAGTTACCATGAAAGCATTGATCGAAAAAATGTTAGGTCGTTCTGAATTTGTTGGTGTATCTCCAGTAGACGCATTTGCAGGATTCGAAGACACAAGATTCTAATAAAAAAGTATAAAAACTCGTTCGCTATAAAAGGCGAATGAGTTTTTTTGAATCAATTAATTTTAAAAAAATAATACATAATTTAAACTATTTTTGAATGTATCTAATGCAAAGCTTAAAGTTTATTTATACAACCTTTTATTGCACTCTATCGTTTCAAGTGATAATATGGAAGATATTTAAAACCTACTAATGCTATGCTGAAAGGGATAAGCACAATGAGCCAAGAAATGAATGAAAATATCTTAAAAATCATTGAAAAAGACAGCCGGTTAACTCCTGAGGAAATTGCAATCATGTTGGGATTAGAAGCGGATGAAGTTGCCGAAGCGATTAAAGAAATGGAGAATCGCAAAGTAATTTGTGGTTATCATACTTTAGTAAACTGGGAAAAAGCAGAGGATGATGAAGTTTCTGCAGTGATTGAATTAAAAGTAAATCCGCAACGTGGATCTGGTTTTGACAAAATCGCAGAACGTGTCTATCAATATCCTGAAGTAGAAGCAGTTTATTTAATGTCAGGTGCCTATGATTTGTTGGTTGAGATGAGAAAAGCACCAATGAAAGATATTGCTTCTTTCGTGGCACGTCGTCTTTCTACTATTGAAGAAGTACAATCAACAGCAACTCACTTTATTTTGAAACGCTACAAAGATCATGGGACCTTATTTGTGGATGACGATGAAGACAAACGGATGGTGGTCTCTCCATGAGAAATCCTTTAAATAAAAAAGTCCAGGCAATTGCTCCCTCCGGAATTCGTCGTTTTTTTGAAATTGCGAATGAAATACCAGGAGTGATTTCATTGGGGGTAGGAGAACCTGACTTCGACACTCCTTGGATTATACGCGATGAAGGGATGTATACCTTACAGAAAGGACATACCTTCTACACAGCAAATGCCGGCCTGTTAGAGTTGCGTGAAGAAATCGGGTATTACTTAAATCGTCGTTACCAGCTTTCATATGATCCCAAAGAAGAAATTTTAGTTACAGTGGGAGGAAGCGAAGCCATTGATTTAGCTTTGCGGGCGATGCTTGATCCCGGAGATGAAGTTATTATTGCAGAACCATGCTATGTGTCTTATCTCCCTTGTGTCGTTTTGGCGGATGGTGTACCTGTTACGATTCAATTAAAAGAAGAAAATGAATTTCGTTTACAAGCAGAGGAACTAGAAGCAGTAATAACAGAGAAAACCAAGGTAATCATTCTTTCCTATCCTAATAATCCAACTGGAGCGATTATGGAGAAAGAAGACTTAGAAGCGATTGCTAAAGTGATTTTGAAACACGACTTATTTGTAATTAGTGATGAAATCTACAGTGAACTTTCTTACCAAAATAATCATATCAGTATTGCTGCTATTCCAGGAATGAGAGACAGAACTGTGGTTATTAATGGTTTTTCAAAAAGTTTTGCGATGACCGGTTGGCGTTTGGGTTATGCTGCAGCCCCGAAATTAATCATGGAACAAATGACAAAAATTCATCAATTTGCGATTATGGCTGCACCAACTTCCAGTCAATATGCGGGAATTGTTGCTATTCGCGATTGTGACAAAGAAGTCGCTGAAATGCGAGAAAGCTACAATCAACGTCGTCGCTTTTTAATGGACGCTGTTCAAAAGTTGAATTTACCTTGTTTTGTACCTTATGGTGCTTTTTACATTTTCCCGAATATTTCTGAATTTGGTCTAACATCTGAAGAATTTGCTACCAAGCTTGTTCAAGAAGAAAAGGTTGCAGTTGTACCAGGGAGTGCATTTGGAGAATCAGGAGAAGGATATATTCGAATTTCCTATGCTTATTCCATTCAAGAATTAAAGGAAGCGTTTGTCCGAGTAGAACGTTTTATTAAATGTTTACGAGAAGAATATAAAAAATAAATCCTTCATTTTCTTGGGGGTTAGTTTGTACATTGCAGATATAGTATGACGAGGCTGAGTGAAATGCTCAGCCTTTTTGCTTGTAATTTGACATGAAATTCCGAAAGTGTAACCTTCAGCCCGGAAAATGAGAGTGAAGCTCCCATAATTTCCGAAAGTGTAACCTTCGACTCGGAAAGTGAGAGTGAAGCTCCCGTGATTTGCAAAAGTGTAACCTTCGACTCGGAAAGTGAGAGTGAAGCTCCCGTGATTTGCAAAAGTGTAACCTTCAGCCCGGAAAGTGAGAGTGAAGCTCCCTGATTCTTCGTATAAGGCTAAACGAGTGTAAGCGCTACCTGATATTTTAGACGGCACTTGCTAAAACAGCAGTCTTCGAACGTTTTACGATTTTCTTTCAATCGAATGCAAACATGTTCTATTTTTATAATATAATCCTTTAAATTACAAGGAAGAAAGGATAAGATAGTAGTATCAATTGACTGTGGGAAGTCAAATATTGGAGGTTTATTGTGGACATTCAACAAATGTTGTTTGAATTCTTTGGTGGTTTGGGTATTTTTCTATTCGGTTTAAAGTTTATGGGAGACGGATTACAAAGATCAGCAGGGGATAACTTACGCTCGATTTTAAATAAATTCACATCCAATCCTTTTCGTGCAATTTTAGCGGGAATGGTTGTAACAGTTATCATTCAAAGTAGTTCTGCTACCACTGTTTTAACGGTTGGGCTAGTGAGCGCCGGATTTATGAGCTTGAAGCAAGCCATTGGCGTTGTGATGGGAGCAAATATTGGTACAACCGTTACTGCTTTTATTATTGGAATTAATATTAGTGCGTACTCTTTACCAATTATAGCAATCGGTTCCTTGCTTTTATTTTTCACTAAAAAGGAATTGATAAACAATATGGGAGAAATTATATTTGGATTTGGAGCTTTATTTTTTGGTTTAGAATTAATGGGGAATGGGATGGCTCCGCTAGAAACCTTGCCACAATTCCGTGAATTAATGCTGAGTTTATCTCATAATCCAATTTTAGGTGTTTCATTAGGAACAGTATTGACTTTATTGGTACAAAGTTCTAGTGCCCTAATAGGTATTATCCAAGAATTGTATACGCAAGGGTCGATTACTTTAGAAGCCGCTTTACCGATGCTTTTCGGTAGCAATATAGGAACCACCATTACAGCAATATTAGCTGCAATTGGTACAAGTGTTGCCGCTAGACGTACTTCTGCGTCCCATGTTGTATTTAATCTGGTAGGAACCATCTTGGTTATGCTTGTTTTAAATCCTTTCTCTAATGTAGTACGCATGGTAGGGGATTTATTTCAATTAAATCCTGCGATGCAGCTCGCATTTGCGCATGGGTTATTCAATGTGGTTAATGTACTGATTCAAATGTGGTTCATTAGTCAAATCGCTGCGCTTGTCACTAAGATTATTCCAGGCGAAGAAAAAGTAGTTGCTTATGATGATAAGCGCTTAGACTTTTCAATGGTTCAAACTTCACCAGCATTGGCGTTAAATCAAGCAAAATTGGAAATCGTTGAAATGGGTGAAGTGGTAAAAGACGAATTCGGTGCTGTTTTTTCCTATTTTAAAACACCAGATGAAAAAGTACGTGAAAAAGCATTGCAACTAGAAGAAATCGTGAATGAAATCGATATGAAATTAACGGAGTATCTGACAGTTATTGCAAGAGAAGAACTACCAGCTAAAAGTTCCGAAGAGCATACAACAATGGTGGACATAACAAAATATTTGGAACGTATCGGAGACCATTCGGAAAGTATTTTAAAAAATATTAAAGATGGTGCTCAAATTGATAAACGTTATCGAAAAGAAAATGATGAAAAAGAAACGAGACTATTTGATGAAGATTTGGTGCATATGTTTGAATTAGTTGAACTAAACATTCAAGATGCGATTCAATCATTTAGTGAAAATCGTAAACATTTAGCAGAAAAAGTATTAGTCCGAGAAAAAGAAATTAACGCATTAGAGATTCATTTAAGAGCAAAATATATTGAACGGTTGAATGCGGGGATTGGACAACCTTCTGATGGTATATTATTTGTCGATATTGTTTCGAATCTAGAGCGTATGAGTGATCATACCGTGAAAATTGCGAAACATACATTAGGTTATCGTTATCCATTCTCTCAAAGTAAAGTAGCAGAAGTAATCTAAATAAAAAGCCACTTTTCAAAATGAAAAGTGGCTTTTTCAATCTCAATTATTTTATTCTTTCTCTTCCATCAGTATAATAGAGAAATAGAAAGGAAGTTCGTTATGAAAAGAATACTTATTAAAGGTGTAAAAGGGTATCAAAAGCACATCTCACCTCTTTTTCCACCTAGCTGCCGTTATTACCCAACTTGTTCCAATTACATGGTAGAAGCATTAGCGACACATGGCGCTGTAAAAGGAAGCATAATGGGAACGGCTCGAATCTTACGTTGTCAGCCATTTTTAAAGGGCGGCTACGATCCTGTTCCGAAAAAATTTACGTTAAGAAGGAACCAAGATTCTGACGAGCAACTAGAAGCAATGCGTGAAGAACTCCAAAACCGAATCAAAAGAGATACAGAGAATTACAAAAATAAGAATCAGTTATTGTGAACATTCCGTCGTTCATTTCGAACATTACGGATGGAAGTTTTAATAATTTTAAACATATTGCTGTCTGAATAAATCAGTACGTTCGAGCGGTATAAGAGTAACGAAATGAATGTAACGAATACAGTAAAAGCAACAATTACAACCATCGAAACCACAACTTCTGTCGTTGAAACGGTCTCCGCAGCGATTCTAAACGGCATGATAAACGGTGTAAACAACGGTATATGAGAACCAATTTTTACAATAGGGGTTGTTGTGGTTGCAAAGGCGAATAAGCCACCATAGAAACCGGCTAAAGCGATAAAGACAATTGGCGTCACAGCTTTGGAAACATCTTCCGTTTTAGTTACGAGTGAACCTAAGAATGCCGCAATGACCGCATAAAGGGTAATTCCTGTAATGAAGTAGAACAGAGAAACACCAACGATACCGCTAAGCATGTTGACAATGTCCAGTCCATCTGGGATTAAATTTTGAACAATATCAAATTGGAAAGCAATCAAACCGATTATGACATAAAAAACAATTTGTGTCATACAGATTAAGAAAATCGCTGTTAATTTCCCAAAGAAATGAGTAGTAGAAGAGACACTAGATAAGATAACTTCCATAATACGCGTTCCTTTTTCAGAAGCAATTTCTTCTGCAATGATGCTTGAGTAAGTCATGATAAACATAAAAATAGCAATACAGATAAAATAGGCAGCCCCTGTTTTAATTGCGACATCAATGTCATCATCGTCAACTACTTCACCATCGTCAAAAGAAATAGAAGAAGTAGTAACAGTAGGGGGCGTCAGTAATGCTTCGACATCTGCTTGTGAAAGACCAAGTTCAACAGCTTGTTGATTTAATTGAATGGAAGATAATAAAGATGTTACATAAGCAATATCCAAACTTTCACTTCCAGAATGATCAACATAGGAAGCGTTTATTTGTCCATTTTCAGAAGTAACAGTTAAATAGCCGTCAATTTCTTCTTGTTCCATCGTTTCTTCCGCTGCTTCTTTTGTGACAATTGTTTCATCGACTGTAAAATACTCTTCTTCTGCTTTAAGAACTTGGGAAACTTCTTCCGATTCAGTCAAGACAGCAATGGTAGGAGTTTGATCGAATGAATTCCCCACGAAATAGATAATAGCAGCAATAATACCGATCATAACAATAGGGCTGAGCATCATTGTAACAAAGCCGATAGATTTAACGTTTTTCTTATATACTTGACTAACAATAATCCAGAATTTATTCACGTGGCTCACCTGCTTTCATACGGAAAATTTCATCAAGAGAAGGCGGTTGTTGGCTGAAAGTAGCGATATAGCCATTTTTTGTCACTTCTTTAAAGATATCTCGTCCGTATGCTGGAATTTCCAGATCCAATACTTTAAATCCATCGGAACCTTCCGATACCTTTTTCACGCCGGGCATTGCCTGTAGTATGGAAGTTGGGATAGGTGTTTCTAAAAATAGTTTTGTTCGTCCAAACTGCTCACGAATTTCATTTACCGTTCCTTTTAATACTGGTTGTCCATCTCTTAACATAATCAAATGATCACAAATTTCTTCCACATTGTTCATATTATGACTGGAAAAAATAACACAGGAACCGTTTTGTCGCAGCTCTTTAATTCCTGTTTCTAATAAACTGGCATTAACCGGATCGAGGCCACTGAATGGTTCGTCTAGGATAACAAGCTTTGGTTCATGGAGCAGGGTTGCAATCAACTGAACCTTTTGTTGGTTCCCCTTTGATAAAGTTTTTACTTTATCTGTTTTCTTCCCTTTTACTTGAAATTTATCCATCCAATAATCAATCTTAGGTTTGATATCTTTTTTATTTTTCCCTCGAAGTTGAGCAAAATAAATCAGCTGTTCTTCAATTGAAACTTTCGGATACAAACCTCTTTCTTCAGGAAGGTAGCCTACGATATTGTACTCGTTTTTTGTTAAAGGTTTTCCGTTCCACAGAATCGTACCTTGGTCGGCAGTTAGAAAATCAAGGATAAGACGGAAGGTTGTTGTTTTTCCCGCCCCATTCTGGCCAATCATTCCCATGATTTCTCCATCTTCAATCGTAAAACTTACATCATCCACAGCATGTAAATCTCCGAAAGATTTGGAGAGGTTTTTAATTTCTAGCATCTTTGTTCCTCCAAATGATTAGACATGTTTGTTTTAGTTTAACATACAGTTTCGGGAGATGAAAATGAAAGGAGTGAAAAATATATCAATATATTTTTAGCGTGATAAAGAATAAACGACACCTGAAAAATCAACTACATAGATTTCTCCGGCAGGGTCTTCGCCAAAAGAAGCGATACGCAAATCAGTTTGAAGCAGTTCGTGATTTTCAACTACTTGATTATCTTCGGTTTCTAAAGCCCAAATAGTCCCAGAAACAAAGTCTCCATAGAGATACATACCATACAATTCAGGGAATTGTTCACCTCTATAAACATATCCACCTGTGATTGATTGTCCTTGAGTATGATCATATTCCCATATTGGACCATAGTAAGTAGTGCCATCCATCATCATTTCTGAATCATAATCCTGAGTTCCTTCAAAAATATTCCAGCCATAGTTCCGTCCGTTTTCAACAATATTGATTTCTTCTCTTGAATCTTGACCTACGTCTGCTACCCATAGATTCCCTGTTTCGTTGTCGAAGCTGAATCTCCAGGGATTTCGAAATCCATAAGCAAATATTTCATCTTTTCGATTATCTTCAGGATTAAGATAAGCTTCCTCACTAGAAACATCGATTCTCAGGATTTTCCCAAGAAGATTATCTGTACGTTGTGCATTGTACATGGGATCCCCAGCAGAACCGCCATCTCCAGTTGCGATATAAAGATAGTCATCAGGACCAAAAGCTAAGTGGCCTCCATTATGATTGGAATAAGGCTGATCAAATGAAAGGATGATTTCCTCCGTTTCGATATTGATCGGAAGCTCCTCTTCGCCTAGGAAGCGAGAAATGTGGGTTTGATTTTCCTCTGTATAATTTACATAAAAGCGTTGTGAAGTGGCAAAGTTTGGATCGAAGGCAAAACCTAGTAAGCCCTGTTCCTGTCCATCTGCTTGAACAAGAGTGCTTAAATCAATAAACAACTCTTTTTCTTGATTCTCTATTCGGTAGATACGACCGGTTCGCTCAACAACATATGGAGTGTGATCTTCGGGGTGAAAGACAAGAGCCAGAGGTTCTTCAAACGTAATATCTTCAAAAGTACTTTGCAGCGAATAGGTAACTGAATCAGGAGCGTCAACAGAAGAAGGGGCTTGGGAAGACGAAGCTGGTTCCGAATGCTCTTCTGAAGAAGAATGGCCCACCTCATTTTCACTTGATTGTCCACAACTAACTAGGAAAAAGCCGGCAAGCAGGATAGAGAGTATTCTTTTCATAAGTAATTCCTCCTATTCTTATTTAACTTAATTATACGTGCTCTCGCATAAGAGATACATTATTTTGAATAAAGAGCAATGAAAAATAGCTAAATCTTTATAATGATTTAATTACTTTATGGTATGATTTAAGAAAATCTATGCTTTTTTTGGGAGTTGAAAGATATGCTGAATCTATTTAATCAAAAAGAACTGATGACAACTTTTTCAATGAAAGAGCAAAGCGAAATAACAGAAGAACTTCACAACAATGGAGTGAAGTATCGTGTTAAAACTGTTTCTCGAATGGGTGCAGAGAGAGGGAAAGTTGGCTCTTATGGTCTTGATGAGAAGGGGGCTTATCAATATATTATTTTTGTAAAGAAAAATGAATATGAGAAGGCTCAATTTTATTTAAAAAACTTATTATCGTAAAAGCAAAGGAGGAAGCACATGAAACATATTCCCAATATATTAACCTTTATACGGTTATTATTGATTCCTGTTTATTTTATCGTTTTTTATTCAGGAAATGAACATGCTTTAGGACAGGCGTTGGCTGTTTTTATCATTGCTAGTTTTACAGATGTACTCGATGGTTATTTAGCGAGAAAATACGATGTTGTATCAAAATTTGGAACGGTAGCAGATCCGTTTGCAGATAAATTAATGCAAGTATCGGTCTTATATTCATTATCTGATGTGGAATTATTAGAAAAATGGTTCTTTTGGATTATTTTAGTGAAAGAAATTTGTCAAATTGTACTAGGTATTATTATGGTAAGTATGAAACCAAAGATGATTATTTCAGCAAATGTTTTTGGTAAAATGACGACTGTATTAATTTTTGTAACGATTGTATTTGCTGTATTTACATTGCCGGGATCATATATGATCCAGATCGTAACAGCTATTCTAGCAGCCATTACATTTACTCAATACGCTTATCATTTCATCATGGGACTGCAAGAGCGAAAGTCGACTCATTAACAAAATTTAGCTGAGAGAAACTCATTTGCTGAGGATTTCTCAGTTTTTTCTTTTGAATAAAGGAGAGGGTATTGTGGCAAAGAAAAAAGCAAAAACGAATGCGATTCGGATTGTGGAGCAGAAGAAAATATCTTACATTGAGCATGAATATCCGTGGCAAGAAGATGACTTGTCGGGCAAAAGCGTAGCAGAGCATTTGAACGCTGATCCGAGTCGGATATTTAAAACGTTGGTAGCGGTCGGAAATAAGACTGGACCAATTGTTGCGGTTATTCCGAGCAATCAGGAATTAGACTTGAAAAAAATCGCCAAAGCTAGTGGAAATAAGAAAGTAGAAATGCTTCATGTGAAAGAGTTAGAAGAACTGACCGGCTATATTCGTGGAGGCTGCTCACCGGTTGGAATGAAAAAGTTGTTCCCTACTTTTTTTGATGAATCAGCATTGAAGTATGAAACAATTACTGTCTCGGCGGGAAGAAGAGGATTACAAATAGAGCTAGCGCCAAAAGAACTTGCTCTGCTAGTTAACGGACAATTTACTGATATTGTATGATTATCAAGGAAAGTGTCTCTCAATCATCCTTGGTTTCCTTAATAAAGCAAACTGTCAGCTCAAAAAAACTATATAAAATAAGCTGGGGCCAAAGCCCCAGCTTATTTTATATTCGGATAGGTTTCTGACACATACTGATGGATTCGTTCCACAGCTTCTTGCAAGACTTCTTCTGACTGTGCAAAAGAAATTCTCAGATAACCTTCACCCATTGAACCAAAAGCAGAACCAGGTGTCATTGCCACATGGGTTTCTTCTAATAGTTCTAATGCGAAATCTTGAGAAGATTTGCCAAATGCTTGAATGTTTGGGAAGGCGTAAAAAGCTCCTTCTGTCTTTAAGCAATGAAAACCGGAAATTTTATTCAAGCCATCTACAATCACGTGACGGCGGCGGTCGTATGCTTTTAAATACTCTTTGACGATGGATTGATCTGATTTCAAAGCTTCGGCTGCGGCATCTTGAATAAAGGGTGGCACACAAAAGCCGACTCCTTCACGGAATTCCGCCATACGTTCGATAGCGGCAGCATTCCCTACAACGTAACCCACCCGCCATCCAGTCATCGCATAAGTTTTTGAAAAGCTGTTTACAACAAAGTGGTTTTCTTTTGCCCCAGGAATTTGAAAGAGACTAAAATGCTTTTGTCCATCATACATAATACTTTCATACACTTCATCAGACAAAATCGTTACTTTATATTTATCTGCAACAGCAGCAATTTCTTCCATTTCCTCTTGGGTCAAAATCGATCCCATTGGATTATTCGGTGAGTTAATAATGAGTAATTTTGTTCGCTCTGTAATAGCTGCTTCAATATCTTCTGCTTGTATTTTAAATTGATTTCCCTCATAGACCGGTACCTGAACAACTTTTGCACCAAGTCCCATAATTTGCCCCAAATAATTTGGATAGTGAGGATTTGCAATCAAAACCTCATCCCCGGCATTTAAAATGGACATCATCACCAAAAGAATCCCTTCTGTTGCCCCGAACGACGCCATCACTTCATTAGGGGAAAAAGAAGATTTGGTCAAAACTTTATACTTATCAGCCACTGCTTGTTGAAATGCCTCTTCTCCCACATTCGGTCCATAATGTGTCCGATTCTCTTTTATTGCATTTATTCCTGCTTGTTTGATAAAATCAGGCGTTTCAAAATTCGGCTCACCCATTGTTAACATAATTGTATCGTCAAACTGGCGAGCTAATTTGGCCATCTTGCGTATACTCGAGGCAGGATATTGTTGGGAAAGAATCGACCAATGATACATATTTTCATCTCCTTATTTCATATCTATCTTTTTAATGATTTTAGCAGATTGTTCAATCTTTTTATAGTGTAGAGAAAAAGACTTTCTAAATATTCAATATTATGCTTGTTCTATTGTGTGAAAACGATTAAAATATAGGTAGACTGAAAAAAGGAGGGGTTACGATGAAAGTAACAGAAATGATTTTACACGCAAATGAATATCAATTAACCTCCTTCCATGAAAAAAATTGATGCCCGTATTATAAGGAATTTTAACGCTGGCGTAATCTGTTTTTAGGACGGATTACGCCTTTTTTGTGTTCATTTTCTTTATAGGCGAAATTTTATTGGAAGGCAGAAACGAGGGAAGTATAGCATATGTTTGATGTAATGTTTAAGTTGAAAGGCTTTTTTAAAGAGAATTGGAAAGACTACACAATCTCATTAATAACCATGATGGGAAGTAATCTGTTTAGCGTATTTATTCCTTTTTTGATTGGTCGGATGATTGATTCAATCGTTCGAGAGGAACTAACGAGTCCTTTATTAAAAACGTTTGGCACACTCTTTTTAATTAGTTTGCTTGCGGCCTACCTATTAGAATTTATTTGGTCCTATTATCTATTTACAGGTGCAGCAAAACTTCAAAGAGGCATGCGTAAAAAAATGATGGATCATTTCTTGAAAATGCGATCAACTTTTTACGAGAAGTTTCGAACCGGTGATTTAATGGCTCGTTCAACGCAAGATATTCGTTCCATCGCGGATACTGCCGGTTATGGAATGATGGTATTAATGAATGCGACATTATTTTTAACGGTCATTGTTTTAATGATGGGAATGTCAGTGTCATGGAAATTAACATTCTTTAGTTTGTTGCCACTGGCTCTGTTAGCGTATCTATTTGGAAAACTAGGGGATATTGTTGAGAAACGATACTCAGCCGCACAAGAGGCTTTCTCTTCTTTAAACAATGATGTGTTAGAAGTTGTAGATGGCATTCGTGTTATTCGAGCTTACGTAAAAGAAGATGACTATGTAGAAAAGTTTCATCAGCAAACTGAAAGCATGTTGAAGAAAAACAATCGAGTTGCGGATGCGAATGCACTGTTTTCTCCCTTAACAAAAATCATTATCAGTTTGAGTAATGTGATCGCATTTGGATATGGAGCAAATCTGGTCATGAGAGGCTCTTTGTCAGTGGGCGATATGGTTGCTTTTCAAATGTATCTGGGTATGATCGTTTGGCCGATTATTTCGATTGGAGAACTGACGAATGTGTTGCGTCAAGGCAGCGCGTCGATGGAACGTGTTGAAAAAGTTCTTGGTACCGGTGACGATATGGAATCTGGTGGTGAGAAAGTAATTGAGACAGTAGATGATATTGTCATGCATGGTTTATCCTTTAAGTATCCATCCAGCCAGGATCTCAATCTCGATAGGATCGATATAACGATTCCAAAAGGAAAAACATTGGGAATTGTTGGGAAAACTGGAGCTGGAAAAACAACCTTTATTCGTCAGTTGTTACGCCAGTATCCTTTAGGAAACGGTGAATTTAGAGTAGGGGAAGATCCTATTTTAAATTACCGTGGAAAAGCTATCCAAAATCTGATTGGTTATGTGCCACAAGATCATGTCCTTTTTTCGAAGAGCGTACGAGATAATATTGCTTTCGGGAAAGGATCTGCCACAGATGATGAAGTGATGGAAAGTGTAAGGATTGCGTCGTTTGAAGATGACTTGAAAAAAATGTCGCAAGGATTGGACACCATGATTGGTGAAAAAGGGGTTTCGATTTCTGGCGGTCAAAAGCAACGGATATCCATTGCCCGTGCATTAATAAAGAACCCAGAAATTTTAATATTAGATGATTCTTTATCTGCGGTTGATGCAAATACTGAGCAGAAAATTGTTGAAAATATCAAGCGAGTAAGAACAGGGAAAACGACTATTATTTCTACTCACCGTCTTTCTGCAGTCAAACAAGCAGATGAAATTATCGTAATGGAAGACGGGAAAATCACTGAACGTGGCAGTCATGATGAGTTAATCGGTAGACATGGATGGTATTACACCCAGTATCTTCGCCAAGAGTTAAAGGCAGGTGCTGATGAATGAAAACAGTAAAACGATTATTATCGTATATGAAATATGATAAGTTGAAATTTATTTTTGGTTTTATGTTGCTGATTATTGCAGTTTCTACCGATTTGTATGCACCTCTGGTTGCGCAACAAGTCATTGATGATGTCATCACTCCTTCAGCCGCTACGGGGCAATCCTACGGCAGTGTGTTGGTTCGACTGTTAGTGTTATACGCTGGACTAATGTTAGTTACTGCAATTTTGCGCTATATCAGTTTTCTATTATTAACGAAAACAGCTAATAAAATTGTTAAAATCATCCGTGATCAGGCATACCGCCATTTACAAAAGCTGCCGATTCGTTATTTTGATAACTTGCCAGCAGGAAAAGTGGTATCTCAAATTACAAATGACACAGAAGTGCTACGTCAACAATTTTATGTTGTAACAATCAGTAATGTCATGTTAAATGTGATTTATGTAATTGGAACCTATTTTGCGATTACAAGGCTTCATAAAGGTCTTGGCTTGGCTTTACTGGTTTTACTGCCTTTGATGTATTTTTGGCATAAGATGTACAGTAAGTACGCAGGAAAATTCAGTCGTCAAGAAAGAGAATTGAACAGTGAAATTAATGGAAAAATTAATGAGTCTGTTCAAGGTATGTCAATTATCCAAGCATTCCAACAAGAAGAACAAGTTGCGGAAGAATTTAATACCGTCAATAATGCCTGGTTTGAAGTAGAACGGAAATATGTACTGCTCGATTCAGCTGCTCAATTTACGTTGGGTGGATTGTTGCGCCATATTACATTGTTGTTGCTGATGGTTTATTTTGGAACACAATACTTAGACGGAGTGTTGGGGATTTCCATTGGTACCTTGTATGTATTTGGAGATTATATCACACGGTTGTATGATCCAATTCAAGGAATTATACAACAGATGGCTTTTGTGCAACAAGCCATTGCTGCTGGAGAAAGAGTCTTTAAATTATTGGATACAAGTACGGAAGAAGAAGCTGAAGGAACCTTGGAAATAGCGGAAGGAAAAGTAGAATTTAATCAAGTAAGTTTTGGTTATACAGATGAAACGAAAGTATTGAAGAATATTCATTTTACGGCAAACCCTGGAGAAACGGTAGCCTTAGTCGGACATACGGGTTCAGGGAAAAGTTCCATTATGAATTTGCTGTTCCGTTTTTACGATCCGCAAGAAGGCGAGATTCGGATAGATGGTCAAAATACAAAAGAATCTTCTCGTAAAAGTGTTCGTGAATCAATGGGAATTGTTTTGCAAGATCCATTTCTGTTCACTGGAACGATTGAATCGAATATTTCGCTAGAAAATCCATCCATTACTTCTGAAATGGCAAAAAACGCGTTAGAAAAAGTAGGCGGAGTCCAAATGATTTCGCATTTTGAAAAAGGACTTCAAGAACCGGTAGTAGAGAAGGGAAGCACCTTAAGTTCTGGACAACGACAATTAATTTCCTTTGCCAGAGCGTTGGCGTACGATCCGAAAATTTTAATTTTGGATGAAGCAACCTCTAGTATCGATACGGAAACGGAAGAAATCATTCAACATGCAATGGACGTGTTAAAGGAAGGAAGAACAACCTTTATCATTGCCCATCGACTTTCTACCATTCAACATGCCGATCAAATTTTAGTATTGGATAATGGAGAAATTGTTGAACGAGGAAACCATGATTACTTATTGAGACAAAATGGTAAATATGCGGAAATGTATCGTATGCAAAAGAAAAGTATTGCGGAAGCAATCTAATACTAAAAAATGACCCCAAAGGAGATTTATGGCCTTTGGGGTCATTTCATTAAGGAAAAAAGTATCAAAAGTAAAGTACAGCCTCCAAAGTCTGCCTGTATTTTACTTTTAGAAAAAAACAAGCTTTTTATTCATTGCCGGGTTGCTGTGCAATATTTTTTTCACATTTCTAACTATGATTGTTATACTAGAGCAAAGAGAAAAAAATAAGCAATTTAGTGTTAGCTTAAACGAAGGAAGATAGATGAATGGCTACAAAAGAAGAACAATTAGGTACTTCAAAAGTACAATCGATTGACCGAGCAGTATTAATTTTAGAAACTCTAGCAGATCACAGTAGTTTAGGACTAGGAGAACTAAGCGAAAAAGTAGGTCTGCATAAAGCAACTACTCACAGAATCGTTCACTCCTTAATTGAGAACGGATTTATTGAACAATTAGATGAGACGAAGCAATATCGAGTGTCGTTAAGAATGTTTGAGTTGGGCAACAAGAGAGTGCAAAATATTGACTTTATTAACGTTGCAAAAAGTAACATCAGACAATTGTCAGAAGAAATTAAACAAACAGTCCATTTAGTTATCGAAGATAACGATGAAATCCTTTACATTGACAAATATGGGGACTACCATGAGTCTAAGATGCGCTCAAAAATTGGATTGAAAGCACCCTTATATTGTACGGCAGTTGGGAAAGCAATGTTAGCGATGCGAACAAATAACGAAATTAGTGCTTATTGGGAAAATTTAGAACTTGAGCAGAAAACAGAACATACTCTTACGAATTACAAGCACTTTATCGAAGAAATAGAAAAAGTAAGAGAGGATGGTTATGCACTGGATGATGAAGAGTTTGAGTATGGGGTATTTTGCGTAGGCTCTATTTTTTCTAGCTATAAAGAATCCGTTGCAGGTGCCATTAGTATTTCATTGCCAATCGAGGAGAAAACGAATAAAGAGCACTATATACGGAAAACTTGTGAATATGCTGAAAGAATTACCCAATTATTAGGCGGTTCTTTGAATTATCTGAGTAAATGAGATTGACATAAAATTAAGTTCTATTTATAATTAAATCGGTATGTGATATTGCGTTTCACAATGTAAAACCGCAAAGAGAGAAATGGAGGAAGAAAATGAGCGTCAAAAGAGATACTCTAAACCAATTGCAAGAAAATTTTTTGTTTGCAGTAGTTCGTGGTTCCACACAAGAAGAAGGTTACGAAGTTTCGAAAGCTGTCTACAAGGGTGGCATTAAAAACATCGAAGTAACATTTTCTACGCCAAATGCAGAAAAAGTAATGCGTCAACTTTCAGATGAGTTTGCTGGAACAGATATGGTTGTAGGAGCAGGGACTGTATTGGATGAAGTCGCAGCACGTATTGCAATTTTAAATGGTGCAAAATTTGTTGTAAGCCCTTCTTATAATGAAAAAATCGCTAAAATGTGTAACCTATACACAGTTCCATACTTACCAGGCTGTGGTTCAATTACAGAAGTAACAATGGCTCTTGAAGCTGGTTGTGAAGTTGTTAAATTGTTCCCAGGCGGCTTGTTAGGTCCTGGTTTCATTAAAGATTTACATGGTCCGATTCCTTGGGTGGAAGCAATGCCATCAGGCGGTGTTTCATTAGATAATATGGACAAATGGATTGCGAATGGAGCTTGGGCTGTTGGAGTAGGAAGCGCACTAACCAAAGGCCTTAAAGATGGCGGATATGAAAGCGTAGAAGCAGCAGCAAAAGAATTTGCTGATAAATTAGCGACAATTCTAGCTGACTAATTTTTAAGAATGAAGTCAGCTGGGAGCTTTTCAAAAAAGAGGGGAGACGAAACGAATGTCATTTATTCATGATAATTTTATGCTTCAATCAGAGACAGCTCAACGTCTCTATCATGATTTTTCAAAGGATATGCCGATATTCGACTATCACTGTCATTTATCTCCACAGCAGATTGCTGAAGACCACAAATTCAAAAATGTTACAGAGTTGTGGTTGGGAGGAGACCATTATAAATGGCGTGCAATGCGCGCAATGGGCATTGACGAAGAAAAGATCACTGGAAATGCTTCTGACGAAGAAAAATTTGAAGCATGGGCGTATGCTTGTGAAAACGCTGTAGGGAATCCTTTGTTCCATTGGTCTGCATTGGAATTGAAACGTTACTTTCATATTGATGAGTTACTGACAAGCAAAAATTGGAAAGAAATCTACGATAAATGTAATCAAGTAATCGAAGAAGAAAACTTAACAGCTCGTAAATTGATTAAAAACTCAAATGTAACCTTTGTTTGTACAACTGATAACCCAACAGATGATTTAGCTTGGCATAAACAGATTGCTGAAGATGATTCCTTTGATGTAAAAGTTGCACCAGGATTCCGTCCTGATGAAGCATTTGCAGTTCAAGATGCAGCGAAATTTACCAACTTTTTAGGAAAAATGAGAGAAGTAACCGGACGTAAGATGGATAATTTTGCTGATTTATTAGCAGGGCTTGAAGAACGTATCCAATATTTTGCAGATTGCGGCTCCAATATTTCTGACCACGGTTTGTCAACGATTCATTACGTAGAAGCGAGCGATGAAGAAATCGAAGCAATTTTCCAAAAAGCAGCAAACAGCGAAGCAGTATCACATGATGAATATACAAAATTCCAAACAAAATTATTGGTAGAATTGGGTAAAATTTATCACGCGAAAGACTTTGTAATGCAATTGCATTTTGGAGCAATCCGTAACAATAACAGACGTATATTTGCGAAAATTGGACCAGATGCAGGTGTTGATTCTATTCAAGATCAACCAAACGTAAGTTATGCTCTAAATAACTTAATGGGTGCTATGGACGAAAATAACCAATTACCGAAATTTATTATGTATCCACTTGACCCAACTTATTTTGATCTAGCAGGAACAGCTGCAGCAAACTTCCAAATGAACTCCGAAGGTATTAAGAGCAAAGTTCAATTAGGATCTGGTTGGTGGTTCAATGATACGAAATACGGAATGTTGAAACAATTGAAAGCTTTGTCTGAAGCAGGCTTATTAATGAACTTTGTCGGAATGCTGACAGACTCAAGAAGTTTTATTTCCTATACTCGTCATGAGTACTTCCGTCGTATCCTTTGCGACTTTATTGGGGATTTGGTAGAACGTGGTGAAATTCCTGATGATGATGCATTGTTAGAAAAACTAATCAAAAACATTAGTTATGACAACGCCGTTGAATACTTTAATTTTAATAAATAAAAAATAAAAACATTAAGGAAGTGTTATTAACATGGAAATGTCATTCAGATGGTACGGACACGATGATCCAGTTACACTAGATAATATTCGTCAAATTCCAGGAATGGAAGGAATTGTTACAGCAATTTACGATATTCCTGTAGGGGAAGCTTGGCCGTTGGAACGTATCGAACAATTGAAAGCTGATGTTGAAGAAAAAGGCTTGAAAATTAATGTTATCGAATCTGTTCCGGTTCACGAATCAATTAAAATTGGACGCCCAGACCGTGATAAGTATATCGAGGCTTACAAAGAAACTTTACGCAACTTAGGTAAAGCTGGAATTCCTGTAGTATGTTACAACTTCATGCCAATTTTTGACTGGACTCGTTCAAATTTAGCATACGAATTACCAGATGGCTCAAATGCTTTGATTTTTGATGAAGAAGAAGTTAATAAAATGGATCCACGTACACTTTCTCTTCCAGGTTGGGATGAAAGCTACACGCCAGAAGAAATGAATGCTCTGATGGATGAGTACAAAGAAGTTGATGAAGAAAAACTATGGGAAAACCTAGAATACTTCATTAAAGAAATTTTACCGGTAGCTGAAAAAGCAAACGTAAAAATGGCGATTCACCCGGATGATCCTCCATATTCAATCTTTGGACTGCCTCGTATCATTACGAATGGCGAAGCATTAAATCGTTTCATCAAATTGTATGACAGCGAATATAACGGAGTAACGCTATGTGTAGGTTCATACGCATCTGATCCTAAAAATGACGCAGTTGAAATCTTGAAAGATATGTTAGCGAAAAAACGTGTAAACTTTATGCATGCTCGTAACATCAAGTTGGTTGGCGGACGTTCATTCGAAGAATCTGCTCATTTATCTGAAATGGGTTCAATTGATATGTACGAAGTAGTTAAAGCATGTGTGGAAGCTGGCTTTGAAGGCGCAATTCGTCCTGACCACGGTCGTATGATCTGGGGAGAAACAGGAAAACCTGGTTACGGTTTATACGACCGTGCGCTAGGTGCAACTTACCTAAATGGTTTAGAAGAAGCTGTTAAGAAAAACCTAGCTGCAAACAAATAAAGAAAGCAGAACAAGTCCGTATTGACCCTTGCTGACAAAAAAGCAGGGTCAGGACTTGATTTCAATTTCTAAAAGGAATAAACAACAGGAAGAGGTTCATTATAATGACAAACCCATTCGTTCATGATTTTACAGATAAAGTAGTAGTCGTTACAGGTGCCGGCGGCGTTCTATGTTCTGAATTTGCAAAAGCATTTTCAAAAGCAGGGGCAAAAGTTGCATTACTTGACTTAAACGAAGAAGCAGCTCAAGGATATGCTGACGAAATCGTTGCAGAAGGTGGAGTTGCGAAAGCATACAGATGTAACGTATTAGATAGAGAATCAATCGAAGCAGCACAAGCAGGTGTTGTTGCAGACCTTGGAACAGTCGATATCTTAGTAAATGGTGCTGGTGGTAATAACCCACGCGCAACAACAGATAACGAATTCCATGAAGCAAATATGCCAGAAGATACAAAATCATTCTTTGATTTAGATCAAAGCGGTGTTGAATTTGTATTTAACTTAAACTTCTTAGGTACTTTATTGCCAACGCAAGTTTTTGCTAAAGACATGGTAGGCCGTGAAGGAGCAAACATCATCAATATTTCAAGTATGAATGCTTTCACACCACTTACAAAAATTCCAGCATATTCAGGAGCAAAAGCAGCAATTTCTAACTTTACACAATGGTTAGCAGTTCATTTCTCTAAAGCTGGCATTCGTTGTAACGCAATTGCACCAGGGTTCTTAGTTTCAAAACAAAATATTGATTTAATGTTTGAAGAAGACCACAAGACTCTAAAACCTCGTGGTGAAAAAATCATTAACAACACTCCAATGGGACGTTTTGGTGAATCAGACGAATTATTGGGTGGATTGATGTTCTTAGCTGATGAAAAAGCATCAAGCTTTGTAAACGGAGTTGTACTGCCAATTGACGGTGGGTTCAGCGCTTATTCCGGAGTATAACATGAAATTAATTAAGTGAGTGAGAGGAGCCTAATAGAAAATAGCTTCATATAACATGAAGATTTCTATTGAGCTCTTCTATTTTTTTATGAAACGCTTTCGAAAGATGAAGGAGGAACCTTAATGACAGAAAAATTTGAGAATTTTGAAAAACAAAGAGATTTCTTGGTGTGTGTCGACTCAGACGGTTGTGCGATGGACACGATGGACATCAAACATGAACGTTTCTTCGGACCGTTCTCCGCTGACGTATTCGGCATAAAGGACCGCGAAACTTATTTAGAGGATTGGAATCGTATCAACTTATTCTCTAGCACGCGTGGCGTTAATCGTTTCAAAGCATTGGTAATGGCTCTATTGAATGCACAGAACCGTGGCGAAGATTTAGGTGACATCACCGCTTTGAAAAATTGGGCTGAAACAGCAAGTTCCCTTTCCAACGATGCATTGGAACAATTAATTGCAGACAGTCCTTCTGAAGATCTCGAAAAGACATACGACTGGAGCAAGCGCGTTAACCATGCTATTGAAACAGAATTAGTTGGCGAAGATCGTCCATTCGAAGGCGTAAAAAAAGGTTTGGCACACATTACACAGTTGACTGATGTAGCGATCGTAAGTTCTGCAAATAAAGAAGCTGTCGAAAGTGAATGGATCCGCCATGATTTGTTGGATTCGGTTGATGCTTTTTATGCACAAGATCGCGGCAGCAAGGCAGAAGCAATTGCAGACTTATTGACAAAAGGGTACGATACAAAACATGTATTGATGGTTGGTGATGCGCCTGGAGATGAAGCAGCTGCTGACGAGAATGGTGTTTACTACTACCCAATTTTATTCAGGAAAGAAAAAGAATCATGGGACCGTTTGGTAAACGAAGCATTACCTAAATTCATGAATGGTGAATATGCTGGTGAGTACCAAGAAAGTCTGAAAAAAGAATTCCACGATTTATTAAGCAAATATGATTAATAAGAAAAGCGGACAAGTCCGCCTTGATCTATGAAAAAATAGGAAATTTGACCCTGAATTGTCAGGAGACTTCACGCTTCAGCGGGTTAGTCGAATGATATGCGTTAGCGAGCAGCGAAGCGCGCAATGGGGCAAATTTATCTTTTTTTCACTAGGTCAGGACTTGGAAGCTAGACATTGATGGCTGAACTTATAATCCCCTAGTCTATAAAAAAAATATAGAAGCAAAAAACGAGATGGGAAATTACCCAGCTCGTTTTTTGTTGCTTATTATAATTGATGTCTTTCGAACTTCTCAATCTTCCCGGCTTAAAGAAATTTGCATTTTTGTAACAGTATCCTTATCCAAATTATAGATAAACTTCATGATTGTGGTTTTAAAGGTATTACACATTCTTGTCGTTATTTCAAAAGTAATATTGGCGTCACACCAAAGGAATACAAAAACAATCAGTTGAATGCAACAGGAAAAAATTAACCTGCTGTTGAAGAGTACGAAGAGATGTACGCCAGTTTCTTCAAAGAAATTAAGGATAGGGAAGAACGTGACTGACCTTTTTGGGTCAGTTTCGTTATGCTGAGTTTACTAAAGTTTTTCTAATTAACCACGAAAAGCTAACTATATGCTAAAGAACCGCTAAAAAAGATTCTAATACCAAGGATAAGAGTTCTAGTCAATAAAACAAGAATGAAAGCACTATTAGTCATTGTTAATACAAAAATGGAATTGATATAATGACTAGTGAATTCAATATAAGGGGGGATAAAGATTTCTGGAAAATTAAAAGCAAATTACCGGCAGAAAGGCAATGTGCAGGGGCTAGACTTCCATACCCATTCGGAATATGAAATTTTCTTGTTTCATGGAGGGAATTGTCGCTTTTTGGTCGGAAATCAAATTTATTACCTTCATCCCGGAGATTTATTAATGATGGATGGCATGACTGTTCATCGAGCTTATGTTTTCGGCAACGAAGAAAATTATGAACGAAGTGTTATTCATTTTGATGCTAAGTGGATAGAGCCCTTATTAGCAGATTTACAAATTGATGATTTGTTAAAATTCTTTACTGAAAATCGTAACGGATTAATTCGGACATTCGAAAAAGAAGATCTTGTCAGTATTGAAAATATGTTTTTGGCAATGAAGAAACTTGATGCTTTAGACTCTTCTTATAAAAATGAGGCAAAGCGAAAATTAGCTTTAGTGCAAATTCTATTGAAAATTGACTCGGCGACGGTAAGAGTCATGGATAAAGCACAAAACTATGAAGATGAAAGAACCAAAATCGCTGAAGAAATCTCTTCCTATGTTTTTGAGCATTACCGTGAGTCTTTTACAATCGAAGATGTAGCAAGTACTTTAAATCTAAGTAAATCTTATCTTTCCCATGTATTTAAAGAAATTACCGGCTATACCATTATGCACTATGTGATGGGATATCGTTTGTCACAAGCACGATACGCGTTATTGAATGATCATTCAAAGTCAATTAAAGTAATTGCTTTTGAACACGGTTTTGAAAGCGATGCCCATTTTAGCAGATTTTTTAAACAAAATGTAGGCATGACCCCGAGCCAATATAGAAAAAATAATCAATATACAAACGGAAAAGGAGCTTTTTAAATGGAGAAGAAACTTAAATTTGGAATTATTGGTGCTGGAACACAAGGTTCGTATTATACAAAGTTTATCGAAGATGGAATGGTTCCAAGCATGGATTTAGTGGCTTTCTGTGATATTGATCCAGAAAAGATTACAAGCCTTAAAGAAAAGTATCCTGAAAAAGCTATTTTTTCTAACTACAAAGAAATGATTGACAGTGGAGAAGTGGAAGCAATTATTACCACTGTTCCCCATTATTTCCATCCCGAGATTGCGATGTATGCATTAGGGAAAGGGATTCACGTATTGAATGAGAAGCCAGCAGGTGTGTATACAAAGCAAGTAAAAGAACTAAATGAATATGCAGCATCAAAAGAAGATGTAACCTATGCAATAATGTTCAACCAACGAAACAATCCGTTATATCAACGCATCAAAGAAATTGTTACTAATGGAGAAATTGGAGCGATTCGTCGCACAAATTGGATTATTACAACATGGTATCGTCCGCAAGCATATTATAATCAAAGCGAATGGCGTGCAACTTGGGGAGCAGAAGGGGGCGGCGTTCTCGTAAACCAAGCACCGCATCAGCTTGATCTTCTTCAATGGATCGCAGGAGTACCAAAATCTGTCTATGCAAAAACGACAAATGGTTACCAGCGTGATATTGCTGTTGAAGATGAAGTAACAGCTGTATTGGATTATGGAAATGGTGCAACAGGTGTCTTCATCACTTGTACGCACGATTTGATCGGGACAGATCGTCTGGAAATATTTGGTGATAAAGGAAAAATCATAGTAGAAGACAGCAATAAAGTAACGGTTAAAAGATTATCGATGACAGAACAAGAAATCAATGCGGGAGTAAAGGCGGAAGGAACAAGCTTTACTTTCCCTGGCGGTAAAACACAAAGAGAATTAGTTGAAGAAGAAACATTTACAACAGATTCAGCTTGGGGGGCACAACATTCAGGTGTTCTTGAAAATTTTGCTCGCCACATTCTTCATGGGGAAGATTTGTTAGCACCGGGAGTAGAAGGAATTAACGGAGTCCGTTTGGCGAATGCGATTCATTTATCGAGTTGGCTGGATGAGGAAGTATCACTGGAGAACTTTGATGATGATAAATATCTAGAATTATTGAATGAAAAGATTAAAGAAGAAGGAAAATACGAGACCAGATAATAGAAAGAGACGTGACAATTATGCTGAGAGCAGCAATTATCGGTTTAGGTACTGTTTCATCCGTTCATTATGCAGGAATCAAACAAGCTCAAAATGGAGAGCTTGTTGCAGTGTGTGATATTGATGAAACGCTAAAGACTGTCTATCCAGACCTACCTTTTTATACGGATGTTGAAACGATGTTAAAGAATGAAGAGCTAGATGTTGTACATATTTGTTTGCCACATTACCTTCACTATCCGATAACCAAATTATGTGCAGAAAAAGGTGTCCATGTACTACAGGAAAAACCACTTTCTCTAGACTATCAAGAAGGCGTTTGTGTAAAAGAATTAGCTGAAAAAACCAATAGTAAAATAGCGATTTGCTTCCAAAATCGTTATAATGCAACTTCCCAAAAATTACTTGAAGTACTTAGCGAGGGAAGTAGTGGAGAAGTGAAAGCAATTAAAGGGCTTGTTGCTTGGCATCGTGCAGACCAATACTATATTGACAAACCATGGCGGGGGAAGATGGATACTGCTGGCGGAGGAACAATTATTAATCAAGCAATCCATACACTTGATTTGATGCAGTTAATAGGAGGAGAACTCACAGCATGTAAAGCCAGTCTTTCGAATATCACAGATTATGAAGTCGAAGTTGAAGATACTGCGGTAGCCAACTTTACTTTTGCAGAAGGGACAAAAGGTTTATATATGTCCACAAATGCCTATGCGACTGATTCAAGTGTGGAAGTGGAAGTCGTTACGGATCAGGCGACTTTTACGATCAAAAATTATCAATTATTTAAAGTTGATTTTGAAGGAAATGTAGAAAGCTTGGCGGTAGACGCGAGAGCAGAGGGGACAAAATCTTACTATGGTCCAAGTCACGCAACCTTTATTCAGAGTTTTTATAATGCAATTGAAGCTGATACAGACGAATATGTATCTGCGGAAGATGCTTTACCATCTATGCTTATGATTGATGCAATGAAAAAGTCTTCGAGAGAACAACGAACCATTGAAATGGAGGAAATAAAGAATGACAAAAGCAAAAATCGGTGTGCAAGGATTCACGGTTAAAAAAGAATTTAAAGAGTTAGGTCCCTATGAAACGTTGAAGAGAGTTGCTGATTTAGGATACGGTGCTGTAGAGATTTCTCAAGTTGAAATGACAGCCGAAAATGTGGCGGAGATTAAACGTGCCAGCGAAGAGTTTGATATCGAGATAGCTTCATTGAGTGCAGGGCTGAAACCAAATCGCCCAGGAGAAGAATCTTTAACAACACATTACGATAAAATTGTAGATGATTGTCGTACATTAAATTGTGACTTGCTAAGAATTGGGATGTTGCCCCGCGAGTCCATGGAATCTCTGGAAACAGTTTTAGCATTCTGTGAACAAGCGAATGAAGTAACAAAGCGATTAAAAGAAGATGGAATTACTTTGTATTATCATAACCATCATGTTGAATTCGCTAAGTATGATGGTAAGTATATGCTGGATATCATTCGTGAAAATGCACCCTTGCTGGGATTTGAATTGGATGTTCATTGGATTTATCGTGGAGGAGCAGATCCAATCGAGGTAATTAAAGATTATGCAGGAAAAGTTGAGCTTATCCACTTGAAAGACTACCGTATCAGTCAAATGCCCCAAGAAGCAATGGCGGCTTTTCGTGAAGGGGATAATGAGACCTTCCATCGTCACTTTGCTGATTTAGTTCAATTTGCTGAATTAGGGCAAGGAAGTCTTGATCTGAAAGGAATTATTGAACAAAGCTTAGAGTCAGGGGTGCGTTATTTATTAGTAGAACAAGACGATACTTATGGGCGTGATCCATTCGAATGTTTAGCTGAATCGCGTCAACATTTGATTGATTTAGGTTATGAGGATTTATTTTAAATAGAGAATAAGTTAGATGGAAAGGGGAATATAAATGTCCGGGAAAGATGGAATGAATTATGCTCCAAAAGGAAAAGAAGTAAATAAGGTGGTTGAAGCAGGTGAATTCGTTGTGGGGGTCACTGCGCTTGATCATGGACATATCAACGGAATGTCGAATGGATTGCTAGAAGCTGGAGCTACAATTAAGTATGTGTATGATCCGGATCCAGAAAAACTAAAAGCTTATCAAGAAGCATTTCCAGCAATTCCAGCAGCGGATTCATTGGAACAAATTTTGGAAGACCCAGAAATTCAATTAGTAGCTGCTGCAGCGGTACCGAACTTGCGCAGTGCTTTAGGAAATCGAGTAATGCGAGCCGGTAAAGATTACTTCACTGATAAAACAGGCTTTACAACGATGGAACAATTAGAAGAAACGAAAAAAGTAGCTGCAGAAACAGGACGTAGATACTGGGTTTACTTCAGTGAACGTATACACGTTGAGGGGGCTATTTTTGCAGGTCAACTAATCAATGAAGGGAAAATCGGTAAAGTCATCCAAGTAACTGGTTTTGGACCACACCGACTTGATAAAGAAAAACGTCCAGAATGGTTCTTCAAAAAAGAACAATATGGGGGTATTTTAACAGATATTGGTAGTCATCAAATTGAGCAATTCCTCTATTATACTGGGAATAAAGATGCAAAAGTTCTTCATAGTAAAGTAGGGAATTACAGTAATCCTGATACACCTGAATTGGAAGACTACGGAGATGCAACATTAGTAGGGGAAAATGGTGCAAGCTTTATTTTCAAGGTAGATTGGTTCACGCCTGATGGACTTGGTACATGGGGAGACGGACGTACCTTTATTACTGGGACAGAAGGAACGATTGAAATCCGTAAATATATCAATGTTGCCACTGAAGAGACAGGAGATCATGTATTCTTAGTAACAAAAGATAGCGAAGAGCATTATGCAGTTACTGGCGAAGTCGGCTTCCCGTTCTTTGGGGAAATGATTCTTGACATCATTAACGGAACAGAAAATGCTATGACACAAGATCATATTTTCAAAGCACAGGAATTATGCTTGAAAGCACAGGAACAAGCAATTGTTATTAGCGATTTTTCAGTATGATTCGATTAGTAAAATAGCACCTACCACATCTAGCATCATGAGCTTTTCTCAAGAGTGATAGATTCACTATTTTTATGACACGCTGTATATTAAAATAAAGCTAGAAAAGCACAGGAGGTTCGAATGATGAGAAAAATCTATTATTTGAATGATGATTGGAAATTTTCAAAAATTGAACAAGAAAGACCAACAATCCTTCCAGAGGAATGGGAAGATGTGACGGTGCCTCATACGTGGAATAATATAGATGGACAGGATGGGGGAAGTGATTTTCATCGGGGGATCGGTTATTATGCCAAAGAAATCGGTTATTCATCCGTTGATCCAGGCGACCGTGTTTACTTAGAATTTGAAGGGGTAGGAAATACTGCTGAAGTATATGTGAATGATAAAAAAATAATCAGACATGAAGGCGGCTTTTCTACTTTTCGAGTAGATGTTACTGAGACGCTGCAAAAAGATCGTACTAACTTGATTGTAGTGAGTGCTGACAATTCGCATCAGGACAATGTCTACCCACAAACGGCTGATTTTACGTTCTATGGTGGAATGTACCGAGATGTGAAATGCATCGTTGTACCAGAAACTCACTTTGATTTAGATTTTTGGGGCGGGAAAGGCCTCACTGTTTCTTCTAAAATTGATGGGGAACATGCATGGGTTTCTGCAGAAACCTTTATCACTAATCCGCAGGAAACCGATCAAGTGGTTGTTACTATTTATGATGAGTCGGAACAAATCGTTTCAGAATCCTATTTAAGTGCAAATGAAAAACAAACCCATTCTTTATTTGTGCAAAATGCACACTTATGGCAAGGTATTGAAGACCCCTATCTTTATCATGTGACAGCAAGTCTTGTCCGTAATAACGATGTAGTGGATGAAGTTTCTTGTTTACTGGGAATTCGTGAATTCCACGTAGACCCTCAGAAGGGCTTCTTCTTGAATGGCAAGTCTATGCCGTTGCGCGGGGTATCTCGTCACCAAGATAAATGTGGTATTGGAAATGCATTAACGGAAGCAGACCATTGGGAAGATGCGTTAATTATTAAAGAGATTGGTGCCAATACCGTTCGTCTTGCACACTACCAACATAACCAAGCTTTCTATGATGCGTGTGATATTTTGGGTTTTGTTGTATGGGCCGAGATTCCATTTATTTCTGCAATGAACGCAGATCCATCGGCACATGTAAATGCTCGCTCACAAATGCAAGAATTGATTGTACAAAATTACAACCATCCTTCTATTTGTTTCTGGGGAATCTCAAATGAAATTACAATCAGCGGCGACTCAGAGCAACTGATTGAAAATTTGAAAGATCTAAATGAATTGACTCATTCACTTGATAATACTCGCTTAACAACTATGGCCCAAGTTTCGATGTTGCCAATGGAAAGTGAACACAATCAAATCACCGATATTGTTTCTTATAATCATTACTTTGGCTGGTACTTTGGTGAAATAGAAGAAAACGACCAATGGTTTGATGCTTTCCATACGAAATATCCTGAGCGGGCAATTGGAATATCAGAATATGGTTGTGAAGCGAATATCCGTATTCATACTGATAACCCAGGCCGCGGTGACTATTCAGAAGAGTATCAAGCAATCTATCATGAGCATTTAGCTCAAATGATTGAAGAACGCCCTTGGCTGTGGGCAACTCATAACTGGAACATGTTCGATTTTGGTGCGGACAATCGAGACGAAGGCGGCGTATTGGGAAGAAATAATAAAGGCCTGGTAACTCTCGATCGAAAGATTAAGAAAGATTCTTTCTATATTTATAAAGCTTATTGGAGCAATGAACCATTTGTGCACATTGCTGGTCGTCGTTATGCAGAACGTCCTTACGATAAAATGGATGTGAAGGTATATAGTAATCAGCCATCTGTTACGTTAAGTGTAAATGGAAAAGAGTTTGGTACCTTGGAAGGAAAGAAAGTATTTGTCTTTAAGAATGTTCCTTTAGAAAATGAATTTATACAGATATCGGCACAAACTGATGAATGGACAGATTCCGTAACTTTCCGAAAAGTAACGAAATCGAATCCAGCTTACGTTTTAGATGACGCTGTTGATATGAGCAATGTACAGAATTGGTTTGATGATATTAAAGCGGACCAAGTTAACATAGAAATTGATCCTTCTGCTTATTCCATTCAAGATACAGTAGGAGAAATATTGAAAAATGAAGAAGCTGGTGATGTTCTTATTGAGGCAGCACGGGCGATTACAAAAGCATTATTGAAAAAAGGTTCTCTAGGCATGATGAAAGACAGAAAAGTGGAAGAGTTGTTGAGAACTTTGGTTCCTGATATTCCAGAAGTTGCTGTGAATCATCTAAATAAGCAGTTACAAAAAATTAAAAAGTAAAAAGGAAGACGGTTGGGTGGTAGCTCCTAACCGTTTTTTTTCATAGACTAGGGGATTATAAGTTCAACCATCAATGTCTAGCTCCCAAGTCCTGACCTAGTGAAAAAAAGATAAATTTGCCCCATTGCGCGCTTCGCTGCTCGCTAACGCATATCATTCGACTAACCCGCTGAAGCGTGAAGTCTCCTGACAATTCAGGGTCAAATTTCCTATTTTTTCATAGGCCAAGGCGGACTTGTCCGCTTTTCTAATCTATCCAGCTGCTAAATTTTTACTTTGATGTGTGTTGGAAAAGATATATTACCGCTATTACGAAATTTTTTACGAAAATTGTGTAAGCTAATTCATTGAATTGTTGCTCGTCGATTGCTATGATTTTAGAAGAAATAAAAATGAAGGACGGAGTTGCTATGCGTACATTATTGATTATTTCCCACCCAAGCATTGCAGATTCGCATACACAACGTTTTTTGTGGGAAAGTTTGCCAGAGGAAGGTGTCAGTTGGCATCATTTAGAAAAGGAATATCCTAGTAATCAAATTGATATTCAAAAAGAACAAACACTATTATTAGAACATGATCGGATTCTTTTTCAATTTCCTTTATACTGGTATAGCTCACCGCCCTTATTGAAGCAATGGCAGGATGAAGTCCTTACTGAAGGATTTGCTTACGGAAAGACAGGAAACCTTCTTACAGGGAAAGAATTTGGCTTAATAGTGACAACAGGTGTTCATGAACGAGCCTATCAAGCTGGAAGAGAAGAAAAATTCACAATCCCTGAATTAATGCGCCCATTTGAAGCGGTAGCGAATAAGTGTGGAATGATTTATTTGCCTGTTTTATTACTTGCACGTTTTGACTATTTGTCTGAGTCGGAAAAAAAAGCCTTGTTGATTCGATATCGTCAATACTTAACGAATCAGAATGATGATTCGTTAGTTGCAAGAGAGCAGTGGTTCAAACAAGAATTAAGAACCTATGGTAAAAAAGATTTTTCAGAAGAAGACCAGCAATTAATTGAATTATTGATTGAACAAATGGAAGAGAACCGAGAACAGTTAGATGATTTATTATTTACACTTCAAGAGCTAGAAGAGTTGTGAGGAAAAAATGATGGAACAAAAAGACTGGATGCTTAACCAAATAAAGCTATTAGAAGAACGAAGCAAGGATTACCGACAGACCGCCCTATTTCAAGAATTCGCAAAACTGATTAATGAGCAATACAAGCGAATTGAGCAAACTCAAGGCGAGATTGACGGACGGATGTGGAGTCCCAAAGAGTGGGGCTGATAGTCAGAAAGGATGATGATTGATTATGGAAGAGGAAAAGAAAAAAACATTCACATTTATTGAAATCGTGAACGATTCAATGGATGAGGGAGCGTATTGCGATCCGATAACAGGTATTTGTGGATCAGCGGCCAAAAATCCGAAAGAAAAAAAACAAAATGAAGTAGGAAAAAAAGATGAATAATGAAATCGGACAGATACCAAAAGTAGATTTATATTATGGAACCGATCCGCTGTGTTCTTTTTGTTGGGTTTTTGAACCAACTTTGAGAAAGTTTCGTTATCAATATGCGAAGTATATTGCGAATGATACCACGATTATGGGTGGCATGATTGAAAAATGGGAAACGTTTGGCGGAGATGGAGCAAATGGTATTACGGACGCTGTTGATGTGGCGAAGCATTGGCGTGAAATCGGTGACTATTCGAGAATGGTCATTGACGGACGAATTTGGTTGGATGAGCCAATCTCTTCCTCTTTTCCAAGTTCCCAAGTATACCAAATTGTAGAAAGAGACCATCCGGAAAAAGCACAACTATTTTTACGAAAACTTCGTGAAACGGTTATGTTATGGAATCAAGATATTTCCAAAGAAGAAGTTTTAAAAGGGATTTTAGAAGAAATGGATTTAGATAGCGAATTGATTGCTGAACAAGCCGACTCATTTGAAGGCAGGACGCTGTTGAATGGTGATTTAGGTCTTGCTAGCGCCTTAACTATATCTGGTTTTCCAAGTATTGTGTTAGTGAATGAACAGAGCCAAGGATTGAAAATCGTTGGAGCGCAACCACTTGAAGCTTTAGTGGAGGCATTGAAGCAAGCATTACCAGAAGTGAACCTAATACCTGACCCTGTGCCAAGTTTGGATATATTAATGAAAGATACACCGCTCATGTTGAATCGAGAAATCGAAATCTTATATAACTTGTCTGAAACAGAAGTTGAAAGCTTTGTTGAATTAACTGTTGGAAAAGAAAATTATCAACAAGGGAAACTGCTTGGCCAGGGTTATTATAAAGCAGAGCAAGGATGAAACTATGACGATAAAAGAAAAAGAAAATCTTCTTCAATCCATTTTTCTGGTGTTTAGTATACTGTTAAAGCGGTACTTCGGCTACTTGTTAGGCGATTATGAAAACTCACTATTCATTTTTATTGCTTTAGCTGGTTTTTATTTGATTCACTTTCTTTTTGTAAAAATTTCGAAAGATTATCCAAAAACAGATGATTGGGAAGAAAAACTGAATTTAATCACCATTTTAATTTATGGGGTAGCTGTTTTCCTGTTACAGTTGCTGAATGCCACAAACGTTGTCATTATGCTAACCGTAGGCATAATCTTGATCCTCCTAAATGTATTGATAAAAACCAAGCGAAGAGCGATTAAAGAGAAAATAGGAAAATAAAACGAAGCGGAGCGGAGCATATTACTTGCTCCGCTCCGCTTCGTTTTATTATTAAAGCACATATTCATAAATATAATCATCCATTACAAAGTTGTTTCCAATAGGAGAAACAACTGAATCGATGCGCTTAAAGCCAACCTTTTCATAAAAACGAATAGAATCTTTATTATCTTTATTCACGGTCAGTGTCATTGTTTTTTTGCTGCGTTCTTTGGCCTTTTGGATAAAGGTCTGTATAAGTTGATAGGCATAACCCTTACCGCGCGCTTCCTTTAATAGGTAGAGCTTACTAATAAAGAGGCTATCTTCCTGCCATTCGATTCCAGCATAGCCAATTTCTTTTTCATCAGCTTCTATAATGAAGTATTCCACCTTATTCTCAGCAATATCTGCGATGATTTTCTCTGTCGATTGAAACGTTTTTAACATATAGCTGACTTGCTCTTGTCCTAAAAGTGGTAAATAGTATTCATGCCAAATTGTGTGCGCCAATTCAGCAAGATCTTCTGCTTGCAGCGTGTCTCGTACAGCTATTAGCTCTAGAGTAGCAGTCATGATTACACCAACTTTACAAGGAAGTATTTTTTCTTGCCGCGGCGAACGATAATAAAACGATTTTCAAATGAGTTTTCCGCAGTGATAACAAATTCTAAATCAGTAATTTTCTCACCATTAATAGAGATAGCACCATTCTTAATATCTTCTCTGGATTGACGGCGAGAAGGCTCAATACCGGTATCTACTAACCAAGTAACTAATTCTTGTTCCGTTAAAGCCGATTCAAATGTAGGCATATTTTTGAAACCTTGTTCGATTTCATCAGCAGAAAGTTGAGAAACGTCACCCGTAAATAATGCATCGGTAATTTTTAATGCATCTTCTAATGACTTTTCGCCGTGAACAAATTTTGTCATTTCAGCAGCTAATGTTTTTTGTGCTTCACGCTTATGAGGCTCTGTTGCCACTTTTTCTGCTAGAGCATTGATTTCTTCCTTCGTTAAGAAGGTAAAGAATTTTAAGTATTTCACAACATCGCGGTCGTCTTGGTTTACCCAAAATTGGTAAAATTCATAGGGTGTTGTTTGTTTTGGATCTAACCAAACTGCTCCGCCAGCAGTCTTACCAAATTTCGTCCCATCTGCTTTTAACATCAGTGGAATTGTTAATCCAAAGGCTTCTGCTTCTGCACCTTCTTTTTTTCGAATAAGCTCTAGTCCAGCTGTAATATTACCCCATTGGTCTGCACCGCCGACTTGTAATTGAACATCCAAATTGCGGTATAGGTGCAAGTAATCCATGGATTGAAGGATTTGGTATGAGAATTCAGTGAACGAGATTCCTGTTTCCAAGCGGCTTGCAACAATGTCTTTTGCAAGCATGGTGTTAATATTAAAATTCTTTCCAAAATCACGTAAAAAATCTAATAAAGACAGATTTTTTGTCCAATCCAAGTTGTTAACTAAACGTATTTCAGAATCTTCTTCTCCAGCTCGAAACAAATTTTTCATTTGTTTTGTAATTTGTTCAGCATTATATGCAACCGTTTCTTCTGATTGCAAAGTACGTTCTTCAGATTTCCCACTTGGATCCCCAATTGAACCAGTTGCACCACCAATAAGAATAACGGGCTTATGACCAGCTAACTGAAATCTTTTTAGAATCATGAAAGGTATCAAGTGCCCAATATGCATGCTGGATCCAGTTGCATCGATTCCACAATACAATCCGATGCTTTTCTTTTCGATTAATTCACGAAGACCTTCCTCATCTGTTTGTTGGTTAATCGCATCGCGCCATTGTAATTCATCAATAATATTTCTCATTTCCATTGTTGCATCTCCTTTATTTTATAAATAAAAAAATCCCTGACAAAGACAATTGTCTTCATCAGGGACGATTATTCACCGTGTTACCACCCAAATTGTTTCATTAAAAAATGAATAATGAAACCACTCTAACATGTATCGTATGTCACGCGCTTTTAAAAGAAGCTCGGGAATGTAATTCAAGATAAGGGTGTACCAGTTTCCACCAATCCTGGCTCTCTATTATGCAAAACCTTATTTCTACTGCGTTCCTTCAATGCTTATCATTGTTTTTAATTATTGAAATCAGTATAGTCAAGTACAGAAAAAAAGTCAATATAGTCTCACCGATATTTCTAACTACGAGTGAATTTGAAACATATGTCGGTTATCATTACAGTTCTGTTACAAAGCAGCTACAAGTTGTCGAAAAGTGATTTTTCACAAATAAACTGTGATATGATTTCAACGTTGAGAAAAATAGTAAAGAAACTCTTAAAAAAATATAAATGAACATTAAAGTTTTAAATAAAGCGTAAAGAAAAACGGAGGAATCGACTTGAAAAAGAAACTTGCTACTCTTATTTTAACTAGTTCAATCCTTTCAGCAACTTTTGTAGCGCCATATGCGGCATCTGCTGATGAACTAACTGATAAAATTGAAGAACAAGAACAGAAAGTTAACGAACTATCTAATCGTGTTGATTCTGCAGCAGCTGTGCTTGCAGAAGTACAAGCTGAAATTACAGCAGCTGAAGATCGTGCATCAGAATTATTAAATCAACGTCTGGCAACAAACGAAGAAATTGATTTACTGAAAGAAGAAATTGCACAATTACAACAAATTATCGATCAACGTGAAGGCCAATTGAAAGAACAAGCTCGTTCAGTTCAAGTAAATGGATCAAACACAAATTATATGAACTTTATTTTTGCTTCAGAATCTTTGACAGACTTAATCTCTCGAGTAGACGTAGTTACAACAATGGTTTCTGCTAACAAAGATTTAGTAGAGCAACAAGTTCAAGATCAACAAGCAGTGGAAGATAAAAAAGTCGAATCTGAAGAAAAGTTAAATGATATTATGTCAATGACATATGAGCTTGAAGAATTAAAAGGGCAATTAGAAGTAAAAAATATTGAGCAAGAAAGTGCATTAGCTGCTTTAAGTGCTGAAAAAGCAACTGCAGAAGAAGATCGTCAAAGATCTATCGCAGAAAAAGAAGAAGCTGATCGTCGTGCTGCTGAAGAAGCAGAACGTCAAAGGCTTGCAGAAGAAGCAGCAATTGCTGCAGCGGAAGCTGCATTATTAGCAGAAGCTGAAGCAGCTAAAGCTGCTGAAGAAGCTGCACAAGAGTCAGTAGTTGAAGTTGCATCAAACCAAACTCCAACAGTAACAGCGCCAACACAAACGAACAATACTACAAATACTACAGTGAATACTGAGGTAACGACTGAGGTTTCACAACCTTCAGCACCAGCTCCTTCAACTCCTGTTGAAAAAGTTGAAGAAAAGCCAGCTGCTCCGACAATTTCAGCGCCAACTGGTGATGTAGTTAGTGTAGCCTATAAATATCTAGGCGTACCTTATGTGTGGGGTGGAAAAACACCAAGTGGTTTTGACTGTTCTGGATTTACAGCATATGTATTCCGTGAAGCATACGGAATCGAAATTGGCGGCTGGACAGGTCCTCAACAATATGCGGGAACACAAATCTCTGTATCACAAGCACAAGCTGGTGACCTACTATTCTGGGGACCAAAAGGCAGCCCATATCATGTGGCAATCGCTCTAGGAAATGGTCAATACATCCATGCTCCTGACGAAGGCGGCGTTGTAGAAGTAAACAGTACACAATACTTCACTCCAAGCTTCGCTGTTCGCGTAGCAAGATAATTTAAATGAATAATAAACAAAAGACAGTTCTCCGGAGCTGTCTTTTTTCTGTCTCCAGTATTTTAGTCTACCTCAAGTAGTAAGAGAGTATTTAATCCACTGAAGCCCCTTTAAAGTCGCCACTAGACGGAAAAAACTGTTATTCCGTTCAGTAGTATCATTTTCGGGAATCCACTAGATGAGAATAGAATGTAATTCCATCTAATGCTGCTCAAACTGCAACTCACTAGACGGAATAATCCATCTAATTACAAAATTTCATAATAATTTTTTTCAAAACACTTGACCTTGACGTTACGTAAAGGTCTATTATAGCAATAGGGAGGTACGTGAATGGAATATACCATCAAAAAATTAAGTCAGTTAGCTTCTGTCAGCAGCCGCACGCTTCGTTATTATGACTCAATCAATTTATTGAAACCAAAGCGAGTTAATTCTTCCGGCTATCGTATTTATGGAGAGGAAGAAATTGAAAGATTGCAACAGATTCTATTTTTCAGGGAGTTGGAACTGCCGTTGGAAGAAATAAAAAATATTTTGGATGATGACAACTTTGATAGCGTAACGTCTTTAAAAAATCATAGAAAACAGCTGCTGGCAAAAAGGCAACAACTGGATCAACTACTGCAGACAATCGATAAAACATTAGCAAGTAAGAAAGGAACGATAAAAATGACCGATAAAGAAAAATTTGAAGGATTTAAACAAAAACAATTAGCAGAAAATGAAGAGAAATACGGGGAAGAAATTAGAGAGCGTTATGGAAAAGAAACCGTAGAAAAATCAAACAAAAAATTTGCCAATTTAACGGAAAAACAATATAACGAAATGCAGGAAATGGCGGCAGATATTTTAGAAAAACTGAAAAATGCTATGAAGACACAAGATATCGCTGGCGAAGAAGCAGTTGAAGTGGTCGAATTACATAAAAAATGGCTGACTTATACGTGGCCATCGTACTCTGAAGAAGCGCAACGAGGACTAAGTGATATGTACGTCATGGATGAACGTTTCAGGAAATATTATGATGGACCAGCTGGAAGTGGAGCGGCACAATTCTTGCGTGATGCAATCTATGATTATACTCAAAAATAAAGCATCCATAGAAGGGATTTTATGGTAGAATAGGGCGTATATGCAAGTTTGCTGAAAACAAATTTAAAACTTGCAAACTTCTAAGGAGGCACTCATTCGTGTTTAAAGAAAAAGAAACGTTCTATATTACCACGCCTATTTATTATCCAAGTGGGAAATTACATATTGGAAACTCTTATACGACTGTTGCATGTGATGCAATGGCGCGCTATAAACGTTTACAAGGATATGATGTTCATTACTTAACTGGAACAGATGAACATGGACAAAAAATTGAAAAAAAAGCGGCTGAGATGGGCATAAGTCCACAAAAATATGTAGATGGCATGGCTGCAGATATTAAAAAGCTTTGGAAAACACTGGAAATCTCGAATGATCAATTTATTCGAACAACTGATAAGCCTCATGTCAAAGCAGTTCAAATGATTTTCGAACGCTTGGTGGAACAAGGAGATATTTACCTTGGAGAATATGAAGGCTGGTATTCCGTTTCTGATGAAGAATACTTTACAGAAACACAACTATCCGAAGTGTTCCGTGATGAAAATGGAAAAGTGACGGGCGGAATTGCACCAAGTGGACATGAAGTGGAACTTGTTAAAGAAGAATCTTACTTCTTCCGCATGAGTAAATATGCAGACCGTTTGTTGCAATATTATGAAGACCATCCAGATTTTATTCAGCCGGAATCACGTAAAAATGAAATGGTAAACAACTTTATCAAACCAGGACTGGAAGATTTAGCAGTTTCCCGGACAACATTCTCATGGGGAGTGCCAGTGAAGAGCAATCCGAAGCATGTCGTTTATGTATGGATCGATGCATTAGCAAACTACATTACAGCATTAGGCTATGGATCGGATGACACAACATTATTCGAAAAATATTGGCCAGCTGATGTTCATATGGTAGGGAAAGAAATTGTTCGCTTCCATACGATTTATTGGCCGATTCTATTGATGGCATTGGATTTACCACTCCCTAAAAAAATATTTGGACATGGCTGGTTACAAATGAAGGACGGCAAAATGTCTAAATCTAAAGGAAATGTTGTTTATCCAGAAATTCTTGTAGAGCGCTATGGACTGGATGCATTACGTTATTATTTAATGAGAGAAATCAGTTTTGGAAGTGATGGCGTATTTACACCGGAAGATTATATTAATCGTATTAATTATGATTTGGCAAATGACTTAGGGAACTTGTTGAATCGTACTGTTGCCATGATTAATAAATATTTTGATGGTAAACTTCCTGCATGGTCTGGACAACAAACAGCTTTCGATGCAGATTTAGAAGAAGTGGCTGGAAAAGTCATTGCCAAATATATATCTGAAATGGACAATATGCAATTTAGTGTGGCACTTGCTGAAGTATGGCGTTTGATTTCACGAGCAAATAAATACATTGATGAAACAGAACCATGGATTTTAGTAAAAGACGAAGAGAGACGAGAAGAACTAGGAAGTGTAATGGTTCATTTAGCTGAAGTATTGCGTATTACAGCGATACTATTATCTCCATTCATGACGCAATCTCCCGTGAAAATCTTTGAGCAACTCGGTTTGGATTTTGTAGAAGATGGCACTTGGGACAAGCTTTCCTTTGGACAATTTCCTGAAGGAACGACAGTCGTTAAAAAAGGAAGTCCAATTTTCCCGCGTTTGGATGCAGAAGAAGAAGTTGCTTATATCCAAGAGCAGATTTCCCCTGTTGAAGAAGAGGAAGAAGAAAGTGATGCTCCGCTTTGGGATCCAAATGAAACTGAACTCGTAAGTGAAAAAGAAAAACAAATCAAATATGAAGACTTTGACAAGGTCGAATTAAAAGTTGCAGAAGTCATTGATTGTCAAAAAGTAGAAGGCGCAGATAAACTATTGAAGTTCCGTTTAGATGCAGGCGATAAAGGACATCGTCAAATTCTGTCAGGAATTGCTGAATGGTATGCTGATCCCGCATTTTTCATTGGCAAAAAAGTGGTCATTGTTGCGAATTTGAAACCACGTAAGATGCGTGGTGAAATCAGTCAAGGAATGATTCTTTCAGCTGAAAAAGATGGAGAACTACAAGTAGTTTTTGCTCCAAAAGAAGCAGAGAATGGTTCGACAGTAGCATAATAATTAGAAGAGATGAGCTGGAGCAAAATTGCCTCCAGCTTTTCTAATTTCTGATAATATTATTAAAAACAGGATTCTAAAAAGAAACTTAGCAGAAAAAACAGTATAATAGGGAAGAGTATACTTGTTAGAAAGGAAGTTGATGTCTGTGCTCTTTGATACACACTGTCATTTGAATGTTGATGCATTCGATGAAGATGTCGAAGAAGTCATTCAACGTGCAAAAGAAATAGGAGTTGGAAGGTTTGCCGTTGTTGGTTTCGATTCACCAACTATAAAAAAATCGTTAGAACTAAGTAGAATGCATCCAGAAATATATAGCATTATCGGCTGGCATCCCACTGAGGCAGGCAACTATAGTTCTGAAATACAAGATGGATTAATGATTTCATTAACAGAAGATAAAGTGGTTGCAATGGGCGAAATGGGGCTTGATTATCATTGGAATACATCCCCCAAGGAAGTCCAAGAAAAAGTATTCCGACAACAAATACAAATTGCAAAACAATTACAATTACCAATCTCCATCCATATGAGAGATGCAATCGAGGATACCTATCGTATTCTTCGTGAGGAAGACGTTTCATCTATTGGAGGAATCATGCATAGCTACAGTGGAGATGTGGCTTATATGCACCATTTTATTGATTTAGGAATGCATATATCTCTGAGCGGAGTCGTTACTTTTAAAAAAGCAATTGAAGTGCATGAAGTCGCGAAAGAAGTGCCCCTTGACCGCCTGTTAATTGAAACGGACTCTCCTTATTTAGCGCCGGTTCCTTACCGAGGTAAGAGAAATGAACCCGCCTATGTAAAATATGTGGCGGAGAGAGTTGCGGAATTACGAGGATTAGATGTTTCAGAAATAGGAGAAATTACTAGTCGTAATGCAAATCGTTTATTTAGATTGGATGAAGTATGAAGATAAAAGAAATTATTGTAGTTGAAGGCCGAGATGATACTAAGAAAGTTCAATTAGCAGTAAATGCAGATACGATTGAAACAAATGGTTCTGCAATTGATGAGGAAATACTCAAGCAAATTGAGAAGGCACAGAAAATTCGAGGGGTAATCGTTTTAACAGATCCAGATTTTCCTGGTGGTAAAATTCGGGAAATAATTATTCAACGGATTCCAGGGGTCAAACATGCTTTTATTCGAAAAGAAGACTGCCAGTCACCAAAAGGCGGGAGTTTAGGGATCGAGCATGCCAGCGAAGAAGTGATACGTTCTGCTTTGGAAAATGTACAAACGCCATATTTTGAGACAGATCAAAATGATTTGTCTGCATTTTTTATGGAGCTGGGATTATTGGGCAAACCAAAATCATCAGAATATCGAAAACAGTTAGGTGATTATTTAGGGATCGGGCACACAAACGGCAAACAGTTTGTAAAGAGAATTCGTATGTTCCAAATTACGCAAGAAGAAATATTAGCAGCTATGGAACAGAATGGGATCCCAATTCCGCCTGCTGTTCAAAAGGAGATGAAATAGATGGAGATAAATAATCAAAAAGATATTGCAACACCAAGCAGAACTAATCAAATCTTAAAGAAATATGGTTTGTCGATGAAAAAAAGTTTAGGGCAAAATTTTTTGATAGAGCCAAGTATTTTAACGAAAATGATTGAAGCGGGAGAAATCGATAAAGAAACCAGCGTCATTGAAATTGGGCCGGGAATAGGCGCACTAACAGAGCGCTTAGCCCGTGCTGCAAAAAAAGTTGTTTCTTTTGAAGTAGATCAGCGACTGAAACCAATTTTAAAAAATGAATTGGCAGCCTATGATAATGTGGAAATTATCTTTCAAGATATTTTACAAGCCAATGTAAAAGAAGTAATTGCCGAGCATTTTGATCCAGAAGATCGGATTGTGGTAGCGGCAAATCTACCTTATTATATTACAACTCCAATTATTATGAGTTTTATTGAAGCAAATTTGCCCATTGATGTATTTGTGATGATGATGCAAAAAGAGGTAGCGCAACGGATGACGGCTCAACCAAGTTCTAAAAACTATGGTTCCTTAACGGTTGCTATTGATTATTATACGGAAGCTGAAATTTCATTTATTGTTCCAAAAACGGTATTTATACCTCAACCCAATGTCGATTCAGCTGTACTGAGATTAGCGCGTAGGGAAGAGCCTAAAGTAGCAGTAACCGATGAAAAGTTGTTCTTTCAGTTAACAAGAGGGTCTTTCCAGCAGCGTAGAAAAACGTTATGGAACAATCTAATGAGTTTATTTGGAAAAACTGATGAAATAAAAGAGCTTTTAAAAGCAGCTTTAGAAGCATCAAACATTGATGGCAGTCGTCGTGCCGAAACCTTGTCCATTGAAGAATTTGCACAATTGGCAAATGAATTATCGTTATTGGAAAACAAGAAATAAAATGCACAATTATTAATAATATGTAAATCTTTTACTTGCATCCCTTTTCTCCCTGTGATATACTTGAAAATTTCATTATATTGTGTTACAATATCACACAGTGAGGTGAAGGGGCATGCCAGATAGTTTGATGGAAATCAAAGAACAACTTGACAATCGTTTAGGAAAAAAGGTGTTGTTGACTGCACAAGCTGGAAGGAAACGTAAAATTGAACGAAAGGGAATTTTACGTGAGACTTACCATTCTGTTTTCGTTGTAGATTTAGATCAAGAGGAAAATGCTTTTAAACGTGTTTCATACAGTTATGCAGATATTTTAACTTCTTCAGTAGAAATTTCTTTTTATGATGAAGAAACCAGGGAATATGCATAATTCTCGCAATTCAATAGTATATAAATAGTTAAATTAAAAAAGCAGAACAGTCCATGTGGATTTGTTCTGCTTTTTTGATTGGAAGATATTTTTGAAGAATTATTAATAATTTCTTAAAAGTTAAAGTAATAATTAGCAGACAGCTTTAGTCCAATGATTATTGGATTAAGGCTGTTTTTGCACACTACTTAGCAAAAATAAATAACACAAACCAACCAAAAAGCAGGCAACTAAAAGAAAAAAATATATATTAATGTGGTTTTACTTGTTTAATTGTGATTTTATGTTGAATTTAGTATTGATGTTCGTTATAATGTAAGCGAATCAAGGGAAAACAAAAGGGAGGATTATAAAATGATTATTAAAAATGAATTATTTGTAGAAAAAGAAGAAATATTGAAAGCGATTGATTTGATGATGGATAATTTGACTCAAATCAAAGACGATACAGGTGAATTTTTATTAGATTTCGATGGATTAAAAGTGGATGATAAAAGTTGGTCTGTTTGGAACTGGCCTCAAGGGGTAGGACTATACGGTATTTTTAAATATTGGAAACTCACGAATGATGAAAAAGCGCTAACGATTGTGACGGAATGGTTTGAAAAACGCCTAGAAGAAGGAGCGCCTCCAAAAAATGTTAATACAATGGCACCACTATTGACAATGGCTTTCTTGTATGAAGAGTTTCAAGATCAACGTTTCTTACCTTACTTAGACCAATGGGCTGAATGGGTAATGCATGATATGCCTCGAACAAATGATGATGGATTGCAGCACATGACATACGGACCAGAAAATAAAAATCAATTATGGGATGACACATTAATGATGACGGTCCTTCCTTTAGCTAAGATTGGTAAATTATTGAATCGTCCAGAATATTTAGAAGAAGCAAAGAAACAGTTCCTTATTCACGTGAAATATCTAGCTGATAAGAAAACAGGTCTTTGGTATCACGGATGGACCTTTGAAGAAAATCATAACTATGCAGAAGCATTGTGGGCTCGTGGAAATTGTTGGATTACGATTGCAATTCCAGAAATCATTGAAATCTTGGAATTAAAAGAAGGAGACTTCTTGAGGACATTCTTATTGGATACATTAAACCATCAAATTAAAACATTAGCAGAACTTCAAGATGAAAGTGGTTTATGGCACACATTGTTAAACGATTCTACTTCCTATTTGGAAGCGTCTGCAACTGCCGGCTTTGCATATGGAATCTTAAAATCAATACACAAACGTTATATTAGTAAAGATTATGAAAAAACAGCTGAAAAAGCTGTGCTTGGTTTACTAAATGAAATTGATGAGACTGGGGCAGTTCAAAAAGTTTCAATTGGAACAGGGATGGGTGATTCTCTTGAATTTTATAAAGAAATCGGAATCACGACGATGCCTTATGGACAATCTTTAACAATCCTTGCGTTAGCTGAATTATTAGTATCGTTTGTTTAAAAATCAAAGAATTATGAAATAGTTAGTATAGATTTTTGTTAGATTGAGGAGAATTAAATAATGATTAAACTTAGAAAAAAATGGAAAACCGCTCTCCTTGGAAGTGTATCATTGCTTTCGCTTGCGGCTTGTGGAGCAACAAATGGAGAAATAGGATCAGATGAAGCTGTCGTACTTCGGTTTTCTTATGCAAGTAATAGCCAGCCAGTTATCGATGCAATGAATAAATTTGGAGAATTGGTTGAAGAAAAATCAGATGGAGAAGTTGTAATTGAGTATTTTCCTGATGGACAATTAGGTGGAGAAAGAGAATTAATTGAGCTGACTCAAACAGGGGCAATTGATTTTACAAAAGTAAGTGGATCGGCTTTGGAAAGTTTTTCCAAAGATTATGCTATTTTTTCAGTTCCTTATTTGTTTGACAGCGAGGACCATTTTTTCCGTGTGATGGAAGATGACACGATTACGAATCCTATTTATCAGTCAACAAAGGATTTGGGATTTGTCGGCCTTACTTATTATGATTCTGGGCAAAGAAGTTTTTATATGGTAGACGGTCCGGTAAATCACCCCGATGATTTGAAAGGAAAAAAAGTCCGTGTATTGCAAAGTGAAACCGCTATTCAAATGGTAGAACTACTAGGTGGTTCACCAACTCCTATGGGAAGTGACGAAGTGTACACTTCCATGCAATCCAACTTGATTAATGGGGCAGAAAATAATGAGTTTGTGCTTGTAACTGCCGGGCACGGTGATATTGCAAAGCATTATTCTTATGATGAACATACACGAGTGCCGGATATTATGATTATGAATCAAGAAACATTAGACGGTTTAACGGAAGAACAACAAAAAGCAATATATGAAGCAGCCGAAGAATCAAAAGAATACGAAATAAAAGTATTTAAAGAAGCGGTTGAAGAAGAAAAAGCTGCTGCTGTAGAACGATTCGGTGTTCAATTTAATGAAGTTGATAAAGCTCCTTTCCAAGAAGCAGTTCAACCCCTTCACGATCAATTCAAAAATAGTGAAGAGTACGGGGATATGTATAAAGCCATTCGTGATTTAAGCGATGCGGAAGAATAGGAGTGTAATAGAAACATGAAGCAAATAAAAAAATATTTAGATAAATCATTAGAATGGATTTGTGGGATAACATTAATTGTCATGGTTTTGGTTGTAATGTGGCAAGTGATTGCCCGAACCATTTTAAATAATCCAAGTACATTAACAGAAGAGTTTGTACGTTTTTCACTAGTATGGCTGGGGATGCTTTCCTCTGCTTATGTGGTTGGAAAAAAGAGTCACTTAGCAGTTACTTTACTAAGTGATAGTCTTAACAAAAAGAACAAACGAATTTTAGAAATCATTGTTCAAATACTATTTGTACTTTTTTCTATTATTATCATGATTTATGGAGGCAGCAAAGCTACTTCGCTTACCATGAGTCAAATTTCACCGTCCTTAAGTCTTCCAATGGGATATATCTATCTGTCTGTCCCAGTTTCTGGTGTCATTATGCTGATCTATAGTTTAATGAATCTCTATGGTATTTTTACCAATACAAATATGGAAACATCAAATAGAGAAATGATTGAAACAGAAGAAGTCTTGGATAAGGGAAGGTGAAAATGAAATGGAATTACAAGCTGGTTTAATATTATTAGTTGTTTTTATGATTTTGTTAGTATTAGGAATGCCGATTGCCATTAGTATTGCCGCTTCATCAATGGCTACCTTATTATTGGTTATTCCATTCGACATCGCAGTATTCAGTTCGGCGCAAAAGATGGTAGGTAGTATTAATAGCTTTTCTCTCGTAGCAATTCCCTTCTTTGTTTTGTCGGGGATTATCATGAATAACGGAGGAATAGCCCAGAAGCTCGTCGACTTTGCTATGCTTTTTGCAGGAAGAATTCCGGGGGCATTGGCAATTACAAACGTTATTGGGAACGCTTTGTTTGGCTCTATTTCCAGTTCTGCCATTGCAGCCTCTACCGCAATCGGCGGGGTGCTAGTGCCACAACAAGTAAAAGAAGGATATGATCCTGAATATGCGGCATCTGTAAATATAGCTTCTGCACCAACTGGGATGGTGGTTCCACCAAGTACTGCATTCATTATGTTTTCAACGATTGCTGGGGGAGCATCTATTTCTAGTTTATTTCTAGGTGGTTATGTTGTGGGGATTCTTTGGTCTTTAGGAATCATAGCTGTTGCTATCTTTTTAGCTAAAAAGAGAAATTATCCAATTGTTGAACGTGATAAAAGTAAGAGCACTGGTAAAGTGTTGATTGATTCTGTGCCAAGTTTGTTATTAATCGTGATTATTATTGGCGGTATTATGTCAGGATTATTTACTGCAATCGAAGCTTCAGCTGTTTCAGTTGTTTATGCATTGGTATTGTCATTGTTCTACTATAAAACCGTTACATGGAAACAAATACCGGGTATGATTGTTCAAGCTGTTGAGATGTCAGGTACAATCATGTTCTTGCTAGCTACATCTTCTATGATGTCATTCGCTATGGCGTTTACAGGAATTCCCCAAGCGATAAGCGGAGCAATACTAGGGCTGACGGATAGTCCCTTTATTATCTTACTGTTAATTAACATTGTGTTGCTTGTAGTAGGGATGTTCATGGACGTTGCACCTGCAATCTTAATTTTCACACCGATTTTCTTGCCGATTGTAACAAGTATTGGTATTGATCCGGTACATTATGGATTATTCTCAATCATGAATCTTTGTGTGGGATCCATAACTCCACCAGTCGGTACAGGACTTTATGTTGGAGCGAGTGTAGCGAAAGTAAAAGTTGAAAGTTTACTAAAACCAATGATACCGTTTTATGTAATCATTTTGATTGTACTATTTGCGATTACGTACTTCCCTCAACTAATCATGTGGCTGCCTAATTTAGCAGGGTAGAAAATGAAAGATAAAAAATAATGAGTCGGGAAAAATCCCAGCTCATTATTTTTTTTGAATATGTAGACTTTTTAAGTTTTTTTCTAGACTAGGGGATTATAAGTTCAGCCATCAATGTCTAGCTCCCAAGTCCTGACCTAGTGAAAAAAAGATAAATTTGCCCCATTGCGCGCTTCGCTGCTCATTCAGGGTCAAATTTCCTATTTTTTCATAGGCCAAGGCGGACTTGTCCGCTTTTCTTATTTAAGTTCTAGCGGACCAAGACTATTTTCCCAAAAATGAATAAGATATACCTTTCTAATACGTATCATTCAATTAAGCTATGAAAGCGGAAAGTTCCAAGCAATCTAGGAGAGTACTCCTATTTTTCATAAGGGACAAATAGACCTGATTGCAGTCCTTATTTTCTATTTCCTCTTCTTGTACTTTTTTGTAAACAACAAATCGAACCGCTATACGACAACGGTTTAAAGCGGTTACAAAAAGAAGCCATTGATGGAAATAAGTATTCTAATTATGCTTGTTTTATAAGATTTATTAAGCCAAAGAAAGGAGAGGGAAATTTGGAATGGGAAGAAACATTAATTTATGATAATGCATTAAGGGAAGAAAAAGATGTTCAGGACTGGGTTGAAGAAGGAGCAATTAAAAGAAGTTTCTCTGGTGGATTAATTTTAGAGAATGCACTTTCAGAAAAATTAGGAGATTATGCTCACTGGACGTTTTGGATTCCTCAAGAGTTTCCATCCGACATCAAAATTGAATGGAAATTTAAACCATTAAGAGAACCGGGTTTATGCATGGTATTTTTTGCAGCAAAAGGTAAAAATAATCAATCTATTTTTTCAGAGGCACTACAAAGAAGAACTGGTTATTATCCACAATATCATCATGGAGATCTGAATGCATATCATTTATCTTATTTTCGTCATAAATATGAAACAGAACGAGCGTTTAGAACGTGTAACTTAAGGAAAAGCTACGGTTTTCATTTTGCAGCGCAAGGAGCAGATCCACTGCCGCCGGTAGAAGATGCACTAGAGTTTTACAAGGTAAAATTAATAAAGTTTCAGAATAGAATTACGTTCTATATAAATGACCTAAAATTATTGGACTGGATAGATGAAGGTAAAAACGGGAAACCTTTGAATTCTGGTATGGTAGGTTTTCGTCAAATGGCTCCTATGAAAGCTATTTATAAAGATTTGAAAATTTATGCATTGAAAAAGAAAGATGGTTGATTTTTTATGAAAGCGCAAACTTTTGTTAATAGGGTCTATAATCTACTTTCTATTCTATATATATGTGCAAAATTAAATATTTTATTTTTATTAGGAACTCTTCTTGGGGGAATCATTTTTGGCTTGGGACCTAGTTTAATTGCTTCTCACGAACTAGCAAAGGATTATTATCAAGGCAAAGGAAATCAAACAATAGCGAAATTTGTTAGAGTTTACAGGCAGGAATTCAAAAGGGCGAATAGTATCTTTCTTCCTTTTGAGCTGATTGTAGTATTACTTTTATTAGATATACGTTTTATAAACGATTTAAATTGGACACAGTACTCTATTGTAAATAACCTTTTTCTTTCGATTAGCATCTTACTTATGTCTTATTTTACTTTAATCGCCCCAATCTATATATTTTATGAGGTTGATACAAAGAGATATCATCGGACGCTTATTCAATTTGCCATAAGAAATCTAGCTCCCTTACTATTAGCGATTATTTGGATAGGTTTTTGTGTCGTCGTATCATTCAGTCTGCCCGGCTTAATACCTTTTTATAGCTTTGGAACATGGATTTTTGTTAATCAAGGAATATATTTACAAACATTTGAAAGAAATGAAAGACTAATAAACGGAAGTGACTAGAAGGAGTTTTTATAGAATGAAATGGTTAGGAAGTGCACCTAGAATAAAAAAAGGAATTTCGTGGGGGTATCCATGGAAACAAGGTGAGTTAGAAAAAAATCAAGTAGAGAAATACCAATCTCTCGATGGAGCGCCCATTCAAACAAACATAATGGCTGTTTGGCCGGATGGCTCAATAAAATGGACAGGACACGCTGCTGTCCTCGATCACAGTACAGAATTAGTTTTATCAAAGGAAAGAGAATTCGATGGAGATGAGATTGCGACAAATAAGTATAACGGTATCTATATAAATAATAATCGATTGACAGCATATTTTCCAAAACACGGAGAAGGAAAAAGTTTGTTGGAATGGGTTAAGATAAATAATGAAATAAAACTGGCCGATTTTCAAGTGATTATAAAAGTAGATGGAGAGACGATTCCTGCACTTATTGACAAAGTTGAGATTGAAGAAAATGGAGCAATAAAAACCGTAGTAAAGGTAACAAGTTTGATACAAAGAAATAAAGAAATAATGTATCAGTTCGAGACCCGTTTTCAGTTTTTTGCTAATCTTAATACGATAGATATTACACATACAGTCATTATTGGAGCTTCCGATAATATAGAAGGATTGGGGTTGAACTATAAAACGAATATTGTAGGGGAATCCTGGAATAGACATGTTCGCGTCGGGGGGGACGATGGCGTATATTCAGAGCCTGCTCAGTTATTACTCTCAAGAAGGCATGCAATAAAAAATAGTCTCTATTCCCAACAAGTTCGTGGTGAAATTGTTGAGATTTCGGAAGAGAATGATGAGATGTTAACTCACGCAAAAGAAAATGCCATTTGGAATAACTATAAAGTTTCACAGCTGTCTTCTAGTCATTATGAAATAAAAAAACAAACAGATGAAAATCATACCTTTATCAAATTGGGATCTGGAAAACGATCGAAAGGAATGATTTATGCTGGAGGGAGGAACGGTGGAACAGCCCTTGTGTTAAATGATTTTTGGGAGAAATATCCTGCGTCATTAAGGGTGGATGGTTTGAACGAGGCAGCAACGACAATCACAGCTTGGCTATGGTCACCCGAAAGTGAGCCGATAGATTTTACCCATTATTCTAAACGGGACCATATGTTAAGTGCTTATGAAGGTATGGAAGAAATTCGTTCTACTCCAATAGGAATTGCGAACACTAGTAGGCTAACAGTTGCTTTGTATGATGAAAGTCCTACAAGTGAGGATTTATGGAATATGACGTTAGATACAATTGACGCTCCTTTAATTGTTATGGCACCAGAAAGGTACTATGAAACGAAAGTTTTCGGAGTCTGGAGTCTTCCAAACAAAGAAAATAAAACAAAAAAGTTTTTAGAAAAGCAGATGGAAGAATTATTCAATTTTTATTATAAAGAGGTTGAGCAACGAGACTGGTATGGCTTTTGGAATTATGGTGATGTGATGCATACTTACGATCCATACCGCCATATGTGGCGGTATGACTTAGGGGGATATGCTTGGCAAAACACGGAATTAGTACCGAATATGTGGTTGTGGCAATATTTTTTAAGAACAGGAAAAGAAGAAGTGTTTCGACTGGCTGAAGCGATGACAAGACATACATCAGAAGTAGATGTTTATCATTTAGGTGAGTACAAAGGTCTAGGATCACGCCACAATGTCCTGCATTGGGGATGTCAGTGTAAAGAAGCTCGAATATCAATGGCTGGTCTTCATCGCTATTACTATTACTTAACTGGAGACAGCAGGACAAAAGATTTGCTAGAAGAAGTAAAAGATAATGAAGGCGTTTTCGAAAAGCTGGAACCACTAAGAGAATTTTATTCTTCCAATGAAACCACGGTTCCAATTAGAGTGGGTCCTGATTGGGCAGCATTAGTATCTAATTGGTTTACATACTATGAATTGACGGGGGAGAAAAAATATCTCGATCAAATTATGGTTGGAATTGATTCAATTTATCATACTCCAATGAAGTTATTATCTGGCCCAACTTATCATTTTGATCCAAAAACAAAACAATTGCATTACTTTGGAACGGGAAATGTAGGTGGTTACCATATGGTTATTTCATTTGGTGCTCCGCAAGTCTGGTTGGAATTAGCTGAAAATATAAAAAATGATGGTTGGAATGAGATGTTGGCTGAATTCGGGCGTTTTTACGCTCTTTCTGATAAAGAAAAGTTAATAGAAAGTGGAGGTGATCTGAATGATAAGCATTTTGCTTGGCCAATGTTTGCAACTGGAATGATGGCTTATGCTGCAAACTACTACAAAGATGAGGATTTGGCAAAGAAAACATGGGATATTCTTCTTGATCCAGACAAGTCTGGGATTCCAGTACCGGTATTAGAAACACTTAATGAAGTAAAAACTTGGAAAAATATTAGAGAAATGCCTTGGATTTCTACAAATGTAGTATCGCAATGGTGTTTGAATTTGATGTTATGTTTAGAACTAATAGGTGAATATTTACCAACAATAAATTTTATGGAGGAAGAACATGAATAAGAAGAGAATTTTAGCGATATCATCAATGGCATCTTTAGCTTTGTTAGTAAGTGGATGCGGAAGCAGCAGCGCAGAGAGTGATACTGCAGAATCTAATAATGAAATTACTATTATGGCACCGTATATAGAAACAGAACCACCTGCTCCTGGCAATCGATTAGAGAAGGAGATTGAAGAAGCTACTGGAACAGATATTAATATTTCTTGGGTTCCTAATACATCTTATGAGGATAAAATGAATGTTACGTTAGCTTCTGACGATTTACCTAAAATCATGATTATACAAGGGAAATCAGGAGGTTTTGTAAAATCGGCAAACGCGGGGGCATTTTGGGAATTATCTGATTACCTTGATGACTACCCCAATCTTGCAAAGTACGATGAAAATATTTTGAATAACTCTAGTGTTAATGGGGAAGTATATGGTATTTATCGTCGACGTGACGTAATGCGAACTTCCGTAATGATTCGGAAAGACTGGTTAGATAATTTAGGGCTGGAAGTTCCTGAGACAACTGAGGATTTATACGATGTAGCAAAAGCATTTACTGAAAGTGATCCGGACGGAAATGGTCAAAATGATACTACTGGTTTAGTTATTCCTAAATGGCCAGGTTCAATCAATTCTAACAGTCCTTATGATGTGTTAGCAACATGGTTTGGTGCTCCTAATGCTTGGGGAGAAGAAGGCGGGAAGTTAATTCCTAGTTTCAAAACGGAAGAGTATTTAGAATCATTAATTTATCTGAGAGACATGGTAGAAAATGGCTATATTAATAAAGATTTTGCAACATTAGCTGCAGATAAATGGAATGATCCTTTCGTTAGTGAGACTGGTGGGGGAATTATTATTGATACTTTTTCCCGTGCAGGTTCCATTACAAGTATCTTTAAAGAAACTAATCCAGATGATTACAGTCAATTTATTACAGTGATAGGTAATCTAAAATCTTCTGATGGAGAACTTTTTGCACATCCAACAGACGGATATTCAGGCTTCTTGGCAATTCCAAAAGCAAGCGTAAAAACAGAAGAAGAATTAAAAGAAGTTTTATCATTTATTGATAAGACAAATGAAAAAGAAATTCAAGTTCTTTTGAATAATGGTATTGATGGAGTGAACTTTAATAAGTTGGATGATGAGTATATTGAAATTGTTCAACCAGAAACAGAAGAAGCAGCAGAAATCAACATGGCTGTCAAAAACTATGCACAAATTGGAACGAATGTGGCTGGGAATGATTACTATACTTCTAAACCGGCCGAAGGATATGAGTTAGAAGCTTGGGAAAGACGTCTAGGCTTTATGGAACATGATGCTGAATATGCAGTATTTAATCCTGCCGCTCCGTATATAAGTGAAACATACACAGAAAAAGGCGCTCAGCTAGATAATATTATTTCAGATGCAAGAATTCAGTTTATTGCTGGTCAAATTGATGAGCAAGGATGGAAAGACGCAATAGAATTATGGGTAAAGAGCGGCGGAGACGACATTGAAGCAGAAATAAATGAATTATATCAAGGTAACTAAAATCTAGGAATACATGATAAATGGGAAAAACTAAGCCCAGGTAACTAAAATTTCCTGTTATCTGGGTTTTATTGTAAACGATTAGAAATAGTAAATAAGGAGGAGTTGAAATGATTCATTCCATTGAGACAAATGATAAACCATTAAAAGTATCCAAAGTTAAAAAGATACAAAAAAATATAAAAGAAAATAAGTGGCTGTATTTACTAGCTATTCCCGGTTTATTGTATTTTTTACTTTTTAAGTATGGTCCGATGTTTGGTTTAGTAATTGCGTTTCAAGACTATGTCCCACATTTAGGGATTGCAGAAAGTAAATGGGTAGGTATAGAGAACTTCAAAGACTTTTTTATCAATCCGGACTTCTTTAGATTAATGCGTAATACACTGATGTTAGCTTTTCTAAACATTGCCATTGTTTTTCCAGCGCCGATTATATTAGCGCTTTTGTTAAATGAAATTCGAAATGCACTGTATAAAAGATTCGTCCAGACCTTAGTATATATTCCTCACTTTTTATCCTGGACGATTGTTGTCAGCATCTTTTATATTTTATTCACGGTTGATGGAGGAGCAATTGTCACTTTGGTTAATCAAATAACTGGACAAGAAATCGACTTTTTGACCAATCCAAATTGGTTTCGTCCGATGATTATTTTGCAGAACATTTGGAAAGAAACAGGGTGGGGGACCATTATATTTCTAGCTGCTCTTGCTAACGTAGATCAAGAACAGTATGAAGCGGCCATTATGGATGGAGCAGGACGATTTGCCCGTTTGTGGCATGTTACATTGCCAGCCATTCGAAGCACTATTATTTTGATGTTGATTATGCGCGTAGGGAGTATTTTGAATACTGGATTCGATCAAATCTATTTAATGACAAACGCTCTTAATAGAAGCGTAGCAGATGTATTTGATACATATGTCTATATGCTGGGGATTACTCAAGGGGCGTATAGCTATAGTACAGCTGTAGGCTTATTCAAGTCAGTCGTAGGTGTTATTTTAGTTTTCAGTACAAATAAATTAGCAAAATATTTTGGACAGAGTGGTCTTTACTAGGAGGGATACAATGAATAAGCGATTCAACACACCAGCAGGAAAAGTTTTCGATTTCTTTAATCATATTTTAGTAGCTTTTTTAGGGATTATTATGTTGCTCCCTTTTGTCTATGTGCTAGCAGCATCTTTCGCTACAGAAGCAGAAATTTCTTTACGACCATTCTTTATTTGGCCAGAAACATTTTCTTTTGAATCTTATAAGTACATATTTTCAACCAATACATTTTTAAGGAGTTTAATTGTCACAATTTGCGTGACCTTAGTAGGAACAATCGTTCAGTTAATATTAACTGTAACGTTTGCATATCCTTTATCTAGAAAACAGATGCCAGGGAGAAATTTATTATTAAATCTAGTAATTTTTGCGATGTTATTTTCTGGGGGAATGATTCCAACTTATTTAATAGTGAAAGGACTAGGTTTGTTAGATTCTTATTGGGCATTGATTTTACCAGCTGCAATAAACCCCTTCAATATGATGATTATAAAAAATTATTTTCAAGAACTTCCAGTTGAACTTGAGGAATCTGCAAAGATGGATGGTTGTACGGATATTGGTGTTTTTTGGAGAATTTTCTTACCTTTATCAAAACCAATTCTTGCAACATTCTCTTTATTTTACGCAGTAGGAATATGGAATGATTTTATGAGTGGGCTTCTTTATATTAATGACAGCACGAAATGGCCAATTCAAGTATTATTACGTCAAATTACAATGAGTTCAAATGCAGCAAATGCAATGGGAATGCTAGATCCGAATTACGTTCCGCCTGAGCAAGGGATCAAATTTGCCGTGATTATTGTTGCAACATTACCGATTTTAATTTTTTATCCATTTCTACAAAAACACTTTACAAAAGGAATGCTTGTAGGATCTGTAAAAGGATAATTTATGATCAATAGAAGGAGAAGAAAATCATGAAAGATTACTACTATGGAGCTTGCCTTTATCCCGAACATTGGAATAAAGAAGTTTTCATAAGAGATGTCCAGCATATGAAGCAATTAAATATGAATGTAACCAGAATTGGAGAGTTCATATGGTCTCTTTTAGAACCGGAAGAAGGGAAATATGATTTTCAAATATTGATTGACTCGTTAAATATCTTAAAAGAATACGAAATGAACGTAATAGTGGGGATACCGACGCCTACACCACCTCGTTGGATGACCTATAAAAATGATGATCGATTGGTAAAAAATGAATTCAACCAAACGTTGATTCATGGATCCAGACAACATGTCTGTACGAATAATGCTTTCTTTAGAAAAAAAGCAAATCAATTGGCTTCTAAAATAGCTGAAGTAATAAGAGACTATGATCATATCATTGGTATTCAGTTGGACAATGAATTTAAAGCTCATACTGATTTATGTATTTGTGATAGCTGCGTAAAGTTGTGGGGAAAGTGGTTAGAGAGAGAGTATAAAGACATCGAAAGGCTGAATGACGCATGGGGGACGAATATTTGGAGCGAAAGCTATCGATCGTTTGAAGAGGTTGTCCCTCCTGCGACCACTCCTTTTCTTCACAATTTATCTTTGAAAAATGCTTATAGAAAGTTTACAGAAGAACAACTTGTAGAATTTGTGGGGGAACAAGTAGAAGCAATTCGGGAGCATTGTATATTTCCCATTACACATAATTCTGCTTTGGGATTTAATATAGATAACTATCGGATTTTTGATCAATTAGACTTTGCCAGCTTCGATACTTACGCATCTTCAGATAACTATTCAGCTTATACACTTAATTTAGATTTTTGGAGAAATATGAAATCAAACGGAGATTTCATGCTATTGGAAACTTCTACTTCACATGGTGGGCACAGTAACTCATATGGCATTCCTCATCCAGAAAATTATCTACAAACAGAAGTTTTTTTAAATTATGCAGCTGGAAGCAGGACGTTTAATTACTGGCATTTTAGAAGGCATCGTAATGGATGTGAACAACCTCATTCAGCAGTTGTTACCCCTGTTGGGGAACCTGATATAAGCTATCGAGATGTAAAAAAGGCAGGAAGCCTGTTTACAGAAATCAAGCCACTTTTAGAAAAAAGTACTTTTGAAAGACCAGATGTTGCTGTTATTTATTCTGATAGGGCAAAGAGGTATTTTTTGAATGAACCAAGTAAAAATTACGATTACCGAAGTGAAATGACGAAGCTGTATACAAGTTTGCTAAACAAAGGAATTACGGTGGACGTAATACCGGAACAAAATGATTTTCTAAAATATAACTGTATTTTCGTCCCTTATCTACATCATGTTTCGGAAGATTTATTAGAGAAGATCACTCATTTTGTAAATCAAGGTGGAACATGTATTATCGGTCCAATGACAGGTGATCGAACAGAGGAACATAGTTGGCCAAGCGAGAATGGACTAAGCAAATTAGGAAAATGGCTCGGAATTAATAATTTTATCCAAACAGAAGCCAAAGGTATTGATATTTATGGAAAAGCTTTTGGAGAAAATGAAAAGCTAAGTGGATTAAGTTCATTTTTAACGCCTCCTAAAAACAGTAACATACTTGGAGTTGGAACAAGTGGGATTACGAAAAATAGGGTTTATAGTTTTGAAAAATCGATTGAAAAAGGAAAAGTCATCTACCTGGGTGCAGTTGCCGAAGATTTATTTTCGAGTATACAATGGAATAGATTAATTGATACTTATCTTATAAAACATAATGAACAGATAGAGTTAGAAATTGAAGTCGGAATTGTTAAGTATATCCGGAAAACAGTAGATGGTAAAACTCAAATTTGGATGGCAAATATGCAAGCAGATAGAAAAAAATATAATTTGAAAAATTCCCATCAAATCATTTGGACAAATCACAAAGATAATTTTTCTTCAAATGAATTGAATCCCTTTGAGTGTCGGATTATTGAGTTAGATAAAGAAGAAATAAAGCTGCAAACTTAAAAAAGTTTTGCAGCTTTATTTATTTTGTTCTCTAAATTTTCCAGGTGTAATCCCGATTTTTTTCTTGAAAAGTTTATTAAAATAACTACTGTTATAGCCAATTTCTTCGGCAATCGTATGAATTCGGTTATCTGTATTAATTAAAAGATATTTTGCTTGTTCAATTCTTAATTCAGTAATGAAGTCAATATAATTTAACCCCACATATTTCTTAAATTCTCGACTTAATAAAGACAAATCTAAATTTAATTCTGCGGCAGATTGTTCCAGTGATAAATTAGGGTCGTTGTAATGCAATTGTAGATAGTCACGCAGTTGCATAACCTCTGTTTGAAGTCCTTCATTTGTTCTAGAAATATAAATATCAAATACCTCGCCCAAGAATTTCTGGAACAGTTGATTTTCAATTTGTGTAGAAACAAAGTGGTCTTCTATAGAAGACAAAAGGTCATGTTTTGAAATGTATTCGTTATGAAAGATTCCATTTTCAAGAAGGAAAAACGAGAGAGTATTGTATAACTGCTTCACTGCTTCTAAAATAAAAATTTGAATATTCGAATGTTTGAGAACTGAAACTACAAATTCAGAAGTGTTTTTTTGCAGTTCGTCTTTATTCTTATTTCTAAAACTATTAAGTATTCGTTCTTCATAATGAGAAGGATAAATTGTTCGAATATTTATTTTTCTTTCTTGTTTTTCGGGAAGAACTAAGATTTGATTTTCTTTTTTCATCTCATGGAACAGACGATAGTAAGATAGATTATCAAATAGTGTTGGTAACGCTTTAAGTTTTACATAAGTAGCACTTTTACAAATGGTAACGTAGCGTTTTACGACTCTATTAATATGATGAAAAATGTCGTCAATCAGCTCTTTTTCACTTATTTTATTACAATCACTCGAAGTAACAAATAAAAAGGAGCAATTATGAATGCTATTTAAAATGGTGTAGTCGGAAAAGTACTGTTCAGCAATATCCGTAATTATATTGTGGAGAATAAAGTCAGTAACTTCATGTCGCTCTTGTTGTCGCTCACCTGCTTCAATATATTCCGTTATTTGAATGGAGTACATATGGAAACCTTGATCAATTGTATTCCAACCACTTGATTTTAATTTTATAAGTAGTTCACTTTCAGAATAATAATTAAATTCACCTCTGATCGTTCGAGAAATTAAATTCTTTTTAGCCTTTATAGCATGATTATTGGATTGAGCGATTAAAAAAGATTTCTCTTCTTGTAAATCGAGCCATTGTTTTTTCAAGTATTCTATCGCATTTTTTGAAGTTTGGTTTAAACTGTTTTCTCCAAAAATCTCGCCTATCAGCTGGAAAATAGGTTCATATTGTTTCTTAGAAAGATAATAGTTAAAAAAGATTGTAGCAATAATCAAAATTATCGATCCATAGAGAAGAATCGTGGACACAAATTGAATGGGCTGTATCAAATTGCTTACTGGAATAACAGAATAAAAAGCCCATTCATGATTAAAACGATTTTTTGTTATGGAAACCATGCTTTTTTCCATATGATTATGAGAAAATAATTCAATGGAGTGAGTAGAATGTTTAATTTTCTGCCATATTTCTTCTGGGAGTGATTCCGAAGAAACAATGGGAAGGCCATTCATTAAGTATGCGTAGTAATCGTTTTCATTTTTTGTGATTCCTGTCAACATATTGGATAGATTTTGTAAATCAATATTAACAAGTAGATGGATAGGGGAATCATTGTCTGAATCACCTAAATTTAAAGCAAAGAAGAGATTCACTTTTTCATTCGTTGCTTTTCTGATCCACTGAAAAGACCTCTCGCTTTCTAATTCGGTAAGAGATGGGAAGGAATCTTCTCCAGTATTAGGCCATGTTCCGCCAGTATCAATATAGAATGGTTCATTTCCGCCCACTGAAATAAATGTTGATTTGATTAAAGGAGAAGTATTCTCAAGAAAAAAGAGACGTTTATTAATTTCATCAATTAGTTGGTAACTTTCAGCAGTAGAAGAGAGATCAATAAAAAAGTCGTCTTTAAAAGTCTCCCCCCAATTAGAAATATATGTCTCTAATTGCTGTAAAGTATAATCAATGGAATCTACTTTTTGAGAGAATTCTTTACTGTGCTCAGCTACAAATTCCCTCTTAATAGGTCCTTGTACTAAATAAATCATAAGTGAAGATATAAATACCACAGGGATAGAAAAAGAAATAGCGATTAAAATTATTTTTCTTTTCATTACTTACCTCAACCTATTCAATGTATTTACTCCAAATAAAAAACTTCCGTCAAAGGCGTGGAAATTGGGCTGTTGTCAGCGTTTGTTTCCATCAGCGGCTCCATGTATGCCCACCATTTCTGGCAGATATCTGTTGCGCTGATTTGGTTATAATGATCTTCATCATTCACTTCAAGATAAGCAAATAGCTTTCCAGAGGCTGGTTCTAAAAAAATGGAATAGTTCGATGCACCGTGCTCCTTCAATGTGTCTTTCATCTCCGGCCATAATTCGTCATGACGTTTTTCATATTCCTCTTCCATACCAGTTTTTAGATACATAATAGATGCAATTCTTTTCATAATGAGAACTCCTTTATTCAGTATATTAAGGTTATATTTTTTTCTTCGCAAATAGCTATCCACTCTTGAGAAGGTTTTTTATCTGTAATCAAATAGTCGATTTGTTCCAATGTAAATACATTTACGAATGCAGGGACATCGAATTTGCTGGAATCTACTAACAAGATGATCTTTTTGGCACGGCTGCCCATTATTTTTTTAATTTCTGCTTCGGGTTCATTAGAATCCATTACACCGCTTGTTAGGGAAAGGCCCTTACAGCTAAACACCCCAAAATCCACATTGTATCGATTCAAAATTGATTCTGCAGAAGAACCCACCATAGCTTGGGATTGTTTGCGTATGTTGCCGCCAGTTGAAATAAGTTGAAACTCACTATTTTTGAAAGTATAGAGTATTTCAAGTGAATTGGTAATAATCGTTATATTATTGCGTAAATGCTTCAGAGTATCCATTGCTTCAAAAACAGTTGAACTAGAATCTACCATTAAAGTAGCATTGTCTGGAATGATACTCAGTATCTTTTGAGCAATGGTAGTCTTTAAGTCTTTGTTTAAAGTATTTCGCGTAATGTATGGAATATCCTGGCTGGTTTGGGAGTTCAAGGTAGCGCCGCCGTGGGTACGTGTTAATAAACCTTCCTTTTCTAGCTTTTCTAAATCTCTTCGAATGGTTTCTTCGGATACATCAAAAAGAATCGATAATTCAGAAACTAAAATTTTCTTTTCACGCGTTATTTTGTTTGTAATTGCGTCTCGTCTCTCGAAAGCTAACATCGCTTTTACCTCTTTCATTTTATCTTTCTTCTATTTTATAGAAAAATATGTTTTTTTGCAATATTCCTTTGTTTTTATCTGGATTATTCTTTTATTTCCTTGGTATTTTGTTGAATAAGCTTTGGAAATGTGGGATAATTAGGATGTAATGAAGAGGATAATCAAAAATGTTGCTTTTTCTATGAGGATTTGCGTTAGGTTTTACAATAAAAAAGGCTATGTTGAGATTAGCCGTAAAAAAATAAAGAGGTGTACTGGGATGACAAAAATGAATATTTTAGAAGCTCCATTTGTAAAGGAAATGATGGAAGTTACTGCAAACATGTATCGTTTAGGATGGGATGAACGAAATGGCGGAAATGTCAGCTATCTTTTAGAAGAGGAAGAAGTAGCAAATTATTTAGATTTAACGAATGTAAAAAGAGTGATTCCGATTCCGTTTGATGGAGAAAAATTAGCTGGGAAAATATTTATTGTAACGGGTTCAGGAGAATACTTTAAGAATGTAATCAATCATCCAGAGAGAACACTGGGGATTATCCGAATTTCCCAAGAAGGAAATAGTGTAGAATTACTATGGGGGTATTCAGAAGGAGGAATTCCAACAAGTGAATTGCCATCCCATTTGATGAGTCATATGGCTCGTTTAGAAGTGGATCCCGAAAATCGAGTGATCATGCATTGCCACACAACTCATTTGCTAGCAATGACCTTTACTCATCCATTGAATGAACGTGATTTTACGAGAACTTTATGGCAAATGTGTACTGAATGCTTGGTAGTATTTCCTGAAGGGGTTGGAATCATACCTTGGATTGTTCCTGGAACGACAAAAATTGGAGAAGCGACATCAAATAAAATGAAAGAAACACGAGTAGTTATTTGGCCGCATCATGGAGTATATGGTGCTGGAAAAGACATTGACGAAACATTTGGCTTAATTGAGACTGCAGAAAAAGCAGCACAAGTTTTCACTTATGTTCGTGCACAAGGTGAAATTTTACAAACGATTACAGATGAACAACTAGCAGCGTTAGGAAAAGGATTTAACGTTGAACCGCACGAAGGATACCTAGAAGTATAAATAAAGATGGAGGGAATATTTTACATGGAACTAAATTTAGCAGTTCGTGGACATGATTTTTATAGAGAAGACACCGCTGAAAGGTTAGCTGAAAAAATAGCTGAGACAGGATTGAAAAATATACAATTTGCTTTGCCTTTTTCTTTTCCAAGTGTGCCGTCACAATTTGAAAACATGAACCCAGGAATGGGAAATTATTACCAAAGAATTTTCTCAAAACAAGATATCCAAATTACTGTATTAAGCTGCTATATTAACATGATTCATCCAGATTTAAATGAAAGAGAAAAACTTATTGATAAGTTTTGCAGCTATTTACGTGTCGCAAAAGCGTTTGGAGCCTCTATGGTTGCCACAGAAACAGGTTGTGTCGATGAAGAAATTCATTACACGGAAGAAAACTTTACAGAGGAAGCCTTTGAAAAAGTTGTCGAATCTGTGAAAAAAATGGTAACTTATGCCGAAAAGCTGGGAATGACGGTCGCGATTGAAGGTGGACTTAATCACCCGATCTATTCACCGAAAAAAATGAGAGAGTTATTGGATCGTATTCAGTCTCCAAATATGCAAGTTATTTTGGATGTCACGAATTTTTTACGGCCTGATACAGTTCAAAATCAAAAAGAAGTAATTGATGAAGCGTTCAATTTATTTGGAAGTGAAATTGCGGCAATTCATTTAAAAGATTTTGTTGTTGAAAATAATCTTGTAAAACCAGTAGCGATTGGAACTGGTGAAATGGACTTTGAATATTTGCTGAAAAAAGTCTCTCAAGAAAAACCTTACCTCCACTTAATAATGGAAGAAACAAAAGAACCGGATATTCCAAATGCGATTGCTTATTTGGAAAAAATAAACAAGTAATTGTCATTCGGCTAAAAGTGTTTTTCATGCCGTATTTTACAAGCTTTTTCTTTATAAATTCAATCAATTCATGTAGTATTGAATAATAAAGGGGGAAGCGGAATGGAATGGGTAGAGCGAGCGCCAGCGAAAATTAACTTAACGCTTGATGTTTTATATAAGCGAGAAGACGGCTATCATGAACTAGAAATGATTATGTCTTCCGTAGATCTTGCTGACCATTTAACATTCACTCCTTTAATGGAAGATCGAATTGAAGTTTATACAAATAAAGCGTTTTTACCGGTTGATAAGCGGAATCATGTATACCAAGCAATCAAGTTATTAAAAGAAAAATATCAAATTCCGATGGGGATAAAAGTTGATATTGATAAACAAATACCCGTTGCCGCCGGACTAGGGGGAGGCAGTACGGATGCTGCTGCTACCTTACGTGCTTTGAACAGGATATGGGATTTACAATTGAGTATAGAAGAATTAATTGATATCGGCATGCAAATTGGTACAGATGTTCCTTATTCGATTGTAGGTGGAACGGCTTTTGTATCGGGAAGCGGAGAAAATGTACGACCGATCAAAGACATTCCTCCTTGTTGGGTGATTCTTGCAAAACCACGAATTAGCGTGTCGACAAGAACGGTTTTCCGTTCTTTAGAAATTGAAGCGATTGATTACACTCCGAAATCTAAGATTGTAGAAAATGCGATTGAACAAAACGATTATTATGAAATGACCAGCCATTTAAGCAACGCTTTAGAAGCCGTTACTTTTGAGCGGTATCCTCAATTAAAACAATTGAAGGACCGGATGTTACGGTATGGATTAGACGGGGCCACGATGAGCGGAAGCGGACCAACAATCATTGGCTTTAGCAGGAATTACACGCGCGTGAAACGTGTCTATAACAGCTTAAGAGGTTTTTGCGAAGAAGTGTATATATGCAGGACGTTAAAATAGAAAATTTTAAAGAGCAATTAACTTTATCTTGATAGGTAGGTTAATTGCTTTTTTGGTGTTGATGCTTCGAAAGAATCTTCATTTGGAATAACATGAAAGTTTTCTTATAGACTAGGGGATTATAAGTTCAGCCATCAATGTCTAGCTCCCAAGTCTTGACCTAGTGAAAAAAAGATAAATTTGCCCCATTGCGCGCTTCGCTGCTCGCTAACGCATATCATTCGACTAACCCGCTGAAGCGTGAAGTCTCCTGACAATTCAGGGTCAAATTTCCTATTTTTTCATAGGCCAAGGCGGACTTGTCGGTTTTTCTTATCAGTTTATTGCTCATCTTTTATGAATGAGTTTTCATTTGTTTAGATAAAATGATTGCTTTTAAAATAAAGAATTTTAAAATATTTCATTTAAGAATAAAAGCAATTATTTGATAGTTGAAAAGAGAGGTTGATTCTATTGACTAAGGAAAGAGAGCTGTGATAAAGTCTTCTTTATGAGTAAACAGGAATCGTTACGATTTATGAAGGAGAAAAAAATGAATCATTTAAAATTAAAAAAACTTGTATTAATATTTGTTATGACTATGCTCGTATTAGTTGGTTGTAATAAAGAAGAGGGCGCGGCAAACGATGAGAGCAATGGAATAACTGTCATTACAACTTTTTATCCTGTGTTTGAATTTACATCTCAAGTAGTGGGAGAGAATGGCACAGTAAGCAGTCTATTGTCGGCAGGGCAGGATTCACACAGTTACGAGCCTACGCCGAAAGATTTGGCTGCAATAGCTGAAGCGGATGTTTTCATCTATAGTAGTGAATATATGGAAACTTGGGTTCCGGATGTTCTTTCTACATTAGAAGACAGCGATGTATTAGTTATTGAAGCGGCGGAAGATATTCCATTTTATGAAAATGTGGAAGAAGCTCACAATCATGAACACGAAGAGGAACACGAACACAACCATGCAGTTGATCCGCATGTTTGGTTAGATCCTGTATTTGCGCAGGAAATGGTATCAAAAATCGCAACAGAACTATCGAGTCTTGATAATGAAAATGCGGGAAGCTATGAAATCAATGCAAATGAATATAAGCAAAAGTTACAACAATTAAATGACGACTATGAAACTGCCTTCTCTAGTGCTGAACACCGTATATTTGTTGTTCAACATGCCGCTTTTGGGTATTTGGCTAGAAGGTATCAATTAGAAGAGCTAGCAGTTTCTTCCTTAACCTCTGGCCAAGAAGTAAGTCCATCTAAAATGGCTGAAATCGGTACATTTATCAAAGAAAATGAAGTCAAAGCGATCTACTATCAAGATTCAGCGAATTCAAAAATAGCAGAAACTTTGGCTTCTGAAACAGATGTGGACTTAGAAGTTTTAAGTGCACTTGAAGGAATTACTGAAAGTGATCAAGAGCAAGGAATCGATTACCTTTATGTGATGAAAGAAAATTTAGAGGCTTTGAAAAAAACGATTCGATAAAAAATGGACGAAAGGAGAGTTTCAATGGAATATATTAATGTAGATCAGTTATCCTTTTCTTATGATGGAGAACCGGTGTTAGAGGACATCAGTTTCTCTGTTCAAGCAGGAGAGTTTGTCATTTTAACAGGGGAAAACGGTGCGGCAAAATCAACACTCTTAAAAAGTATTTTGGGCCTCCTTCATCCACAAAAAGGATCCGCTTCTATTTCAAAAAAGAATACTCGAGGAGAGAAATTAATGGTGGGGTACGCTCCCCAGCAAATATCTTCTTTTAACATTGGTTTTCCCAGTAAAGTATTGGAATTTGTTCAGTCAGGAAGATATCAAAACAATCGATGGTTCAAAAAACTGGATGAAGAAGATCATGAACATGTCAGAAAAGCACTCGAGTCTGTCGGCATGTGGGACATGCGTGATAAAAAGATTGGTGAACTTTCCGGTGGACAAAAACAACGGATTGCTCTAGCAAGAATTTTTGCGACTGATCCAGATTTATTTGTTTTGGATGAGCCAACGACAGGAATGGACAAAGAGTCACGGGAAGGCTTTTATCGTTTGCTGCGTCATAACTCAAGATTGCACAACAAAGCGATCCTAATGGTAACCCATGAACACGAAGATATTAAAGAGTATATGGATCGTCAAATAAAATTAGTGAGAAAGGAGAATTCGCCGTGGAGATGTTTTTCTATGGATTCATGCAAAGAGCATTCCAAGCATCAACATTAATTGGAATAATGGCTCCTATTTTAGGTCTAACATTAATTTTACGTAGACAATCGTTAATGGCAGATACTCTTTCTCATGTTTCGCTGGCTGGAATTGCCTTAGGAATGTTAATAGGGATTAATCCTACGATTACGACGATTTTTGTAGTTATTTTAGTGGCGATTGGCATCGAGTATCTGCGCACTGTTTTTCGAGGTTATTCAGAAATTTCGGTTGCAATCTTGATGTCTACAGGAATGGCAGTGGCGCTTGTATTAATGAGTTTTGTTTCGGGACAGCAGACAGCAAATATTGAACAGTTCCTGTTTGGTTCAATCGTTACAATCGACCAAGGGCAAATTGTAACTTTGTTTGTATTAACAGTCATTATTGCAGCACTTTATTTTATATTTCGCAGACCGCTATATGTGTTACTCTTTGATGAAGATACAGCTTTGACTGCTGGACTGCCTGTTAGATGGATTTCACTCTTTATCTCAATTATTACTGGGATTGCAATTAGCGTTATTATGCCGATTACCGGCTCGCTGTTGGTTTCTGCTATTCTGGTACTTCCAGCAGCCGTTGCCATGCGGTTAGTAAATAGTTTTAAAATGGTAATTTGGACTGGGATTGGCATTAGCTTAATCGGGATGTACGGCGGCTTGTTCGTTTCCTATGAGTTTGGGACGCCTCCTGGAGCAACAATTACTTTGATGTTTGTTGGATTGTTTGTCATTGTAAGTATTTTTAAAGCAATAAAAATTCCTAAAAGAGCTGAATAATGAGAATTTGACAAGAGCGGAACATTGCTCTTGTTTTTATTTAATAAATACAAATAAATACGAACGTTAAGGTAACAAAAGCTTTCATTTTTAAGAAATAACAGCTATAATACTTTTAGTTAAAATAAAGGAGAGTCAGCCTGTGAAAATTAAACGTAGCGATCGACTTGTGGATATAACCTACTATCTACTGAATCATCCCCATAAATTAATTTCTTTGACTTATTTTGCACAAAAATATAAGTCTGCTAAATCATCAATTAGTGAAGACCTAACTATTATAAAACGTACTTTTGAAACGAACGGCTTTGGATTTATTGATACTTTACCAGGAGCGGCTGGAGGGGTGCGTTTCACTCCTTCTATTCCAGCAGATGAAGCGAAGGTCTATGTTGAGGATTTGTGTGCGTATATGACTTCCAAAGAACGTTTGCTTCCCGGAGGATATGTGTATCTTTCTGATATATTAGGCGATCCGGAAATTTTACAGCAAGCCGGTAGAATTATTGCTGCAGAGTATAAAGACAAAAATGTAACAGCAGTCATGACGATTGCGACAAAAGGAGTTCCAATTGCTCAAGCTGTAGCGAATTACTTGAATATTCCTTTTGTAATTGTTCGCCGTGATTCGAAAATTACAGAAGGATCTACTGTGAGCATCAATTATGTTTCGGGATCTTCTGATCGAATTGAAAAAATGGAGTTATCCAAACGTAGTTTACCAAGCGGTTCACGTGTCCTAATCGTCGATGATTTTATGAAAGGCGGCGGAACTGTAAATGGAATGAGAAGTATGGTGGAAGAATTTGATTCAGAAACAGTTGGAGTTACAGTGTTTGCTGAAGCAGCTTATACAGATAACAAAGAAACAGAAGACTATACTTCATTGATTCGTGTAAATGGCATTGATTTACGCAACCGTACAATGGAAGTGGGATTAGGAAGTTATTTTGATTAAGAATCACCTTCATACAGTGAGTGTATGAAGGTTTTTTGGTTCTTATGACGATTTTCGTTGTACAGACTCAAAATAATATGAGAAAATGGAGAAAAATCGTTATTCAAGCCCTTACAAAAGTTGATTGTTCGCTTTTTTTCAGGTACGATATTTTGGTGTGATTCAGATAAACGAAGGAGAAAGTTATATGACGAAACGTTATGCAATTGTTCTTGCTGCTGGTCAAGGAACTCGAATGAGAAGTAAATTATACAAAGTCCTCCACAAGGTTTGCGGAAAGGCTATGGTAGAACATGTGATTGATCAAGTCGAAGTAGCTGGAGTAGATAAAGTAGTAACCATTGTTGGACACGGTGCTGAGACAGTTAAAGAAACTGTTGGAAATCGTTCTGAATTTGTTCTTCAAGAAGAGCAATTGGGAACTGGTCATGCTGTTTTACAAGCGGAATCGGTTATTGGTAAAGAAAAGGGAACAACCTTGGTAATCTGTGGTGATACACCTCTGCTTACGGGAGAAACTCTAAACAAATTAGTAAAACATCATGAAGAGCAACAAGCGAAGGCGACTGTTCTGTCTGCACATGCGGAAGATCCGTTTGGTTATGGACGAATTATTCGAAATAACGATCAGCTTGTAGAGAAAATCGTGGAACAAAAAGACTCGACCGAAGAAGAAGCAAAAGTAAATGAAATTAATACAGGAACGTACGTATTTGATAATGAAGCACTTTTTGAAGCACTTTCTCAAGTGAAAAACGATAACTCGCAAGGTGAGTACTACTTACCAGATGTGATTGAGATTATCAAAGCACAGGGGGAAATTGTCTCTGCTTATCAAATGGCCGACATGGAAGAAGCATTAGGCGTGAATGACCGTGTTGCATTAGCTGAAGCAGCTAAAACAATGAAAAAGCGTATCAATGAAAAACATATGCGTAATGGAGTTACCATTATTGATCCAGATCATACTTACATTGACTCAGAAGTAGTGATTGGATCTGATTCCATTATTGAGCCAGGAGTAGTGTTAAGAGGGAAAACCATTATCGGTGAAGAGTGCTTTATCGGCTCTCAGTCTGAAATTTGTGATTCTACAATAGGAGACTATGTAAAAGTAACGAGTTCCATGATTGAACATTCAGAAATGGCATCGAATAGTAATGTTGGACCTTACAGCCATATTCGTCCAAATAGCAAAATCGGCGAAGCCGTTCATATCGGAAACTTTGTTGAGATAAAGAACGCGACAGTTGGTAAAGACACGAAAGTTGGCCACCTGACTTATGTTGGAGATGCGGATCTTGGCGAGAATATCAATGTTGGTTGCGGCACAGTGTTTGTAAACTACGATGGAAAGAAAAAACATCGTTCGACAATCGGGGATAACACTTTTATCGGATGCAATGTAAACGTAGTTGCGCCAGTGACCATAGATAAAAATACGTTCTTGGCAGCTGGTTCAACCATCACAAAAGACGTACCGGAAGGCGCTATGGGAATTGCTCGTGCTCGGCAAGAAAATAAAGAAGGATATTGGGATAAATTACCACCTTCAAATAATCAAAAAGGATAGTTGTTTTATTTTTTTAAAAGCTTATTATAATAACTGAAGGGTATTTCAAAAAAAGAATAGATGGTTAGCGGAGGCAGATATGATAACAGAACAATATAAAGACCCAAAATTGAAAATTTTTTCCTTGAGTTCCAACATTCCATTGGCTGAAAAAATTGCAGAAGAAGTTGGCGTAGAATTAGGTGTTGTATCATCTACACAATTTAGTGATGGCGAAGTAAAAATTAACATCGATGAAAGTATTCGTGGAGCGCATGTCTATGTTATCCAATCAACAAGTTTTCCAGTAAATGATCATTTAATGGAACTGCTTATCATGATTGATGCATTGAAACGCGCAAGTGCAAAAACAATTAACGTTGTTATTCCTTACTATGGTTATGCACGTCAAGATCGTAAAGCTCAGTCACGTGAACCAATTACTGCAAAACTCGTTGCGAATATGATCACAATGGCGGGCGCAGATCGTGTGTTGGCACTTGACTTGCATGCCCCTCAAATTCAAGGTTTCTTTGATATTCCAGTAGATCATTTATTGGGCTCACCATTATTAGCAAATTATTTCTTAGACAACGAAATGCTAGCAAATGATGACGTGGTAGTTGTTTCACCTGACCATGGTGGAGTAACACGTGCTAGAAAACTAGCAGAATTTATTCATGCACCAATTGCTATTATCGATAAGAGACGACCAAAAGCGAACGTTGCTGAGGTAATGAATATTATTGGAGACGTAAAAGGTAAAAAATGTATCTTGATTGATGATATGATTGATACTGCAGGAACAATTACGCTGGCAGCTCAAGCATTGAAAGATGCTGGAGCAGTTGAAGTGTATGCTTGCTGCACGCATGCAGTACTATCAGGACCCGCAATGGAGCGTCTGGAAAACTCTGCTATTAAAGAAGTAATTGTAACAGACTCAATTAATTTACCAAAAGAAAAACTAACCGATAAAATTGTGCAAATCTCTGTCTCTCAATTGATTGCAGAAGCAATCAAACGAATTCACGAAAACCGTTCTGTTAGCCCATTATTCCAAGAAAAATTTAAAATGCTAGATTAAGAAGTCGTTAAGCACTTTATCTTATTATGAGATAGAGTGCTTTTTTAATTGTTGAGGATTTCTGCCATAAATGTCTAACGAAACAATCCTGGTTGCCTTATTCTGTTTACTGAACAATGATTTTGTCCCCACTAGATGAAATTAATACCTAATATCGTCAAGTGAAGGCTGAGTCGAGTTGCCACTGAATGAAATTCGTCATTATTCTCATACAGTGAAAGCATAGAAAGCTTGCCACTGAATGAGATTGGCAAAAGAACATTATAAAAAGACCCAGAATCATCGGACCGAGAATCTTTTTAGCTTTCATCTGAAGTATTCTCCAAGAAAACAAAAAAAGCAGTTAAAGGCACCTTCTAAAGCACCCTTAACTGCTAAAAAATTAATTATCCTCGCTCAATTCTAATTCTGCAAAAGAATCTCTAATGACTTTGCGCAATGTATCCGCGGAATGTTGGAGATTACCCTTTTCAACCTCATTTAACGGAATTTCAATTACTTTTTTAATTCCGTCGCGGTTAATCACTGAGGGAACTCCGATATAGACATCGTCTTGCCCATATTCTCCATCTAAATAGACAGATAAGGGTAAGATAGCATTTTCGTCATTGAAAATGGCTTTTGTAATTCGGGCTAGAGAAACTGCGATTCCATAGAAGGTCGCTCCTTTTTTCTCGATAATACGATAAGCAGCATCTCGAACAGAATAAAATACTTCTAAAAGAGAATCTTCATCTACTTCTTCATCATTTTGTTTAATCCATTCGTATAATTGCAGCCCACCAATATTTGCATGAGACCATACAGGGAATTCTGTATCACCATGCTCACCAAGAATATAAGCATGAACGTTTCTTGCATCCACATGTACTTTCCGAGCGATTTCCTGACGGAAACGAGCGCTGTCTAAAGAAGTACCTGAACCAATAATACGGCTGGCAGGTAAACCAGAAAACTTCCAAGTAGCATACGTTAAAATATCAACGGGATTTGTTGCAACTAGAAAGATTCCGTCAAAACCAGTCGCCATAACTTGATCGACAATGCTTTTGAAGATTTTTAAATTTTTATTTATAAGATCAAGGCGTGTTTCACCAGGTTTTTGGGCTGCGCCTGCAGTTAGAACGATGAGATCTGCGTCCGCACAGTCTGAATATTCTGCTGCATAGATATTTTTAGGGCTTGTAAATGCTAAAGCATCAGATAAGTCAATAGCGTCTCCTTCAGCTTTTGCAACGTTCATATCGATAATACCTAATTCACGACCGACATTTTGTGTAACAAGAGCAAAGGCGTAGCTCGATCCAACTGCCCCGTCTCCGATGAGGATAATCTTTTGACCATATTTTCTTTTTTTATCTACCATTTTGTTCCCTCCATTTGAAAATACATAATCCTACTGAGTTAAGTATAACACTTTGTTCTCAAGTATTTCATTAATTATCAGTCTTTCTTTCAGGAATTAAAAACCATCTAAACGAATAAAAATAGGATTTTCTTTCTGCATTTTATGAAATGTGTTATACTATTGAAACTACTGGACGATTACGTGCAGCTTTTTGCACGTACACACGAAAAATGAAATTAAGAATGGATGAATCTAATGAAAATGATCATCGGGCTAGGGAACCCCGGCCAAAAGTATGTAAACACCAAGCATAATATTGGGTTTATTACCTTAGATGAATGGGCTTATCAAAATAAGACAACTTTTAATAAAAATAAATTTGATGCACTTTATATGGAAGAACGCGTAAAAGGCGAAAAAATTCTCTTTATCAAACCCATGACCTACATGAATGAATCAGGAAGAGCAGTGAGACCGTTTATGGATTACTTTAATGTTGCTACTGATGAAATTGTTGTAGTTTATGATGATATGGACATGCCGGTTGGACGAATACGGCTGCGCCAAAAAGGCAGTGCAGGCGGTCATAATGGAATAAAAAGCATCATCCAGCATATTGGTACCCAAGAATTTAATCGCATTCGGATTGGTGTCGGCAGACCCAAACAGAATATGTCGGTAGTCCAACATGTTTTGAGCCCGTTTCCAGAAGAGGAACACGGAGATGTGTTGTTCTCTGTGAAGGAAAGTGTGAAGGCAATTGACGATTATATAAGTGGGAATGATTTTCTCACCAGCATGAATAAATTTAATCAAAGAAAGTAGGTTCAGCCGGTGCTGAGCCTATTTGTACGTAACCTTTCAGAGGGAATACGGATAAATCAAGGAGTGTATTATGAAAGATATTAAATCGTTTTTAAAAAAATCGCCAAATATAAAAGCAATCTTGAGTCAAATGAATGATGCTGGAAATCAATTAGTTACAGGAATTTCAAGTTCAGCTCGAAATCTTTTAACCTCCATGATTTATGAGGAAATTCAAAAGACGATAGTTGTGTGGGCGCCTAACTTACTGCAAGCTACGCAAATATTTGAAGATATTAATCAAATCAATCCAGAAATACCTAGTTTTCTTTTTCCGGTGGAAGAATCACTGCCGGTTGAGTTAGCCTTTTCTTCTCCGGAATTTCGCAGCCAGAGAATCGAGGCCTTGCACTTTTTGGAAAGTGGACAAAAAGGAATTGTCGTAATTCCAACAGCCGGTTTTAAAAAGCTGTTAGCACCCGTTTCTGTGTGGAGAAATCATATTCTTTCTTTCGTAGAAGGAGAAGAAACGGCTTTTGAAGAATTAGCTGAAAAGCTAATTGCCATGGGATATGTACGTGAAGGGATGGTCGCTTCGCCTGGTGAATTCAGCATTCGGGGAGATATTGTCGATATTTACTCACTAAATGAAGAATATCCTGTACGGATTGAATTTTTTGGTTCAGAAATCGATCGCATGCGTTTCTTTGAACCGACTACCCAAAAATCATTTGATGATCCGGTGAAGAAAGTAGTGGTATTACCAGCTCAAGATACTGTCTTTCCGCCGAACATTCTGGCTGAACAAGCGGATAAGATTGAAAAACGAATAAAAAAAGCTGAAAAATCAATAAAAAATGAAGAAGTAAGGGACCGGCTTACTGTCTTTTTCCGCGATTTTATCGAGAAAGCTCAATTAGGAGAGTTGCCCGAAAATCCTAAAATGTATACGTCTTTATTTTTTCCTGAAACAACGACAATTATGGACTATATTCCTGAAGATGCTCTGCTTATTATGGATGAATATGGCAGAACATTAGAAAGCGACCGAACTCAGGAACTTGAAGCAGCTGATTGGCAAGAAATGAAAATCGGCGAGGGTATTCTCCTCCCCAAACAAAAGATGACTGCAGAAGTTCGGGAAATAGTGAAGCAAAGCAATCACCCCAAACTGTTTTATTCTCTATTTCAAAAGGGATTAGGGAACATTCGTTTTACTGCTATCCATCCACTCCAGTACCGAGGAGTTGTTCAATTCTTTGGGCAAATGCCAATGGTGAAAGTTGAAATGGATCGTTGGTTGAAACAAGAAATGACCGTATTTATGGTTGTCCCAGATACAGAACGTGCGAACAAAGTTCATCAGATATTTGCAGATTTTGATATTGAAAGTGTCATAAAAGGGCATGACGTAATTGTGGAAGGGCATGTAAATATTGTTGTGGGGAATTTAGCGAATGGTTTTGAAATGCCATTAGAAAAAGTAGTTTTCGTAACGGAAAAAGAACTTTTCAACAAAGCTGCAAAACGGCAGCCTCGCAGACAGAAGATGTCAAACGCCGAACGACTAAAAAGTTATACAGAATTAGCACCAGGCGATTATGTTGTTCATGTGAATCATGGTATTGGGAAATATACTGGAATGGAAACCATTGTTATAGATGATGTCCACCAAGATTATATTTCGATTACTTATCAAGATGGTGCGAAGCTGTTCATACCTGTCACCCAGCTGCACCTTGTTCAGAAATATGTTTCTTCTGAATCGAAAACGCCTAAAGTAAACAAATTAGGTGGAACAGAATGGGCTAAGACAAAAAATAAAGTTGCTTCTAAAGTAGAAGATATTGCCGATGATCTGATTGAATTATATGCAAAACGCGAATCAGAAAAAGGCTATGCTTTTCCTCGAGATACCCAAGATCAAATTGATTTTGAGAATAAATTTCCTTTTACTGAAACGGAAGATCAGCTAAGAAGTATCGAAGAAATTAAAGTGGATATGCAAAAAGAGAAACCTATGGATCGTCTATTAGTGGGAGATGTAGGCTACGGGAAAACAGAAGTAGCTATGCGGGCAATTTTTAAAGCTGTTCTGGATGGGAAACAAGCAGCATTCTTGGTTCCGACAACCATTCTTGCTCAACAACACTATGAGACATTGGTTCAACGTTTTGAAGAGTTACCATTTGAGATTGGATTGCTGAGTCGTTTCCGCACGAAAAAACAACAAGAGGAGACGATTGAAGGAGTCCGTAAAGGCAGCATTGATATTGTGGTAGGAACACATCGGTTAATTTCAAAAGATGTTGTATTTTTTGATCTGGGCTTATTGGTTGTAGATGAGGAGCAGCGCTTCGGTGTCAAACATAAAGAACGCCTGAAGTCTTTAAAAGCGACTGTGGATGTACTTACATTGACCGCAACGCCGATTCCGCGTACTTTGCATATGTCTATGTTAGGAGTGCGGGATCTTTCTGTTATTGAAACTCCTCCAGCGAACCGTTATCCTGTACAAACTTATGTAATGGAGCAAGATATGGGAGCTGTACGAGACGGAATAGAGCGAGAGATGGCACGAGGCGGGCAGGCTTTCTATGTCTATAATCGTGTAGATACAATCGAAAGGAAAGCCGATGAGATTCGCTTGCTTGTACCAGACTGTCGAGTAGGAGTTGCACACGGTCAAATGACGGAAGTCCAGTTAGAGAATATTATGATGGATTTCGTAGAAGGGGCTTATGATGTACTGGTTACGACAACAATTATTGAAACAGGTGTAGACATTCCAAATGCAAACACGCTCTTTATCGAAAATGCTGACTATATGGGGCTATCTCAATTGTATCAGTTGAGAGGAAGGGTGGGCAGGACGAATCGAATTGCTTATGCCTATTTAATGTACCAACGAGATAAGGTACTGAGTGAAGTGAGCGAAAAAAGATTGCAAGCAATCAAAGATTTTACTGAATTAGGCTCTGGTTTCAAAATTGCGATGCGTGACTTATCAATCCGTGGTGCAGGTAATTTACTAGGAGCGCAACAGCACGGATTTATTGATTCAGTTGGTTTTGATTTGTACTCTGAAATGCTGAGTGAAGCAGTGGAGAGGAAACGTGGAAAAACACCTCGAAGAAAACGAATCAATGTAGAAATCGACCTAGGTGTCAACGCTTATATTCCTAACGATTATATAGAAGACGAACGCCAAAAAATTGATATGTATAAACGTATCCAACAAATGAAGAATGAAGAAGAATTTTACGAGATTCAAGATGATTTCCAAGACCGTTTTGGAGATTTGCCGAACGAAGTAACCTATTTAGCACAAGTCGGTCTGATTAAACACTATGCAGAGCTGGCAGAAGCAGAAAATATCAGACGGAATGACGATACCATTTATATTACTTTTGATAAGGATGGAACAAAGCGCCTGCAAGGAGTTACGATATTTGAATCATTAAGCAGTATTCCATTACGGGCACAAGTAAATATGAAGAAAGAAAAGCTAGTCGTCTCGATTCAAATTCACAATGTTGAAGTTCCAGCTTGGATGGATCATCTAAAAGTCTTCTTAGAAGCAAGCGCTCCTGAGAAGGAAAAAGTAGAAAGTTGATTGCTTATGAAAAATAATCAGTTAAAACAAATGATGAGTGGGGCACTACTGCTTTCGGTTGCTTCTTTATTTGCAAAAATATTAAGCGCCGTTTATCGCGTGCCATTCCAAAATATGGTCGGAAATACTGGCTTTTATGTATATCAACAAGTCTATCCCATTTATGGAATTGGAATGACTTTTGCTTTATCGGGATTTCCAGTGTTTTTTTCAAAAACGATTGCGGAGGCTAAAAGCCGTGCAGAACACCGATTGCTAATAAAACAAAGTTTGTTGATTCTATCCGTCTTTTCAGTGGGATTGTTTGGTATTCTTTACCTATTTTCCAAACAGATTGCACAATTCATGGGGGATGAACAACTCACACCGATTCTTCAATCTGTATCCTGGATGTTTCTGTTCATGCCGGTCTTAGCGACTTTTCGAGGGTATTTCCAAGGAACCTATCGAATGAAGCCGACAGCGATTTCTCAAGTAATGGAACAAATCATCCGCGTAGTAGTCATATTATTTGTGGCATACCTTTTTACAGTAGGGGGAACTGATTTGTATCAAATGGGGGCAGCTGCCATGAGTGGTGCTACTTGGGGAGCAATTGGCTCAACGATTATTTTGTTCTATGCAATTTTAAAAGAGCGGAGAGAGCACCCTTTTGAAACGGACATTTTTGTGAGTAAAGAAAGGCATTCTGAGCGTTTATCAGAACTTGCGAAGCGTTACTTGACAGAAGGGATGACCATATGTTTATTAACATCCATCCTTGTTTTATTTCAATTGATAGATTCTTTTACCTTGTATAAAGGATTAGTTGAAAATGGCATGATGGAAGAAGCTGCTAAATCTTTAAAAGGAATCTATGACCGAGGACAACCGCTTGTGCAATTGGGAATGGTAGTGGGCACAGGCTTTTCTGCCAGTTTTATCCCCATGATGACACAAGCATTCGTCGCTGAACAAAGCGATCGATTTCATTATGCAGCAAAGTCGTTAATTCGAATGACCGCCACTTTTTCTATTGCAGCTGCAGTAGGACTGCTGGCGATATTGCCGGAAGTAAACCATATGCTATTCGGGGATCGAAATGGAAATTCAGTGCTCGCTGTCTATATTTTATCGATTGTGGCGGCTTCCTTAGTAATGGCTTATCACTCCATCCTCCAAAGTGAAAATCAGTACCGGATTACGCTTTACGCACTGGGAATAGGACTGTTGATAAAGTATACGGCGAACATATTCCTTGTCAGTCATTACGGCACAATGGGAGCAAGTGTTTCAACGTTACTTGGATTAATCGTGATGACGCTGTTTCTGGGCAGTAAAATGCGTCTTTCGTTAAAGAGGGTATGGAAAACCGATCATTTTTTAGCGAAATTATGTGGTGGAAGTGTTCTGCTTTACTGCGGAGTTTATCTGAGTAAATTTTTATTAGGATGGTATTTTGTTGATGTGAATCGAACAAACTCATCCATTATAGCCTTAATAGCTGTTGCAATTGGAATGGTTATCTTCGTTGCCTATGTGTTAAGCGTGAATCTTTTTACTGCTCGTGAATGGTTAACACTCCCTTTTGGGAAAAAAATCTTAAGAAGATTGAATAAGGGATCTTCATAAAGGAGTAGAATATGCCAAAAATAGAGATTGTAGGTTTGGGTGCCGGAGACTTTAATCAGTTGCCGATCGGCGTTTATCAAAAAATAAAAAATCACGCCAATCTTATTCTTCGTACAAAGGAACATCCACTTGTAAGTGAACTAGTATCAAAAGGAATTAGCTTTCGTAGTTTTGATGAAATTTATGAACAAGAAAGTCAATTTGAATCGGTATACGAAAAAATTAGTGAGCGGTTATTGAAAGAGGCAGAAAAACAAGATATTCTGTATGCAGTGCCGGGACATCCACTTGTAGCCGAAGATTCGGTGCAATTGTTATTAAAAAATCAGCAAGGAATTGAAGTAGAGGTATTGGGCGGAAAAAGTTTTATCGATGATTTTTTTCAGGCTGTTTCAGTGGATCCGATTGGCGGGTTTCAGCTGGTAGATGGTTTATCTTTTGATGCAAATCAAATTGATTTAGGAAGTCATTTAATTATCATGCAGGTCTATAATGATCTTGTTGCAGGAGATGTAAAACTCACTTTGATGGATAAATATCCTGATGAGCACCAAGTTGCCTTGGTGGATGCGGCAGGAACCACTTTTGAAAAAGTAACATGGGTTCCTTTATACGAATTAGATCATTTAGAAGGAATACACAATTTGTTGTCTGTATATGTGCCTCCATTAGAGCGTGACGACCAGACAAAATCATTTGCGACGACTCAATTTTATATGGATGCTATCATGAACGGAGATATGTGGGTTCAAGAACAGACCCATGAGAGCTTGTTACCTTACTTAGCGGAGGAAACAGAAGAAGTCGCAGAAGCAATCAAAAAAGATGATACTGAAAACTTGATAGAAGAGTTGGGCGATGTATTATTGCAAGTCTTTTACCACGCTGGCTACGCAAAGAGCCAAGGCATGTTTACCATGGAAGACATTCTTGATACGTTGAATAAAAAACTTCGTCGCCGTCACCCGCATATATTTGACGGATACGAGGTGAACTCGATTCAAGAAATCGATGACATGTGGCAAGAAATAAAGAGAAAAGAACGGGAGGAAGAATCATGAGATTAGACAAATTTCTAAAAGTATCACGTATTATCAAACGGAGAAGTGTTGCAAAAGAAGTTGCGGATAAAGGAAGAGTACTTATTAACGATAAACAAGCGAAATCAGGTGCCAATGTAAAAGTCGGTGATGAATTAACTCTTCAATTTGGAAATAAGACATTGGTAGTGCGTATTGACAAAATACTGGACACTACTAAAAAAGATGAAGCGCAAGAAATGTATACTGTTTTGAGTGAAACGGCAAATATAGAAGAATAATGCCAAGTTCAACGTGACTTTTTTTTCATTTTCTTCTATACTGAAACCATATATGAAATTATTCGAATGAACGTAAAAAAATGTCGGTGACAGGATAGAAGACAGTGAAAGTAGGAGATGGCCTATGCTTCAAAAACAAGCCAAAACTCACAATGAAGTACCCAAGCAGAATATTACTCCAATAAAAAATGACTATACCCAAGAACAAACACTGAAAAAGAAAATTAATAGAAGTATTCAGCAAAAAGCACGAAGACGGATGATTGTTATTTTGTTAGCAGGAATGCTTATCATAGTGCCGTTAGCAGCAAATATAATCAACAACCTATTTGAAATTCAAACGATGGGTGAGAAAATATCACAAGCAAAAGAAACAAATCAGACGTTAGAAGAAGAGAATCAAGACTTGAAAGTCCAAGTAGGATTACTACAAGACGAAGAATACATTGCGAAATTAGCTAGAAGCCGATATTATCTGAGCAAAGATGGAGAAATTATCTTTAGCTTGCCAGAAGATAATCAAAGTAAAGTAGCTGAAAAAGAAGCACTTAAAGAGAAATCGGAGCAATAAGCGCTTTAGCAAGGATATCCAACTGTATTTATATTGAAGAACATGATATAATAAGCATACAAAATTTAAGGAGGAAATCTTTTTTTATGTCAATTGAGGTTGGTAGCATTGTATCAGGAAAAGTAACGGGTATTACAAATTTTGGGGCTTTTATTGATTTGGGTGAGAGAAAAACTGGACTTGTTCATATTAGTGAAATTTCTGATAGTTATATTAAGGACATTAATGATGTTTTAACTGTTGGTGACGAAGTAAAAGTAAAAATATTATCGATAGCAGATGATGGGAAAATAGGATTATCGATTCGTAAAGCGGAAGAGAAATCCGAAGAAGTTTCCCGACCTCAACGTGATTATAAACCTACCCAACGTAGCTCTGCTCCAAGAAAGACATCTTCATTTAACCAAGATAGAGGAGATCGTCCTTCACAAGGAAAAGATAACAAAAAAGAAAGCTTTGATAATTTGATGAGCACATTCTTAAAAGAGAGCGATGATCGTTTAACTTCTTTAAAACGCAATACAGAAGGTAAACGAGGCGGCCGAGGCGGAAGACGTAGTTAATAGGCTAATAATAAGAGGGGTTGAACGATAGGGGGTACTTGCCTCTGGGTTCTTCCTCTTTTTCTTTTTTAAGGGGGACGAAGTAATTGGATGAATTGCTTGAGAAAGTATGGTCAGATGTAAATTCGTATCGATATTGGGAAAAAAATGAACGAATACTTCTTGCTGTTTCTGGGGGAGTAGATTCGATGGCTCTGCTTGATGTTGTCAGAAGAATTCCCGAAGAAAGCCGACCGACCATTGAAGTGGTACATGTTCATCATCATTTACGAGAAGACTCAGATGCTGATTTATTATTGGTTAAGGAATACTGTGAAAGGTATAATTTTCTATTCCACGAAAAACATTGGGATCCTCATTTTCATCCAAAAAGTGATATAGAAGCAGCAGCGAGAGAATTTCGATATGATTTTTTTTCAGAGAAAATGAAAGAGCGAAATGCGGCTATTCTTCTTACTGCCCATCATGCAGATGATCAAATGGAAACAATATTAATGAAGCTGACTCGAGGCAGTGCCCTAAGCGGTTATTCTGGTATTCTGAGAGAGAGAAAATTCTCCATAGGAAAATTAATTCGTCCGTTATTAGAAACAGAAAAAGAAGAATTGTATCGATATTGTTTGGAAAATAATGTTCCTTATCGAGAAGATTCTACTAATCAAGAATTAAATTTCACGAGAAATCGTTATCGCAATCAAATTCTTCCTTTAATAAAAAAGGAAAATGAACAAGCTGCTCGTCATTTTCAAGCATTTTCTCAAGATTTCCTTGATATGACAAACATAGTCGAACCAGTACTAAAAGAAAAAATAGCAACTTATTTTGAAAAGAACCATGCTAGCTGGCAGTTTTCCATCCGTTTATTAGAAAATGAACCAATTGCTTTACAACGATTGTTGCTCACTTATTTTTTAGAAAAAATTTGGTCAAATGAAGGGGTTATTGCAAAAAAAATCCATGTAGCCCTTATCCTTGAACTGATGTATAATAAAAACCCTCAAAGCGAACTTTCACTTTCAGGAGGTTTGATTAAAAAGCGATATGACACCGTTATTTTTGAAAAAACTTCTGGACTAGAAGAAGATTTAAAAAAATTCCCAACGATTTATAAAGAACTTAAACTAAATCAATGGTTACAATTGCCGATTAATGGTAAAATAGGATTGTTTTCATTTAGTAAAAAGAGTGTGGCAGTTGGAAATGAAAAAATAAAAGTTTTTCAACTTTCGAACAAGAAAATTCAATATCCGTTGGTGGTCCGTAACTGGCAGCCCGGCGATCGAATCCAATTGAATCCGCGCGAACCTTTTACTAAAAAATTAAATAGAATTTTTATTGATAAAAAGATTCCAAAAGAGGATCGCGATAAAATTCTAGTCATCAGTGATGCAAATGGAATCATACTTTGGATCATTGATTATGCAGCATCTATTTGGCTGACGCCTATCGAGAATGATTTAACAAACAATGAAGATCCCGAACATCGATTTGTGGTGTTTGAAAAATAATAATGAGGTGAAGATGTGAACCATCCCGATATTAAAGAGGTTTTATATACGGAGGAAGAGATAAAGAAAGTAACGCAAGAACTGGGTGCAGTACTAACGAAAGAATATGAAGGGAAAAATCCTCTCGTAATCGGTGTTTTAAAAGGTGCAATCATGTTTATGACGGATTTATCCCGTGCAATGGATTGTGACTTGGAGCTTGACTTCATGGATGTTACCAGTTATGGGGCAGCAATCGAATCAAGCGGAGATGTAAAAATACTAAAGGATCTAGATACTTCTGTTGAAGATCGTGACTTATTGATTGTGGAAGATATTATTGACACGGGACGTACATTGAGTTATTTGATTGATATTTTCCGTTATCGGAAAGCAAAATCGATTAAGATCGTTACTCTTTTAGACAAAAAAGAAAGAAGAGCGGTTGACTTGGAAGCAGATTATGTTGGAATCAATGTTCCAAATGAATTTGTTGTCGGATACGGTCTTGATTACATTGAAAAATATCGTAACCTGCCTTATATCGGTGTGCTGAAAGAAGAGATTTATCAATAAAATAGATAGTGAAAGATGGTCAGGTATGTTATTATTATCGAGATACATAAAATAACTATCGAATAATAGGATAAGAGAAGATATAAGCCATATAGGCATACTATCTGACAGGGAGGGTCAAATGAAAAAGAATAATTTCCTCAAAAGCAGTGGTTTTTGGATTCTAATCTTCCTGGCAGTCATCGCAATCGTAACTATGATGACAAGAGGGGTAGGGAACCAATCAAGCCAAACGATATCAACTACTGAATTTTTAACTGCATTGGAAAATGAAGAAATAGATGAATTCAGTATGCAGCCCGGAGCTGGCGTTTGGGAAATCGTTGGAGAGTACCGAGAAGAAAAAACAATTGAAAGTGATTCATCTACAAGCGATCTATTGTTGTTTGACGAACAGAATTTAACAACAACCTCATTTCGTTCACGGGTATTACCAAATGACTCCACCTTAGCACAAATCGGAGATTTAGCTGCAAACTCAGATACCGAGGTAACCATCATTGAGCAAGATCAATCAGGTGCTTGGGTAAGTATTTTATTTAGTATTTTACCACTTATTATTTTTGTCTTCTTCATGTATATGATGATGGGGCAAGGCGGCGGACAAGGTGGCGGCGGCCGCAATGTTATGAATTTTGGGAAAACGAAATCAGAAGATGTTTCTAAAAAGAATGTCAAAGTCCGTTTTTCAGATGTTGCTGGCGCTGAAGAAGAAAAACAAGAGTTAGTCGAAGTAGTGGAATTTTTGAAAGATCCAAGACGTTTTACCGCATTGGGTGCACGTATCCCGGCAGGTGTTCTGTTAGAAGGACCTCCTGGTACAGGGAAAACTTTACTAGCAAAAGCTGTTGCAGGTGAAGCAGGCGTTCCTTTCTTCTCTATTTCAGGTTCTGAATTTGTGGAGATGTTTGTCGGAGTAGGGGCAAGTCGTGTACGTGACTTGTTCGAAAATGCTAAAAAAGCAGCTCCAGCAATTATCTTTATTGATGAGATTGACGCGGTTGGTCGTCAACGTGGAGCTGGAATGGGCGGCGGACATGATGAACGTGAGCAAACACTGAACCAGTTGCTAGTTGAAATGGATGGTTTCTCCGGTAATGAAGGAATTATTGTCATTGCTGCTACAAACCGTTCGGACGTTCTAGATCCGGCTTTGCTTCGTCCAGGACGTTTTGACCGTCAGATTTTAGTCGGCCGTCCAGACGTAAAAGGCCGTGAAGCAATCTTGAAAGTCCATGCTCGAAACAAACCATTAGCAGATGATGTGGATTTGAAAGTAGTTGCACAACAAACACCAGGTTTTTCCGGTGCAGATTTAGAAAACTTATTAAACGAAGCGGCATTGGTGGCTGCTCGTCGAGATAAAGTGCGAATTGATGCATTAGATATTGACGAAGCACATGACCGTGTTATCGCTGGTCCAGCCAAGAAAGATAAAGCGATCAGCAAGAAAGAAAGAGAAATGGTTGCTTATCACGAAGCAGGACATACAATTGTTGGTATGGTATTAAGTGACGCACGTACAGTTCATAAAGTAACGATTGTTCCTCGTGGACGTGCTGGTGGTTACGCAATCATGCTTCCAAAAGAAGATCGCTTCTTAATGACCAAAGATGAAATGTTCGAACAAGTTGTTGGATTGCTTGGTGGACGTTTGGCGGAAGAGATTGTCTTCAATGTTCAAACAACTGGTGCAAGTAATGACTTTGAACAAGCAACAGGACTTGTGCGCAGCATGGTTACGGAATATGGTATGAGCGACCGTTTAGGAACGGTCCAATATGAATCAAACCAACAAGTGTTTGTTGGCCGTGATTATGGAAATACTCGTTCTTATTCGGAAGACATTGCTTATCAAATTGACTCAGAAGTACGTCGTATTATGAGTGAAGCACACGAAAAAGCTCGTCAAATTATTAATGACCATCGTGCTCAATTGAATTTGATTGCTGAAAAACTTCTTGAACTAGAAACATTGGATGAGAAAACAATCAAGAGTCTCTTTGAAACTGGAAGAATGCCAGAAGACAAACAGACAGAAGAATATCCAAGCGAAAAAGCAGCTTCTTTTGAAGATGCAAAAAGAGCGCTAGAAAAGAAAGAAGCAGAAAAAGCACAGCGCGATAAAGAAGACCACGAAGAAGGGCAAGACTTTGCTTCCGGCGAAGAAGATTCAAATGAAGCAGAAGCAGATAAAAATGAAGATTACTTCTCTTCCTGGTTGGATGACCGCAAAGATGACGATTCACAAGAATAAATAAAATTAGCAGTAGAGCAGAGAAGAAAATCCTTCCTGCTCTATTTTTTTGGCAGAGGGATGTATAAGTCCTTCTCCAGTTTCAATAGTTGTTCTTTCTTTTAAAATGTAAGTTGTCTAGTTTGGTTTTTGAAGAAGCTATAGTAGAATAAGGATAGAAATAGAAAATAGGTATACTTCGGGAGGATATTAAATGTCGGATTATTTAGTAAAAGGGATGGCTTATGGTGGGCAATTCCGTGTATATGCAGTGGATGCAACAAATACTGTTGCAGAAGCTCAAAGGCGCCATGATACGTGGAGCGCGTCTTCAGCAGCGTTGGGAAGAGCGATGATAGGATCAATCTTGATTGCAACAACAGGATTGAAAGACGATCAAAAGATGACGGTAATGATCAATGGGAATGGACTAGGCGGCCGCATCATGGTGGACGCAAATGGAAAAGGCGATGTAAAAGGGTATATCGTTAACCCGCATGTGAACTTGCCGTTAAATAGTAATGGGAAATTAGACGTGCGCGGTGTGGTTGGGACAGAAGGCCTATTAACAGTCATCAAAGATTTAGGCTTAAAAGAACCATTTACTGGACAAGTTCCTCTTGTCAGCGGTGAGCTAGGAGAAGATTTCACCTATTATATGGCAAACTCAGAACAAATACCTTCAGCAGTAGGATTGAGCGTATTGGTTGATACAGACGATTCAATCAAAGTTGCCGGAGGTTTCATGATTCAAGTGTTGCCGGATGCGAGTGAAGAGGCGATTTCTTCCATTGAAGAAAACCTGGCTGAAATGCCATTAGTATCTCGTTTAATGGAAAAAGGTGTTACACCTGAAGAAGTGCTTGAAAAAATAATTGGTAAAGAAAATATCCACTTTATTGAAAAAATGCCGGTCCAATTCAAATGTGACTGCTCTCACGATCGTTTTAAAGATGGACTGGCAGCAGTTGGAAAAGAAGAATTAGAAGAAATTATTCGAGAAGATAAAGGCGCGGAAGTAATTTGTCATTTTTGTGGTGAAAAATATTATTATTCGGAAGAAGAATTAACAGAATTACTGGAAGAAATTCAAAAATAAGTTTGTATCTAGAAAGAGTGGAGGGAATCTAATGGAAAAAATCGTTAGCCATATTTCAGAACTGATTGGAGAAACACCGCTTTTTAAACTAACAAAAGTTGTTCCGTCTGGAGCAGCGGATGTGTATGTAAAATTAGAGTCACTCAATATTGGTCATAGTATTAAAGATCGCGTGGTCCTTAATATCTTAGAAGTGGCTGAAGAACAAGGTAAAATAAGTCCTAGTGATGCGGTTGTAGAAGTGACCGATGGCAATGCGAGTATTTCTTTAGCTATGCTAGCAGCTGCAAAAGGTTACCGTTCTATTTTGGTTATGCCTGAAGGGACGAGTGCTGCCTACTTGCCACAACTAAGGATGTATGACGCAGAAGTGATTGAAACACCAGAATCTGAAGGCATAAATGGCGCAATCAAAGCAGCAGTAGAACTCAGTCAACAAGATGGCTACTTTTACTTAAACCAATACCGTAATCTTGCCAATACAGCTGTTCATGAAGGGATGACAGGTCCAGAAATTGTCGATGCTTTTGATGGGAAATATCCCGATTCATTCGTTGCGACTGCAGGAACGGGTGGGACTTTGACAGGGGTAGGGAAATATTTAAGGGCTGGAAATCCCAATATTGAACTCTATGCCGTTGAAACCGAAGAAGCACCAATATTGAGCAATGAATTAAAAGGTGAGAGTGCGATTAGTGGAATCAGTTCAGATTATCTCTCACCACTCCTAGATCAAACATTGTATAACGGAGTCATTCGAATTTCTTCTCAAGAAGCAGTCGAAATGACGAAGCGCTTAGCAAGAGAAGAAGGTCTTCTACTAGCACTATCAAGTGGGGCAGCAATTGCAGGTGCCATTGAAGTTGCTAAAAAATTAGGAACGAATAAAAAAGTAATCACCATTTCAAACGGCGACTACTGATAAAAATAGAAGAACTGTACGGAAATTCCATCTGTACAGTTTTTATTGTGGGGCTTGATTTCTAAAAATTCTCCTGAGCTTGGTATTTGTCCTACTTTTCTTGTTTTACAAGAAAGAAGGTGATAGAATAGCTTGGGAGTTTTGAGTCGTTGCCATACATATAGAAAAAACAATCCAATTAAATCTCTAAGAAACCTTGCATTTTCATGCATTTCTTGGCAAGATAGATTAGATAGAATATTGATAGGAAGAGAACGGAGTGACCTCATTGAGTCAAGAAAAACATTCTGAAGAAATGAATGATCAATTGCTCGTTCGTCGTGAGAAAATGCAGAACTTACGTGAAGAAGGTACAGAACCATTTCATAGTGGTTTTCGTCGTACCCATATGTCACAAGAATTGCATGATACATACGACAGCTTAACGAAAGAAGAAATTGACGAGCAAAACATAAGTGTATCCATTGCTGGTAGAATTATGACAAAGCGTGGCAAAGGGAAAGTAGGATTTGCTCATCTTCAAGATAACAATGGACGTATCCAGATATACGTTCGTAAAGATGCGGTTGGCGAGGAAGATTACGAGATCTTTAAGCAAGCAGACTTGGGGGATATTGTCGGAGTAACCGGTACTGTCATGAAGACAAATACTGGGGAAGTAACCGTTAAGCCAAGCAAATTTGTCCATTTAACAAAAGCTTTGCGACCACTACCTGATAAATATCATGGTTTAACAAATGTAGAACAAAAATATCGTCAACGCTATTTAGATTTAATCAGTAATCGTGAAAGCTTTGATCGTTTTGTAGACCGCAGCCGGATTATTACTGAAATTCGAACATACTTGAATGGTCTTGGATATCTAGAAGTTGAAACACCCGTTTTACATAATTTGGCAGGTGGGGCAACAGCGCGTCCATTTATCACGCATCACAATGCTTTGGATATGGAATTATACATGCGTATTGCATTGGAGTTGCATTTGAAACGCCTTGTTATCGGTGGAATGGAAAAGGTTTATGAAATTGGTCGCGTATTCCGTAACGAAGGAATCGATACAACCCATAATCCTGAGTTTACGATGTTGGAATTGTATACTGCTTATACGGATTATGAAGATGTGATGAACTTAGTAGAAGGAATTTTCAAGACTGTAACAGAAAAAGTAAAAGGAACAACGATGATTTCTTATGATGGTCAAGAATTAAATATGGGCGGATCGTATGCTCGTATTCATATGGTTGACGCGATTAAAGAGCAAACGGGTGTTGATTTCTGGAAAGAGATGACGGACGAAGAAGCTCGCAGCCTAGCAAAAGAACATAAGGTTCCAATTACTGAACACATGACAGTAGGACACGTAATTAATGAATTCTTTGAAGAATTTGTTGAGGAGACATTGATCCAGCCAACATTTATCTATGGTCATCCAACTGCTATTTCTCCATTGGCACGTAAGAATGAAAAGGATCCTCGTTTTACTGATCGTTTTGAATTTTTCATTATGGGAAATGAATACGGAAATGCCTTTACTGAATTGACCGATCCGATTGATCAAAGAGAGCGTTTTGAAGCACAAGCAAAGGAAAAAGAACAAGGAAACGATGAAGCACATGGTGTGGATGAAGAATTCTTGGAAGCTTTAGAACACGGTATGCCGCCAACAGGGGGGCTAGGAATTGGAATTGACCGCATGGTTATGTTACTAACAGATAGCCAATCCATTCGCGATATTTTACTATTCCCAACGATGAGACCGCATGACGATCAACAATAAAAAATCAATTTACCAAACTCGCTTTAATTGCTGAGTTTGGTTTTTTGTTTTATTAGTGGTTATGCTTCCTGGTACAGAATAGAAACCGCAAAATGATTCCCCTAATAACATCTAAAGACAATAGTTCTGTAAAAATTCAAAAATTCATTAAAAAAAATGATTGAACAGGTTGACGGATATTATTATTCATGGTATTATTTCAAAGGTGCTTTTATACACAGTTTCCTGAAAAGAAATTCAGTCGTGCTGACTGACTGTATGGAGAGCATACCTTACTAGAATCGAAAAAAACTTCGATTTATTATTTTTTGCTAATAAATGGACCACCTGGATGTGTGGACCAAGAACAACCTATTAAGGAAGGAGGAAAAAATAAATGCCTACTATTAATCAATTAGTTCGTAAACCTCGCAAATCAGCGATTGAAAAATCTAAATCTCCTGCTTTGGGAAGAGGATATAACAGTTTCAAAAAAGCTCCAACAAATACAAATTCACCTCAAAAACGTGGTGTTTGTACGCGTGTTGGTACAATGACTCCGAAGAAACCTAACTCTGCGTTACGTAAGTACGCTCGTGTACGTTTGTCTAACCTTTTAGAAGTGACAGCTTACATTCCAGGTATCGGTCATAACCTACAAGAACATAGTGTGGTGCTAATCCGTGGTGGACGTGTAAAAGACTTACCAGGGGTACGTTACCATATCGTTCGTGGTGCATTGGATACTGCTGGTGTAAACGGTCGTATGCAATCCCGTTCTAAATACGGTGCTAAAAAACCTAAAAAATAAATCATAAATAAAAAAGAAAATTGAGGAAGGAGGAGTCAGAATGCCTCGTAAAGGTCCAGTCGCAAAACGCGAAGTTATGCCAGATCCAATTTACAATTCTAAATTAGTTACTCGCACAATTAACCGCATCATGGTTGATGGAAAACGCGGAAAAGCAGCAACTATTTTGTATAATGCATTTGACATCATTAATGAATCTACTGGTAATAATCCATTAGAAGTTTACGAACAAGCTATGAAAAACATCATGCCTGTTCTTGAAGTAAAAGCTCGTCGTGTAGGAGGTTCTAACTACCAAGTGCCTATTGAAGTACGTCCAGAACGTCGTCAAGCATTAGCACTACGCTGGTTAGTTAACTATTCTCGTCTACGTGGTGAAGATACCATGGAAGAAAGACTTGCAAAAGAAATCATGGATGCTGCTAACAACACAGGAGCTTCCGTTAAGAAACGTGAAGAAACACATAAAATGGCAGACGCTAACAGAGCTTTCGCTCATTATCGTTGGTAAGATTGTCACAACTTATGTATTCTTTCAGTTAAAAAAGAGCAGGGTATCCTGCTCGTGTCATTAAATAAATTAGAAAGAGGTGTACGAAGCAGATGGCAAAAAGAGAATTTACTCTTGAAAATACGAGAAATATTGGAATTATGGCTCATATTGACGCTGGTAAAACAACGACTACTGAGCGTATTCTATACTATACTGGTAAAATCCATAAAATTGGTGAAACCCATGAGGGTGCTGCACAAATGGACTGGATGGAACAAGAGCAAGAGCGTGGGATTACAATCACTTCTGCTGCTACAACTGCTCAGTGGAAAGGTCATCGTGTTAATATAATCGATACACCTGGACACGTGGACTTTACAGTTGAAGTTGAACGTTCGTTGCGTGTTCTTGATGGTGCGGTTGCTTTGTTGGATGCTCAATCTGGGGTTGAACCTCAAACTGAGACAGTTTGGCGTCAAGCAACTACATACGGTGTACCTCGTATTGTTTTTATTAACAAAATGGACAAAACTGGTGCTGACTTCTTGTACTCAGTTGGTACGCTTCATGAACGTCTACAAGCAAATGCTCATCCAATTCAATTACCAATTGGATCTGAAGAAAGCTTCAGCGGAATCATTGATTTAGTAGAAATGAAAGCTGAAATCTATGATTCAGAAGACGGTATTGAATACCATGAAGAAGACATTCCAGCTGAATATCAAGAAATCGCTGAAGAATGGAATACAAAATTAATTGAAGCAGTAGCAGAAACAGATGAAGAATTGATGATGAAGTACCTTGAAGGTGAAGAAATCTCAGTTGACGAATTGAAATCTGCTATCCGTAAAGCAACAATTAGTGTTGAATTCTATCCAGTACTTTGCGGTTCTGCATTTAAGAACAAAGGTGTTCAATTAATGCTGGATGCAGCAATTGATTACTTGCCAGCTCCAACAGATGTACCGCCAATTACAGGATTCGCACCTGGTGCTGAAGACGAAGTAATTGAAATTCATTCAGATGATAGCGAACCATTTGCAGCGCTAGCGTTTAAAGTTATGACAGACCCATTCGTTGGTCGTTTAACATTCTTCCGTGTATACTCTGGAACTCTTCAAGCAGGCTCTTACATTCAAAATGCATCAAAAGGCAAACGTGAACGCGTTGGTCGTATCTTGCAAATGCATGCAAACAGCCGTAGTGAAATTCCTGAAGTATTCTCTGGAGATATCGCAGCAGCAGTTGGTTTGAAAGACACGGGTACTGGTGACACATTGTGTGACGAAAAACGCCCAATTATCTTAGAATCAATGGACTTCCCAGAACCAGTTATCGAAGTTGCGATTGAACCTAAATCAAAAGCTGACCAAGATAAAATGGGTATTGCGTTACAAAAACTTTCTGAAGAAGATCCAACGTTCCGCGCTTCTACAAATCCGGAAACAGGTCAAACTGTTATTGCGGGTATGGGAGAGTTGCACTTGGACATAATCGTAGATCGTTTGAAACGCGAATTCAAGGTTGAAGCTACTGTAGGTGCTCCTCAAGTATCTTACCGTGAGACATTCCGTCAAAGCGTTGAAGCAGAAGGTAAATTTGTTCGTCAATCTGGTGGTAAAGGTCAATTCGGTCATGTATGGATTGAATTTACTCCAAACGAAGAAGGCGCTGGCTTCGAATTCGAAAATGCTATCGTAGGTGGGGTTGTTCCTCGTGAATATATTCCAGCTGTTGAAGCAGGTTTGAAAGACTCTATGGAAAACGGTGTTCTTGCAGGATATCCTTTAGTTGACGTAAAAGCTCGTCTATATGACGGATCTTACCATGATGTTGACTCTTCTGAGACAGCATTTAAGGTTGCAGCTTCACTAGCATTGCGTAACGCTGCTAAGAAAGCTGATCCAGTAATCCTAGAACCAAGAATGGCTGTAGAAGTTACAGTTCCAGAAGAGTATCTAGGAGATGTTATGGGACACTTTAGTGCACGTCGTGGTAGCATTGAAGGTACCGTTGCTCGTGGTAACGCACAAATCGTTAAAGGATTTATTCCTTTATCAGAAATGTTTGGTTATGCAACAACACTTCGTTCTGCATCACAAGGACGTGGAACATTTACAATGGTATTTGACCATTATGAAGCTGTTCCAAAATCAGTACAAGATGAAATTATTGCGAAAAGCGGTAAAGGATCGGAAGAGTAATCTTCTTTCTTGATGCTTGAAATATTGCATTTTAGAACCGAAATCGGTATACTTTACTATGATAGGCGCTTACTGTAAATGCAGAAAGTCTATAAAATAAAACACACTCAATATGAGGAGGAAAATTAGAAATGGCAAAAGAAAAATTTGATCGTTCAAAACCCCATGTTAACGTTGGGACAATTGGACACGTTGACCATGGTAAAACTACATTAACTGCAGCAATTACAACTGTATTAGCTAAACATTACGGTGGAGCAGCTGTTGACTACGCATCTGTAGACAACGCTCCAGAAGAAAGAGAACGTGGAATCACTATTAACACTTCTCACGTAGAGTACGAAACAGAAAACCGTCACTACGCACACGTGGACTGCCCAGGTCACGCGGACTACGTTAAAAACATGATCACTGGTGCTGCTCAAATGGACGGAGCTATCTTGGTAGTTTCTGCTGCTGACGGCCCAATGCCACAAACTCGCGAGCACATCCTATTGTCTCGTAACGTTGGTGTACCATACATCGTTGTTTTCTTGAACAAAGTTGACATGGTAGACGACGAAGAATTGCTTGAATTAGTAGAAATGGAAGTTCGTGATCTATTATCTGAATACGACTTCCCAGGTGATGACACTCCTGTTATTGCTGGTTCTGCTTTGAAAGCTCTAGAAGGCGTTGACGAGTACGAACAAAAAATCTTGGAATTGATGGCTGCAGTTGACGAGTACATCCCAACTCCAACACGTGATACTGATAAACCATTCATGATGCCAGTTGAGGACGTATTCTCAATTACAGGTCGTGGAACAGTTGCTACAGGACGTGTTGAACGTGGACAAGTTAAGGTTGGTGACGAAGTTGAAATCGTAGGTATCGAAACTGATACTATGAAATCAACTGTTACTGGTGTTGAAATGTTCCGTAAATTGTTGGATTACGCTGAAGCTGGTGACAACATTGGTGCATTGCTACGTGGTGTTCAACGTGAAGATATTCAACGTGGACAAGTATTGTCTAAACCAGGTACAATCACACCTCATACTAAATTTACAGCAGAAGTGTACGTGTTGTCTAAAGAAGAGGGTGGACGTCATACTCCATTCTTCTCAAACTACCGTCCACAATTCTACTTCCGTACAACTGACGTTACAGGAGTTGTTGAATTACCAGAAGGAACAGAAATGGTAATGCCTGGAGATAACGTTAAAATGACAGTAGAACTAATCCAACCAATCGCGATCGAAGAAGGAACTCGCTTCTCAGTTCGTGAAGGTGGACGTACTGTTGGATCCGGTGTTGTTTCTGAAATCGTTGGTTAATTTTTAGAAAAACACAATTAAATAATATATGTTAAGAAAAGAGAGCGAAATTTTGCTCTCTTTTTTTCTGTTTTATTTTTCCTGAGTGCTAGTATTGGTAGAATACTTTCCTCACCCATAATTTTGTTTAGCATTTTCAATTGTAAGGGGTTTTATTTGTATCCATATTTCCATATCGTTAAAATAAAGATAGTTCAATAGATTTCCGTTATTTCAAAATTTGAAGGAGGAAAGAATGTTATGAATAAAAGGGTAGAAGGAAGTTACGTATCTGTTACCGAAGCATTTAACGCTGTCAACAGACTCAGGGATGAAGGTTATCGCCGCAGAAATATTTTCTTAGTAGCAAACGAAGAGGTACGAGGATCGATTCCTTATACTATGGAAGCTGAAGTGACCACAGATGAAGGATTAAGAGAAATTGAACAAGATGATAACCGTACTCTTTGGGAAAAAATAAAAGATGCTTTTACTTTTGATGAATATGATTCATCTCATTATGAAAGTCCAAACTACAATGCTGACGAAGATCCTTTGTATGAATATCGAAGCGACATTGCACAAGGAAATATCCTCATACTTTTGGAAGAGGATGATTCCAGAACATCAGCTGACTCGAATTTAAGAGATGATGTAAAAGCAAGTGAACCTCCGCTAGCTGATGATTTAAGTACAACGAGAAATCAGATAAAGGGACCAAGCCCAGAGCTTACACCTAATGACATGAGAACAGATCCTTCATTTAGTGGAGATGTTCCGACTGATTCTGAATTGGATATTTTAGCGGAAGCAGAATCAGATTCAGATTGGGACTCTGATAGAAATACTCCCAAGGAAACGGTTAATGATGTAAATGTATCCTTAAAAGAAGAACTTGAACTTGCAGACAAAGAAAAAGACAAGGAGAATTATAATACAGAACCCGTAACGGAAGGAAGTATACTTGGTTCTAATGGGAATAGTGAAGTAGGCGATTCTATGGAAGAAGTGACGAGTCAAGGGACTGGCAATTCTGGAGCTATTTTACAAAGAGCAGAAACAGATGATTTAACAACAGCAAAGTCTAGTGATATCTTACCTGGTCAAGATGGCGATTCTTTCCAAACAGAAGGACTTTATGCCAAAAACGGAACTAGTCCAGAAGAAATAGAAGAAGAGAATAGCGAAGAAAGGGAGCGATGAAATGGATATCGTTTTAGCTTCTAGATAAAATTCGTTATAATAACCGTAGAACCATTTATTTAAAAAAAAGTAAGGGGGAATTCATCATGAGTGGATTTACAAATTCATTGGAAAGTATATGGGTATCTTTTGTCGGCATTTTACCTAGATTGTTAGGGGCTATTCTATTGATAGCGCTAGCTTGGGTAATCGCAAGTCTCGTGAAAAAAGGGGTTGTAAAAGGATTACAAGCAATCAACTTTAATCAGAGATTATCAAACTGGGGAGTTGCAAGTTCAGTAGAAGACGGTAATCGAGTCATTGATTCAATCGGTAAAATCTTCTACTACCTAATTTGGCTATTCTTTATACCAGGTATTCTGGGGCAAATTGGTATGGGGAACATTGCAACACCAATTACAAATATGTTCGATTCGTTCTTAGCATTCTTGCCTAAGCTATTTGGAGCAGTTGTTATCTTGGCAATTGGCTATTTCGTAGCGAAATTCGTTAAAGAACTTGTACGAAACTTGTTAGAAACGGTGAATGTTGACCGTTTTATTAACAAATATACATCAAAAGCAAGCAATGTTTCAGCAAGCGATGTTGAAAAGCAACGCTTTACAATTGCAAAGGTATTGGCTAATACAGTATTTATTATTATTCTAATTCCAGTTATTACAATGGCACTTGAGACATTGGCAATCAGGTCAATTTCGGAACCAATTGTAAATGTACTGAATCAAGTTTTAGCGGCAATTCCTAATATTTTAGTAGCAGTTATCTTGTTAATTGCAGGAGGATTAATCGCTAAATTTGTAGGAGACTTATTAGAAGGGTTGCTAGAAAACTCTGGTATCGATCGTTATTCTAGATACTTGAATACTTCTGGAAGCTCGTCTATACGCTTATCTACTATCATTGCCAAAATTGTTCAAACAGTTATCGTAGTATTTTTCTTGGTAGAAGCATTGAATGCATTAAACTTAGAAATCTTGAATAGCATTGGTATTGCGATCATTGCATACTTACCATCCGTATTGATTGGTCTTGTAATTTTGGGTCTTGGCCTTTTCGGGGGGAATGCACTTTCTGCATTCATTAAAGATTCTACGGGCAGTGTCATGACAGGAGAAATTGTTAAGTATATCTTATATGTATTAGCAATCTTCATGACCTTAGATCAATTGCAGTTTGCTTCTACAATTGTTAATACAGCGTTCCTATTCATTATCGGTGGATTAGCCGTAGCATTTGCGTTAGCATTTGGTTTAGGCGGAAAAGATTTCGCAAAACGACAATTAGAGAAGTTAGATAAAAAAATTGAAGAAGAAACAAACAAGACAGCAGGGACAGCACCAAAAACAGAAACAGAAAAAACAGTAGATCCCTCTGAACCAAAACAACTGTAAAGTGAATTTGTGGAAAACCCGGCTAATTAATTAGATTAGCCGGATTTTTTTGCAGACTAGGGGATTATAAGTTCAGCCATCAATGTCTAGCTCCCAAGTCCTGACCTAGTGAAAAAAAGATAAATTTGCCCCATTGCGCGCTTCGCTGCTCGCTAACGCATATCATTCGACTAACCCGCTGAAGCGTGAAGTCTCCTGACAATTCAGGGTCAAATTTCCTATTTTTTCATAGGCCAAGGCGGACTTGTCCGCTTTTCTAACAGACTTGCCTCGCTTTTCTGAGTAAAGTGCAAGCTTCAACTCTATATGAGCTGCTGAAAGTGTCACTTAGGACGAAAGTGCAAGCTTCAAGCTTAAAAAACATTGTGAAGGTGTCTCTTTTGAAAAAACTGCAAGCTTGAAATGGTAAAATACATCTGAAGCTTGCATATTTTATTAGATGCAATAAGTTGTTTGTGAAAAGCACTTATCTTCAGCATAGCTATAAGGAAATCCACTTTCCTTAGAAATTTCAAAGAAATATTTTTTTGAGAGAGAAAATTTCTTTACGCATAAAAGCGCTTACGTTATAATTATATTATCTACAAAGAAACTGTAAGAAGGAAGTGAATCAATAAGAGGAAGGTGATGCTATGAGATTTCATTTTTGGTTAAAAGATAAAAATGAAGGAATATTTCCAGAAGAGCGAAAACAAAAGACAGAAAACTTACCCATTGAAACAGCGAAAGTCCCTGATCTAATGATTTTTCCTCTTTCCATGCACATTGGAAAGCCAGCAAAAGCAGTAGTTGATGTGGGAGATAAAATAAAAATTGGAACAGTACTTGGTGAGGCAGAGGATGGGATATCTGCAAATGTTATTTCATCGGTATCCGGCGAAGTGATTGCTATTTCCGATCGAGCTACAGTAAAAGGTCCGAATACTTGTATTGTTATCCGAAATGATCATCAAGATAGGATGGAAGAGCCGCTTGTAGAAGAAGGAAAAACGTTATCTGCAGAAGAAAAGTTAGCGGTAATTCAAAGAGCTGGCATTGTAGGAATGGGAGGAGCTACTTTTCCTACTGGGATAAAGGTAAAACCTAATAATATAAAGCCTGTTGACACAATCATTATTAATGGCGCGGAGTGTGAGCTCTACTCAACGAGTGACCATCGCTTAATGATTGAACAGGCAAACGGTATCGTAGAGGGAGCAAAGATTATTCAAGAGATTCTCAAAGCCAAAACGATTTATATTGCTTTGGAAGACGACACTCCTGATTGCGAACAAGCTCTAAAAGAAGTGATTCGTTCCACTGACATCAAGCTCAAGGTATTACCGACCATGTACCCTCAAGGAGCAGAAAAAGTATTGATTCAAAAGTTAACGGGTCGTGAAGTCCCGCCAGGAGGTCTTCCAGCTGATGTCCGTGTTTTTGTTACCAATGTTGGTACCTCTAATGCGATTCATGAAGCAGTAAATTTAGGTCGGCCTTTGATTGAAAGGATTACTACGGTTTCGGGAGAAGCTGTCCAAACACCAAAAAATTTGCGGGTTCGTATTGGAACACCGATTAATTCGCTAATCGAAGAATGTGAAGGATTTTCTTCTGTTCCCGGAAAACTACTCCATGGCGGTCCGATGATGGGGATACCAATTGCTTCAGCTGATGTGCCAGTCACAAAAGGAACTTCTGTAGTGACTTTTCTCGTTCCGGAAGAATCGGAAAGAGGAGAACAAACAGACTGTATTCGTTGTTCGGAATGTTTAAATGTTTGTCCCGTAAGCTTGCAGCCTATTTTAATCAGCAATGCTTTTGAACGTGCTGACATTGAAGAGGCCGAACGTTTAGGAGCCATGGATTGCATTGAATGTGGTAATTGTTCTTATATTTGCCCTTCTAAAATACCATTACTAGATAATATTCGTAGTGCTAAAAAAGCTATTAAAGCGAAGAATGCGGGGTAATGAATATGGAAGGAAAAAGGAAGATAAACCTTGATAATTTAATTACCGTTCCATCTCCACATCTTTATGCAAAACCATCAGCTCAATGGGTAATGCTTCAAGTAATTCTGGCATTATTATTTCCTTTGGCCAGTGGATGGTATTTCTTTGGCTTCAGAGTGTTGATAATGGTAGCAGTAGGAATTACTTCTTCAGTGTTAGCAGAAGTTAGTTACCAACGAGTAAAGAAACGGAAAGTGACTGTTAACGATTTAAGCGCAGTAGTAACGGGAATGCTGATCGCTTTAAGTCTGCCATCAACTGCTCCGCTCTGGACCATTATCGTGGGAAGTTTATTTGCTATTTTAATAGTGAAACAATTGCCTGGTGGAATTGGCAGGAATGTATTTAATCCAGCAGTTGCAGCTCGAGTGATGCTGAAAGCTTTTTTCTCACCATGGATTACCAACTGGGTTTTACCCGGTCCAGATTTGATTTCGACTGCAACGCCCCTTGAATATATAGGACATTTTTCCAGAACAGTCCCGGAAGAAGTGCCCGGTCTACTCGACTTGTTCTTAGGTACAAATTTAGGAGGGCCGGTTGGTGAGACTTCAAAAATAATGATTTTGATTGGTATGGTTTACTTAATTGCTCGGAAAATTATTTCACCAAAATTACCACTGCTTTATTTATTTTCACTAGCAGCGGTTGCTACTCTATATGGAGATTTCTCCTTTGAATATATGATGACTCATGTATTAAGTGGAACTGCCATTTTTGCAGCCGTATATATGGTGACGGACTACAGCTCTCAGCCCCTGACTCCAGACGGAAAAATCGTCTACGCTTGTGCAGCTGGAATACTTACGGGGATCATCCGCATTCTGTTTGATTTCCCTGGTGGCGTAGGTTTTTCCATATTAATTATGAATGCTTGCGGCCCCCTGATAGATCGCCACTTAGCTCCCAGAATATACGGGCATAAACAGCGAATAAAAAATAATAAAACAGCAAGAGAAAAAACAATGCTTAAATAATTGCTTATATATAGGAAGAGAATATTTTGAAAGTTGAAATATTCTCTTTTTTTCGGAGACTAGGGCAATAAGTTCAGCCATCATGTCTAGCTCTCAAGTCCTGGCTTAGTGAAAAAAAGATAAATTTGCCCCATTGCGCGCTTTGCTGCTCGCTAACGCATATCATTCGACTAACCCGCTGAAGCGTGAAGTCTCCTGACAATTCAGGGTCAAATTTTCTATTTTTTCATAGACCAAAACAGACTTGTTCGCTTTTCTTGGAGAAAAAGCTTGCAATAAGAGTAAATTTCATGCAAAATATAAAAGGTTAGAGAGAAATAAAAAAAGAAGTAAATTTTCTATATAAAAAGCTTGCATTTGAACGGGAACCTCTGTATACTAATGAAGTGCGAATTTTACGGAAGTAGAAGAAAAGGCACAGAGGGGTCCTGTCATCAGGATGCCAAGTGATGAAACGAGAGGTTGCGACACGCCCGGACGCTTTGCCACGGCGGGCGAGGCCGGAAATTTTCGTGGAGCTAGTCTTATGATTTACATTTGACGAAGGAGGGAACAAAATGGCAAAACAAAAGATTCGTATCCGTTTGAAAGCATATGAACACCGTGCGTTGGATCAATCAGCAGACAAAATCGTAGAAACTGCAAAGAGAACAGGAGCTTCTGTTTCAGGTCCGATTCCATTGCCTACTGAGAGACAACTATATACAGTGATTCGTTCACCACACAAGTACAAAGATTCTCGTGAGCAATTCGAGATGCGTACTCACAAACGTTTGATTGATATCATCAACCCAACAAGTAAAACTGTTGATGCTTTGATGAAGTTGGATCTGCCAAGCGGCGTTGACATCGAAATCAAACTATAATTAATCGTTAACCCAAAATAAAAAACTAAAATAAAAACAACGGAGGTGTTACCATGACCAAAGGAATCTTAGGCAGAAAAGTAGGTATGACTCAATTCTTTACAGAAAACGGAGAATTGGTACCAGTAACTGTTATCGAAGCTACTCCAAACGTAGTTTTACAAGTTAAAACAGTTGAGACTGACGGATATGAATCAGTTCAACTTGGTTACCAAGAACTTCGCGAAGTATTGACAAATAAACCTGCTAAAGGTCATGCAGCAAAAGCAAAAACTGCTCCTAAGCGCTTCATTAGAGAAATCAAAGATGTTGAGCTGGGAGAGTACGAAGTAGGGAAAGAAATTACAGTGGATGTATTCGAAACAGGAGACATCGTTGATGTCACTGGTACATCTAAGGGACATGGTTTCCAAGGCGTTATCAAACGTCATGGCCAATCTCGCGGACCAATGTCACACGGTTCTCGTTACCACCGTCGTCCTGGCTCGATGGGTGCAGCATCTGATCCATCTCGCGTATTTAAAGGTAAAAAATTACCTGGACAAATGGGTGGCAAACGCATTACTATCCAAAACCTAGAAATTGTTAAAGTTGACGTTGAAAAGAATGTTATCTTGATCAAAGGAAATGTTCCTGGATCTAAAAAATCACTAATCGAAATTAAAGCAGCACGTAAAGCTGTTAAATAAGTATTCTAGAAAGGAGGAACGAGAAACATGCCTAACGTAACCCTATTTAAACAAGATGGTACTCAAAATGGTGAAGTTACACTAAACGAAGAAATCTTTGGTATTGAACCAAACGAAAGTGTTGTATTTGATGCAATTATTATGCAACGTGCATCTTTAAGACAAGGAACTCATGCAGTTAAAAACCGCAGCGCTGTTCGCGGAGGCGGCCGTAAACCATGGCGTCAAAAAGGAACAGGTCGTGCTCGTCAAGGATCAATCCGTTCACCACAATGGGTTGGCGGTGGAGTGGTTTTTGGACCAACACCTCGTTCTTACAAATATAAATTAAACAAGAAAGTTCGTCGCTTAGCTTTGAAATCAGTTCTTTCAGAAAAAGTTGCAGAAGGAAACCTGATTGTCCTTGAAGGATTAGCTTTCGATGCACCAAAAACAAAAGAATTTGCACAAGTGTTAACTAACTTAAATGTAGACTCAAAAGTATTAGTAGTTGTTGAAAATGACAATGACTTCGCAGTATTATCTGCACGTAATCTTCCAAAAGTTACAGTAATTGGAGAAGACGGATTAAATGTACTAGACATCGTGTCACATGAAAAAGTTGTATTGACGCAAGCTGCACTTTCTAAGGTAGAGGAGGCTCTTCAATAATGGAATTACATGATGTTGTTTTACGTCCAGTTATCACAGAAGCTTCCATGCTTGCTATGGACGAGAAGAAATATACCTTTGAAGTGGATGTTCGCGCAAATAAAACTTTGGTAAAACAAGCAGTTGAAAAATTGTTTGACGTAGAAGTTAAAAATGTGAATATCATGAATGTTCGCGGAAAATTAAAACGTATGGGCCGTTACCAAGGCTATACTAAGAAACGCCGCAAAGCGATTGTTACTTTGACTGAAAACTCAAAAGCAATCGAACTATTCGAAGAAGAATAAAACTAGTAGAAACCCAAATCATCATATAGGAGGGAATATAACGTGGCGATTAAGAAATACAAACCGATAACAAACGGTCGTCGTAACATGACAGGATCAGATTTCGCTGAAATCACAAAAACGACTCCTGAAAAAACGTTACTAGAAAAGAAAAGTAAAAACGCTGGCCGTAATAACCAAGGTAAAATCACTGTACGTCACCAAGCTGGCGGACACAAACGTGCTTACCGTATTATCGACTTCAAGCGTAATAAAGATGGCGTAGTTGGACTCGTTAAAGCTGTTGAGTACGATCCAAACCGTACTGCTAATATTGCTTTGATTCACTATACAGATGGAATTAAAGCTTACATTATTGCTCCAAAAGGAATCAAAGTTGGACAACAAATTGAATCTGGTGAAGGTGTAGATATCAAAGTTGGGAATGCATTGCCATTAGTAAACATCCCAGTTGGTACTTTCATCCACAATATTGAAACAAAACCTGGTAAAGGCGGACAATTAATCCGTTCAGCAGGTACTAGTGCACAAGTATTAGGACGTGAAGGAAAATATACCCTGGTTCGCTTGAACTCAGGTGAAGTACGTATGATTCTTTCAGCTTGTCGTGCAACAGTTGGTACTGTTGGTAACGAACAACACGAACTAATCAACATTGGTAAAGCAGGACGTAATCGTTGGTTAGGTAAGAGACCTACTGTACGTGGTTCTGTAATGAACCCGAACGATCACCCACACGGTGGTGGTGAAGGTAAAGCACCAATTGGACGTAAATCACCTATGACACCATGGGGCAAACCTGCACGTGGTATGAAGACACGTAATAAGAAAGCTAAATCTAGCAAATTGATTATTCGTGGGCGTAAGAAATAATTAAAGTAATCAAATGTAGGATACTGAAAGAAGAGAACCGAAAGGAGGCTTCACCATGGGTCGTAGTTTGAAAAAAGGACCTTTCGTCGATGAGCATCTTATGAAAAAAGTGGAAGTTGCTGCAAAGAGCGACAAAAAACAAGTTATTAAAACTTGGTCACGTCGTTCAACAATTTTCCCACAATTCATCGGCCAAACGATTGCAGTATACGATGGAAGAAAACATGTTCCAGTATACGTTCAAGAAGATATGGTAGGACATAAATTAGGGGAGTTCGCTCCTACAAGAACATACCGCGGTCATGCGGCGGACGACAAGAGAACAGGTCGTCGTTAATTACGAGGGGAGGAATTAAAATGGCAGAACAAATTACAGCTGCAAAAGCAACTGCTAACACTGTCCGTATCGCACCTCGTAAGGTTCGTCTAGTAGTGGATCTTATCAGAGGAAAAAGCATTGGAGAAGCAATCTCCATTCTGAAATTCACACCTCGCGCTGCATCTCCTGCAGTCGAAAAAGTGTTAATGTCAGCTATTGCTAATGCGGAACATAACTATGATTTAGATATTGAAAACTTGGTAGTAAGCGAAGCTTATGTGAACGAAGGACCAACTATGAAACGTTTCCGTCCTCGCGCAAAAGGGTCTGCTTCACCGATTATGAAACGTACAAGCCACATTACAATCGTGGTATCAGAAAAGAAGGAGGGATAATCTGTGGGTCAAAAAATTAATCCAATAGGAATGCGTGTTGGGATCATCCGTGATTGGGATGCTAAATGGTACGCAGAAAAAGATTTCGCTGATTTCTTACATGAAGATTTAAGAATTCGTAAATATATCGAAACTAACTTAAAAGAAGCGTCAGTTTCTCGTGTAGAGATTGAACGTGCAGCAAACCGTGTGAATATTTCAATCCATACTGCTAAACCAGGAATGGTTATCGGTAAAGGTGGATCTGAAGTTGAAAAACTACGTAAAGCTCTAAACAGCCTAACAAACAAACGTGTTCATATTAACATCGTTGAGATTAAAAAAGCAGATTTGGATGCTAAGTTAGTAGGAGAAGGAATTGCAAGACAACTAGAAAACCGTGTTGCTTTCCGTCGTGCTCAAAAACAAGCAATCCAACGTACAATGAGAGCTGGAGCTCATGGTATTAAAACTATGGTTTCAGGACGTTTGAACGGAGCAGACATGGCTCGTTCAGAATCATATTCAGAAGGAACTGTTCCTTTACATACACTTCGTGCAGATATTGACTATGCATGGGAGGAAGCAGATACTACATACGGAAAATTAGGCGTTAAAGTTTGGATTTCCCGTGGTGAAGTATTACCAGAACGTAAAGAATCTGAGAAAGGAGGGAAATAACCAATGTTAGTACCTAAGCGTGTAAAACACCGTCGTGAATTCCGTGGAAAAATGCGCGGAGAAGCAAAAGGTGGAAAAGAAGTTGTATTTGGTGAATACGGATTGCAAGCCGTTGATTCAAAATGGATTACAAACCGTCAAATCGAAGCAGCTCGTATTGCTATGACACGTTACATGAAACGTGGAGGGAAAGTTTGGATTAAAATCTTCCCTCATAAATCATATACATCCAAAGCTATCGGTGTTCGTATGGGTTCCGGTAAAGGAGCTCCAGAAGGATGGGTTGCACCTGTTAAACGTGGAAAAATCATGTTTGAAGTAGGCGGCGTATCTGAAGAAGTAGCACGTGAAGCTTTGCGATTGGCATCTCATAAATTGCCAATTAAAACAAAAATCGTAAAACGCACAGAAATTGGTGGTGAATCGAATGAAAGCTAATGAAATCAAAGAATTATCCACTGCTGAAATGATTGAAAAAGAAAAAGAGTTCAAAGAAGAGCTTTTCAATCTACGATTCCAACTTGCTACAGGGCAACTTGAAAATACTGCCCGTTTGAAAGAAGTTCGCAAATCAATTGCACGCATCAAAACTGTGTTGCGTCAAAAAGAATTGCAAAATCAGTAATTCAGCGAAGGAGGGTACTAAAAAATGACTGAACAACGTAACAAGCGTAAAGTCTACCAAGGCCGTGTTGTCTCTGACAAAATGGATAAAACAATTGTTGTAGAAGTTTCTACTTACAAAAATCATCCAACATACGGTAAACGTGTAAGATACTCTAAAAAGTACAAAGCACATGACGAAAACAATCAAGCAAAACTTGGTGATGTCGTAAGAATCATGGAAACTCGTCCATTATCCGCAACGAAAAACTTCCGTTTAATGGATATTATCGAAGAGTCTGTGATTATCTAATATTTAAAATTGAAATAATTCCTGATCCGGAAGGAGGATACTAAAGTGATCCAAACAGAAAGTCGTTTGAAAGTTGCCGATAACTCAGGAGCAAGAGAAGTCTTAGCTATTAAAGTGTTGGGTGGATCTGGCCGTAAATACGCAAACATTGGTGATGTAATTGTTGCTTCAGTAAAACAAGCTACACCCGGTGGCGTTGTCAAAAAAGGTGAAATCGTAAAAGCTGTTATTGTTCGTACAAAAACTGGTGCACACCGTAAAGACGGTTCTTACATCAAGTTCGATGAAAATGCATGCGTAATTATCCGTGATGACAAGAGCCCACGTGGAACACGTATCTTTGGACCTGTTGCTCGTGAATTACGTGACAACAACTACATGAAGATTGTTTCTCTAGCTCCAGAAGTATTGTAAGAATCGTAAGAATTGAAGGAGGTGCAACAACTCATGCACGTAAAAACTGGCGATAAAGTTAAAGTGATTACTGGGAAAGATAAAGGTAAAGAAGGAACTATCCTAAAAACTTTGCCGAAACAAGACCGTGTAATCGTTGAAGGCATTAACATTGTGAAGAAGCACCGTAAAGCTTCACAAAGCAACTTGACTGGTGGTATTCTTGAAGAAGAAGCGCCAATTCATGTGTCTAATGTAATGTTGATTGATCCTAAAACTGGTGAGCCTACTAAAGTAGGTTATAAAGTTCAAGACGATAAAAAAGTCCGTGTTTCTAAAAAAACTGGCGAAATTATCGACTAATCATTGAAGGAAGGAGGATCTCTTAAATGAACCGTTTGAAAGAAAAATTTACAAATGAAATCACACCTTCATTGGTGGAGAAATTCAACTATTCTTCTGTAATGGAAGTTCCCAAAGTAGAAAAAATTGTTATCAACATGGGTGTTGGTGACGCTGTAGCAAACGCAAAAAACCTAGAAAAAGCAGTTGAAGAATTAACATTAATCTCTGGTCAAAAACCAGTAATTACTCACGCAAAAAAATCAATCGCAGCATTCCGTCTACGTGAAGGTATGGCTATTGGTGCCAAAGTAACACTACGTGGAGATAGAATGTATGATTTCTTAGACAAACTAGTAACAGTTTCCTTGCCACGTGTACGTGACTTCCGTGGTATTAGCAAACGTTCTTTCGATGGACGTGGAAACTATACTTTAGGTGTAAAAGAACAATTGATTTTCCCAGAAGTTGACTATGATCGAGTTGACAAAGTACGTGGTATGGATATTGTTATCGTAACTACTGCTAATACAGACGAAGAATCAAGAGAATTGTTGACACAACTAGGAATGCCATTCCAAAAATAAGCGAAGGAGGCGAAATGACTTGGCTAAAAAATCAATGATTGCTAAAAATAAACGTCCAGCGAAATTCTCTACTCAAGAGTACACTCGTTGCGAACGCTGTGGACGTCCACATTCCGTTTATCGCAAATTCAAGCTCTGCCGCATTTGCTTACGTGAACTGGCTTATAAAGGACAAATCCCAGGCATGAAGAAAGCAAGCTGGTAATCAGCCATACCCGCAAGAAGGAGGTAAAAGTTAATGGTTATGACAGATCCAATCGCAGATTTCCTTACTCGTATTCGTAATGCAAACATGGTACGCCATGCAAGCTTGGAAGTACCTGCTTCTAATATGAAGGTGGAAATTGCAAAAATCCTTAAAAATGAAGGATTTATTAAAAACTATGAAGTCATCGAAGATGACAAACAAAATGTTATCCGTGTTTTCTTAAAATATGGAGTGAATAACGAACGTGTTATTACTGGCTTGAAACGCATTTCTAAACCAGGATTGCGTGTGTATGCGAAAACCGGCGAAGTTCCCCGTGTATTAAACGGACTAGGAATTGCTATCGTATCCACTTCTGAAGGCGTAGTAACAGATAAAGAAGCAAGAGCTAAAAATATTGGTGGAGAAGTATTGGCTTACGTTTGGTAATCCAAGCTTCTAACCGCAAAAAAAATAAGGAGGTGCAGCCCTGTGAGTCGTATTGGTAATAAACTAGTCGAAATTCCAGCTGGCGTAACCGTTACTCAAGATGGAAACACAGTAACAGTCAAAGGTCCTAAAGGCGAATTGACACAAACTTTTAGTAACTTAATTACTATGAGCATAGAAGGCAACACTGCTACATTTGCTCGTGCTAATGAAGAAAAGTTCACTAAATCTATTCATGGAACATCTCGCGCTTTGTTCAATAACATGGTTGTAGGTGTATCAGAAGGATTCAAGAAAGATCTAGAATTAATCGGGGTTGGGTACCGTGCACAATTACAAGGAAATAAACTTGTATTGAACGTAGGTTACTCTCATCCAGTTGAATTCATTCCAGAAGAAGGCGTAACTGTTGAAGTTAACGCAAACACAAAAGTAACTGTTTCTGGATACGATAAAGAAAAAGTTGGAGCTTTAGCAGCCAACATTCGTGCGGTACGTCCACCTGAGCCATATAAAGGTAAAGGTATCAAGTACTCTGACGAAATTATCCGTCGTAAAGAAGGTAAGACTGGTAAATAATAACCAGCTACTTTTAAAAGCAAGTTAATAAATTTAAATAAAAGAGGTGACAATTGTGATTAACAAACCAGATAAAAATAAAGTGCGTCAGTCAAGACATGCACGCGTAAGAAGAAAAATTTCTGGAACTGCTGAGTGCCCACGCTTGAACGTTTTCCGTTCTAACAAACACATCTACGCTCAATTAATTGATGACGTAGCGGGTGTGACGCTGGCAAGTGCCTCTAGTAAAAAAGATGCATCTGAAGCAGCTACAAAAACAGAAAGCGCCGCAGTTGTAGGAAAAGCTATTGCAGAACGTGCAATTGAAAAAGGGTTAAAAACTGTTGTATTTGACCGTGGTGGATACTTATATCATGGACGAGTACAAACTTTAGCTGAAGCTGCCCGTGAAAATGGACTAGATTTCTAAGAAAAGGAGGATGCCTACATATGGTATATATTGACCCAACTCATTTAGATATTGAAGATCGCGTAGTAGCGATTAATCGTGTAACTAAAGTTGTAAAAGGTGGACGTAAGTTACGTTTTGCTGCATTAGTTGTTGTCGGAGACAGAAATGGTCATGTTGGTTTCGGTACAGGGAAAGCTAACGAAGTTCCAGAAGCAATCCGTAAAGCTATCGAAGCTGCTAAGAAAAACATGATTGAAGTACCAATTACAGGAACAACAATTCCTCATGAAGTAATCGGTCGTTATAGCGGTGGGAACGTTATGTTGAAACCAGCTATTGCCGGTTCTGGAGTATCAGCTGGAGGTCCTGTTCGTGCGGTTATCGAATTAGCAGGTATTGCGGATATTACATCTAAATCATTAGGCTCTAACACACCAATTAACATGGTTCGTGCTACTGTTGAAGGTTTGGAACAATTGAAAAAAATCGAGGACATTGCTGCATTACGCGGTAAGTCTGTAGAAGAAATTAAAGGTTAAGGAGGATATACAAAATGGCAGAATTAAAGATTACTTTAAAACGCAGCTCAATTGGACGTCCTCAAAACCAAAAAGATACTTTGAAGGCTTTAGGATTAACAAAAGTAGGCAAAACAGTTGTAAAACCAGCTAATGACGCAATCAACGGCATGGTAAACACTGTTAGCCATTTAGTAGAAGTAGAAGAAGTTAAATAATTCAATCAATAATGAAGGAGGTGCCCAGTTACTATGAAACTTCATGAATTAAAACCAACAGAAGGGTCTCGTAAAGTACGTAACCGTGTAGGTCGTGGATCTTCATCAGGAAACGGAAAAACATCCGGACGTGGACATAAAGGTCAAAAAGCTCGTTCAGGTGGTGGAGTAAGACTTGGTTTCGAAGGTGGACAACAACCGTTGTTCCGTCGTATTCCTAAACGTGGTTTTACAAACATCAACCGTAAAGAATATGCTGTAGTAAACCTAGATACATTGAACCGTTTTGAAGATGGTACAGAAGTAACACCGGCATTACTTGTCGAAAGCGGCGTTGTTCGTGATGAAAAATCCGGCATCAAAGTTTTAGCAAAAGGTGCTGTTGAGAAAAAATTGACTGTTAAAGCTCATAAATTCTCCGAAGCAGCAAAAGAAGCGATTGAAGCTGCAGGTGGAACTGTTGAGGTGATCTAATGTTTACACTTCTGAAAAATGCATTTCAGGTGAAAGACATTAGAAATAGAATCTTCTTCACACTAGGTATGTTGATTGTTTTCCGTATTGGAACACATATCACTGTACCAGGTGTGAATGCGAGTGCCATCCAGAATTTGGCATCAACAGGTTTGTTTAGCTTGTTGAACACTTTTGGGGGTGGAGCACTAAGTCAGTACTCTATCTTCGCAATGGGTGTCTCGCCCTATATCACTTCTTCTATTGTCATTCAACTATTGCAAATGGACATTATTCCCAAATTTACGGAATGGTCTAAACAAGGTGAAGTTGGTAGAAGAAAGTTGAACCAAGCAACAAAATATTTAGCTGTTGTACTTGCATTCGTCCAATCAATTGGGATCTCGATTGGTTTTAACCAATTATCCAACTTAGGATTAGTTCGAAATCCAGGAGTACAAACCTATCTGATCATTGCTTTGATTATGACAGCTGGTTCGATGTTAGTCATTTTTATCGGTGACTCCATCACGATGAACGGAATTGGAAATGGGACATCACTCATTATCTTTTCTGGAATCGTTGCTCGTATCCCTGCTGATTTAGTGACGTTCTATCAAGATCGATTTGTTGATTCAAGTCAACTGACAACGAATATTATTTTTTCCGTTGCTTTATTAGTAGCGATGTTATTGGTTGTTATTTTTGTTGTGTACATTCAACAAGCGGAACGAAGAATACCCGTTCAATATTCGAAACGAGCAACTGGATCAAACCAGGCTGCCCATTTACCGCTAAAAATCAACTCTGCTGGAGTTATTCCGGTTATTTTTGCCAGCTCGTTCATGATGACTCCTCAAACAATCTTAGGATTCTTTGCAGCAAGTCATAGTGATGCTACTTGGTACCAGGTAGTTAATACATTAGTCAATTTCCGTGAACCGATTGGAGCTGCTATTTATACAATTCTAATCGTCGTTTTCACGTATTTCTATGCTCTAATTCAAATTAACCCTGAAAAAATGGCTGAGAACTTACAAAGGTCTGGAGCGTACATTCCAAGTGTCCGCCCTGGAAGAGGAACGGAAGAATATATAACAAGCTTGTTGATGCGCTTAAGTACGGTTGGCGCTGTGTTTCTCGGCTTGATTGCTCTCTTGCCTATTGTTGCTTCTGCATTATGGAACCTACCAGACTCTTTAGCTCTTGGTGGAACTAGTCTTTTGATTGTAGTGGGAACCGCATTGGATACCGCAAGACAAATTGAAGGACGAATGGTGAAACGCAATTATCAAGGATTTATACAAAAGTAAGCTGTGTGAGGGGCTAGTCCCCGCCACAACTTGCAATTGCATAAAAAGGAGACGAGTAAAATGAAGAAAAACCTGATTATTACAGGACTTCCTGGCGCTGGAAAAGGAACACAAGCTGAACGTATCATCGATGAGTATGGTATTCCACATATTTCTACTGGAGATATGTTTCGTGCAGCAATGAAAAATGAAACTCAGTTAGGACTAGAAGCTAAGTCTTTCATGGACAAAGGCGAGTTAGTTCCTGACGAAGTAACAAATGGTATTGTTAAAGAACGTCTACAAGAAGAAGATACGAAGAATGGTTTCTTGTTGGATGGATTTCCAAGAACAATGGACCAAGCCGTAGCTTTGGACAACATTATGACGGAATTGAATCGTCAAATTGATGCAGTAATCAATATTGACGTAAATCCTGAAGTCTTAATGGCTCGTTTGACAGGTCGTATTATTTGCCGTAATTGCGGCGCAACTTATCATAAACTAAACCACCCACCAAAAGTGGAAGGGGTTTGTGATCGTTGTGGCAGTACAGATCTTTATCAACGAGAAGACGATAAGCCTGAAACAGTTGAAAATCGTATTCGCATTAATCAAGAACAATCCAAACCAATTCTAGAGTTTTACTCTGAAAAAGGGTTACTCCATACTGTTGATGGTGAAATTGGAATTGACAACGTGTTTGCTGAAGTCCAAAACATCATTGGCTAAACTAGTTGATTGCAACAAAGTATTTTCTTTGCAAAAGCTTGATATTATGCTATAATATAGCAGTTAGTGTAAAATAAAGTTGCTTAGACGAATAATAACCAATCAGCCCAACAGAATGTGAGGAGGTATGAAGATGGCGAAAGACGACGTTATTGAAATTGAAGGAGTAGTCGCTGAGACGTTGCCAAATGCAATGTTCAAAGTAGAACTTGAAAACGGCCATATTGTGCTCGCGCATGTTTCTGGTAAAATCCGGATGAACTATATCCGTATTCTTCCAGGTGATAAAGTTACGGTGGAATTATCCCCGTATGATCTCACTCGCGGCCGTATAACATATCGTTTCAAATAATCACACTCCATCATTTTAAAGGAGGAAAAAATAATGAAAGTTAGAGCATCAGTAAAACCAATCTGCGAAAAATGTAAAGTAATCCGCAGAAATGGCCGTGTTATGGTGATTTGTGAAAATCCTAAACACAAACAACGCCAAGGATAATTATAAGGAGGTGCCATTAAATGGCTCGTATCGCTGGAGTAGATATTCCGCGTGACAAACGCATCGTTATTTCATTGACATACATTTACGGTATTGGAAACACAACTGCTAAGAAAGTTCTAGAAGCAGCAGATGTTTCAGAAGATACTCGTGTTCGTGACTTAACTAATGATGAGTTAGACCGCATCCGTGCAGAAGTAGATAAACTTAAAATTGAAGGTGACATGCGTCGTGAAGTTAACTTAAACATCAAACGCTTGATCGAAATCGGTTCTTACCGAGGAATCCGTCATCGTCGTGGTTTGCCTGTTCGCGGACAAAATACAAAAAACAATGCACGTACTCGTAAGGGTCCTGCAAAATCAATCGCTGGTAAGAAAAAATAATAATTAAGTGAAGGAGGTAAACACTTCATGGCTAAAAAAGTATCACGTAAACGTCGTGTGAGAAAAAATATTGAGTCTGGTGTAGCTCACATTCGTTCTACATTTAATAATACAATTGTTATGATTACAGACGTACATGGAAATGCAATTTCATGGTCTTCTGCTGGTGCGTTAGGGTTTAGAGGTTCTCGTAAATCAACTCCTTTCGCGGCACAAATGGCTGCAGAGTCTGCTGCAAAAGCTTCTATGGAACATGGCATGAAGAGTGTTGAAGTAGCAGTTAAAGGTCCTGGTTCTGGACGTGAAGCAGCTATTCGCTCTCTACAAGCAACTGGTTTGGAAGTTACTGCAATTCGTGACGTAACTCCTATTCCACACAACGGATGTCGCCCACCAAAACGTCGTCGGGTATAACACATCTTTTGTATCCAGAAGTTTTTTATCGCAATGGACTCACTAGGATGAACGAACCGTTTTGAAAGGGGTAAATTGACATATGATCGAAATTGAAAAACCAAGAATTGAGACGATTGAGATCAGCGAGGATGCTACTTTTGGCAAATTCGTTGTGGAACCACTTGAACGGGGATATGGGACTACACTTGGTAACTCTTTACGTCGTATCTTATTATCATCATTACCAGGTACTGCAGTATCTACTATTCAAATTGATGGAGTTCTGCATGAGTTTTCAACAATTGATGGCGTGTTGGAAGATGTTACGCAAATTATCTTAAACATTAAACAATTAGCTTTGAAATTCTATACCAATGAAGATAAAACAATTGAAATTGACGTAAAAGGTCCTGCAGTTGTAACAGCTGCGGACATCAATCATGACAGTGATGTAGAAGTATTGAACCCTGATTTATATATTTGTACCGTTGCTGAAGGTGCACAGTTCCATGTGCGTATGGATGCAAAAAATGGCCGTGGTTATGTTCGCTCTGAACATAATAAAACGGAAGACATGCCAATTGGTGTAATTCCAGTTGACTCGATTTTTACTCCTGTACATAAAGTAAATTATCAAGTTGAAAATACTCGCATCGGTCAAAAGAACGTATATGATAAATTAACTTTGGATGTATGGACAAATGGTTCCGTAAGTCCAGAGGAAGCAGTTAGTTTAGCTGCAAAAATCCTAACGGAGCATTTAAACATCTTTGTAAATCTAACGGACGAAGCTCGCAAGGCTGAAGTGATGGTAGAAAAAGAAGAGACTCAAAAAGAGAAAATGCTAGAAATGACAATTGAAGAACTAGACTTGTCTGTTCGTTCATATAACTGTCTGAAACGTGCGGGAATCAATACGATTCAAGAACTGACGAATAAATCAGAAGCAGAAATGATTAAAGTGCGAAATCTAGGTCGTAAATCACTTGAAGAAGTGAAAAACAAGTTGGATGAACTTGAATTAACTTTACGCCAAGATGACTAGTACTGCAGCAAAGGAGGATTTCCAGGAATGGCTTATCGTAAATTAGGACGTACAAGTTCTCAAAGAAAAGCATTGCTACGCGATTTAACAACAGATCTAATTATCAACGAGCGCATCGTTACAACGGAAGCTCGTGCTAAAGAGATTCGTAAAACTGTTGAAAAAATGATTACTTTCGGTAAACGTGGAGATTTGCATGCTCGTCGTATGGCTGCACAGTTCGTACGTAATGAAGTTGCAGATGTTCGTGAAGAAGACGAAGAAATCGTTATCGAAACAGCATTGCAAAAACTATTCAATGGCTTGGCAGAACGCTATGCAGATCGTCAAGGCGGATACACTCGTATCATGAAAACAGAACCACGCCGCGGTGACGCAGCGCCAATGGTTATCATTGAATTAGTTTAATAGAATTATTTATCTTTCAGATGAAAAGAGCGTTATGATGTTGATTTCTCCCAATTGGTTGAGAAGTTAAAGTCTAGCTCGTGGACCCTTACGGAAATGTACATTTCCGTAAGCGGCTCACCATTTGTATGATCTATAAGAGATGAACGGAAAATGTTCAGCTCTATTTTTTTTCTTATTTCCAAATATCCCGTTCAAGAAAAGATGAGACATAGTTCTCGTCTTTTTTTTGTGCATAAAATTTTTAGAGACCGTTTTGAAAGGAAAAGAACGAAATATTTTACAATTATTTAAAGTACAGCTCAGAAAAATGCTCTGCACTTTAAATAATCCATCGAATATGCCTTTCATCCTCGAATGTATTCTATTGAAATTTTTGAATAATTTCTCTTGTTAATACAGTGCTGACACTATTATCACACCAAACTCCTTCTGTAAGTGAATCATAACAGTAGTCAATTTTTGTATCATAACTTTTTTTTCTGATTTTTCGACTCTCAATGTACTCTGTAATCTGATAATGATAGTCCTGCAGTTCAGAGCTGCTATGTGTAATATCATTGAAATGCTGATTCAACTGTGAAGGAAGAATGATTGGAAGATCTGGTCGATTCCCATACAAAGTGAAATTAGGATTAACAAAAACTAATTTTTTTACAATCGGTAGCTGAATATTCTTTTGCTGCAATAATATGTCCAGTACATCATACGCACGATCAAGCTGGGTCAGAGGGCTGTAAATTTTCTTTTTAGTCGATCTGAAATGGCCATTCTCATAATAATAAATCCCGTCAAAATTTTTAACATCATATAGATGAATTACCTTTGATGTAATCACAATAAAATCAAGTTGTGGACAAAGACCTGTTTCAAACTCAGAGTCATATATAGATTGATGTGAAAAAGTTTGAAGAGCTAAATCATCTGCGAAACCAAATTCACCTTTTACACCAGATTGGTTATTTTGAAAACGATACTTTTGAGTGGAGTTAAAGCTCATTCTTTTGTTTAAAGCTTCAAAGGTTTGTACGGACACTGGTTTTTCCAAAATCATTTAAAATTCCCCCTTTATAGATAAATACGCAAAAACTATTGAAAACCATATAAATAAAATAGTTTGAATTCGAAATATAAGTTGTGCTATGATAAATAAAAGAACAGTTAGAAAGTTGGGATCTGATGTACAAAATATTGGGGCACCATCATATATCAATGATGACAAAAAATGGCGACGAAAATACTTATTTCTATGAAGAGATTTTAGGATTAAGAAGAGTGAAAGTCAGCGTCAATCAGAATAATCCACAGATGTATCATCTGTTTTATGGGGATAAAACGGGAAGTCCGGGAATCGATTTGACATTCTTTGAAAATCAACGTTTGGGACATACCCAGCGAGGAACAAACGCAATTTCGAGAATCGGCCTTCTTGTGAAAAGCGAAGAAAATTTTGCTTATTGGATAGAAAGATTTAAAGAATATAGCGTGGAACACAGCGAAGTCACTACTTACGGGAAACGGCCTGCTATTTTATTCGAAGACCAAGAAGGTTTGCGCCTGGCACTCATTGCCGGAGAGGGGCAGCAAGCAGACTTTTGGGAGTCATGGGAAAACTCAGAAGTCCCGGTGGAACATCAAATTCGTGGAATGGGTGCTGTTGAATTTACCGTTGAAAATTTACCAACGTCAAGAGATGTTCTGGTAGATATTTTTGGTTATTATGAAGTTTACCGAACAAAGGAAGAAGCTTTATATCAATCCTTCGAAGGTAGTTTAGTCGGCGAAATATTGTTAAAAGAAGAAAAAGGACCAAAAGAAAAGCCTGGAAAAGGCAGCGTCCATCATCTGGCAATACGAGTATCGAATGGCGCAGAACTCGATTATTGGCAAAAGAAAATAACGGACTTCGGTTTTAAGGTAGTCGGCCGCTATGATCGCTATTACTTTGAAAGTATGTATTTTAGAGAAGCAAACGGTATTATGATTGAGATAGCTACTGATAAACCGGGCTTCACTATAGACAGTGATGTGGAGTCGTTAGGAAAACAACTGGACTTACCACCATTTTTAAATGAAAAACGTGATGAAATTTTTGCAAAGCTGAATCCACTAAAAGGAATTAAAGAATAAGAGACTATTAAATCATTTACACTTTATTCAAATAAAGGAGGAAGAAAAAATGGAGCTTTCACAGACAGATAAGTTAAGGATACAACAAGCAAATGCCAGAAAGAGAATCATATTACCAGATGGAACAGAACTGCCTAAATTAGGTCAAGGTACTTGGAATATGGGAGACGACCTTTCAAAGCGGCAACAGGAAATAGAAGCATTGCGCCTTGGAGTAGAACTTGGCATGACCGTAATCGATACTGCTGAAATGTATGGAGAGGGAAAATCTGAAGAAATGGTAGGAGAGGCGCTGAAAGACATAAGAAATCAAGTCTTTTTAGTGTCGAAAGTATACCCCCATAATGCTTCGAAAGAGAAAATAAAGGAAGCTTGTGAAAATAGTCTGCGCCGCTTAAAGACTGAATTTTTAGACCTGTATTTGTTGCATTGGCGAGGAAGCGTGCCTTTAAAAGATGTCGTGGAAGGAATGGAGCAACTAAAGGAAGAAGGAAAAATTAAGCGTTGGGGTGTTTCAAATTTCGATGCATCTGCTATGGAGGAATTATTATCAATTCCTGGAGGGGAAAATTGTCAAATCAATCAGGTACTCTATCATTTGGGATCGCGGGGAATTGAGTATGAATTGATTCCTTGGCATGAATCCCATCAAATTCCACTAATGGCATATTCACCATTAGCACAGGGTGGAGATTTAAATAGCCGGTTACTGAGCAGTGCAAGTGTAAATGAGATTGGAGAAAAATATGGTGCAAGTCCACAACAAATTCTTCTTGCATGGGCGATTCATAAAGAAGGAATAATGGCAATCCCTAAATCCGGAAACCCAACGCACACGGCAAGCAATGGGGCCAGCGTAGAGATCAATTTTACCGAAGAAGAATTAAAAGAATTAGACAGAGCGTTTCCTGCACCCAACCACAGAACATCCCTAGATATCATTTAAAGAGAAAAAGGGGCTGGGAAAAAACTCCCGGCCCCTCTAGTATTAACGAATAATAGTGGTGTAAACGTGCTCAAAAAGGCAGATCCGACATCCACTTCACGAATCATGCGCGGATGGTCTTCGTCCATCCTGTGCTTATTCGTTCCAGTGATTCGGATCTAAACGCCTTTTTTCCCACTCTCCTTTTAATATAATCAAACCCATTCATTTTTTTGTAAATCTTCGATCCATGTGAGGACTTTTTGAATTTGATTATCCCAAAAAATCCAATTGTGCTCACCAGCCTCTTCTATATAAGTATAATCCAAACCAGCATTTTCCATTTTATGGTGGAATCCTCTATTATTTTCATACAAGAAGTCTTCTGTTCCACAAGATTGAAAGAAAGCAGGCTTTTTGTGCTTCTCTGCAAGCTTTTCAAGCAAATAAACGAGATCATTATTTGACTCTTGCAACTCTTCCAGTGAGCCAAAAATGTGGGAAAGACGTACATCATTGGATGAATCTGTCTTCCATAAGCTTACTAAGTCTACTACACCTGACAAAGATGCTGCACCTCGCCAATTTTCAGGAGCATTTAAAGCTAATTTATAAGCCCCGTAACCGCCCATCGACAAACCAGCTACAAAACGCTCTTCTGGTCGATCACTTATATTAAAAATGCGATCCATTTTTTTAGGGAACTCTTCGTTAATGAAATCCCAATATTGATTTCCATATTTCATATTTGCATAGAAACTTAAATGGACTTGGGGCATAAAAATAGCGAGCTTCTGCGTACTTGCATAACGGACAAGAGACGTATTATAAAGCCAAGCATGATCATCATCGGAATAACCATGCAGTAAATAAATAGTGGGATAAGGACCTTCAACTTGTTCCGGTAAGATTGCTGTATAAGAAATATTCATTCCTAATGCATCTGAGAATAATGAACCCTGGATAACACCCATTTTTAATCAACTCCGCTTTTCTTTTTATTCTACCTTAACTTGCTTCGATTAAGAAAGATAAATTTTTTCAAAATCATTTAAAAGTGACAAGACACCTAATGCTTTTTTCATAACTTTCCAGTATACTAGATAAGTGATAAATGAAAATCTACGATACTAAAGATGTACTAATGGATATTTTAGTAACAAGAAGGAAGTAGGGTATCTAATGCAAGAAATAATCCAATTAAAAAACATAAATTTTACTTATACAGAAGAAGATTTGCGTCCTGCCTTAAAAGATGTTTCTTTCTCCATTAACAAGGGAGAATGGATTGCGATTATCGGGCCAAATGGATCCGGTAAATCTACTTTAGCAAAAACCATCAATGGTTTAGTAGAAGCGAAATCAGGGGAAGTCATTATTGGTGGAACGACTTTATCGGAAGAAACCGTATGGGAAATCCGTCGAAAAGTAGGAATGGTTTTCCAGAATCCAGATAATCAGTTTGTTGGTTCTACTGTTCAAGATGATATTGCTTTTGGTTTAGAAAATATTGGGGTTCCACGCGAAGAAATGATTGAGCGTGTGCTCGCTTCTGTAGAAGCTGTTAATATGACTGGTTTCATAGACAAAGAACCTGCTCGTCTTTCTGGCGGTCAAAAACAACGTGTCGCAATTGCAGGAATCATCGCTCTGGCACCAGACATTATTATTTTGGATGAAGCGACGACCATGCTGGATCCAAAAGGTCGCCGTGAAGTGATTGAGACGATTCAACGCATTAAAAAAGAACAGAATTTAACAGTGATTTCGATTACTCATGATATCGATGAAGCTGCAAAAGCGAATCGGATTTTTGTGATGGAAGCTGGAGAATTAAAACAAATCGGTACGCCTGAAGAAATATTTGCGGTAGGAGCAGATATTATCGCAATGGGACTGGATATTCCTTTCCCAGAGAAATTAAAATATCAATTGAAACGTCAAGGACTGGAAGTACCGGAAGAATATTTGACTGAAGAAGGGATGGTGGATTGGCTATGGACATTATATTCCAAGATGTAGGCTTTGCCTATTCAGCTGGGACACCATTTGAGAGTCGTGCATTGTATGATGTAAGTTTGCAGATACCAGATGGCTCTTACACTGCTTTGATTGGGCATACAGGAAGTGGAAAATCGACCGTTACTCAGCATTTAAATGCATTGTTAAAACCTACTGAAGGTTCCGTAACAATTGGCGACCGTATCATTACCAAAGAGACAAGTAATAAGAATTTAAAGTTTTTGCGTAAAAAAGTAGGAATTGTTTTTCAATTTCCTGAATCACAGTTGTTTGAAGAAACAATTGCCAAAGATATTGCTTTTGGACCTATGAACTTTGGAGTTTCTGAAGAAGAAGCGATGAATATGGTTCGGAAAGTTTTACCGTTAGTGGGATTGGATGAAACCTTCATGGAGCGCTCACCATTTGATCTGTCAGGTGGCCAGATGCGACGTGTAGCGATCGCAGGAGTGCTCGCAATGAATCCGGAAGTATTGGTTTTGGATGAGCCTACTGCTGGTCTAGACCCCGCAGGACGCCGGGAGATTATGAATATGTTTTATCGTCTCCATAAAGAAGAGAATATTTCAATCGTATTAGTAACCCATCAAATGGATGACGTGGCATCTTATGCGGATCATGTGATTATTATGGAAAAAGGAACGGTGGTAAAAATGGGACTGCCGGAAGAAATTTTCTTAGACGAACAATGGCTGCAAGAAAAACAACTAGGCTTGCCGGCATCTTTGCAGTTTATGCAGAGATTCAGCAAAAAAACAGGAATTGACTTTGGTGATATACGGCCGCTTGGTACTGAAAGGCTTGCTGAAGTAATTATTTCCAAGCTAAAAGAGAAGGAAGAAGGTGCTCTGGATGCTTGATAAGTTATTATTCGGACGTTATATCCAAGGCGATTCATTTATCCATAAGATGGACCCCCGTGCGAAATTAATCGGTGCCTTTTATTTCATCGTTATCATCTTTTTAGCAAATAACTGGGAAACCTATCTCGCAATGACGCTCTTTACGTTTTTATGTGTTTATTTATCGGGGATTTCCTTGAAAGTATTCCTTAACGGAGTGAAGCCCCTCATTTGGTTGATTGCTTTTACCGTTGTCCTGCAGATTCTATTTACAACAGGCGGTGAGACATATTTCAGCTGGGGAATTATTAATATTACTTCTTTCGGTTTATTAAATGGTGCTTTTATTTTTATGCGGTTTGTGCTGATTATTTTTATGTCGACACTGCTTACATTGACAACTATGCCATTATCATTAACAGATGCAATCGAAACCTTGCTGGGACCATTGAAAAAATGGAAAATGCCTGTGCACGAAATTGCGTTGATGTTATCAATCGCCTTGCGTTTTGTGCCAACCTTGATGGATGAAGCAACGAAAATCATGAACGCTCAACGTGCAAGAGGGGTAGACTTTGGAGAAGGAAATATTATCCAGCAAATGAAAGCTGTGACTCCCATCTTAGTTCCTCTTTTTGTCAGCTCTTTTAACCGGGCAGACGAATTGGCGAATGCCATGGAAGCACGCGGCTACCAAGGTGGCGAAGGAAGAACCAAATACCGCCAATTGAAATGGCAGACACGAGATACCATTTCGATGATTGGGTTTGTGGTATTAACAGCACTATTAATTCTCTTGAGAAATTAATTTTAAAAGGTCCAGCACAACATGTACTGGACCTTTTCTAATGGAATAGGATATATCAGGTAAAGAAGGACTTAAATTTCCCTCGTTTCCTTGATAAACGAGGGATATCAAGCAAAGAAAGGCTTAATACTTGCAGCTTTCCTTGATAAACGGATATTATCAGGTAAAGTTGGCTGAAAAAAGCTTGTCTTTCCCTGATAAGTATCATGATTTATTTTTTCGAGACCAAAGAATTTCCTAAGAGGAGGGAAAGAATGTCGACACAACGATATAAGTGTATGATTCAGTATGATGGAACGAATTATGTTGGTTATCAAATTCAAAAGAATGGAATCAGTGTGCAGGAAGTGATTCAAAAAGCGCTGAAGAAAATGTTTAAAGGGCAAAAAATACTGATTGAGGCCTCTGGACGAACGGATTCCGGCGTACATGCACTAGGTCAAGTGATTCATTTTGAATGTCCAGCAAATATCGAACCCATTCATTTACAAAGAGCTTTGAACAGTTTATTACCAGCTGATATTTCGATCAAGCATACAGAACGTGTATCCGATGAATTTCATTCACGCTTCCATGCAAAAGGGAAAAAGTATATGTACCGTGTAGATTTAAATCGATTCGCTGATCCGTTCAAACGCCTGTATACTTTACACCATCCTTATCGAATCGATTTAGTTAAACTGCAACAAGCATTGGATAAATTGGTAGGGGAGCATGATTTCACAAGTTTTTGTTCTACAAAAACGATTAAAGAAGACAAAGTGCGCACCGTTTATCAAGCGAAATATGAAATGGATGAAGAAAAAAATGAATTAGTTTTTACTTTTGTGGGAAATGGTTTCTTGTATAATATGGTACGGATTTTTGTTGGAACCTGTCTGCAAATTGCGGATGGCTTAAAAGAGCCCGAGGAAATTGACCGCCTTTTTGAAGTAAAGGACCGCAATGAAGCAGGGCCGACTGCTTCAGGAAAAGGTCTCTATCTGGTCGAAGTGTATTATGATAATCAATTTTTGGAAAAATTAGAAAAGCGGACAAGTCCGCCTTGGCCTATGAAAAAATAGGAAATTTGACCCTGAATTGTCAGGAGACTTCACGCTTCAGCGGGTTAGTCGAATGATATGCGTTAGCGAGCAGCGAAGCGCGCAATGGGGCAAATTTATCTTTTTTTCATTAGGTCATGACTTGGGAGCTAGACACGGATGGCTGAACTTATCATTCCCTAGTCTATTAGATAACCGCTAAGAATGTTAGAAAACAATCTTAGCGGTTTTTTGTGGATTTGTTTATATTATCGTTGGAAAGTGTTGATAAGTATTTTTAAATGTGGTACCTTCATTTGGAAGGGTTTTCTAAAAAGTTAAATGGAGGAAAACAGTTATGAAAATTATTCTGGCAGGCGATTCTACAGTTGCAAATTGTCCTGAACATGAAGCCCCTATGGCAGGATGGGGGCAGTATTTATCTGCTTATCTAGAAGAAGATGTCCAAGTAAATAACATTGCTAAGGGAGGATCTACTACGGTTTCTTTTAGAGAAGAAGGCAGATGGGAAACTGTTTGCGGTCTTATTGAGGAAAATGATATTGTCTGCATTCAATTTGGACATAACGACCAGAAACCAGAAAAGAAAATTTACAGCCAAGATTTTTACCGAAATCTAAGTAAGATGGTCCTAGATGTGAAAGACAGAAAAGGGCAGCCCATACTTTTAACACCGCCCGAGCGCAATAATTTTTTTCGTAATCAACTCTTTCCAACTTTGGAAAAAGAGGCAACTATTATTCAAAAAGTAGCAGAAGAAAATCAAATGCCTTGTATCCAACTGCACCATTATACAAAAAGATGTTATCAGGAAAATGGCGAAGAGAAAAACAGGGATTATTTTATGTGGACGATGCCGGGAGAATTTGCAAATTATCCACAGGGTTATCAAGACAATACTCACTTCAAGGAATCAGGTGCCCGATTGATTGCTGAGTGGGTTGCCCAAGAATTAAAGAAATACTTGCACGAATAACGATAGGAGCGATAGAGTTGTTAAGAGATATTTACTATGGAGCAGCCCTATATCCAGAATTATGGAAATGGGAGACTGTTAAAAAAGACATCAGCGAAATGAAAAAAATAGGCATGAATACAGCGAGAATTGGCGAATTTGCATGGTCTACATTCGAGCCTAAAAAAGATCAGTTTGATTTCACAATACTTGAAGATACATTGAAAGAATTAGAAAAGCAAAACATGTATGCCATTCTTTGTACACCAACTATGACGCCGCCGATTTGGCTGACAGCCGGCGAAACGAACATGATGCACCAAACAAACGAAGGTTTGACGTTTATTCATGGTGCTCGCCAACATGTATGTACGAATAATCCGTTTTTCCGTGATCGTGCAAGAGTTTATGCTGAAAAACTGGCGGAATTCTTGAAAGATTACGACAACGTGATTGCGGTTCAACTGGATAATGAATTTAAAGCACATGTTGGTCCTTGTTACTGTAATAATTGTAAGAATGAGTGGCATAAGTGGCTTGAAAAAGAATATCAGGATATCCAGTTGTTGAATGAAAAATGGACGACAAAGATTTGGAGCCAGGAATATACGAGTTTCGATCAAGTTGTTATCCCTAAAAAAACTGCTTTCTTACATAATCTTTCTTTAGAAGAAGCCTATACACGTTTTACACATGATTTAATCAATGATTTTGCCAAAGACCAAGCCGACACCATTCGTCAAATATTGCCAATACCGATTACTCATAATTCTTCTTTTGCATTTGACTTGGATAATGTGGGCTTGTTTGAAAATTTAGATTTTGTTTCTTTCGATACCTATGTGGATACTCCGACAGCCTTCGTAATGAACAGCTCTTACTGGCCAAACATAAAAAAAGACGTTGCTGCCCATATTTTAATGGAGACAAGCACATCTTATCCTGGTCATATTAAAGAGTATCGCAAAATCCATCCAAAAGGCTTTGTAGAAGCGGAAAGCTTTATTACTTATGCATCAGAAGGAAAAGGCTTTTTATTTTGGCCATTCCGCCAACAAAAAGGCGGCATCGAGCAGCCGCATGGTTCCGTAGTGAGCAGTTGGGGAGAACCTACCATTGGCTATCAAGCAAGTCAAAACATCGGAGAACTTCTAAGTAAAACAAAAGACTTATTACTTAAATCAAGAGCCATTCAACCAGAAATTGCAGTCATCTATTCCGATCGCGCGAAATCTTTCTTAAATAAAGAAAACGGCGGTGCTCTGGATTATCGAAAAGCATTGACGGATTATTTTGACTACTTTGTAAAAAATGGACAACGGGCAAGTTTGTATAATGAAAAAAGTTCTTTTGATCAATTAAAATTACTTTGCACGCCTTTCATGCATCACATTTCAGATTCATTCAGAAATCGAGCGCTCGAATTTGTTGAAAAGGGCGGTATTTGGCTGATTGGTCCGATGTCGGGAGACCGCACAGAGGAACACCAGTGGTATACGGATACTGGCTTAGGGAAGCTGGGGCGTATATTGAATGTTGAAGGGATGATGCAGTTTCCTTCTATGGAGACTGAAATAAAGGCTAAATTTGAAGGACAAACAATATTCTTGCGAAATATGGTTACGGCTGTGAGTGGCGCAGCAGGAGCGAAAGTACTAGGTAAGATTGATAGTGATGAGTTTGGTGAAGGGTTGGCATTCTTATTCGAAAAACAAGTAGGAAAAGGAAAGATTGTTTTTATTGGTGCAGACCTTGTGGATGCTGAAGAACAATCACTCAATCATCTTGTTATTCAAAAATATGTGGAAGAACTATCACTGAAGCACGAGGCAGTTCAGACGGGGGCAAGCGTCTTGGACTTTGAAAGACGAGATGAAGACGGTACAATTCAACATTGGCTTGTTAACTTTTCAGGTGAAGAAAGCAATTTTGTTTTAGAAAAAGAGATGGTTGATATAATAAGTGGTCAACCATTCGGCAAAGGCAAGCACACTGCTTCACCCTATAAATACTATGTTTTTATAGACTAGGGGATTATAAGTTCAGCCATCAATGTCTAGCTTCCAAGTCCTGACCTAGTGAAAAAAAGATAAATTTGCCCCATTGCGCGCTTCGCTGCTCGCTAACGCATATCATTCGACTAACACGCTGAAGCGTGAAGTCTCCTGACAATTCAGGGTCAAATTTCCTATTTTTTCATAGGTCAAGGCGGACTTGTCCGCTTTTCTTATAGATAGATAACCATATAAAAAAACCATCACTTCTAAGTCTAAACAACTTGAGGGTGATGGTTTTCGTATAGGGTGTAATTAGATTTTTATTCATGTAGAAGGAGGATCATTTTATTGAGTAGCGTATTTTTTATAAAGTTTATTCTTAATAAAGAGGAGGAAGAATAGAGCGACTATGACAATAACATTTAAATAGAATCCTAAATAATTAGGCAGCAGCTGAATAAGCAATGCTAATACAACCAAGTTCACAATATCAACGCCTAAAAATGGTAACTTCTCATTACTAAAAATAAATAAAATCATGCTACATAAACCAATAAGTAACCACCAGATGGATGATGTTTCCGGATTTTGCATGGCACCAAACAACGAGCTGCATCCTAGAAAATAGGCAACAAGATTAAAATTATTTTCGAACACAAGAATCCCTCTTTTGCTTAAAATTTTCTTTAAATAATCATAACATGAAAAAACAATAATTTTCCAAAATAGTCATATATGAATAAAATCAAACGCTCAATTCGTCAGGTGTTTTATTTTGATTTAATTTTGTAAATTTTAATGGGGTAATTCCGATGTGTTTTTTGAATACAAGATTGAAGTATTCTGGATTATTTTCATATCCCACCATCTTAGCAACTTCATAAACTTTATAGTTTTCGATCAATAATTTCTTGGACATCTCAATGCGATACTCTGTCAGTTTTGTATTGAATTTCTTACCTACTCGATGAGAGTATTCTCTGCCTAGATATTCAGAATTGAAGAATAGAATATTCTTAGAAATCCATAGCAAGGATAAATCAGGATTCATGTAGTGTTCTTCAATAATTTGATTAATTTTCGAAGCTAAATCATTAGCTGAAGTATTGGCGATCTTCTCCAATTCAATTTGTTCAATAATCGTTTCAATTTGCTTGCGGACATCTTGGTAATAAACGGCCAGAGAGATGTTTTTATTAATTTCCGTTATTGATTCTATATTTTGTAATTTAAAATGAATAATCAGCTTCGTAATCAATGAATGGCTTTCTGCTAACACAATTTTTTTGGGCTGATTCAATTCTTTATTCTCGGTGAAGAATTGATTCAAGAGTTCTTTTGAATGAGTGATGTCTTTGGTCTCAATCAGATGAATCATTTTTCCAAGAAAAGAATCAAAGCGTCTCTTATATTTATTTTCATCTAAGTAGTTATGATGGTTGATTTCTAAGACATGAAATTCAGGATAGTAAAATTGCAAGTTCAACATTTTCTCTCCTTGAGCGGTTATTTCTTTTAAAGAAGTCATATCCACATCATGTTTGTATAATAGCAGACCTTCCTCCGCAGTCAATTGATTTATAAATGTTGTTACTTGACTATAAGTATCTGGATGATGAATTAAGTAATAGCTGTAGGCATGGATGGTTCCAGAAATAAGTTCTTGTTCCGGAAAGTAATTTTTAAATTGCGAATCAAAAATATCGGTATGCATGGTGTCAATCATGAACCAGCTGAATGTATTGTCGATCTTAGGCTTTTCTTGGCTGTTGCTAGTCAAGTAATGGTTCAATTGGTCTGCTGTAAACAGCGAATGAACTTTTTTTGATCTTTCGGATGCTTCCACAACATGTTCAAGCGCTTTTGTTAGCTCAAGAGGGTTAACGGGCTTTTGAAAAATAAACTTAACACCTAATTCCATGGCTTGCTTTGCGTATTTAAATGTACCAAAGCCAGTTACAATAATCATTTGTATAGAAGAGTTGATGTTATTGATTCTACTGATCAGTTCCAGACCATTTATTTCGGGCATTTGGATATCAGTCACAACGATATCCACGTCATGATTTTCAATATAGGACAAAGCACGTTCACTTGAGTAAAAAATATCGACTACTTCTAAATCTACACAAAATTTTTGAATCAGTTTTGCGATGCTATTTGCAATGAACTGCTCATCGTCAACAACAATAATTTTTTTCAATGTCACACCTCCGTGAAGTCGGCTGGTAGTAGAATAGAGACAATAGTTTCTTGATATGCTACAGATGAAATGTTGAGTTCTGCCTTTTTTCCGTAATACAATTTAATTCTTTCGCGAATGTTTTTGATTCCGACACCGCTTGATTTCCGTTTATCGTGCTGACTATTCAAGAAACCAGGACCATTATCCAAAACAGAAATGCTGATATGCTTTTCATCGAGTGGAATAATAGTTAAAGAAATCGAACAAGCTTGATTCATTTTTTCTAGTCCGTATTTCAGAGAATTTTCGATTAATGGCTGGATAATAAGACGCGGAATAACAAAGTCCGTCATCTTTTCGTCGATATGATAGGAAAAACAAAGTCGTTCACCAAAGCGGAATTTTTGGATCATTAGATACGCATCAATGATCTCGATTTCTTCAGCGATGGTATGCAATGGATTGGTATTGGACAACTTTCTGCGAAACAATGTAGCCAGAGAAGTAACCATATCCGAAATCTCCATTGCTTCTTGATTGACAGCCAACCAATTAATGGAATCAAGTGTATTATATAAAAAGTGCGGATCTAGCTGAGATTGTAATGCTCGAAACTGGATCTCTTGATAGAGGATTTTTGATTGGTAATTTTCTTCGATTAACTGATTTATTTCAGTGATTAAGGCGTCAAAATTCGAATATAGGGCGCCAATTTCATCTGGACGTTCACTCATTGTGGAATCTTTTTCTTCAATGAGCGTCTGGAAATCATTCTTGTCTTTGTCAAAAGAAGACATTTTTTTGGCTAGTTGATTGATTGGACTGACTAAAGAACGAATAAAATGTTGGGACAAAGCAATCATAGAAACTACTAACAAAAAGAATAAGGAAAGAATGATTGTTTCAAGAAGAATAATATTTTGCAGAACTTTATTTTTGGGCAACATACCGGAGATATTCATTTTTCCGTCATTAAACGAACCACTAGCTATAAAATAATCAGTATGACCAATTGTTTCAATGCTATTGTTGACAAATACCGTATTTTCAATAAAGTCCTTCACTATTTTTGGAAGATCATTTTCTAAAGGATAATTTTTTTCCTCATAGCTGATAATAAAATAGTCATCCGAACTGTAAAGACTGGTATTACGGATCGTATTGACAATAAAAGAAGTATCTAATGAAACAATAATAGTCCCCAGTAAATCCAATGTATCAGTAGAAAAAATATTTCGAGCAAGAACTGCCCTCGTTCCATCTTCCGATAAAAACCATTTTCCTTTTTGGGGCTGGTTCCCTAACTGATTAATCATATCGCTAGAAGTAAGACCATCAAAAAAAATAATCGAGGAAAATAGGTTACTCTCTAAGTTCTCTTTTTCTGCATCAAACAAATAAAAACTATTCACATTCTTTTCATAAGAACTTAGCGTATAGACTTCATCCCGAAGCTTTGTTTTCAGCTGAACCTCTTCCTGGAAGGGGAGATTTCCTAAATTGAGTCTTGCCAAAAGAGATTGAATATGGGCATTATCAATGACCTTATAAGTAAAAAATTCCAAGCTGATAAATTCTTCATCAATAGTATCGGCGATTGTTAAAATATTATCTTGATTATTTTTGTATTCTTGTTTGCTAAGTCCTCTAATAAAAATGAAATTGGTTGCAACAACGAACAAAACAAATAGAGAAAAAATAAAATAGAAAAGAAAGTTGAATTTCTTTGAATAAGTCAGCTTTCTCCAATAGTTTGCAAGCCTTGTCATTGTAAAACTCCAAAATCAGGAAAGTCAGCAATGAATTTATTGAATATTTTCCCCTGAAGATAAGCGATTATAGCAATGGGAAGAGAAGCGCCAATAAAAATAAAAAAGGCTGATTTTATAGAAATAATGGTGTAACAACCAATCCCTGTGAAGATAATCGGTAAAAAAGAGAGCGGGTAACGCATAAATAAAAATAGAGACAATTTAAAGCGTTCAATAATCTTCATATAGGGATAAAATAAAAACGATTGTAAAGACATACTATTCATGAAAACTAAGATTACCATAACCGTTAAGTAGAAGATTGGAATAATCCCCGTGACATTCATCAAAGTAATCAAAATTCGGGAACTAAAAAATAGTGAGAGAATTGCAGATAAATAAATGAGCTGCAGCTGGTTTGTTTTTTTGAAAGATTCTTTATAATAAGTAAAAAATATTTTGATTGGGATGTAATCAGCATCTAAATGAAAGCCTTCGAGACTCTTTATCAAAGCAACGGATGCCGGAGCAAAACCAAAAATAACCAGTCCCAGCAGACTAAATAGAAGCCATAAAATATTAAGATAAACAATATTTGTAATTGCAAACAAAAACTTCATTAAAAAACTACGCCATTGAATTGTCATGTATGAATCAATCCTCTTTCTTTTTTATATGGATAAGTGTTGATTGCGCTTACTTTTTGGAGCGAATGAAAGTAAGTGGAGCTTTCCCTACTATTTATTATATTTTATTCTGGATTCATAACAAGGATGAAACAGAATAAAAGTTTCAAAAACTTCAATAACTTGTCAAAAAAGACAAAGAAGTCGATTTTTTCAAATTTTACATCGTTATTTTTCATTCAAGATAAAAGTTGGAAGGGGTATCATATAATTTGTAAGCGCTATAAGAAAAGGAGAGAAAAACATGAAATTATTTAAAAAACTTTGTTTAGGGCTGGCAACTGTCGCTTTAACAACAGCACTTGTCGGATGTGGCAATTCTTCTGCTGACGAATCTGGAACGACTGCAGATGGGAAACAGAAGATTACTTTTGCTTGGTGGGGTTCAGAAACAAGACATAATAATTATATTAAAGCAATTGAGTTATTCGAAGAAGAAAACCCAGATATTGAAGTTGCTTATGAGTTCTCAGCTTGGGATGACTATTGGAAAAAATTAGCAACCAAAGCTGCAGCGGGAGAACTACCTGACGTGATTCAAATGGGCGATTCTTATCTAGGAGAGTATGGAAATAAAAATTTATTGTTAGATTTAACAGATGCAGTTTCAAATGGCATTATCGATACTACAAACTTGCCTGACACAATCATAGATGCAGGGAGTATAGATGGACAAGCATACGCAATTGGGCCAGCTATGAATGCCATGAGTGTAATGGCAAATGACTCATTATTAGAAGAAGCAGGGGTTTCGCTGAATTGGGAAGATTATAGCTATGGAGATTTCACTGGAGCCATTCAAAAAGTCAAGGATGGAAGTGGAGAGTACGGTTTTATTGACGTCATTGATAATTATGTATTAATGCAATATTTCTTCCGTACAAAAGGTGAGGAATTTTACGAATACAATGAAGATGGGAAACCAGAGATTGCTTTCAGCAAAGAATCGGCTCTTGAATTCTTCGAATCAATCGCTAATTTAGCAGAAACAGGAGCAGTTTCGACAGCAGAAGTTGCATCAAACGTAAAATCATTTGAAGAGAATCCATTCGCGTTAGGGGGAGCAGGATTTTACCAAGTATGGCAAAATCAATTTTCTCTAATAAATGATGCTTTAGCAGATGGGATAGAAATCTCATTACATCTACCTTATGGTGCAACGAATTCTAAAGCATTATACTATCGACCAAGTTTCTTTTATTCAGCAGCAAACACAACAAAGAATAGTGAAGCAGCAGCTAAATTGATTGATTTTCTAGTAAACGATGAAGAAGTAGCAAAAGTTATGGGAACAGAAAGAGGTATTCCCGCGAACACTGCCAATTTGGATGTTATCTATGATGAACTAACAGATACAGAAAAAGTAGCAGCCGACTATCTAAATGAAATTGCAGATTATGTAGGAGAACCTTCCGCTGTTCCTCCAATTGGATTTGCGACAATCTCACAAGCAGCTAAAGATGTTTATGCCGAACTGACATACGGAACAATGACACCAGAGGAAGCTTACGATTTCTTGGTAGAAAAAATGGAAGCTTCTTTCGCAGAAAATTATGAATAATGAAAAAGGAAGGAGAGAAAAACATGTTAAAATCATTTAAAAAGTTATCCACTGCAAAACAGGATTTGGTTTCTGGATACTTGTTTATCTCCCCATTCATTATCGGATTTTTAATGTTTATTATTGTTCCAATGACCATTTCACTTTTTATTGCTTTTCATAAGTATGATATGTTGACTCCCGTTAAATTTGTTGGCTGGGACAACTTTAAACAAATATTGTTTAGTGATGATAAATTTAGAACGTCATTGTCTGTAACATTAAAATATGTTGTAATGGCTGTGCCGCTGCGTTTAGCGGTGGCACTGGCTGTTGCTATGTTGATTAATCGCCCATCAAAACTGTCCGGATTATACCGTGTACTATTTTATATTCCATCAGTAATTGGGGGAAGTGTAGCCGTTTCGATAATGTGGAGAAATATTTTTGGAGATACAGGTTTAATTAATGGTGTGTTGGAAGCGATCGGACTCGATCCCATTTACTTCTTCAAACAGCCTTTCACAGCGCTTCTTATTTTAGTCTTATTAGCTGGATGGCAATTTGGTTCTTCTATGTTGGTATTTTTAGGTGGATTAAAGAATATTCCGAATGAACTGTACGAAGCAGCAGAAGTTGATGGCGCAGGAAAATTACGACAATTTTTCAGCATTACATTACCTGTATTGTCGCCAATCATCTTCTTTAACTTAGTTATGCAGACCATTTCCTCATTCTTGACCTTTACACCTGCGTACATTATTTCTAATGGAACAGGTTCTCCCAGAAATGGAACATTGGTATACGCCCTATATATCTACCAACAAGCATTTGGTGAATTTAAGATGGGGTATGCGTCAGCATTAGCTTGGATCTTGATTCTGATTGTCGGACTGATTACATTGCTTCTATTTGTGACATCTAAATACTGGGTATTCTCAGAGAATGGAGAGAAATAGCATATGAAGAAAAATCATGCAAATATTTTATTTAATACGGTCATCCTTCTTGTGGCTCTTTTGATGCTGTATCCCGTTCTTTGGTTAATTTTCAGTTCGTTTAAACCAAACTCTGACATTTTCCAAACAGCAACAGAATTATTCCCGCGTTCATGGACGATTCAAAATTTTGTAGATGGCTTCAACGGAATTGGGGGAATTCCTTTTGTTCAATTTATTATGAATTCATTGCGTATTTCTCTGATTGCGACAGCTGGAGCTGTTGTTTCTTCTGCAGTTATTGCTTATGGCTTTGCTAGAATCCCATTTAAGACAAAAGGCTTCTGGTTCGCTTGTGTATTGGTAACAATGATGATGCCAAGCGAAATTATTATGGTTCCGCAATATCTATGGTTCAATCAATTAGGCTGGATCAATACTATCTTACCTGTAACGGCGCCATACTATTTTGGTCAAGCATTCTTTATTTTTATGATGGTCCAATTTATTCAAGGGATTCCAACTGAACTTGACGAAGCAGCTAAAATGGATGGCTGTGGACGATTCCAAATTTTCTTGCGTGTTATTATTCCATTGTTGAAACCATCTTTAGCAACAACTGCTATTTTCTCATTCTATTGGAGATGGGAAGAGCTGGTAGGCCCAATGCTTTACTTAACAAGACCAGAAAGCTATACTGTCTCTGTTGCCTTGAAGCAATTCTTGGATTCATCAAGTGCATCAAACTGGGGAGCAATGTTCGCTATGTCAGTTGTTTCGCTGACACCAGTACTAATTGTCTTCTTCTTGTTCCAAAAATATATCGTTCAGGGAATCAGTACAACTGGATTGAAATAGTAAAAAACGTTCATTTTTTACTCTGTTTTTAAAGAGAAAAGATGAACGTTTTTTATCCAAAAAAATACGATTTTTATTTGACAAATAGGGTCTGATGGAGTAAGATATAAGACGGTATTGTTTGCCCCACTAATGAGCCCCGGAAACTCAAGATGGATCAAACATTCAGATAAGATATGGAGGAAATAACGTGCGTACAACATACATGGCTAAAGCTAACGAAATCGAACGCAAATGGTACGTGATCGATGCAACTGATATTCCCTTAGGACGAGTATCAACAATTGCAGCATCAATCCTACGCGGAAAAAACAAACCAACCTACACTCCACATGTGGATACAGGTGACTTCGTAATTATTATTAACGCTGACAAAGTAAAATTAACAGGTAAAAAAGCATCAGACAAAATCTATTCTCGCCACTCAGGTTTCATTGGTGGACTAAAACAAGTTTCTGCTGGCGAATTGCGTGAGAAAAATTCTCGTCGTTTGTTAGAGTATTCTATCAAAGGAATGCTTCCTAAAAACTCTTTAGGTGCACAACAATTCAGAAAATTACACGTATATGGTGAAGAAACTCACCCACATGCAGCACAACAACCAGAAGTTTTAGACATCACAAACCTAATTTAAGGAGGGAAATTCATTGGCTCAAGCACAATACATCGGCACTGGTCGCCGTAAAAACTCAACTGCTCGCGTACGTTTAGTACCAGGAACAGGAAAAATCGTCTTCAACAAGAAAGAAATGGAAGAATACATCCCATTCCCTTACTTGTACGAAGTAATTAAACAACCATTAAACATTACAGATACACTAGGAAGCTACGACGTTTACGTAAACGTAAACGGCGGAGGATTCACTGGACAAGCTGGAGCAGCTCGTCACGGAATCTCACGCGCACTATTGTCAGTAGATCCTGACTTCCGTGCACCACTTAAAGAAGCTGGACTTCTAACACGTGACCCACGTATGGTAGAACGTAAAAAACCAGGTCTTAAGAAAGCTCGTAAAGCTTCTCAATTCTCAAAACGTTAATTGCTGGAGCCGTTGCGAATTCATTCGCTTACGGATACAGTATGGGACGGAGATTTCGCAGAAATCGAGTACCATTCAATTATACAGTTCAAGGCACTTTCCAAGAAATTGGAAGGTGTCTTTTTTTGTTAAAACATGATTTAGTCCACTAAAAAGTCCACAATAATAGGATTAATTAAAGAATAATGGATGATGAATCTAGCCTATACATGTTTATATTGTATAATAAATCATAAAGAATAACTCTAATAATGTGAAGCTAATGTAGAATTATAGTTTGTAAAAAATAGTAATATAAAAATGAAAAATGCTATTCTAAAATGCTCAATTTAATCCAAATTTTGTGAGTAATTATTACGCTCTTTATAAAATAAAAGTTAATCACGATAGATCTATAAAAATAAGTTTAAGAAAATCTTTTAAAGGATTTTTTAAGTTAGTAGAAAAGAATCTAATATAAAAATCTATTTACATTTAAATCGAAACGAAAGAAAGGAGGACGTAATTTATGTCGAGGCTCAATAGAATTCAAAACGAAATTAAACAACTAGAGGGAGGTAGATTTCAAAAATTATGTGACAGCTATCTCTACCGTAAAAGAAATTGGGATGGTCTAGTATCGCTTGGTTCCATGGAGGGAGCAGATAAGACCACCAAAGGAATACCTGATACATATTTCTTTGACAATCGAATAAATAAATACATCTTAGTTATGTATGGAACTAGAAAAGATTCTACAGCTAAGCTAGAACAAGATATAAAAGAAGCAATTGAAAAAACAAAGATTGATAAAAATGATATTAAAGAAATAATTTGTTGTCACACTTCTTCTAATTTAACTATAGAGAAAGACAAGAAACTAAGAGCTTTAGCGGGGCCAATCGAATTGACTCTTATAGGGATAGATACATTATCTCATGACCTTCTTCAGTTTAAATATCAAGACATTATAAAAGATTTTCTTGGAATAGATGAATCAACAGAGCAAGTTTGGAATATAGAACAATTTATATCCATCCATGACAGAAGCAAAACGAACGCACCTTTAACCACCGCCTATATAGATGGAGTAGATACAGTTGAAGGATTAGTAAATAAATTAAATAATCATCAAATCCTTTTATTATCTGGAGTAGCAGGAGCAGGGAAAACTAGGGCAGCTATTGAGTTGTGCAAAAAATTACCTAAAGATAGTAATATAATTTGTGTTAAGAGTAATAACATGCCTGTTTACCAAGATATTAAGGATGCATTAGATAATAATAGAGTAAATTATTTACTTTTAGATGATGCAAATACAATTACTAATTTTGAAGCGATTGTTAATTTATTGAGGTTAGATGAGTATGAGAAAAATTTAAAAATTATCATTACGGTTAGAGATTATGCACTTTCAGGAATTATTAATTTATTAGAACCATTTCAAATAAAAATACAAGAGATTTACTTGATGGATGATGAGCAACTTGAATTACTTATTAATAGTATAACTAAAATATCTTCTCGTAATCTTAGAAAAATAATGGAATTATCTCATAACAATCCTAGATTAGCAGTAATTGCAGCTATTATGATGAAAAATCATAATTATGAATTTCTCGAGAATGGCAAAGATATATTGGGTAATTACTATAATCAAATTATTAAAGAAAATGCTCTTTCTCAGAATGAGAAGATTAGTCTATTTATTTTAAGTTTTAAAAATAAAATAAACCTGACTAATTCAGAATCCTTAGAGGAATTAGCAACTTTTTTTAAAATAGATTTTGATATTTTTTTAGATTCGTTAAATAACTTACATGATAAAGAGTTATGTGATGTATTTCAAGATAAAGCAGCTAAAGTTAGCGATCAAAGTTTGTCCGATTTTATTACTATAGATTTTATTGTAAATAGTAGAATTTTTAAAATAAGAGATTTTTTTATAAATTTGTTCCCAAAATATAAAAAAGAGATATTGAAAATGCTTGTACTTGTTAATAATTTTGTAACTTTAAAAAGCTGGACAAACTATTTGGAAAATGAAATAAAATTTATTTACAATGAAGTTATTGAACATTTTAATAAAGAGCTTTTTTTGGAACAATATGCAGTGTTAATACCTATTGAAGCACTATCCTATATTAATCAAAAAATAAAAGATGCTGAGAGTACCGAATATCAAATAACTCAAAAAGAATTTGAAGAGAAAAAAGGAACTAATAGAGTTAATGATCCAATTATTAAGATTCTTTGTTCATTATCAAATAGTGAAAGATTTAATGATGCTGGTATGTTTCTTATGAAATACTTTAAAAAAAGACAGGATAAAGTTTATGAGGTCTTTTCAGCAATCGAGTCGAAGTTTGATATTGATGAGGACTGGAAGTTTTATTTAGAAAAAAGGTTTTGTATTTTTGAAATCTTTTCAAAACAAAAAAATATTAGTGAATTAACAGCTTTGTTAATTGTTAATATTGCTGAAAAATTCCTAAAGTTCTCTGGGGAAAAGTTAATTGCTAATGGTCGATCAGTAGTCATTAATCGTTACACATTAGTAGATGGAGATTACTTAAGTGAACTTCATAAAAAAATTTTTGATACGCTGTTTGAAGTTTATAATTTGGATTATGTGGAAGTGAATAACTACATAGATAAACTATTATTTAATTATCCGACTTATGAGGTAAGTAACGGTTTTTTTAAAACTGTTACTTCAGATTTAAAATATTTAGAAAATCTCTTTTTTAAAGATTTAGGTAAGCTAGATATAAGGAAAGAAGCAATAGTATTTAATTTGTATTCAGAAACGAAAAAGTTAAAGTTAAAACCGCAACCATTTCTTGGATATAAACTATCAATTACTCAAAGTATTTACAATACATTCTCATCAAATATGTTAACATACGACGATTCCAATTTTAATTATGAGGAGTCTCAAGTGCTTAGGTTAAAGAAACTTAACAAAGTTTATGAGGAATACTCAGATAGCTTACCATGGTTATTCAATACCTTATCAAAATATCAATCAGATGAATTACTGGATAAATATGAATTACAAGAATCAATATTTATGTTATACACTCATTCAAAAGTAGATGAAAAAATAAAAATACTAATAGCTTTATTAAACAGTGAATTTAGTATCCAAAATTATCATTATGATTGCTTTATGGAGAAATTATCATTTAAAAATGGAAAAAAAGTTTTAAATAGCGTCAAAAATGAAGTTAAAGAAAGCTGGTATCTTTCAAATCTTATAACTTCTAAGAATATTGATAAAGATATGTTGGAAGAACTTATTTTGTTGTTACGGAAACTTAAGAATTATGAGATATTAAATTGTTTTAGTATTTTATGTTTTGAAAGTTATATCCAACTGGATACTAACATCTTAGATATATTAGTTAGTAAGTATAGAGACGGTGAAATACTAGAAAGCTTTTTCTTACCTAACTATGTATCTGAAGAGCAAGCCAATAAGATAGTAGCAATAGTTGGTCATAAAGAATTAGAAGAAATTTATTTGGATAGTTTCAATACAAAAAATGCTGATAAATCAGGAGAGATTTTTAAAAGACTAATAAGAAAAAGTGATGCTAACTTTATTTATTTATTTCTTACTAAAATGAATATAGAACAAATGAAATTAAATTTTGTAAATCGTAATGTTCAGCTTAAAAATATATGGGAATCACCAATCGCATTGGAAGGAATTAAAAAATATCTAGATTTTTTAATCCAATCAAATCGTGTAAATCATTTTGGTATAGATCCATATTTAGAAGAAATTTTTAAGACGAATATTGAAAAATCTGTAGAGTTTATAAAAAAAGAAGTTTCTAATACCAACGATGAAAATAGGTTAGTCGAACTGTACAACCTATCTCTAGAAATATTTGATGATGAGATATTACTAGGTCTGTTGGAACTACTTAAAGAAAAAAATGTAGAAATGGATTTTTTTGAAAAATTACATTTAACAATGCGTATTAAAAGTTGGTCAGGAAGTTTAGTCCCATATTTAGATAAAGAGATTAGTTTTTTGAATAAACTACTTAACATTTTTGATGATATAGAGTATATTTCTCACTCCTTAGTAATTACATCAAGAATAGATTCACTCAAAATCCAAAAGGAAAAAGAACTTCTTTCCGATTATTTAGAATGAAAACGAAGGATAGGGCCTTTTTTAAAATTTACTTTAGTTGTTAATTTTTAATATATATATCGTTTCACATTAAACTGTTTAAGTTAATTTTCAAAATAGCTCCTAATTCACCTCAATGTTTAAACCGCTCATAACGCTATCCGTAGTAAATGAAGTCTTTACGGCTAAAATAATGAGACGGAGATTCATAAGAAATCGACTACCATTCAACTATATAGTAAAAAAACATACTAAAATTAGTATGTTTTTTTAGCTTTTCTGTTCATGTAATTCTACTATTCCGACTAACTCTTATAAAAGCTAGGAGATCGATTTTTTAAAGTTTTTTAAAAGTTAGTAGAGAAAATATTGTTGTAAACTTCTTCAATATCTGAATCAATGGCAGGAGTGTCATGGTCTACGCCCTTAAGTACTATTTGGAGAGCATCAGCATTTTCTTCGTTCGGTGGCACAATAGTTTTTGAAACGATATCATAGTCACCTTTAAACCTATAGTATTCAAAACCCTTGATAAAACCTAGTAAATTCAGATAAGTAAGATATTGTTTAATAGCTTCTAGAGCAGGACTCCTTTTGTATTGCTTATTTCCAGCTCTAAAGCGATATGGAGCAATATAATCCCAATTTATAAATTTTTTTCCATCATATTCTATAAACCATTTCCAAATTCTAACTACTGAAATAACAGAATTTTCTTTTCTGTGATAGAAAAATTGTTCAAAAAGAGCCATTTGCCAAATCCTTCTATCACAATTAAAGGCAATTTGTCCGCTTACGGGAATGTCTAAGTAAAATGGTATATTTTGTTTTGCTCTATAAAAGAATCGCGTTTTCTTGAAGTGTTCGTAAACACATTTATCATTTTTTAAATTAGAAACGATTATTTTATAGTTGTCTGATATAAATGCCTGCTCTAAATTTTTTATTTTCTTTATTGCTAGATATTTTTTACGTTCCTCATCCTCCAAAAATTTTTTTCGCATTTTATTAGCTTCCAATTCCCTAGCAGCAGCTTTTTTAATTGTATTATTTAATAGTTCCTTATTTCTATCTATAAGTTTTTTCAAATTTTGTTCATAATGGATGTTATAAATCCATTTCTTTGAATCTAGTTTATCGATAATAACTTCTTTTAAGTCGGCTCTATCGAACTCTTGGTTATGAAAATGGCTGATATCTATTTCTATAGCGGAAACCCCTAATTGTTCAATTTTCTTTTTTTTAACTTCGTCAACGAAATGAGTTACTGCAATCTCAACAATTAATTGTCTGGATTTCCCTTTTTTTGAGATTAAAATATCAGGAATAATATCACTGATATTTTTTTCTAAGACTACATTATCAAAATGGAAGTCATATACATCAGAAACGCTATAGAGTTCTGATTGCCGATTAAGGCAATCGTAGTCATAAGGATCATTAAAAATACAGCCTTCTTCTTCTGGATTTAAAGTATAAGCTGGAAGGATAATATGCTGATTTTCTTGTAAAATTTCTTTTGCAAGTATATGTAAAGCTGTTTCCTGGGCAGTGATTATGTTACAGGCGTCGTTGTGATGAGCGAAGTGTGGGCGCCTTTTTCCATTACCCAGTCTGGCTTGTAAAGGGACACCACAAGCAGGGCAAGTACAGGAGCAAGCCAATCCGCGTTCATTTTCAGAAATTTCTGAAATATGGACAATGATTTCGTTACGGATACCAAACTGCAATTGAATATCAGTATACTTATAGGAAGATAGTAGTTTCTTTAATAAAGTATTATCGATATTTGCAAATGTATAGTTTATAGCAGACTTAATGCTGATCCATGTATATTGAACGGCATTGTTTTGTTCAATCTTATGAGGAGCAAATGCTTCAAAGCATAAATAAGAGTTGCATGAAAACTGTTCTTTTAGAGTAGTTATTTCTAAGTTATACTTCTTCTTTATCATATTTTCAATACTAGAAAGGGAATCATGATCACTTATATTAGGTAATATATATTGATTGTTATTAAAGAGTTCAACCAAGATTTTATTACCATTTCTAATAACAAAAAACAAAGTCTGTTTCAATTTAACACCTCCAACTATTAGTTGAAATAATAGCAAATGTATTAGTGAGTTAATAATAATACTTTGCTATCTATCGAATAATCAAACCTCAACCACCACATCTTCCACAATCTCAAACGGTCCTGGCGTTATCTCTGCTCTCTTATTCCCAAAAAAATCAGTATCAAAGTTATAGGGTAATCCATCAGCTTTTTCGTATGCCATATCAGCATGATATGTTTTGCCTAGTAAGTCTGTAGAAACTAATTCAACGTTCGTTCTGCTCAAACATTCCGCGTCTTTAACTGTAATCTTAACAACCCCAGTCTCTGAATCCGTTGTAATATCAAAACCACTGTTCTCATAGACTGTTGCTTCTGCTTCATGACGACTTGGTAGGGCGTCATTCAGATAAAGATTACCGTCTGCTGCTACTGGCAATATGACGTTTCCGACAAAGAAGTCTTTAGCAGTGTCACCTAAAGCAATGAGTTCCTCTTTAGAATATTCCCATAATTGTTTATCGTTGGCGTTTGGATGCTTGTTATAACTACCTAGTCCAACGGGGTACAAGTAACAAATGGAATCGTCTGGCACGCCATCCATTACCGTTTTCCCATCACCAAGCACTTCGCGCGGTTTAAGTGGCAAATGCTCAAAGAATGTGACGGGAACGGGCTCTTTTTTTGTTTCACCGTCACCTAAGAAAATGTTGTTGTAGTAGCGGTCATCACCGCTTGATATACTCGAAAAACCAGCCATAGCTGTTTCATGAGGGAAATGATAGGGCGTAATCCGTGATAGTTCTGATTGGACAATAAAACGGCCAGCAAATAAGTTATGCACAAAGGCACCACCTTGAGCCATATTTCTAAAGTTCATCGGCGATAAAAATAAGTTGTTATCCACAAGGTAAGGGCCGTGACAAACTTCAACGAATAAGTCTTCAGACAAGTTATCAAAGAAGGTATTTTGATTGATGCGTGTGCCTTGTGCTTGCCAATCTAACCAAATACCGCGGTAGCTACTGTGGATTTTATTTTCACTAATTTGTGTATCCAGTGCGGCATGCAACTTAATACCAGCAACTTCAGCGCCGTGACGTAGGCGTTTGTGGTGAATATTGTAAATATGATTTTGGTAAATGCTACTGAATGCACAGCCCATATGACCGACAATCGCAGCTTGCTCGCAGTCATGAATCACGTTTCCACGCACAATGTGACTACCAATGGTATCTCTATGCCAACCAGCTCGCAAAGCTTGTAAGATAACTTCTTGTTCGCGCTGTGTACCGCCTTTTTATGCTTTCCGTTATATTTATCATGACCAGTACCAATTGACGTTCCCAAGCTTATACCAACATTTTTCGATTCAGAAATATGGTTATTTTCAATAATCCAGCCTTTGCTCCAGTGTGGGCAATTAATTCTTCTTGATAGCTTGTCGGTGGCGCCCATTGCGGTGAAGCTTGTCGCAATGTGAATCCGCTTACGGTAATGTAGTCAAGACCTGGCTTTTCAGGCCAAAAACAATGCGGACGGACGTTAATTTCAACCGTCTCGGTACGAGGATCTTTGCCACCGAAATTTGCCCAAATGGTTGTCGTAGAAGAATCGACTTCACAGTACCATTTCAAGAGGGAGTCTTCTGGGTATTTAGCATCGGACCACACTTCAGGATGTTGAACTTCTGCTAAACTGCCACATTCGTAAAGTGAGTGATGATCTAAATACACCTCACCTAAATGGGCGTTCAAGGCGCCGTCGAATAACCAGTCACCGCTTAATAATACATCATAGGGATTACGAAATTTGAAGAGGGTGTTCGGTACTTCTGTACGCCACACATTGTCTCCTTCATATGCCCAATCAGTGATTCGGTCGGCACCAGTAATAACAACTTCGCCGTCACCCGCAGTCTTATAGGTAATCGGTTGATCAAAGGTACCACCATTGGCTGAATTTACCCACTCACGGTAAATATCGCTATGAACAATGACTGTGTCGCCAGGCATTGCAACTTCGGCCGCGCGTGATATGGTTAAAAATGGTTGTTCCTCCGTTCCACTAGAGTGATCATTTCCTTGCTTTGATACGTGATAATTCATTAAATCGCTCCTCGCTTCAAATTAATAAATAAAGCCCTTATAACAATATATAGAAGATAGGTAAAGAGATGCAAGCTAAGATTAGTCAATAATATTTTGTAATTTTTAAAAATTACAGAATATTATTGACAATTAAAAATATAATGCTAAACTAAAAATATACAAAGTAATTCTTTTAAATTACAGAAAGGAGAGTCGTTTTGAAACTTGAACAACTAGCTGAAATATCAGTAGGTGTGAATGTAACGAGGATTAAACAAACTGCATACGAATCGCGACTGCTTTATTCAAATGATGATTTATTGAATGATTTAAGTATGGGCATACGAACAAAAGAGATTGAGCAGATATCAGCTGATACAAGGAATACAGAGAAATTCATCATTAGTGAGGGAGATATCCTGTATAGCTTTGTTAGTTCCAAGGTAGCAATTGCAAGTAAAGACAGTGAAGGAAAAGTATTAAATCAAAATTTCGCAAAGTTGGATCTTAAATTTAAAGAAATTAATCCACGTTATCTGTGCTATTCTCTCAATGAATCTAAATGTGTAGAGAAGCAAATGGGAGTGCTAATGCAAGGTAGTGTAGCACCCAAGATGACACCAGCTATTTTAAGACAGGTAGAAATTGAAATTTTACCAAAAAAGCAACAACAAAGAATAGGAGATTATTATTTCTATGTCTTGAGAAAAAAGTCTCTTGTATTACAAGAGCTAGAATTACAACAAAAAGTATATTATGAGATACTAGAACGAATGAACAAATAATAGGAACGAGGAATATAAATGAGTGCAAATTTAAATCAAAGACTTTTTAGTGCAGCGGATAGTTTACGTAGCAAAATGGATGCATCAGAATATAAGAATTATTTGCTAGGACTAGTTTTCTACAAGTATTTATCAGACAAATTATTACAAAAAGTGGTTGAATTAGCAGATGAATCTTTAGAAGAATACGACACAGCTGATAAGCAAACAGATCTTTACACAAGCCTGTTAGCAGATGAGGAAGTAAAAGAAGATTTGATTGCTACGTTAGTAGATACATTAGGTTACGATATTGAGCCACAATATTTATTTAATGTTCTAACGAATCAAGCTAAAAAAAATATTTTCCAATTAAATGATTTGAGTAGAGCTTTTGTAGAACTTTCAAATAAATATGATAAATTTACTGGTTTATTTGATGATGTTGATTTGCAATCTCGGAAACTGGGTGGCGATGATCAGCAGCGTAATGTCACGATTACAGAAGTACTTAAAAAGTTGGATGACATCAATGTTATTAGCCATGAAGGAGATGTCATTGGAGACGCTTATGAATACTTAATCAGTCAGTTTGCTTCCGATGCTGGGAAAAAAGCTGGAGAATTTTATACACCGCAAATGGTTTCAGATATGATGGCGCAAATTGTAGCGCTGGGACAAGAAGATAAACGACATTTCAGCGTGTTTGATCCAACGATGGGATCAGGATCATTAATGCTAAATGTCCGTCACTATTTAGACTATCCCAATGGTGTTTCCTACCATGGACAAGAGATGAATACAACAACGTATAATCTAGCTAAAATGAACTTAATTCTGCACGGGGTAGACTCAGAAAATATGCGTCTACGTAATGGAGACTCTTTGAATAAGGATTGGCCAACAGAAGAACCTTATACTTTTGATTCTGTTGTGATGAATCCGCCTTATTCAGCGAAGTGGTCTTCTGATGATACATTCTTAGATGATTCACGTTTCAATCGTTATGGAAAACTGGCGCCAAAATCTAAAGCGGACTTTGCATTCTTATTACATGGTTTCTACCACTTAAAAGAAACAGGAACAATGGCTATTGTTTTACCACATGGTGTTCTGTTCCGTGGTGCAGCTGAAGGAACTATACGTAAAAAGCTGTTAGAAGACGGTAGTATTTATGCAGTTATTGGAATGCCAGCAAACTTATTCTTTGGGACCTCAATTCCAACGACAGTTATCATTTTGAAAAAGAACCGAGAAAGTCGTGATGTTCTCTTTATTGATGCAAGTAGTGATTTTATAAAAGACAAAAGTCAAAATAAACTGACTAAAGAAAACGTTACTAAAATCGTAGAAGCTTACAAATTAAGAAAAGATATTGAAAAATACGCACATTTAGCAACATTTGATGAGATTAAAGAGAATGATTTTAACCTAAATATTCCGCGCTACGTTGATACGTTCGAAGAGGAAGAACCAATCGATATGGTTGCGGTTGGGAAAGAGTTAAGAGAGATTCGATCTGAGAAAAAAGAATTAGAGAAAGAATTAAAGGAAATGATTTCGTCACTACAAGCTGGGCCAGAAAATGAAGAGTGGTTACAAGCAGCATTAGAGGTGTTTATGCATGACTAAAAGAGTACCTGAGATTAGATTTGAAGGTTTTACTGATGATTGGGAACAGCGTAAGTTAGGTGAAGTAGCTAAAATTATTGATCCTCACCCAAGTCATAGAGCACCTATTGCGGTTATAAAAGGAATACCATTTATTGGAATTGGTGATGTTGATGAAGATGGAAATATTAATTACAAGTCATCAAGATTAGTGGATGAAAAAATTTATGATGAACATCATAAACGTTATGATTTAAGTAAAAATTCTATAGGAATTGGTAGAGTTGCTTCTCTCGGTAAAGTTATTAGACTTAGAAATGACATTGGTAAATATGCAGTCTCTCCAACGATGGCTGTTATTCAATTTCATGAAAATAGTTATAATGACTTCATGTATGCAACAATGAGCAACCCTGAGTTTCAAAAACAATTTAAATCTTTAAGTAATGGATCAACAAGACAATCTGTTGGTATGCAAGATTTGAGGGTGTTAGAAATTCAACTACCTAACAATATAAATGAACAAAAGAAAATAGGGGCTTTCTTCAAGAACCTTGACCATACTATCGCTCTTCATCAGCGTAAACTAGAACAACTTCAGTCGATTAAGGACGGTTTTTTACAAAAATTATTTCCAAAAGATGGAGAAAAAGAACCTGAAATTAGATTTTTGGGGTTTGCTGACGATTGGGAACAGCGTAAGTTGGGGGAATTGTCTGAAATTTCAAGAGGCGCTTCACCAAGGCCAATTCAAGATCCAAAATGGTTTGATAAAGATTCAGATATTGGATGGCTAAGAATAGCTGATGTTACGGAGCAAAATGGTAGGATAACTCAGTTGGAACAGAAAATATCAAATTTAGCTGAAGAAAAAACAAGAGTATTACTAACACCTCATTTACTATTGAGTATTGCGGCAACAGTTGGTAAACCAGTGATAAACTACGTTAAAACAGGAGTTCATGATGGATTCTTGATTTTTTATAAGCCTCAGTTTGACCAAGAATTTATGTTTCAATGGTTGGAAATGTTTAGACCAAAATGGCAGAAGTATGGACAACCAGGTAGCCAAGTTAATTTAAATTCTGAATTGGTAAAAAATCAAGAGATTCTATTGCCATCGTTGGATGAGCAAATAAAGATTAGTACTTTTTTCAAAACACTCGATGATGCTATCGCCCTTCATCAGCGTGAACTAGAATTACTTAAGCAAAGCAAAAAAGCATTCTTACAAAAAATGTTTGTATAGGAGGTGTGAAGTATGGGTAAAATTGTTTTTCAAGATGAAAGCGAAATTGAAGAACGCTTGATTGAAGTTTTGGGAGAAGGGCGTAATCAGTGGACCTATCGCCCTGATTTGAAGTCAGAAGAAGACCTTTGGAGTAACTTGAGACAGAAGATAACGTATAAGAATTTGTCCGAATTAGGAGAAGTACCGCTAACCGATAAAGAATTTGAATTGATCAAAACACAAATCCTATCTCGCACCCAAACTCCATTTGATGCGGGAAAATGGTTGCGCGGAGAAAACGGGATTGCTAGAGTTACAATCGATAGAGAAGATATCACACTTGGACAAGTTTCTTTAGTTGTAAATTCAAACCAAGATATAAACGGCGGAACTGCCTCTTATGAAATTGTGCATCAAATAGCTAAAAATAGAAGTAGTATCGAGAATCGCGATCGTCGCTTTGACATTACACTCTTGATTAATGGATTACCAATCATCCAAATTGAATTGAAAAAAGTAAATGCGAAAGATGGTATCTATCAAGCATTTAATCAAGTAAAAAAGTATGCAGAAGAAGGCTTATTTAGAAATAATATTTTTTCAACTCTACAATTATTTGTTATTTCGAATGAGAAAACAACCCGCTATTTTGCAAATGCGATGCCAAAAGATATGCATAAAAAGTTTCTATTTAGCTGGCGAACAACGGACAATAAAAAAGTAGACAACTTATATGAATTCAGCAAACAAGTTTTAAATATTCCTGATGCTCACCATTTAGTGGCTATTTATACCATCCTAAGTGAAGACCAGGATAATCGAAACATAATGGTTCTACACCCTTATCAAATTCATGCTATTGAAGCACTTTTTCAAGCAGTTTCGAAAAGACAATCAGGTTATATTTGGCATGCGACTGGATCTGGGAAAACACTGACTAGTTTTGTAGCGACAAAGCTCTTAGCCAAAGCAAATGGAATTCATCGAACGATCATGTTGGTAGACCGAAAGGACTTAGACAACCAAACGACTAGTGAGTTTACCAAATTTGCGTCAGAGTATAATACGGGTGTTTCGAGTGGTAGCGGCAAGGCCAATACGTTAATAGTTGGAACTGGGAGTTCTAAAGAATTAAGTGATACATTATTGGCTGATGCAAATTCTAATGTTGTCATTATTACAACACGTCAAAAGCTAGATGCAGCAATGAAGTATGCTAGAAAGCAAGAAGAGAAAAATGGTGCAACTCGCTACAAGAAGTTAATCGGGCAACGAATTGCTTTTATAGTAGACGAATGCCATCGTGCGATTAGTCCTGAAAATATGGAAGAGATTAAAACCTTCTTCCCTAATTCACTTTGGTATGGCTTTACGGGTACACCTATTTTTGAAGAAAATAAGAAACAAGCAAAAGGACAGCTTGCCCGCACAACGCTTGATCAGTATGGCGATAATTTACATACTTACACGATAAAAAATGCTTTAGAAGATGGTTCTGTACTCGGTTTTCAAGTCGAACACGAAGATACGATTGAGCCGATTTCTCTGGAAAATCAAATCCATAAGCAATTAAAAACTTCGGAGAAATATGAAAGCTACTCGCCAGAACAGCTGAATAAAGTTATCGATGATTTTGATAATATCAAAAAAGAAACATTTATCAAACCTGCTACTTATGAGCGAGAGGAGCATATCGAAAAAGTTATCAAAAAAATATTTAGGCCAGATAACGCCTATACCAAATTTGATTTTAAAAATGGTAAACCACAAAAGTCTGCTATTTTAACAACGAGTTCGATTGAAATGGCTAAAAAATATTATAAAGCCATTAAAGAAATGACGGCTAGTGAAAACTGGATGGAAAAAGAATTTGCCAAGCATCCTATTCGAGCAGGACGGACAATGGATGATCCTGATTTCCCAAGAATTGCGATTACCTATTCGCTAGATGAGAATGATGATAATGCCAAAGACCAACAGGATGACATGAACGCAATTATTGCCGACTATAACGCCTACTATCATACTGCATGGTCATTATCCGATATTGAACGTTATAATGGTGATATCAATAACCGATTAGCACGAAAAAAGGCAGAATTTAAGCAATTTGGTAAGCAAGTTGATTTGGTTATTGTAGTTGATCGCTTACTAACTGGATTCGATGCGCCGACAGTTCAAACACTATTTATGGATCGTACGATGGAATATGCAGGTTTAATTCAAGCTTTTTCGAGAACAAATAGAACCTATCCTGAGAAGGAAAAGGGCCTTATTGTGACATTCCGTAAACCATTTACTATGGAAAAAAATGTTGAGAAAGCTACAAAATTGTATTCAGAAGCAAAGGAAGAAGCGGGTCTCATTTATCCGACATACAAAGAATCAAAGAAAAGATTTGAAGAGGCATATAAGAAGATTAAAGAATTCGTTATTACCTCTGACTCCGTTGATGAGCATACGACCTTAGAGACACGTATTGAATATATAAAAGCCTATCAAGCTCTTTCAAATGCCTACGAAGCTCTTGTGACTTACGATGATTACAATGACGAGTCAACGAAGCTAAAAGATAAAGTCTTTGTTTTAGAAGAACAAATGGGTGTTTATCAAACAGTAAAAGGTTCGATTGTTGACGAAGATGTTGAGGGAACCCATCCAGATTTATCTGAAATTGAATTTTTCAGTGGAAACAGTGCAAAACTCTATGACATTGATTCGACTTATATCGATCAACTATTGGGAACTTATTATGCTAATAGCCCAGATGTACGAGACGAAATTGAAAAAGCGATGATGAAATTAAATAAAGCTGAAATTGTTCGAAATGTATATCGTGAAATCCTAGATGCCATAGATAGTGATGACGTAGATGAAAATGCAGATATCTTTAGCATTAAACGTTTGTATTTTACGAATGCTAAGAACAATGTTATTCATAGTTTTGCAGAAGAATGGGCTGTGGATGTTGATCAACTTTATTCTTCAGCCGTGCAGTATACTCCAGGAACAGAGAATACACCGAATATTGGAAATATTATTGATAGCAGCAACTTTGAAATATACAAACAAAAGAATTCAAACATCAAGCGATTTAAATACTTACAAAATATTAAACGCGCGTGGCAGATAGTCTTGGATGAAGTTGTGATACCGTTGGAGAATGAGTTAAGATAACGAGGCAGACACCAGAAGCTATTTAAGTGAAGGTGTCTGTTTCTATATATTAGAAAGGAGATCGCATCATGGATGCAATCGAATTGAGAACCCAAAAGAAATTTACTGAAGATATTGAAACTTTGAAAGATAACTTTGAAGAATTTATTAATATTCATCAAAATGCAACAAATTATGCTAATACAGAGGGGGCTATACTGTGGATTATCAGAGGCTGTATTGACTACTTTTTTGAATTAGAAACTCATTTTTTAGGAACGGACAATAATAGTGGTGTTCCCGATATAAAGGCGGATCGCTTTGCAAATAATTTCTATAGATTAGTAAATGCAATAGATTATTTAAAAGAATTATGGAAATTTGATATTGATAAAAACGAAGACATTAATTTTCTATTAGACATTCGTACTTTAATTGTTCACTCAGGTGAAAAGTTAGATAAAGTAAAGTCACTAAAATTGAAAGATTACAAGGATAGTCAGTTAGGTCGTATATTTGTTCGTGAAAACTGTAGAGCGTTTCGTTTTCCAGATGAATACTCTGATATGGATTACTTAATACAGATTTGGAGTGATAAGCATGACAAGTCAAAGAAACATAATTTAGAAAAAGTTGATCATCATATTACGAATAAAAGTTATCATGATACAGATATTTTTTTGAAATCTGAAGATGTAAAAAATATCATACTTTGCTACATTTCAGAACTTTGCCATTGTAGAGGTAATGTGGAAATTACTCCAAACCGATATTTTCCAAAAGAAGTAAGAAAAGAGCAATTTATAGATAAACACACAGGAAAAATCGAATTCGATAAAATAGTTAACTTAATATCTAAAGATACAAATGGGGGATACTTTGAAGAAAATAAGGTAGGTTATTGGAAAGGTTTTGGGTTGAAAAAGATGTATGAATATACAAAAAAATATCTAATGGAATCTAATCCTATTCAGAAAATTATTTTAGATAAGATATACGATACGATGTCTCAATATTGGGATGACTATGAAAATAACTCCCTACAATCTCATGAAATAATAAATCTAGATATTAGAAGTGTATTTTCCGATTATACACCTAGATATAAATTTAAAGGATATTTAGAAGGACAAAAATTATTTAATTACATAGCACCTTACTTCAATACAAAAAAACAAACGTTAATTACAGATCAAGATTATTTGGAAAAGTTTGTTTTCTCGGCCAGTGAAGCACTTGGAGTGGAAATTAATATCAAACAAGAAATAGATAATTTAGTATGTGACTATTTTGTTAAGTCAATTGAGTTAAACCTAAATACTCAATAAGTAATAAGAATGGGTTAGTGTTGTTAAGAATTGAGAAAATATACTATGCTGAATTTTCCAAATAGGAGGAATATATTATGTAGATATCAGAAATATTTAAATTAAACAAAAGCCAGCATGAACTAGATTTTGTAGATATTGATTTATCCAATGAATTACCTTTATTTTTAGATGCCTATATATTTACTTTGAAGAATGATGTATGGTCAAAAAAATGCGATGACATTATTAGTGATTTTTTTAGAAATATTTATGAAGCAGTAGAGTTGAATAAAAAAATAAAACTAAAAAACTTATGTCTTAATCTCACAGAGCCTAATGAAACCTGTTTAGGAAGATCTAAGGGGGAGCCAAGAGGAGCTTTTAAAAGTAATGAAAGTATGGTAGAAATATTTGAACAGTTATTTGAAATAAAAAAAATAGATAGTAAGCAATTTGCATCTATAAAAGTACTGTCAGATATGAAATTTTATGTTGATGGAGTAGGAAATGACACGATATCTGATATTGTAACAACTTTAATTCGTCGTCAACTACTTATTTATACAAAAAATCAATGTGATTTGTATGGAATACCAACAGAAAAAAGAACATCAAAACCTTTTTGGAATGAAATAACTTCACGATGGGAAAAGGAAGAAGATATAGAGCAACTAATAATCTCAGGAAAAAGAATATTGCTAGTTCCTAAAAATATTGTCTTTGCAGAAGGATATTACACATTTACAAAGGAACAATTTGTTCAACATGATATGCTAAGTTACCTTCAGAAAATAGAGTTGCAAACTCCAAATAGTACTTTAATTAAGCATAGAGCACCTAAGAAAAACCAAACCGTTGGAGACCCATTTGTTACCAAAGAGAGTCTTAGGGATAGAGACAAGGTTGATAAAAAGAAAAATATACTTGAATTTAGTAGTAAGTACCCAGAAATTATGAATAATTTTAAAGATAAAGAACATTTTAGTAGTTTAAATATTATAGAGTTCTTTGAAATTAGTAATAACGAGTTAACAGATAGTCAGTATAATGAACTAATAGAGGCATTTATAAAAACGTTAAAAAAAATTCCAAAAGGAAAAATGTATGCTGATGAGTACCACGAATTTATACTTGGTTTATTAACATTTATTTTTTATCCATCATTGTCTAATCCTAAAAAGGAAACTCCTATAGATAATAAGAGGAAAAGAATTGATATAACGTATATAAATACTGCTGATAAAGGTTTTTTTAGTAATTTAAAATCAGAAATTACATCAAATTATATATATGTTGAATGTAAGAATTATTCATCTTCAATTTCTAATCCAGAGTTTGATCAACTTGCTGGAAGATTTAATGAGTCTACTAGTAAAGTAGGGATGTTAGTTTGTCGCGAATGTGATAACTTAGCTTTTGAACGTGCGTCTGGTCAATTTCGTAGAAAAAATGAACTCTTGTTGATAATCACAGATGAATTATTGATTGGTATGTTAAAAAATATGAAGTTAACAGAACTAAATACTGATATTAGTCTGTTAGCTCATGAAAAACACTTATATGAACTTAAAAGAAAAACAGAGGTTGAAAAGTATTAAAGACGTAAAATGCTGCAAACCCTCTGCATTCATAATGAGTTCGCAACATTCATTTTATTATAGACTTTTTGTTTAGCTCTTGGTTTTTTCAGATATTAAAATCCTATAATAATTTTTAACTCTAACAATGATGCTTTATGTATCTTGCTTGCTGATGCTATATAAAGATGGATATACCTATTGTTTCTCTGAATCTATTCGAATGCCTAGCTGCAACAATTCAAGAGATTATTAGGCACGCCACTGTTTCAATATACGCTCATCCATAGAAAGGTTGAGAATCAAGTTTTTGGTCTTGGACGGGCTAATTTTTACTTTTCCGTCCAGATCGGCAAGCCCCTTTTCGAAGTCAATGTCAGACCATATGAGAGGCATCATTTCATCCTTGAGTAATCTAGAATAACCAAATGTGTGTAAAATGGCATAGCCTTGTAAAGATAAAATTGAAACAATTTATAATAGGAACAAGAGGTGCGAAACTTATTTTGCTGATTCAAATTGATTCAAGTAATATCATATTCAATCCTTTTACATAAATTTTTGTCCACATAGCAATTCATAAAACGTTAATTGCTGAATCCATTACGAATTCATTCGCTTACGGATACAGTATGGGACGGAGATTTCTCAGAAATCGAGTACCATTCAACTATACAGTTCAAGACACTTTTCAAGAAATTGGAAGTTGTCTTTTTTGTGAGGTCATTTTTTCTTGAAGAAAAAACTCTTCCAAATAATATATCTATTTCCACTTCTTCAATATCATTTCTTTTGGAATAGATGATGCTGTCAATTCGTTATTTATAAACTCTTGAAGTTACTGCTATACTAATTGTCCTTAAAGACTTAAAGAGTGGTTGAGTGTGCACGAATGGGAGATTCTGGGAATCTAGCTTTTTGATTTTCTTAAAAATATAACATATAATATGTATATAAAGGAGAGGGTGAAAGTGGAAAAGGCATTGAATAAAAAGATTGAACGAAAAGTACGAAAAGTTGGCAGCAGTTTAACCGTGACACTACCAAAAGATGTGTTGGAGTTTGCTGACATTAATGAGGGTGACACGATTGAATTTTCGACGAAAAACGGTGACTTAGTCATCAAAAAACGCGAAGAAATTGTATCAGCGGAATTTATGAAACTTGTAGAGGAGATTTACAACGAACAAGAACCCGTATTCAAGGCATTGGTAGAGCGATGATCAAAACGCCTAATGAAGTAGAACTCATATTCATGAATGCATATCTGATAAAGAAAGATTCTCCAGCTGAAACGATAGGTGTGAAAGATGCTTCAGCTCTAAACATGTGTGTGCGCTCTGTCCATCAATCAGTCTTTGACGAGGACTTGTATCCGACTGTGGAAGATAAAGCATCCATCCTCTATATTAACCTTATCAAGAAACATTGCTTTCACAACGGCAATAAAAGGACAGCTACTATGGCTATGAACTATGTCTTAAAAATAAATGGCTTGGAATGGATCATGAACCACGACGACACTGTTGAACTGGCAGTGAAAGTTGCTACTTGGAATAACTCGGACTTTGATAGTCTAAAAGACTATGTCGTTCAAACGATTAAAGAGAACACTAAAAAACAGCAAAAATAACGAAACGCTTTCCAATTAGAGGGCGTTTTTTTGTAGACTAGGGGATTATAAGTTCAGCCATCAATGTCTAGCTCCCAAGTCCTGACCTAGTGAAAAAAAGATAAATTTGCCCCATTGCGCGCTTCGCTGCTCATTCAGGGTCAAATTTCCTATTTTTTCATAGGCCAAGGCGGACTTGTCCGCTTTTCTTATTTGGATCAAAAAAAATACTGATTTGATTTTGCTGTCCTATGCTACATCTATGAGAGCGAATACGAAATCATTAAGGATTCAGCCAGCGCTAAGCGCTAGTAATATTCAATAAAGAAAAGTACAACGCAATAAACTGATCACAGCCACGAAAAATTGAGAATTATTATTCTACTGACGGGTTTCATTTCTCTAAAAAGGTATGTTTTTTCGTATCTAATTAAAAATTCTGTATCAAAGATGCTTATTCATATTAGATTATCAAAAACAATAAAAAGCATAAATTTTATATAAGTTATGCTTATCTAATGAAGGTCAGATGGGCTAAGTATTTATGGTTTTTGCAAACAGTTTAGAAAATTAAAGGAAAAGATATTGACATCTATTGTATTTCGATATATCCTTACATTACAAAAAATAGTCTTCAGGGCAGGGTGCAAGTCCCTACCGGTGGTAAAGCCCACGAGCCGTAAGGCAGATTCGGTTAGATTCCGAAGCCGACAGTATAGTCTGGATAAAGCGAAGGCAGGATAGTTGCAGAGAAGTTAAGATACCCACAACCTTTTTTTAACATGTAGCGATTATGGGTTTGTGAAGCAATTATTAAATAGTCTTATTTAACTATAAGCCGAAGCCCTGGATATAAAATTCTGGAGCTTTTTTTGTATAGTAACATAAAAATTAAATAGTCTTCAGGGCAGGGTGCAAGTCCCTACCGGTGGTAAAGCCCACGAGCCGCGAGGCAGATTCGGTTAGATTCCGAAGCCGACAGTACAGTCTGGATGAGAGAAGACGTCAGTTTAAAAGAACAACAACCACATACGAAAGTATATGGATTTATTTGTGGTGTCTTTACAAACAGAATGACAAAAGCCCTGAGACAAAATCTTGAGGGCTTTTTTATTTTGGAAGGAGTGAGATGGTTGGATGATCAATATATGAGGATGGCACTGAACTTAGCAAAAAAAGGAAAAGGTTGGACATCTCCCAATCCCTTAGTGGGTGCTGTAATAGTGAAAAATGGAAAAGTTATCGGGCAGGGATACCACCAAAAATATGGGCAGGCTCACGCGGAAGTAAATGCTATTGAATCTGCAAAAGAGGATGTGGCTGGAGCAACGTTGTATGTGACGTTAGAACCTTGTTTTCATTTTGGGAAAACACCTCCTTGTTCTAACTTACTAGTAGACAAGAAAATCAAACGAGTAGTCGTGGGGACACTCGATCCCAATCCGCTAGTTGCAAGAAAGGGAATCGAAAAACTTCGTAGCAATGGAGTTGAAGTGGTTACAGGTGTGTTAGAAGAAGAGTGCCAAAAATTGAATGAGATTTTCATGAAATTCATTGTTACCAAAGAACCATTTGTGGTTATGAAAAACGCGATGTCTCTAGATGGAAAGACAGCTACAGTGACTGATGAATCTCAATGGATTTCTGGCGAAACATCCAGGAGACAAGTGCACTCCTTGCGCCACGAACTATCGGGAATTATGGTAGGAGTAGAAACGGTTATCAAAGATAATCCTCGACTAACCTCCAGGATAACGAACAGTCGTAATCCTATTAGAATTGTTGTCGATAGTCAGCTAAGGATTCCAAGCACTTCAAAGGTACTAACTCAACAAGATGAAGCAAAGACAATAGTGGCGACCACAAGAAGAGCTCGTAAAGAAAAAATAGACATGTTAAAACAAATGGGTATTGAAGTGATTGTAACCAAAGAAAAACACGGAAGAGTTCATTTACGAGAATTAATGAATATATTAGGCGCTAGGGGCATCGATAGTATCTTGTTAGAAGGTGGGGCAACTCTGAATTTTTCAGCCTTGGAAGAAGGGATTGTGGACAAAATACAATTTTACATTGCACCAAAAATAATCGGAGGGAAAGAGGCTAAGACTGCTGTAGAAGGGGCGGGGATTCACTCATTAAAAAATGTATTCCAAATTGAACGGATGACAGCTGTGATGGTCGGGGAAGATTTATTTGTGGAAGGGTATATTGCTAAATAAAGAGAAAAAATTGAATGGAGGAATACGATGTTTACTGGAATTGTTGAAGAAGTGGGAACCATTCAATCAATTAAACGAGGTAGAAAATCTTCGGTACTCAAAATAAAGGGACAAAAAGTATTACAAGGTACTCGTATCGGAGATAGTATCTCCACAAATGGTATTTGTTTGACGGTGACGAAAGTAGGAAATGATTTTTTTGAGGCAGATGTCATGTCCGAGTCCTTGAACAGGACTAACATAGGGGAATTAGTACCTGGAAGTTACGTGAACCTGGAACGAGCATTAAGTTTGGCAACGCGACTTGGCGGTCATATAGTTAGCGGGCATATCGATGGAACAGGGAAGATTAGAAACTTGAAGCGTGACGATAATGCCGTTTGGATTACGATTGAAACAGCTCCGGAATTATTGCGTTACATTATCGAGAAGGGTTCCATAGCCATTGATGGTGTTAGTTTGACAGTAGTCACGGTGAATGATCAGTTTTTCAAAGTCTCTATTATTCCTCATACAGGGGAAGAGACAATCCTATTACAAAAGAAAATGGGTGATACCGTAAACCTTGAATGCGATATGATTGGAAAGTATGTTGAGAAGTTACTAGGATTGGATTCCAAAGAGGATGTTCAAGAGGGACAAGTAACAGCGGAGTTATTAAGAGAGAATGGGTTCTTTTAGAACGGAATGGAGAGGGACATGTTTAATACGATTGAAGAATTGCTTGATGATTTAAGAGAAGGGAAAAACATCATATTAGTGGATGATGAAGATAGAGAAAATGAAGGAGATATCATCTGTGCTGCTGAATTTGCTACTAAAGAAAATATAAACTTCATGGCTAGTTATGCCAAAGGTCTAATTTGTATGCCAATGCCTAAAAGCTATACAAAAAGATTAGCATTGCCTCAAATGAGCCTAAATAGTACAGATAATCAGGGGACTGCATTTACTGTTTCAGTGGATCATGTGGATACTACAACAGGTATTTCAGCTGGAGAACGGTCCCTGACGGCTATGAAGCTGGTGTCCAAGGATGCAAAGCCGGAAGATTTTAGAAGGCCCGGCCATATGTTCCCGCTAGAAGCGGTTGATGGAGGTGTACTGGTACGAAATGGACATACAGAGGCAACGGTTGATTTAATGCGTTTAGCAGGTTTGGAACCTGTTGGCCTGTGTTGTGAAATCATGAATGAAGATGGATCGATGGCAAGAAGAGATGATTTAATGGCTTTAGCTAATCTTCATGAGTTAAAAATCGGTACAATTGCTGATTTAATTGAGTATCGTAAAATCAAAGAACAGGTTATTTTCTGCCAATCCCAAGCACTGTTACCTACTAAATATGGTGATTTTGAAATCTATGCTTATGAACATGAGGTAAGTGGTGAGCACCATATCGCCTTGGTTATGGGGGAAGTCAGTGAGGGTGAACCGGTACTTTGTCGTATTCATTCAGAATGTTTGACAGGAGATGTATTTGGTTCTAAAAAATGTGACTGTGGACAACAGTTGGATGCAGCAATGAAAAGCATTGCTGATGAAGGAAGAGGGATTTTGATTTACATGCGTCAAGAAGGACGTGGAATTGGTTTGGTAAATAAAATAAGAGCTTATGCATTACAAGATCAAGGACACGATACAATTGAAGCTAACTTGGCGCTTGGCTTTCCAGCTGATTTGCGAGAATATTATGAATGCAAACAAATTTTTGATGATTTAGGTGTTTCGCAACTACGACTGATGACCAACAATCCTTTGAAAGTAGAAAGCATGAATAAATATGGTTTAGATATTGTAGAAAGAATTCCGCTTCAAATGGAGGCTTTTACAGAAGATGAAAGCTATCTAAAGACCAAGCAAGAAAAAATGCATCATTATCTGAATTATTAAGAAAAAAGGTAAGTATTCAGTATTAAAAAAATAACATAAATGGTGGTATTAAAATGAACATACTTGAAGGACAATTAATTGCAAAAGATATAAAAGTTGGTATTGTTATTGCACGGTTTAATGAATTTATAGGATCAAAATTATTAAGCGGAGCTGTGGACGGTTTAAAAAGACATGGCATGTTAGAGGAAGAAATTACGGTCGCATGGGTGCCGGGAGCTTATGAAATTCCTTTAGTTGCACAAAAAATGGCTGCTTCAGGAAAGTATCATGCCATTATCACTTTAGGAGCAGTAATTAAAGGATCGACATCGCATTATGATTATGTATGTGCAGAAGTTTCAAAAGGAGTAGCGACGGCTTCAATGAACACAGGAGTGCCAATAATATTCGGGGTCTTGACGACAGATAATATCGAACAAGCCATAGAGCGTGCCGGTACGAAAGCTGGAAATAAAGGATATGATTCAGCAGTCTCAGCGATTGAAATGGTCAATTTGCTGAAAGGGATGTAAGTAGAATCTTGATTTAAAATGCTTCAAGGACTTGTCATGGCTTACCCTGTGAAGCAAATGTTCTCGAACAATGTTAGTACAATGGGAATGCCTATCGAACACTACGAGCTTGCTGCAAAAACCAGTGAAATGAGTGGGAGTCGAATATCAGAAACAACTAACGTTGCTTATCAAGAAGGTTGTATAGCTGAATATTATTTTTTTATAAAAGTGCAAGCTTGAGATGGGAAATTACATCTGAAGCTTGCACTTTTTATCGAAAGCTAGAAAGAGCCTAGTACCGAACCGTTTTACTATTAAAAACGGCATAATTTTTCTACATCTATAGTTCTTTTACTCATCTTTAGTATAATGAATAGTATCGAACAAATTTGACTGATCATTTGCTAAGAGTCTCCAGTACTACCGGCAAAGCAAAATTTTGAGGTGAAGAAATGGAAAAGACGGTTTATCCAACAGAAATACTAGATGTAACAATTGAGAAAATTAATTCAAAAGGGTACGGCTACACGCGTTACATTCATCCGCCAGATAAAGGGTCGAATGGGAAGCATTTAAATATCAATGTGAAAAACGTTGTACCTGGCGATGTGGTAAGAGTAGCGGTCGAAAATGCAAAAGGACGTAACAAGGTAGTTGTGGATTATGATGAATTATTAAAAGCGGGGTCCACACGCAATTTGAAAATACCAACCCACAAAGCTGTTTCAGGAGGCACACCGCTTCAATACATGTATTATGATAATCAATTGGTCTATAAAATGGATACGGTAAAAGAGTACTTAGAAGGAGCTGGTTTTGATTCTAGCTTCGTTCAACCAATTATCGGAATGGATGACCCAAACCGTTATCGCAATAAAATGGAACTGACTTTTGGAACAAACGGTGAGCTCGGTATGCACCAGCAGGGGAACCATCGTCAGGTCATTGACTTAGAAGATTCGATTTTAGCGCCTAAAGTTTTGGTGGACGTGAAACATGTTATTAGTCAGTGGCAGAAGGACTATCAATTGCCAGGCTATAACAAAACGTCTCAGAGTGGTTTGTTGCGTAATTTATTGATGCGTACTTCTTTTGCGACGGGTGAGTTGATGGTTGTTTTATATGCAACAAAGGCGCCTAGTGAGCTTCAAGAAGCAACGAATGACTTGGTAGAGCGCCTGACATCGCAATTTGATAACTTAGTCAGCTTGCAATGGGCGGAGTATGCAGCTGCAGGAGAACGGGTTCAAGCAGATAGGATACATGTTCTACATGGCCGCGACTATATCAATGATGAATTAAATGGTTTTAAATATCGAATCTGGCCAGACACCTTCTTTCAAGCAAACCCTGTTCAAGCGGAGAAGTTAGTCGAATTAGCTTTAGAAATGGCAGATGTCCATAGTAATATGAGGGTGCTGGATTTATTCTGTGGCGTAGGAACCTTCAGTTTACCTTTTGCCAAACGCAGCAGGGAATTAGCCGGAATTGAAATTGTTGAGAACTCGATTCTGTCAGCGAGACGCAATGCAACAGAAAATGGCTTGGATAATACTTACTTTATGACAAACGATGCCCGCATCGGCTTGAAAGAATTGAAAGAAACTTGGGGCAGCCCCGATTTATTAGTCTTGAATCCACCTAGAAATGGTGCTGGCGGTAAAGTAATGCGGAGCATCGGCCGTTTTGGTACTGATAAAATAATCTATATTTCATGCAGTCCAAAAAGTTTGGCTGAAGATCTGGTATGGCTAAAAGCTTTTGGTTATGAGTTGGTAACTGTGCAGCCAGTCGATCAATTTCCGCATACCACACATGTTGAGGCGGTAACACTACTTGTGAAAGAGCGTTAGCGACAGAAGAAGTAGATGTTTCACCCATACACGGACTTCCCAAGAAGACAAGCCGATAGGCGCAGTCTGACTGGTAGAAGTCGTCTGCTGAGTGTGTGGTGTTGATGTCAAGAAATTCACTCAGTAATTAAATAAAGTGTTGAAAATAAAGGCTTATCCTAAAGCTATCGTTACAAGGTAATGGTAGTAGGGGATAAGCCTTGTTTTTTATAAAAAGAGATTAAGTGGAAACGTATCCCACAGGCAAGAGTTAACACTAGGGGATGGATAACAGAAAAAATGCACCACTTGCACCTATCTCAAATATGTGATTTTACGTAGAAAAAGGCTCCCTGTATCGTATGAATAGAACGCTAGCAAAAACTTTTCATCCAGCACTTATCAAGAGAAAAAATAAGATATTGGAAAATTTAAAGGAACCACTTAAAGATTTTAGATAGAAATTGAAAAATGTGTAGACAGAATAAAATATGTCTGCTTCCTGAGTTTGATAGCTGAAATGCGAAAAACTCACTTGAAAGACTATTATAATAATCTTCTAGGGAGTTTCGATTTTTTAAAGTTGTATATATACAACGATCGTTGATTTAAAAGAGATTTAAGAAAAAGAATCCTTTGATTACATTTTAGTTTAATTCGTAAAATTCACAAGTATATATACGTGTAGATATACTATTTAAAAGAATAATTCAAGAGATAAATACTGATTTGATAGCGTTTATAGCACTAAAATAAAAAAGTAACTGTCAATCTCAGGAAAATGTGTCTGCTTCTTTTGGTGGAAAGCGAGCTTGACATTTGTTTCGAAAAGAATTATATTTATGTAAAGCTAGCTTTACATAAAAGGAGGGAATGTAATGTGAAAAATAGACTTGAGGAAATTAGAAAAGAAAAAGGAATAACACAAGAAGAACTTGCTAATGCTCTTGAAGTATCAAGGCAGACGGTTGGTTCTTTAGAAAATGGAAGATATAATCCATCAATTATATTGGCATTTAAAATTGCTAGATTCTTTGATTTATCAATTGAAGAAGTCTTTATTTACGAGGAGGATAAAAATGAAAAATAATAAAATATGGTATTTAGGATATATAATAGGAATTTGTAGTTTAATTCTAGTGTTTGCTCTTAAGCTAAATGAAGCCGTTGAGATTGCATTGACTTTTGTTTTTGCTATTTGTGTATCTCTTTCTCATGTAAAAATTGTGCATCATAAAATGATGGAGAAAGATCATAATTACAAAATCAGTGTAAATGATGAAAGAAATGAAAAAATAAGAGATAAGGTAAATGCAACGATGGCATCTATACTAATGCTTTTAATGGGAATGATTGCAGTTGTTTGCATTTCAGTAAAAGCATATTTACCAGCTGCTCTTTTAGCTGTTTCAGTTGGATGCTCTCCGTTAATTATGTTTTTTATCAATAGATATTATGAGAAAGAATATTAAGATAGGTCCTGACCTGTCTGTTAGGGACCGGGCTATCCTTTAATAAAGTATGTATTAGAGTGTGCTTTATAAATGAAATTCGAGAGAAAACAGGCTTGATTAGAAAAGCAATCGAGTATTACGAATAAGATGAATAGCACCAAATCATCCATAGTAATCAGCCATACTCCCTCTCCCGCATACCAAAATTAATCCAACTCTTATACCCGACACATGTTGAGGCGGTAACACTACTTGTGAAAAAGCATTAGCGACAGAAGAAGTAGAAGTTCCGCCCATGCACGGACTTCCCAAGAAGACAAGCCGATAGGCGCAGTCTGATTGGTAGAAGTCGTCTGCTCAGTGTGTAGTATTGCTTGAGGCTGTTAGAGCTTAGCGATATACAGCCTCAGCTGCGTAACGAAGTGTAACTGATGCAAAAGGTTAGAGACTAAAATCTTGATGTTATAATGTTCTTGATGGACCACATAAGAACTCCCACTAATATTAAAAGGAGTAAACTTAGTTTAAAGATTAAGTGACTCCTTTTTATTATGCAAGCAGGGGTATGTCTGTGGGAACTAGTCAATAAGAGTAAGGGTGTTAGGTTGGATAGGAAAATTATCAAACCTATGAAGAAAGTAGTCAGCACGTGAGTACAGGTACACTTACCATTACTTATAGAGCTTTTATATAAGCTTGAATTCAAAGCCTACATTGATAGTTTTGAACATGTAGGCGTATGTTTGTTTTAAGTTCCTTATGTGACTTTAGCAGTTATGACGGTATCGGTAATCGTCGTTTATCTAGTTGAATTTCTTTTAATCTAATTAATAGACTCAGTATATAAGCTTTTCGCTGACTTACTGAGTCTTTTGCTTTATTTAAAAATAGTGACTAAAGCTTGAATAGCTTGATCAATTTCATCAAGCTCTAGCCCACCATAACCTAAAATATAACTTTGGTCGAACCGGTTCTTTAATTTAGCGTAGTGGTTGACCGGTTGTAAGCGGATCTTATTTTCAGCTAGCCTAGCTTGAATCACGTCAGTCGGTGGAATCTCACCCTCAAAGTTAATAATTAAGAAAAGTCCAGCCCCTGCTTCCTTAATGGTTAGGGGTAGTTGGGTTTGGTTAAGCGCTGCAAGAACCGCTTTTTCCTTACGACGGTAATTAGTCCGCAGGCTATTAATATATTTAGGAAAATGGGCAGAATTGAGAAAATCAGTCATTAAATATTGCTCAAAGCTGGAAATATCACTGGTTTTTAATTTAGCTTGATGGAATTTATTCATTAATTGATCGGGTAAAACTAAATAAGACATCTTAAAAATTGACCCCATACTTTGACGAAAGGCCCCTAATAAAATGACTCGCTCTTGGTCGTCCAGACTAGTCAAAGCAGGAACAGGACGGCCCTTAAGGCGGAACTCATTATAGTAGTCATTTTCAATAATATAACGGTTTTCTGCCTGATAGGCCCATTTTAATAAACGCTGACGTCGACGCATCCCCATGATAATGCCAGTGGGAAACTGATGGCTGGGAGTAGTTATCACGATGTTAGCTGAGGTAGTCTCCAAATCTTTAACTGAGAAACCATATTTATCAATCGGAATTCGAATAGTCTTTTGCTGATAGTCTGTAAAGAGATCTAAATTTTTATAATAGCCAGGATCTTCTAAGGCATAAATTGCATCTTCTAATAAGGCAAATAGAGTCTGTAAGCTAGCCGTATGACCACCTGTAATGATGATATTGTCAGCTGAAGTCATCACTCCCCGGTATTTACGTAAATAATTAGCGATAGCCAAGCGTAAAGAGAGAGCACCCAAGTCATCTTTAAAATTACAATTAACCACGCTTCTGGCTAGCGCTTCGGGTGCATACTGTAATAATTGTTTGGGATTTAAAGTAGATATATCACGGTTGGCAAAGTGGAAATCATAAGTATATTGGCTGGCTTCACTTATTTGAGAATGCTCATGTTTTAGCGGCTTTGTCTCCATTTCCTCAGAGGGCAACATATCAATCTCTAGTAAATCCACATAATAACCAGATCTTTCCCTCGGCACTATATAGCCTTCATCAGTCAGTTGGTCATAAGCGTTAATGACCGTATTAAGACTGACTTTTAAATGATCTGCCAAGGCCCTCCGTGAGGGGAGTTGGTCTCCACTTTTTAAATGTCCTTGGGCAATTTGCCGGATGACTTCATCGACTATTTGTAAGTAGAGGTGTTGGTCTTCGTTAAAGTTCACCGTAATCATGCTTTTCCTCCTCTCGTATTATCCATTATACAATAAAAAACTATTTGGACCCATAAAAATATCTGTTTTTGCATCTTAAGAAATATCCAAAAGACTGTTAAAGTGGAGACAATATTTGTAAAGGAGTAATCAAAATGAAACTATCAATTGAAGAAGTACATAAACAATTAGCTGGTGGCGTAATCATGGACGTGGTAAATGTGGAACAAGCTAAAATTGCAGAAGCAGCTGGTGCCGTAGCGGTCATGGCTTTAGAAAGAGTTCCGGCAGACATTCGATCTGCTGGTGGTATTAGTCGGATGAGTGACCCTCAAATGATAAAAGAAATTCAAGCAGCAGTTTCTATACCAGTCATGGCGAAAGTAAGAATTGGTCACTTTGTCGAAGCTCAAATCTTAGAAAGTTTACAAGTTGACTATATTGATGAGTCAGAAGTTTTATCAGTAGCTGATCATGTTTATCATATTGATAAACAACCATTTGAAACACCTTTCGTTTGTGGAGCTAGAGATTTAGGTGAAGCTTTACGCCGTATTCAAGAAGGGGCTAAAATGATTCGTACTAAAGGTGAAGCAGGAACGGGGGATGTCAGTCAAGCGGTTAGTCACTTAAGAAAAATCCATGAACAAATCCGCTATGTGGCTTCATTACAGGATGATGAGCTCTTTAACCAAGCTAAGGAATTAGGCGTCTCTTATGATTTATTAAAGCGAGTCCATGATACTGGTAAATTACCTGTGCTGAACTTTTCAGCTGGCGGGGTGGCAACACCTGCTGATGCGGCTTTAATGATGCAATTAGGTGCTGAAGGAGTTTTCGTTGGTTCAGGCATTTTCAAATCAGGTAATCCAGAAAAACGTGCCAAAGCCATAGTTGAAGCAGTAACCAATTACAAAGATGCTGCCAAATTAGTCGAAATCTCAACTGATTTAGGCGAAGCGATGGTAGGTATTAACGAAGACGAAATTAAAGTCATCATGTCTAAGCGTTAACCATTAAAAACAAGGGTTTCAAAAGTCAGTGGGCTTGGTCTCCTGACTTTTTTATAGACTAGGGGATTATAAGTTCAGCCATCAATGTCTAGCTCCCAAGTCCTGACCTAGTGAAAAAAAGATAAATTTGCCCCATTGCGCGCTTCGCTGCTCATTCAGGGTCAAATTTCCTATTTTTTCATAGGCCAAGGCGGACTTGTCCGCTTTTCTTATTTTATCCTAAGCCGTCTGGGAGCTCCTCTTCCGTGGGGAGTTATCGAGGAGTTACTTAACACCACTTTGAATGATATTTGTAATAGAGAGTATGGTATAGCTGTATCTAAATATAAACTCTCGATAAAAGCAAAAAAGTTCATTAATAATCTTTATTATAATCACAATATAAATCTTCTTGCTTGGTCTCATCATTATCTTGATTTTTATTTCAGCGCGTCATACTTTGGCCTCATAGTCGTAGAATCACTATGGAGAATGAAAAAAACAATTATTAAATATGAAATTATGCTAATAGAAATTTATTTAATTTACTTAGCATATTTAATAACTTGATGAGAGAATTTATTTAATGCTGAGATAGTAAGGAATAAAGTTTAAATTAATGAACTGTTAAAAGAAATCAGTAGAGTGAGCTTTTCAGAAAGTTATTTTATTAAATCGATAAAAAAGGCTATTAAAACCACAGTGCTGCGACACTTTAATCAATTAATAGCTTAATCACGTTACAAGTTCCGCCCATGCACGGACTTCCAAGAAGACAAGCCGATAGGCGCAGTCTAATTGGTAGAAGTCGTCTGCTGAGTGTGTGGCTTTGATGTCGCGTTCATCCGTAAAAAAAAGTATAATAATAGGGTTCCTGAGTATTTAAAAATCTTAGGAACCCTTTTTAATTATTGATCACCGGCAAAGATGACTAGCGTTGGTCTGAGTAGCATCGGCATCTTTACCATTGATTTTCTAAGAATAAATCAAGTCTTTTTGATTTTGTCGTTTCCATAGAGTCATCTTACTCGGTGAATCTGATTGCTGTTCATCCGGATTCTCGGACTAGATTGAGCAGCTTTTTATAAACTGGAGGAACCATTCTAGTTTAATTTAATGAATACAACTATTGGAATGTCAACACTAAACTGGACAAAAATTATAAGGTGAGTTGCTTGAATTCCACAGGCGTTAAATAGCCTAGTGTTCCGTGAATTCGAATGTTGTTGAACCAATGAACGTCATCATTAAGTTCAAGAGCGAGCTGTTCAAGTGAAGAGAAGTGAGCTTGATTAACGAATTCTGTTTTAAATACCTTGAACATTGCTTCAGCCACAGCGTTATCATAAGGGCATCCCTTCATGCTTAGCAATCGCTGGATACCAAACGTTTCAAGTGCCTCTGAAATTAGCTTATTATCAAACTCTTTTCCTCGGTCGGTATGAAACATTTTGACATCATTTAAATTAACTTGGATGCTCGCAATCTTTTGATACACAAGCTCTGCCGTTTTGTTCGCACCTGCACTATGCCTAATAATTTTACGATTAAACCGGTCGACAAACAGGCATACATAGTGCCAATTTTTTTCCGACACGGACATATGTTAAACCGCTAACAATCACTGCTAATTGTTCATCATGCTTGAAGTGACGCTTTAGTTCATTTTTTACTGGAGCTTCGTTACAACTTGATTTATGTAGCTAAAATTGCGCCACGGTATAGTTTGATACCAAGCCTCATTCATTCATTCATTCATTAGACGCCCAATTGGACGACGTGAAACATGTTTCGGTTCAGGTCATTTCTCTAATTCTTTTTTGATTTTACGAGAGCCATAATTATGACGGATTTCTTTAAAAATACGGGTAATTTCCTTTGAAATCTCTATATCTTTGGACTTTTTGACATCTTTACCAGATAAATAGGCATGATAATAATAGGTGCTTTTCGGAATATTGAGGACATTACACATCGCTGATACTGAATATTTATGAGCATTATTTCGAATCACATCTATTTTCGTCCCATGATCAGCGCTGCTTGCTTTAAAATATCGTTCTCCATTAATAATCGTCGGTTTTCTTTGCGTAATCGAGCGAGTTAACTTTCTTCTTCAGACCGATTATCTTTGGCTGCGAAAGAACCTGTTTCTTGATGATTTTTAACCCAGAGATCTAATGCAGAGGGTGTAATATCGTATTCTCTCGCAATGTCTGCACGAGATTTACCATTTTCATAAAGCTTCACTAATTGTAGTTTAAATTCGGGTGTAAATGTTCGACGTTGACGTGTCATAGTAGCACGCTCCCTTATAGTTATAGTCTAAGTTTCCTAGCCCTTATTTTATTTGTCCAACTTAGTGTAACCTATCCAAATTGTTAATGATGAAACAACCTTTAAGGAAAGTAGGCTATGGTGGCATTATTGGAGAACAACTTGTTGATGAAAGTTAAAGAAGAATATATCCTTAACAGCAGGTACACATACCATCAAAGTTAAAGCAAGAATACCCAGTGTACAGTTTTATGGTGTAGAGTTATCTCAGACTTCAGGCAATCATCTAGCGCGGGTGAAGCAGAATTTTTACTTGCTCCGCGAAAATATAGAAGGGTAAATGGTCAAACGGTAGAACCTGACCGGGCATTTAAATTATTGATCGAAGTGTTGAGAAGAAAACCTGACTCAGCTCTTATTTGGTACGAAGACTCCAGGGATGAAAATCCGCTACCTAGCAATTATTGGACAACCCTAAGAGGTGAATGGGAAGTATGGAAAAAAGATGATTTTAACAATCCACGTACTTATCCACAACTTGATGGAAAAGGTGAATTGACATGGAGATATTTAGGTTTTAAAGATATACTCATTCGAGCAAAAATTGGATTCCCACAAAACGGAAGTGGGAGAGCAGAAGTTTTTGTGGAGATTTGTTTTGTTGTTTAAATTATACTTCTCAACATCTAGAGTTGTATAAAAGTAATCCATTTCTGGGTAGTTATAATGTTCAAATTGAACGAACATCAAACGCTAATTTACGAACTGCTCCTAATCTGTAGACGACTGAAATGCGAATCGGTAATAATTCTGTCATGGTGTATTCCGGGGCAGCAAACATATTCAGATTTAAAGTGGATATAAATGATTTCAGAGGAGGCTATGCAGGGATTCGTTCAGATAAACGTATGATAACTGACTTACTTCGTTTAGGAGATGCTTGGACATACGAACCATATGAAAGTGTAGATATAACTTTTCCAATGGAAACACAGTAGAATTTGGAAGAATACCAAGAACAGGAGTTACCAGTGATAATGAGTTCCAAGTCTTTAAAATAAATAATGATGTGGAAGAGATAAGCACAAGAAATGATGATATATCAATGGATTATGATTTCTTAAACTCACAAGAATTACCATTAATTGCAGGAAATGATTATACCGTCAAAATAAAACCAAAGGATATTAATCTTTGGATATCACGATTATTTCTAGGAGATGCCGATGGTTTTTCGATTCTTTATTATCAAGATGTCGATAGTCTGGTTTATTGGGCAAATGAAGCGGCTTACCGATGGAAATTACGAGGGATTGCCATTTGGTCATTAGGGCAGGAAGATATGCGAGTGTGGGAAGCATTACCCAAACAAATATGAATAATTCAAGGGTGTCTACAAAATGTGGACACCCTTTTTATATAGATGTTTTTAAAACTGAAGGGGGAAATTTTCTATGAAGGACATATGGAACTGGATACAGATTATCGTTACAGCGCTAGGCGGATTTATTGGTTGGTTTTTAGGAGGGTTAGATGGCTTTTTGTATGCGTTGATCATATTGATTGTTGGTGATTATATCACTGGAATTATGTGTGCAATTGTTGATAAGGAACTATCTAGTGAGAATGGTGTTTGTGGCAGAATAAAAGTACACAACTTTGCAGTGTAAAAGTGCAGAGTTTTGCAATGTAAAAAATCATTGCCAGCCACCCGATAAACCTTTAATGTTTTAGTGTCGAAGCTAAACATGGAGGTTGAGAGGATGCTGACAATGACTGACATTAATACTATCAAAAACTTAAAAAATAATCACGGATATTCGGTAGACAAGATCCGAAAAGATTTAAAAATCAATTGGCGAACGGCTAAAAAATATGCGGACGATGACCAATTACCGCTTGATGTTATTCATTTAAAAAAAGGAATGATGTACGATGACAAATGGGGTGACATTGTTAGTTCATGGCTGGCAGAGGATGCTAGGCTGACGAAGAAAAAACGTCGGACGACAGTGCAATTCCTTAAGGAATTAAAGGCAATTGGTTTTACTGGGTCTTATCGCACGGTTTGTATGTTCGTTCAAGAATGGCATGTGACCCATGTAGAAGGCGGCGTGGATGATGGGAGTGAACGGTTGGAACACCCTCCTGCCGATGCGCAGCTAGACTTTGGTACCATGGAAGTGGAACACAAAGGAGAATTTAAAGACGTCAAGGTGTTGGTAATGTCGTTTCCGTATAGTAATGCGGGATTTGCCGTCGCCCTTCCCTCCGAAAATCAAGAATGCCTGCTTGAGGGTATGAAACAGCTCTTCAGTCAAGCGGATGGCGTCCCTAAAAACATCCGCATTGATAACATGTCAACGGCGGTCAAGGAGACCAAATCGAAGTTCGAACAAGCGCAATTGACCGATGGCTTTCAGCAGTTTGCCAACCATTACGGCTTCCACACAAGTCTGTAATCCGAGAAGTGGGAATGAAAAAGGAAGTGTGGAAAACAAAGTCGGCTACGTACGGTATAACTTCTTTCCAACCGCTCCTCGCATGGCGGATTATGAATCTTTAAACAAGGATCTTTATACACAACTTCTGAAAGATCGGAACCGCCAGCACCATGAAAAACCGTCACTGATTGAAGAGTTGTGGGTAGAAGAAGGGGCTGCCCTTTGGGCGCTTCCTAATCATGATTATCCGGTGAGGAGAGAGTTAGTGGTGACTTCGAACAAGTACAACGAAATCGTGTTGGATAAGACCAGAATCCATATTCCGCGGGCAAGGAACCACTCTCTGCTCACGGCACGTCTGACATGGGATAAGTATCAAATCGTTTCTGGAAATGGTGAGATTATTGACGAGGGGAATCGTCCCTACATGGGGAAATCTCGCAAAATCCCCTGGGAAATGATCCTGAGGGATTGGCGCCGGAAACTAAATACCGTTCCTTATTCACGATACTGGAAATACTTGCCCGGTAGAATCCAGCACTACTTAAACACAGAGGACTTGCGTGTGCGCTACGACCGGGTTTCAGAGCTTCTAGAGTTGTTGCCACACAACGATATGACAACCATTAATGAGCGTTTTTTTGAACTGGTTGGGGAACGCTCAGAAGGCGTGGATCCTTATGAAGTCAGATGGTCTGCCTACGATAAACTGACAAAGGGGGAAAACTAGTTGGGGAATGAGTTGGAAGAATTATGTAAGTCACTGAACCTGTCGCATGTGGCAAGACGGGTGGGAGAGATTGAGCATGATTCAAAAGAAACCTTCTTAATCAACTTACTCCGACATGAAATAAGTTGCCGGGAAGCAGCGAAAATAGAACGGTTTCAGAAAAGTGCTAAATTCCCTTCGCGAAAGTCCTTGGGGGGTACGAATGGCACCCGCACATCAAGCTGCCGACGGCAGAAACGCGTATCGAGTTAGAATCCTGTGCTTTTATTCAGAGGGCTGAGAATGTCGTTTTAGTCGGTTCTCCGGGAACGGGAAAAACTCATTTAGCGATTGGTCTTGGACGCAAGGCGTGTGAATTGGGTTATGAAACGAGGTTCCTACGTGTGTCTGACCTTGTGATAGAACTGGAAAAACACTGGCGGAATCACACCCTCGAGCAGTTTAAGAGACGGTTTGATAAAGTAAAATGTGTCATACTCGACGAGATGGGCTATGTCCCGTTCACGAAGGAAGGCTCTGAGCTGCTCTTTCAGCTCATCAGTGATTGGTATGAAACGAAAAGTATCATCATTACATCGAACCTTGAATTCAGCCAATGGAACCGTGTTTTCGTTGACCCTCGGTTAACGGCTGCACTGGTGGATCGCTTGATTCATCATGCGCATATTTTAAGTTTTACTGGCGAGAGCTACCGGCTGAAAAACGCGCTATCAAATACATCAAAATAACGGAAATATCGGGTGGCAACATTGTGTACTTTTCTTTGCAATCTTGTGTACAAAACTATTGCAAAACACACCATCGCTGATAAGACCCTATCAAGTGAAGTGGGATTTATCGGAATCAGCCGTAAAGTGCTGATTTTTGTTTTAGTGGGTGTAGCCAATATTTTAGACGTTTATGTGATTGGTGATGGGAGCGTACTAAGAACAGCGATTGTTTTCTTCTATCTATCAAATGAGGGAATTTCGCTGTTAGAAAATTCAGCTCACCTTGGACTACCGATCCCAGAGAAACTAAAAGATGTATTAAAGCAGCTCCATAAAAAGAACGAGGAGGAATAATCATGAAAACTACAGGAATTGATATTAGTACGTGGCAAAAACCAAGTCAGATTAACTATGACCAACTTGCAAAAGAAGTTGATTTTGTCATCCTTCGAGCAGGATATACGGGCCACGGTACAGGAGTAAGTTTGCACAAGGATGATGCCTTTGAACAACACTACAAAGCCTTTCACGAGAGAGGTATTCCTATCGGTGTTTACTGGTACAGCTGTGCCAATACCAAAACCAAGGGCATAGCAGAAGCGAATAAATGCCTAGAAATTATCAAAGGCAAGACCATCTCTTATCCCGTATTTATTGATACAGAGGATAATTATCACCAGCGACCAAGTGGCAAGAAAGCCATTTCCGATGCTTTAGTAGGCTTTTGTGAAACCGTAGAAAGTGCTGGCTATTACGCCGGCATCTATGCGTCTAGTTCTTGGTTTCAAGATTTAACAGAACTGGATCGTATAGCACCTTATGATTTCTGGGTCGCTCAGTGGTCCAGTAAAGAACCGACACTTCGTCATGGTCTCTGGCAGTACACAAGCAAAGGTAAACTGAATGGTTATTCAGGCAATTTGGATATGAACTATGCCTATAAAGATTACAAAGCGATTATCCAAAGTGCAGGGCTTAATTATCTTGGTAAAGAAGAAAATGCACCTGCTCCTACACAAAAGAAATCGGTCGAGCTGCTGGCCAAGGAAGTCATTCAAGGGTTATGGGGTAATGGTGAAGAACGAAAGAAACGCTTAACAGATGCAGGCTATGATTATGCGGCGGTGCAATCAAAGGTCAATGAAATGCTATCTAGTAAAAAGTCTATTGATGCCATCGCAAAGGAAGTCATTCGTGGCGATTGGGGTAACGGACAAGATCGAAAAAACAAACTTACAAAAGCCGGTTATGACTATATTTCAGTACAAAAAAGGGTCAATGAACTCTTGAAATAAGAAGTATCAAAAATGCTTATTGTACACTTTGCATATATTGAAAGTGACTAGAAATAAACTCAAAAATTCTATTTAATCGCAAAAAGAAAACCTGTGAAATCAATCTTTGTTATGGACTGATTTCACAGGTTTTAAATTATTTAGGGTTTATTTCCTAGTCCCAACCAATGAAATCAGTGAGTTTATAACCACGTTCTTTAAGCTCTATCCTATAGCTACAGCCAATGAACTTTCCTACTATGTGAATGATGGGATATTAAAACCAATCGGCAAATATTATATCTTTCAAGAACTGGTAAACCCTATTTACAATCGCAAGGGTAATCAAATCACGGTATCGCTGGCAGTGAAGTACCTCGACCAACAGACTAAAGCAACGCAGGTATCGCAATTTGACTTGGTACTTGAAAAGAGCGGAAGTAACTGGAAGATTATAAAATGAAGTGAGATAGTGTATAGTCCACATATATGTGATCTATACGCTATTTTTTTTGAAATTAAACATTTTTGAGATATTCGCTATCTAGTGCTTTTGCTAAATCACTGGTAGGCAAGAAAAATTCATCATTGATAAAGTTAGAATAAAACTATATACTAAAATAGACAACAGTGTCTATTTTGTTGCAGGAGGATTATCTATGCCACAAGTCAGTGAGAAGTATATAGAAAGTCGAAAAAATATGATAGCAATATCAGCAATAAATGTCTTTGCTAAAAAAGGGTATTCTAACGCTTCAATGAGAGATATTATGAATGAAGCTAAAATTTCAAGAGGGGGGTTATATGCACATTTTAAAAATATTGATTCCGTTTTTATAGAGGTGCTCAAATATGAAGATTCGCTACAAGCCAACCAGTTACTAAACCCTGACTTGAATAAGCCCTTACTACCTCAACTAAATGATTGGAGTTGTGAGATTGTCCTATCCATTCAAAATACAGAAACTAATTTAATTCGTGCTAAATCAGAATTTTTTCTCTCACATAATATTAAAGATGTTCCATATTTACGTGAAAGACATGAAAAACTTTCGCAAAATATTCAACAATTTATTAGTGTAGGGGTTGAGAAAGGCGAATTTAAAAAACAGATTGATGTAATCTCTTTTTCTGAATTATTAATTTCAATGATTGATGGGGTTATGCTACACCAATATTATCAATATTCTTTTGATACTAATCTCGTACAAATAATTAGTTTGATGAATAATATGATTGAGAATATCTTAACTTAGGAGGGTTGTAAATGTTTGAAAATAAAATTATTAAGCTACGGAAGTTATCAACTAATGATTATAGCACTTATCATAACTGGCGTAATGATATAGAGGTCATGAAAACGACCAGTCCTCAACTTGACATATACACGCTGGAGGAAACAGAGCAATTTATTTCAGTAATTGCTTCTCAAGCTAATGCTAAAGGTTATATGATTGAACATAAAGAATCTGGACAAACTGTCGGTATTGTTTCTCTAATAAATATAGATTATAAGAATCGTTCTGCTGAATGTATTCTTGATATTGGTGCAAGAGATATGTGGGGTAAAGGTATCGGAACTTCGGCTATGTCCTTAATACTTGGATTTGCTTTTTATGAGCTAAATTTACATCGAGTATATCTACAAGTATTTTCATTTAATGAAAGAGCAATAAAATTGTATGAAAAAATGGGATTTACACATGATGGAAAGTTTCGAGAAGCAATTTACCGTGACGGAAGATGGCATGATACTGTCATTATGAGTATTCTAAAAAAAGAATACTTAAACAAAGAGCAATCTGACCTGTAAATATGTTCAGATTGCGAATGTGGAACATAAGGGTTGATTAATATGATTGAAAAAAGTAAGTGGATATTCTGTCCGATTTGTAATTCCAAAACTCGTATAAGGATACTTTCCAACACGGTATTGACTAATTTCCCCTTATACTGTCCAAAGTGTAAACAAGAAACTTTAATAAATATAAGTTCTTTACAAATAACAGTAATTAAAGAGCCAGATGCAAAGACGCAGAGCCGATAATTTGAGGTTAATTCAATCTCATCTTATCGGCTCTTCCTGTTATGTATGAACTTTAACTAGTCTTTGACATTTCTTGATTCATTGATACCATTAGCTAATGCTTCCATGAGTGCTAATTCTCTATCAGTGAAGTTATCCATAAGTTTTTCTACCTGTAACCGTCTGGTGCTTTTTACAAGATCGTTGGCAGGTAAGAAAAATTCATCAACGGACACATGAAGTAATGATACAAGGTCATAAAGAATTTGTATACTTGGGTGTTGCCCCTTATTTTCAATATTGGTTAAGTAACGTGGGTCAATTTCAATCAATGCTCCCACTTGTTCACGAGTTAAACCTTGCTTCAATCGAGCTTCTTTAATGGCTAAACCAAAGGCTCTAAAATCATATCTATCTTCCTTTTTACGCATAATAAACCACCTCTATACATTTTACTGTTCCTATCAAATTAGAAACAGGATGTCACTCCAAACATTTTGAAACATACATTCTGTACTAACTATGTAAATGAAGGAATGGATACGAAAGCATTACGGTATATTATGGGTTCACAAGTATAAACATGGCCTATCAAGGAGTACTTCTCTTTGGTAGGCTTTCTTTTTTTCTAAACCGTCAGATTCTATCACCTCCCGAGGCTACTAGGTAGAGGGCAATAAATAAATCGCCCTTTGGAAAGAGGTGATGGATATGAAACACAATCTCAAAATTAGTGTTTCTAAGAAACCACAGACAGGCGGACTTGTTGCCTACCGTAATGTGTCCGTAAGGGAACGAATTCTTCGCTTTCTTTTAGGGAGTATACAGCGTGTAACGATTGTGATCCCTGGAGATAGCATCGAGGAACTATCTATCTGTGAAATTATGAAAGGAGGAACTAACCTTGAGCAAAATAAAATTACTGCTTGAAGTGGTCAATGATATGCGAAGTCTTGCTGACAGCATACAGGCAGTTTGCGATGCGATGACAGAAGGAGATCCTGCTCCAGGTGCAAAAGCTACAACTGAACAAGAACCAGTAAAAGAGCCGGATATCCCACTTGAAAAATTGCGTATGGTACTTGCTGAAAAGAGCCAGATTGGGTTTACTGCCGAAGTGCGAGGACTCATTCAGAAGTATGGTGCAGACAAGTTAAGTGCTGTTGATAAGGCTTATTATTCTGACATCTTGAAAGATGCGGAGGAGCTTGGAAATGGGTAATCATGCAATATTATCTGCATCCTCATCCCACAGGTGGCTTAACTGCCTACCCTCTGCAAGACTTGAACTGGAGTTTGAAGACCAAAGTGGTGAGGCAGCAAAAGAAGGCACAGCGGCTCATGACCTGTGTGAACACAAACTAAAAAAGGCACTTCATATGAGAAGTCAGCGACCTATCGCTGAGTATAACTCTGATGAGATGGAGGAATGTACAGATGCTTACGTGGACTTTGTTATGGAGCAGGTGGAACTTGCAAGAAAGTCTTGCACAGATCCTATCGTTCTTATTGAACAACGTCTTGACTTCTCTTGTTATGTTCCAGATGGTTTTGGGACAGGAGACTGTGTAATCATTTCAGATGACAGACTTCACATCGTAGACTTTAAATATGGAATGGGTGTGCTAGTTGATGCAGTGGACAATCCACAGATGAAGCTCTATGCCCTAGGAGCACTTGGAATCTATGATCACCTGTACGACATTAAAGAAGTGTCCATGACGATCTTTCAGCCTAGAAGAGAAAATGTCAGCACCTGGACAATACCGGTGGAAGAACTAAAAGGCTTGGCGGAAGAGGAACTAAAGCCCAGAGCTGACAAAGCCTTCAACGGTGAGGGTGAATACATTCCCGGTCCATGGTGTACCTTCTGTAAAGCGGCAAACAGATGTCGGGCCAGAGCCGAAGAAAAGCTAAAACTTGCAGAGAAAGAATTCAAGATGCCACCTCTGCTGACGGATGCTGAGATAGAAGAAATCTTACTTATTCTTCCCGACCTTACCAAGTGGGCGAATGAAATAACAGCCTATGCCACTGATGCAGCAGTCAATCACGGTAAAGAGTGGAACGGTTTTAAAGTTGTGGAAGGTCGCTCGGTTCGCAAGTACAAAGATGAAGGAGCCATTGCAGAAAAAGCCGTGGCAGGTGGATATAAGGACATTTACAGAAAGAGCCTTATTCCGCTGACAGAGATGCAAAAACTGATGGGTAAATCCAAATTTGAGGAACTCCTCGGTGACCTCATTTACAAACCACCGGGTAAGCCGACTCTTGTTCCAAACTCAGATAAAAGACCGGCAATGAACGTAGCAGATGCTAAAAACGAATTTAACGAAATTATGGAGGATTAAATATTATGGCAAATATGCAAAACAAAACAAAAGTTATCACAGGTGTAAACTCAAGATTTTCTTACTTCCACGGATGGGAGCCTGTATCTATTAATGGTGGTGCAGAAAAGTACAGCGTATCCGTCCTTATTCCAAAGGATGACAAGGAAACCATTAATGCTATCCATGCAGCAGTTGATGCTGCCATTGAGGAAGGTATCGCAAAGTTTGGTGGTAAGAAACCAAATAAGGCAGCCATTAAACTACCGCTGCGTGATGGTGATGTAGAGCGTGATGATGAGGCTTATAAAGGCCATTACTTCATCAATGCGAATAGCAAGACAGCGCCACAGATTGTAGACAAAAGTGTTAAGCCGATACTGGATCGTAGCGAGGTATACAGCGGTTGTTATGGTAGGGTTTCTCTTAACTTCTATGCTTTCAACTCAAATGGTAATAAAGGTGTAGCTTGTGGTCTTGGTAACATTCAAAAAATTAGAGACGGAGAACCTCTAGGCGGTAAGACTTCTGCAGTAGATGATTTTACGACTCTTGTCGATGATGACTTCCTTGCCTAAAAGGAATAGAAAACTTGATGGTGGTGGAGGACTTCCCTCTGCCACCTTTTTTCATTTAGGAAAGGTGGTAGCTATGAAGAACTTAGAAATTGATATAGAAACCTATTCTTCTACCAATCTACAAAAAAGTGGTGTTTATCGTTACGTAGAAGCAGATGATTTTGAGGTGATGCTGTTTGGTTATGCGGTTGACGGTGATGAAGTCAAGGTCATCGATTTGATGAATGGAGAAAAGATTCCAAAAGAAATCCTAGATGCCTTAACCGATGAAACCATTACGAAGTGGGCATTTAATGCTCAGTTTGAGCGAGTATGCCTTTCACGTTATTTGGGCTATCCCACTGGGACTTATCTAAATCCTTCCTCATGGAAATGTTCCATGGTTTGGTCTGCCTATATGGGTTTACCTCTTTCTTTAGAAGGTGTAGGTGCAGTGCTAGGACTTGAAAAGCAAAAGCTGACGGAGGGTAAAGACCTGATACGATATTTTTGTCTTCCATGTACTCCAACAAAAATAAATGGTGGTAGAACCCGTAACCTACCCACTGATGAAATCGATAAATGGCAGCAGTTTAAAGTATATAACAAACGTGATGTGGAGGCAGAAATACAGATACAACAAAGATTGATTAAGTTTCCAGTACCAGAGGACATCTGGGATGAGTATCATCTCGACCAAGAAATCAACGATCGAGGCATAAAGGTGGATATGGATTTTGTTAAGCAGGCCATCGCCATGGATGACATATCTCATGAAAAACTACTAACTGCTATGCAGCACATAACACATCTCGAAAACCCTAACTCCGTACAACAGATGAAAGACTGGCTTTTCGAAAACGGTCTAGAGATGGAGACACTCGGCAAAAAGGCGGTTGCAGAGAAACTTAAAGAAACAGACGGAGAGCTAAATGAAGTTCTTTCGCTCCGTCAGCAACTGGCAAAATCCTCGGTAAAGAAATATAGAGCAATGGAAAATGCAGTTTGTATTGATTCTCGTGCCAGAGGAATGTTTCAGTTTTATGGAGCTAACAGAACAGGACGCTTTGCCGGAAGGCTTGTGCAATTACAAAACCTCCCTCAAAACCATATGCCAGACTTAAAAGAGGCGCGAAATATTGTTAGAAATGGTGATGTTGAAACACTAGAACTGCTCTATGAAGATATACCTGATACCCTCTCACAACTGATTCGTACAGCCTTTGTACCAAGAGTTGGTCATAAGTTTATTGTGGCTGACTTCTCAGCCATTGAAGCTCGTGTGCTTTCATGGCTCGCAGGCGAAACATGGCGAACAAAGGTATTTGCTAGTGGTGGCGATATCTACTGTGCATCTGCCTCCCAGATGTTTAAAGTCCCCGTTGAAAAGCATGGTGTGAACGGTCACTTGAGACAGAAGGGTAAAATCGCTGAATTGGCACTTGGATATGGTGGTTCTGTTGGTGCGCTAAAAGCCATGGGTGCATTAGAGATGGGGCTTGAAGAGGAAGAATTAAAACCGCTTGTGAATGCCTGGAGAGAATCAAATCCAAACATCGTGAAATTCTGGTGGGATGTGCATAGGGCAGTTAAAAAGTGTGTTAAAGAAAAGAGATCTCAGAAGACATATGGTATGGAGATTCATCATATAAGTGGAATGCTCTTTATTGTTCTTCCATCTGGAAGGCGTCTTTCATATGTGAAACCTCTTATAGGTGAGAATAAGTTCGGTGGGGAGTCTGTGACCTATGAAGGAGTAGGTGGAACAAAGAAATGGGAGCGTCTTGAAAGTTACGGACCTAAGTTTGTAGAGAATATTGTTCAAGCTATATCCCGTGATATTTTGATGTATTCAATGAAGATGCTTAGTACTTATCGTATTGTGGCTCATGTCCATGATGAAGTAATTATTGAATCTAATCCTCAAATATCGGTTACTGAAGTATGTAAACAGATGAGTCAAGTGCCACCTTGGGCAAAAGGGCTGCTACTTGATGCCGATGGCTATGAATGTGACTTTTATCAAAAAGATTAATAAAACCATCAGATTTCACCTCCTGCCGTGGCTACTAGGTAGGAGGTGTTTTTCTATGAACATTTTTGAAGTAAAAGACGGTTGTCCTACTATCAAGGGCAAAGCAGAACAGATGACAACAGAAGATTTGCAGAGGGAATATGACTTTCATATGGCGGAGAGCATTATCAAAATGCTTTATAAAGAAGGCAAAATTACAGCGGATGAATTACACAAAATATCAGCATTAAACCGAGAGAAATTCTCCCCTCGACTAGCCAAGATTATGTCCTAAAAGCCTTGCTATTAATGGCTTTTAGAGTGATATATGTAATGGATGAATGCGAGGTGAGATGATGAAAAAGATAACAAAAATAGATGAACTGCCCCAAGGACAACTACCTAATACGAAACTTAGGGTTGCCGCCTATGCCAGGGTCTCAACCGATAGTGATGAACAGCTTGAAAGCCTTAAAGCACAGCGTGAACACTATGAGCGCTATATTAAGTCTAATCCTGAATGGGAGTTTGCTGGTCTTTATTATGACGAAGGGATCTCCGGCACCAAGATGGAGAAACGGACTGAACTGCTCCGCATGATACGAGATTGTAAGCAAGGTCGGATAGATTTTATTATCACCAAATCAATCAGCCGCTTTGCTCGTAATACAGTAGATTGCCTAGAGTTAGTAAGAAAGCTGATTGATATCGATGTTTACATTTATTTTGAAAAAGAGAATCTAAATACGGGTGATATGGAAAGTGAGCTGATGCTTTCTATCCTTTCAGGATTTGCTGCAGAAGAGTCTGCATCTATTTCACAAAACTCAACATGGTCCATTCAAAAGAGATTTCAAAATGGCAGTTATGTTGGTACTCCACCCTACGGCTACACCAATACAGATGGTGAAATGGTAATCGTCCCAGAAGAAGCAGAAATCATCAAACGTATTTTTGCTGAGTGCCTTTCAGGGAAAGGTGGAGGTACTATAGCAAGAGGTTTGAACAAAGACAAAATCCCAGCAAGAAGAGGTAATCACTGGAGTGCAGGCACGGTAATAGACATGCTCCGAAACGAAAAATACATGGGAGATGTTTTGTTACAAAAGACCTACACTGATAGTAACTACAACCGCCATTCGAATACAGGTGAAAAAGACCAGTACTATTACAAGGACAATCATGAACCTATTATAAGTAGAGAAGACTTTGCTAAGGCACAAGATCTCATTGATGAAAGAGCCAAGATGAAGTGTAAGGGCGTGAAAAAGAACGTTTATCTTAATCGATATGCTTTAAGTGGCAAGATTGTCTGTGGAGAGTGTGGTCGCAATTTTAGGAGAAAGACAAACTACTCAGCTGGTAGGAGTTACATTGCTTGGAGTTGCATCGGTCATATCGAAGACAAAGAGAGTTGCTCCATGTTGTTCTTGCGAGATGGAGAAATAAAAGCCACATTGACAACCATGATGAATAAGCTTGCTTTCAGTCATAAGCTAATCTTAGAACCGCTATTCAAATCAATTAGCCAAATTGATGAAGAAAGCGACCGTGAAAGAATGGATGCTATTGATAAGCGAATGGAGCAACTCATGGAAGAACGCAACACCCTTATTACACTGATGGCCAAAGGTTTCCTTGAGCCAGCTCTTTTTAATCAGGAACGGAATGTTATAGATAGTGAGATTAAAAATCTTACTACCGAAAAAACAAACCTGGTAACGAACTCTACGAGTGGGGTTTTACGAGCAAACGATATAAAGGACCTCATTGATTACGTGTCAGCAGATAATTTTAATGGTGACTACACAGAAGAATTATTTGAAGAATTTGTAGAGAACATCATTGTTAATTCCAGGGATGAGCTGACATTCAATTTGAAATGCGGTCTTTCCCTGAAAGAAAAGGTGGTGAGATAAATGGCATATATTCCATATGGATACAAAATTCAAGATGGAGAGGTTACTGTCGATGAAAAGGCAGCAGGTCAAGTAAAGGTATTCTTTGAGAAATACATATCAGGACTATCCCTTACAGTGGCTGGCGAACAGGCAGGTATTGATAAGACACACTCTGTGATGGGACGTATTTTGAAAAACGTCAACTACCTTGGAAATGATACGTATCCAGCAATCATTGATAAAGAGATATTTGATAAAGCTGAAGAAGTTAGAGATAAGCGTGCAAAGGATTTAGGACGAGTGGTAGAGCTTGCCGCTTTCACCTCTCCCCCTCCCAAAGAACGATTTAAAATGAGAAAGGCAGATAATAAGATGCCAGTTGATCCTTTTGAACGAGCAGAATACTTATATAGTCTGATAGAAAGCGAGGAATAAAGTGACAGAGAAAAATATAATGGTTATTCCTGCTCGTAAAAGAGTAGGAAGTACAGCCGCAAAAGAAAAGATAAAGAAACTTCGTGTTGCTGCCTATTGCCGTGTTTCTACAGAAACAGAAGAACAAAATTCTAGCTATGAGGTTCAGGTCGCACACTATATAGAGTTTATAAAGAAAAATAATGAATGGGAGTTTGCTGGCATCTTTGCAGATGATGGTATCTCCGGTACAAACACTAAAAAGCGTGACGAATTTAATCGTATGATTGCAGAGTGTATGGATGGTAACATCGACATGGTTATTACTAAATCCATCAGCCGATTTGCACGTAACACCCTAGACTGCCTTCAATATATTAGACAGCTCAAGGATAAGAACATATCCGTTTATTTTGAAAAAGAGAACATCAACACCATGGATGCCAAAGGTGAGGTTTTGCTGACTATTATGGCATCTTTGGCACAACAGGAAAGCCAGAGCCTTTCACAAAACGTTAAGCTTGGGCTACAGTACCGATACCAACAAGGAAAGGTGCAGGTCAACCATAAGCGATTTATGGGCTACACCAAAGATGAAGATGGAAATTTAATCATTGTTCCCGAAGAAGCTGAGATTATCAAACGCATCTACCGAGAATACCTTGAAGGTCAGAGTCTAGTGGGCATTGGTCGAGCCCTTGAAAAGGATGGTATTTTAACAGCAGCAGGAAAACCAAAATGGCGACCGGAATCAGTTAAGAAGATCCTTCAAAACGAAAAATACATCGGAGATGCCCTTCTTCAAAAGACCGTCACAGTAGATTTTCTGACCAAGAAAAGAGTTAAGAACGAAGGTCATGTTCCACAGTATTATGTTGAAAATAGCCATGAAGCGATTATTCCCAAAGAATTATACTTGCAGGTGCAGGAGGAAATTCATCGAAGAAGCAACATCTACACAGGAGCAGGCAAGAACAAACGAATTTATAGCAGCAAGTACGCTTTAAGTGCCATCACCTTCTGTGGAGATTGTGGCGATATTTATAGGAGAACCTATTGGAATATCCATGGTAGAAAAGAGTTTGTCTGGCGATGTGTGACTAGAATCGAGCAAGGTCCTGAAGTCTGTAAGAACCGAACCGTAAAAGAAGATGAACTCTATGGTGCTGTAATGACCGCAATTAATAAGCTGCTTGCAGGTGGCAATAACATGATAAAAACACTGGAAGAAAATATTCATGCTGTGATTGGAGAAACCACAGAATACCAAATTTCAGAGATTAACAATTTACTAGAAGAAAAACAAAAAGAACTCATCAAGCTGGCCAATAAGGGTCAAGATTATGAACATCTAGCAGATGAGATTGATGAGCTGAGAGACAAGCGACAGACCCTTTTAGTAGAAGATGCCTCCCTCAGTGGCGAGAATGAACGAATCAATGAGTTAATTACGTTTATACGCAAGAACAAGTTACGATCCCTAGAATATGACGATAGGCTAGTAAGGAAGATAATCGAGAATGTCACAGTCTATGAAGACCACTTCATCATATCCTTTAAATCTGGCATTGAAATGGAAATATGATTTAAAAACAGAGCATGGGTTATGTCCATAGGTAACTAAAACCTTTAGGAACTAAACTAATGCTCTGCTTTTAATTAACAATGAATTAAGTTCACATATTTCTCGTTGATAGACAGTTGATATAAAAGTTTATGATGTATTATATACATTTTATTAGTGTGTGAAGTGAAAAAATAATTGACAAACCATTTTTTTCGAGATACTATTACGTTAGACGTTATAACGTTACGCGTATTAATTGAAAGGAGATGACAAAATATATGAGTTCAACTGACCGGTTTTCTGAACCAACTTTGTTTATTTTAATAAGCTTGGCTGAGGAAAATAAACATGGTTATGCAATTATGGAAGATATCGAACGCTCATACGATATTAAAATAGGACCTGGGACCTTATATGGTGCTATTAGTAGAATGGAGAAATCAGAATTAATTAAATCTATTCCCTCACAAGATAGAAAAAAACCTTATCAAATTACTTCTGCCGGCAGGCAGTATTTACAAGAAAAATTAAAGGAAATTGAAATAGTAACAAAATTAGGATTTGAAAGGTTAGGTCTAATATGAAGTGGCTTATCCGTCTATACCCCCGAAAATGGCGACGACGCTATGAAGATGAGTTCATGTGTATTTTAGAAAATAGGGATATTTCCTTTAGGGAGGTAATAGATGTAATAATTAATGCGATAGATGCAAGATTTTTAGATTTAGTAGAAAGGATGATTAATATGAATAAGAAAATTCATGATATTATGTTTGATTCTATTGTTGCAAGATACCTAGTTATTGGTTCAGCAATGTTTATAGGTTTGTTTGGTGGATACTGGATTTCAAAAAGTATTCCCGAGTTTTTGGAAATTCAACCTAAATTATTGCTGATAATTGGAGTTGGAATGGGACTGTTTGTTGGTTATATCGTTGGTGTTGCAAGAGGTATTCTGAGAGTAATTAATGTTACAAAAAAGGAAGATGTATTTCTTCCAACTGGTAAGCTAAAGTTCGAAAAGTCGAATAACTAAATACATCTTCAAATCCAGCGAGGTGAAGCAAATAATGAATTATAAAGTTTTGAAAGATAAAAAAGTAGTGATTGGATTAATTTCAGCTATGGTATTAGCAATTACTGCAATACTATTAGCAATTTACGATATTAGTTATTGGGTGTTATCTTCAGGGTTATCAATAGTGATCCTATATTCAAGTCTCGGTAGAGCTGATAGAATAATGAAAGATGATAGCAAATCGTAGATAATGATAAATTCATTTCTTGAAGGATTACTTCTTGTTTTTATAGAAGGGCAAGAAATAAAAAATAAATTTCCGATAGCCCATAACTCTACAGTAGAGTTGTGGGTTTTATTTTGTCTATTTAATATAATAATATTTTAATAACTATTGTTATCATCAACCAAATGGTTTATAATATTCTTATAGTAAACTTGGAGGTGCTGTATGACTACGGCAGAAATGATTAAAGAACTGTGTGAGCAAATGAATATAAGCGTTTCTGAACTCGCTAGACGTATTGGACAGACTCCACAGAATTTCAATAAGAAATTAAAACGGGAAACGGTAACCTTGGATGAGTTGAAAGCCATCGCTGATGTGCTTGGTGTCAAGTTTGAGCAGGCTTTTATATTGCCTGATGGCAATGAAATAAAGACGGGTAACGAGTGAAGGAGGAAAACAATGGTTTCTGCAGAATTAAAGCTAATTATTGATGAATTAAGTACACAGGGTAAAATGATTTTTCATGAGGCGACTACAGAAGAAAAAATCACAACCTTTGAAAAAGAAAATAATGTCGTTCTTCCATCCAAATACAAAGAATGGCTGCAGCTTTCTGATGGTGGTGAGTTCTTTTTGCCAGCAGGTATTCAATTATATGGAATTGAACACAAGCCAGTGATTAATGTAAATGATAATTCACGACCAAACGATGACTATATCGTTATTGGGGCTTTAGCATCAGGCGACCCAATCATCTGCGCAAAAAATAGCGAAAAAATAGCTATATATAATCAAGAAGCTGGAAGGATAGAAGACGATGAAATTTATGATGATTTTATAGTCTTTCTTAAACATCTGCATGATTTGCTTGGCATAGGTGGTTGATTATATGTTAAGAAGAACAGCAGAATCTAACAAGGCGATACATGCGGCTTGGAATAAGGAGCAGGAACTTGTCCAAGAAGGAAAAGGGACAAGAGAATGGACTGCCCAACAACAGAAAGATATTCTTGATAAAGGTAAAGCCTATGATGAGAACGGTGTAGCTTTTCAAGGACAGCATATGAAAAGTGTGGAAAGATATCCAGAATATCAAGGGGACCCCGGAAATATTCAGTTCCTAACAAGAGCAGAACATTTAGAGGCCCACGATGGGGATTGCAGAAATCCGACTAATTGGCATTTTAATCCTGTTACAAAAGTAAAGACTGACTTTGGAGATGGAAAATTTATTCAATGCGAAACAATACAATTAGCCGATCCTGTAAACAAAGCACAAAATAAACCAGAAATTGAGAAAGAAGTTAATCAAGAGTCTGTAAGTGGAGTTCAGAAAAAGGCAGAGTCAAACAAAAAATATGAATCTCTACACGAGACTGTACCACCTAATAACATAGAAGACATAACGAAGCAGGAATTTGTACCGAAATTGAAGAGCGGCTTCAAAACCATAAGTAAAACAATTATAGAATTTTCAGATAAACACCCGAATGCAATAAAAGCAATAAAGGGCGTTGGATTATTTGTGGCTACTGTGGCTGTAGCTGCTATCAAAGAATCATCAAGGAGCGGTTCATCAAATTCAGAATACGAATGGTCAGATGATGACCGCGCTGAGTACGAAGATTCATATGATGATTATCCTGCAGATCAGGACACTTCAGAATCCTCGGAGCGTTCTTCTCCGAATGAACACACAGTGAGAGGACATGGACAGCATTATCATTATAAAGATGGTAGTGTTAAATGGAAAGATAAGGATCCATACCCGCGTGGTGGAAACAATGAGGAATAACAAAAGACCCCCCTGGCATTATAATTGATATAATAATGGATATGTTCCCACATACTAAAGTCCACTGTGGATATGTTCCCTCAAAGAGAACTTCAACTAAAAATATTTAGGTTTTTAATTATTGACAGCTATCCCTTCATCTCAAAACATGTGGAGTGTGTATCGTTGCTACAAAGAAAAACTATATAGAAATCCTTAGTTTTAAACACTTTCACAAGCATTTCGTGTTTGTGGGATAAGGTGAAAAAATGAGAAATAAAGTACTGAAAAACCACATTACCGTTTCGGTGGTAATTGATCTGGGGTGTGGGAATACAATAAATGTTAATCAGTTGATATGATTAAGAGGAGGGAAATAGTGGAAGCAAGAGAGAATCCAGGATTAAAAGCTAATGTGATTTCAATGTATAAAAGTCGTTTTCAAAGGGAGGGATTTTTTAGGCCTAAGATTGTAGAAGACTGGAAAATCCCTGGGAAATTGAAAAAACAACACTCGGTTGATATTTATTTTGAATTTATTCAGATGAATAATTTAGAACGGACAATAATAAAAACAATAGAGGGCACAGAAGTAACGGAGGAAGATGTTTGGGAATTCGCTTGTGTTTTAAATGACCTACGTTTTTTTGCAAAAGGGATTCTATACTATGATGATAAAGTCTCTATTGGGGCAAAAAAAGCAGCTGAAATGGCAAATATAGATTTGAAGAAATTTAATTTCTTAAATGAAGTACAAAAAAGCGTTATAAGTGCGCTCAAAATGATGCTTCCAGAGGATGATATAGTGGGAGATCCGTTTTGGGTTGTTATGGAAACAATAAAAAACAATAATGATGAGAATACAGGGAATTATGATATGGTTAATGATAAGATTTTGCTGTTTTTATCAAAAAAACAGGCGGATAGTTATTGTGAAAAATTGGAAGAGAGCTCTAGAGTGTTTGGGATTTCGCAAAACCATCTCAAGATATTAGTTAGACTACAGGAAAATGGGATATGTCCAGATTTTAATATAGTTTTGCCTAAATTTGAGCAACCAGAGAAAGATTCCATCGCATGTTATAGTATTAGCCATGAAAAGTTCAGAAAATTTTATTTGCGAGGTGATGGTAATGAATAATACATCGCAAATAAAGGGAGAGAAATTTGAATCTATTGTTGAAAAAATCTATATTCAAATCGCAAACAACGAACGGATAAAAGCTAAAGTTGAGAAGCGCGTACCAATGTTAGGTGCTGATGGTGCAAGCCACGAAATTGATGTACTTTACTCATTTGAACATTTTGGTGTAAAATACAGGGTAGCAGTTGAATGCAAAAACTGGAAAAACCCAATAAATGTTAGTCAATTAAGAGATTTCTCTTATAAGTTAGAAAAAATAGGGAATATAAATGGAATTTTTATTTCAGCAGAAAGCAAGTTTCAAGACGGAGCTCAAAAAGTATCTACTTATAATGGAATTAAGCTTATAAAATATGACGAATTCGATAGATTTATTAATGGGCAAAATGATCAATATTTGGTTCCGGATTACAAAACTATAGGAGATCCGTTTTGGATGTTCATGAATTCAACCGGAAAGAATTCAATAGAACAAAATGTATTTTTGGAAGAGGGAATTTTACTTTTTGAAAACAAGTATTTTGCGGAACAATTTCAAAAGCTTTGCTTATTGAATTACGGTGACATAAAACTTGTAGGTGTTTCTCAATCACATTTAAATGAGATAAAATCTTTAAAGAATAAGAACAAAGTTTCTGTGAAATTATTCAATCAGTTTACAAGTGATTTATACAAAACGCCTTATCATTTCTGGGATTTAGATGCCTCTGATATTGAAATGTATATAAGGTGAATATAAGCACTTGCAGTTTTCAGTATTACGCTAATACGTGGTAAAAAGACGCCTTTGATTATTTAGGAAATTGTTTATTAAAAAATCTTAATCATGGACATTGATGTTTTGTAGACATGTTTATAGCGTGAACTCATGTTGAATGTGTGGTATTGATGGAAAAGAAACAAGAAATAATCGCTTAACAGAGGGGTTTCTAGACATTGTGCAAGTGTCTAGGAACCTCTTTTTTTGAAATTATGGATAAACTTTTGTCGAATTTATCGTTTGGAGCAATAAAGGTTGGGTATATATGTGGGAACAGGTCGAGCCTTGAAAGGTTGATATAATAGTATTCCTTCTCGGAAACAAATACTATAGTTTTAAATAACCTACTCTGTTATATTATGAATAGATAAGTAGCCTTCTGAGGGAGAAAAGATAATGGTTTATAATCCTAAAGTTCATTATATACCGACTCGTCCTAAGCCTATTAAGCGAATAGGAATTTATTGTCGAGTATCATCAGCCAAGGGTGAACAATTGAAAAGCTTGTCTAATCAAATCTCAGGTCTGACTCGCAAGGTAGCTAATATTTCTTCGTGGAAAATCATAGATATGTATGTGGAGATTCAATCCGCCAAGGAAGAAACAAATCGCTCAGAGCTTAATCGTCTGATAGAGGATTGTCAGAATGACAAGTTGGATATTGTTGTTCTAAGAGATGTCAGCCGATTAGGCAGAGATACTGTAGAAACCCTAGAAAGCTATCGAGTCATTAGAAATTCAGGAGTACGTGTCATTTTTGATAATAATGGGCTAGATACAGATCAGGATTCAAATGAATTTATTTTGAGTGTGTTAGAAGCAGTATATCAGGCAGAAAATGAATCGCGCAGTCAGAATATTAAACTTGGTATGCAGCAAAAGGCCCAGGAGGGAACGTCTGGGTTTTATCACCGTAAGTGTTATGGATATACAAAAAATCGTGAAGGTCATCTTATTCCTCATGAGGATGAAGCTAAAGTGGTTCAACAAATTTTTGGTTGGTACTTGGAAGGTAAGAGTGTGTTAGGCATTGTAAAGGCTCTTGAAAAGAGTAGCCTTTCTTCGCCTTCTGGGAGAGAGAAATGGCCAAAGCGAACGGTGGATGTGCTTTTGTCTAATGAGAAGTATATCGGTACAGTTTCAAGCTGTCCAAGAAGAAAAAGCCAGACGAAGCGTCCGGCAAGGTAATGAACTGAAAAGGACTGATCGGAGATATAAAACTAAGGAATAGTATCAATAGATGAAAAGTGAAGGGGAAGAATTTATGGGGTTATTTAATTTCTTTAAGGGTAGTGGTAAGGGAAAATCTTTATCACCAGACCAAGCATGGAATAAACCAGTTGCAAAAGAGGATAAGAAATTTTATCAGCCGGATTCATACTATACAAGGGCCTCCTATGAAGGAACCATGATGGGAAAAAGAGTAGTCACTTATCCAGAACGGAAAAAGACCGCAATTTCTTCCGATAGAGGTCTATATCCTTCAGAAATTTTATTGCTGGAATACTGTAATAAAGGTATCTATCCAAATCCTGAAAATGGATATCCTGGATTTTGGTGGTTTGAATACGGGATTAGGAATGTAGGAGTTATGCTGAAAACATTAGAAGATAGGGGGTTTATCATTCTAGGTTCACATGAGGATTCTGTTAATAGCCTTAAGGTAAATGAGATAAAAGAATTACTTAAATCTAAAGGTTTAAATACCACTGGGAAAAAGTTAGAATTAGTTGAAAGAATTATTGGCAACATTACACCGAATGATGTACAAATATATGGTCTTCAAGCAAAATATAGATTAACTAATTTAGGACAGCAGGAGATAAGGGATAATGCTTACGTTGCATATATGCATAACCATAAGAAGAAAACTATAGAGAATAATTCCTTCGGACCTAATTTTAACGTCTGGGGAATAAACAATAAATTAGGTTCAGGGGATAAGTCTAATTGGAAAAATATAGTTGATCGATTAGAAAAAGAAATGGATGATGAATCAAGAAATAGAAATATAGAATTCATGAAGAATCTAGAAAAATCAGATCCTGAGATGCATAAAATTCTTGATGGCCAAGATAAACAATTAGAGGCGATTAAAGTAGCAAGAGAAAATTATGAACAAGACAACAATCTAGAGAGATATATAATTTTTTGGGAAGAAATTTGGAATAATGGTGGATTAAAATTTGAAGGATCAAAATGGCATTTCGAACTTCCAGATTTGTATATTAAATCTAAGGACTATGACTCTGCTCTAAGACTACTCAAGAGAATAAAGAACACTAAGCCAAATTATTCTGAAAAATCAGACAAGTATTCTGATAGAATTAAAAAACTTATCGAAAAAGAAATCAATAAGAAGAATATGTAAGCCACACAATTAGAAGGGGAAAATTATAACTAATAAATTAACCTACTTATCTATCTGATTTAAACTATTGAAGATTCATGTTGAAATAATGGGCTTTTTAAAGGCCAAAGATAGCCTAAAAATTACATGTGGAATATGTAGTGTTGATGGAAAAGAAATAGAACAGAATCGCTTAATAGAGGAGTTTTCCAGAGCTTTTAATCCAATAGGAAGCCTCTTTTTGGAGTTTGAAACGGCAATTTTAAATGAAATGAGTTATTTTGATAATAAATAGTAAATCATTGTGTGGAAACAAATCGACTCTATAAACATTGATATAACAAGTATCTAACTAATCTAGCTAAGTGTATGATTTTTCTCGGCAATACCATTCGGAAGGTGAACAAAAAGAGGGGACACTTAGACTACTATAGGTTTGCCGCTTAAATATAGTGTAGAGAAAGTCTCCCATGAGAAATAGTGTAAATATTTATCCTGCTATGAAACAGACTCGACTATATTGTGCACAGATTGTCGGATGGAAAAACTCACCCTTTGATAATATTGATGATGAAAGGAGGTTGTTCAATGGATTCTTTAAGAAGTATGAATAATGCATTGGCATATATTGAAGAGAACTTAACAGAAGAAATTGATTATAGTAAAGTATCTAAAATTGCTTATTGTTCAGAGTATCATTTTAAGCGGATGTTTTCTTTTTTAGCAGGCATAAGTTTGTCAGAATATATTCGGAGAAGAAGATTGTCGTTGGCTGCACTTGAGTTGAAAGATAAGGATTTGAGGATAATTGATGTAGCTGTCAAATATGGCTATAATTCGGCTGATTCATTTTCCCGTGCTTTTCATTCCCTGCATGGTATTCTCCCTTCTAAGGCAAGAAGTGAGAATACACAATTAAAAATTTATCCACGAATGACCTTTCAATTATCAATTAAAGGAGGATGCGAAATGAACTATCGTATTGTTGAGAAAGGACCTTTTAAGTTAGTAGGATTTAAGAAGAGAGTTCCGATTGTATTTGAAGGTGTCAATCCAGAGATTGCAAAAATGACCGAACTTTTAACTCCGGAGGTTATTAAACGATTAAAAGCTATCTCAAATGTAGAACCAACAGGTATTATTAGTGCTTCCGCTAATTTCTCAGAAGGAAGAATGGATGAAAAGGGTGAGTTGGATCATTACATCGGGGTAGCAACTTCAGATGATGAAACAGCAGAATTTGATGTGTTAAAAATTGATGCTTGTACCTGGGCAGTATTTGAATCGATTGGACCATTCCCACAAACACTTCAAAATGTATGGGGGAGAATATACTCAGAGTGGTTTCCATCTTCAGGATATGAGGTAGTTGAAGGCCCTGAAATTTTGTGGAACGAGAGTCCAGACACTGGAAATCCAAAGTATCGAAGTGAAATCTGGCTTCCGGTAAAGAAAAAAGTCTATTAATTACATTATTTTTTTCGTAAATGCTACGATTGGTGGATATTTTTCCAAGAACGGGCATGTTCAAATGACATTCATTTTATCAACTCATCACATATAGAAATTCTCAATTTTAAACACTTTCACCAGCATTTCGTGTTTGCAGGAGAAAGAGAAAACTTGAGAAATAAAGTACTGAAAAACTATATTACTGTTTCGGTGAGAATTAATCCGAGCGTGGGAACACAATAGAATAAAATTATTTTTAGGCGTTCAACTAAAATGAACGTCTTTTTGTTTGTCCAGCAACGGCACATTCTAAAGAGTGAAAGTCCCAAGCGTGACCTAATAGCGATAGGGTAACAACGCTTAAATCCATTTCATATTAAATGACGCATATAGAAGACAAATCCATGTTAAAATAAGGAATAATATCATAAGGAGACAACAAATAAATGACATATGCATTAGAAATAAAAGATTTGAAAAAAGTATATGCGACTGGTGTTGAAGCACTTCGAGGGATTGATTTGGCTGTAGAAGAAGGCGACTTCTACGCTTTACTGGGACCTAATGGTGCTGGCAAATCAACCACCATTGGCATCATTACATCACTTGTCAACAAGACATCAGGGCAAGTAAAAGTTTTTGATTATGACCTGGATACTGATTTAGAGCGGGCAAAGCAGCAAATCGGTTTGGTACCTCAGGAGTTTAATTTCAACCCCTTTGAGACGGTTCAACAAATTGTAGTTAATCAGGCAGGTTATTACGGTGTTTCACGTAAGGAGGCACTTAAGCGGAGTGAGAAGTATCTCAAGCAATCGAGTTTATGGGAGAAGCGACATGTTCGTGCCCGTATGTTATCAGGTGGAATGAAGCGTCGTTTAATGATCGCTCGAGCGCTGATGCATGAACCGCGATTACTGATTTTAGATGAGCCGACTGCGGGGGTAGACATCGAATTAAGACGTGATATGTGGGCATTTTTAAGAGAATTGAATAAAAGTGGGACAACGATTATTTTAACCACTCACTACTTAGAAGAAGCTGAAATGCTTTGCCGAAATATTGGGATTATTCAATCGGGTGCATTGATTGAAAATACAAGTATGAAGTCACTTCTTTCTAAGTTACAGTATGAAACGTTTATTTTCGACTTGGATACCTATGATTATAAACCTGAAATCAAGGGTTATAGCTATGAATTTGAGGATGACCTGACATTGACGGTAGAGGTTGAACGCAATCAAGGAGTCAATGACATCTTTAATCAACTAAGTAATCAAGGGATTAAAGTCTTATCGATGCGGAATAAATCAAACCGCTTAGAAGAACTATTTTTGAAAATCACAGAAGAAAAGCACCAATTGGAGGAAAGAAATGTTTAGTCTTTATTTTACAGCTCTAAAAAGTTTAGCGATCAAGGAAACAAACCGTTACCTGCGTATCTGGGTACAGACCTTGGTACCACCTGTTATCACCACATCATTGTATTTCGTTATTTTTTGAAAAATGATCGGTGGACGCATAGGCGATATGGGTGGATTCTCTTATATGGAGTTTATTGTACCAGGGTTAATCATGATGTCAGCTATCACGAGTTCTTACTCAAATGTTTCTTCATCATTTTTCTCACAAAAATTCCAAAAAAATATTGAGGAATTATTAGTAGCCCCAGTGCCGACGCATGTGATTATTTGGGGATTTGTCTTAGGAGGATTAGGGAGAAGTCTGCTGGTGGGTACACTGGTAACCATTATTTCGTTATTATTTGTTCCATTGAATGTTTTCTCTTGGTTAATTGTTATTCTGACATTATTAATGACGGCTATTCTGTTCTCTCTAGCTGGGCTAATAAATGGCGTTTTTGCACAATCATACGATGATGTGTCGATTGTACCGACCTTTGTATTACAACCATTAACTTATCTAGGTGGTGTATTTTATGCCATTTCGATGTTACCGCCATTCTGGCAAACCGTATCAAAAGTAAACCCGATTGTTTATATGATTTCTGCTTTCCGTTATGGGTTCTTGGGGACGACTGATGTGCCGATTATGGTTTCGCTTATGATTCTGGTTCTGTTTATTATTATTGTCTATTCGGTGTGTTACTATCTGATTAATACAGGAAAAGGGATAAGAAGTTAGAGAGGTAGGAGAGCCAATGACACCATTATTTTTCAGAGATATTGATGCAAACAATGAGGCCGCTGTTAGAGCCATAAGTTTAAAAGATGGGCAAGAAGGATTCATTGAAACGGTGGCTGAATGTTTAGAGGAAGCTGCACGCTATCCAGAATGGCAACCAGTATCTATCTATCACGAAGAAGAATTAATTAGATTTGCTATGTATGGGTCTTTTGGCGTCAACAAAGACACTTGGACTGATCGTATTATGATTGATAAAAACTATCAGGGAAAAGGCTTTGGAAAACAAGCGATGAAGCAGCTCATTGAGATTGTCTCAAAGGAATACGACATTAAATCCATCTATTTAAGTATTGTTGAAGAGAATAAAGTGGCCTATCGGTTATATAATAGTATCGGCTTTGAGTTTATCAATGAACGAGATCCGAATGGCGAGTTGATTTTTCAATATCAGTTTGATGAGAAGGGGGTATAACAATGGATGCAAAAGAAAAAATGAAGGCACTAATAAAAGATAAAAAATCTGGCAACAAAGTGAAACATCATACTGTCGCAAAGAATGACGGAAAATTCATGCGCAAAGCACCGATACTACATAAGTAAATCAGATTATTCACACCCTGAAACGAGTATTTAATACTGTTTTCAGGGTTTTATTGACTCTAAAGAAAGCGAGTGATACATTAAAATTGTAAAAAAATTTAAAATGACTGACTAAATTTACGGTTTGAGTCATTTTGTACAAGTGGCCTATAATCGAGAGGAGAAATGCTTGATGTTAAGAAAGGTAAAAGTAGAAAATGGTTTTATTCAAGGATTGCCAGCAGCTGATCCCCGTATAACAGCTTTTAAAGGGATTCCGTTTGCAGCACCGCCTGTAGGCGAGAATCGTTGGCGGGCACCACAAGCTGCAGCCGATTGGGAAGGTACGCTGAAAGCATTTGAGTTTGCACCGATATCGATGCAAGCAAGGCCGGGCGTCAACCCGGATGATTTTTATTCGCGTGAATGGCACGTAGATCCAAACGTGCCGATGGATGAAGACAATCTATACTTGAACGTGTGGACACCTGCTAGTCATACCGATGAAAAGCTACCGGTTTATGTGTGGATTTTCGGTGGTGGGTTCCAGTATGGTTATACATCAGAAATGGAATTTGATGGCGAGCGCTTAGCACGTCGCGGCGCGATTGTGGTTACGGTCAACTATCGCTTGAACGTATTTGGTTTCCTAGGCCATCCGGAAATCACGGCAGAAGCACCGGATGCACCAACCAACTTTGGTCTACTGGACCAACAAGCAGGAATTGAATGGGTCAAACGTAACATCGCTGCATTTGGTGGAGATCCCGATAACATTACGGTCGGCGGTCAATCGGCTGGTGGCGCGAGCGTGATGCACCAATTAACCGCACCGCAAAATGAAGGACTATTCCATAAGGCTGTTGTTTTGAGTGGTGTTTTTGCAAACGTATACAAAAGTGGCGGAATACCAGGAAGTGGTCGAACATTAGCCGAAGTCGAAGAGGCGGGCGTGCAGTTCTTTGAGTTCATGGGGGTGTCTTCATTGGAAGAGGCACGGGCGCTAGACGGAGAATTCGTCCGCGAAAAACTATTGGAATATCAAGCTTTCTGGGGGCCTGTCGTAGACAAAAAATTTGTCATGGGAAATGCCTTCGAACTGTTTATGGAAAACAAACGTTTGATGGTTCCTGTTCTGTTGGGGCAGACGTCATCTGAGTTCTTCGGAGTTCCGGAAGTTTCTAGTTTGGATGCATTCAAGGAATTGGCCGACAAACTCTTTGGGGCGGATGCGGATGAGTTTCTGAAGCTATGTAACTTTGAATCAGGAGACTTTGATACAATTAAACAAAATGCATCGATTCCAATGATTGAGTATGCAATCCGTGTTCTGGGTAAGGCAAACGCAGACACCGGCGCTGATATGCCACTCTACTATTACAATTTTGATCCAGAGATACCGGGCTGGGATGATCCCGGTACCTTCCACTCTGCCGATCTGTGGTTCTTCTTTGAGACCTTGGCAAAATGCTGGCGTCCGTTTGTAGGCAAACACTACGATTTGGCGCGGGAGATGAGTAATTATTTAGCCAACTTTATCGCTAGCGGTGACCCGAATGGCAAAGATGTGACAGGTGAAAAAATGCCACAGTGGAATCCCTATACCTTGGATGCACCTTATGGCATGGTGTTTGGCGACAAGTCAGAATTTGTTAAAGAGCAACCGAACGAATTGATGACCTTCTTGGTGAATCAAACCTTCAAGAATAAATAGAAAAACGCGATGGGGCCGGGAAAAAACTCCCGGCCCCTTTCCTATACCCGAATAATGTAGCGTAAATGTGCTCAAAAAGGCAGCCCCGACGTCCACTTCACGAATCATGCTCAGATGGTCTGCAACCATCTTGCGCTTATTCGCTCCAGTGATTCGGATCTAAACGCCTTTTTTCCCACTTTCATCGCATTTTGTTTGAGTAGGGAAGCCTTCCTCATTCAAATCATTTTTTCCATTTGAGCGCTTCATTTCCTAAAACTCAAATACCACAGCTTCCGTTACTTCAAACGGTCCTGGTGTCTTCACAGTTCTTTCGTTTTCGAAGAAATCCGTATCAAAGTGATAAGGAGTCCCGTCTGGCTGTTCGAAGTTCATGTCAGCGTGATAAGTTTTGCCTAATACATTTGTCGAGACAGGGACTGTATCGGATCCGTTAACCGACGCAGCATCTGTGACAGCAACCGTCACAGCACCTGTAGATGGATTTGTTGTGATTTCAAATCCACTCTTTTCAAAGACAGTTGCTTGTGGTTCGTGGCTACTACTTGGGAGCGCATCGTTCAGATAGAGATTGCCATCTACTGCTACAGGCAGTACAGCATTTCCAACAAAGAAATCTTTAGCAGCATCTCCGAGGGCTATCAGTTCCTCTTTCGTATATTCCCACAGTTGTTTATCGTTTGCGTTAGGATGTTTGTTATAACCACCTAAGCCGACTGGGTACAGATAACAAATGGAATCATCTGGAACGCCGTCCATGACAGTCTTGCCATTATCTTCTGGGAGTTCGCGCGGTTTAAGCGGCAGGTGTTCAAAGAACGTAATTGGAACAGGTTCTTTATTAGAGTCGTTATCACCCAAGAAAATATTGTTATAATAGCGGTCATCCCCGCTCGAAATATTAGAATAGCCTGCCATCGCTGTTTCATGAGGGAAGTGGTAAGGCGTAATTCGACTAAGTTCGGACTGTACAACGAATCGACCAGCAAACAAGTTATGAACAAAAGCGCCACCTTGTGCCATATTTCTAAAATTCATCGGTGATAAAAAGAGATTATGGTCTACCAGATAAGGTCCGTGACAAACTTCCATGAATAAATCTTCAGACAAATGATCAAACAACACATTGCGGTTGATGCGAGTTCCTTGTGCTTGCCAATCCAACCAAATACCACGATAACAGCTATGGATTTTATTATCACTAATTTGTGTATCTAGGGCAGCGTGCAGCTTAATCCCAGCAACTTCCGCGCCGTGTCTCAAGCGTTTGTGATGGACATTGTAAATATGGTTTTGGTAAATCTCACTGAAGGCACATCCCATATGGCCAACAATGGCGGCTTGTTCGCAATCATGAATGACATTGCCACGAACAATATGACTGCCGACAGTGTCCTTGTGCCAACCAGCATGCAACGCCCGTAAAATAACCTCTTGCTCACGTTGCGTACCACCTTTTTTGTGCTTACCTGCATATTTCACATGCCCCGTGCCGATTTTAGTTCCCAGACTGATGCCGACACTTTTAGATTCAGAGATAATGTTATTTTCAATAATCCAGCCTTTGCTCCAATGTGGCCCAATCAAGCCTTCTTGGTAATCTGTCGGAGGTGCCCATTGGGGGGAAGCTTGGCGTAAAGTGAATCCGCTTACGGTAATGTAGTCAAGACCTGACTTTTCCGGCCAGAAACAATGTGGACGGACGTTAATTTCAACATTTTCCTTGCGAGGGTCTTTACCAGCAAAATTTGCCCAAATCTTTGTTGTAGAAGGCCCTGCTTCACAATACCATTTCAACAGTGAGTCTTCTGAATATTTCGCTTCTGGCCACACTTCGGGATTTTCAACTTCTGCCATACTTCCGCATTCATAAAGTGATTTATGATCTAAATAAACATCACCTAAATGAGCTTTCAAGGCGCCATCAAACAACCAGTCACCACTCAACTCCACTTCATAAGGATTACGAACCGTAAAGAGGGCGTTTGGTACTTCTGTACGCCAAACATTTTCTCCCTCAGCTTCCCAGTCGGTGATACGGTCTGCACCAGTAATAATCACTTCACCGTCATCAGCAGACTTATAAGTAATGCGTTGGTCGATAGTTCCACCGTTAGCTGGCTTTACCCATTCACGGTAAATTCCGGCGTGGACAACGACTGTATCCCCGGACATTGCCACTTCGGCAGCGCGTGAAATCGTTAGAAACGGTTGTTCCACCGTTCCACTTGCTTGATCGTTTCCTTGCATTGACACATGATAGTTCACACAATCACTCCTTATATCAATCTAAACAATTATAAAAGCCCTCACATTTAGGACAATATCTATATTATATAGAAGATAAGTGCTTAAATCACTCCTTTGAACAGCTAAATTTAAACGAAATCTTGTAAGAAAAACTGAATCAAAAAGCCCAGGCAATTAATTTTTGGTAATAGAGTAACGATTGACTTTAATAATGTTAAAAAGTACGCTTAACTTTATTAAAGGAGGCTATGATATGGCAATAAAGGTTGTAGCCGAATGGATGATAAACCTTGAAGATGAAGATATATCATTTATTAAGAAGTTTCTCTTGGCTTCTGGTTCATTAAAAGAAGTTGCAAATCAATATGAAGTTACTTATCCAACTGTAAGACTTAGGCTTGATAAATTAATACAAAAAATCCAAGTAAGCGAAGATACAGCAAACGAGCCCTATGTTGCTTTGATTAAACGCTTAGCTTTAGATGACAAGTTGGACTTTGAAACTGCTAAATTACTGATTTCAGAATATAAAAAAACTAAAGGGGTTAAGTAATATGGGGATAACCGTAGTAATGTTGTTCATTGTGATGGCCTTGTTAATTGGAGCGATTTTTCTTCAAATATTCCTATCTAAAAAGAAGAGTAAGTGGTTTGGACTTATACTGCCAACAATATCATTTATATATTCTTTATTGATGATTTCAAGCATTGTAGTTTTTGATACAATGAGGGGTGGGAAATATTTATGTTAATTGCCTCTACTTCTCTAATTAGTAATATTCCAACTATCTTTTTATTTGGGATTTATTTTGCTTGTCGTGAGAAAATGAAATTTCTTTCTCAGCTTAATAAAATGAATATTCAAGATTTGGAATAATATCTTATTTTGAGAATAAAAACTTGATTATGAGAAAGAATAGGAAAAAATGTACTTACATTTGGTTAAAATTCGTAAAAACGTCAATTCTATCAGCTTGTACCCTATTGAGTGTGTGGTGTAGCTACAAAAAGAAGCTATATAGAAATTCTCAATTTCAAAGATTTTCACGAATATTTCGTGTTTAACGGAACTATTAAATTCTTTAAAAAGGTGGTGTTTAGTTTGACTTTACAACAATTAAAGTATGCATTAGAAATAGCAAGTAAAGGCTCTATGAATGAAGCGGCAAAAAGTTTATTCATCTCTCAGCCGAGTTTGTCGAATGCAATTAAGGAATTAGAGCAGGAAATTAAAATCACTATATTCGTTAGAACGAATAGGGGCGTTACTGTTTCTAATGAAGGATCAGAATTTTTGGGTTATGCTAGACAAGTATTGCAGCAGTTTAACATGCTTGAAGAAAAATATATAAGTGAAAAAACAGCTAAGCAACATTTTTCGGTATCAAGTCAACATTATACTTTTGCAGCCAATGCTTTTGTAGAACTTGTAAAAGAATTTGGAGCTTCCGAATATGAATTTACATTTCGTGAATCGAAAACGTATGAAATAATTGAAGATGTAAAGAATTTACGAAGTGAATTAGGGATTATTTATTTAAGTAATTATAATGAAGCGGTAATATCAAAATTGTTAAGCGAAGGAAACATAAGCTTTTCAGAATTATTTACTGCAAAACCTCATGTGTTTATTAGTAAAAGCCATCCCTTATCCGATAAGGAATCGATTAATATGGATGAATTAGATGATTATCCATGCCTTTCATTTGAGCAAGGAGAATACAATTCTTTTTACTTTTCAGAAGAAATTTTAAGTACTCGAAGTGTAAAGAAAAGTATCAAAGTAAGTGACAGAGCAGCGATTGTTAATTTTATGATTGGTCTTGATGGCTATACGATTTCCTCGGGTGTTTTCCCCCGGTACCTTCATGGAGATGAAATTATTGCGGTCCCTCTTAATTTCGATGAGGTGATACGTGTTGGGACAATCAAACACAGAGATCTTACATTAACGAGACTTGGTGAAATCTATTTGGAAGCATTAAAAAAGTTTGCGCAAGGACTATAAATAATCAGCCTGGTATATCTATTGACTATACCAGGCTATAGTGTTTTAGTATTATGCTATATCAAGAAAGCTCCCTATAATTAAGAATAATGATTACAATCAATAGGAAAGTAGAGTGAATTTTGATATGGGTATTCAAGTATTATTCTCATTTGCTATATACGCACTAATAAACGCCTTTACACCAGGACCTGGCAATATTCTAGCATTAAATACGATGACTAATTATGGATGGAAGAAAGGCAAACCTTTATTCATGGGGATTTTCATCGGATATTTTTTTGTGCAAACATTATGTGCTGTATTTGTTTTTGGATTAAAGAACTTAATAAATCCAGTAATGTCTATCCTTAAATATGCAGGAGTCATTTATATTCTATGGCTTGCATATCAAATTGCGATTAGCAAGCCTCACAATAAAACAGCGGGAAAACCACCTTCTTTTTGGAATGGCTTTATTTTGCAAATTGTTAATGTAAAGATATTTTTGTTTGGTATAACTTCTTTAACAGGATACGTAATTTCATATTATAGCTCATTTGGTATGCTTTTATTTTTTGAAATGATTATTGCCATCATAGGTACCATTGCTACATTGAGCTGGATACTATTTGGAGGATTATTTCAAGAGACATATTTCAAACATTTTAGAATAATAAATATGATATTGGCGTTATTACTTTTACAGTGTGCAGTCGCACTTTTATAGCAGATGGGACTTTGAGAATTTATATTCATATTCAAAATTGTGAAGAACAGAACTTCATTTTTTGAATATGAAACAAATCTTCAGCACAATAAAAAATGTTTGTTAGTTCAATCGTTTTCCTGTATAATTCATTGATTAATGTAAAACCAGATATTGTAATGGTATGCAAAGAGTATGGGAAGAACAGTGGGTTTAGTAATAAGCTATATGGGCAGTTTGAGGAGTGAATCATCATTTCTAAAAAAAATTGCAGATATTAGAAAAAATTCCATTCGTTTAGTCATCGATCCTCTTGTTTCATTTAAGTATTTAGTATTACGAACAAGGCGGTGTAAATAATGAATTCAAAAGAGAAAATGTTAGAACTAATTAAAAAGAAACAGGGTGGCGGAAAATCTAAACAAACCGACGATCCAAAAAATGATATAAAAAACATGCGAAAAGGTCCAAAGATTTATAATAAGTAAGCTGGTTTATAAAGGTTTGTTTATATACGCCATCTAAGGCATCTGCTTCTTGCAGGTGTTTTTTTATAGGCTAGGAGATTATAAGTTCAGCCATCAATGTCTAGCTCCCAAGTCCTGACCTAGTGAAAAAAAGATAAATTTGCCCCATTGCGCGCTTCGCTGCTCGCTAACGCATATCATTCGACTAACCCGCTGAAGCGTGAAGTCTCCTGACAATTCAGGGTCAAATTTCCTATTTTTTCATAGGCCAAGGCGGACTTGTACGCTTTTCTTATGAATATCTGCACGGTGCATATTTATGAACTTACGAATACGGTATGAACGGTGATTTTTAGCTGATAAGTAACGGATCTCGAGGAAAGTGCAAGCTTCAAACAGTAAAATACATCTGAAGCTTGCACATTTTATTAGATAGAAGGAGTTGTTTATGGAAAGCATTTCTATTCAGCATGGCTATAAGGAAATCCTCTTCGACTAAACTAGTGGATTATAAGTTCTGCTTTCTACATCCATCTGTTAGTCCTACCTTGCTGAAAAAGAGAATTTTGTCACAGTAGAAACTTCGCTATGATAGTCTTTTGAAAAAAAATGGAATAGAGGATATTCAATAGATACATAATCGATGTCGAACTTGTAAAAGAACTGATTTTTGAATAGAGTTTTTCTTTTGTTGTGATAAGAAGATAGGTATCAGTGGAACAATCTGATTCACTGATACTCTAAAGAAAACTAATTGCACTTGCATATTGAACGTTCGAAAGAAATTCCTTTTGTAAGTGGCATTACTGCCAATTACATTATTTCTAAACTTGAGCGAATTCATCGCTTGTCATTTAAGAGGTGAGCGCTCTCTTATGTATGCTTTGTTTATTCTCCCATAAACACCCAGTTATTTATCACAAAAAACTTGTGTGATACAATACAAATGCTAGATTTTCTGACTTTATATGTAAAAATCGGAGTGAGGGAATAGCAATTTTTACAATGGGGGCATACCTTTGAAAATCAAATGGAAGAAAAAAGCATTTTTTATATATGGCACTATATTACTCTGCATAGTGACATCTATGTGGTTTGTACAAAATAACTTCTATCTATATGAACAATCGATAGCAGAAGTCGTAGAAGCAACACTGACCGTTGAACAAGAAACGGTTGACTCACTTGAAAATAAAGATCATTTGTTTCAACAGCAATTGATCGGTGAAATAAAAAACGGCGTTCAAAAAGGACAATTAATCTTATTGGAAAATCAATACGCATCATCTGGAACAGTAGATCAGGAATATCAAGTAGGTGATATGATTTTCGTGACGATTGAAAGTGAGGGGGATCAATATTATGAAGGTCGTATTGATGGACCTAAACGAGATGTATATGTTTTAGGAGCAGCATGGTTATTTATATTGACTGTATTGATTGTGGGGAGGAAAAGTGGTTTGTTTTCTCTTGTTAGTTTACTGGTCAACGTCCTAGTCTTAATGGTCGCCATGCATTATTACACTAGTTTACAAAACGTCGGACTCTTACTGACTTGCAGCGGTTTAGTCATCTTCTTTACAATCGTTTCTTTGATTTTAGTCAGCGGAAATAATGAGAAAACTTACGCAGCTATTATTGCGACTCTGGCGGGTACTTTTTCCGCCTTGTTGATCGCTTATATTGTGATAGTTTTGACTGGTGGGAAAGGGCTCAGATATGAGGAGATGGAGTTTATAACGCGAAATCCTCAAAGAGTATTTCTAGCCAGTATTCTGGTAGGGTCATTAGGAGCCGTAATGGATATCGCCATTACGATTACTTCTTCGCTGTATGAATTAAATGACAAAAATAACAGTATTCCACTAAAGAATCTAAAGATATCTGGCAGAGAAATAGGCAAAGATATCATGGGAACGATGGCAAACGTCTTGTTTTTTGCTTATGTCAGTGGCAGTATACCCATGATTCTTCTTTACTTGAAAAATGGCGTAGCAGTAAATTATATCTTATCAATGAATTTGTCCTTAGAATTGACTAGAGCGCTGGTTGGAAGCATTGGAATTGTATTAACGATTCCAATCAGTATTTACACGGCGACTTATTTTATTCAGAAGAGGAGGACAGTGAAATGAATGTATTAGTTGGGCTGGCAATTATTTTATTTGTGCTCATGAAAGTCATTGGAGGAGAAAAAGGAATACGATCTTTTATGGCTTTATTTTTTAATTTTGGTGTCATACTGCTAGCGATTTTTTTGATGGCAAATCAAGGAAATAATCCGATTGTTATTACGCTGCTCGCTTGTATGGCAATCAGTTACGTGAATTTATTTTATATCAATAAGTTCAATTTCAAATCAATTACAGCCATTATTTCTACCATCATCACCTTAGTTTTTTTGATTCTGCTTATTTTTGTAATTGTGGAGAGATCTAAAATACAAGGGTTTGGAATAGAAGAAGTAGAAGAGTTACAGTTTTTCTCGTTCAATGTCGGCATCGACTTTAGCAAAATAGCGATTTCTACGATTATTATGGGAACGATTGGTGCCATCACAGATACGGCTATTTCCATTTCATCTGCAATGAATGAAATTTATCAACATAATCCCTCTTTGGATAGTCATAAGCTTTTCAAATCGGGAATGAATGTTGGGAAAGATATTCTAGGCACTACTACCAATACTTTATTTTTTGCTTTTATTGGCGGATATCTGGCTTTGATCATTTGGTTTAAAGATTTAGCCTACTCTTTTGGCGAAGTAGTAAATTCTAAAGTATTCAGTTCAGAAGTGATTTCTATTTTTTGTACAGGAGCAGGGGCTATCCTGATTATTCCTATTACTGCTTGGCTCACTGCCTATAGTTTAGTTACATACAAAAAGCAGAAAAAATGAAATTGTGTAAGAAGTAGGCTATGATTACCTTATATTTTATTTGAAGGGATTATTGACATGGGAAAAGAAGTATCAGGACAAATTATTTTGTTGTTAATTACTATCTTCGGAATATATGTGTTGTTTGGGCTATATACGAGTCTGCTTTCAAAAATGACTCTGCGCTCTTTAGAAAAAAGAATTGCTAAAGGGAAAATTGACGATAAACAATTAATACGATTATACGAAACGACGGAAAGAAATAAAGGGAATCATTTTGTTAGTTTTTTTGTTTATGGCATTTTCTATAAATCACATATCCGTATGCAGGAAGAAATTAATCAACTATACAGAAATGAAATGGAAAAGCGAAACTTATTGTAAAGAAGTATATTTATGCCTAACCTAAGAAAGACGAACAGAAATATCTGCTCGTCTTCTTTTTTATAGACTAGGGAATTATAAGTTCAGCCATCAATGTCTAGCTCCCAAGTCCTGACCTAATGAAAAAAAGATAAATTTGCCCCATTGCGCGCTTCGCTGCTCGCTAACGCATATCATTCGACTAACCCGCTGAAGCGTGAAGTCTCCTGACAATTCAGGGTCAAATTTCCTATTTTTTCATAGGCCAAGGCGGACTTGTCCGCTTTTCTTATAATTTGGCAAGTTTTTCTTTAGCAGGATTTTTTGGTTTTTGACGTTTTTCTTGCATTTCCATGGTATCGTTGTAACCCCACATATAAGTCAGTACGAACGATAGAGCGAGAGTTACGACTGTGACGAGAACGGCATACCAAAAGTTGGAAGTGATGCCATTGACCGGATCAATAAATGAAGGAAGACCAATGATTGATCCAATGATACTCCACATATTGATTCGGAATATCCCTGTCATAAATCCACCGACTGCACTGGCAATACTTGCACAGATAAATGGTTTACGAAAGCGTAAATTGATCCCGTAAATAGCGGGTTCGGTAATGCCACAAAATGCTGAGATTGCACCAGCATAGCCCAGTTCTTTTATTTTTGCTTTCTTTGATTTTACTGCTACAGCTAGAGCTGCGCCACCTTGCGCGACAATGGGGACACTTACCATGGCAGAGAGATAGCTATAACCTAGTGTGGCAAAATCATTAACGTAAATCGGGATGATTCCCCAATGCAATCCGAAAATTACTAGAATTTGATAAAAGCCATCAATAATAGCACCAAAGATAGGAGCATTCAAGCTCAGTAAGGATTGGAGTCCCACGGCTAAAGCTTGTGAAAGCCAGGTAATGACAGGACCGGTGAACAAGAACGTTGTTGTGGATACGACACCGATGACTACAATCGGGATGAAAATTGCTTGAATATAAAGAGGCACCCACTTTTTTAACCAAAGTTCTATTTTTTTCACTAGCCAGGCAGCAAGAATCATAGGAAAAATAGAATACGTATAAGCTACAAAGGGAAAATTAAAATTCCCCAGATTTAAAATATCCAAGCCATTATTGGCAGCGTCAAGAACAGTAGGATGGATAATAACTCCTCCGACAACTGCAGTCAACAAAGGATTACCATCTATTCGCTTTGCTGCATTAAAACCAATTAAAATTGGTAAAAAATAAAAAACTGCATCAGCCATCGCATTAATCATCAAATAAATACTGCCTGAATCAGAAATAAGATTTGTAGTAGTTAGGATAGCGAGAATACTTTTTATAATTCCGGAAGCTGCTAAAATACTGATGATGGGCATCATCGAACCCGTAATAATTCCCAGTAATTGATTCAAGGCATGCTTCACTTTCTCTAGTGCTGTACGATTTTCAGAAGAACTTGAACTTGTTTGTTCATCAAAGGAGCCATTGTCAGTAACAGACAGCTGTGCCATGGTTTCTTTGTAGATATCATCGACTGCAGGACCGACGACGACTTGGAATTGCCCGCCGGCTTCTACTATACCCATAACACCATCAAGATTTTCAATTTCATCTTTTTTCGGTAAGCGATCGTCTTTTAAATAAAAACGAAGTCGAGTCACGCAATGAATGACGCTCTCGATATTTTTTTCTCCTCCTACCAATTCAATCACTTTTGTAGCTAAGGCCTGATAATCTTTTTTGTTGTTTTTCATGGTCGCCATCTCCTTGTGTTCTATAATTTTGGATTCGATCTCTTATCATCAGTTTTGATATTCATTATAAAGGAATAGGTGAGAGAAAACATTTTTGAAGCATTTAGAAGCTTTTTAAAGTAAAAAGTTAAAGTTGGGTTACTCAAATGAAAAACAATAATAAGACCACTTTTTTTGAAAGTAATTACTAGAATTTCTCTTCTGATGGGTATTTTATATTATAATAGTAGGAAGGAGGATTGAAAAGGAGGCAATTGTTATGAAAGTTAAGTTAGAAGAAATTATTCAAGAGATAGAGTCTCAAGGAGATACATTTCGTTCCTTTCTAAACAAGGAAACAGGAGAGCTGGAATCCATTTCAGATGAAGAATTTGAAGCGGCCGAAAATGATTCACCACTAGAAAACTATCCTAGTTGGCAGCAAGGGACAATAAAAAAAGCTGCTGAAATTTTATACGATGGGCACTGGATTGATTTACCGAGTCAATTTGACATCCATGAGTATGAGATAATGGAGAGATTCTGTCTTTCCACCGAGAATGAAAGGGTTGGTGAAATGATGTACGATGATTTGCAGGGAAAAGGAGCCTTTCGTAGATTCAAGGAGAATGTCAGAAAACACAATTTGCTAGAGGCATGGTATGAGTTTTATGAAAATGCTTTGAAAGAAATCGCCATAGAATGGTGCAAATCGCACGGCATTGTCTGTGAAGATTATCAGGGTGAATCATCTGAATAAACATAACAACTAGGAATGAGACCTTTGGAAATAGGTGATAAGTAAAGAAGTATGAACTAATAAGCACAGAAAACTATTTTATTAAAAGGAAGGTATGAAATGAATCAATATTATATTTGTTATCCAAATGGTAAATTTAAAGCCCTTACATTTAGTTATGATGATGGAAAGAAAGCTGATCGAAGGTTGATTAGCATTTTTAATAAATATGGTTTGAAGGGCACTTTTCATCTGAATGGAGGATTATTTCCAGAAGAAAGTGGTGATCAGGAGCGGATTCCAAAATCAGAAGTAAAAGAATTGTATGCTGGACATGAAGTTGCCGGTCACACTTATACCCATCCAACGATTGCTCGGTGTCCCATTGAAAAAGTTGCGGACGAAATAATATTGGATCGCAGGGCACTAGAAGAATTAGTATACTATCCCGTACAAGGTTTTTCTTATCCAAACGGTTCTTATAATGAAAATATCAAAAGCTTACTTCCACTATTAGGCATAGAATATGCTAGAGTGGTTGGCAATTCAAATAACTTTGAGTTGCCGATGGATTGGTTTGAATGGAAAGCTAGCTGTCATCATAATGCAAAGTTAATGGAGTTGGGCAGACAATTTGTAGAGCTGCATAAAAGTCAATATTTATATTTGATGTATGTTTGGGGACATAGCTACGAATTTGATGGTGATAACAATTGGGATTTGATCGAAGAGTTCGCGGAATTAGTTTCAAAACATGAAAAAGATATTTGGTTTGTTACAAATATTGAATTTAAGCGATATATGGAAGATGCAAAGAGGATTGTATTTTCTTCAAATGGAAAGCAAGTATTCAATCCGAATTATCAATCGATATGGATAAGAATCAATCAAAAATTAATAGAGTTGACTCCAGGGATGAACCAGTTAGAAGGCAATTCTTGATTTTTAAGTTCACGACTCAAATCGTTTCCTGTTGAAAGATATTCAATTGCTAAAATATCAGCGAACATCGTTATTTTTTAAAAAAAATGGGGTTCCAAGGTTAAATAAGCATTGAACATCGTTATTTTAAAAAAATAATGGGGTTCAAAGGCCAAATAAGCAGCGAACGTCGTTATTTAAAAAAATGATCAAAAAAGAGGATGACTCCAAAAAGATCATCCTCCCTTTTTATTATGGTTTGATGTAGGCGTAACCCACACTTTGAAGCTCAATGAGATCAAGTACACCTGCTGGAACGATGACGACATTTTCTGGAAGCTGTTCCTTCGTTATATTGTTAGCATGGAGAGCATTATTGCAAGCATGAAAGTGAACTCCAGACATTTTTATAAAGGAGAGATGTTTCTCTTCTAGAAATCCATTGATTGCGATTCCGTTGACTAAAATGACAGTGTCTATTTCTGGAGCGATTTTCACCAGGTTTTTGACATTTTTTGTGGTTTCTTCCCATTTTTCTAATTCATCGATATGAAAGACAACTTTCATAATAACACCTTCTTTTTAATTCTATCCTACCTTTTTCGAAAGGCTGCTTCAACAAATCCAAGAATGTAAGTTTCTAAATTTTTTGAACCTTCTTTTCTTTTTTTCAATATGTATATATGAGAATCGAACAATAATCCTACTAACAAAAATTAGGTATGGTGAGACTCCTGTGGAAAGATCCTTTTTTATTTCTGCCATGAGTTCATTAAAGGGGTTGCTTCTGTAATCAGCGGAGGAGAGATTCAGAATAAGGTTTAGAATTTTTTTGTTTTACTATAGTAGAAGCGATAAATAACAAAAAGTAAAAAAGATGGAACGATAAGGTATTTTTACCGTATCATTCCATCAAAGAAACCTTTCTGAATTTTAAAACGTCTTAAATTAAATTGTTTCTAAATGCTGTTTCTTTTTGTGAGTAAAGAAGAGAATCATGCAGATATTACTTATTAGTAATAATGCTACAAATAAAAAAACATCTGCACTTATTGTACCTCCAATGGAAATAGATTGTCTCAAGGCATCAATTGCATAGGTCATTGGTAAGAACCGGTAAATACTTTGGAAGAAGTTATTTGATAAAACAATTGGATAAGTTCCTCCTGAACCTGCTAATTGTAGGATCATGAAAAGTAGCATGACGAATGAACCGACTTTTTCTAATAAAAGATTGAACAGCGTTACGATTGACATAAACGTCAATGATTCTAAAATCAAGAAACCGAAAACTCTCAAGGGATGGAGGGTAGTCATTCCTAAAATATTTGTTAAAACAAGGAATACAAGAGCAGCTTGCAAGATAGCAACAATCCCTAAAACAGACATCTTGCTTGCCCACCATCCGATAGCTGAACTTGGCTTTTTCTTTGGATCGAAAGCATCATACATCATATTGACAGTTAATGAACCGATGAATAATGCTACAGACATCATATAAGGCGCCATCGAGGTACCATTATTTGCAACTCTGGCTTTATCCTCATGCATTGTTTCAATAGGTTCTGAAACAGCCTTAGCCGATTTTTTATCGGTATTGATTTGCTGAATTTGTTCAGAACTTGCAGAGAAACGTTCATTCAATTGTGATAGTCCCGTTTTCACTTCTCTTAACGAATGTGTCACTTGCTTTTCGCCATCTGCCAATTGTGTGCTGCCGTGAGCGATTTGCGATGCTCCCAAAGTGAGCTGACTTGTGCCCGAAACAAGTTGATCGCTGTTTTCAGTTAACTCCTCGGTGCCTGCTGATAATGATTTTGATCCGGTCAAAAGGGCGTTTACTCCTTCATTTAATGCTGGAATACCATCATTTACGGTTAATAGCCCTTCAGATAAGGAAGTTGCACCCTCTGTTAAAGTTGGAGAGTTCTGCATTAGTTGGCTCGTCCCGTCTTCCAAAGATTGGCTACCTGCCTGCAATTGTTGTAAGGAAGCAACCAAAGCAGGGATACGATTGTTTAACTGACTGGTTCCGTCAGCGATTGCTTGAGCAGCAGGTGCCGCTTGCATTTGGATATTGTATAAACCATTGATTGCAGCAGTCAAAGCTGTTGTTGCTGCGGAACTACTAGTAGACAATTGGTCAGCTCCGGATTTTAGTTCACTGACTTTGTCCATGGGGATATTTTCTAGAGCAGACAAAGCATTAGCAAGATTTTGCAGATCAACTTGTGAGCTGCTTAAGGCTGACATAATTCCTGAAGTATCGATTGATAAACGATCCGCAGCTGCTTCTGTATTGCTCATCTGATTTTGCATGGTTGACAGAACCAAAGATTTTTGTTCATCTGTTAAAGATAAGCCGCTTTCTGTCAAAGCTTGTATAACTGCGATTGCATTCGTAGCCAAATCTTCTTGGTAACTAACTTTGAGCGTATCTTTAGCCGCATCCAAATTAGCATTTAATTGAAAAATACTTTCCTGCATGAGTGCTAAATCATTGCTGATAGCTGGGAAGAAGGCGGTGATTTGGTCACTGTTATTTAAGCTGCTTAAATCCAAGTCGGTAAGAATTTGAGAGACTTGTTGAACATAGGACTGAACACCCACAACATAATTCGTTAATTGTTCTTTATCTTCTGCACTCATAGTCACTGCTTGTAAACTTTCAGCTAATTTTTGAGCACCATCATTTAGCTCTTTGGTTTGGTCTGGAAAAGATTTCGTTTGTTCCACCACTTGACTAAGACCATCGTTTAATTGTGATGTACCACTATTGATTGTATCAACGCCATTTGTATACTGTTGAATCCCTGAAGTTAATGAACGAGCACCGGAACTCAAATCTCCCATTCCCAAACTTAATGTTGGAAGTTGACTGGACAGTGAACGAATCCCACTCGTTAATTGATTAGCGCCATCATTTACTTGATCAACACCCGTTACGTATTCTTGCAAGCCAGCTTGAAGTGTTTGGCTGCCTTCCGAAAACTCCAATGAACGAGCGGCTAATGTTTCTAGATTTTCTTGAATCATTTGAGAGGCATCTGTTAATTTGGCAGTACCATCTTCTAATTTTTGGCTTCCCTCTGCTGCTTCTGTCATACCTAGCCCGATTTTATCGAATTGCTTCAAAAGTGTTTCACTGTACATTTCAGTAACTTCTGCAGAAACTTGGTTCTTTAATTCAGTCACAGCAGAATCTGCCATCTTAGAAGCGATTAGATTGTGACCTTCTGAAGTTTGATAATCGATCACCATTTTTTGCGGATTATCTGTTAATAATGTCGTAGCATTCTCAGAGAAGTTTTCTGGAATGGTAATAATTAAATAGTAATCACCATTTGATAGTCCTGTTTCTGCTTCTTCAGCAGAAACAAAATGGTAATCCAAACTCTCATTTTCTTTCAAGTTGGTTATCAATTCATTTCCAATCTCCAATGTTTGTTCTTGAAAGGCTACCGCTTGATCCTTATTTACAACAGCTACAGGCAAATTTTCAACACTTCCATAAGGATCCCATAATGCTCCTAAAAAAATCAAATTATAAAGTGCCGGAATCAACGCAACGGCACCTAGTACAACCAAAAGAAATTTATGTTTCCAAATAAACTCCCATTCCTTTTTGATCATAAAATATCTCCTCATTTCATCAATATAGCTATGTTTCTTCACAAGTGCAAAATTTTTCAATAGCACATTTTTAGACACTTGTAAAAGCAACTAATTCATGATAAATTGTATTCGAATAGAAGGCAAGAAACAAAATTTTATATCTGTTTGAATTTAGACAGAAATAAAAAAATGCAAAAGGGCCGTGAAAAAATGAAGTATGATTTATCTAAAAAGCCGACGCGTGGTGCACAACGAACGCTGGAAGCTTTTTCCAAAACGATGTTTGCACTTTTAGCAAAAAAAAGCTTTGAGACCATTAGTGTGAATGAAATTTGCGAAATCAGTAATTTTCCTCGCGCTACATTTTATAACTATTTTGATGATAAGTATGACTTGTTAACCTATTGTTGGTATCTATTGAGTCGCGAAGTCAAGATTGAAGAAACTTCTTCTAATTCTTCTCAAAAGATACTAACAGTCTTTTTCGATCGTGTTTACGATTTATTTATGGATCACAGCGAATTATTGAACGGTATTTTCAGGAATAATCCCATCAATAGTCCTTTAATTAATAATTTTAGTGCATACTTAAAACAAATCATGCAAGAAATTTTTTATGAATACCTTGATTTTGACAATAAAAATGTGCCTCTCCAATTGGTTGCAGACCATTTTAGTAATACCGTGATGTTGATTTTAGAGGCAATCTTTTTAAAACAACAACCAATAAGCCTAGAACAAGCCCATGAATACATGCATTACCTTGTGGGACACCTATTAGTGGATTCTCCAAGTGACGAAGGATGAGGAAATTTCATTTTTCAAATCAATAAATAATCTTCGATTATCTTCATCTGTTACCTCGAAAATATTATTCACGTTAACTGCATAAAGTATACATTTCTTTTACTTAAAAAGAGTTTCTTCTATAATAATAAAAACCATAAGAAGCGGAGAGCCCTAATATGAATCGATTTGGAAAAACAATGAAATTTCTTTGTTTTCTGTTGTTTCTAAGCGGATGTGAGCAAAATGTAATTCAGGATAGGGGAAAAAATGAAATTAGTTCTGGTTATCGAGTTATTTTAAGTCTACAAGGAAGCGACGCAGTAATGGCTGGTGAGGGTTACGAAACGGTTGTGGTTGACGCTCAGTATCTTTCAGCAGCAGAAATTGCCTCTATGCAAGAACGTGGCCAAAAGATATTCACTTACCTGAATATTGGATCATTAGAAACCTTTCGCTCCTATTACGAAGAGTATCAGCATTTGACCATGAAACCCTATCTTAACTGGGATGATGAGTACTGGCTGGATGTGACAAATAAAGAATGGCAGAAATTTATAACTTCTACACTGACCAATCAACTATTAGAAAAAGGTATCGATGGTTTTTGGATAGATAATGTAGATATCTATGGACAATCTCCCAATGAGGATATTTATGAGGGAGTGGAAGTCATGCTAAAAGAACTGATGAGCCATGGAAAACCAGTAATTATTAATGGAGGAAATGAATTTGTTCAGTTGTATCTTCAAAGAAATCAGCAAGTGGATGATATTTTAACTGGTGTAAATCAAGAAACAGTATTTTCATCCATTAACTTTGGTGAACAAACATTTGGAACTCAAACGAGTGAGAATCAAAACTATTATTTAGACTATCTGGATGCCATGGATAAGCTGGAGAAAGATGTTTTCCTGCTGGAATATACCACTGACAGTCAACTCTCAAAAGAAATACAAAGATATGCTAATAAACGAGCTTGGGAATACTATATTTCGGATTCGATTGAGCTGGATGGTAATTAATGAGAGCAGAGATTCATGTCGAGAAAGGGACTTATAAACTAGTTCTATCAAAATAGCATTTAATGAAAATATTTCCCACGTCAACATTAAAATCTGTTAAGATAGATAAAATAGTTTCTTACAGGAGGGTATGGAATGAGTTTTAAAGCATTAAGTAAACATATTAATATTGATACAGTCAAATCAATTTCTAAACTAAATGAAGAAGAAGCAGCAATAAAAGCTGCTCGAGATAATGAATTAAAAGCAATTATTGAAGGGAAAGATCAACGTTTTCTTTTGGTGATTGGTCCTTGTTCAGCAGATAATGAAGATGCAGTGTTAGAATATGCAAAAAGACTGTCAAAACTTCAAGAAGAGGTGAAGGACAAAGTATTTATTGTTCAACGGGTATATACAAACAAACCTCGTACAAATGGCGATGGATATAAAGGGTTATTACACCAGCAAGATCCATCTCCAACTGGAGAAATCAATTTAATACGTGGCATGGTTGCTGTTCGTAAAATGCATAAACGTGTCCTTACTGAAACAGGACTAACAACAGCTGATGAAATGCTCTATCCAGATAATTTACAGTTTGTTGACGACTTAGTGAGTTATCATGCAGTTGGTGCTCGCTCTGTTGAGAATCAGCAACACCGCTTTGTAGCGAGTGGGATTGATTTTCCAACTGGGCTGAAAAATCCAACAAGCGGAAATATCAATGTCATGTTCAACGCAGTATATGCTGCTCAGCAAAAACAAGAATTGATGTATAATGGCATCGAAGTTGGAACGAGTTCAAACCCGCTAGCACACGTAATTTTACGTGGCGGTTTGACAGAAGCTGGCGAGATCGTACCAAATTATCATTATGAAGATCTTTTAAAAGTGATTAACACTTACAAAAAAGGAAACTATAAGAATCCATTTATAATGGTAGATACGAACCATGATAATTCTGGAAAGCAGTACAATGAGCAAGTCCGTATTGTTCAAGAAATATTAACAAATCGCTCATGGAACGAAGAGATTCATCAATACGTACGCGGCTTCATGATCGAAAGTTACTTAGAAGATGGACGTCAAGAACCAGGCGGAGAAGTATTTGGGCAATCCATTACCGATCCTTGTCTTGGCTGGGAAAAAACAGAAGAATTGGTTCGCTATATTGCGGCACATTCTTAAAAGTAAATAAAATGAGCTGGCAAGCGGTCGAAAGATCGCTTGCTTTGTTTACGTGTTAAGCGCTGAAAAATATTCAATGAATGAGAGATAGTCAGAGGGAGAAAAAATTTTTCCCTACCATTAATCTATGCTATCCTTAATTTACATAACGAAAATTCCTTTATCTTTTTTCAAGGTAATGTTCAATGACCTAAATATAAAGTAAATACAAAAATCAGTGAAAGGCAGAAGCTTATGAAAAAATTGCTTGCTATATTTTTATTCGTTTTTTTCGCATTAGTATTATTAGCTGGAATAGCCTTTGATATTTATACAAATAGTCAAGGAATAAAGGATATCTTTTACGGAACAGCAATAACAAGTCATATGAGGTATAAATCAAATTTCGTTGGAATGTTTACAGCTATCTCATTTATCGTCCTTAATTTACTATTAGTTGCAGGCTATGGCTACTTTTTCTATGCAAAAGAGAAAAAAATTAAAATTTTTCCGGCTTTATATTCTATAGTTGTCTTTTTTTATACTCTATACATTTTTGTGAGAGGAATAACTTATATTATAGAAGTATTAAGTATGATCTAGCGGTGCCATAAGGAATCTATAAAGATTTGAATCAGACACATTCTTTTGGAAAGACTGGAGAGTCATTTTATATAAAGCCGCCTTTATATGTCAGCTAGGGTAACCATATTTAGTTTGGCGAGAATTTTTATGCGAATCTCGATTGTGTTTTTATGGATCGGAATAAAATAATTTTTGGTGGTAACGTTTTAATTGATCCGAGAGTCAGCTTTTTTACAGCCGGTCATCCAACCAATCCTGATCTACGAGCAAAAGATTTTTAATTTGGACTTTCCATCCTAGCAGGAAATCAAGTTTGGATTGGGGGAACGCTGCTATTTTGCCAAGAATAACAATCGTAAAAAACTCAATTGTTGCGGCAGGAGCAGTTGTTACAAAAGATGTTCCCGCTAATTCAATTTTTGGTGGCAATTCAGCTAAAATCATTAAGAAAATAGGAAGGACCGATAAAAAAATAGGAAAAAGAAATGCAAGCGTATTATGAAAAATTAGAAGAAGGGAATCATCCTATGAATCATGATATAAATCTCTAAAAACTTTATTTTCATTCTTGGATAAACGTGTTAAACTTTTCACGAGGTGACAGAATGAAAACGCAACAACAGAAACGGTATCATACTTGGAACGAACATTTAAAAGAAACATTTGGTGAAAAAGTATTTAAAGTAGCTTTAGATGGGGGCTTTGATTGTCCTAATCGAGATGGAACAGTGGCACATGGCGGTTGTACGTTCTGCAGTGTTTCTGGATCAGGAGATTTTGCACAAAGTAGATTGGATCCTTTACCTGTTCAGCTTAGAAAAGGAATCGACATGATGCATGAAAAATGGCCGAATACTACTAAATATATTGCTTATTTTCAAAACTTCACAAATACTCATGCTGAAGTTGAAGTTTTGAGGCATCGCTATGAACAAGTGGTCAACGAAGAGGGAGTAGTCGGGATCATGATTGCTACCCGTCCGGACTGTTTGCCAGACGAGACGATTGCTTATCTGAGCGAATTGAACGAAAGAATGTATATGTGGGTAGAACTCGGGCTGCAGACCGTTCATGAAGAAACAAGTAAGAAAATCAATCGCGCTCATGACTATGAGACCTATCTGGAGGCTGTGAGAAAATTACGTGCCCATAACATTCGTGTCTGCACTCATTTAATTAATGGCTTACCGGGTGAAACTTACGAAAAGATGCTGGAAAATGTGGAACGAATGATTACAGATTCGGATATTCAAGGCGTAAAGCTTCATTTATTGCATTTGATGAAGAACACAAAAATGGTTCGAGACTACGCTCAAGGAAGATTGGAATTCTTGGACATGGATACCTATGTCCAGCTGATATGTAATCAATTAGAGATGATTCCGAAAGAGATTGTTATTCATCGTCTGACAGGGGACGCACCAAGAGACACGTTAATCGGTCCAGAATGGAGTCTGAAAAAGTGGGAAGTGCTGAATGCGATAGATGCTGAAATGGAAAGAAGAGGCAGTGTTCAAGGGTGCAAAGATGTAAGGTTGAAATGAAACAAGGCTAGAAAGATGTTCAGACTCTAAAATGATGTTGAAAGTCTTTATTTTTCAAAAATAAAGATGTTCAGTACTGTTTTTTACTCCAAACATCTTTATTCTCAAGAAATAAAGATGTTCAGAGACAAAAAAGACTCTGAACGTCTTTTTAGCTAGTTTGATCGAAGGTATTTCCTTAAAACTCTACCGCATAAATCAAGACTGACTACATTTCCACACCACTCTTTGAGAATCGTCGGTGTGAATTTTCGATCCGGGAAAAGCAGGTGGTATTCTTCAATCATTCTCTCTATAGCGCTTGATTTTGTTTCTGATAAGCCACAGCTAGAGCATAATAGACTGCGGTGGCCCTCCCTTAAATGATTTTCCCCACAACTCTTGCACAAAATCCCTTTATCAAGCATTTCGTAAGAATATTTTGGTGTTTTTTCGTAAGGATTTTGAGCTAACTTTATTTTCTCAAGATTGGCTGCGACTTGATGGGGATAGTTCTGTAAAGGATCTGCCTGGCTTTCAATGCTCTTTAAATATTCATTGAGCTGTGATCGAAGGACAATCGGCAAATCAGGTTGATTTCCGTATAATGTGAACTCAGGGTTAATGAAAATCAGCTTTTTTTCAATGAGTGGTCTCATCCCTGTCTTTTTTAAGCTTCCTTCGAGAACATTATATCCTCGATTGAGTTGAGTAATAGGATTGCTCGTAACCTTTTCGTTCCAGCTGGTGTAAAATTCACCATTCCGGTAATGATAATCACCTTTGAAATTCTTGACGTCCAACAAAAAAATCTTGTTTGCAGTAATAATGACAAAGTCCAGCTGTGTTGAGATTCCGCAGGTTAAAAACAAATCATATAGAATCAGCATAGGAAATGAATATTTTTTCAACCATTCATAAAATTCACACTCACCTTCAAAGCCTTTGATAATCCGCCAATAACTTTTTTCATCATCTTCTTCAAATCGCATTCGTCTGTGCAATACTTCTAAAATCTTTACGTTTGTTGGTTTTTCGAGCATCACCAATCCCTCCTTTACCTCATAAATCCATAAGAGAAAGAGAGTTCCGTTTTTCTAAAAAAGAAATTTCCCTTGTAGTTTCAAGATAATTAAAAATAAATGAAAACCATTGTTGACAAATGAGAGTTTTATCATTAATATTACTTTATACTAATGAAACGAAGGGGAGAAATGATACATGGTTTCAGTTAATTCAATGAACATCTTGGATATTTTATTATTAAGCGCGTTATTAGACTTTATTGATTAGTCTTTATAAGGAGCTTAATTTCGATGCTTGCTGTAAAGATTAATTCTCAACAAATTTAATCTAAGCGGGTAGAATATAATGAATCTAAGACATGTATGATTCCTTTCGTTATATACAATTTTGCATAACCTCCTACTTAGATAAACACTGAGTCGGAGGTTATTTTTGTATAGAGAGTATTAATAATGATTTATTTTTTATTATGAGAACAATCATGAATGTAATTAGGAGAGGGATGGAAGTTATGACAACAGACAAATATATAAAATGGGCAGGAACATTACAAGAAGAGGCAGTAGATCTGTTAAAAACTGGTGGAAAAACAATTGTTTGTCCGACAAAGGTTGGTTACATTATCGCAACATGTGATAAAGAGGGACTAGAGCGTAAGTTCTCGGCTAAAAATCGTAAACGTAATAAGCCAGGAGTTGTATTAGTTGGTTCATTAGAACAATTGGATGCATTAGCTGAGATGACTCCTGAAATTAGAAAATTGTATGAAAAATGTTGGAACGAAGATGCTTTGTTGGGATGCATTCTTCCATGGAAAGAGTCTGGGAAACAATACATCCCGAATGATGGTTCATCTGAGTTGATGACCGATGTGCGTGGTACAAGTTGTTTTGTTATCAAGTTTGGCGTACCGGGTGAGCAAATTGCAGCAGAATTATGGAAAGACCAGAATGGGTTGCTTTTCGCAAGCTCTGCTAATCCATCTGGAAAAGGAAACCGTGGTGTCGTTGCGGGGATTGGAGAAAGAATTGAAGCAGAGGCGGATATGATTATCGAAGGGGACGACTATGTTCGTTCGATTCAACCAGATAAAACAGTAGAAACTCGCTACGAGCAAGGTGTAATGATTTCCTTTGTGGATGAAGAGGGCAAACTTGTTCCTGATCAAGGAGACCAGCGTTCGGTAAAACCAGCACCTGTTCTGATCCGTAAAGGATTGGATGTTGAACGCATTATGATGCACCTATCTGATGGTTATAATTCATGGGACTATCGTCATGGTGAATATTATTAAAAAGTAACGAACTTTAACTATGCATATATTCATAACCAATGACAGTAAGGAGGAATCATTCGTGAAGCAAACATTATTTGATAAAGTCTGGCAGCAACATGTTTTGACAGGTGAAGAAGGCAACGCTCAGCTATTGTATATTGATTTACATATGATTCATGAAGTTACTTCGCCACAAGGTTTTGAAAGTTTACGTTTAGAAGGAAGACCTCTCAGAGCACCAGACAAAACGATTGCGACAATTGATCATAATGTACCGACAAAAAATATCTTTACTATTAAAGATGCGATTTCTAGAAAACAGATAGAAACCTTGCAACGAAATTGTCAGGAGTTTGAATTGGAATTAATGGACCATGGTAGTGAAGGACAAGGAATTGTTCACATGATTGGACCCGAGCAAGGAGCTACTCAGCCTGGAAAAACGGTTGTTTGTGGTGATTCTCATACCGCGACGCATGGGGCTTTTGGAGCGATTGCTTTTGGAATTGGATCTTCTGAAGTGGAACATGTTTTTGCGACGCAAACGTTGTGGCAAAAGAAACCGAAAAATATGGGGATAAAAATTACAGGGAATCTTCAGTCAGGTGTTTATGCAAAAGATATTATGCTGCATTTGATTCACTCTTACGGAACTGATTTTGCAACAGGCTATGCAATCGAATTTTTTGGTGATACGATCAGTAATTTATCTATGGAAGCACGCATGACGATGTGCAACATGGCGATTGAGTTTGGGGCGAAGTATGGCTTGGTTGCACCCGACCAAAAAACATTTGATTATCTCGAAGGAAAACCAAAAGCACCAAAAGACTTCGATAGAGCCGTTTCTTATTGGAAAACTCTCTATACGGATCAAGACGCAACGTTTGATTATGTTTTAGAAATCGATGTGGAAGGGTTGGCTCCTTATGTCACTTGGGGAACAACTCCTGCCATGGGATTACCATTTGGCGAAAACTTTCCAAACATTGAAGACCATAACGATGAGCGAGCTTATCAGTATATGGAACTCAATCCTGGAATGACAGCTGGTGATATTCCAATCGAGTACATCTTTTTAGGCTCCTGTACGAATGCTCGTCTGGAAGATCTAATCGAGGGTGCTAAATACATCAAAGGCAGAAAAGTGGCAGATCATATCTCAGCTTGGGTTGTACCAGGAAGTCGTCCTGTTAAAACAGCAGCTGAAGAAATGGGGATTGCGCAGCAATACATTGATGCAGGGTTTGAGTGGCGTGAACCAGGTTGCTCCGCATGTATTTCCATGAATGCGGACCGCGTACCACCAAAAACGCATTGTGCTTCCACAACCAATCGTAATTTTGAAGGACGTCAAGGCAAAGATGCACGCACGCATCTATGTAGTCCAGCAATGGCAGTTTTAGCAGCTGTGAAGGGACATTTTTATGATACAAGACTTGATGATAGGGAGGTGCCAGTATAAATGAGACCATTTACGGTTCACCGCGGAAAAACAGTCGCAATCATGGAAGATAATATTAATACAGATCAAATTTTGCCAAGTGCTTATTTGAATCGAATTGAAAAAACAGGCTATGGCGAATTTCTCTTTGATAACTGGCGCTATCTATCGAAAAATCCAAGAGTTGATAATCCTGACTTCATCTTGAACCATCCAGACCGAAAAGAAGCATCCATCTTAATAACAGGAGATAACTTTGCTGGTGGTTCTTCAAGAGAACATGCTGTTTGGGCATTGAATGATTATGGCTTTAGAGCTGTCATTGCCGGCGGTTTTAGTGATATTTTTTATATGAATAGTTTGAAAAACGGTTTGCTTGCACTTACTTTGCCGTTGGAAGACCGCCAAGAACTCTCTTCGTTAACAAGCAAGGAGACAGTGACGGTAGATTTAGAAAAACAAATTGTGCGCTCTCCTTATAAAGAATATTCTTTTACAATAGAAGAAGAATGGCGCCACAAATTACTAGGCGGCATTGATGATATCACCGAAACAATGACTTACGAAGAATTGATAACCGCATATGAAGAAAAATGGAATGATTTTTATGCCTTTAAGTAAAAGGAATGCAGAACCTCTCTAATTATACTAGGGGGGTCTGTATTTTTTTCTGGCAGATTAGGGTATTATAAGTTCTGCCATCAATGTCTAGCTCCCAAATTCTGGACTAGTGAAAAAAGATAAATTTTTCCATTGGCACTTCGCTGAATTATCAGGGCAAAATTTCCGATTATTGAAGTATGGGGTATTGATTGATATAACCGTGGTACTATATTATATCGGAATTTATTTGATGTTCCTTTTCTCCATGCCAACAGAAGAAGCGCTCTATTTGGCAGGATTTGATCGATATGCATCAAATATTGTTGTGCTCGTTTTAGGGATTGTGATGATGGTTCTAGCTCGAGAAATTGATTATTCTTTTTATGAGCAAAACGTGCTTTCTAGGAACTATCGCAGTTTTAAAAGTTTGAAAACTAAAAAATGGTATCAATATAGTACGTTAATACTATTATTTTTTGCTACCATATTAGTCTTATCTGAGAATAACGGCATGCTGTATAATAATATTCAATTCGAGGATTCTGTTCCCGCGAGCTTTTCTAAAGTGACAGATAATCAAATGAAGCTAAATGATAACCGATATTTAGTCGTCACTGCCCGTAAAGCTGATGTGGAAAGTTATTTAGTTGGGTATGTAGGAAAATATTACCTTTATTCACCCTTCGTAGAGGGGCGAGAAGACTTCATGATGGAAGACCAGACGTTTAATAATCTTTTAAAGAGCTACGATTATCTTGTTATTCTGGATGATCATTTTACTTTTAACGCGATGTCGGAAAAAATCTATCATCGTACATTCGAACCAGGAGTGTATCAAGTATCGGATATAGTTGGAAGAGAATAAAAAAGAAATAGAAGTATATCAAGGAGGAAGTAACAAGATATGTTCAGTTTGCTTTTGGCAATTATTTATCTTGCTTTTATTAGTTTAGGCCTGCCGGATGCTCTTTTAGGTTCTGCCTGGCCTACGATGTTTAAAGAATTTGGTGTACCGGTTTCTTATGCAGGCGGAATCTCAATGGTCATCGCTGCAGGAACAATTATATCCAGTTTACAAAGTGACCGTCTCACTCGAAAGTTTGGAACAGGGAAGGTTACTGCCATTAGTGTGGCATTGACAGCTTCTGCATTATTCGGCTTCTCATTAAGCCATTCTTTCTGGATGCTTTGTCTATGGGCTATTCCATATGGACTTGGGGCAGGTGGCGTAGATGCATCATTAAATAATTATGTTGCTTTACATTATGCCAGCCGACACATGAGTTGGCTTCACTGCATGTGGGGAGTAGGAGCCTCTCTTGGGCCTTATGTAATGGCGTACGCTTTAAACGGCGGAAACCGTTGGAACATGGGCTACAATTATATTGCTCTCATTCAAGTTGTTTTGACGGCTGTTCTATTGTTTAGTTTACCTCTTTGGAAAAATAATCATCGTAATAAAATAGAAGAAGGCAGCAATACAAACGGAAAACCACTTTCTTTGCAAGAAATCATAAAAATTCCGGGGGCAAAAGAAATCATGGTAACTTTTTTCTGTTACTGTGCTTTAGAACAGACCGCAGCACTTTGGGCAAGCAGTTACCTTGTCTTGTATAGGGGATTATCTTCCGAAACTGCAGCCGGTTTCGCTAGCTTATTTTTTATTGGAATCACAGTTGGCAGAGCAGCCAGCGGTTTTTTGACCATAAAGGTTAATGACACACAGATGATTCGATTGGGACAAAGTTTGATTTTTGTTGGAATTTTATCTTTATTATTACCATTCGGTGAAGCAACTTCCCTTTTAGGATTGGTAATGATTGGTTTAGGATGTGCACCCATTTATCCATGTATCATCCATTCCACACCAAGTCTTTTTGGAGTGGATAAATCACAAGCAATTATTGGAGTTCAAATGGCAGCAGCTTATCTTGGAACTTTGATGATGCCGCCCATATTCGGCCTAATCGTTAATTATAGCAACGTCTCATTGTTTCCCGTGTATTTAGGAGCTATCTTATTTATGATGGTACTGATGCATGAAGCATTGCTTAAGAAGAAACAAGAGAACGAAATTTTAGTATAATGGTATTTATAAGTTCAAAAAGAAATACCATAATCAGAATAACTCCCATAAAAGTCATTAGACAATTTTATGGGAGATATTTTTTATAGACTAGGGGATTATAAGTTCAGCCATCAATGTCTAGCTTCCAAGTCCTGACCTAGTGAAAAAAAGATAAATTTGCCCCATTGCGCGCTTCGCTGCTCATTCAGGGTCAAATTTCCTATTTTTTCATAGGTCAAGGCGGACTTGTCCGCTTTTCTTATTAATTAGCATTCAGACAAGCAGTAATGGCTTGATAAATATTGTGGATATCCTTTTTAGAAGGAACATTTTGTATACAGATTATAGAAGATGCTTCCATATTCTGTAGGGAAGTAGTGGTTATTACCAGATCACTGTTCAATTTCGCTAAATTTTTTTCCGTCAATCTTGGTTTCACATAGACGGAAGATTCAATCAAATCTCGAAAATGAATCGAAAGAAAATCTTCTATCATTTTTGCATGTTCCAGATCATAGTGGCTTACAATGGCTAACTTTACTTTTTTTCTTTTCTTTTGCAATTCAATCAAAAGACTGTCCCAATGAATAGTAATAGTGTAAAGAAGTTCATTAATACCAAATTCACTGAAGAAGAAATCACTTTTTTTCTGATAAACCTTTAACGCTTTCAAAGCTAGCTGAATGAATTCAGGATACTCATTTTTAATGGAGTGAATAAAATATTTCTTCTGGTTAAATAAAATAAAGGAAATATAATTTACACCATCTTTTTTTCCTGCACTAATGTAGGACATATTGAACAAATCTAAAATCAAATGTTCTCGATTGGGAACGGAAATTTTAAGTTTTTTTGATAAAAAATCTATCACATCTATAATTAGAAGCATGTTTTTATGAAAGCTTTCATTCTTTTTAGTTTCGGAGAGGAGATTATCAAAAGTCAGGATAAACTCTTCCTTTAAAAAACTTGAAAAGATTTGCTCAAGAAACTCTGGCTTTAATGATATCGATAATTTCTCTTCAAGAGAACCAAACAGCAAGTGAAGCTTAGAAAAATCGGGCAACATTTTTGAAAGCTTATTTTGCTGGATATCCAAGTAATGGTGATGGTTGGTCCGAACAATCGCTACCGCCACCCAATTTTTTACTCGAACAAAATCTGAAAAATTCAACTCAACTTTATTGAATTTCGTTAAAAATAAAATAACTTTCTCGAATAACTCTTCATCAATATTTTTGTAGGGCCAGTCTGAAAAAGAGTAACGTTCTGAAAAATAATGTATAAAGAATGTCCGAATTTTTTGTTCATTTCCAATAATCATACAATTTTTAGTAGTGCTAACTCGAAATTCGTATGGTTCTAGGGTACTATTGATTTCTTGGATGGTTCGGATTAATGTTGATTTACTCGTATATAACTCGCTCGCCAGTTCAACAATCGTTTTTTCTTCGTTAAAAAATAAAAACTCTAATAACTGGAATGCTAGACTTTCTTTTAAGGTAGCTTGATAAATCACTTCTAGATTCAAGTTAGAAGGAAAAACGAGACGAATACCTTGGTTAGAAGTAAAGAGAATTTCATCCTGAAACAAGTCTTTTAAGTCAGCAATATCCTGCTTTAGAATCCGTTCCGAGCATCCTAATTCATTAGCTAAGGAAGAAATGGTCATCCAACTATCTTTAAAATATAGAATTTCAAGTAATGTCAAATGTCTGTTTTCTCTTTTTTCCAAAAGATGACGCATCAATTGCAACAACCCCTCTTTGTTATTAATAAAATATCGAACTACCTTTTACTTTCCTAAATCTTCTAAGATAAGGTCTACAACCTCTTCTAGCGTAGAATTTTTCGTAATAATCCGTTCGTTTGAAACACCTAAATAATCTTTTTCGTTCCACCAACTCCGCATTTCTTTTTCTCCAAATTCATTAACTTTCGCTCGGTTGCTATGTCTGATGAGTGTTTCATCGAATGGGATATCAAAGTAGTAAACATAGGCATTTTGTTCGAAAATATTTATTAACTCTAATAACATATTTTTGTATCTTTTATTGATTAAAATCCCCTCTACAATCACAAAGGGGCATTTCCCTAACCCATACTCTGCAATTTGTTTGATTAGTTCGATGGAGAGATTTCCCTCTCGGTCAGGAACCTTAAGCATGTCTCTTCTGATCATATCTTGAGAAACAAGCAAAGTATTTTCACCTAATACTTTTTGCAATTTGGAAGCAGTTGTCGTTTTGCCACTTCCGGAGTTGCCACGCAAAATAATCAGTTTTGAAATCATATTTTCAACTCCTATTTGATGTATACGGTTTTAGTGTCATTATTTATTATACATATAAAGTACTCGGGATTTAAAAAAATAGTTAATAAATGTATCTTTATAAGAATGAGAATCACTTATCCTTTTAACTACATAGACATTTTCAACTTGTTTCCGTAAAATAAAAATTAGTGAAGCAAAAGAAGGAGAATAAAATGGCAAGTAAATTTTATGCAGTAAAAAAAGGACGTAAACCAGGAATCTATCATTCATGGCCGGAAGCACAAAAGCAAGTAGCCGGCTTTTCAGGAGCTCAATTTAAATCTTTTACAACAAAAAAGGAAGCTCAAGATTTTATAGAGCCACCAAAAGAAGAGGCGATTGACTGGACGGCAGATGATACAATTGAAGCATATGTAGATGGTTCTTTTGATCGTATTTCTAACCGGTACAGTTATGGCGTGGTCATGGTAAAAAATGGCGAGGTTGTCGAAACTTTTTATCAAGCTGGTAGTGATTCCCGATATGTAGAAAGTTTTCAAATAGCAGGAGAAGTATTTGGTTCAATTGCAGCAATTCGGTGGGCAATTCAAAATGGTTATAAAGCGATTAATGTTCGCTATGACTATATGGGAATCGAACAATGGGCAACTGGAATGTGGAAAGCCAATAAAGCTGTCTCCCAAGACTATATAAAGCAATTTAAAGAAGTAGCGCCACAAATTACCGTTCGCTTCAAAAAAGAAAAAGCCCATACAGGTGTTACCTATAATGAATTAGCAGATCAACTAGCAAAAAAAGCATTGCAATAAAAGAAATACAAAAATCGTTATTCAGGAAAGGAAATTTAGTTACATGACACAAAAGATGAGAAAACGAAATGAAGTCGAGGAAGAAATGAAATGGGACCTCGCTGCTTTATTCCAAAATAAGGCAGAAAGTAATCAAGCTCTTGAAGAAGTAAGACAAGATATTGAAAAATTTAATGAAAAATACAATAATGATTTGAAGGATGTCTCATCGATTCTATCCGCAATAAAAGATTATGAAAAGATACTGCAGGCTGCAGGGAGAATTTCTCAATATTCGTATTTGCCTGTATCAGCAGATATTACGGATACAGAAGCAATGAACTACTCACGCACTATCCAAAATGAGATTGCTAAAATGAGTGCTTCCCTCAGCTTTTTTGAATCACAATTGACAGCAGCAAATGAAACTGTTTTAGATCAAGTTGCGGAAGAAGAACCGTTATTTGCTGCTTATATCAGAAAAATCAAAAAAAGAAAAAACATGCAATTAGATCCTGCGGTTGAGAAAGCACTCGCGCAACTGGGACCCGTTTTAAATGCTCCCCAAGCTATCTATGAACAAGCACGCTCAACAGATATGGATTTTGGCACGTTTGTAGTGGATGGAGAAGAGTACCCATTAAGTTATGTATTGTATGAGGATTATTATATGTATCATCCTGATATGAATATTCGCCGATCGGCTTTTAAAAAGCTGTCAGAAGTAATGAGTCAGTATCAAAATGTGGTGGCAACTGCCTATTACACCCAATTACAGAAAGAAAAAACAATTGCTAGTATGCGTGGGTTTGATTCGATTTTTGATTATTTACTGGAAAATCAAGAAGTAGACCAAGAGCTTTATCACCGTCAGATTGATTTATTGATGAAAGATTTTGCACCGGTTATGCGAAAATTTATTACACATGTAAAAGAGGAAAACGGTCTGGACCAAATGTATTACGCTGATTTGAAAATTGATTTAGATTCAGATTACTCACCGACTGTTACCATAGACGAATCGAAAGAATTGGTAAAAGAAGCGTTGGCCCCTTTGGGAGAAGACTATGTGGCATTAATTCTGCGTTCTTATCCTGAAAGATGGGTCGATTTTTCTCAAAATATCGGTAAGCGTTCAGGTGCATTCTGCTCAACTGCTTATGGTAATCATCCTTATATTTTGATGTCTTGGGCAGGACAATTGTCTGATGCTTATACTTTATTCCATGAATTAGGACACGCAGGCCAAGGGATTCTATCGAATGAAAACAATTCCATGTTGGGAGCACGTCCTTCACTTTACACGATTGAAGCACCGTCTACTTTCCATGAATTATTATTAACCAACTATTTGAAAGAGAAAAGTAATGATGCTCGAATGGAACGGTCAGTTATTTCGAAAATGATTTCAAAAACTTACTTTCATAATTTCGTTACTCATTTATTAGAGGCCGCTTATCAAAGAGAAGTTTATCGTTTGGTTGATGCTGGTCAAAGCTTTGATGCAGCGAAATTAAGTGAACTCAAAAGAAGTGTCTTAGAAGAGTTTTGGGGAGATTCAGTAGAATTAGAAGAAGGAGCCGAACTGACCTGGATGCGTCAAATCCACTATTACATGGGCCTCTATTCTTATACATATTCTGCAGGTCTTACGATAGCTACTCAAGCGTTCTTGAAAATGAAAGAAGAAGGACAACCAGCAGTTGATGGATGGTTAGAGTTTTTAAAACTAGGCGGAAGACATATACCGGCTGAAGCGACTATCGTTGCAGGAGTCGATATTACTACAGAAAAACCTTTACAAGATACGATTCAGTATCTGGACGAATCCGTGAATCAAATCATTGCGTTGAGTAAAGAGATCAGTCACGAATAAAAATAAGTATGCGAACAGGAAAAGACTTTATTTAGAAGTCTCTTCCTGTTTTTTTAAGGATTTTATTTATTAAGGCAATTGGCTATAATATTTTCCACCATATCTTTATTAAAGAGGTTATTTCAAAAAACATTTACTTAATACTTGCTATGAAGTCCACTCCATAGTTTATGATAAAGATATAGTTAAAAATAAGTATGGAAGGAGATAATATGAGGAGAGTTTTATATTTAATGAGACATGGAGAAACGCTGTTTAACCAGCAAAAGAAAATCCAAGGGTGGTCTGATTCCCCATTAACAGAAAAGGGAAGAAGACAGGCAATGATTGTGAGGGAATATTTTATTAAAAATAAAATTAACTTCGATGGCGCTTATTCGTCCACTTCTGAACGAGCATGTGATACCTTAGAGCTGGTAACAGACAGAGATTATAGAAGAATCAAAGGATTAAAGGAATGGAATTTTGGAACAATGGAAGCTGAACATGAATATTTGAATCCACTTTTACCATATGAAGATTTTTTTGTAGCTTTTGGAGGCGAAGGGGAGTTGGCCTTTAGAGAAAGAATTTCAAATTCCTTGGTAAAAATAATGAAAGAAGACCAGGGCGAAGTAATACTGGCAGTTTCTCACGGAGCTGTGTTACGCCAATTTATGAGACAATGGGCACACACAAGCAAGGTTGATCAAAAAGAACGTTTGGGAAATTGTTGTCTTCTGAAATTTGAATTTATGGATGAAGCTTTTAAGCTTCTTGAGATTATTAATCATGACTACTCAGCGCTATAAAGTATAAGTTATGAGCGAGGTGTTTGAGAAATGAACAGTAAAGATGTTGCGAAAATGTTTGGGATAACAGTAGACACCATTCGTTACTATGAACGTGTGGGGGTTATCCCACCAATCGAAAGGGAAGAAAACGGCTATCGTATTTATACAAAGAGAACATTAAATTGGATATTTTTAGCTAAAAGTTTACGTAACGCTGGTTTATCAGTAGAATCTTTGATTGAGTTTGCGTCTCTTTCACAAATGAAAGGAAACAGACGATATGCTCAAAAACAAATCTTAAAAGATCAGTTACAAGAAATTGATGAAAAAATCGATGAGATAAATAAAACGAGAGAATTACTTCAATACAAAATTGATACCTACGACGAGCATATTGCGCTTTTTGAAGCAGGTAAACTGTCTGATGATCAAGTAGAAGAATTATGGAAAATGAAACATTTCAAAAATAATGAAACATAACGTTCATGAATACTCATTGGAGGGAAATAATATGCAAAAAGTAAGATTGAATAACGGAGTGGAAATGCCTATTTTAGGATTTGGCACTTTCCAAATACCAGATAACGAAACAGAACAAGCTGTAATACAAGCCATTCAAGCCGGCTATCGTCATATCGATACAGCTCAGTCCTATATGAATGAAGAAGCTACTGGTCTTGGAATTGCAAACTCGGGTGTAGCACGAGAAGAATTGTTTATTACCACTAAAATTTGGATAGAAAATACCTCTTATGAAGGCGTCCAAGCTTCTTTCCAACGTTCATTAGAGCGGCTAGGTCTTGATTATGTTGATTTGTTACTGTTGCATCAACCGTATAATGATGTGTACGGTGCATGGAGAGCTATGGAAGAATTGCAAAAAGAAGGAAAGATTAAAGCAATTGGCGTGTCAAATTTTGCTGTGGATAGAGTGGTGGATTTAGCACTGTTCAATGAAATCACACCACAAATCAACCAAATTGAAATCAATCCGTTCCATCAACAAAAAGAGGTCATTGACGCATTAAGACAAGAAGAAGTTGTCCCAGAAGCATGGGCACCATTCGCAGAAGGAAAGAATAATATTTTCCAAAATGAACTTCTTTCCGAAATCGGGAAGAAGTATAACAAATCGGTTGCACAAGTCATTATTCGCTGGTTAGTAGAACAAGATATAGTTGTGCTTGCGAAAACGGTTAGTCCTCAACGAATGAAAGAGAATCTGGATGTCTTTGATTTTTCCTTAACGAAGGAAGATAAAGAACAGATTTCTACGCTGAATATCGGAGATAGTCAATTTTTCTCTCATTCAGATCCGAAAATGATTAAAGCGCTGGCTAGCAGAAAAATAAATGTATAGATTGTAGTAAAAGAAGGTCTGTGGGGCATGGGAAAATGTCACAGACCTTCTTTTTGCGATCAAAAGTGTTGCAAATACTGAACAATCATTTATGATTTAATAATGAAACATGATGAAGGGGGATTAGAGAGTGTCAATAAAAAGAAATAATCATATCATTAATTTTAGCAAAGGGTATTTAATTATCGGAATCATATGTAGCTTAATTTTTGGAATCACTTGTTTTTTAATTCAGACTAATTTTCAGCCCCTTATAAATATGGAACAAAGTTTAATGGAATCATTTCAAAAAACATTTAATTATCCACAAATGAATTATGATGGAGAATTTTTACAAACTTTTATGACTTTTTCAGCAACGCTGGGTAATCCGATTGCTTATATAATAATTACTGCTACTTTTGCACTGGTTCTCTTTATCAATAAATTTAAAGATTTATCTCTCTGGTTTCTGGGAGTCATTTCAACGGGCGGCCTCCTAGGAGCAGTAATGAAACGAATCTTTCAACGCCCCCGACCAATGGGACATTTAATCCAAGATAAGGGATTTTCTTTTCCAAGTGGTCATGCTATCGGTAGTACTCTTTTCTTTTTAACGATTCTTTTAGTTTTTATTCCATTAATAAAGAATAAGGGGATTAGGATTTGTATAAGTATGCTGTCTATTGGTTTATGGGCAGCTATATTATTTTCACGTCTTTACTTTAATGCACATTATTTGGGCGATCTCATAGCAGGTATTTCTTTTGCTTCTTTTTGGGTATTAGCAGGGCTGTATGTATATAACGTCACTTCGAAGGAGAAGTCAGCTAAATAAAGGGAAGTTTAAGCAGATTTGATTTGTTGGTTCTATCTGATTAAGAATACTTTTCAACTTCTAGTCCATTTTCGATGGAGATAAATTTATATTCTTGACACTAGATAGATAATCTTCTATATTTAGATAGAAGATTATCTATCTAGTGGTTTTTATATGAAATTATTTTTATCGTTCTGTAGATTGAATTAGAAAGGGAGATATAAAATCGACTATACAAATTATGCAAAAGTGATGAAAGCAATGTCCGAACCGAAACGAGTAAAAATTTTAGATTTATTATCTTGTGGAACGTTATGCGCTTGTGATGTGTTGAATCATTTTGATTTTACGCAGCCCACTCTATCACATCATATCAAAGTACTGGTGGAAGCAGAACTTGTAACAGCAGAAAGGAAAGGAACCTGGCACTACTATTCAATCAAGAAAGATAGTGTGGAGCAATTGCTTTCTGATACAAAGATCTTATTTTCTTCGGATAAGCACTGTATCTGTGTGACGGAAGAAAATCAAAAAAAGGATAACCAACATATAGAGTTATTGGAGGAGAACGATGAAAAAGAATACATTAAATAAAGAAGTAGAAAATACAAAAAGCAGTATGAGTCTTTGGGAAAGATATTTAACTGTCTGGGTAGCTCTCTGTATGTTTGTAGGAGTTCTGATTGGCCGCTTTCTTCCTACGGTTCCAGAAACTCTGAGCAAGTTTGAATACTTCAATGTTTCGGTACCAACAGCGGTTTTAATTTGGTTGATGATTTTTCCAATGATGTTAAAAATTGACTTCACTAGTATCCTTAATGCGACTAAGAAGCCAAAAGGATTATTTTTAACTACTACTGTTAATTGGTTGATTAAGCCTTTCACTATGTTCGCTATTGCATCCTTTTTCTTCTTAGTTGTATTTAACAATTTTATTGGGCACGAGCTAGCTCGCGAGTACATTGCAGGAGCAGTGCTTCTTGGTGCTGCGCCGTGTACAGCAATGGTATTTGTCTGGAGCCACCTCACCAAAGGGGACGCGGCCTATACTCTTGTTCAAGTTTCTATAAATGATATTTTGATATTAGTTTTATTTGCGCCGATTGTAGCTTTCTTATTAGGAATCGGAAATGTAGATGTACCGATGGATACGCTGCTGTTTTCAACTTTACTATTTGTAGTTGTACCACTTGCTTTGGGATTCATAACCCGTAATGTAGTTGTGAAAAAGAAAGGGATAGAGTATTTCGAACACATCTTTTTAAAGAAGTTTGATGGAGTTACGATTGTAGGATTATTGCTTACTTTAATCATTATTTTTTCTTTTCAAGGAGAAAGGATTTTGAATAATCCCTTCCATATCCTATTAATTGCTGTTCCGTTGATTATCCAAAATCTTTTTATTTTCTTTATCAGCTACGGTGGAGCGAAAGCGTGTCGCCTGCCATTCTCTATTGCAGCGCCAGCTGCTATGATTGGGACCAGTAATTTTTTTGAGCTTTCTGTAGCGGTTTCTATCTCACTATTTGGTTTAGATTCAGGAGCAACGCTGGTTACAGTAGTGGGAGTTTTGGTAGAAGTTCCCGTCATGCTGCTTCTAGTTAAAATAGCTAATAGCACTCAGCATTGGTTTAAAGGATACGAGTATTAAGGGAAATATAATAAGAAGGAGGAAGGCGAAAAAGCTTTCTCCTTTTTTGATCGAAAATTTTGTCTTATAGCAGAAATTGTAAAGTACAGAAATGAAAAGAGCTCTGTATTTTAAAAATTCCCGAAAAAACAAAGTACAGCAACAAATAGAGCCCTGTACTTTACAAAATAGAGAAAAAGTAAAGTACAGCATCGAAATTTGCTTTGTATTTTAAAATAGGGCAGAGGATAGTAGAATACTGTCTTAATTTTCTAAACAGTCATAGAAAGAATTAATGGCTAGCCATTATAATTACTAATAATAAGAACGGTTACATTCATGTTATAATGTTAGCTATATATTAAAAAAATTCAGTAACCGACTTTCAAAAGAGAAAAGGGGAATAAACAATGGTAAAGATAGTAGATAGCATTCTAGAATTAACAGGAGACACACCAATCGTGAAGTTAAACAAAGTGGTTCCAGAAGGCGCTGCGGATGTCTATGTAAAATTAGAGTCCTATAATCCAGCCGGGTCAGTAAAAGATCGTATTGCATTAGCGATGGTTGAGCAGGCAGAAAAAGATGGCTTATTGCAACCAGGCGGAACAATTGTAGAACCTACATCTGGAAATACAGGTGTTGGATTAGCTTTTGTGGGAGCGGTAAAAGGATATAAAGTTGTTATTGTATTGCCGGACACATTTTCAATCGAACGCCGTAAATTGATTCAAGTCTATGGAGCAGAACTGGTATTAACACCAGGAGCGGACGGAACAGTGGGTGCTATTAATAAAGCTACGGAATTGTCGGAAGAAAACGGCTGGTTCATGCCTCTTCAGTTTGATAATTTGGCAAATCCAACCATTCACAAGAATACAACAGGGAAAGAAATTGTTGAGGCATTTGGAGAAGATGGAGTAGATGCATTTATTTCTGGAGTTGGTACTGGCGGAACGGTCACGGGTGCAGGTGGAGTGTTGAAAGAAACATATCCAGATATTGAAATATATGCAGTCGAGTCAGCAGAATCTCCTGTATTATCGGGTGGAAAGCCCGGTCCGCATAAGATTCAAGGGATTTCAGCAGGATTTGTCCCAAAAGTTCTGGATACAGAAATTTACCAAGAGGTATTGCAAGTTACAGCTGATGAGGCAATCGAAGTTGCTAGAGAAGTAGGCAAGTCAGAAGGAATTCTAGTCGGTGTATCGGGTGGTGCTGCGATAAAAGCAGCAATCGACATCGCTAAAAAATTAGGAAAAGGAAAGAAAGTTCTAACAGTTGTTCCTGATAACGGTGAGCGTTACTTATCAACGGTTTTATACGATTTCTAAATGAGAAAAGAGAAGAAATATGGGTTACGCCATATTTCTTCTCTTTTTTTGATTCAGGCTTATCTATAAGAAAAATTAATAGATGATGATAAAATTTATCAATTATCATTATTTTCTAATCAATGCTATTCTAGTATTCAACTAAAGAAATGAAATATCAAAAGAATGCATTGATAAGATAAGTAGTTTTGTTCGTTTGCAAAGAGAGTCTATGTTTGGTGCGAATAGATGAAAGGAACAAGAAGAAAATGGTCTTTGAGCAATCAATGGCAAGTGTGGTTACATGAGCTATTGACGGTAGTACCCGTTAAAAATACTGAGTATAAAGCATTTTTTGTGATGTACTTAATGAGGTTGTTTCTGTGAAGAAGCAATAAATGAAGGTGGTAACACGGAAAATCCGCCCTTCTCTATGAAGATAGAGAAGGGCGGATTTTTTTGGAGGTGATTTTTATTGTTGGAAATTTATGTTGTTGACCAAGTCTGGCAGTTGGCTCTTGTTTATGAAGTTCGGAAGGAAACGTTTGTTGTTGGACAAGGAATTCCCATTGAACTTGAATTTGATGAAAAAACTGGCAAAACGTATCAGTATGTTTTGCTTGCAGAGAAAGGTAACGGTATAGGAACAGCGAGGATCAACACCACCCACTCAGACTTTGCAAAAATTGAAAGAGTCGCAATTGTTCCTAAATTTCAATTCCAAGGATATGGCAGAAAATTGATAGAAGCGGTAGAAGAAGTGATTCGGACACAAGGATACGAAAAAATTGTAATTACAAGTCAAGTGCAAGCTAGAGGATTTTATGAGCGCTTGGGTTATCAAGTGAATGAAAGTATCAAATTGGAATCCAGTATTCCTACTATTTATACAGAGAAAAATTTGAAAAAGATAGGAGCACATTAAAATGGCAGAAAAGATAAAAGTTATTACAGTTGCTACTACAGAGGATGCCCATGAAATATCAAAAGAAGGTGCATTCGTTCGCCAAGGAAATCATTTCGATACCCCATTTGGAGACGGACCAGGAGATTTACCGGTAGAAGCAGGTCGCTATCGACTGTTGGTGGCTGGAATTTGTCCTTGGGCACATCGTTCCATCATCGTTCGTGAGTTACTTGGCTTGCAAGATGTTATCAGCGTGGGTACTGCAAGTCCAATAAGAACAGACAAAGGTTGGGAGTTTTCGTTAGATGAAGGCGGAGTTGATCCTGTACTGAATATTCGCTATCTACCAGAAATTTATGCACAAACGGATCCAACTTATGAAGGACGGGCAACAGTACCAACAGTTGTCGATGTAAAAACAAATAAAGTAGTAAATAATGATTACTTTAAATTGACGAATTATTGGGAAACAGCTTTTAAGAAATTCCATAAAGAAGGCGCACCTGATTTGTATCCTGAAGAATTACGCGATGAGATTGATGCTTTTAACGAAATTTTATTTCATGAAGTGAATAATGGAGTATACAAAGCTGGTTTTTCTAAAACACAAGAAAAATATGAAGAAGCTTATGATGCTCTGTTCGCTAGGTTGGATATATTAGAGGAACGATTGTCTACACAACGTTATTTATTTGGAAACAAGATTACCGATGCTGATGTTCGTTTTTATGTGACACTTGTTCGGTTTGACGTTGCATACTATTTAGTGTTTAAGACAAATCGCAATCGGATCATTGATTTTCCAAATATCTGGAACTATGCGAAAGATCTTTACCAAACACCTGGCTTTGGTAATACAACTGATTTTGATGCAATAAAGAAAGGCTATCAATTGGGAAATCATGGTAATAATCCCTATGGCATTGTCGCAAAAGGGCCAGAGATTTCCATTTGGAATGAACCACATGACCGTCATCGATTTGAATAAACGGAGGAGGAAACTCAATGAGTGCAATAAAAACTGTTGAGATAGAAGCGAACGGAAAATACAATCGACAAAAGAATCAGTTCCATACTCCTTTTGGAGAAGGACTAAATGAGTTGCCTGTTGCACCAGGAAAATATCGTATTTTATGGTCAGCAGTTTGTCCTTGGGCTCATCGTTTGATTATTGTCCGCAAGTTGCTTGGGTTGGAATATGTCATCAGTGTCGGCGAAGCTGATCCATTACGCCCGCCATTAGATCATATTGATTGGGCATTTACATTAGACGAAAATCATCTAGACCCTCTATTGGGAATTCAATATATCAGTGAAGCCTATTTAAAAGCGGATCCACATTACAAGGGAAGGCCAACTGTACCTGCCGTTGTCGATATGGAAACAGGAAAAGTGGTGAACAATGACTATCATGAATTAACGTATCAATTGGAGACAGCATGGTCGAAGTTTCATAAAAAAAATGCCCCAAATTTATTTCCCGTAGAGCTTCAGGAGCAAATTCGGCAATTAAATGAGCGTATATTTCATGATATTAATAATGGCGTTTATAGAGCTGGGTTTGCTCGATCGCAAGAGGCCTATGCTGAGGCATATGATGGTGTATTTCAATGTTTGGATGAATTAGAAGAACGTTTGGCTACACGACGATATCTATTCGGCAATCAACTAACCGATTCAGATGTTAGGTTGTATGTTACCTTAGCAAGATTCGATGTTGCGTATTATACCGCATTTCGAGTAAATCAAAAACGTATTAAAGATTATCCAAACTTATGGGCTTATGCTCGTGATTTATACCAGACACCAGGTTTTGGTGACACAACTAATTTTGAAGCAATTAAAAAACATTATTTTTTATCGACAACAATCGATGCAGAAAGTACTGTTTCGAAAATTCTTCCAAAAGGACCATCCTTAGAGGATTGGAATATGGCACATGGTAGAGAAAAATTAACTAGAAAAGAGGAATAAATATGGTACAAGAAGTTCGGGAAAGGCCAAGCGAATTAGTAAATGAAATTGATGAAAAGGGGTATTTTCATCGTCAGAAAAATCATTTTGACACGCCCTTTGGATCAGGAAAAGAACACAATCCAGTTGAAGCTGGACGATATCGTTTAGTTTGGGCAAAGGGATGCCACTGGTCGAATCGTGCATCGATTGCCATTGAGTTATTAGGACTTCAAGATGTCATTAGTGTAAATTTAGTAGGCAGAACGCCCCGTGAAAAAGATCTAGGATGGGAATTTGTTTTTGATGAAGGAAACAAGGATCCCGTTTTAGATGTCCAATTTTTAAGCGAACTATATGCTAATGCAGATCCAGAGTATAAAGGTCGTGCTACGGTACCAGCAGTCGTGGATGTAAAAACGAAAAGAGTCATCAACAATGACTATGTCTGGCTAACAAATTATTTTGAAACAGAATTTCGTCCTTTTCAAGCACCAGATGCACCGGATTTGTATCCGGAAGAATTGCGGGAAGAAATCGATGCATATAATGATTATCTATTCGAACATGTGAACAATGGCGTTTATAAAGCAATGTTTGCTCAATCTTTAGAAGCATATAATGATGCATACAATAACTTGTACCAAGCATTTGATGAGATTGAAGAGCGCCTAGAAAACAATCGGTTTCTATTCGGTGATTATGTAACGGATTCAGATATTCGTTTATTTGTAACGTTAGCGCGTTTCGATACTCGTTACTTTAAAAACTTGGGTCCAATTCGCAATCGCATTGTGGACTTTAAAAATATCTGGGGATATGCCAGAGATTTGTATGAGATTCCGGCTTTTAAAAACAACACTTATTTTGCTGATTTAGCAAAGAGCACAGAAAAGCCAAAGTCAATTTTTATTGATTACAACACCCGTTTTTGGGACAAAATTGATTATGAAACCTTATGGAACCAGCCACAAGAACGTTATTTATTAAGTAAGACTCCTAGTGAAAAATTCAAACGGAATGAGGAAGTCAAATGAAAAAGAATCAAATAGTTAAAACATTTTTAACTCTTACAGGAGCGTTGCTCTTAGCAGCTTGCGGAAGTACAAATGCTGCAGAAACGAGTGAAGAAAGCAGCAAAGAAAAAATTGTTATTGCGACTTCTGGTGCGCCAAAACCCTTTACTTATGTAAATGAAAATGACGAGCTGGTTGGTTATGATATTGAACTTGTAGAAGCGGTATTTGAAAAAATAGATAAATATGATATTTCTTTTGAAAAAGCAGAGCGTGCTTCTGTATTATCTGGTCTTGATACAGATCGTTATCAAGTAGGAGCAAATAATTTTGCAAGTAATGATGAGCGGAGAGAGAAATACATCTTTTCAGACGCAATTTTCAAAAATCAATATGTGATTGCAGTGGCAGAGGAATCAACAGAAATTAATAATTTCAATGACCTTGTAGGCAAATCAACAGAAGTATCACCTGGTTTGAATTATGCCACGGCTTTGGAAAAGTATAATGAAGAAAATCCAGATGCACTCATCGACATTAATTACTCTGAAGCAGAACTGTTAGTTGTTTTACAAGGCGTTGAGAGTGGTAAGCACGATTTTCAATTGATTGATAAAGCGATGGCTTCTTTGTTTATTGAAGAACATGGCTTAAAATTAAAGCTAATCGAATTGAGCGAAGAAGACTCATCTAGAATCGGTGCTCCTTACAGTTATCTGTTAATTAGTAAAACAGATGATGGTGCAGCTCTTGTAGAAGAAATCAATGCAGCTTTAAAAGAAGCGATTGAAGATGGAACAATTACTGAGATTAGTGAGAAATATTTTGGAGAAGACTTTGCACCGAAAGAATAGGAGTAGGGATTAAATGGGAAAAATATTTGATTTTGAAACGGTTCTTACTTCGATTCCAAGGTTATTGGTATATTTGCCGATGACCTTGGAAATTACTATTTTATCGATGTTACTTGGACTGTTACTAGGTTTATTGATTGCAATCGTAAAGATGAATAAAATACCCGTGCTATCACAGATATTTGCTGTATTTGTATCTTTTGTACGAGGGACACCATTAATCGTACAATTGTATTTGTCCTACAATGGAATTCCATTATTGTTAAAATATTACAATTATAATAATGGCACAGATTTTAATATTAATAATATTCCTTCGCTGCTTTTTGTGTTAGTGACATTTGCGGTTAATGAAGGAGCATATAATTCAGAAAATATTCGTGGAGCACTGCAATCGGTTAATAAGGGGCAAATCGAAGCAGCACAATCTTTAGGGATGACTTATCCACAAGTGTTGGCACGCGTGATTATACCAGAGGCATTTGTAGTAGCTTTGCCAACTTTAGGAAATACATTAATCGGACTGTTAAAAGGAACATCATTGGCCTTTGTTTGCGCGGTTGTGGAGATGACAGCGCAAGCTAAAATTATTGCTGGTGCTAATTATCGCTACTTTGAAGTTTATTTGGCACTAGCAGTAATCTACTGGGGAGTAACGATTATGATTGAACAATTAATCCAGTTTGTAGAAAAGAAAATTAGTATTCCGGACAACGTTCAGCTACGAGCAAGAAAGGCGGGAGATTGGTTATGATACAGATTAAAAACTTAACAAAAACATTTCATCAAAATACGGTGTTGAATGATATCTCATTTGATATTTTGCCGGGACAAGTAGTGGCGATTATTGGTTCATCGGGTGCTGGGAAATCAACTTTGTTACGCTCGCTTAATTTCCTTGAGCAAGGAGAGTCTGGTACGATTCAGCTAAATAATTTCCACTTAGATATCGCCCAAGCAAAGAAAGTTGATGTTTTACAATTGAGAAAATTAACGGCAATGGTTTTTCAGCAGTTTAACCTTTTTCAACAGAAGACAGCTTTAGAAAATGTGATGGAAGGATTAGTGATTGTAAAAGGTCTTCCTAAGCAAGAGGCAAAAGAAATTGCAGAGCAACAGCTGAAAAAAGTTGGTATGATTGAGCGGGCAGACTTTTATCCAAAACATCTTTCCGGCGGTCAACAACAACGTGTAGCTATTGCACGTGCTTTAGCAATGCAACCAGAATTATTACTACTAGATGAACCAACCTCTGCACTTGATCCGGAATTAGTAGGCGAAGTTTTGGATACCATAAAAAAAGCGGCAAAAGAAGGAAACACCATGTTACTAGTATCTCACGAAATGAATTTTGTGCGTAAAGTTGCTGACCGTGTCCTATTTTTAGATCAAGGGAAAATCATCGAATCCGGCACTGCTGAAGAAGTCTTTGAACACCCAAAACAAGAACGAACCAAGCAGTTTTTGTCTACTTATTATCGAGATCATATTCATAAACTTGCTATTTAAGGAGACGAAGAGAGTATGGATTTTCAAGTAAAACGAAACATACAAGACATCAACTGGGCGGAAGTAAATCAGCTTTTAAAAGGATTTGGATTGACTAATCACACGGTTCTGGAGACAAAATTTGTCTTTGAACATAGTCAGGAAGTGGTATTTATTCTCTTGGATAATCAGCTGATTGGGTGTGGACGTGCACTGACTGATTATATTGCTCAAGCGGCGATCTATAATATCGCTGTTGACAAGGACTATCAAGGACAGGGAATCGGAAAGTTTATTATTAAGACGTTTGTTGATCATCTTTCGAAATGTAACATTACATTGTATACTCATCCAAACACGGTTAGCTGGTATAAACAGTTAGGTTTTGAATCTATGAAAACAGGAATGGCGATTTATCATGAGAGTCATATTGAAGAACTAAGAAAAATGAATTTTGTGTAGGAAAGGATTTGAAACAGTGAATGTATCAGAAGAATTGTTAGCAGAAATCATCTCGATTCGTAAAGATATTCATCAATACCCAGAACTTTCTGGAGAAGAGTATCGAACGACGGAAGTCATCAAGTCATTTTTGAAAGAAAGAAGTATTCCCATTCTTCCATTGGATCTAGCAACAGGTGTAGTAGCGGAAATCGGGAAAGAAGGACCCGTTATTGCATTACGTGCAGATATTGATGCTTTACCAATTACAGAAAGTACACAATTATCTTATCAATCAAAAGTACAAGGAGTTATGCATGCGTGCGGGCATGATTTTCATACTGCATCACTTTTAGGAGCAGCTGCTATTTTGAAAGAACGAGAAGAGAAGCTGAAAGGACGTATTCGCTTAATCTTTCAGCCGGCAGAGGAACAAAATCTTGGGGCCAGACAAGTGATTGAAGCAGGAGCTTTAGAAGGTGTAGAACAAATCATTGGCTACCATAATAAACCGGATTTACCAATAGGAACGATAGGACTCAAGTCTGGACATTTGATGGCGGCAGTTGACCAATTTGAAGTGATTATCACAGGCGTTGGTACGCATGCAGCTGCCCCGCATAATGGGAATGATCCTTTAGTAACCGCAAGTCAAATTGTGACAAGCTTACAAACTATTGTGAGTCGTCACGTTTCTCCCCTAGATACGGTGGTGGTCAGTGTTACAAAAATTGATGGTGGAAACACATGGAATGTCATTCCAGAATCAGTTGTTTTAAAAGGAACGATTCGAACATTTAAAGAAGATATTCAACAAAAAACGAAACAGCTTTTTGAACAAATTGTAACCGCCTATGCTGGAGCAGTAAACCAAAAAAGTGAGATTATTTGGATACCGAGCCCTCCTTCTGTCCATAATGATTTAATATTAACCGAACAAGTAAAAGAAGCAGTTTCGATTTTTGCAGATATTGTCGAGCCTGAAGTAACGCTTGGAGGAGAAGACTTTGCTTTTTATCAACAGGAAATACCTGGAATCTTTGCTTTTATCGGGACAGGTGCCCCCTATGAATGGCATCATCCCAATTTTTTAGTTCAAGATGAGGCGTTGGTATACGCAATTCAATATTATCTCTATTCTGCAACACATATCATTAATCATCTGAAAGCAACTTCTAAAAAAAGACTTACAGAAGAGGCTCTCCATTGACAATCTCAAATACTATGCTAAGATAAATCTAATCAAATTCTAATGTCGAGGTGAACAAGATGGCAAATGAACTTATTTCTATAAATGAATATGCAGTTGCTGCTAACATGATGTGTATGTGCCATCATGTTCTTTGGCGAGTCATTAGATAAGTGTACTGTATACAAATCTAACTTAGCCAAGGGACTCGATAATTTATTTATCGGGTCTTTTTGTTTGTTAGAACCGAAGAGGGTGGAATAATGAATATTCAACAATGTCGATATGTCGTAACGATTGCTAAAGCTGGGAGTTTTAGTGAAGCAGCAAAACAATTATTTGTGACACAACCAAGTTTATCCAGTGCTATTAAAGATTTAGAAATTGAATTAGGTGTTCGTATATTTTTACGCTCGAAATCAGGGGTTCGATTGACAGAAGAAGGCAGTGATTTTCTCGTTTATGCCAATCGTATTTTGGATCAAGTGAACTTATTAGAAAAACGCTATCGAACGAATTTCAAGAAGGATTTTACGATTACAACACAACGGTATGATTTTTTATCTCAGCCTTTTTTAGAAGTAATCGAACAATTTAAAGATGACTATCAGAATTTTCACTTAGTAGAAACAACTACTCAAAAAAATCTAGAGAGTGTCCGAGACTTCAAAAGTGAATTAGGCATTCTTTATATAGATGAAGGGAATCGCCGTGTATTAGAACGTTATTTTCAACAAGAAGGATTACAGTTCGAGCCATTAGGAGATTTTCAAACACAAATTTTTTTACGACAAGATCATCCACTTGCAACAAAAAATGAAATCACACGCCAAGATTTATGGGATTATCCACAAGTTCGATTCAGTCAAGAAGAACAAAGCGCACCTGATTTTAATGAAGACCCGATTGAAGCTTACGAATCACAACCGGTCATTTATACCAATGATCGAGGAACGCTTATGAATTTGCTGTGTGAATCAGATGCTTACGCTTCTGGTTTGGGGATTGTAGATGGATTCATCAATCAACACATCGTTTTGAAACCGTTAGTGGACGCAACTACTCACACCCTGGGAATTGTCACGAATTCAAAACGTGCACTTACACCCATAGCAAAGCTGTTTATGGAAAAAGTAAAAGTGACTTTATTGAGAAGAGAGTGTGTCATCATAAAATAGAAAGAGTCACTAAAATTGAATTTACTAACAAGAGAGAGGAGCTAAATACAGCTTCTCTCTTCTTAATTAAAGAGTTTTGAAATAAGTACATTTTTAAAGGAAAGAATACTATCTATTTATTCTTTTTTTTGCTAATATAGTTACCTGAGGTAATTATGTTAGGTAATTTGTTTGAAAGGAGATTGAAATGAATAGTAAACTGTCGGATGACTATATTCATGCTTGCATGAGCGCAAAACGTACGACACAATTTTTACCTGAACCGCCCGCTGAATTACAAAAAAGACATGTGCATATCATTAAAATTTGCCATGATTTATCACTCAAACTAGATGAAGTAAGAGTGAGCGATGTTGCTGTAGCAATCAATGTGACACTCCCAAGTATTACAAGAAATATAACTACTTTGGAAAAAAATGGGTATTTACGAAAAGAAGAAAACAGCAAAGATAAGCGAGTAGTAAATATTGTATTAACTGATAAAGGACTGGCTTTATACAAAAAAGATGTCCATGACTTCCATAAAAGAAATACTGAGCTGCTGGCAGAAATTCCCGAAGAGGATATTCAAATCACAATAAAAACAATCCACAAAATTTATCATTTGATGGAACAAGAATATATATAGAGTAAGAAGGAGAGAATGCAATACATGTATAAAACAATCGTGAAATCATTACGGCAATATAAGAAGCCGTCTTATTTAACCATGCTTTTTATGGCATTGGAAGTTTCAACGGAAATATTTATTCCTTTTCTAATGGCAAAAGTTTTAGATAAAGGATTATTAACAGGTGATATCCAATACGTATTAAAAATAGGTTCTTTAATGTTTGTCATTGCCTGTCTATCAATGCTGTTTGGTGTTTTGGGAGGAAAGTATTCATCAGATTCAGCAGTTGGTTTTTCCACCAACCTACGCCAAGACATCTACAAGAATATTCAAACTTTTGCATTCGATAACATTGATAAGTATTCATCCTCGAGTCTGATTACTCGTTTAACCACGGATATCTCTAACATCCAAATGGCCTTTCAAATGATTTTAAAAACCATAATACGAGCGCCTTTTATGATTGTTTTTGCCTTTATAATGGCGGGTTATACGAACTTTAAACTAGCGTTAAATATCTTGTTAGTAGTACCTATTTTAGGAATCGTACTAATAGGGCTCGTTTATAAAGTCCATCCTTATTTTATTAAAGTTTTTAAAAAGTATGATCGCTTGAATAGAACAGTACAAGAGAATATCAACGGAGTCCGAGTAGTAAAATCATTTGTTCGGGAAGAAAAAGAGATTGAAAGATTCAAAGATTCATCGGAAGATATCAAACGTCTTTTTATGAAAGCAGAAAAAATTATTGCCTTAAATTCACCTGTTATGCAGATTGCTATTTATTCTACTTTACTATTGGTGTACTGGTTCGGTGCAAGATATGTGGTGGGCGGAAGTATGACTACTGGTGAGTTGACGAGCTTCATTACTTATATGATGCAAATTCTAAATAGCTTAATGATGATTTCCATGATTTTTGTCATGATTGTTATTTCAGAAGCATCGGTAGAGAGAGTTGCGGAGGTTCTTACAGAGAAGGCATCTCTTACAAATCCGGAAAATGCTGTGACAACGATTGAAAATGGCGATATTGAATTTAGAAATGTTCAATTCAAATACAATCTACTCTCTGAGGAAGCTGATTTGGATAACATTAATTTAACAATTCGTTCCGGTGAAACAATCGGAATCATCGGTGGAACGGGCAGCGGGAAGAGTACGCTGATTCAATTGATTCCAAGATTGTATGATACAACTGAAGGTGAAGTGTATGTTTCGGGACGTAATGTAAAAGAATACGATCTCGTTACTTTACGGGATCAAATTGCAATGGTTCTGCAAAAAAATGTGCTGTTTTCGGGTACCATTAGTGAAAATTTACGATGGGGTGACCAAACAGCATCTGATGAAGAAATAAAGCGCGTTGCTGAGTTAGCGCAAGCAGATAGTTTTGTTGAAGCATTTCCAGATGGTTATGAAACGCAACTGGATCAAGGAGGAACGAACGTATCTGGCGGCCAAAAACAAAGATTAACGATTGCCAGAGCATTGTTGAAGAAACCAAGGATTTTAATTTTAGACGATTCAACAAGTGCAGTTGATACAAAAACCGATGCGTATATCCGACGTTCATTCTCGCAAGAGATTCCAAATACAACAAAAATTATTGTTGCGCAGCGTATTTCTTCCATTCAAGATTCAGATCGAATTATTGTATTAAATGAAGGGAAAATTGATGGAATTGGAACGCATGAAGAATTGTTAGGAAATAATGCGATTTATAAAGAAGTATATGAATCTCAAGTAAAAGGAGGGACAATCATTGAAGAATAAACCGATGAGTAAAGCAACCGTAAGTCCCTTGAAAATATTAAAAAGAATCCTTTCTTATGCAACAAAAGAATACAAGTTACGTCTAATCGTTGTTGTTGTCAGTATTTTAATCAGTGCAGGAACAAATGCAATTGGAATCAGTTTTACAAAAGTATTGATTGATGATTATATTGCTCCGTTAGTTTTACAAGAAAATCCTGATTTTTCTAACTTAGCTCGTGTAATTGGGTTGATGGCAGGATTGTATTTAACCGGAGCACTGTTCACCTATGTTTATAATCGTTCCATGGTTACAGTAGCGCAAGGCATATTGAAAGATATTCGTGACGAAATGTTTGAACATATGGAAACTTTACCGATACGCTATTTTGATAGCAATGCTACCGGAGATATCATGAGTCACTATACCAATGATATCGATACATTGAGACAGATGATCAGTCAGTCTGTTCCGCAGACTTTCTCTTCCTTTATTATGATTCTATCTATTGTAATTGCGATGTTTATTATTAATGTTCCAATGACTCTATTTGTTTTAGTGATGGTTGGATTGATGGTCTATGTGATTCGTTTCTTAGGAAGCAGGAGTGGTCGCTACTTCTCTATTCAACAATCTGCATTGGGAGCTTTAAATGGATATGTAGAGGAAATGATTGAAGGACAAAAGGTTGTTAAAGTATTTAATCATGAAGATGAAGCAATTGCTGATTTTGATAAGTTGAATGAGGATTTAAGGGAGAATGCAACAAAAGCAAATACTTATGCAAATATATTAATGCCAATTATGGGGAATATCGGAAACTTTACTTATCTATTAACAGCAGTAGTGGGTTCAATTTTTTCTATTACAGGCGTTACGGCATTGACAATTGGTAGTATTGCTTCTTTCGTACAGTTCACCAAGAGTATCACGATGCCCGTTTCTCAGATTTCGCAACAATTTAATGCGATCGTTCTTTCGCTGGCAGGAGCACAACGGATTTTCCAACTATTGGATGAAGAACCAGAAGAAGACACGGGAACGATTGAATTGGTGAATATAAAGAAAAATCTTGATGGTGAAATTGAAGAAGTAAGTGAACGGACAGGACATTGGGCTTGGAAAAAGACTTCGGACAGTGCTATTAACTATATAGAACTGACTGGAGATGTTCGCTTTAAAGATGTGACATTTGGTTATAATGAGAACAAAACAGTTCTCCATAGCATTAGCTTGTTTGCTAAACCAGGGCAAAAAATCGCCTTCGTTGGAGCAACAGGCGCTGGAAAAACAACCATCACGAACTTGATTAATCGTTTTTATGATATTCAACAAGGAATGATTACTTATGATGGGCTTGATATCAAGGATATCAAAAAAGATGATTTAAGAAAATCACTTGGGATTGTCTTACAAGATACGCATTTGTTTTCAGGAACAATTAAAGAAAATATTCGATACGGAAGATTGGATGCAACGGATGAAGAAGTTGAAGCAGCGGCAAAATTAGCAAATGCAGACTTTTTTATCAAGCAATTACCACACGGCTATGATACAGAATTGACCGGAGATGGCGGGTCGCTATCACAAGGACAACGCCAATTGTTAGCAATTGCCAGAGCAGCTGTCGCAAATCCTCCTGTATTGATTCTGGATGAAGCTACTTCAAGTATCGATACAAGAACAGAGGCAATTGTTCAACGCGGGATGGATGCATTGATGGAAGGACGAACGGTATTCGTTATTGCTCACCGACTGTCCACCATCCGAAATTCAGATGCAATCATGGTAATGGAACAAGGTAGAATTATTGAAAGAGGAAATCATGATGAACTGATTGATCAAAAAGGAGAGTACTATCAATTATATACCGGTGCGTTTGAAATGAGTTAAATAGAAAAAAGGAAGAGCTGGGATTAATCTCAGCTTCTTTCTGTCTTTCTATGAAATTAGTCTTTTTTCGAAAACTAAACTTAAAAAAGTAAAATTTGAACCGATTACTATAGTATGCGGTATGTTTTACTATCTAAAGATACAAAACAATTTATTGAATGCTGCTAAAAGAATCTCCTTCATCCGAAGGCTTTATAGAAAGGAAAATATACTATTTTGAGTTCAAATGCGATAAAAGAAAAGATAGATGATTTGTATTTTGTTTTTCAACCTATCATCCAAGCTGTATCTTCACTAGAACAAGATGTATGTTCTTATGAAGTCTTATTACGATCAAAAGAAAATTCTTCCTTTCCTTTTGAACTATTTATGACGTTAATAGCAGATGAGGATAGTAATGAATTGCTATTAGAACAATACACTGAGATGGTATATGATTATATGGAAAGAATACCAAATGCTGACTTATCACTCAATCTACATCCTCAACAACTAACTTATGAGTCCACTTGGGAGTTTTTAAAATCGATTCAAATGTATAGTGACCGGATCACGATTGAATTTACCGAGTTTCCACCAGAGGATTATACTAGAAGAGTTTTTTCAACAAGACAGTGGATGAACCAAATCAATGAAATGGGTTTTACAATTGCATTGGATGATGTAGATTGTGGTCTGAATAGTATGCAATTTGTCATGGAACATATTGATGTCCTCTCTAGTATAAAGTTTTCAATCCTGCCTTTTCGAAAGATGAATAGAAGTACATTGCTTCATTTTCTGAAGGGATGGATAGAAATAGCCAGGCACCATCAAGTCAAGCTGGTAGTTGAAGCAGTAGAAGATGCAGAACTAGCTGCTAAGTTACACGAGATGGGCGTTATTTTTCAACAGGGCTATTTTTGGGGGAGAGGAAGAAGGCTGTAAAAAATATTAGTTGCTGCTATGCAAGGCAGCACTGGAAAATAAGTTTTTGAACGGGAGTTTGTTATGTTCGCTAATATCATTGCTAATATCGCTGTTATCATGATTCCAATATATCTCTATTATCGTATAAATAGCGGAGTGTCGGATAAAGAATTTTTTACTAGAAAAGAATTTTTTCTGTTTATACTAGTAGAGACGATTCTCGGCATCGCGCTATTAGAATTATCGATCTTTTTTATGGGAGCATATCTTGATTTTCGACCTTTGCTTTTTAGTATCTCCATGATATACCTAGGCTGGAAGATTACCATTCCAAGCATGCTGCTAGTTGAAATTGTTTATCTCTATTTTACGATGGACAAAAATCCTCTGATAGGAGTACTTGGCTGCCTTTTTCTTGCTCTATCGATGTGCGCAATCAAAAAGATAGCTGAAAAGAAATTCCAATCATATGGTCAATTAATAGCTTTAGTTACCTTTAATTTAATAATCACAGCTATAAGTAGCTACTTCTTTCTACAAAATTTGGATCAAACATTCTTATTTTATCTTATCATCTCCATTTTTGGTTATGCGATGATAACTGCTTTATATTTTATGATGGATGATTTACGGATTTTGCGTGAAAGAACAGATTATGATTATCTAACACATTTGTTAAATGTACGAAAATTTAAGGAACGGCTAAATAAATTGGAAAACAATCGTCAAACGGATATGAGCGTAGCTGTATTGGATATTGATTGGTTTAAATCATACAACGATCGGTACGGACACGATGCTGGCGATAAAATCCTATGGGGGATTGCCCAAGTTTTTTCTGCTTATTCGACAAATAATACAACTATATATCGTATTGGTGGAGAAGAATTTGCGATTATTATAACAGGTCTATCCCTGAAAGAAGCAGAATTAGCTGTTGCGGATATAATGGACAACGTTGTCAATCGGCCGATTCCAATCAATCGGCACCATACCATTTCTGTTACCCTTTCAGTGGGATTGGCCTATGCACGGGAGGACGAGAGTTTTCATAAAGTATGGAAACGAGCTGATAGTGCCATGTATAAAGCGAAGAATAATGGACGCGATCAGTTGTATGTCAGCGATAGAAATAATGATAAATATGTGAACCCCGATGATATCATGTCAACGCAGGAAATTAACTCCTAATGGCAGTTGGTTATCTATAATCAGCAATAAATATTTTTAAAGGATACTTTCATTTTGTGAAGGTATCTTTTTTTATTTACAAAATGAAAAGAAGTGTCTTTTATTATAAAAAAGTTATAAAAACTTTAAATAATTTTAGTGTAAGGTGAGTAATAAAAACACAAATAAACAAATGTTAATAAAATATGTCCTATTTTATCTTGTTATTTCTTTAGCAAGCGCTTTATTGTAATTAAATAAGACAATATTTTTTCAAACCGATGTTTCCAGCAATATACGTGAAACAAAAGTCATTGACAGTTTGCCGGTGTGATAATATAATTATATTTGACGTTTTTAATAAAATTGAATCAATAAAAAGAAATGGAATTATCAAATTATAAGTAAATATTATTCTTCAAGAAGGAAGAAAACGATGAAATATAATTATGGAAAATCTCCTATAACTATTACCAAAGATGAGTCAGGAATGACATTGGTCGAAGTACTGGCTTCTATTGTTTTAATCTCATTGATTGTAACCACATTCCTATCCTTTTTTATTCAAGCATCAAAGACAAATAATCAAACGAAGGATGTTAATTTTGCAACTTTTATTGCACAGGCTGAACTAGAAGAGCTCAATCAATATACAAAAATTGAAGACATTGATCTGGATGAAAACGGCGAAATTGTAAAAACAAGTCCAGAGAACGACTTTACAATTAGAGTAAAGATAACGAAATTACCAGATATTAATCTTTACAACGCATTTGTAACTGTAAGGAAGGGAGAGAAAACCTATGCGCAGATGGAAACCTATCTCACGCTTGAGAAGCAAGATGCTGGAGATTGATTTAGTCGAGGAAGAAGGGATGACACTCGTTGAATTGTTGGCTAGTTTGACCCTCTTATCAGTAGTCATCTTACTTGTAGGATCGATTCATATCTTCGGTCAGAAGCAGTATGTCAAGCAAGCTTCTGAAGCAAGTCAGGCCAATGAGTTATCAGCAGGTTTATCTTCAATGTCTAGGGAATTACGCGGGCTATCAGCTGATAAAGTAGCAATTGAAGAAGGGGCAATTTATGTAGATGGCACAATCCTTTTTGAATTAGTCGGTAATCAAATTATTTCAAAAGGAACAGCAATCATTGCGGAGAACATCGAACGTTTTGGCTGCGAAAAATCTGAAGATGGTTCCTCAATTGAATTGACACTCATGGGTGAAAATCTAGAAGAATATGTGACCATGATTTACTTTAGAGGTGAGTAAGGTGAAACGAAAAAGCACAGTTGTATCTGGCGAAGAAGGCAGTGGATTAGTTTTGACCTTAATGGTTCTATTGGTGCTATCGGTTTTGGGAGCATCGATTGGCGTTCTGACGTTGGGAAGCTTCCGCTTGAGCGATATCAACCGAGATGATACTTCTGCTTATTATATTGCCGAGGCTGGTGCGAAGAGAGCGTATGAAGATGTTTATGTCCAAGTGTTAGCTGAGTATCACAATGCTCAGACAGAAAACTCTTTTTATAACAATGTAAATTCTGTTATATCTTCCATAGATGGAGAAGTATACCAAGATTTTGAAACACAATTTGGTGATTCTCCTGAAGTTGCTATAGAAATAAAAGCTGGCGCGAATCCACAAGAATATATCATTCAGTCGACCGGAATAATAAATCGGAAAAAAAGGGTAGTAGAGAAAAAAATGACTGTAAAGTGGTTTGATAAAGATAGCGGGGGCAGTTTGCCTGAACTTCCTAAAAATGCATCCTTATTGGCAGATAAAAAAATTAATTTGCTAAATGGTACTTTAATAGGGAACGCCTATATCAGTTCTAAGGATAAGAATTCAGTAAAGTTGGCAGGAGGACAAGGAGGAAATCAAGCGACTATTTTTTACCCAAAAGGAGTCAGCTATGAAGATATGTTAGATGCTTCTGAAATATACGCCCCTACTCAAGCATTTACACAGATGGACGTAACGATTCCATGGACAGATTATAGAAGTATTTTAGCAGCAACAGTAGAAGCTAAGATACCCATTATTGAAGAAAAGTTAGATGATGAAGTTAGAAGTATTGATGATTGGAATAGCTATAATATTGTGAAAGATGGAAGTATTTATTTAAATAGTTATATTGCTGATGAGTATAACTTAGTTTTAAGGTCAGATATCTACGTTCCTAAAATTGATATTGATTCAGGTAAAACTCTAAAGATAAATCCTAATGGTGGTAATTATATAATTCTTGTTGATGATTTGTCAGTTCTTTCAGGGAATTTAGATATTGTGGGAGAAGGCAGTGTGATGATTATAGTGACAAATTCAATTCAGTTTAACCAAGCATCTTTCATTAATCAGTCTGGAAGAATTGATCAACTATTACTTAAATATACTGGAGATTCACCTAATTTCAGTGACATCACCTCCATAAGAGGAAATATTGTATCGGTAAATAATAATGCGAATATTACTATAACGAATTCAAGTATTAACGGAGTTTTTTTAACGGATAACCCGACTGTCAGTTATACAGGTGGAAATAAAGGAAGGTCCTCAAATATGGTAATGATAGCACCGAATTCTGATGTCATATTAGAATCAGGATACAATATCGACGGAACGATTATTGCCAACAGAGTTACTTTGAATGGGGGAGGCCAATTGAGATACAAAGAAATTGACACATCTAGCTTTACTTCTGGGTCGTCAAATGGTGGCGTTGAAGTATCTCCCGAAGATATAATAAGTTCAGAACCAATTGTAGAAGCAAAGTAAAAAGGGGTGAGGATATGGCAGCTTTCGAAAAGAAAAAATTAGGGGATTTGTTGAAAGAAGCGGGACTCGTAACGGAAAGCCAAATCATGGAAGTCCTTCAACAAAAAAAGAAAGAACAAAAGTTAGGAGATGCTTTGGTTGAACAAGGCTATATAACAGAGAAGCAGCTCCTGGATGTACTGGAGATTCAGCTGAAATTAGAAAGCGTCTCGCTCTATCAATACCCAATAGATGTTTCATTAACGGATTTGGTAACGAAAGATTTTGCAAGATCGAAGTTATTGATTCCGATTAGAAAAGAACAAACACGTTTAGTAGTAGCGATGAATGACCCGCTGGATTTTTATGCAATTGAAGAATTAGAGTTTTCTACTGGTTACATTGTCCGCCCGGTAATTGCAACAAGAGATGACTTATTGCAGACCATCAACCGCTTGTACGACTCTGAAGAAGTTTCAATTGAATATGTTGAAGGTGAAGATGCTCCGGCCGTAAAAGTCTTTAATCAGTTGTTGGAGACAGGTGTGTCCTTGAGAGCTTCTGATATTCACTTAGACCAAGCTGAACATCACGTTATGGTGCGCTACCGTATCGATGGCTTGCTGAAAAGTGAACGTCCTTTACCAAAATTATTGATGAATTCTTTAGTGGCGCGTATCAAGATTATGGCTGGTTTGAATGTTACAGAGACAAGATTACCACAGGATGGGCGGATTAATACCAATGTTTTAGGAAAAAAAGTAAACCTGCGTATTTCAACATTACCAACCGTATATGGTGAAAAAATCGTTATTCGTATTTTAGATATGTCAAATGTTTTTAAAAAAGTGGATGATATCGGGCTGGAAGAGAATATTCTAGCCGATTACAAGTCATTGATTAAACAACCATCGGGATTGATTTTACTGACTGGTCCAACTGGTTCAGGAAAAACATCTACTTTGTATGGATCAATCAACGAATTGAACCATTCTGACAGCAATATCATCACTATTGAGGATCCGGTTGAATATCAGTTAGAAGGAATCAACCAGGTTCAAGTTAATAGTCAAATTGGGCTAACTTTTGCAGCTGGATTAAGATCGATCTTACGTCAGGACCCTAACATTATTATGGTGGGGGAAATCCGAGATAAGGAAACGGCAGAAAATAGTGTTCGTGCCGCTTTGACCGGCCACCTGGTTTTTAGTACTTTGCATACCAACAGCGCAATCGAAGCAGTTCCGCGTTTGCTGGATATGGGTATAGAGTCTTACCTCATTGTTTCTGCTTTAAGTGGTGTCGTGGCGCAACGTCTAGTAAAAACGATTTGTAAGGACTGTGAGTATACACGACCGGCAACGCTTGTGGAGAAAGAAATATTTGAAAGACGAAATCAAACAATCGAAGAGCTGACAGTTGGAAAAGGCTGTGACGCTTGCCGGCATACGGGATACCGTGGTCGGATGGCCATTCATGAGTTAATTGTTATGACAGAAGAAATGAAACAGCTGATGATGAACCGCGCTTCTATTCAAGAACTTAAGAAGTATATTCGAGATAAAGGAACACGATTTTTAATTGATGATGGTTTGATCAAAGTAAAGGCTGGAAAGACGACTCTTGAAGAAGTTCTGCGGGTTGCATCAACTGATGAGTAGAGGAAAAAGTTTATGAGACAACTAGATGAAATACTAACAGATGCCTATCACAAGAATGCCTCAGATGTCCATCTAGTAGCTGGATCACCGCCCATATTTAGGATTAATGGTGAATTACTTTCCCAAAAGAATAAAAAACTTACTCATGATGTAACAAAATTATTTGTTCAAGAAATTTTAACGGCAGATATGCAGGATATTTTGGAGGATAAGCGCGAGCTCGATTTTTCATATGGTATTAACGGGATTGCTCGTTTTAGAGTAAATGTCTTTTATCAAAGAAGTTCACTTTCACTAGCTTTTCGAATTATTTCAACGGAAATTCCAACCATTGAAAGCCTGGGGATTCCAGCGATTACCAAAGAGTTAGTTGAAAAACCTCATGGGTTATTTCTAGTAACAGGTCCAACAGGAAGTGGCAAAAGTACTACACTGGCATCGTTAATCGATTATATGAATCAAACAATGACCCGGCACATCATTACATTAGAAGATCCGATTGAATACTTACATGCTCACAAAAAATCGATTATTGAACAAAGAGAAATTGGTTTTGATACCCTCTCTTTCAAGAGTGGTTTGCGAGCGAGTCTAAGGCAAGACCCTGACGTTATTTTAGTGGGGGAATTGCGAGACCTAGAGACAATTTCTACGGCAATAACCGCATCTGAAACAGGTCATTTGGTGCTGGGAACCTTACATACTTCAAACGCAATCGGGAGCATTGAAAGAATGATTGATGTTTTCCCGGCTGAACAGAGAAGTCAGATTAGGATGATGCTGGCGAATGTTTTAATTGGGGTCTTATCGCAACGATTGATTCCAACTATCAAAGAAGCAGGACGGACAGCCGCGACGGAAATGCTGATTAATAATAGCGCGGTTAAGAATCTAATCCGCAGTGAAAAAATGCATCAGATTCAAAATGTTCTGCAAACTTCAGCCAGCCAAAGTATGCATACCATGGAAATGAGTATTAGCCGACTGGTAAAAGAAGAGAAAATTAGCCGATTTAATATAGATATTTAGCTGAAGGGAGGGAAACCAATGGCTGTATTTGCTTATAAAGCCAAGACAAAAGAAGGGAAAATTATGCGTGGAAAAATCGAAAGCTTCAGCAAAAAAGAAGCTTTGGATGAGTTGCGCCTGATGAATTTAATTGTCTTTGAAGTGGAACCGTTAAATACGATTTTGAATATGGAAATCAATCTGCGAGCAAGTCTGAAAATGAAAGACTTTATTGTCTTTCTAAGGCAGTTCTCTTCCTTAATCAGCTCAGGTATTCTGCTTGTTGATGCCATTGACCTGCTGAGAGACCAATCGACTAATCTTCTATTGAAAAGAGTTTTAGAAGATTTATCGATTGACGTCAAGGAAGGTTTGCTTTTGTCAGATGCTATGAAGAAACATCCAAAGATTTTTCCAGACTTGTTGATTCATATGATCCAGTCGGCTGAAGTGAGTGGGCAATTGGAAGAAGTATTGAACCAAATGGCCACTTACTACGAGAAGCAATATCGGATTAAACAAAAAGTCTCCACTGCTATGACTTATCCAATGGTTGTTGGTATCTTAGCCTTGTTGATTACCTCCTTTCTGCTTGTGTTTATCGTGCCTATATTCGGTGATATGTTTGCTTCCATGGGAGAAGAATTACCAGCCATAACACAGTTTGTTTTGACGATGAGCGGTTGGTTCCAAAATTATTGGTTCCTGATTTTATTGTCAGTAGCGGGTATTGTTATAACGTGCAGCTACTTAAGTAAGCAGGAGAAAACAGCTTATTATTTTGATTATATGCAATTAAAGATTCCGGTTATCGGTGTATTTGTCCAAAAGACATTGTTGGCTCGCATGACGCAAACCTTGAGTTCTTTGATCAATAGCTCGGTTCCTATTTTACAAGCGCTGGATGTAACTAGCCAAGTTGTTGGAAATCGGGTCGTAAAGGATGTTTTACTGGCGGCGAAAAAAGATGTTGAGCAAGGCGAATCCTTGGCGAAGCCTATGGACAGTCACTGGTTCTTTCCGAACTTGATTATCCAAATGATTCAAGTTGGAGAAGCCAGTGGATCCTTGGATGAGATGCTGAAAAAAGCATCAGATATCTACGACCAAGAAGTTGAAGAAGCTTCAGAAAAACTTCAATCAATGATTGAGCCCATTTTGATCATTTTTCTTTCGGGCATAGTCGGCGTAATTGTTTTATCCATAGTTGTTCCAATGTTTGGAATGTTTGAAAGCATCCAATAGTTGGAATAAAGTTAATCTGATGTAGATAACCTTTTGCCGGTCAAAAAGATGATTGGCAAAGTTAAATATCTAAAAACAAAAAAGATAGGGGAAAAAGAAATGAGAAATAGAATGAAACAGTTGTTGAACAAAGAAGATGGATTTACGTTGGTGGAACTATTAGGGGTTATTGTTATTTTAGGACTTATTATTGCGATTGCGATTCCAGGAATCGGTAAAATTGTAGAGAATGCTAGAGAAAAAACAGCAGATGCGCAACAAGAGTTAATTTTAGATGCGGCTCAACTGTATTTTCTTCAAGAAGGTGATAATGCAACAAGCGTTACTGTAGAAACGTTGATTGAAAAAGATTATTTAGAAGATAAACCTGGCCTTTCCGATAATGAAACTGTGATAACTCAAGAAGAAGCAAAAAGTGGTAAATTGACAAACAAAGAATCTGGCAATTAATTTGAAAAAAAGCAGGAAAGACTCCGTCTGGGGTCTTTCCTGCTATATAGGAGATTTTTATGTGTGAAATAACAACTTTTATTTTTTTCATATACGGTATTATATTTGGTTCATTTTTTAATGTTGTCGGCCTGAGAGTCCCTAACAACAGTCTGTTTTCGCCAACACGGTCTTATTGTGATACATGCCAGCGTACGTTGACATGGAAGGAACTGATTCCAATAGTGTCATATATTTTTCAAAAAGGAAAATGCCGTAAATGCAAGGAATCAATTTCAGCTATTTACCCCATTATGGAACTAACAACCGGACTGTTGGCAGCTTATACTTTCTATCGTTATGGTTGGAGCAGGGAACTCCTTTTCGGATTAGTTCTGATCAGCTTAGTTGTTCCATTAACAGTATCGGATCTGGCTTATAGAAAAATACCCAATAAGATTCTACTGTTTTTTTGTCCATTATTTTTGTTGTTAAGAATGGATGATTTCGTGCAGGCCTTGCTTGGAGCAACAGTTGCTTTTGTTATCCTTTTTCTAGTCACGTTGTTATCGAAGGGGGGAATGGGGGCAGGAGACTTAAAGTACTTTACATTACTGGGATTCATTTTCGGAACCTATCCGTTTTTGCTCCTATTTTTCTTATCAACTCTTTATGGTGCTGTGGGTGGAATCATTGTGATGGCAGTAAAAAAGAGTGGGAGAAAAACAAAAATTCCCTTTGGTCCATTCATTGGCTTAGCTGCACTAACCGTTTTTTACTTTGGCGAAGGAATTATTCAGTGGTATCTTGTTCTGCTTAGCTAAGTTTTCTTGACAATTGAAATTCTGACCACGGAGGTAAAACATGATATTTAAGAAGAAGCCGATATTATTTTTTGAGTTTTTAGAAAGACGAATTCGATACATAGCCGTGGATTCCCAATCACATTCAATCATTGAAAAAGAAGAAATTCTATTCGACACAGAGATTGTTTACGAAGGAAAAATTATGAATCCATCACTCGTTGTGAATCGTTTAAAAGCGCTTGTGGCAGAGAAAAAATGGAAAAATTCAAGAACTTCCATACTTCTGCCTGATGATTTTGTCATTATAAGAGAAGAAAAAGTTCCTTCTCAACTTACTCCATCCGAGATAAGAGACTATATTCGCTTACATATGAACCATTTGATTCGCACCCCTTTTAAGCAGACGAATTTCCATTTTGAAGTGTTAGAAAAAGAAGCAACAGAACAGACAATCTTGCTGATGCTCTATTCAAATGAGGTCATTATGCAATATGAATCGTTATTAGAAGATGCGGGCTTAAAGCCGGTTGTTGCTGATATTTCCTCTTTAAGCCTCTATCGAATTATCGAAAAACAGCAAGAAATCGGATTGGATGAAGAAAAGCATGTGCTTGTTTTACAATGGAGCCCTGTTAATAATTGTATGAGTGTGTTTCATCAAGGAATGCCAAAGTTTATTCGTCATTCACGGTCTGCTCGTCTTACGGATTTGTGGAATGTGACCAAAGAGGGCGAATGGAAATGGAAAGGTAGCGAAGAGTCCCTTCATGAAACCATTAGCGACATGTTGGATATCTTAGAACGTTTTCTGGAGTTTTATCGGTATTCGGTTATGGACGGAAAAGAAGGTGTAACGGATATTTTTTTATCGGGAGATTTTCCTAATATAAAAAATTTACAACACCAGCTCTCCAAACGTTTTTATCTTCCGATTCATGAACTAGGTATTTCTGAAGAAGTCGGGGCTGCCTTTCTTCCATTATATGGGCTATCTTTGAAGGAAAAGAAAAATGTAGTTCAAGCATTGAAAAAAGGGAAAGGGGAGAAAGACTAGTATGTTTGAAGTCAATTTTTTTGAAAAGAAACAAAGAAACCTTCTTCCTCACTTAATGAGCGGAATTTTTGCGATCCTTTTTATTGCGATGGGAATTTATTTTTTCCTTTCCTATACTCACTATGTCCAAACAGACGAAACAAATAAAAATTGGCTTCGGGAAGAAGCAGATCAATTAGCAATTTCTCGCCAGATGGAAAAATATGATCAACTAACGAAACGATTGACAGAAAATAAAGCAATATTTGAAGGAAAACAATATCCAATGAGTGGGGTAGTCAGAGAATTAGCCGCTCAAGTTCCTAATGAAGAAAAATCTATTTCAATATTTGGCTTGAATGAATCAAATCAAGCAACATTAGTTCTTGAAAAAATGTCTATTGACGAAATATCTGAAACAATCAATCGATTCAATGAGCTTCCGTATATTAAGAATACACATTTGATTCGTATCGAAAATCAAACCTCCGAACCAGAATCTCTCGTCGAATTAAGAGTAGAACTGGATGAAGAAATTCTGCGAGAGGAGGTTCGTCCATGAGACTAAAATGGGACCGATTATCTATATCCCTCTTGCTCATTTTCGTGATTGTCCTTTTGAGCGTGTTCTTTTACGGGAATCGATATTTACTCAGTCCAATAAAAGAGCAGGCGGATCGGACAACAAGACTGGTAAACGAGCAAAAAGAGTTAATGGCTCTGTATCCCTCGGAAGAAGCGCTGCTTGAGGAATACCAAGAATACTATGAAGAAACGTGGAATTTTTTACCTGAAGGAGAAATGGTTAATCAAGAAATCGTTGCTTTAGAGAAACTTGCCACAGAAGAAAAGGTAGCTTTAAGGCAAGTTTCACGTGTTAGTGAACCTCAATCAATCGAAGAATTGGATGAGAGCTATATGAAAAGCGGCTATCAGGTAGAAATCAGCAGTGATAATTCTGAAAATATGCAAAATTTAATTGAACGTCTAATGGAATTTGAGCGTATTTGGAATATATACTCCTTTAACTTCGAAAAAAATGGAGAGAATGGCTACCAAGGAGCCTTTATCTTCGAATTATTTTATCACATAGAATCAGTTCCGCGGAGTAAAGAATAATAATTGTATTGTACCTTTTTGAATGAGGAGATTGTTTGTGTGAAGCTATGAAGATTTTGGGCTCGTGTCCCATTTTTTTCTTCCTATAGCTACAAGCAATCGCCTATTTTTTAGTAAATAAAAGATTTATTTTAAAAATAGTTCAGCCAAAAAGCAAAGACCCTATTCAAACAGGGTTCTTCTTTAATCTCAGTGGTTAGGACTTCTTGTTGACTTCATTGTTATCAAAATGATAATATTATCATAAAGATAACAATGAAGGAGAAATTATTGATGGAAATAAAAAAATTATTACAATGCATGAAAAATCCCATAAAGTCTCAAATAGTATTGAGTTTATACCAACACCCCGTTTTAACCCCACAAGAGCTTTTAGAACTTAATGATTCTATATCCCAAGCGACTTTATATAGAACTTTAAAAAAAATGGAAGAAGAAGAAATTCTAGAAGTTGCCTCCAAAACTCAAAAAAGAGGGGCTATCGAAAAAAGTTACAAATTAGCGGAATCCATGTTGAATTTTGGTAATTCAGTTATATCATTAAACGACGGGGATGCTTATGCAAAGATGTTTTCTGATTTTGTTACCGAATTATTAGTAGAGTTCGACAATTATTCTAAGCAAGAACCTATTAACATTGCCGAAGATGGTTCAGGATTTAGTGCTGTTCCTATTTATGCAACGACTGATGAACTAGCAGTATATGGGAAAGAAATAAAAAAAATCTTAGAACCAGCTTTCAAAAGAACCAATCCTGAACAAGATTTACATACTTTTGCAACAATAATTACCCCTCCAGGAAAGGAAAAAAAGTAAAAGAAACAAAAAGAAGGAGAGAAAAAAATGTTTAAAGTCTTGTTATCTATTGTAGGAGTGTTGCTGATAATTGGGGGGATTTTTGGATTTAGAATTTATAAACTGTCAAAAATAACTACTGGAGAAAAGATAGTAGAAAATTCGCGTCCTAAGAGTGCGTTATTAGTTCTTGATATTCAAAATGATACATTGGGAATTAAAGAATACGGCAATACAGATTCTTTAATGAATAATATCAATTCTGCAATTACGTATGCAGAAAATAATCATATTGATATTCTTTATTTAACACAAGGTTTTTCCAATCCTATTGATAAATTGCTGTCTGGAGGATTATATAAAAAAGGTTCAGTTGGTGCAGAATTGAGCAGTCAACTTCGTGTATTATCTCCACATATTTTCAGCAAAGAAAAAACAGATGCATTTTCTAGCAATGAATTAGAAGAATATTTGCTAAAAGAAGGTATAACTACTCTTTATCTGATTGGGGCAGATGCTTCTGCCTGTGTATATAAAACCGCACTGGGAGGAAGAAATAGGGGATATGAAGTGATCGTTTTAAGCGATGCTGTTTTTTCAATTAATGATACATTTCTTGATAGAGCCCTTGCTAATTACAAGAAAAATAAAATTAAAACACGTGTCTTGTCAGAGTTTATGAATTAAAAAATTGGTGAAGAACGTGGAAGTATAAATAAATAAAAAATCTACGAATACACAAAATAACAGAAACATTATTCACTTTACGCTGTCTCATATAGGACTCTCAATATGACGGTGTAAAGTGAATGATAAGGGTCAAATAAATTGAGAAATTCATGTGTGCTCCTGCGAGAGCGTTGGGCTGAAATTCCTTAGTGCTAATCGACAGATAAGTTTATAATGCAAGTCGACGTATTTCTTTTTGATAGATTTCGTTGCAAATTTTTTCAAAATCATTTTTATTCCGTAATAGGTAATGGATGTGATTTAGTTTATTTACATTTTTAGAATAATTCAGCCAAAAAACGATTCCGCTATCTGGTCCATATTTTGTATTCATATACTCGTATGCTTCTTTAATCAGTGTCGATTGGGAAGTGATTTTTTTCTTTTGGACTGCATACTGCATGGTTCTAATAAGAATACGTTCAAAGTCGATATCTCGATCGGCTTCAGAAATAATCTTTCCGTAAATAGAACGCGGCTCATAATCAATCGAAGCACGATGATCCTCGATTGCTTCTCCAATTATTTTTATTTCATCCAAACTAAAATAAGTCCTCATATATTCATCAGACTCGAAAATTTCTTTCGACTTTACTTCATGTAATTTTCTACCGTAAAGCATACCAATATCATGAAAGGCAGCAACTGTATAAACCACATCTTGGTTCACTTGATAGCTGGTCATAATTTCAAAACTATTTTGGATAACTTGTTCAACATGAATGCTTGAATGACTTTCATCAAGTAAATCATATTGAGGAATAATGTGTTGCTCGATATATAATTGTAACTCTTTGTTAATAACATCACTCAATGGACTAGTGCACAACCTTTCTATACATTGCTTCTCTGTCTTTTAGTTGATACTCTAATTGCTCAATATAGTATTCTGTAGTTTTCATTTTATTCATTTCAATCGATTATACTATATTCAAATATTTTCACATAATTTATTCTTCTGTTAGATACTAGTTGTAAATGAAGCAAGGGTGTTTTTGAGTGTTAACTGAAATATTGAGTATACTTGAACTAATTGGTTTAGGTTAAATAGAAAACTGTACTAATGATTTACTATTTCAGAGAAATTAAAAGAAGCTTATGCTGGCATATAAACATTTAAGACTGAAAATGAGTGATATATTGCTAAAGAGATTAATCATGATGAAAAGAGAAGGAAACTGAAATTCATTTTCTTCTCTTTTTAAAGTATTTTTTTGTAGCTCTCATGAGTTATAATTGTATTGAAAAACAAAAAATAAATTAAAAAAATGAACTATCACTTCCTCTATACAAAATTCATATGAAAAGTTTTCTCGTTCAACCGATTTGGTTTCCATCCTAGTTAATTTAAGGATGACTTACAAGCTTCTCTTTCATTTAGCCAGCGTCAGCAACACAGCATCTTACTTCGTCTTGTTTCGCACGAGCTATATCGATTTTCTAGTGGTCATAGATTTCTCAAGAACCTCTTATTGAGCGGTTCTCCTTACCGAACATTTTGGGGTTTTAGGCAAACTTCCCCTTGGCTCTGTCTAGTTTTTTTGTGAGGAGTATTTAAATATATTATTGGATATGTAAAACACCGTTTGATAAACTTTCGTATTAGAGAGTTTTACATACATTTATCTTGTAGTACTCATAGCTTCCTAACTATTTTGATTGTACTAAGATGACTCGTTCATTAATTTCTTTTGAAGAGAACAATTTCCAATATTTATAGTAAGATATATAAATAGTAATAAAAACTAGGAAGGGACAAAAAATGAACATTCAATTATTTTTACTGGATAATGCTTATATATATTTGCTGATTATCTTTATTTGTACATTCATCTACTATGTTGCATTAAAATTAAAAGGTTCTGGTTCACAGTTAGTGGTTGTTCTTGGTTTTCTTTTTGTTTTTATTATCTTTTTCTTTTTAGGAGGCACGATCCCATTTTTTCAGTGGAGGTATTCAGAAGGATTAGGCCGAGTGATGTTTACAGGATTCTTGATAGCTTTTGTTTGTTCATCGCTTGTCTATCTGCTAGTGAGGAAACAAAAGATTCTTATCCATTCTCTTGAGCTTGCACTACTGATTCTTTTGTATGTCGGATTAGTACGATTGTACAACCACGATCTTCTGATGACGATCATTCAACTTTCACTAGTCTCTTTGTTTCTGATGAAAAACAAACAAATCTATGAGGCGAAATAAAATAAAAAATTGAAACTGTTAGATGAAATATATGTCCTATTATTTCATTTAACAGTTTTTTTGTTAGTTTATTTTTGTTGTATTTGCAACAAAAATAACTTAAAATAAGTAAAGAGTATGCGAAGGAGGTAAGTTGTGACTAAGATATTAAGAGAAATCGGAATGATTGCTAGAGCGTTGGACTCAATCGCAAATATTGAGTTCAAGGAATATGATTTGACACGTGGGCAGTATTTATATCTTGTGCGGATTTACGAGAATCCAGGAATCATTCAGGAAAAATTAGCAGAAATGATTAAAGTAGATCGGACGACTGCTGCGCGGGCGATAAAAAAATTAGAAACGAATGGTTTTATTGAAAAACGATCTGATAAAGAGAATAAAAAAATCAAAAAGCTTTTCCCAACAGAAAAGGGAAAGGAACTTGCCCCCTATATTATAAAAGAAAACAACTACTCGAATGAAGTTGCTCTACAAGGTTTATCGCAAGAAGAAGTGGCCACCCTAGCTTCTCTTTTAGAAAAAGCACGGAAAAATGTAGAAATTGATTGGGAACAAGTAAAGAAAGGCCATAAACGAAATTACTAAGAGAAATGAGGGTCATTCATGACGATTGAACTAAAAAAATGTACGATAGAGGATTTACAAGCTTTACAAAAAATCAGTATTGAAACATACCGCGATACTTTTGACGAACACAACACCGAAGAGAATATGAAAGCCTATCTAGATAAAGCGTATAACGTACAACAACTAGAAAAAGAACTACTTACGAAAGATACATTCTTTTACTTTTTGTACGATGAGAATCGATTAGCGGGATATTCAAAAATTAACATCAACCAAGCACAGACAGAAAAAAGAACGGCAGATTCCTTAGAAGTAGAGAGAATCTATATCAAGCCTCTTTTTAAAGGAAAAGGATTTGGCAAAATGTTAATAAATAAAGCAATTGAACTTGCTCAAAAAAATAGCAAAAATAGTATTTGGTTAGGCGTATGGGAACATAATTCTCCTGCTCAAGCTTTTTACGAAAAGATGGGCTTTACCCGAACGGGTGCTCATTCATTTTTCATGGGTGATGACGAACAATTAGATTTTATAATGACGAAAAAATTAAGTTAAATGAAGAAAACTGAAATAAGAGGTTAACACCACTAAGAAAGAAGACGAGCAGATCAAATGCTTTTCTTCTTTTTTTATTTCATATAGTAAGGCAGTCTTTGAGCACCACTGAATGAAATTAAAGTGGAATTTCATTCAGTGGGAAGCTTTTTAATAGTCTACTAGACGAATAAGTGCTATTTATTCGTTTAGTGAGAGGAAATCGTACTTTGACTAGAAGAATAAATGAAGTTAGTTCCATTTTAAAGCTGAAATTTCTTGAGGATGTATCAGATCGCTTAAGGTAAAATTAAAATACACTTCATTATTTTGATAACACTAGCTCGGAAGTTGTGATGATAAGCAATGTTACAAAAACTTGCTCGGTATTAAAAAACTTCTTCGCTTTTTCAAGATTGAAATTGGATAATCATCCAATATGCGCGAAAATATTGATATAATGAGAAACAAGTATGGTAAATATTTTAAAGTTTAGCTTTTATAGTTCGATTATTGAGGAGGAAAATATGTATTACTGTGGGATTGATCTGGGCGGGACCAATATTAAAGTCGGTATCTTCGATCAGGAATTTAATCAAGTATGTGAAATTAGAAAGAAAACCAATGAGCATTTAGGACCGAAAGTAGTTATTTTTACTATTGTTGAGGCAATCCACCAAGCAATACATACTATGGAATTATCTGAAAAGGATTTGTACTCAATTGGAATGGGTGTTCCAGGAATCATGGATATTGAAAAAGGAATATCTATTTTCTCTCCCAATTTTACCGATTGGTCAGATGTTCCGATTATTCAAGAAATAAAAGCACATATAGATGTGCCAATTTTTATTGATAATGATGTCCGTGTGAATTTATACGGCGAGTGGTTTTTTGGTAAAGGGAAGGGGAAGGAAAACCTGGTCTTGTTAACGATTGGAACTGGCTTGGGTGCTGGTGTGGTAGTAAATAATCAGGTTTTGTATGGAGCCAAGAATAGCGCTGGCGAAGTGGGACATATGAACGTTGTCATCGGCGGACGAGAATGCAAATGTGGAAGCAAAGGTTGCTTAGGACGATACGTGTCTGCGAGAGGGATCCAGAGGACTTTTATGGAAAAAGTGGAGCATCGTGAAAGTATTGTGACAAAGTGGCTTAACGATGATTACTCTTTACTGACACCGGAAATTATTTCTAAAGGGTTCGATAGTGGAGACGCAGTATGTGTGGAGGTTTTTCAGGAGAGCGGAGAGTTTTTAGGATACGGCTTAAAAAATATCATGAACCTTTTTAATCCAGAACGCATAATCATTGGTGGAGGTGTATCAAAAGCTGGAGACAGGTTATTGAACAGTGCCAAAGAGATTGTATCTAACCATGCTTTGAAGGTTTCTCAAACGGCTTGCGATATCGTGATTGGTGAATTAAGTGACTTTGCTGGAGTTATTGGCGCGGCTGCGTATGGTAAAATGAAAGCTGAACAAGGAGAGTTAAACGAGCTGATTTAAACAGGAAGGAGTCTGGTTATGCGATATCTACAATCTATCACCTTTCCTGACCGAGAAAGAGAATTCGATTTTTTTATCGAAATCAAGCGAACGGTCTATGATTCATTTTATCCTTTTCAAATTCTGTCTAAGCACCGATTTGAAAGAATAGATTTTGAACCGATTACCTTATTATATGGTGGGAACGGTTCCGGGAAAACAACAGCATTAAACATTATTGCAGAAAAACTGGAGCTGCAACGAGATTCCAACTTTAACAAATCAAACTTTTTTTCAGATTATCTTTCTTTTTGCGATGTGGAATTCGAACGAGCGATCCCTGGTCATAGCAGGATTATTACCAGTGATGATGTGTTTGATTATATTTTAAATGTTCGTTCCTTGAATGACGGGATCGATTCAAAACGTGAAGACTTATTCGAAGAATATTTAGAAGTGAAGCACTCAAAATTTCAAATGCGTTCCCTGGAAGATTATGAACAATTACGAAAAGTAGTCTTATCAAGAAGCAAGACCCAATCACGTTATGTGCGCAATGAATTGATGGATAATGTTCGAGAATTTTCAAACGGTGAAAATGCCTTCCATTACTTTACCAATAAGATCGAAGAAAACGGGCTCTACGTATTGGATGAGCCAGAAAATAGCCTGTCTCCCGCCAGACAATTGGAGCTGATGAAATTCATTGAAGATTCAGCCCGTTTTTTCGGCTGCCAATTCATCATTTCAACTCATTCACCTTTCTTCTTAGCCATTCGTGAAGCAAAAATCTATGATTTGGATTCTGATCCAGTTGATGTAAAAAAATGGACCGAATTAGAAAACGTCCAGGCTTATTATCAATTTTTCAAAGAGCATGGGGATGAATTTGAATAGTTTAAAAATGGAGAAGGGAATGGGACAAAAGTCGTTGCAATCTTCAAAAATTTAGAGCTTGACGAGCTGGATCAAATGGTCGATAGAATTATGTAGCAGTCTTGGAACGAGAATGAGTTAGTTCCAAAGTTTAGATAGAAGAATAAGATGAAGCTCCTGCCCGTAACCGGACAGGAGCTTTTCGTTGTAGACTAGAGAATTATAAGTTCAGCCATCAATGTCTAGCTCCCAAGTCCTGCCCTAGTGAAAAAAAGATAAATTTGCCCCATTGCGCGCTTCGCTGCTCGCTAACGCATATCATTCGACTAACCCGCTGAAGCGTGAAGTCTCCTGACAATTCAGGGTCAAATTTCCTATTTTTTCATAGGTCAAGGCGGACTTGTTCGCTTTTCTTACTATTATTCATTAGCTAAAAATGATAGAATCTCATTTTCAGTTGTCAGAATGAGTGAGGGAATCGTAAAACCATCATCATACTTTCTTGTTCCGTAAACCCCTGTCACTTCTATTTTGGGGTCTGTAAAAATTAATTCGACCATGTAGGAAGTACACATTTTTTATATTGTGTAGCTTCCTTCCCATTTTTGTGGGTTTGTTTGGTCAGATAAAATAAATGTCTCAACTCCATAATAGCTTTACTAAGCATTGCTAAGAGCCTTCAAACTCCGGTTTGAAGGCTCTTTTGCTTTTTACACTTTGTTAGCAAATGCTATAAACGATTACCATTTCCATTACTAGTAGAAAAAGGGTAATGGTTTTTGATTTGTCTGTTGAGACGGCGTTTCTAAGATGATTTCAAGTTGGTTGGTGCATAGTTGCTCGTTAAAATCTTTCGGAATCGCTGTCATATAAACGTTCATGAACGATTTTTTTTAAAAATCAGGTGATTAAGAATTATAACCAAGAATAATTGTCCAATACAAAGTGTATATCGAAACCAGTGCAATTACTAAACCTATAATCATATTGAGTAAGGATGAGATTTTGCTTTGTTTACGTATTTTTCTTCCACTAACTATAAGCAAAATTCCCCCAATTAAAAAAATAAGTTCGAATAATAATACAGGCCATCTGAGCTCTATTGCTCGTTGTATCAAGTCCATAAGACGTCTCCTTTATTTAATATTTTATAACTAGTCATTAATTTTCCATAAACTTCGCAAATTTATCTGCGGTATCTTTCTTCTCTTCTTTTGTGACATGAGCATAGATATTTATTGTTGTTTGAATATCCGTGTTCCCTAGACGAGCCTGAACATCTTTTATTGAAGCTCCCATAGAGAAGAGGACACTACAATGCGTGTGTCGCAACCCATGAACGGTAATTTGTTTGAGTCCATTACGCTTTTGCACATTTCTCATACGGTCATTCGGTACGTTAATAGAATAAAAGTTATTTCTCGTATTCGCAAAAATATGTTGATCGGGTGTATTTGTATTAAAGCCAAGTTTCAGCATGAATTGAGCCTGATACATCTTCCACTGCTTTAAAAGCTTCATCGAATCATAATCCATATCAATTACTCTTCGACCGTTCACTGTCTTCGTAGGTTGCACGATAATCTTGTTATTTAAGCCTCTAGTGAGTGTTTCGTTGATATTGAGTGTAGATGTATCAAAATCAATATCGGACCATTTAAGAGCCAATAGTTCTGATTTACGAGCACCGCTATAAGCTAATAATCTGAAATAGGTATACCAATTCAATTCTAAATCTTCTTTTACATAATCTAAGAACTCGTTTAATTCTTCTTTGCTATAGAAATTCTCAAATTCACTTTCTTCAATCGTTTCAATCCGTTTTGGAATTGTCACTTTATCAAATGGATTGCTGTCGATAATATCCATTCTTAACGCATAATCAAACACACGATTTGCATAATTCTTTATACGTCTATAATTGACTAGCTTATCACGCCACTTATTTAATTCAGACTGGCAATGATCAGGTTTTATTTCACGAATGTTCATCCCATCAAAAGAGGGGACAATGTGATTTTTGAAGTCACGCATCGTTTTGTTGAGTGTGGACTCTTGAACGTTATCTATATATTCAGATTCTAACCACAAATCATAAACATCGTTAAAGGTACTTCATTTCCTCTGAGATGGAAAACCATTTTTATGAAAATCATTAATTAATCTTGCTTCAGCAATTTCTGCTTCTTTCTTCGTTTTAAAGCCACTTCGTTTACGATAAACATCTTTATCTGTGACTGGATCCACCCCAATGTAAGAATGAAACATATATCGAGTGTCGCCATTTTTTAAACTGTATTTCTTTATCATTATTATCTTTTCCTTTCATTCACGCACACGCCTATGCTTTATGAAAGAGAGTGTAAAATATTTTGTGTAAATAGAAAAAAAGAAGTCCCTTCTGTAGAATAGAGTTACCACAACACATTCACAGAAAAGAGGATTTCCATATGAACGATTTTACTACAGAAATTCTAAAGACTCTAGTGAACAAAGGCGATTTGAATGAATTATTCCGTGTCCATTTGGAAAAAGCTGTCAATACGCTTCTCAAAACGGAGTTAACGGCTTTCCTCGATTACGAAAAGTACGATCGCATTGGTTTTAACACGAGTAATTCTCGCAACGGCTCCTATGACCGTACGGTCAAGACCGAGTACGGGGAACTTCATCTCCAGATTCCACGCGACCGCAACGGCGAGTTCAAGCAACAGACTGTTCCTGCTTATAGACGGACGAATGATACCTTAGAGGAGACCGTCATTCACCTCTTCCGAAAAGGTATTACCATGTCGGAAATCGCAGACTTGATTGAGAAAATGTATGGGCATCACTACACGCCCCAAACCATGTCCAATATGACTAAATCATTTACGGAAGAAGTCACTTCATTTAAGGAACGTGAGCTTCATGACCGTTATGCCGCTATTTATATGGACGCAACCTATATCCCTTTAAAGCGGAAAACCGTCGCCAAGGAAGCCATTCATATCGCAGTTGGCATTCGCCCGGACGGTTCAAAGGAAGTCTGTGATGATTTTAAAATGGTGTATCAAGCGTCATCTAAAAAGGCGGCATGGGAAGCTCGTGGTGCTTTTGCGGAAAAATGGAAAACCAGCTATCCAAAAATGGTGGAATCGATCCTTTCGAACGATTACCTGCTCACTTTCTATGATTTCCCATTAGCCATACGCAAGACTATTTACTCTACGAACGTGATTGAATCCTTTAATAAGTAAATCAAGAAATACAGCCACCGCAAGGAACAGTTCCAAAATGAAGAGTCGATGGAACGTTTCTTAGTCTCGTCTTTTGATACTTACAACCAAAAATTCCTAGGTCGCAGTCATAAAGGTTTCCAACAGGCCGAAGGCGAGCTCGAACAAATGCTGAGTCAACCGATGGAGAATTAGAAACAATCTACAGTAGGGAAGAACCATTTACACAAAATTATTGACGCTCCCGATTAATACTTAATCAAAGTTTATACAATAACTTTAATTAACTATTTATATCAAGCCATCTAAAAAATTATTAACTAATGGAATACATAGTTCTGAACTTCCCATTTAAATAATGCTGAGCATAAATTATTTTAAGAATTCATTTTAGCCCTTTATAAAAGGTATGAATTATTCAGGTTAATATTATAATCTTAAAATTTTGAAAAATTAGGAGAATAAAATGAATTGGATTGAAATTCTAAATTTAGTGATATCAATATTTGCAATAGGTGTTTCTGTTTACTCTATTTATTTAACAGATCAAAATAGACAGAAACAGCAAAATTTAGAAAAAGAAATGCAAGATAATGAGTTCAGATTTTCTAGAAGAAAAGTTTGGTATGACAAACAAAATATCATAATAGATACTACTCTAGAGAAAATTACAGAAATTAATGGAAATCTCTTAAGAATCAGAATGCTAGTTAGGAAACAGACCAATCAAGATGGTAATCTTAGTGAAATTGACCAAGAAAGATTACGTAATTACCTTCATACTATTGATAATCATATTGATTATATCTCTGCAAAAAAGCATTATTTCCCCAAAAAATTTGATAAAAATATTGAATCCATCATTGATTCAACCAACTTTTTATTTTCAGAATTAGGTGACAATACGAAGTTTAATGAAGATGAAGTAAAGTTACAGCTAATAAATATCAGTGTTGAAACCGAATTTTTGATTGAGGAAATTCGGAATAAATTCATTGAAAGAGAATAGTTTTATTATTTTATAATTTAAAACCATTACCATTTTTGGAGTAGTAATGGAAATGGTAATGGTTGGTAATGGTTTATAGCAATTGTAAGCAAAGCTTTAGAATTAAAAAAATATAAAAGCCCTTGAAAGTGTAAGCGATTTCTGATACATTTTAAGTGCAACCGGTTTCACTTTATTGCGTTTTTTATTGCGTAATTATACACATCAAATTAATTAGGAGGAAGAAATATTGTCGAATAAGATTAGGTACAAAGTGTTCTCTTATCTAGCTTCAATGATTATGCTGCTGAATGTTATTGTTCCAGCCATTATACCCATTCAGGTTATGGCCCAAGAAGCTACGGAGAATGTCGCGCAAACGATTTCGATAGATGCGAAAAAAGACGATTGGGAAGGAATCGATCCAATTGAACCGTCAGTTGAGGAATTTGATGAGTCTCTTATTGGAAACTTACATTTACACAATGATGATGAGTTTCTATATTTTTGGGTAGATGCAAATAATATTCCAAACTGGGGTGACGATGGTCACTACTTGAATCTCGCATTGCAGGTAAATGATGAGGATTCAGAAAATAGTGGGAATCCTTGGGCGTCGAAGTTTAATTATTCAGGAATGGATAATAAACCACAATATCAACTATCTTTCAGAATCAAGAATGATACAGAAGTTAATTGGGTACAGTTTAGTAAAGCGAATAAAGAAGGCTTTGAAAAAGTACTAGATTCTGAAGATCTCGAAGGTGCTGAATTTAGCGTTAATCGTGAAGTCGGTTTTGAAGGGAAAATACCTTTAGAGCACCTGGACTTAAAAAACGATGATGCTGTCAGTGTACATGCTGTCTTAACAGGTAATAACGATGGACATGGTGCTTTTGATGTTATTCCGAAAGTTGACGAAAATCACATCGATTCTACTACAGATGGTAAAGAAAATTCAGATATACAGTCTACTTATACGGCACCTTATACGGTTGTCATTTCAGAAGGGGTTGAGGTTCCAGAAACTCCAGTAGTTCCTGAAGAACCTGAAGTACCGGAGGAACCTGAGACTCCAGAAGAGCCCGGAGAAACAGAGGAGCCAAAAGAAGACGAATCAGAAATTAGCGATTTACCGGCAATTGAAGAAGGACATTTCCGTCTACACTTCGAAAAATTATTGCACGAAACACCCTCCCAAAATGGTCTTTGGTTATGGGAAGATGTTGAAACACCGTCATCTAGCTGGCCAACTGATGCAATGTCATTTGGTGAAGCAACGAAAACAGAGTACGGATATGCTATCGATATTCCGTTAGCTGAAAATCCAGAACAAATTGGGTTCTTAATCAATTCACTTCAAGGCGCATCAGGTCAAGTAGATAATATGTTCGTTGATATCCTCACACCTGAAATGAAGGAAGCTTGGGTTACTGCAGAATATGAGATATTCCCTTATGAACCATTAAAAATAGAAAACACCATCCGAGTGAACTATTTAGGTAGTGACTATGAACAATTAGGTTTATGGACTTGGGGGGACGTAGAGGCAACAACAGATGGTTGGCCAAGTGGAGCGCATGATATGGCCTCAGGTGGTCGTTATGGTGCTTACTATGACTTACCAATCAAGGCAGACGCGTCATTAGTTCAATTCCTATTTTTAGATAAAGCTGGTGATGCTCAAACAGGTGATTATTCATTAGATAAATTCGACCACACGCAAATATTCTTACGCGCAGGGGACGATACAGTTTATACGAATCCATACTTTGCGAGTGAAGTTGGTATTGTAAGTGCTGAAATTGTAGCGGCTGACCAATTAGAAATTGGTTTTCACTCATTAGAAGGCGTTACAGAAGAAATGATTCGAGAAGGCCTGTCATTACTCAATTCAGACGAAGACATTGATCTATCAAATTATACAATCACAATGGATACAGAACGTAATGTTGTCATCTTAGAAGGCGCATTTGATTTTGAACAGGGTGCCTATAAAGTTATTTATAACCAACGCAAGATTTTAGTAAACGTTGGATGGCGCTTGAAAGATTCTCTTTATGCCTATGATGGCGAATTAGGCTTAGTTTTCGGTGAAGACGGTACGCCAACACTGAAATTCTGGTCGCCAAGTGCGAATAACGTAAACGTTATTTTATACGATAAAAATGACCAAGATGAAATTGTTAAAAATGTTGAAATGACAAAAGGAGACCGTGGTGTTTGGGCAGTCGAATTAGACGATTCAACAACTGGTTTATCAGATGTCACAGGTTACTTCTACCACTTTGAAATTGATCGAGGCGGAGAAAAAGTTTTAGCTCTTGATCCTTACGCTCGTTCAATGGCGCAGTGGGATAATGAAAGAGAAGGTCAGAACTATATTGGGAAAGCAGCAATTGTAAACCCAAGAGACATTGGTCCTGATCTAGACTTTGCAAATATTGAAGGATTTGAAAAGCGTGAGGATGGTATTATTTATGAAGTGCACGTTCGTGACTTTACGTCAGATCCTACTATCGCAGATGACTTAACAAGTCAATTTGGTACATTTGCGGCGTTTGTTGAAAAACTAGATTATATCGAAGATTTAGGAGCGACTCACGTTCAATTATTACCAGTGATGAGCTACTTCTTCGCGGATGAGTTTAACCGCCATGAACGTATGCCGGAGTATGCGGCAAGTGGAACCAATTATAACTGGGGTTACGACCCGCAAAGTTACTTTGCGTTAACGGGTATGTATTCAGAAGATGCAGCGGACCCAGCGAAACGTATTGAAGAATTCAAGAACCTAATTAATGAAATCCACAAGCGTGGTATGGGTGTTATTTTAGATGTTGTTTATAACCATACAGCTCGTGACTACATCTTTGAAGACTTAGAACCAAACTACTACCACTTTATGGAAGCTGACGGTACGCCGAAAACGAACTTTGGTGGTGGCCGTTTAGGAACAACTCATGAAATGGCTCGTCGTGTATTAGTCGACTCAATTACTTACTGGGTTGAAGAATACAAAGTAGATGGATTCCGTTTTGACATGATGGGTGACCACGATGCGGAGTCGATTCAAAAAGCTTATGACGAAGCAGCAGCGATTAACCCGAATATTCTAATGATTGGTGAGGGGTGGGTAACATACGCTGGAGATGACGGCGATAATGTACAACCTGCTGACCAACAATGGATGAAAGATACAAAAGCAGTTGGATCATTCTCTGACGAAATGCGTAATGAATTAAAATCAGGATTTGGTAGTGAAGGTGAGCCACGTTTCTTAACCGGCGGAGCTCGTTCAGTTGAAAGTATTTATAACAACTTAACAGCCAACCCTGGAAACTTTGAAGCGGACGATCCAGGCGACGTTGTTACATATATTGCGGCGCATGATAACTTAACCTTACATGACGTTATTGCACAATCGATTCAGAAAGATCCAAAAAATCACCAACAAGAAATTCACGAACGAATTCGTTTAGGAAACTTGATGGTTCTAACGGCCCAAGGAACACCATTTATTCATGCCGGACAAGAATTTGGACGAACAAAACAATTTAGACATCCAGACTTTAAAACGACTGTACCAGCAGATCAAATTCCAGATAAAATTACTTACATGGAGGATACAGACGGAAACCCGTTTGAATATCCATACTTTGTGCATGACTCGTATGACTCGACGGATGCGGTAAACAAGTTTGATTGGAACATGGCTACAAACACAGCAGACTTCCCGATCCATACAACAACTCGTGCTTATACAAAAGGGTTAATCGAGTTAAGAAGAAGTACGGATGCATTCAGCAAAGGGACAATGGCGGAAATTGATGACATGGTTTCGTTTGTTAGAGTACCTGAAATCAAGAAAACAGACTTAGCAATTGTCTACCGCGCAACAGATTCAGCAGGTGATACTTACTTTATTTTAATCAACTCTGATGATAAAGAAAGACATTTAACGATTCCATTTAATTTATCAGATGGTGAAATTATAGTGGATGCTGAAACAGCAGGAACAACTACGATTGCTAACCCAGAAGGCATTTCAGTTGATGGAAATGAAGTCGTACTAGATGCTTTATCTGCAGCTATTATTCGTGTAGACGAGTTAGTTCCAGTTGAAGTAGAGTCCCCATCAAGTGTTGAATCACCAGTAATTAATGAAGATGGCACCGTGACATTTAGCTATGAAGGTGACGAAACAACAGAGACTGTCAATGTTGCTGGGAGCTTTAACGGTTGGGAAGCAACTGCCTTCTCAATGGAAAAAGGCGAGGACGATGTTTGGTCAGTTACGGTTGACGTAACACCAGGTGTTTATGAATATAAATTCGTTGTGAATGGTGATAACTGGATAAACGATCCAGCTAACGATATAATCGCTGGTAACGATGGAAATAACCAATTAATCCTTCCAGGTTTAATTATCGAAGGAGATAAGGACGTTGAACCAGGTGCTACTGTTACATTAACAGCCACTTATGTGAATGACGAAGGCGAAAAAGAAGTAGTAGATGCAGACTTTGCATTAGCAACTGAAATCGCTGGTGTTACAATCGCTGGCAACAAGGTAACGATTTCGGAAGATATTTCACCAGCAACTGAAATTATAATTGATGCTACTTTTGATGGAGATAAAGCAACGCACACAATCTTTGTCGTAGGTGAAATGTATGAATATACAATCAACTACATGCGTCCAGATGGGCAACAAGCGGATTGGGGCTTATGGTTGTGGACGGCAGATGTCGACGGAAGTGCTTATGCATTTGGCGAAGAATCAACAGGTGGTTATGTACAATCAACTGTGAGCTTTGCTTCAGATAAATTGAATTTAATTACTCGTTTAGGAAACTGGGACTCTCAAGAAGCAGATCGAGTGATTACGATTCCAGAAGGTGAAAAGTCTGTTGAGGTTTGGATTGTCGGTGGAAACCCAGAAGTTTACTACTCACTAGATGATGTTGAATTATTAGATCAACGCTACATCGAGTTAACGTATGTTCGTAAGAATAATGACTACGAAGACTGGAATTTATGGGTGTGGGGAACAGGCGTTAAAGATGACGAGATTCTCTTCGATGAAATTACAGACAAAGGTGCCGTTGTCCGAATCCCAGTTGGTTATTTAACAACTGAAGTAGGTTTCAAGATTCGTAAAGGTGACTGGGTAGAAGAAGATCCATTTAATGAAGACCGTTATATTGAAATTCCTATAGGGGAAATGATTTCAAAAGTAATAATCGAAGAAGGAAAAGGTGAATATTTTGCCGTTCCATCTATCAATGGTCCAGTTTTAGAAGATGGGAACGCTACATTCTTCTACCGTGATCCAGAATTATTCTTGGCAAGTGAAATGGATAAAATCGAACAAGTACAATTAAGCATTACAAAAGAAGAAACAGCGGATGCCGGTGCGTTTGCAACATTTATGCGCAACATCGTTGAACTATTCCGAACAAATGCGAATACAGAAGTGTATGATATGACGTATGACGCAGTAAACGAATACTATGTTCACACGATTGAAGACATTGAAGTAGGGAACTACGACTATACGTACCTTGTTACTATCGATGGCGAAACAGAAGAAGTTGCAGATCCATATAACACAAACGAAGATGGTCGCTCAACATTATTATTTGCGCAGCCGACTGTTACAGCTGAAACATCGATCAATCCAAAAACTATTTCATACAATGAAAATGCAGTGGTAACGATTGATTCAGAAGTATCAGATGACTATGAGTTAAGAGCAGCTTATATCGACTTAACGCCAATAGGAGGACCAGAACGTGTCGCGATTAACACAGAACTCATGGAACATACCATAGCTGTTAAAAATACGATAGAACCAGGTGTGAAAACATTAAATATCGTATTAGTAGACGAGTTTGGTAATCGACACAATTCAACAGTCGATGTAGAAGTGAAGTCACGTCAAATTAAAGACGATGCAGACTTTGATTGGGATGAAGCACGAATTTACTTCATGCTAACGGATCGATTTAGTAATAGCGAAAAACCAGAAGGTATGCCATCAAATGAACTATCTGAAAGCTACCATGGTGGAGATTTCCAAGGTGTTATCAATAACTTAGACTATCTAGAAGAACTAGGCATTAACACAATCTGGATAACACCAATTGTTGATAATATTGACGATGGCATGGAAATGGCCAATGGTGAAGATCGATACGGTTACCATGGTTATTGGGCAAAGGATTTCACAAAAATTGATGAGAATCTTGGTGACAAAGAAACATTTGCTACACTGATTGATGAAGCGCATGATCGTGGTATGAAGATTATGGTTGATGTGGTGTTAAACCATGCTGGCTATGGTATGAATAACGCTGACCAATTTGAGGGTATGATCCGTGAAAACCCAGTAGCGACTGATGATATTCTTGGAGAATTAGATGGCTTACCTGATTTTAAAACAGAAGATCCAATAGTTCGTGATCGAATCATTCAATGGCAAGTTGATTGGATTAAAGAGCTTGATAAATTTACGACAAAAAATAACAACACAATTGATTATTTCCGAGTAGATACAGTGAAACACGTAGACAACACAACTTGGAATGCATTCAAGAATGAAATTACAAGAGAAAAACCGGACTTCAAGATGATTGGAGAATGGTATGGGGCAAGTGTGAATAGTACAGGTGATCAACTAAGAACAGGTCGTATGGATTCTCTTCTAGACTTTAACTTTAAAGGACAAGCAGAACGATTCATCAACGGAAATATCTCTCAAGTTGAAAAAGAATTGTCAGACCGAAATGGTAAGATAGATAATACTGCTATGTTGGGTCAATTCTTAAGTAGTCATGATGAAGATGGATTCTTATATAGTCTAACACAAGGTGAAAATGCCCTTACAGAAGAAGAGGCTAGAAACAAGTTTAAAGTAGCCGCTGCCCTTCAAATTACAGCTAAAGGACAACCCGTTATTTACTATGGTGAAGAACTTGGACAATCAGGATTAATGCATGATGATTCAGTTGGTAGATATTACGACGAGAACCGTTACAATCTTGATTGGAGTATTGCAAACGACGATAACGATATGTTAATGCACTACAAGAAACTATTAAATATTCGTGCCGACTACTCAGATGTCTTCTCAAAAGGAACACGTCAACATGTAGCTGGAACAAACGAAACAGGCTACTCAGTGTTTGCTCGTACGTACGGTAATGAACAAATATTTGTTGGGTTAAACACGAATGAAGATGCAGTAGAATCAACATTTGCAGTAAACTCGACAAGTAGCGCAAGAGTTTCAACGTTTGCACTAGGATTAGCGGCTGGTTCAGAAGTTATTGATGTATATAATGACGTAACTTACGTAGTCGCAGCAGATGGTACAGTAACGATCGACATCCCTGGGAACGCGGATGGCGGTACAGTTATCTTAGTTGCAGGTGATACGGTTGAAGAACCAGACGGATCGGACACAGATGATTCAACTGAAGAAGACGCAGCTACAGACAGTGAAGAAGACGCAGCTACAGACAGTGAAGAAGACGCAGCTACAGACAGTGAAGAAGACGCAGCTACAGACAGTGAAGAAGACGCAGCTACAGACAGTGAAGAAGACGCAGCTACAGACAGTGAAGAAGACAATTTACCTTTTACAGGAAAAACAAACGATCTAATGGTTTCAATCATTGGATTAGTCTTCATCGGAAGTGGAGTTGCGTTAGCATTTACGTTTAAGAAAGACGAAAGAAAAGAATAGAATACTATTAATTAAATGAATGACTCCCCTTTGAAGCAGAAATGCGGATGAGGGGATTTTTTTTGTTAGAGAGAAGTTGGACTAGGTAATATCCTAATCTATTTCGAAATAAATCATTATAGCCAAGAATATAATGACCAAATTAAAAATAGAGACATCAGACTGATTATTACGCGCCTTCAGGCCCACCTATCCACTCTCTTGAGTCTTTGGATATCCAATTGGAGTCCGCTTATACGTGCTTTGAGTCCAGCAAAATAGCCATGCCAGTTTCAGCATAGCTATTTTAGGTGATTTTTCTATTTATTGTTGATTGAAGGAATGGTGTTCGCACATATTTAGCTGACCGGTGTCATACCAAACCGCATTATGAACGATTCTGTCCATTATCGCGTCCGCATGGACACCGCCACCTAGTCTTTGATGCCAATCCGATTTTCTAAATTGTGTACAATAAATAGTGGAGCCGGAATCGTATCGACGCTCAATAATCTCAAAGAGAAATTTTAAATCTTCTTCCAATAAGTCATCCAGTAACCATTCGTCTATAATAAGCAAACCATAATTGGAAAACTTTTTGATGAGATTCGTTACGCCTTTAGGTTTGAGGGTCGCTTCATCTCGCTCGATTAATAGATCAGGGAGGCGGACATAGCGCGTTCGAATTTCTTGTTTACAGGCCTCCTTGCCTAAAGCACAAGCTAAGTATTTTTTTCCTGAACCTGTAAACCCTTGGAAAATAACATTCTGTCGGTGATTGATGTAATTGCAGGTTGCCAGTTCTTGAAGGGTTTGACGGTCAATCTCGCGTTTTTCATAGTGGATTGAAGCAACATCTGCGTCTTGTATTCGGAACTTGGATCGTTTAATTAATCCACTTACTCGTTTATTGTATTTTTCTTGGTAAAGGTAATCGATGGATATCTGTAGGCGTTCGTCAAAAGGCAAGTGTCTGGTATCCTGATCCATTTCTTGCATCTCTAATGTATCTACAAATTCGCTTAAGTCTAATTGTCTTAATTTGCGTACTGTTTCGTTGTCAATCATTGATATCTCCTCCATAGTATTCTGGGCCTCTCACAAAACCTAGGGTTTCTTTTTGGGCACTTTCTGCTTCTTCTAAAATCTCTTTATTATTGGGGTTGTTTAAAATGGTGTTTAACTGACGATACCTTGGCGAGTGAAGTCGTTCTAAAGCAATTTGACATGCTTTCTCTAAGGCTTCATTGGAGTGTTTCTTTGATAGATTTAAAACAGACAAACAAGACTGATACCCTTGTTCTTTGAGTTGTAATCTCTCAAAAATACGTTGAATTACTTTATAAGTAAAAGGACCAATCGTTTGTGCCCAATTTAGTAACCTCTGTTCGTTCCATTCTAGTCGATTAAATTGATCTGGCAGGTGTTCAGGTAAGGTTGAAAAGGTATATTCTTTATAGGTGGGAAATCGTTTGTGAGTAGCAATTCGTTCATTTTGATAATAGATTTCAAGAAAATGAGCGGTTACTTTTAAATCCACTTTCTTTTTTACATATTGGTAGGGGCAGGAGTAGTTGTTTTTTTGAAAGGTAATATGGCAATCGAGTTTAACGGTTCTTCCGTAAACCCACTCAGCAATTTCATAAGGGATTGAAGGCAACGGTCGGAGTTTTTCCTGTTCTGTCTCTGTGAATATGAGCCGTCGGCTTCCTTCACGTTTCTGAAAAGGTTTGGCATTATAGAACTCCAGTTTTTCACGAATAGCTGCCTTTAACTCGCCCATAGTCGTAAAGATTTCATTTCGCAGTGGAGCAATCACGGCCATGGCTATTTTACCAACTGCGCCTTCTACAGCTGCTTTCTGTTTTGGTTTACGTACTTGAGCAGGCATGACAGCCATTACGTAATGATTGGCTAAAGACTCATACTGCTCATTTAAGACAATATCTCCTTCTTTTGGATGGCTGATCACACCTGTCTTTAAGTTGTCACTTATAAGCCGGATAGTCGTTCCGCCAAAATATTCAAACATGTTTATGTGGCAACGAAGCCAAGTGTCGCTTTTCATATCAAGTGTGGGTTCTACATAGGTGTATTGACTGTAAGGCAGGGTTCCTACAAAGAGGTAAACAGTTATTAATTCACCGGTGTCAGTATCGAGCAAATCCATGGTTGAGCCGCTCCAATCGACTTGAATCGATACACCGGGTTTATGTTTTAAGTGATTCGTCAAGCGGTATTGATCAATATGTCTTTGATAGTCTTCACAAAATTTAGTGTACCCAACCGGAGGCTGACCCAAAAGTCTCTTTTATTTGATTACATTGTGGATAAATAAAATATAAAACGAAAGGAGTTTTCCACAGTGGATAACTTTGAGAAAAATATGATAACAATAAAAGAGCTTCAACTGAGCCAATTGTTTTTATCGCATACGAAGATTGTGAAAATAAATGAATGGTTTTCGTCTGATTTGACGAACTTTTCACCAATCACGATTCATTCCTTTTCGTGGAGTGAAAAACCAGTCCTCATCGACGGCCATACACGAGCCTTTGTAGCGGCCCAAAATGGCATTCAAGCGTTACCTTTTATCCTAGAAGAGGACGTTATCTCTGACGATTTAGAAAATCTGTATCACCAATGTGTGGAGTGGTGTAAAGTGGCACAACTCCACGAGATTCTTGATTTATCGACTAAAATTATTTCGCAAGCAGAATATGAAGATTGTTGGATTGGCTGTTGTGAGACATTTTTGGCGAAGCAGGATAAATCGCAGGAACCTCTTAGTGACTCAACTATTTGAGGGGGCTCAACTGAACCCCCTCATCTCTTTGAAAATCAATCATCATCTGGTATCGTTCCTCAGAAGGAGTATGCTCGTTATTTTCTGTAAGAATAGCTCCTATTTTATCTGTGATTCCTTTCATGACCCATTCGATCTGAACTGTTTCCTGCTGTCTGAATTGCACTGCATCCAAACAATATAAAAACAAAGTGACTCATCGATAGAATCAACACGATTATTTTTCACGAAATCAATCCTTTCAACCAAGCAATTATTATGATAATTAGCTATAATAGATAGAAGAGTAATCTTATAAAAATGACAACGCTTTCTGTTTTGCTGTACGATTTAAACAATCTTTTTGAATGAAAATAAATTTGAAAGGAATGCGTTGCATCATTGTGAGTTTCTAGCTGACAAACTTATATTTGAGATTTGTAATAAAAAGGTTTAGTAAAAAGGAGATTTTATTTTTGGCAAAAGGTGAATTGGCAGACGAAAAATTATTATTTAGTCCTCAAGCTTTGAGGAAATTAATTGTCCCTTTGATTTTTGAACAGGCACTTGCTTTATCGATTGGTTTCTTTGATACGATGATGGTCGCTTATGCGGGGGAGCAAGCCGTATCTGGAGTTGCTTTAGTAGACAGTGTCAATTTCCTGGCGATTAACTTTTTCTCTACTGTTGCGGCCGGGGGAGCCATTATTGTAGGTCAGTATCTAGGGAAAAAGGAAAGCAAAATGAGTAAGCATGCAGCAAAACAGCTATTTTTGGTTGTTGCCTTTATTGCTACTCTTGTAGCAGTTATTTCTCTTGTTTTTAACCGCCAGATTTTACAAACTTTATTTGGAAATGTGGAGGCGCCCGTTATGGATAGTGCCGTCACTTATTTTTACGTAACAGCTGCTTCGTTTCCATTTTTAGGCCTTTTTAATGTATCTGCTTCATTGCTAAGGGTGATGGGCGATTCTAAAAAAGCAATGATTAATGCACTTATCATGAATGTCATTAATATAGTAGGAAATTCTATTTTTATTTATATTTTCAAATGGGGTGTATTTGGAGCCGCATTATCGACTTTAATCGCAAGGGTGATTAGTTCCTTCTCCATGATGTATGTGTTGCGGAATCCTAAATTGCCTGTCTTTATAAGTTCTTACAATCCACGCGATATTGATTTTAAAATGATAAAAAGAATTTTGCGAATCGGGATTCCGAATGGTTTGGAAAATAGTATTTTCCAAATTGGGAAAATTATTATGACAGGATTAGTGGCGACGTTCAGTACTGCCTCCATTGCAGCACACGCAGTGGCAAACAGTTTAACTGGATTAGAAATTATACCGGGTGCTGCCATGGGACTTGCTATTACTACCGTCGTTGCTCGCTGCGTCGGAGCAGGGGAATATGAGCAAGCTAAGTATTATACAAGACTATTGATGAAAAAAGCCTATTTATACATAATTGTGCTTAATATTCCGATTCTGTTTGTATTAAAGCCGGTTTTGAATTTTTATAGCCTTTCGCCAGAAGCGATCAATCTGGCTTTCCAAGTCATGATTCTTCATGGAGTAGCTGTGATGTTGATTTGGCCAGCCTCTTTCACACTTCCAAATGCACTGAGAGCAGCAGGAGATGTTGTTTCAACGATGTACGTATCGGTATTCTCAATGTTTGTCTTTCGTGTAGGATGTAGTTTTCTCCTTGCTTATGTTTTTGATATGGGGCTAATGAGCGTTTGGATTGCGATGATTGTCGACTGGACTTTCCGCTCCATTTTCTTTGTAATAAGGTGGCGTTCCAATAAATGGCAACGGTATTCGATAATATAACAAAAACAACTTATAAAACATAATAAGAAAAGCGGACAAGTCCGCCTTGGCCTATGAAAAAATAGGAAATTTGACCCTGAATGAGCAGCGAAGCGCGCAATGGGGCAAATTTATCTTTTTTTCACTAGGTCAGGACTTGGGAGCTAGACATTGATGGCTGAACTTATAATCCCCTAGTCTATAAAAAAATTCAATGAAATTTCTATATTAAATGAGCTCTTTATTCCTTACATTTCCTTACTTTGTGATATAATATAAGTAAATAATCGATTAGGAGATGAGGAAATTGAGGACAAAGAATAAACCACTTATCTACGCAAAAATGACTTCAAAGAATCAAGTTACAATCCCTAAACAAGTAAGGGAAATCTTACAAGTTGATTCTCATGACGAGCTTGAATTTGAATTGCAGGATACTGGGGAAGTTTTAGTAAGAAAAAGAGAAGATTCAGATAACTTTTGGAATAAAGTAGCAGAACTTCAAGAAAAGTATGATGTTGTGGAAGAAAAAGAGCTTTATTGGGGGCCAGATGTAGGAGCGGAGGAGTTTGATTAATGTTTAATTTTAGACAAGGAGATGTTATGGTAATTGATTTGAACCCAACAAAAGGAGTAGAAACTCAAAAAAAGAGGCCATGTGTAGTCGTCAGTAATAACCATTACAACCGCCATCTGAACACAGTCATTGTGGCTCCTATCAGTAGTTCCGAAAAATATACAGAAGAATATTATTCTCAATCACCTTTTTTTATTCAGATACCAGATAATGATATTGTTCATGGCACAATTCTTTTGCAGCATTTACGCAGTATAGATCCAAAAGCAAGAACAAAGAGTGTAGTTTTATATCAGCTTCCCAAAGAAATTATTGAAAAAATGAAAGCTGTCGTGCATCATTTTTTCTGACAAAAAGGAACTAAATTAGTAAAGCAGAAAGAAAACATCCTCTCAAAATAGAGGATGTTTTGATTTTAGAGTATAGTTTGATAAATTTTTTCTAGCATCAATGTCTAACTAGCAAGCTCTGGCCTCACATAAAAAAGAATATTCTATTCTTCACACTAATTTTTGAAAGTGCAAGGTTAGACTGGAAAAAAAGACTTGAACCTACCAGTTTTTTTAAAAGTGTAAGCTTGGGCTAATAAAAAAGCTCTGAAGCTACCAAAATCACATTGTTTCAGTACTCAAGTCCTTGGTATTTTTTTAATCAGCTTGGCGGGTACACCACCAAAAATAGAATTGGGAGGAACATCCTTTGTCACGACTGCTCCTGCAGCAATAATAGAATTCTCTCCAATCCGAACGCCAGGCAAAATAGTCGCATTAGAACCAATCCACACATTCTTTTCAATGATAACGGGTGAAGAATAGGTTGTATTTCTAGTTTCCAATGGGATCCCATGATTCAAGGTTGCTATGGTAACATTCATCCCAATCTGACTTCCATCTCCAATAGTAATGCCGCCTCGATCTTGGAAAGAACAACCAGTGTTAAAGAAAACATTCTTCCCAATACTGATATTTTTTCCAAAATCAGTATGAAAAGGTGGGAAACACATGAAAGAAGAATCTACTTCTTTTCCAGTCAATTCACTAAAAACTTCAACAATTTCTTCTCTTGTATGAAAGGAAGTATTTAATCTCATTGTCAATTTCTGAGCCTCTTCGCTGCATTGAACTAATAAGTTATGAAGATCGTCTCCAACAGAAATAGGATAACCTTGCCTGCAATATTCAATAAAACTTTTCATATCCACTTTTTTCACCCCCTTTGTTTAGAAGCTCGTATAATCATATCACTAATCGATACTTCAGCAGGAGTATCGATTGCGTAGACAACGGCTTTAGCGACATCAATTGATTGCATGCCAATTTCCTTTTGAAGCTTTAAAATTTGATTCGAAGAATCTTTATCTGAAATAGATTGATAAAGTTCGGTATCGGTTGTTCCCGGTGAGATGAGGGTTGATTTGATATTATTGTCGATTTGCTCCTGTCTGAGACCCTCCATAATTGCCCGTACTGCGAATTTGGTACCGCAATAAACAGCAGAATTTGGATAAACAACATGGCCGGCAACAGAGTCAGTAGAAATAATGTGACCCGATTTCTGTTGGATCATAGCAGGAAGAACCGCGCCAATTCCATATAAGACACCCATTATATTAGTATCCAGCATAGCTTTCCATTCATGCACTTGTTTTTCTTCTAAAGGAGCAGTAGGCATAATTCCAGCATTGTTAAACAAAACATCAATTCGTCCAAATTTATCCCGTGCCAATTTTGCCAAAAATTCAATGTCCGCTTGTTTTGTAACGTCAGTAGTTTGATAATAAATTTCTGCTTGAGGGTATTTCTCTTTGATGGCTTTTAATCGCTCCACTCGACGAGCTCCTAAGACGAGCTTCGCTCCTTGTTCAGCCAATAAGGATACTGTTGCTTCTCCAATACCACTGGAAGCTCCGGTAATCATAACAACTTTGTTCTTAAGACTCATTTAAACTCCTCCTCAAAATATATCCTTTTCAATGTCTATTATAAGCTGTTACAATAGATGAAACTAATACCTATAACAAATATCCAGGCATGCTTAAAAGTTATAGGAAGAAAGGAGAATAAATTGGAATTAAGAGTAGTGCAGTACTTCATTGCTGTAGCGACAGAGAAAAGTATTTCATCTGCTGCAAAAGCGCTACATCTTTCTCAGCCAACTTTATCACGGCAATTGAAAGAGCTGGAGGAAGAATTGGGCGTTTCGCTGTTTCTCAGAGGAAATCGCGAAATAACACTGACGGAAGAAGGCGTTTATTTTCTAAAAAAAGCAAAAGAAATCGTGGAATTGGTCGATAAAACGACAAATGATTTTAGTAGAAATTCGACAGATATTAGTGGCGAAATTTTTATTGGTTGCGGAGAAACAGAAGGTATGCGGATGATTGCGAAAACGTTAAATAAACTTCAAAAACAATACCCAAATATCCGTTTCCATCTATATAGTGGTAATTCTGACGATATTTCAGAAAAATTGGATAATGGTTTATTAGACTTTGGAATTTTTATTGAGCCTACCGACAAGAATAAATACAATTATCTAAAACTTCCTTATCAGGATCGCTGGGGTGTTCTGATGAGAAAGGATAGTCCATTAGCAGAAAGGGCAGAAATTCAGGCTCAAGATATTATCGAACAACCACTTCTAGTTTCTCGCCAAAGCATGGTTAATAATGAAATATCAGGCTGGCTAGGAAAAGATGTTGATACAATCAATATTGTGGGAACTTACAATTTAATTTACAATGCAGCAATTATGGTAGAAGAAAAGATTGGGATTGCTCTTTGTTTAGATAAGTTGATTCCCGTAAAGGACAATCATGAACTTTGTTTCAGGCCTCTCTATCCTTCTTTAAAAGTGAACTTAAATATCGTTTGGAAAAAGAATGAAGCTTTTTCATTAGCAAGTAAAAAATTTTTGGAACAACTAAGAGAAGATATTGCAAAAGATACTGAATAGATTTAAGAACAATACTTTAAAGAAAAGGAGGAGAATTCTTCAATAAAAGACCACTCTTTTGATTTATTTGGTGTAGACTGATAATGAAGAGGAAGGAGGGAATAAGAATGTTTTCATTGTTTGTTTTAATGCTTGAACGTGGCGGACTCATTATTATCCTTGCCTACTTGTTAATTAATATTCCCTATTTAAAAAATGTATTGGTAAATCGTTATCAAATGAGTGCAAAACTAAAATTAATCATCCTCTTTAGTTTATTTGTTTTTATTTCAAATTTCACGGGTGTTGAAATCAGTCAAAATCAAATGATTGAAAATCAATTTGTAACCGAGCTTTCTGCAGGTTCTGCTCTAGCTAATACACGAGTGTTAACGATCGGTGTTTCTGGTTTGATTGGGGGATCCTCGGTAGGAGTAGTTGTTGGGCTTATTTCGGCGACTATGCGTTTTTTCCAAGGGGGAAGAGATGTTCATATTTACATGATTTCTTCTATCCTCATTGGACTGTTTTCTGGCTATTTTGGCAGTAAATCCATGAAAAAGAATATGTATCCTTCTGCTTCTGAAGGTTTGGTTTTAGGTGTTCTAATGGAAGCAATTCAAATGATTTGCATCTTTATTTTTGGAAGTGATTATATAGAATCATGGAGTTTGATCCAATTCATTGCCTTGCCTATGATGTTGACAAATAGTATTGGTACGGGGATTTTTATGTCCATTATCGAAACGACCTTGCGGCAAGAAGAACAAACCAAAGCCGTACAAACACATGATGTGTTGCAACTGGCAAATCGAACCATGCCTTATTTTCGTTCTGGATTGAATAAAGAATCCTGTGAAAAAGCAGCTCAAACCATCCAACAATTTATGAAGGTGGATGCAGTGAGTATAACAAATCAAGAAAGAATTTTAGCTCATGTCGGCGCAGCAAGCGATCATCATATTCCAACTACTGAGATACTGACAGAATTGTCTAAAAAAGTTTTACAGACTGGGGAAATCAGTGAAGTGCATTCGCAAGAAGAGATTGGATGCAACCATAGTGGATGTCCGTTAGAAGCTGCTATTGTGATTCCATTAAAATCGAAACAGAAAACCGTCGGAACGTTAAAAATGTATTTTACAGATAAAAACAAGCTCACATTCGTTGAGCGTCAGTTAGCAGAAGGTTTAGGAAATATATTCTCGCAACAAATTGAATTAGGAGAAGTAGAATGGCAAAGCAGATTGCTGCAAGATGCAGAAATCAAATCACTTCAATCTCAAGTGAATCCACATTTCTTCTTTAATACGATCAATACAATTTCTGCATTGATTCGCATCGATAGTGAAAAAGCTCGTTCATTACTGATTCAACTAAGTAATTTTTTTCGTTCTAATTTGACAGGCGCTAGAACCAACTTAATCCCATTAACGAAAGAACTAGAACAGGTAGAAGCCTTTCGAACATTAGAGGAAGCTCGTTTTCCTGATCGTTATCAGCTAGAAGTTCAATATGATAAAGAACTGGAACAAGTTTTACTACCACCATTTTTGATCCAGGTTTTAGTAGAGAATGCTTATAGGCATGCGTTCAAGGGGAGAAAAAAAGACAATCGAGTTTTAGTATCTATTCGGCGTCAAGGAGAGTCTATTCGAATCAGCGTCCAAGATAACGGGGCAGGGATCACACCTGAAGTTTTAGGGAAATTAGGAAAAGAAATTGTACATTCAGAAAAAGGGTCGGGATCAGCCATCGAGAACTTAAACAAACGGTTGCTTAGTTTATTTGGAGAAAATGCTCAATTACAATTCGAATCGACGCATAAGGGAACAACCATATTCTGCGTGATTGGTCGCCGTGAAATAGAGGAGGAAAAAGATGCATACGCTAATCGTAGATGATGAACCTTTAGCAAGAAATGAATTAACTTATTTATTGAAACAGTGTCCTGAGATTTCTTCTATAAAAGAAGCAGATTCTATAGACGAAGCAATCAGCATATTAATTCAGCATAAAATTGAGCTGGTTTTCTTAGATATTCATTTAACAGAAGAGAGCGGACTAACCCTGGCTAACAAGTTAAACCAGTTACAACAACCACCTATCATTATTTTTGCGACAGCTTATGACGAATATGCGGTTCAAGCATTTGATTTGAACGCTAGAGATTATGTTTTGAAACCTTTTTCGTTAGATCGGATTCAGCAAGCAGTAAAAAAGGCTGCTCAGACTTCTCAAAAAATAACAACACCCATTGTAGAAGACATTATTCCCATACAAACAGAAGAACGAATTTTTCTATTGAAAATTTCTTCTATAATAGCGGTAAGCATCTATCAAGGGGAAGTACATTTAGATACAGAAGAAAAAACATATACAATCCATGACACTTTGAATACTTGGGAAGAAAAATTAAGCGGCCATCCTTCCTTTATTCGAGTACATCGCTCTTTTATTATTAATAGCACGAAAATAAGGGAAATTCAACCTTGGTTTAACCATACTTATCAACTTACCATGGTAAATCAGATGAAAGTACCAGTGAGTCGTTCGTATATGAAAGCATTTAAGAAAAAAATCGGCTTATAAAAATGAATTTCAGAACTACAGGCGTGCATCTCAGCCTGTAGTTTTGTTATTTCAGCAGAAAACAGTCTCTTTGAAGCGAAATATGAGTAAAATAGCAGTATAAATTGAAAGGGGATTCATAAAAGGAGGAGAAAGAATGATTACTTTAATTGGCGGGATTGCATTATTGCTTTTAGGATATTTTACATATGGGAAGTACATTGAGAAAAATTTTTCGATTGACCCTAGTCGAAAAACTCCTGCAGAGGTACTGAAAGACGGCTATGATTTTGTACCGATGTCAAAAGGAAAGAACGCTATTATTGAATTATTAAATATTGCAGGAACTGGACCGATATTCGGACCTATCATGGGTGCTTTATATGGACCAGTTGCTTATATATGGATTATTGTCGGATGTATCTTTGCGGGAGCTGTCCACGACTACATGTTGGGGATGATTTCTTTAAGAAATAACGGAGCTCACTTGCCGGAGTTGGCCAGCAAATATTTAGGTAAACCGGTCAAGCATGTGGTAAACATTTTTACGATGCTATTATTGATGCTTGTAGGAACCGTATTTGTTACTTCACCAGCTAATTTGATTGACAGTATTACGCCGAACTGGTTAGGATTGGGCGTAATTGTTGTGGTAATTTTTGTGTATTACATTATTTCTACTATTTTACCGATCGACCAAGCATTAGGAAAAGTTTATCCATGGTTTGGAGCGATTTTGATTATTAGTACAATCGCTATTGGAATCAGTTTACTATTTAGCGGCAGCCCTATTCCAAATCTAACCATCAACAATATTCAAAATTTCCATCCGGGTGGATTAGCCATTTTCCCAGCTATTTTCTTTACCATTTCTTGCGGAGCATTATCCGGTTTCCACGCTACCCAAGCGCCTATGGTATCAAGAACCAGTACGAATGAAAGAGAAGGTCGCTTTACTTTTTACGGTATGATGATTGCTGAAGGAGTCATTGCTATGATTTGGGCAGCAGCATCAATGAGCTTATTTGACGGTCAAACATTAAGTCAAATGATTGATGCCGGTACAGCTTCATTAGTCGTTAACGAAGTGTCTATGATGTTATTAGGGAACGTATTCGGTACTGTAGCCATTATTGGAGTTATCGTACTGCCAATATCATCTGGTTTATCGGCTTTTAGAAGCTTGCGGACGATATTAGCTGATTACTTAAACATCAAGCAAGATACAATGAAAAAAATCTTGATGGTCACAATTCCCTTGTACCTCATTTCCTTTGCATTAACCAATGTTGATTTCAATATCTTATGGAGATATTTCAACTGGGCAAATCAGGTAACAGCTGTGATTTCCTTACTCGTTTCTACGCGTTATTTGTATCTAAAAGGAAAAAATTATTTGGTCACGTTACTGCCAGGAGTATTCATGCTGTACGCAGTAGTGGTTTATATTTTAAGTGAACCCATTGGATTCCGAATGGGACTGACAGTGATAACATTTATCGTTGCCTTGATTATTTCAGTAGGGATCTTGATGCTATTCTGGACATCAGGCAAAAAACAAAAATTATCAGTTGATCCAGATGGAGAGCTAATCAATGATCAGTTGCCAATTGGAACTTTTTCTTCAGAAGGTATTTAACTCATCAGAATAGAATAGCCATAAAAGGAAGTTAGGGAGAGATTCTTAACTTCCTTTTTTTATAGACTAGGGGATTATAAGTTCAGCCATCAATGTCTAGCTTCCAAGTCCTGACCTAGTGAAAAAAAGATAAATTTGCCCCATTGCGCGCTTCGCTGCTCATTCAGGGTCAAATTTCCTATTTTTTCATAGGTCAAGGCGGACTTGTCCGCTTTTCTTATCGCAGGATACATTTGTGAATACAAGAGGAAACCACGTAGAATATCATGATAAATAACGAGCTGCTATGGTACTATCATAATAAAGAACCAACAAAGATTAAAAAGGAGAATAAAATGAATAAAATTCTCATCATTGAAGACGATTTAAACCACTTGGAACTATACAAATCATTTTTACTTCAATCGCAATTTAAAGTAGTGACAGCACAAAATGGAAAAGAAGCTTTAGAGATATTAGATAAACAAGCAGTTGACTTGATTATTACCGACGTCATGATGCCTGAAATGGATGGTTATGAATTCTCAGGCTTGCTGCGAGAAGCAGGTGATGAAACGCCGATTTTGATGATTACCGCTAAGGATACATTTGAGGATAAGAAAAAAGGCTTCCGGATCGGTATTGATGACTACATGGTAAAACCAATTGATGTCAATGAAATGGTTCTTCGTGTAGAGGCATTGTTACGGCGTGCAAAAATCCTTCATGAAAATGAATTAAGAATGGGCAATACGACCCTTTATCAAGAAACTTTGCAAATAGAAGAGAATGACAATAGGATGGAACTTCCTCAAAAAGAATTTCAATTACTATATAAGTTATTGGCATATCCAAATAAAATTTTTACTAGACAACAATTGATGGATGAAATTTGGGGATATGATTCCGATTCTGATGAGCGAACAGTTGATGTACACATTAAAAGACTGCGCGATAAATTGCATAAAAATATTGATTTTCAAATTGTGACGGTTAGAGGGCTTGGATACAAGGCGGTTCAAAATAATGAAAAATAAAATCAAATCAAATTTGTGGCTATATTTTTCCTTGGTTGTTTTTGCTTTAATACTCGTTTCTGCATCTGGAATTGCCTTGATTTTATTAATCGCGACTTACTTTGATATCATTCCAAAAGAAGGAGGGACCGTTTATTTAATTATTTTTATTGCTTTGTTTATTGCGATTATTAGTAGTGGTATCTCTTCCATTGTCGGCAAGAAATTCTTACAGCCAATTATTGAACTGAGAAAAAGCATGAAACGGGTGGCACAAGGAGATTTTTCTGTTCAAATTGAGGAAAAAGAAGCTGCCGGAGAGGTACAAGAATTGTATTCGGATTTCAATTTGATGGTAAGAGAACTTAGCGGAATCGAAACCCTGCGAAATGATTTTATCTCAAATGTTTCACATGAATTTAAAACACCCATTGCGACCATACAGGGGTATATTCAGCTTCTTCAAAATAAAAATATTACAGAAGAAGAACGAGATAGCTATTACAAACGAATTTTTGAAGGAAACCAGCAGCTGGCTACCTTGACAGATAACATTCTAAAGTTAACCAAATTAGAAACGCAGAGTATTGGCTATGAAGAGAAAGACTTTCGTTTAGATGAACAAATACGAGAAGTTCTTTTATTCTTACAACCAAAATGGGAAAAAATGAATGTAAATTTGAATATTCAACTAGATAAAATAATTTATTCTGGGAGTGAAGAATTGCTTTATCAAGTGTGGTTGAATCTATTTGAAAATGCGATTAAGTATAATAAGGAAAATGGAGACATCGTAGTAAATTTACAAGATGATAAATGGAATATCCTTGTGGAAGTGAGTGACGCGGGGATTGGTATTGAAGAAAGAAATTATGGGAAGATATTCGAGAAATTTTATCAAGAAGATAACAGTCGAAAGACAAGTGGGAATGGTCTGGGGTTGTCATTAGCTCAAAAAATTGTTGAACTTCATCAGGGAACGATAGGAGTAAAAAGCAAAAAAGAACTTGGAACAACCTTTACGATTACTTTGCCAAAACAAATATCGAGTTCATTATGAGTTCACATAAGTAGGATATAGTCATTTACGCATAGAGAATTCAAAAGGAGTTTCGTAAATGATTAGAATTGTAACAGACAGCGCTGCTGATATTACACTAGCAGAAGCAGAAAAATTAGAAATCGAAATTGTACCGTTAAAAATTACCTTTGAAGGAACAGAATTAAAGCAAGAGACGGAAGCGGATTATGATGAATTTTTCGAAAAGCTAAAAGTTGCTTCAGAACTTCCCATTACCAGTAGACCGTCACCGAATCAGTATATCGAGATTTTCAAGGATGCTGAGAAAAAAGGTCAGGAAGTCTTGGTCTTGACGCTATCAAGTGGTTTGAGCGGCACATACGAGAGTGCAGTACTGGCACAAAAAATGTCTACTTACAAAGAACATATCCGAGTAGTAGATACAAAACAAGCGATTCTAACACAGAGAATGCTTGTCGAATATGCTTTAAAATTAAGGGATAGTGGAGAGAATCTTGAAGCAATCGTGAACAAAATAGAAGATGTCAGAGAACGGATCGTTGTTTGTGGAGTCGTTGATACGTTGAAGTATTTAAAAATGGGTGGAAGAATTCCGAAAAGTCTAGCATTTATTGGAGAGACCTTGAAGATAAAACCCGTTATTATTTTGGAAAATACAAAGTTAAGAGAGTTAGCGAAGAAGCGGGGAACTGCGGCAGGTAAAAAACGTTTGTATCAAGAATTCGAAAAAGAATCAGTAGATCCTTCCTTTCCAGTCTATTTTGGTTACACATTAAATCGTAAGCAAGGACAGGAATTCATGAAGGAGACGGTTGAGAAATATCGATTAGCAGATGCAAAATTATTTCCCGTTGGAAGCGTAATTGGAACACATGTTGGGCCGGACTGCCTTGCGCTTGCATTTGTAAGAGAAAAATAGCTAGCTTTGATACTGTTCTAACTCAGGAACGCTACTGCGCCTTCTTAACAGAAATCGTGAAACAATAAGAAATGAAAGAGCCGGTATAAGCTAAATCGGTTCTTTTTATTTTGCTCAAATATTGTAAGAACATGTTTTCCATCCAGTGAAGCTTATTCTGAGTCCTCACTGGATGAAATAAGCATGAAATTTCATCTAGTGACCAAAAATGAACTTCTCACTAGACAAAAAAGCCTTTTACGGACTTATTTATTTACTATCAACAAGCCATTTCCTTATTCAAGTATTTTAATGCTTGCACGAATATTTTTAGTGTATACTATAAAAAAGATACAGTTTATAGGGAGTGAATACACTTTGAATCGGATTGATCATATTTTTTACTATATTAAAGAAGCGACGGATACGCTAACCGAAATGGACTTAGAAATGGGCCAGGGAGTTACAACGAAAATGGTAGCGGATTCGCTTCAGATTCAACGGAGTAACGTTTCCAAGGACTTGAATCAGTTGGTAAGAGAAGGCAAATTAGGGAAAACAGAAGGCCGTCCCGTTCGTTATTTTACGATAGCGAAAGGACCCCATCAACCGCTCACAAAACACGTTTCAAGTTACAAAGAGAGACCGATTAAACAAAATAAACAGCAGACAGAAAAATCAAGCATAGAAGATGTTTTTCGAACAATGATTGGTGCTAACAGCAGTATGAAAAATGCAGTCGATCAGGCAAAAGCCGCGGTTCTATATCCGCCAAAAGGTTTGAATACCTTGATTACCGGTCCAACTGGCTCTGGAAAGACTTATTTTGCTCATGCGATGTTCCATTACGCCCAAACGAACCACATTATCGATGAAGAAAAAGAATTGATTGTTTTTAATTGTGCTGACTATGCGAATAATCCCCAGTTGTTAATGAGTCATTTGTTTGGATACAGTCAGGGTGCTTTTACTGGAGCGACCGCGTCCAAAGATGGACTGATCCAACAAGCGGATCAAGGGATGCTTTTCCTGGATGAAATTCACCGGTTGCCGCCAGAAGGGCAAGAGATGATTTTCTATTTTATGGATACTGGAATGTACAGTCGGTTGGGAGAGTCCGGCAAAACACGTGCTGCAAATGTTCGAATTGTCTGTGCAACGACAGAAGATCCAAAGTCGACATTTTTGGATACCTTTATGCGACGAATTCCAATCATGATTCAATTGCCATCCTTCAAAGAGCGTTCTGTTAGCGAACAACTTGATTTAGTGAAACTGTTGGTAAGTCTTGAGGCAACTCGCATTCAGAAAAAAATCACTCTTACGGAAGATGTTGTGAAGGCCTTGATTGCCAGCGTGGGTTATGGAAATATTGGCCAGCTGAAATCAGGTATTCAACTGGTTTGTGCCCGTGGGTTCATGAATCAATTTGGACAAGAGCAAATTGATCTGACTGCTCGAGATTTACCTGAATCCATTCAAACTTATTTGGTTGGGAAATCTTCTAATAGCAGGTACCGATCTGCCTTATCGAAAATAACAGAAGCACAGATTACCGTATATCCAAATGAACCCTTTTACCAAGTCAAAACGGATGCCTATGAACTGCCTTATAATTTGTATGATATTATCGGAGATAAAGCCACATTATTAGAAGAAGAAGGATTGGACCAGGAATCGATTAATCAATACATTTCAACTGATATCAATGTTCATCTAAAATCTTTTTATCGGAACCACGGTTTTTCTTTTGAGACGGATTCGCGTTTGGCGGAAGTTGTTTCCAAAGAAGTCATTCAGTTTATCCATGAAGTATCGGGGGATATTGAAAAAGCATTGAAGACGACATTTAAGCAAAATTACATTTACGCGATTAGTTTACATATTAGTTCGCTGCTGAATAAAATCCAAATCGGGGAGATCCGAAGTTTAAATGAACGTATTAAAGAAATGGCTGTCACGTACACGACCGAAATTGAAGTGGCGACATTCCTAAAAGAACGGATTGCAGAGTTCTTTCAGGTGGAGGTACCGGAAATTGAAATCTACTATTTAACAGTATTACTGGTTTCCCTTCAAGAGGAAGAAGTGAGCGGCCGGATTGGTGTCGTCATTGTAACTCATGGAAATTCTACAGCGACCAGCATGGCGCAAGTGGCTGAAGAATTGCTTGAGTTAAGCGGGATTATTGCAGTAGATATGCCACTCGATATGTCACCGATAGAAATATATGAAAAGGTCAAGCAAGCGGTTATTCGAGCAAATGAAGGAAGTGGGGTTCTTCTCATGGTGGACATGGGTTCCCTGACGACCTTTGAAGAAAATCTGACAAAAGAAACGGGCATTCATGTTCGTACGATTGAGATGGTTTCGACACCTATGGTACTTGAAGCTGCTCGTAAAGCTTCGTTGGTGGATGCTGATATTGATCTCCTGCATGAAACACTTGATCGTTTTAATGGCTATTCAAGTGCAATGGTTGAAAAAGGAACCAAATTTCAGGAGATGCCGAAGCCGCCGGTAATGATTGCTATTTGTGCAACAGGGGAAGGGACCGCCCAAAAATTAAAAGAAATTATCGAAAAACCTTTAGCAAAGCAAAAAGATAATCAGTTGAAAGTCTTGACGAGCTCGATTCCTGATTTAAATAAGAATATAAAAATTTGGCAAGATCGCTATACGATTGTCGCAACGACGGGGATTGTAGATCCAAAACTCTCCGCACCTTTTATTCCATTGGAGAATTTCATTGAGAAAGATGCAGAAATCTTGCTGGGAAAAATTAACCACTTGACGAAAGTTCAACCGATGCAAGCAATTGAGGACAGCGGATCTGCAAAACGTTTGATTCATAATTTCTTGGAAGAACATTATACATTTTTGAATGCGAAAAAATTGATACAGCCGATTTGGGATTTTGTTGAAGAATGTGGACAACTACGGACACATCCAGAATCAGGCTATGCTTTCCATATCAATTTAGCCTTGCATCTAGCAGGCGTGATTGAGCGTCTTGTTCATCAAGATAGCTTATCAAATGTTGACTCACAGAATAATATCGAAATAGACCCAGAACTACTTCAAGTAATCAAAAAATTCGAAGGTACACTTGCTATACATATTCCAAAACCAGAATATGCTTATATCGCTTATTTCATTAAAAAAGAGAAAAGTATGTTGGAAGATATCGATACACTATTGGAGTAAATAATAAAAAAGATACACTAATACCGCAATGTATTAGTGTATCTTTTTTGTGTATCGATAAGAACCGTTGTTTCAAGCGCTTTTGACCTTTTTAAAATTGGCACGCTTTTTGCATATAGATAAGTGAAGGATACATATTGGTCCTGAGTTTATAAGGAAGGAGAGTCTATACGATATAGAAGGAGAATAAAATGGACATTCAGTTACTACGGATTGACGATCGACTGATTCATGGGCAGGTTGCGATAACATGGGCAAAAGATACGCGTATTAGTCGTATTATCGTTGTCAGTGATGAAGTAGCCGCTAATCCAATCCAAAAAGCATTGTTGAGTCAGGCAGCACCTCCAGACGTAAAAGCACATGTAGTTACACTGGACAAACTTATTGAAGTTTATTTTCATCCCCTGTTCTTAAATGTAAAAGTCATGCTCTTATTTACCAATCCCGCAGACGTTGTATCGATTTATAAAAAAGGGGTTTATTTTAACACCGTGAATATTGGTGGTATGAAATTTACAGATGGTAAGACAATGGTGACGCACTTTATTTCGGTAGATCAAAATGATATTGATGCCTTTCAGTACTTGGATTCCCAAGATATTGAATTAGAAATCAGGAAAGTACCGAGTGATCGGAAACAAATGTTGATGGATGTATTAAAAAAAGGAAATCATATTTAGGAGGGAAATGGATGGTTGGAATTATTTTAGCAAGCCATGGAGAATTTGCCGAAGGTATTCTTCAATCGGCTACGATGATTGTCGGAGAGCAAGATAATATCGCAGCGGTAACCTTGCTTCCAAGCGAAGGCCCAGATGACATACGACAAAAAATTGAAGAAGCAGCCACTAGTTTTGAAACAAAAGAGGTGTTGGTTTTAGCAGATTTGTGGGGAGGAACGCCATTTAATCAAGCAAATACCTTGTTTGACCAAAATCAAGAACAATGGGCTATTGTTGCTGGTTTGAATTTGCCAATGTTGATTGAAGCAATTACTTCTCGTTTTACAATGGAAAAATCACATGATATCGCCAAAGCAATTGTGTCAGTAGCAAAAGAAAATATCAAGGTGAAACCAGAAAGCTTGTATGAAGAGCCAAAAGCAGTTCAAGCAAATAATGGACCCAGACAGTCATTGCCTGCAGGAACCGTTGTCGGCAGCGGGAAGATTGATATTGGTTTAGCTCGGGTAGACTCACGTTTGTTACATGGACAAGTTGCAACAGCATGGTCGAAAGACGTGAAACCAACACGAATAATCGTTGTATCAGATGAAGTTGCTAAAGACGAATTACGTAAATCGTTAATCACGCAAGCAGCGCCTCCAGGTGTTAAAGCGAATGTTATTCCAATCGATAAAATGATTGAAATATGGAACGATCCCCGCTTTGGAAAAACTCGCGCATTGCTATTATTTGAAAATCCAACAGATGTTTTGCGAGTGGTTGAGGGCGGTGTGGGTCTGGAAGAAATTAATATCGGTTCCATGGCGCATTCAGAAGGAAAAGTTATGGTTAATAATGTGCTTTCTGTCAATAAAAAAGACGTAGATGCTTTGACTGCATTACGCGATAAAGGATTAACGTTTGATGTTCGAAAAGTTCCTTCAGATCAAAAGAAAAACTTATGGGACTTGTTAAAAAAAGCAAATTTTAATAGTAAGTGAATGGAATAAGGAGGGATTGTAAAGATGGATATTATTATGGTTATTTTAATACTAGTCGTAGCATTTTTTGCTGGAATGGAAGGGATTTTGGATGAATTCCAATTACACCAACCAATTGTGGCAGCTAGTTTAATTGGTATTGTTACGGGGAAACCCTTAGAGGGACTTCTTCTTGGTGGAACTTTGCAATTGATTGCATTAGGGTGGATGAATATTGGTGCCGCAGTAGCACCAGATGCGGCTTTAGCTTCGATTGCTTCAGCTATTTTAGTAACAGTTCACGGCGCAGGAATTTCAGAAGGAATTGCTTTGGCTATTCCGCTAGCAGTTGCTGGACAAGTTTTAACAATGTTTGTTCGTACAGTAACAGTGGCGCTTGCTCATGGTGCTGACAGAAAAGCAGAAGAAGGATCATTCCGCGGAGTTGAAATGTATCATATTGGTGCTTTAATGTTACAAGGGTTGCGTATCGCAATTCCGGCAGCGATTGTCTTGGCAGTGCCTGCTGAAATTGTAACAAATGCATTGAATAGTATTCCAGATTGGTTAACTGGTGGTTTAGCTGTTGCAGGTGGATTTATCGTTGCAGTGGGTTACGCAATGGTTATCAACATGATGGCAACACCAAAATTGTGGATGTTTTTCGCACTTGGTTTCGCAATTTCTGCAGTTGGCGATTTGAACTTGATTGCAATGGGGATTATTGGGGTTGTACTTGCATTGCTTTACTTACAATTTTCACCTGAATTCAATCAATCTAGCGGCGGTGGTTCTTCCAATAGCGGAAGCGGCGACCCACTTGACGATATCTTGAACGACTACTAAAAAGGAGCGATGATGAATAATGACTGAAGATAACTATAAATTAACTAAAAAAGACCGTTTGAAAGTCTTTTGGAGAAGTCAGTTCCTGCAAGCATCTTGGAACTTTGAACGGATGCAAAACGTAGGCTGGGCTTATGCAATGATTCCAGCGCTTAAAAAATTATACAAAACAAAAGAAGACCGTTCTCTAGCCTTGAAACGTCACTTGGAGTTCTTTAATACTCATCCATACTTAGCTTCACCAGTATTAGGGGTGACTTTAACCTTAGAAGAAGAAAAAGCAGCAGGTCGTGAAATCGATAATGCAGCCATTCAAGGGGTTAAAATCGGTATGATGGGTCCTTTGGCCGGTGTTGGTGACCCGATTTTCTGGGGAACACTTCGGCCTGTGCTAGGTGCTTTCGCAGCATCGCTGGCATTGAGTGAAAACTGGATGGGTCCAATTATTTTCTTCGTAGTTTGGAATGTTATTCGGATGGCTTTCCTATGGTACTCACAAGAGTTTGGTTATGTTCAAGGTGGTAATATCGCACAGAACTTAGCTGGCGGTTTGATGCAAAAACTAACACAGGGAGCTTCTGTTTTAGGGATGTTTATCATGGGGGTACTGGTGCCGCGATGGACAAACATGAACTTCCCGATGATCTTGAGTAGCGTGGCTGTTGATGAAAGCGATATGGTTGATTTTGCAGCTGTTGCTGAAGCAGCTAACGAAGGAGTACTGTCTGGCGATATGTTGCGTAACGTTGTTGGTGAAATCCAAGCAGGATTAAGCATCGAAGCTCAACAAGTAACTACACTGCAAAATACACTTGATTCACTTCTGCCAGGTATTGCACCACTAGGATTAACACTTCTATGTGTTTGGTTATTACGTAAGAAAGTAAGTCCAATTACAATTATTTTTGGTATCTTCGTAGTTGGTATTGCTGGTTATGTATTAGGAATATTTGGTTAGTTTATAGAAGTAAAGACCGATTAAGCTGAAACGATGCTACTGTTTGTTGTTATAAGAAAAAAGACTATCCCATCCACATAAAATGAGATGGGATAGTCTTTATTTGATTTTTCGATCCGTTGAAGAAGGAATTTGCAATTGTTTCCGATATTTGGCGATGGCTCTGCGAGAAACTGAAATCCCTTGTTCCTTCAGTAAAACTTCCAACTTTTGATCGGAAAGAGGATGTTGTTTATCTTCATTTGTAATTAAAGTTTGTAATACCGTTAGGACATCTTCACGAGTTTGTTCGCCATTTTCCATACGACGTGACAAGAAAGATTTTAATTCAAAAACTCCTCTGGGTGTTTGGATAAAAGTTTCTCGAACGGTACGACTGATGGTAGACTCACTTAAATGACAAATTTTGGCTAAGTCATTTAATTGAAGTGGTTTCAATCTATTTTCTATGTTCATGAAAAATTCCTGTTGATACATAATAATTGCCGTACCGACTTTTAAAACCGTTTCTTTTCTCTTCAACAAACTGGACTGAAGCTGATCAAACTCCTGTTTTTTCATTTGAACATAAGCTTGAACCTCTTTATCATCAACCGTTTTCATTTCATTTAAATAAGAAACGTTCAGTGTAAGCAACGGTGTTTTGTATCGTGTTTCTTTCATAACAAGCTCGCCATTGACAATCTCCACCATCAATTCTGGAACGATATAAGGAACGGATTTGTACCGTGATTCAAAAGATTCCGCAGGGGAAGTCGAGAGACGTTGGGCAAATTGATAAACAGCTTCAACTTCTTCCAGTGGTACATTATAGTGGGCAGCAATTTTTTTCCAACGCTTATGGACTAAGTCATCATAGTGTTCTTCTAAAACTAAATAAGCAATATCGGGTGCGAAATCCATACGCTCCGTCTTAATCATCAGACATTCTTGTAATGAACGTGCGCCAATACCTGCAGGATCAAGTTGTTGCAGTAAAGTGAGACTATCTAACAGCTCTATTTCGGTGGCAGCCGTTTCCTCTTGCGCTTCTTTGAGCGTTTTTGTCACGTAACCTCGTTCGTCTAGTTGCTCTACCCACCAAAATAGTAACTTACGTAATGGTGTATCGCGATATAGCAGATAGATTTGTTCTTGTAAAAAATCATATAGCGAAACGTGGTAAACAGAAGTCTGTTCGATGATCGCAGAAACATCGTTAGTGGAAAGGTTTTTTGCCGAAAGTTTTAATGGTTCAGTAAGATTCATTTCAATGAATGGATTACCTAATAAAACACTATTTAAATAGGTAGATAATTCCATTCGATTTAATTGAAGCATTTCCATACCTTGAACCAGATTAGGAATAAACGTTTGTTTTTGAGCTTGCTTCTGAATGTGTTGCTGATTAAACTCCATATTCAACCCTCTTTTCTATCTTCATTTTATCATAAGAGGCTGGCAAAAAGAATTGCTAGGCCTGTCGTGGTTCAAGCAAAGCCTTTCAAGTTGCACATAAGTTCATGGTATAATAGAAAATAGTAATTAATGACACATTTATCCAATGGAGGGATTTGCAAAATGGAATTTGTTAAATTAAACACGGGCATTCAGATACCAATTGTAGGAAGCGGAACAAACACGTTTGGAAAAGAAGACGGTGATTATAGCGGCAAAATCAATGGTGACACAACGGAATTGATTCAAGCAATCAAAGCTGGTTACCGACATTTCGATACCGCGATTTCTTATCGAAATGAAAGCGTTGTAGGCGACGCTATTAAAGAAAGCGGCTTTGAACGTGATGATTTCTTCTTAACATCCAAAATACCCGGAAGACCGGAATACACCAACAGCGAAAAAGCCGTGATAGAAGCGGTTGAGTCGAGCTTGAAAGCGTTTAGGACAGACTATATTGATTTGTATTTAATTCATCATCCATGGGAAAATCTAGAAGAGATTGTTTCAGTATGGAAAGTTTTGGAGCAATATGTTGATCAAGGGACCCTTAAAGCAATCGGAGTTTCGAACTTTGATGAAGCTCAATTAAGCCACCTATTGCAACATGCACGCATCAAACCAGCTGTAAATCAAATAGAATCACATCCAGGGAAATGGAATCATGAAATCATTCATTATTCCTTAGAACAGGGAGTGATTCCAGAAGCGTGGGGACCATTATCCAGAACAGACGATGCAGCAAAAGAAAAACTAACCAAAATAGCTAATAATTACAAGAAGACTTGGGCGCAGGTAATCCTGCGTTACCAAATCGAACGAGGCGTAATTGTTATTCCAAAATCACACAATTCAGAAAGGCAAAAAGATAATCTGGCAATTTTTGGTTTTAGTTTAACGGAAGAAGAGAAAAACGAGATTGCAGCATTATAAACGAAAAGGTTGAGGCGTAAGCCTCAGCCTTTTCGTTTATCTTGTAATATCGCATAGTAGATTAAACTGACTAAAAAACAGTTTATGCAACAAAAGCAACCAGTTTTGAAAGAAAAGTATGTGGGCGCTTACAAGTTGGGTACAATGTAAATGTAAGAAAAGCAAATACTCATTGGAATATTTACTTAATCTTAGCTGGGTATAAAAATCTATTTTTCCTTGATTAAGAAAAATGGGATTCAGTAACAGCAAGCTTTGTATAACACTAAGATTTAGAATGGAGTGAGTCGTTGTATAAAATTTTGGAAGGCTGTTAATGAGTGTCTGATTGACAGGATATATATTTGTGAGGAGGAAGTTTTGTGAAAAATAAAAATTTGAGAATTGTAGCAACGATTGTCAATCTATTATTAATTGTACTACTTATTGTTGGTCACTACTACGCAGGAAGGTATTCTCAGGTTATCTCAACCTATTTAGGTCATGAGACAACTAAGGTTATCACTTCAGATGAAGAAATAGATTCTGAATACTATAAATCAGACTTTTCAAGCCAAGAAGAAGCAATCGAATATAGTGAAATGGTCACTCATGAGATTGGAAAAGAATCGATTGTATTATTAAACAATAATAATTCAGTGCTGCCATTATCGAACGATGAAGTAAATATAACTGTATTTGGGCAGAATTCTGTTGATTTTGTTTATGGTGGTGAAGGTGCAAGTTCTATGGACAAGTCAAAAGCGATTCCATTAGAAGAAGCTTTATCATCAACAGGATTTAATGTCAATCCAACATTGCTTTGAATTTGCCCAAAATTTATAACAACACTTTATATACCAAAAGCTCGAGGAATTCACATGTGGAAAACATGGAAGCCTCGAGCTTTTTGACTGTCCACAGCAAAAATCTGTGGACAAAATGCACCCTGTTGCGTGTTATAATTGATTCACCACAAAACAAAAAAACAGAACAGGAACTGAGGTTATTTTACCATGAATTCTACAGAAATCTACCAAACAAAACGAAATATATTTACTTATGCGGATAAGTTGACCAAAGGTCTCCCAAAACCAAGAAAGAAATTCTACAGCGATATTTTATTTGGGATGTCTAAATCTCAAAGTACGTTGTTATCAAACATCGCTCGTTCATTGGAGGAGGACATTGATTTGATCTACACCATCAAACGGTTATCCCGCAATGGGTTTGAGAGCGACGATTTGAACCAGGTCCATCAAAACTATTTACATACCGTCAAAACAGCGATCCCGGATGATCCTTTAATCATTGTGGACGAATCCGATATCATTAAGCCGTATGCCGAGAAAATGGAACATTTGTCCCTCGTGCGGGACGGCTCCAAAAATGTCATTGAAAAAGGGTATACCACCATCAATTTCTCGATGGCTACCCCGAAAACGAAACACCCCATCCCACTCTATAATCATCTCTATTCTTCTCGGGAAGAACTCTTCCAGAGCCAGAATTTCGAAATAGCTAAAGGCTTTAATACCGTCCATTCTTTTCTGGGAGGAAAGAAAGCCACTTTTGTCATGGACCGAGGGTATGACAGTAACGCGATGTTCCAGTATGTGCACAACATCGGTCATTTCTTCGTGACCCGATTGATGGACACGCGTACCTGCTTCACCGAAATCGACGGATAAAGGTGCCTGACCTAGCGAAACGCCGCAAAGGAAAAATCAATTTCAGAACCGAAATCCAGGGAAAAGAGTATAACCTGAAGGTTAGCCATATAAAGGTCGAACTGCCGGTCTTAAAAGGCACGCCCCTCAATATGATTGTTGTTTATGGCTACGGTGAAAAACCGATGAAGCTGTTAACCAACCATGCCGTCAAAAGCAAGGAGGATGTCCTTCGCATTCTGAAAGGCTACATCACCCGTTGGCGAATTGAAGAGCTGTTCCGCGTCCAAAAAGAAGAATTTCATTTGGAGAAAACCCGAACGATGACGTTAAGCTCGATGCGAATCTTGTATACCATCATGAACTGCATCATTGGTCATTATTCCCTTTCCATCGAAAAAAACACCTGCCACACACAGGTCGTCCTTGCACGTGCCCGCCCCTCCAATGCGTTGGCAAAAATAAAGTTCTATCTTTATCGATTCATCCGAGGGGTCAGCAAGATTCTTTCCTATGATACCGCAGGTATCAAATACTTCCATCGGATTGAACAGCGATCAAGTCAACTGTCTTTGTGGTGAATGGCGAACTTAACTATTTTTTTAACGCGCTGAAAAGGGCGTTCTATTTGTGTGTCTTCTTACAGTGTTTCAAAGAAATTCATACCAGTGTCCCATTGTCTTCCTCCTACATGCTCGATTTAGAGGCTGCCCTGACGTAAAAAAGGGCAAATTCAAATGTATATCAAACCAAATTAATTTTACTTGTATGGCTGAAGGCTCGTTGCTTGTGGGTATGGACATTATGGATTTAACGAGTTTATTTGGTAACGCTATTGATAATGCTATCGAGCATGTTCAGAAAATTGAAGATAAAGATAAGCGATTAATTACGCTTAAATTAACGAGTAAAGGGAAAATGGCAGTCCTTCGAGTTGATAACTATTGTATTGATGAATTAGATATGGTGGGTGATTTACCTAGAACATCTAAAAGAGATAAGGAAAATCATGGGTATGGATTGAAAAGTATCCAGTATATTGCAAAAAAATATAACGGAAATACGACTATTAATTTAGAAGATAATTGGTTCACTTTAAGTGTCGTTTTTCCAATCATAAAGTAGCGTGAGTATTTGCTCGCGCTTTTTTTAATAGACTAGGGGATTATAAGTTCAGCCATCAATGTCTAGCTTCCAAGTCCTGACCTAGTGAAAAAAAGATAAATTTGCCCCATTGCGCGCTTCGCTGCTCGCTAACGCATATCATTCGACTAACCCGCTGAAGCGTGAAGTCTCCTGACAATTCAGGGTCAAATTTCCTATTTTTTCATAGGTCAAGGCGGACTTGTCCGCTTTTCTTATAGTTGGCTTTCTATATTTTTCGATAGCAGAGCAACGCCATCTAATAACCGTTTAGAGAGCAAAAAGCAGGTTGTTCAAAAACCGCCTTTTCCTGAAATTTAGATAAAAACTGACCTAACTGCTTGGCAGATAGCAAGTACCACTCCTTTCCTTAAAAATACAGACGGTTGTATAATTAAATGACGAGAGTGGGAAAAAAGGCGTTCAGCCCCGAATCACTGGAGCGAATAAGCGCAAGATGGTTGCAGACCATCTGAGCATGATTCGTGAAGTGGACGTCGGGGCTGCCTTTTTGAGCACATTTACGCTACATTATTCGGGTATAGGAAAGAGGCTGGGAGTTTTTTCCCAGCCCCGTCATTTTTAAAATAATTAATGTATTTGTTTAAAATACTGTAATGCAATGCAGCCCAATCCAGTATGAGAGCTGACAGTCGGCACGAGGTCAATTAATTCAATGCTTGACTTTGGAAAGAGGTTTTTAAGCATTTCAACAACGTCCTTTCCTTTCTTTATATCATCAACATGCGCAACCACAATATGGTATTGCTCAGGTTTTTCTTTTATTTCTTTCATCATTTCGTCCAATACAAATTGAATGGCACGCTTGAAGGTGCGTAATTTTTGTACGACCTCGATACGTCCTTTCGTTTTCAAATTTACTTCCAATACAGGCTTGATTTTGATGAGGTTTCCAATAATGGCACTAGTTGAAGAAAGCCTTCCTCCTCGCGCAAGATGCATCAAGTCGTCTGGAATGAGGATGGTGTTAGCGTGAGCGACTACTTCCGCAAGCGTCTCTTTTATTTTTTCTATTTCTACGCCTTCATCATGCAATGACTTGGCAAGCTTCAGAAGATAAAACTGAATAACAGCGGTTGTCCCAGAATCAAAGTGATGAAAGGTAAGGCCCAAACTAGCAGCTGCCGTGTACATAGCATTTGTTGTGCCGCTTAAACCCGTACAAATTGGAATCGCAAAAATATCTGTATATCCTTTTTCTTTTAAAGATAGAAATAACGCTTCGATATCTGCCATGACTGGCAATGAAGTAGTAATTCCCTGATTCTTTTGCAATAGCTTGTATACTTCTTCGTAAGAAATATCTTCAAATTCTTTAAAGCTCGCTTGATCAGTTATTAATTGCAGAGGAACACTGTAACATCCAAGTGCTTCCATTTCTTCTACCGATTTTCCGGTTCCGCTGTCTGTAACAAATGCCATTTTCTTCAAATTTTTTTCCACCTTTTTAATAAATAGTCTGTCAATAAAAGATTGCTATAACGTTTCTGCTGTGTTAATGAAATGTTAGTATGGAATCAAGTGATCCCTCGTATTAACGATTGTACAAACTTCATCAACATATTCTTCTACTATCATTTTTTGAAAATTAACTTTTTTCTATTTTATTATGAAATCTTCTGACCCATACTGGAGAAATTTCTCGCTTTATAAAGGGAGTTCGCTACTTTTATCAAATTCTCTTCTTTCTATATGATATCAATTGTTTTTCCTCTTTTCCAATTTATTTTAAAGTTGTCTTACGAAAGAAGAAGGTTTAATCCTGATATATTTATGATTGTTTTTTCAAAAGCAGGTGAATGTGCTATTATGATTTGACGTAAGTAGTACAGGAAGGTAAAAAAACGATAAAAGAGGCATAATGAGATGAAGAAAAAATATTTCTTTTTTGATATAGATGGAACACTAACTGACAGAGCGACCAATCAAGTAATTTCAAGCGCACGAAAAGCACTGGAACAACTGCAGAGAAATGGCCATGAAGTTGCTATTGCGACTGGCCGGGCACACTATAAGGCTCGAAAGGTAATGGAAGACTTATCTTTAAAAAACATGGTGTGTTCAGGCGGTGCTGGAATTGTGGTAGATGGAAAACTGATTAAAAACAGCCCATTAGAATTGGAGAAAGCTAAAGAAATTATCCTTCAAGCAGAAGAATTAGGATACGGAATTTTACTGGCCTTGGATGATTCGATAAATGTATACGCGAAAAACAATCGTTTCAGAGAAGTAGTGGGCGATCGAAAAGAACCAACGGAATATGTGATTGATACTCAACTAGATTTTACTGCTTTAACAGAAGTTTTAAAAATTTACCTTGCAATCCCAGACAATGAAGAGCACTTACTCGATAAAAAAGATTTATTAGGAAATCTACGCTTTGTTCCAGACTATCTCATGTTCCAACATGATGATAAAAAGCGAGGAATCATAGACATGATGAACATATGGGAAGCTCCGATCGAAGATGTGGTTGTATTTGGAGACGATTTGAATGATTTAGTCATGTTTGATCCTGCATGGATGAATATTGCGATGGGAAATGCAGTAGAAGGTCTGAAAGCAAAGGCCGATTATATAACCGATCCAAATATTCATGATGGTATTTATAAAGCCTGTAAAAAATTTGGTTGGATCTGATAGAAGTAGGGAAACGATTAAGGACTTATCTGGTTGTACTTAATTTTGGATAATTAACCAAATAAGGATTATATTTGCCTTCAAAACTGATACAATGAATATGTATTTCAAAAAAACGGAATATGGGGATGAAAAATGAATAAAAATAAACTAGATATAAAAATACTTTCTTACCTATTAGTTATCTTTTTCTTGATGCTATTATATAGCTACTTTGATTCTTTTATTGGTATGTTTCAATTATTAATTGATGTGATGAAGCCACTGTTTATAGGTGCATTGATGGCGTTTCTTCTAAACATCATTGTGGTTCGATTGGAAAGATCCATCTTATCGAAATTAAAAGAAAAATATCCAAAATTAAGTAGAGCGATTAGTATTCTTTCTTCTATATTAATTGTTGTTGCAGTTATATATTTGATTATTAATTTAATAGTTCCACAAGTTGCTACAATTGTCACGAGACTCGTGAGTGGAATTCCGTTGCTGTTGACGCAAGTGCAGGATTTTATTCTGGAAAGTGATACCGAATTTTTAGTAGAACTTGTAGGAGATAATCTTGTTTCAGACTTTAATAATCTAGCACGGCAAGCAATTGATTTTGCGACAAATAGCGTGAATCAGTTACTCACCTCTTCCATTCAGATTATTGGAGGCGCCACAAGTGGAATATTCACCTTTGTTATTGCATTTTCATTTGCGATGTATATTTTAGCAACAAAGGAAACAATCAAACAGCAAATCAGAATATTGGGAACAGCGTTTTTACCAGCAAAGCTATATAAACAAGTTGCCGGTCTATTGTTGATTACGAATCAAACATTCGCCAACTTTTTTGTTGGACAAGTTACAGAAGCAGTTATTTTAGGGACCTTATGCATGATTGGAATGACAATTTTCCGATTCCCTTATGCTCTTGCCATTGGCTCTTTTATGGGATTTACCGCATTAATTCCAATGTTTGGTGCCTGGATAGGAGCTGCAGTCGGTTTTGTATTGATTGCTTCACAGAATCTGACACAAGCACTTGTGTTTCTTGTCTTCATTATCATTTTACAGCAGTTAGAGAATAACTTGATTTATCCAAAAGTAGTTGGTACAAGTATTGGCATCCCAGGCATGTGGGTATTAGTAGCTGTTACGATTGGTGGCGGAATAGGAGGAATTGTTGGGATGCTGTTAGGCGTTCCAGTTCTTGCGACTATCTATCAAATTATTACTCTTATAACCCGTAAAAGATTGAGAGACAAACAGAAATTGGAGGAAAGTACTGTTGTTTCTAGTGAATAGTCCTTCCTAATGTTTTTTAGGAAAACGACTTATGAAGAATGATTTGATTTTTATACCATAATGAATGTGCGAAACGAAATAAAATTTGTTTCATTAGAACAAAAAAGCCAGTCCTATGATTAGGATTGGCTTTTTTATAGACTAGGGGATTATAAGTTCAGCCATCAATGTCTAGCTCCCAAGTCCTGACCTAGTGAAAAAAAGATAAATTTGCCCCATTGCGCGCTTCGCTGCTCATTCAGGGTCAAATTTCCTATTTTTTCATAGGTCAAGGCGGACTTGTCCGCTTTTCTTACATGAGCTGGACTTGCCGGCTAGACATAGAAGGCAGATTTTTTTCATGAAGATGATAAAAATTAATCAATTATATATCTGTTTTGAAACGACCAACATTCTATTCGAAGCATATTCTTTATTTAGGTAATCAAAATAGGTTCCTGGCGATATCAAACCATTTACTTTATCGATACCAGCTCCACCGACTACATAATCTACAAGCTTGACACAGTTAGATCCTAGAACAAAATAGCTTTTAAAACTTCCTTTTTTGAATTTATAAAATTTACTGGGAACCCTGTGATGAAGTTTTGCAGAGTAACTATCGTTTTCGCCAACAAAAGCAGGTGGATTCCATGGAATTGTCTGTTCATTAATTAATGATAAACGCTCTCGAACAGCTTCTTTTTGTATCTCTGTCAACCGAAGTCCAAAACCAAATAGAGTTTTGTTGCTTTCTTGTATAGCAAAGGGGATATAGGTCTCTCTTTCAGCAAAAAACAACACACCATCGCCAACCGACTCAAAAAGCCGTAAGCTATCCGCATCGTAGTTTCCATATGAAATACAAATTCCATCAAAGTATAAATCAATATGACCGATTGCTCCAAATCCCTTTTCGGTAATATGAACAAATATCTCCAAATCATAATCGTTTTCGTCCTTACTCTCCATATAATCAGGAATCGCATCAATTTCTCGGTCAGCATCTACTTGCAAAAAAGAATTGACATCGTTGAGTACAATTCTGGGAATCAATGCTTCAATAAATACCGGCAGAGTAAAGCGAATCCTTCGTTTTAATTTTTCTTTCTGAGAAGGAGGTGTGATTTCTCTCGCAGCATCACCCAGCAAGGTTAAGCTGTAAAGAATAAAGTAAATCGAAATAAGGTTCATCACAAAAGCACTGTATAAAAAAGGCGAAAAAATTAACAGTCCACCGATTATAAAATAGATCAAAAACATAATAAGGGATCGGTAGCGACTCATAACATTATTGCGAAGAGCTAGGATGTAAGTGATACAGTGAACGGTACCTAAAACAAGAAAATAGATTCCACAAATAAATCCAAAAATAGAAACGGGTAAATTTGGATAAAAAAGAATAACAATCCCAATACCACTTTCTAAAATGGCACGAGAGAATGATAGTTGCAGCTCTTTTTGAGTTCGTTTATTTATAAAAATTCGAAGTATGTTTAATATGCCTGTTGCCGTGATGCTTATCCCAACTAATTTAAAGATTAACTGAAGAGCAAAGGTCCCGTTATGAAAAAGCAGAAGACCCGTTAGTAGTAAAAAAAGCCCGGTAAAAAACTCATAGCTTGCGTTCATTTTTCTTTTATACATTGGTTCACCTCATCGGTATACTCATTTTCTAGAAAAAATGTGACAATCAATTTCATAGAGTAGACTAGCGATTTTCACTATCATTTCCCTAGAAACTCTTTCACTTTTTCAATCTCAGCCACTGTGATTTCATGACCGGTATCCAATAATAGAGATTCTGTATTCGGAAATACTTCCTTTAATTTTTTAGCAAGACGAAGTCCATCAGCTGGAATCGATAAGGTATCTGTTGCACCAATGGTTAGGAAGATGCGAGTAGTAGACCCTTGACTAAACTGATAATTTAAATTAGAAGGGTGTAATAAAATAACTTGATTCGCTATGTCAGGTCGTTGCTCCAGAATTCCTAAGATGAAATTCGCACCATTCGAATGACCTAAAAAAGTGGATGTTGCATTCTTTGGCTTGATAGAATCCCATAGTTCCAGGAAGGCTGTTACTTTTGCATCAAAATCTTCACGGTTTAAAGAACCGTTTTCGAGTGGTTTGAAATAGCGGCGTTGTTTGCCTGTACCTTCATCGCCTAAAAAGCTGATGATGGATGCATAGGGATCAATGTCACCTGCTTGTTCCAAACGATTGTATTCGTTACCGCCTGTACCGTGGAAAAGTACAAAATACTCGTTTAGATTGCCAGGTATGGTAAGATATTCCATAAGAAAACCTCCAATAAAGAAATGTAGGGATGTGTTGAAATCCATGAATAAATCAATTATACACCATGTTTCAGTTATAAATCGAGATGTGAGTAAAACCTATGAATTCTATCATGATATCTTAGGATTAAGCTTATTGCTTAAAACAGTTAATCAAGATGACATCAGTATGTATCATTTATTCTTTGTTAATAAAGACGGTCAACCGGGTACAAATTTTACTATTTTTGAAATGCAAGATGGAATGGACCGAAAGTTTGGAACAAACGGGATCGAGCGTATCGTATTTGCGGTACCATCTGTTGAATCTTTGTATTTTTGGGAGAAATACTTGAACGAGTTGGACTTATTTAACTGTGAAATTGAAGAGTATAATGATTCAAAAATCTTGCGTTTTGAGGATTTTGACGGAGTGCAGTTAGGTTTTGTACCCGCAAGATATGACAGGAAAGTCTATACCGGCAAGGGAACAGAAAAGATTCCCGACGAGCATGCGATTATTGGCTTTGACTCCGTTCACCTGCGTGTGCGTTATCCAGAGGCTTCAGCCATATTATTTAAACAGTTTTTTGACTTGTCTATAAGCAAAACGTTGGATGATGAAGTAATGGTTTTATCAAGTGAAAATACCTTTTTAAATCAAGAGATTCATTTAATGGAAGATAAAAAATCTCCATTAGAAGTGATGGGGATTGGCGGTAGTCACCATCTTGCTATCACGGTCCAAGATAGAGAAGAGCTAGAAGAAATTGATGCTAAAATCAATGAGCGAAATTTTAAAAGTTCAGGAATAAAGGATCGTGAGTTCTTCCAATCAACTTATTATCGGGAGCCAAATAATATCTTGATAGAAGTTGCAACACTTGAAGGACATGTGCCAAAAGTGGACCACGAAAAGTATGCTTCCTTTGATGAAATCCCTTTGCAATTACCAGAATTTCTAGAGGCGCGAAGAGGCTTCATTACAGACAATTTAAAACGGTTGTAGGGGGGTAGAAAATAAAACAACCTATCCAAAGAAAATAACATGATTAATTTCACATAATGAGAGTTCTTCTATGGAAATTGGTTGAACTTGAGGGAAAATCCGGCGGGAAATAAAAAAAGAAGCAAATTGAGAAAAGTCATTGACTCATTCTCAACTTGCTTTTTTTGAAAGCTGGATTCAGATCAGAAAAAGGAAGTCCGAATACTTAGTTCGTTAATTCTTCTGGAATAAACCAATAGTTATCGGTATTTACTTCTTCCATTCGTTCTAAAAATTCGTCCGAACGATAAGCTTCTACAATAGCATTTGCCCATTCTGTTTCAGCATTTTGTTCATCAACAACAGCGTGTAAAATTAAATGAGGCAAAATATCTTCATTCAACAAGCTGTCATTTGAACTCATTCCTGCAGCATAGAGCATGCTTCCGGGAATGATTCCATAATCCAAATCATCTAGAGAACGAGGGATTTGGGCAGAACTCATTTCCACGATTTCTAACTGATGCGGATTTTCTACAATGTCACTTGTTGTTGTTTGCATTGCCTCTACGGATTCATCCAATGTAATCCATCCGGCTTTTTCTAAAAGTAGGAGAGCACGTGCTGCATTGGAAGCATCATCGGGAATACCAACTTGGTCGCCATCTTGAACTTCTTCAATGGATGCTCTCTTTTCTGAATACATACCAGTTGGTACAGTCGGAATTGGCGTAATTGCTACAAGACTTGCATCCGCTTCAGTATTGAAATTATCCATATAAGCAGTATGTTGATCTACGTTTACATCAACTGCGCCTTCTTGAAGAGCAACGTCTGCCGATCTTAAATCGGAAAACTCAACTGCTTCAACGGTATAGCCTTTGTCTTCTAGGATCGGGACGATATCATCTAAAAATAACTCGCTATAGGGACCAGGAGAAGTTCCGACAATGATGTTTTCTTTTGCTGCCGCTGCTCCATCCGAGTCATTTCCGCCACAAGCTGTTAATACCAATGTTGATAAGGCTAAGATTGCTAATGAAAATTTCTTTTTGTTCATGTTCGATTCTCCATTCACTTTGTAATTTTTTAATACTAAACCGCTAATTATCTCAGTCCTTTCTGCATATTATGTTGACGGAAAACAAAAAAAGCCCCTAAACACAGGAAAATACCTGTCTTTAAGGGCAAAGAAACATCTTTACGGTTCCACCTTAATGTGAAAAAATCAATTTTTTTTCACGCTCAATCTGGTACGGATAAAAAAATACCAGTTTGCTGTAACGGGCAACCCCGACATCATCTAAAAAATTCAATGATGGGACTCCAAGATGCACTTCCAAACATCAAAACAAATCCTTTCTCACCAACCGGACTCTCTTTATTGCTTTTTCTGTCTGTACTTTTCTTTTCAACGTCTTTTAAATATTGAATACAATATAGCAGAACAATGATTCTATGTCAAAGCAAATTCTAATTGTTATTTAATTTAAAATTCATTTTAATTGCGTTTTATAATCTTAGCAGGAATCCCCACCGCTGTTGAATGAGGCGGAACATCTGTCAAGACAACAGCTCCGGAACCAATTTTGCTGTTATGACCAATTGTTACATTACCGAGAATTGTTGCTCCAGCACCGATTTCTACATCATTTTCGATAGTAGGATGGCGTTTGACTCCTTTTTCTTTACCCGTTCCTCCAAGGGTAACGCCGTGATAAAGTTTTACGCGTTCACCAATGATTGCTGTTTCGCCAATCACCACCCCCATACCATGATCAATAAATAAATAATTACCAATAGTCGCACCAGGATGAATTTCAATACCGGTTTTGAATTTTGCTCGTTCGGACAGCCATCTCGCATAGGTATATCTTTTTTTCAAATAATGTTTATGTGCGCGTTGATGTTTTTTTAATGCCTTGATACTTGGAAAGAGAAAGAATGCTTCCCAGACGCTTTGGCATGAAGGGTCTTGCTCATAAATATAGATTGCTTCATTTTTCCACTTTTCAAACCATTTTATCATCGTAAATACCTGAAGAGAGCTGCCTTTATCCTGACTAGAGGAGAGTACGGTGACATCCTTCTTTTCCTTTCTCAATAGAATTAATCAAACTTGTTGTCTATAGATTGTAATACAACTTTGATAAAATAACTATCTATTTCAAAGTGATTTTTAAATAAAGTTAAAATAAAATGAATAAATAGTTGACTTACTTATTTGATTCTCATATAATACTTTCAAATCACAAAATTAAATAAAGAAAAAATCAATGATAAAGAGAGTAGATTAGATTATTTTTCTCAAGCGAATTGGGGTAGAGTGGAAGCCCAGTAGAAAAAACTAATTGAAGCGCACTTTATCGATGAAGAAGTGAACGGTTAGTAGCTTCTTCCGCAGATCTGGCGTTAACAAAATGAGGTGGATATGTCTATGAGCATGTCAACTAGAGTGGTACCGCGGATTAATATACCTTTAACCCGTCTCTTGCATATATGTGAGGGGCGGTTTTTTTGCGTTTCAAAATAGCTCCCTTCCAAATAAAAAAGTAAATAAAAAAAGGGGAATGTCTTATGTCTAAAGAAAAAATTGTATTAGCTTACTCAGGTGGATTGGATACATCGATTACGATTCCTTGGTTAAAAGAAAATTACGATAGTGAAATCATTGCTGTGTGTGTAGATGTCGGCCAAAAAGAAGATTGGGATGCAGTAGAGAAAAAAGCAATCGCTTCTGGTGCAAGTAAATTTTACTGTCCACACGTTGCAGATGAGTTTGCAGCAGATTTTATTTATCCAGCAATCTCTGCAAATGCGAAATATCAAGGAACCTACTTACTGGGAACTGCACTAGCTCGTCCGCTGATTGCAAAAAAATTAGTGGAAATTGCTCATCAGGAAAATGCGACAGCAATCTGTCATGGTTGTACTGGAAAAGGAAATGATCAAGTTCGTTTTGAAATGGGAATTGCGGCATTTGACTCCGAAATGAACGTCATTGCTCCTTGGCGTGAATGGAATATCAAATCGCGTGAAGATGCGATCGACTATGCGAATAAAAAGGGTATTCCCATTACTTCTACAAAAGAAAAAATTTATTCAGAAGATGAGAATTTGATGCATATCAGCCATGAAGGCGGCGATATTGAAAGTCCTGCTAATGCAGTAAATTATGCAGACATTCTACATATCACAAATGCACTTGAAAATACCCCTGATGAAGCGGAAGTAGTAACCATCACTTTTAACAAAGGACGTGCAACAGCTGTAAATGGTGAAGCATTGAAGCCGTCTGAAGTAGTCAGCACATTGAATACAATCGCTGGAAAACACGGCATCGGCGTTCTTGATTGGATCGAAGATCGTACAATCGGTATGAAATCACGTGGTATTTATGAAACACCAGGAGGCACGGTACTTCTGGAAGCACATGAGCGTTTGGAGAGTTTAACGCTGACAAAAGAAACCATTAAATTAAAAAAATATATTGGACTTGAACTTGCGGAGCTCGTTTATAACGGCCAATGGTACTCGCAAGCAAACTTAGCCATTCAAGCATTGATTAATCAAACGCAGGAATACGTGAACGGTGAAGTACAAGTTAAATTGTATAAAGGAAATATTTTGCCGCACAGCATCACAAGCCCAAATGAATTATTCGATGCGGATGTCTCTGGTTTTGGAGAAGACGACTTGTTTGACCACCATGATGCGAAAGGATTTATTAATATTATTACTCTGCCAACGAAAATTCAAAAGAGAAAAGGAATGATTTAATTATGGGCACACTCTGGGGTGGACGTTTTCAAGAAGCCGCATCCGATCTTATGCAAGAGTTTAATGAATCATTCTCGATCGATAAACGTTTATGGCAGGAAGATATCACAGCAAGCATCGCTCATGTAACCATGCTTGGGGATTGCGCTATTATTACAAAGGAAGAAAGTCAATTATTACAGACAGAACTTCACGAGCTTTATCATGCCATTGAGGCGAATCCTGAGTTATTAAGCGGGAATTACGAAGACATCCATAGTTTTGTGGAAGCGAAGATGATTGAAGCTTGTGGTGACACTGGTAAAAAAATGCATACTGCTAGAAGCCGGAATGATCAAGTAACTGTGGATATGAAGCTTTATGTTAAAAAGAGCTTAAATGAATTAAAAGAATTCGTTTTACAAATGATTCAAGCTTTCGAAGAAAAAGGAAAGGCGGTGGACGCTCTTATGCCAGCCTATACGCATTTGCAACGTGCACAAATTGTTCCTTTTTCCTATGTGTTAGATGCTTATGCAGCGATGTTTGAACGCGATGTAAAAAAGATTGAAGACAGTGTGGCTTTGCTTGATGAGAATCCACTCGGTGCAGGAGCACTGGCTGGAACTACTTATTCAATTGATCGTCAGCAGACGACTGACTTATTGGGATTCGCGAGTGTCCAAAGAAATACTTTGGACAGTGTCAGCAATCGGGATTTCATTATTGATGCATTGCAATGTTTCTCAAGTTTGATGATGCATATGAGTCGCTTTGCGGAAGATTTCATTATTTATTCCAGCCAAGAGTTTCAATTTGTAGAGTTGTCGGATCATTTTTCAACGGGAAGCAGTATGATGCCGCAAAAGAAAAATCCCGATGCTCTGGAATTGATTCGTGGAAAAGCAGCAAAAGTCATTAGTTTGCTAAATGCGATGTATGGGACAATGAAAGGTCTGCCTCTGAGTTATAACAAAGACATGCAAGAGGATAAAGCGATTTATTTTGAAGGGTTGGACACAACCGTCGCATGCGTTAAAATTTTAACAGGAGTAACGACTGAGCTGAAAGTGAATGAGAAAAGACTACAAGAAACGATTCACGAAGGATACCTAAATGCTACTGAATTAGCAGACTATTTGGTTCGTAAAGGTATCCCTTTTAGAGAAGCACATGAGATTGTTGGTCAAATGGTCTTGTATGCCATCGAAAAAGGTAGTCAATTACATGAGTTAAGCTTTGAAGAATTGACGTCATTTTCTTCGGTTATTGAAGAAGATATTTATCATGAATTACATCCTGAAACTATTTTACAACAAGGAATTAAAAAGGACATGCTAAACAAGTAAATACAAGTCGATGACAAAGAGAGTAGTTTATCTAGTTATTAGCAGCGAGATAAGGCAGAGTGGAAGCTTATCAATAACAGTTAAATGAACCGCACTTTAGAGACTAGTTAGTGAACGGTAGTAGCTAACTTCGCAAGCTGAGCGATAAAGCAGATTGAGTGGATAGGCTTAGTAGGTCTATCAATAAGAGTGGTACCGCGGGAACAGCCCGTCTCTATTTTAGGATAGAGGCGGGCTGTTTTTCTCTAAAATAAGAGAAAATGTTTTATTCATCCAGTGAGAGCTGTTTCTAAAAATCACTAGATGAATAAAATAAGTAATCTCATCTAGTGAGTAAATTTTAAATTTACCACTGGAAGAAATAAGGCGTTTATTTCATCTAGTGAACGAAAAAAATAATTCGACTAGATGAATCAAGCGCAAATTCAAGTTATATAAGACAAGGAGGAATGAAAGAATTGATTATTACAGCTGATGATAGAGCAGAGATATTAATTGACAGCTTAGGTTATATCCAAAAGTTTCATAATAAGATTGTTGTAATTAAGTATGGTGGAAACGCTATGTTAAATAATGAATTGAAAGCTTCCGTTATTAAGGACATTGTTCTTTTAAAGTATATTGGTATGAATCCTGTAATTGTTCATGGAGGGGGACCAGAAATTACCCAATTAATGGAATTAAAAGGAATCCATACAGAATTTGTTAATGGTCTGCGCGTAACAACGCCCGAAACGATGAAAGTAGCCGAGATGGTATTGACGGGGAGTATTTCTCCTGAAATTGCCTCTTTGTTTAATGCGAATGGCGTGCCTAGTGTCAGTATGAGTGGAAAAGATGGTAAGACAATCCTAGCCAAACAAAAAGATCCGGCTCTAGGATTGGTTGGCGAAGTTACTCAGATTAACACAGAGTATATCTTCAATTTGATCGAAGGAGGATATTTGCCTGTTGTTTCACCAATTGCATATGGAGAATCTGGAAGCAGTCTGAATATCAATTCAGATGAAGTAGCCAAACATTTAGCAACGGCTCTTGGCGCAGACAAATTAATTTTAATTACAGACGTGGATGGGGTACTGGCTGATCCCCAAGACAACAAGAGCCTTATTTCACGTTTGACACTAACCGAAATAAAAGATGCAATCAAAAGCGGAGTCATCACAGGCGGAATGATACCTAAAATGGATTGTTGTACAGGTGCAATTGAAGGCGGGGTAACCAGATGCCATATTATAAATGGTACAGTGCCTCATTCTATCATCATTGAATTATTCACCAAAGATGGTATTGGCACAATGGTAACAAATGAGGAGGATATTTATGAAAATGGAAATCGATAAACTATCCGTTATTCAAACAGCTAATCATAATTTGATGAACACATATGGTCGTTTTCCAGTTGTTTTTGTGGATGGATATGATTCAACGCTGATTGATTCTGAAGGAAAAGAATACACTGATTTCTTAGCTGGAATTTCTGTTACAAATTTAGGTTACAGCAACCCAAAAGTAAAAGATGCGATTATTCATCAAGCGAATACAATTATTCATACATCAAATAATTTTTATATCGAGCCGCAAGTAGCACTTGGAAAATTATTATGTGAACATTCCTTTGCATCAAAAGCTTTCTTTTGTAACTCAGGGGCAGAAGCAAATGAAGGTGCAATCAAGCTGGCACGGAAAAGTGCCTATCTCAAGTACGGCAGTGGAAAAAATGAAATTGTTGCAATGAAGGGATCATTCCACGGAAGAACCTTGGCAACCTTAAACATCACCGATAATGAAGCCTATAGAGAAGGTTATGGACCTCATCCAACGGGTTTCCTATTCACGCCATTTAATGACATTCAAGCACTTGAAAAAGTAGTCGGTAAAAATACTGCAGCCGTTATTGTAGAACCATTGCAAGGAGAAGGGGGGATTCATCCCGTTAATCTTGACTTTTTAGCAAAAGCACGAGAATTAACAGAAAAGTATGACTGTGCCCTTATCTTTGATGAAATTCAATGCGGAATGGGTCGTACTGGAAAGTTGTTTGCCTACGAACATTATGAAATCGAACCGGATATTATGACATTGGCGAAGGCACTTGCGAATGGCATACCGATCGGCGCTATTTTAGCAAAGGGAGATTATGCAGAAACATTTGCACCTGGTAATCATGGGACCACTTTTGGCGGCAATCAGATGGCGACGGCTGTAGGGAAAGCGACCCTTCAAGAAATATTGGAGAATAATTTAACGGATGAGGTTTACCGGAAAGGTCAGTACTTGAAAGCCAAGTTACAATCTTTGCAAGAAGAATTTGACCTAATAAAAAATGTTCGAGGTTTGGGTTTATTGCTAGGAATGGAATTGAATATCCAAGGAAGTGAAATTGTTAAAGAGATGTTAGCAAAGAGCTTCATTATTAATTGTACACAAGGAAATATATTACGTTTTATTCCACCGTTTACCATTACTGAAGCAGAGATAGACGCTATGGTTCTAGCACTAAAAGGTGTTTTAGAGGATAAAGGGGTGTAGATTTGAAAATACGTCAAACAACTTTTTCTGATATGCCAGATTTATTAGAAACTTTTGATTATGGGAGAAAGCTTCAAAGGGCGCTTGGCAATTACTACCAATGGCGTAATGGAGAACCCAACCAAAGCGTATTAGAACAAGATATTCGTGATGGAACAAGTTATGTTTGTGTGATTGATGAACATTCTAACTGTGATTTACCCATTGGAACGATCGTCGCCACTTTTTATTTATTGAAGGGAGAAAATGCTATCTTTAAAACTCTTAAAGACGGCACGTGGCTAAACCCATCTCCTTATGTAACCATTCACCGTATGTGCACAAACGGAAAAATAAAAGGTGCCAGCCAATTTTGTATGAAATGGATTATTGAACGCTATGACAATATCCGCATTTATACCCATGATACAAATAAACCAATGATTCATGTAATCGAAAAATATGGTTTTTCCTATTGCGGCAATATCTATCCGCCAGATGGAGAGCCAAGAAATGCTTATCAATATGCAGCGGACAATCAAATAAAGGAAGTGATGTAGTGGTAAAAGTAGGAATACTAGGAGCAAGTGGTTATGCAGGTGCAGAACTTGTACGATTATTGGTGCAAAGAGAAGATGTTGAGATTATTTTTGTGCATTCCAATAATTATGCAGAAATACCTTTTTCAAAACGTTATCCTCACTTGAAAGAAGTATTTGACAGCGAGTTTTCCGCAATGAACTTTGAGAATAATGAGTATTTTGATCAGGTTGATGTTTTATTTTGTGCCTTGCCTCATGCAAAGTCACAGATTGCAGTGAAATCTGCATTGGAAAAAGGGTTGAAGGTCATTGATTTGTCAGCGGATTTTCGTTTGAAGGATGCGGAAGTATATGAAGAATGGTATCAAACGAAGCATCAAGTTTCCGAAGCATTGGCACAAGCAGTTTATGGAATTCCGGAAATAAACCGGGAAGCTATAAAAGATACGAACCTGCTTGCAAATCCAGGGTGTTATCCGACTTCCATTATTTTGGGACTGTATCCACTATTAAAAGAAGGCTATACGACAAATGAAACCATCATATCTGATTCAAAATCAGGTATTTCTGGAGCAGGGCGTGGTTTAAAAGATGGGAATTTGTTCACTCAGGCTACAGAAACCATTCAGCCATATGCGGTCGGTTCACATCGTCATACGCCTGAAATTGAAGAGCAACTTTCATCCATTAGTGGAGAGAAAACAAGTCTTATGTTTGTCCCTCACTTAGCACCGATGCAAAGAGGCATTTTATCCACCATTTATATTAAAAATGAACGGAATTTATCGGAAGACCAACTTCTAGCTCTATACAATCAGTATTATGAAGAAGAAAAATTCGTACGTGTGTTGGAAAAAGGAGAAACGCCGACTACCAAGGCAGTTAGCGGATCAAATTATTGTGACATAGGATTAGCAGTCGATACACAATCAAATATGATTGTTATTATGTCCGTTATTGATAATTTAATCAAAGGAGCAAGCGGACAAGCAATTCAGAATATGAATCTGATGCTTGGTTTGGATGAAACAACAGGGTTAACGCAAGCGCCGATTTGGCCATAAAAATAAAAGAAAAAATAGGGAGTGTTCATATGTTTCAAGGAAAAAGCTTTTTAAAGGAAATTGATTTTAGCAGTGCCCAGTTAGAATATCTTATCGACTTTGCCATCCATCTGAAGGACCTAAAGAAACGCGGCATTCCACATGAATATTTAAAAGGACAAAATATTTGTTTATTATTTGAAAAAAATTCTACTCGTACAAGAGCTGCTTTTACTGTAGCAACAAATGATTTAGGGGCAGCCCCTGAATTTTTAGGAGCAAACGATGTCCATTTGAACGCAAAGGAATCCGTTGAGGACACAGCTAAAGTACTGGGTAGCATGTTCGATGGGATTGAATTCCGTGGCTTCAGTCAAGAAGTGGCAGAAGATTTAGCAAAATATGCAGGCGTTCCTGTCTGGAACGGTTTGACAGATGATTGGCATCCCACACAAATGATTGCGGATTATATGACTTTGAAAGAAGAGTTTGGAAAACTAGCTGGATTGAAACTAGTTTATTGTGGCGATGGTCGTAATAATGTTGCCAATAGCCTACTCGTTACAGGAGCAATCCTTGGAGTAAATGTGACGGTTGCTGCTCCAGAAAGTTTATTCCCAGAGCCAGCCTTAATCGATTTAGCAAAAGGATATGCGGAAAAATCCGGAGCAACTATTGAAGTAACAGAAGATGTGGATGCGGCGGTAGTGGATGCAGATGCTTTGTATACCGACGTATGGGTATCAATGGGAGAAGAGGATAAATTCGAAGAACGCATCAATTTGCTGAAAAAATATCAGATCAATAAAGAATTGACAGATAAAATTGAGAAAGAGTATATTTTCTTGCATTGTTTACCAGCCTTTCACGATGCAACAACCAGTTATGCAAAAGAAATCGCAGAGAAATTTGGTATGGCAGAAATGGAAGTAACGGATGAAGTCTTCCGCAGTCAGCAAGCACGTCAATTCCAGCAAGCAGAAAATCGGATGCACTCAATCAAAGCCATCATGGCCGCAACTAATGGAAATCTCTTTATCCCGGAAATAAAATAATTTAAAAGTTTGCTTGGTGTAAACGCAGATCAAGCAAGTTTTTAATAGACTAGGGGATTATAAGTTCAGCCATCAATGTCTAGCTCCCAAGTCCTGGCCTATTGAAAAAAAGATAAATTTGCCCCATTGCGCGCTTCGCTGCTCGCTAACGCATATCATTCGACTAACCCGCTGAAGCGTGAAGTCTCCTGACAATTCAGGGTCAAATTTCCTATTTTTTCATAGGCCAAGGCGGACTTGTCCGCTTTTCTTATAGTAAAAGGTTCATAGTTCAGCGCACGCTTGCCAACTATTCTCAAGTTTCAGCTTATAAATTTTGATATATTTACAGAAACAGATGTTCAAACAGGATCTTGAGGCTGAAGATCTTTATTTTCAAAAAATAACGATGTTCAGTAGGAAATTTAACGTTGAAGATCTTTATTCTAAAAAAATAAAGATCTTCAGGCTGTAAAATGAGCTTGAACATCTTTACTTTAGATTAGTGTACTATAAAATTTGCTTTCTACATCTGGCTCCCAAATCACTTGCTTAGTGAAAAAAATTTAACTCATTGCATGCTACTCATTAGGCCCCAATTTCTTTTTTTCATAGGACAGTTCAGTCTTCTCTCGCTTTTTTAATTGGCAAAGAGTCCGATTGTTTATTTTGATGAATGCTAAATGAGTTTTGCCTTTCTTTCTTCTTCGTTGTACAATATTTTACAATGAAGAAGTTGAAAGGGACATGTAGGTATGAAAAATAAAGTGGTTAAACCATTGTATCAGCAGGTTGCATTAAATCTTGCTCAACGTGTTGCGGAAGGCTATTATGCGGAAGGTGAAAAGCTACATACACGTTCAACGATAGCGAAATCTTATGACATCTCGCCAGAGACAGCTAGAAAAGCTGTGCAAGTATTGGATGACTTAGGGATTATGGAATCTTATCATGGTAGCGGCACATATGTGGCTTCGAGAGAAAAAGCTCAAACCTATGTCCGTCAATTCCAAGATGTTCAAACAATTGAAAATATGAAAAGCCAAATACTGGATAGCGTTGAACGGCAACAAAAAGAATGGAAAAACTTTTCCCAACTTTTAGATGATGTGATTACGCAGACGAGACAATCATACACGCTTAATCCATTTATCCCTTATGAATTAGTGCTGACAAAGGAAGCAGCCCATTTAGATCAAACCGTTGCAGATTTAAATGTTTGGCAAGAAACGGGAGCTACCATTGTTGCACTTATGCAAAATGAAAAATTACTATTATCACCAGGACCTTATGCAAAGTTAAATGAAAATGATACGATTTACTTTGTAGGGAATGAGTATTCACTGCAATATATGCGTAATTTTTTCTATCCCAAACCTTGACGCTCAATTAAAAAATTGGGCGTTTTTTCTTGTCAAAAGTGACTGTGTGTGCTAAGTTAGTATGGTCACTTTTCAGAAAACAGAAATGAAAACAAGGAGTGTGTAGATTTTGGCGAAAGTTACAGTTAAAAATCTAACAAAGATTTTTGGTAAAAAAACAAAACAAGCCCTACAAATGGTTGCACAAAATAAAGACAAAACTGAAATATTAGAAGCAACAGGAGCTACTGTAGGTGTCAATAATGTTAATTTAGAAATCAATGAAAATGAAATATTTGTTATTATGGGGCTATCAGGAAGCGGAAAGTCTACTTTAATTCGTTTATTGAATCGTCTTATTGAACCGACAGCCGGTGAAATTTACATTGATGATGAGAATATTGCAAAGTTAGGTAAAGAAGATTTACGAGAAGTGCGTCGTAATAAAATCAACATGGTTTTCCAAAACTTTGCACTTTTTCCACATCGAACGATTCTGGAAAACACTGAATTTGGATTAGAAATTCGCAACAAAGATAAAGCTGAGCGAACAGAGCGAGCGGAACAAGCTTTGGATAACTCAGGATTATTATCTTTCAAAGATCAATATCCAAGTCAACTTTCCGGTGGGATGCAGCAACGTGTTGGCTTAGCTCGCGCATTGGCAAATGATCCTGAAATTTTGTTGATGGACGAAGCTTTTTCAGCATTGGATCCATTGATTCGTCGTGATATGCAAGATGAGTTGATTGAATTACAAAAAACCGTTCATAAAACAATTATTTTTATTACTCACGATTTGAATGAAGCGTTACGGATTGGGGATCGAATCGCAATTATGAAAGATGGCGTCATTATGCAAGTAGGAACGGGTGAAGAAATCCTTACCAATCCTGCAAATGATTATGTACGTGATTTTGTTGAGGAAGTTGATCGTTCGAAAGTTCTCACTGCAGAGAATATTATGGAACCTGCTATTCGAGCAAATATTCATAGTGACGGTCCAAGTGTTACATTAAATAGAATGCGCCAAGAAGGCATTGATTTGTTAATGGCTGTAGATAAAGATCGACAACTGGAAGGATACATTGCTGCTGATGATTTATTAGAAGCGAACCGTCAAGAAAAATCATGGGCTGATGCCATCAATAAAAATGTGACCCGAGTTGATAAAGACACACTGGTCGCTGATTTATTCCATACAATGAATGAATCACCAGCGCCAGTTGCAGTAGTTGATGATAATCAGCTTCTTGGTGTTATCCGAAGAGGAACGATTAGTGATGCTTTAGCAAAAACAAATGAGGTGAGTAAGTAGTCATGGATTTTTTACAAATGCCATTGCCAGTTGCTGAATTGGTAGATGGATTAACGCGATGGTTAACAAATACTTTCTCTGGATTATTTAGTTTTATACAAATGATTGGGGAAGCAATGATGAATGGAATGACTGGAGTACTGCTAATGTTCCCTCCACTTTTATTTATCATTTTATTAACAGTTTTTATGTTTTTTATGTCTCGCAAGAAAATTGGTTTAACGGTATTTACCCTGGTTGGATTGTTGTTTATCTACAATCAAGGTTTATGGAATAATTTAATGAATACTGTCACCCTAGTGATTGCAGCGAGTTTGATATCCATTGTTATTGGGATTCCACTCGGGATTTTGATGGCGAAGAACAAAATCGCTCTTGATATTATTACTCCGATTCTTGATTTTATGCAAACTATGCCAGCTTTTGTTTACTTAATTCCAGCAGTTGCTTTCTTCGGAATTGGTATGGTTCCTGGAGTATTTGCTTCTGTAATCTTTGCCTTGCCTCCCACTGTACGTTTTACGAATTTGGGAATTCGTCAGGTTCCAACTGATTTAACAGAAGCATCCGAATCATTTGGAAGTACCGGATGGCAGAAATTATTTAAGTTAGAATTGCCTCTAGCAAAAGAAACGATTTTTGCTGGAATCAATCAAACAACTATGTTGGCATTATCAATGGTTGTTACTGCATCTATGATTGGAGCACCCGGCTTAGGAGAAGGGGTCCTGACTGCTTTACAACGTGCTGAAATTGGCAGTGGATTCGTTAGTGGTGTTTCTTTAGTAATCTTAGCGATTATTATCGACCGCATCACACAGAACTTGAATCAACCGCGAAGAGCATTAAGTCCGGCAAAAGCAAAACAAAAAAGACGTGTAACACTCATCGGAGCTGTTACTGCGATTCTATTGATTCTTGGTGGATCTGTATACTTTGCTGTGACACAAGACAGCAGCAAAAATGTCAGCTTAGCGAGTATGCAATGGGATAGCGAGATGGCTTCTGCAAATGTAGTAGCGGAAGTATTAGAAGATTTAGGATATAATGTTTCGATTACTTATCTTGACAATGCCGTTATGTGGAACTCAGTTGCAACTGGAGAATCCGATGCAACGGTAGCACCTTGGTTGCCGACAACACAAGGTGCTTTATATGAGCGCTACGGAGATCAGATGATGGACTTGGGTCCAAACTTGATTGGCGCTCAAAACGGCTTGGCTGTACCGACTTATATGGATATCGATTCGATTGAAGATCTAACAGACGAAGCTGGTAAAAATATTGTTGGGATTGAGCCGGGCGCAGGAATAACTGAATTGGCTCAACAATTGCCACAAATCTATGATAATCTGAGTGATTGGAAGATTGGTACTTCATCAACAGGAGCTATGACAGTAGAACTTGGTCAAGCAATCGAAAATCAGGAAGATATTATTGTTACCGGTTGGACGCCGCACTGGATGTTCGCCGATTATGATTTGAAATTTTTAGAAGATCCGTTGAATGCGATGGGCGAGATAGAAGAAATCAGAACCTTTACAAGAGATGGATTTGACGAAGATATGCCAGAAGTTTATCAAGTACTTGATAATTTCCATTGGACTGTTGAAGATATGCAAAGCGTCATGCTAGATATGAGTGAAGGCCTTGATCCAAAAACTGCTGCTCGTAATTGGATTGAAAGTAATCCGGAAAAAGTAGCCGAATGGATTGAGTAAAAACAAGGGTTATTACTTTGATATTTCACTCAGCTTGTTATACTAAACGTGTAGGTAGATGAGCAAAGATCCAGAAAGGATGATGGAGAAATGCATAAAAAGATACCAAAAGTTACGTTGAATGATGGAAGCAAGCTGCCAGCTGTAGGATTAGGAACTATTTCGTTAAAAGGTGCAACAGGAGTCAATGAGTTGTTAAGCGCATTTAATCTTGGTTATCGCTTGATAGATACCTCGACAAATTATGAAAATGAAGGAACGGTCGGAGAAGCAATTCGACGTTCTGGAATCCCGCGCGAAGAATTTATCATCAGTTCTAAATTGCCGGGAAGCCATCACGCACATGATGAGGCTATTTTGATGATTCAGGAACAGGCATATCGAATAGGTTTGGATTACTTTGATAAATATTTAATTCATTGGCCTAATCCAAAGGTTGGTATGTATGTAGATGCGTGGAAAGCATTGATTGATGCACAAAAATTCGGTTTGATTCGAACGATTGGCGTTTCGAATTTCCTTCCAGAACATCTGGATCGTATAATAGAAGAAACGGGTGTAACACCAGCAACCAATCAGATTGAATTACATCCTTACTTCAATCAAGAAGAGCTGCGTGAATATCACGCGAAAAAGGGAATCATCACAGAGTCATGGAGTCCGTTCGGAAGAGAAAAAAATGACGTTTTAGAAGATGAAACGATTTTAGCGATTGCAAAGCAACATAAAAAGACGGCGGCGCAAGTCATTGTCCGTTGGAATATTCAATTAGGAAACTTGCCAATTGTAAGGTCTGGAAATCACGAGCATCAAAAAGAAAATTTAGCTGTTTTTGATTTCGAATTATCACAAGATGAAATGAACCAGATTGCCAAATTGACAAAACCAGATGGACGGATTGAAGATCAAGATCCAGCAGAATACGAAGAGTTTGTTTAAAATAAGTCCCGAAGAATTTGTATGTAAAATTCTTTGGGGCTTTTTTTGTATACTAGGGAATTATAAGTTCAGCCATCAATGTCTAGCTCCTAAGTCCTGGCCTAGTGAAAAAAAGATAAATTTGCCCCATTGCGCGCTTCGCTGCTCGCTAACGCATATCATTCGACTAACCCGCTGAAGCGTGAAGTCTCCTGACAATTCAGGGTCAAATTTCCTATTTTTTCATAGGCCAAAGCGGACTTGTCCGCTTTTCTAATAGTCAGCAATAAAACTGCTTTTTCTCAAAACAGAGAAAAGAGAAAGTATCATACGGAAAATAATTCTATGTTTTCTTAGAATCCATGCGAATGATTTGACATCTTCTATAGCTGTGTTAAACTAAAATAGAGCTTACGTTTACAGTTGTAAACGAATTAAGGAGGAATTAAATTGAAAACAAAAGAAAAGAATCATGATCACCAACATCACGACCAACATCATCACGCTAATCATGAACAGCACGAGGGACACCGTCACACTAATCATCATGAAGAACATGACCATCATAACCACGAAGGCGGACATGAGCATCATCATCATCATGGCAACTTTAAGGAAATTTTGCTGAAATCATTGCCATTGGGAATTCCAATTTTAATTTTATCACCGATGATGGGAGTGACCTTGCCATTCCAGTTTACGTTTCCGTACTCAGATATTTTGGTAGTAATTTTATCAACCATTTTACTGGTTTATGGAGGGAAGCCATTTTACCAAGGAGCGTTAGATGAATTTAAGCAAAAAGCACCGGGCATGATGGCATTAATTACGTTAGGAGTCTCCGTTTCTTATGTTTACAGTGTTTACGCAGTCATAGCCTACTACCTAACCGGCGAACACGTAATGGATTTCTTCTTTGAGTTCGCTTCGTTAATCTTAATTATGCTTTTGGGACATTGGATTGAGATGAAAGCAGTTGGTGATGCCGGAGATGCCCAACAATCTTTGGCTGAATTATTGCCCAAAGATGCTCATGTAGTGTTAGAAGATGATTCGATTGAAACGCGTTCCATTTCCGAACTACAAGTGGGTGATGTAGTTCGTGTACAGGCAGGGGAAAATATTCCAGCAGATGGGAAAATTGTTCGCGGGGAATCAAGGGTCAATGAAGCTCTCTTGACTGGAGAATCGAAACCAATAGAAAAACAAAAAGGTGACGAAGCGATTGGTGGTTCAACAAATGGAGAAGGTGTTTTGTACATTGAAGTGAAAGAAACAGGAGACAAATCCTTTATTTCTCAAGTGCAAACATTGATCAGCCAAGCAAATAATCAACCGTCACGGGCAGAAAATATGGCAAGCAAAGTTGCTGGCTGGTTGTTTTATATCGCTGTAATAGCAGCAATAATTGCGTACCTGGTATGGATATTTGTTGCAGATATTGAAACGGCCGTTTTATTTACCGTAACGACATTAGTCATCGCTTGTCCTCATGCACTCGGTTTAGCGATTCCTCTTGTCGTTGCGAGAAGTACAAGTCTGGGAGCAAGTCGGGGACTATTAGTGAAGAATCGAGAAGCATTGGAGTTAGCTAAAAAAGCCGATATTATGGTTCTGGATAAAACGGGTACTTTAACAACGGGCGAATTTAAAGTGTTAGATGTTGGAGTAGTTAATGATCAATATTCAGTTGATGAAATTACCGCAATAATGGCTGGACTAGAAGGTGGATCCAGTCATCCTATCGCCCAGTCGATTGTAAAACATGCAGAAGAGAAAAGTATTAAAGCTGTTAACTTTGATGAAATGGAAGTCATTTCAGGAAGTGGTATTGAAGGCAGGGCAAATGGCAAGCACTATCGTTTGATTAGCCAAAAAGCTTATGGAAAAGATTTAATGATTGAAATTCCAAAAGGTGCTACTTTGAGTGTTTTAATAGAAGATGATAAAGCGATTGGTTCGGTAGCTTTGGGAGATGAATTAAAAGAAAGCAGTAAAGAATTGGTTGAAGCTTTAAAATCATATGGAATTGAACCTCTAATGGCCACGGGAGATAACGAAACTGCAGCACAAGGGGTAGCAGAAGAATTAGGAATTAATTATCGCGCTAGTCAGTCCCCACAAGATAAATATAACTTGATCGAACAACTAAAAAATGAAGGAAAAACGGTCATCATGGTTGGAGATGGTGTAAATGATGCACCTTCGCTTGCTCTAGCAGACGTTGGAGTTGCGGTTGGAGCAGGTACACAAGTGGCTCTTGATTCCGCAGATGTTGTTTTGACCCAATCGGATCCTGGAGATATCGAGTCATTTATTGAATTAGCCAATAAAACAACGCGAAAAATGAATGAAAATCTACTTTGGGGAGCGGGTTACAACTTTATCGCGATTCCATTGGCCGCAGGTGTTCTAGCACCAATCGGCATTTCAATAAGCCCGGCAGTTGGAGCCATTCTGATGTCTCTATCTACTGTTATTGTAGCGATTAACGCCATGCTACTGAAACTAGACAAGAAATAAAATTTTTAATACGCAAAATAGAGAGTGGGAAAAAAGGCGTTTAGATCCGAATCACTGGAACGAATAAGCACAGGATGGACGAAGACCATCCGCGCATGATTCGTGAAGTGGATGTCGGATCTGCCTTTTTGAGCACGTTTACACCACTATTATTCGTTAATACTAGAGGGCCGGGAATTTTTTCCCGGCCCCTTTTTATGCCTTCAATGTCTCCGGGACTATCCTATTTTTCTTATTTTGGAGTTCATCAGGTAAAAGGAACTATTAATTTGCCTGCTTTGCCTGATAAAATCAATTTATCAAGGAAAGTCTTGATTTTTATCGTCACTTTTCCCTGATAAGTAATCGATATCAAGGAAAGCCCGCATTTAAATACCTTGTTTTCCCTGATAAATTTCCCAAATTCTTCTAGCTTTATTTTATTTTTGTGAGTCAGAGTAAAATTTTCTGAGTTCATAAAACAAACAGCTGTGAAACCTCTGAAATTAGACGGTAGTTTTTTTCTTCGGTATAATTTCTATAAGAGGGGAGAGCAAACGTATGAAGAAAATAACCATTTTAATTCCAGCTTATAATGAAGAAGAAGTATTGCCGCAATTAATGGAACGGTTAAATAAAGTGACGCGTTCAATTCCTCAATATGCATTTGAATATTTATTTATTAATGATGGAAGTTCTGATCAAACATTAGAAATTTTAAAAAAACAGAAGATACAGGATTCAAGAATCCGTTATATGGATCTGTCTCGTAATTTTGGGAAAGAAACTGCTATGTTGGCTGGTTTTGACAACGCTAGAGGTGATGCAGTGATTATTTTGGATGCAGATCTGCAACAACCGCCAGAAACAATTCCGGAAATGATACAGTGGTGGGAGCAGGGGTATGAAGATGTCTACGCAATCCGTAAAAAACGTGATGGTGAAACACGTCGAAAAGAATGGACCTCCAAAATATTTTACAAAGTGATCGACAAAATGTCTCCTACAAAAGTCTATCCTCAAGCCGGCGATTTCCGATTGCTGGATCGAAAATGTATTGATGCATTGAAGCAAATCCGCGAAAATGAGCGCTATACAAAAGGGATGTATGGCTGGATTGGTTTTAAGAAAAAAGAAATCCAATACGTTGCAGATGAAAGGGCAGCAGGAGTGACTAAATGGAGTTGGTCAAATTTATTTAAATTGGCGATGGATGGCATCACTTCTTACAGTACTGTGCCGCTAAAAATTTGGTCTTATATTGGTTTCTTTATTTCTTTTATCGCTTTTCTTTTTTTAGCATTTGAAATTGGAAAAACATTTTTGTTTGGAACAGATGTTGCTGGATATCCTACTTTGTTGGCAGCGATTTTATTTCTAGGGGGAATTCAGTTGATTTCATTAGGTGTGATCGGTGAATATTTAGGAAGAGTCTTTGTAGAAACAAAAAGAAGACCTCCCTATTTTATTCGAGAAACTTCTGAAGATGAGTCAATAGAAACGGATGATAAGGATGGAATAGAATAATGAAGCAACTCAAGAAATTTTATATTCGTAATCAAGAATGGATTGATTATATTATATTTGGCGCGTTAACGACACTGGTAAACATTGTTGTCTTCTTTGTATTAGAGACTTTGATGAATATACCGTATTTAATTGCCAATGCTATTGCTATTATTTTATCTATTTTGTTTGCTTTTTATACGAACAAAAAGTTTGTCTTTAAATCAAAACCCGCTACTTTTAAAGAATCTTTTCGAGAATTTTATCTTTTTGTCGGTTTTCGTTTAGTATCAGGTTTTTTTGATATGGCAAGTATGTGGCTTTTAGTTGATATCTTATTTGTTGAAACCAATATGGCAAAAATACTTACTCAGTTCATTGTGCTTGTTCTTAATTACTTATTTAGTAAACTTATTATTTTTAAGCGAAATGAGGTGTAAGCATGGAAATGCAACCCATTCAAAAACGTACATGGCTTTTATACACCTTGTTTTTTATGGGAATGGTTCTATTTATTTATGGATACTTTATGATGACAGGTACTTCCTTTATCTGGCAAGGAGATGGCTTTTCACAGCATTATCAGCTGTTTTATGATTATGTAGGAAAATTACAAGGATTGCTGGCGGGAAATGGTTTTGCATTTTGGGATTGGACAATCGGTATGGGTGCTGATACCTTAATTTCTTATGGTTATTATGTAGTTGGGGATCCCTTCGTTTATTTAGGAATCCTTTTTCCTGAATCTTTACGTGAATTAGCTTATCATCTTCTACTTCTAGCACGTTTGTGGTGTATTGGAGCGAGCTTTTTATTTTATGCTCAAAAAATAAAATTATCTCATAAAGCAGGGGTATTGGGAGCGATCATGTACGCCTTCAGCCATTATGCAATTTATAATGTAACACGGCACCCTTTTTTTCTCTTGCCGCTCGTTTGGTATCCATTGCTTTGTTTAGGTGTAGAAAAAATATTGCGCAAAGAATCAGCTGCGCTTTTCACTGTTATGGTAGCAGTTAGTGCTATCGCAAACTTTTACTTTTTTTATAAATTAACCTTACTGGTGTTGTTATATGGTATGGTACGTTATGGTTTTTTGTATGGGTTTCATTCTTGGAGAGAAACCTTTCGAATGATTTGGCAATGTGTTTTATCGTATTTAATTGGAGTGATGCTTTCAGCTGTTATTTTTCTTCCGATAGCAGGAGGATTTTTAAATGCTTCTCGAAGTCCAGAAGGTACAGCCACTTCTCTACTCTATTATCCACTTGAATATTATGGGTTACTTCTAGTAAATTTTTTTACGCCAGGGTCTGCTTTCTGGACAGTGGGTGGCTTCTCTATTTTTACTTTATTTTCCTTGTTTTTTCTATGGAAGAGAAGGAGACACGATCCAGCTCTTTTGACTGTGTTGCTGATATTGGGAATCTTCACGCTCATGCCATTCTTTGGTTCCGTTATGAATGGATTCGCCGGTCCTTATAATCGCTTTACTTTTGCTATCCCTTTTTATCTTGCGATCGCTAGTGGACGTTTTTTGGAAGAACGAGAAAGAATGAAGAAAAAAGAATTTTACTGGATGAGCGGAGGCTTACTCTTTTTTACCATTTTGTATATCGCTGCTATGCTTGTTTATGGAGATTTATTAGTTTTCTCGTTACCGATAGTAATTGGTTGGATTTTGTGGAGCTTGTTGATTTGGGAGCATCGTGTAAAAAAGGGAAATGCTACGAATTTATTGCTTATTTTTGTTGCCATAAATATGGCCGGGAATGCAATGGCATTTTATTATCCGATTGGCAGAAATACCATGAACACCATGCTTGATTACGGCAAAGCAGAAGAGTCTTATGCAGACTTATTCGCTGGGTTAGAAAAAAATTTGCCACAAAATGAATGGTATCGAGTAGGGGTTACTTCAAGAGACAATCATGTGAAGAATCAATTTACGTACTTGAATTTGATGGGACTGAACTCTTACCTCTCAATTACGGATGGAGATATTTCTCAGTTCGCGGAAGAACTGGAAGTTGGAAGCTTCCAATTAATTCAGCCTCTTCGGAATGGGTTCGATGGCCATCGCATCGTGAATCATTTACTTGGAGTGCGCTTTATACTGACGAACCAAGAGAATGTGGCTTACCTTCCTGAAGGGTATGACATCATTCATGAGAAAGATGGTTATGTAGTTGCTGAAACAAAAAATGCCTATCCATTCGCATATGTAGAAAATACTTATCTTCCTTACTCGCGATTTGCGAAATTGAATCCCATTGAAAAAGAAGCTTTTTTAGCAAAGGGAATTGTTTTGGACGACGAAATTGAAATTGCAGGCTTGCACCTTTTTGATGAGGAGATAGGAGTCGATATTATTCCATTTGAAGTAGTAGAGAGGGAAAATTTGTCAGAACAAGAAGGTAATTCCTTTGAAGTTACAGAAGAGAAAGCACAAGTTACATTAAAAATGTTAGATTCTAAAGAATTAATTGGGAAAGAATTATTTGTTTACTTGGAAGGCTTACAATACGAACCATATGAAGATCATACTCTTTTAAATCAAGAAGATACAAGCTACTGGACAAGAGTAAAAATGGGCGATTTAGAAAAGAGTATTGGGCAATCCGATCAATACAGTTTTAGTTCTTATTTTCATCGTGAAACGATGCTTTTCAATATGGGATATGTGGAAGAAGTGGAAGATGAACTAACGATTCAGTTTGACGATACCGGTCATTACGAAGTGGAAAATGTGACATTGTATGCACTACCCGTATCACAAGAAGAAGATGAAAAAGTTGCTTCTCAAAAATGGGACAATGCATTAAAGCTACATACATTTGATAATGAAAGAATTGAAGGAATGATACAACAAGATAATCCCGGCTTGCTTGTACTATCGATTCCTTATACAAAAGGTTGGAAAGCAAGTATCAACGGCGAAAAAATTGATACAGTAAAAACGAATTTAGGTTTTATTGGTGTACCTCTTTCATCTGGTAAATCAGAAGTTGTGCTACAGTATCAGACACCCTTATTAAGAACCGGAATGTTGTTAAGTTTTATTGGATTCGTTTTACTAGTTTATAAGCATCGATCTCAATTGAAGTAAAAAGACATATGCTTTGCAAGTAATTAAATTTTTCGTTACACTAATTATAAGAAGTTTACAACTGTAAACAAATATGGTTAGGAGAGGGTTATTTTCATGAAATACAAGAAAAAAATTATTGGATTGGGAGCAATTTCCGCAGCCTTATTACTTGCCGCTTGTTCAACAAATGTTAATAATGAAGGAACATCAAGCGAGTCTGCAAGTATGTCTGATATGGAAAATCATGATATGGATGAAATGGTTCATGATGATTCCGGAGAAATACCAGAAGGATTAGAGAAAGCTGAAAATTCTACTTTTTCTGTTGGGGATGCAGTAATCATTCAACAGGGACATATGGATGGAATGGAAGGCGCAGAAGCTACGGTAGTAGGGGCATTTGAAACGTATGCTTATGAAATATCTTATGATCCTACTAATGGTGATCCACGTGTAGAAAATCATAAATGGATTGTTCAGGAAGAAATTCTAGATGCTGGAAGTGAACCTTTTGATCCTGGTGAGGAAGTCACTGTAGAAGCGAAACATATGGAAGGGATGGAAGGCGCAACAGCTATTATCGATTCTGTAGAAGAAACGACTGTGTATATGATTGATTATAAACCGACAACCGGCGGGGAAACGATAAAAAATCACAAATGGGTAACCGAAGAGGAAATAAAAGCTGAATAAAGGTAAATAGACTAGGACAAAAGTTATTTGTCCTAGTCTATTTATTATGTTATTGAGTTCGTTTTTCCTTAGCCGCACATCTTTTTCGACAGTTTTTTTCAAGATGATTGAAATTAATATTTTTTCTTTGGATGACGGTCTACTGATTCTGGATATTTCACAAGAAGTTCTTTACCTTCTGGAGTGATTTCGTACCCTCTAACTTTGACGAAAGGGATTAACTGCTCTTCGCTGATTTTTTCTTGAGCAAGTTCCATCAAAGCTGTTTTGTTTAATTTTGAAAAACCACCAATGTCGAATTGTTTTAAGATTGCTTTTAATTGAGCCGCATTCAGATGCTGCAATGACTCAGTAGCAGATAACTCTCTTGCATAAGCCTTCTCCAGCAACTCTTCAAGAGCTTGTTCCCCATTGATACCATAATTGTATTCAAAATACTTCGGATAACCGCTTATACTAGTAAAAGTTCCAAAATCAATTCTCCATAACAAAATAAGGTGGCCGGGCAGAATGTCTTCTTCGTATCGAATCATGTTTCTTTTAGGAACTAAGCTCTCAGATCCGATACGAACATCTTGTAGCCATTCTTCTAAATTTCGTTTGGGAGAAATGTATGGTACTTCTTCATAATCTTTATAAAGAAAAAGAACCTCTTGAACTTTTTCATTTGTTAAATCTAAATGGCTATTTTGCTTTTTAATATTATTTGTATTCATGTATAACACCTTATTTCTTATAGGATAATGTTGTTTTTTCTATTGTAGCGTGTATAACAGAAGGGATGCAAGCGAATAGTAAAATGGTTCTTATACTTGCAGTTTTTTAATTTGATGATTGACGGTATGTTTATCTGAATGAAATTTCATGTGTATTTTCATTGACAGTTAAAAGATGAGTTGTTATAATTCGTTTTATCTAAAACGTAATGATTACGTTTTATAAGAATGTAAAGAAGAAAGGATTCCATATGGCAAAAAAATCTAAAATAGCAAAATCAGCGAAACAAAAAGAGCTGATTGAAAAATTTGCAAATATACGACATGAATTAAAGGAAAAAGGTGATTATGAAGCATTAGCAAAATTACCAATTGATTCTCATCCCAATCGTCTCAAAAATAGAGATCGAATAGATGGACGACCGAGAGCGTATATGCGTAAGTTTGGAGTATCTAGAATTAAATTCCGAGAATTAGCGCATAAAGGACAAATTCCAGGAGTGAAAAAAGCAAGCTGGTAATCAAAGAACAGAAGGGATGAAGTAGAATGGGCATACCTGTGACAGTTGTAACCGGTTTTCTAGGTTCGGGAAAAACGACGCTCATTAATGAAATCATAAAACAGACAGAAATACCTGCTGAAGAAATTGTGATTATTATAAATGAGCTTGGTGAAGTAAATATTGATCACCAATTATTAATCCATGAGAAAGAAGAAATTTTCCAATTAAATAATGGATGTATTTGTTGTAATCTGAGAGCGGATTTAGCTTCTACTCTTCAAGCGATATTAGAAATATTGTCTGAACAAGAACGAACGGTCCAGAAAGTAATCATTGAAACTACGGGAATTGCAGATCCGCAACCTGTTATCCAAACCATTTATTTATCGCCTTTTCTTTCGAGTTACTTTTACATCGATAGTGTATTAACGGTCGTGGATTGCGTAAATTATCAAGCGAATTTGTCTGTTTACCCTGAAGCCTACAAACAAATATCAATGGCGGATCGTTTCATACTTTCAAAAGTAGATGAATCTTTTTTCACATCTGAAGAAGTAATAAAAAGTAATCTAGCAAAAATTAATCCTTTAGCAGATTTTCGAACGTTTTCACTAACAGAAAACTATCTGGAAAATGACTTTTTTGATTTACAACTTTTCCATGATCTGCCTGAAAAATTTAAAGAAACAGAAGCGCATTTAGCTCATGACCACCACGAACATGGCCATGAGCACCACCATCATGATCATTCTCATGAAGGATTTCAATCCATCTATCTAACTACGGATCAGATCCTTGATGAGAATCTATTTTGTATGTGGTTAGATTGGCTACTGGTGAATTTTAGTGGCAAACTCTATCGATACAAAGGAATCTTAAATCTAGCCAATCGAGAGGTTCCGATTGCTTTACAAGGTGTGAGTGTCCATTACCGATTTGAATTGGTAAATCAACTTACCAAGGAAAATATACAATCACAAATTGTATTAATTGGTAATGAATTGGATGTTAAGACAATCCATGATGCTTTTGAAGAACTAATTCAATTGTCTTATGTAAAAGATTAGGAGTGAAAAATGTGGAGAAACAAGATGTATCAAGTGCATACCGTCGATTAAAAAGCACGAATATAAAAACAAAAAAAAGAGCTTTAAAAATTATTCATGAACACAAAAGAAAAAAGCGTAAAAGTGAAAAATAATTAGTGGGAGGGTAAAAATGGCTGTACCAGCAAGAAAAACATCAAAAGCGAAAAAAAGATTACGTCGTATGCATAAGAAGCTAAGTTTACCGACGATTTCTTTTAATGAGGAAACAGATGATTATCAGAGAAGCCATCATGTATCTTTGAAAGGATATTATAAAGGAAGAAAAGTGATAGAATGAAGATTATTTATCCACCACTTGTAGAAGAGGGGTACCGTTATTGTTTGTCAAAAGGAGTTGCTACTACAAAAGAAGAAGTATTTTTGAACTTGGTAAAGCAGAATATTTTGCAAGAAAATGGACAACCCACAAAACAAGCGTTGGATAAGGGGTTTGTTCGTGAATTCACTGAAGATGAGAATCTTACTTATGGTGAATTTATAGCACTTTATCCTGCTTTTTCGGAGTATGATCCCTCTTATTTCCTTTTGATAGATGGATTTTGGGAAATGCATAGGACCCTTCAAAAAGAAATAATCAAGCAAATGAAGGAAAAAAAATTAACAGAAAAAGAAATAATGGAAATCTCGGCCTATTTCGAAAATCGGATAAATTTATAAATAAAAAAAAAGAGCATTTCAGCTCTTTTTTTTGTTGATTAAGTATTATATTTTTTAGGCTTCTATGTTGCGCATTCTCATACTCATACATATCGGTTATTCCCAAATACCGCTCAAACTTTTCTGAAGAATCTGGAGAAAAGTAGTTGTGCATATGTTAATCGTAATAGGACAATTGGTCTTCCACCTTCTATAACAGAGTATTTAAACCAAAGTATCTTGGCTTTCGGTTAATTTACTGTAAGAAATTCGTAAAAATTACTCTCCTTCAAGGTCAAAATATTCAGGAAAAGCATTAATTACTATATCCACATCCTTATCAAACATATCTAAATGAGCAACAATTTGTTCCCCTAATTCTTTTTTCTTTCCTTCTTTGATGAGAGTTACAATGTTCTCGTGTTCTTCAATAATTCCGTCCCAACTTAAATCTTTTAGCTCAATTCGCAAATATCGGTATCGATTCAAAGAAATATTCAGCATTTGCATCCATTCCCAGACATGTCTTTTGTTTGCAATTTGATAAAAAAATTCATGAAATTCCTCATCCAATTTGAAAAATATATCATGATTACCTGTATCCATATAATCATGCTGCATAGTCACTTTATAAGCTTGCTGAATGGTTACTTTGTTTTCTAATTCTTGAATTTCATTAGCTTTGATTTTATCAAAAGCCTCTTCTACAACTAATCGTTCAATATTTTGGCGAACAAAACGAGCTTCTTTTACTTCTTGTAAGTTTATTTTTGAAACAAAAGTTCCGCTTTGAGGTACCACGCGTAATAAACCTTCTTCTCTAAGCTGGATAATTGCTTCACGTACTGGCGTATCTCCGATGCCAAGTAGCTGTGTCAAATCTTTTTTAGATACTTTCTGGTCAGGAACTAAATCTGACTTTAATATTAAATCTTTAATTACTTGATAAGCTACGTTTTGATAGTTGAAAATTCTCGCCACTTGTTCCACCTCCTGTTTATACATTAATATACCACATTCATGAATAGGTATCCTATAAACGAAATTTAAAAATACATTTTTTTGAAAGTGCTTGCAAAAAAACAAGTGGTGTTGTAAGATACTAATATATCAGTTTGACATAAAAATTATAGCATAGAATCGAGGATAAATAATGGAATTAAATAAAAATATTCTAAAGGAAAAGAATCGATTAATAGAAAGCGGCTTTAACGTTCCTGAATTTGATTATGAAGAAGTAAAGAAAAGAACTATGAAAAAACCAAAATGGATTCACTTCGGTGCGGGAAATATATTCAGAGCTTTTTTAGCGCCTGCGCAGCAAGAATTATTAAACAAGGGGATTGATGACACCGGGATCGTCATGGTGGAAGGCTATGACTACGAGATTGTAGATGTTTTACAATCTTTTGATGATTTAACAATTAATGTAACGTTGAAGAGCAATGGTGATGTAAATTATGACCTGGTTTCTAGTATTTCAGCTTATTTAAAAATGGATACGCATTCATCAGATTATCAAACATTAAGAGAACTTGTTCAATCTCCTTCATTACAATTGATTAGTTTCACAATTACGGAAAAAGGGTATAGCTTAACTAACAATAATGGGGATTTTTACCCACATGTCTTAGAAGACTTTAAAAACGGACCGAAGCATGCAGAAAGCTATTTAGGAAAATTAGTATCGTTACTTGTTGAGCGCTTTGATGCTGGGAAATTACCACTCGCACTTGTAAGTATGGATAATATGTCAGAAAACGGTAGAAAACTAGAAGAAGCTGTTCTTACGATTGCAGAACAGTGGCACAAAAATGACTTTGTGGCTAAGGAATTCTTAGAATATCTGAATGATAAAAATTCGGTTAGTTTCCCTTGGTCTATGATTGACAAGATTACGCCACGACCAGATGTACAAGTACAAAGAATGTTAGAAGATATCGGTTTCTCTAATATGAGCCCCCAAGAAACAGAAAGACATACTTTTGTGGCACCATATGTGAATGGAGAAGAAACACAATATTTAATTATTGAAGATCTCTTTCCTAATGGACGGCCACAATTAGAAGAGACCGGCATCATCTTTACGAATAAAGAAACAGTTAATGCAGTTGAAACGATGAAAGTAACAACTTGCTTAAATCCACTTCACACTGCATTAGCGATTTATGGATGTTTACTCGGATATACTTCCATCTATCAAGAAATGAAAGATGAAGATTTAGTAGCTCTTATTAAGCTGCTAGGATATGATGAAGGACTTCCCGTGGTAAAAGACCCAAAAATTATTGACCCCAAAGAGTTTATTGATGAAGTGATTAACGTTCGTTTGTCCAATCCGTTTATACCAGATACACCGCAGCGAATTGCATCAGATACTTCTCAAAAATTGTCTGTGCGTTTTGGAGAGACTCTGAAATCATACATTCAATCGGAAGAATTGGATGTAACGTTTTTACGTGCGATACCACTGGTGTATGCTGGCTGGTTACGTTATTTAATGGCTGTGGATGACAATGGAGAAGTATTCCAACTGAGTCCCGATCCATTATTGACAGAACTTACACCCATCTTTTCTAATAACGAATTAGGAGAAAAGGTAGAACTGGATGCGATACAAAAACTGCTTACAAATGAGAAAATCTTTGGTATTGATTTATTTAAAGCAGGTATTGGAAATGAAGTATTGCAACTTTTTGAAGAAATGACGAGCGGACCAGGAGCAGTTCGAGCGACTATCCAAAAAGTATTAACAAATAAAAAATAAAATGTTGCGAGGAGCACGAATATGAAAATGTCATTTAGATGGTATGGACGGGATAACGATCCAATACCTTTGGAATATATCAAACAAATTCCGAATACAAGAGAAGTTGTTTGGGCACTACATAATAAAGTTGCGGGAGAATTATGGACGGAAGAGGAAATCAAAGAAGAAGTGGCTTATATAAAAGACCGAGGATTAGAGACTTCGGTTGTAGAAAGTGTCAATGTTCATGAAGATATTAAATTAGGCCTACCTACACGGGATCGATACATTGGTATTTACAAAGAGACATTAAAAAATTTGGCGAATAACGGTGTAAAAGTTGTTTGTTATAATTTTATGCCAATTTTTGATTGGACAAGGACGGACCTGTTTCACCCATTAGAAGATGGCACGACAGCGATGTTTTTTGAAAATAATAAAATTAACGCTGTTAGTCCACAAGAGTTAATTGATTTGATGCAAAAAGAATCACAAGGAATGACAATGCCGGGTTGGGAACCGGAGCGTTTAGCAAAGATACAAGAATTGTTTCATGCGTACGAGGGATATGACGATGATAAGTTGCGTGAAAACTTCAAATACTTTATTGATGCAATCATCCCGACCTGTGAGGAATATAATATAAAAATGGCCATTCATCCAGATGATCCGCCATTTCCAATATTTGGTTTGCCAAGACTGGTTAATAAAGATACGAACATAGAAAAATTATTAGCAGTGAATTCAAGTAAATATCATGGACTTACTTTTTGCACGGGATCACTAGGATCAGATCCATCAAATCCCTTAGTAGATATGATCCACAAATTTCATGACCGCATTCATTTCATGCATGTTCGAAATGTGCGTGTCTCTGAAAATGGTGATTTCATAGAAGTCTCTCATTTTACAGAAGATGGAACGGTTGATGTTGTAGGTGTAATGAAAGCTTTATATGAAGTAGGGTTTGATGGTTATTTACGACCTGATCATGGACGACATATTTTTGGCGAAAATTCAACAAATGTAAGAGCTGGATATGGACTATATGACCGTGCTCTTGGCATTATGTATTTGAATGGTTGCTGGGATATGGCTAAAAGATTGGGCAATAGATAAGTAGAATTAAGGCAGGGAGGTAGAGCAGTAGAATTTTTATTGGAGGAGAATTTGTAAAGTCCTGATTTAAATTTGAATAATGAAAAGGAGAATGATCATGGATATTTTTACAATCATTGCTGGAATTATAATAGCAATATCATTTTTTGGGTTTATTTATTATTGTGCTAAAGGCGGAAATCTATTACTCGGTTTGTTCGTAACAACATTAATTTGGACAACAATATCAGTCTTAAATACAGTCATTAACGCGGCACCTGGAGATAGTATATGGAATCTAGTTGTAGCCGATTTATCAACTGTGTTTCATGATGGGCCTGTAGAATACGGTCAAACTACTGCAATTATTATCTTTGCTAGTTGGTTTGGTAGAGTGTTGGTAGATACAGGAATTGCTCGTTCTTTAATTAAACGAGTTGTAGAGCTGGCAGGAGATAAGCAGCTTAGTCTCGTATTAATTGTTTCTTTAGTAAATGCGGCTTTATTCATGAGTATTTTCGGGCCGGGTAGTGTTATTGCAATGGGATCCATTATTTTACCAATTTACTTTTCAATAGGTATTAATAAACAATTAGCAATTGGATCTTTTGTTATGTCGGTTGCAGCAGGCATGTATGTGAACGGGGGATATGTAAGCCAGTTCTCAGGACATGCGTTCTTCCAGCCACTTTTTGATAACGACATAAATGGATTCAATACGAAATTCAACTCCTTTACATGGTCAGCCACAATTGTTCATTTAATAGTTTTAGTTGCATTTGTAATCTTCTCTTATAATAAAACAAAAAATAAAGTTCGCACATGGAAAGCGATGGATGGCGGTTCAGGCACAAGTGATGCAAATAAAGACGTAGCAGCATATACATTTATTGTTCCGTTTGTACCAGTAATCTTATCACTTGTAGTAAACCTTGCTAATATATGGTATGGAAATTTAAGTAGTTTTTCAGTTATTTTTAACTTTATCGTGGGTGTATTCTTAGGACTTCTATTAACTGGAAATCTAAGTACTTATTCCAGAGCGGTAGAGATGACACAGAAGACATTACATAATGGTATTTCAGACGTTGCGTTACTGATCGGTATGCTTTTAACATTGAACATGTTCTCGAAATCGGCAAGCCTGATTTCTCCAATCATTTCTACTCTATTAGGAAGTTCACTAAACTGGATTGGTGATAACCCCTTAATCATTGTTGTTATTTTCATGGTTCTGGCTCCATTAGCGTTATTTAGAGGACCGTTTATGATTTGGGGATCAGGAATTGCTTTAGCAAGTGTGGTAAGCGCAGTGTTGACCGCTGGAGATGCATCTTTAACTGGAACATTCCCTCTACTACTTGTATTATTCTACGTTCAACCAGTTGGTATGGTAGCGAACTCATGTCCGACACAATCGTGGAACTTATGGGCTCTGTCTTATGGTAAATTTGAACCAAGAGAGTTTATTAAATCTAATGTTCTCTGGTCCTGGGCAATTGTAGCAATTAATATTCTTTTGGCGTACTACTTTATTGTTGCTCAATAGATAAAAATTATTAGTAGAAATAAAATATATAAAAGGAGGGCTGACTATGAGGTCAATTAGAATTGGAATTGATGTTGGGGGAACGCATACGAAGGCTGTCGCAATTGATAATCAAACTGTCGAAATTGTAGGGAAAGGTTCTGTGATGACAACTCACCATCATGAAAAAGGGGTTGCTCAAGGCGTAGTAGACGCTTTCAAGCAGTGTTTAGATCAAAATAATATCAAACCGGAAGAAGTTATTTTTATCGCTCATAGTACGACCCAAGCGACGAATGCATTACTGGAAGGTGATGTTTCTAAAGCTGGTATTATCGGTATGGGCAAGGGAGGAATTGAAGGATTCTTTGCAAGAAGACAAACAAAAACAAATAACATTGACTTAGGAAATGGTAAAAAAATTGAAGTAGAATCAAGATATTTAAAAGCAAAAGATATTACGGAAAAAACTATTGAACAAACGATTGATGAATTAATAAATCAAGGAGTTAATGTTATTGTTGCAAGTAAAGCTTTTGGAGTGGATGATGCAAGAGAAGAAACACTTGTTTCAGAAATAGCCAGAAAAAAAGGACTCCTATCAACAAGCGCATCAGAAATAACCAAACTTTATGGATTAGCTACTCGAACAAAGACTGCAACACTAAATGCAAGTATCTTACCGACCATGCTAGAAACAGCAAATAGCACAGAGAATAGTGTTAAGGAAGCTGGTATTCAGGTGCCTCTCATGATTATGAGAGGTGATGGCGGAGTTATGGAAGTAACAGAGATGAAGAAAAGACCGATTCTAACGATGTTATCAGGACCTGCAGCAAGCGTGAGTGGAGCGCTCATGTACTTACGCACATCAAATGCAGTATTCGTAGAAGTAGGCGGAACTTCGACAGATATTAGTGTAATCAAGAATGGAAAGCCGGCAGTGGATTATTCTATCATCGGGGGTCACCGTACTTACATTAATTCATTAGATGTTCACGTTACTGGAGTTGCTGGAGGGAGTATGGTGAGAGCGAATAATAGCGAAGTAGTTGATGTAGGACCTCGTAGTGCACACATTGCTGATATGGGATACGTTGCTTTCACGCCACCAGAATTATTTGAAGGAGCAGAAGTATATCGTATGAAGCCTACTGAAAACGATCCAAGTGATTATGTAGCGATACGCTTAAACAATGGCGAATCCGTGGCGCTAACGAATACTTGTGCAGCAAATGCCTTAAAACTTGTAAGTGATGATGATTTTGCTAAAGGGATTTATGAATCAAGTTATGTTGGTGTAAAGCTTCTTGCGGATGAACTTGGTAAAACGGTTGAAGAAACAGCTGATGCTATTTTGGATGCATCAAGTAAGAAAATCATTCCTATTATTGAAGATTTGATTGAAAAGTATGATATTGAGAGAGAGCAGGTAGTAGTTGTTGGGGCCGGTGGTGGGGCTGGAGCGTTAGTTCGCTATACAGCTAATAAACTGGATATGATGTACCAAATACCAGACCAAGCTGAAGTCATCTCTTCTATTGGTGTTGCGTTAGCGATGGTACGCGAGATGGTCGAACGAACTGTGCCGAATCCAACTGTAGAAGATATTGCCCAATTAAAAAAAGAAGCAAAAGACTTAGCGATTAAGAGTGGGGCAGTTGAAGATACGATTGAAGTATATGTAGAAATCGATGAACAAGCTCAGAAAATTACTGCCATTGCTTTGGGCTCTACTGAAGTTCGGACGACAGATTTATCGAAAGATATCACTTTAGAAGAAGCTCAGACAATTGCGTCGGAAACGATTAAAGATGTTGATGGTAAGCTTGTAGTAGATTATACCAATGGAAAAACATACTGTTTCTCCTACAATAAAGGAGAACAAAATCAACTTAGAATTATCGACAATCAGGGTTTCTTAAAAATACAAAGAGGTCATGGTGGTGGACAAAAAGTTACTTTTAGTGAGTTGGATAAGGCTATTGTGAATTTGTGGAACACATATACAAACTATGGAAGTGAAATAAGGATTAATCCTGATATTTATCTTATTGATGGGATGCGAATTCTAGACTATTCGGGAATTCCAGAAGTTGAGCAAGTAGTGGGGCTGATTCAAGCAGAGTTGGTAGACTTTGATCCTGATCAGGAACTGTATGTTGTAGCTGCAAAAAATGGATTGTAATTATGGAACTTTCTGAATTACTAAATAAAACAGATTATGAGTGGTATGAAGAGTTGTTTAAAGAACTCTCACCAACTATTCTAAAAAGTATCAACGTGCAAGAAGTAATTGAGAAATCTGTTATTAGCGCAGAGAAAGTTTATAAAATGTTACAGTTAGAGAATTCAGAAACAAATCTTACTGCGGTTATCGAATCATACGGAGTTACAGTTGTTCATGTAGATGAACTTATTTCATCACCAAATATTGCATTGTATGACGACAGCGAGAAAAAGTTAGTGATTTTTACGAGTACCGTTAAAAGGTTACACCAGCTCATTCTAAAAAAAGGAATGGGCGAGTTGATTGATGAAAAGCAATTCAAACAATTGATATTGAGCCATGAATTATATCATATTATTGAGATGAATGAAGCAGACATTTATACTTACTCGAAAATTTTGAAAAGAAAGCGATTTGGATTTCTAAAAAAAACAGAACAACTTCCGGTTGCTAGTGAAGTAGGTGCGTATCATTTTTCAAAAATATTGAACCAACTTCAATTCTCGCCTCGAGTGATAGAAGTTTTACCAATATTGGCATAAAAATAAGGGAGTCTCGTGGCCGAGATCCCTTATTTTTATGCCAATATTTCTTTAAAAACAACAGCATCCTCTTCAAATTGATCAATCGAATTGTCTTTCATAAATTCTAACAAGAAATAATGTTTATTTGAAGAAAGTGTTTGGACTTGATTAATATAATCATTCCACTCATTTTTTCCGTCTGCCAAAGGGTAGCGTTTAAATTCGCTATCCCATTGAAATACATGTACGTTGCTGATATACGCACTTAGCTCTTTGATTTGCTCTAATCGTTCTTCTTTTGAAGTGTAGGCGAGTGGCTGCCAGTATAAATAAACATTTGGCTCATCAATTTCTTCTATTAATCGTTTTGCACTCTCTGTGGTATCTGTATAGGTTCCTTGATGGAATTCAAGATGTAAGGATACATTTTGAGATTGAGCTAATTGAGCGGCTTGCTTTATATCGCTAACTATCTTCGCAAATTCTTCTTCACCAATTTTCCCTATTTCCTTTTTAAAGTTCATTTTTTTGCCCAAATTCGGATAGAATCTGTTTGCAGAGCGAGCGCTGTTTTCAAAAATGGACTAAAATCTTGTCCCTCTCCTGCATAATAATAGGAGCCATATGAGGACACTTCTAGGCCTGCTAAACGAGTTTGATTACCGATTTTTGCAGCATTTTCCAAATCAGTAGGGGGAACATGTTCGTCGCCACCCCATTCAATTGCATGCAAACCAGCTTTTTGAACAAGGTCAATAATTTCCGCGGGAGTTTTTTTTCTGAATGTTACGGAACAAATACCCAATTGATTCAACAAAATCTCATCCTTTCTTTAAGCCATATGCTTGAATGCTTCTTTTGTAATTTGATATTTTAAAGGCTCGTTATCTAAATAGCGCTTTAACTCTTCCAACATAAACATACCGAGTCTTTGACGTTCTTTTCCGACACTGCCGGCGATATGAGGAGTAAGGAAAACATTTCCCAATGTATATAACGGTGAGTCTGATTCTGGAGGTTCAGGAGCCGTTACGTCTAATAAAGCCGTAAGGTCCGAACGATTTTTCAGCACTTCAATCATTTCCTCTTCACGAACAATTTCTCCTCGTGCTGTATTGATAAAAGTTGCATTTTTCTTCATGGATTGTAAATGTTCTCCAGTAATCATCCGCATCGTCTCCGGTAAACGAGGTGCATGCAAGGAAACTACATCGGAAATTTCGAAAAGCTCTTCTAAAGAACAGAGTTTTACCCCTAATTCTTTTGCTTGTTCATCTGTAACAAAAGGATCATAAAGAGCAATATCAACCTGAAAGTTTTTCAAATGATCAATCACTAGTTTACCAATCTGGCTTAAAGAAATAATCCCAACAGTTGAATCATAGACACCTGCAATCGAATAATCAATACCATTCGTATACGTTTTTTCTTCGCGTAATTTTCTAGATAGGTACCAGCTGTTTTTTAAAGACAACAGAATCTGGCCTAAGGTGTATTCCGCAACTGGAATGGCATTCGCAACATTAGCCGTTGTGATTGTAATTTCACGACTCCAAGCTTCGTCGTCCGTAAGGATGTGTTTCATTGTGCCGGCAGCATAGAAAATAGCTTTCAAATTAGGTGCATGATCAAGAAACTCCTTATCCATTCTAGGTGCGCCAATACCAGAAAAAATGATATCTGCTTGTTCAATCAAATCCCAATATTCCATATAATTATCTTTCGTTAATCGAGGTTCTAGAATTTCTACATGTTTTCCAATTTCTTCTAGAACGCTGGGAGAATAATCTCGATCTTTTATTTTATCTGCAAAAATAAATACAGCTTTTAACATAAATAAATCTCTCCTTCAAAATCAATTAGAAGTGTTCGTGTTCCACTATCATAAGTGTATCATTCTTTTAAAAAAATATTGAGTACAAAACGTTTTTCATGACTATAAGTAACCTTCAACAGTTTATTTTACGTTGAAAGTTGCACTTATAAGGAAAGTGGGAGCTTCAGAGCTGAAAAAAGCTGTGAAGGTGTCTCTTTTCAAAAAAGTGTAAGCTACAAGCAATAAAATACTGCTGAAGCTTGCACTTTTGTATCGACTCGGGCATCAATGTCTAGCGAACAAATCCTGTCTAATGAAAAAATTGTCTCATTATGCGAATGCCATACTGAAAAACTTCAATCTGTTTGGTTGACAGGCGAATACGTTACATAGTAATATACCCCTATGGGTATGTGAGGAGGGGATGATAACTGTGTTTAGTCTATTCAGAAAAATCGACAGTGTATCAACAAAAGAGCTTCTAAAAGAAGTGCAGAATAATATTCAATTAATCGATGTTCGTACGAGTAACGAATACCAGGTGGGGCATATTAAGCAAGCTAAGAATGTTCCTTTGCAAAAGATTGAATCTTTTAAAGGGAATTTTGGACAAGAAATATATGTCATTTGCCAAAGTGGTATGCGCAGCAAACAAGCTTCGAAAATCCTGTCAAAGAAGGGCTACCAAGTAAAAAATGTACGCGGTGGAATGAATCAATGGAGTGGAGAAGTCAGGAGAGGGAGATAATTAATGAAAAAAGTAGTCATTGTCGGTGGAGTTGCAGGAGGAATGTCTGCAGCAACTAGATTACGTCGTTTAAGGGAAGATATTGAAATCGTGGTATTTGAAAAAGGACCTCATGTTTCTTTTGCGAACTGCGGATTGCCTTATTATGTTTCAGGAGAAATTGAAGATCATGATCGCTTGTTGCTTCAGACACCAGAATCATTATATGAACGCTTTAAAATTGACGTACGTGTAAATCAAGAAGTTATTTCGATTAATCCGGCTGAGAAAGTAGTCTATATAAAAAATATGCAAGGAGAGCACACTGAAACGTATGATAAACTTATTTTATCTCCCGGCGCAAAGCCGTTCGTACCTGATATCAGTGGTCTTTCAGAAGCAAAAAATGTGTTTACTTTGAGAAATGTTCCTGATTTAGATAAAATTATGAAACATTTGGAAAATCGAGATGTCGAAAAGGCACTTGTTGTCGGTGCTGGTTTCATCGGATTAGAAATGGCTGAAAACTTGAAAAATAGAGGTTTAGACGTCACAATTGTAGAAAAAGCACCTCATGTACTGCCGCCATTGGATGAAGAAATGGCAACATATGTAACAAAAGAATTAGAAAAAAATAATATCAAAGTGATTACTGCGCAGTCAGCGACAAAATTATTGGATAATGGTAGAGTCGTTGTTTTAGAAGATCATACAGAAATAGAAGCGGATATTGTTATTCTATCGGTTGGGGTTCAGCCGGAAAATAAGTTGGCAAAAGAAGCAGGTTTGTCATTGGGATTTCGCGGTGGCATTATAGTGGACAAAAATTACCAAACGAGTAATCCAGATATTTATGCAGTCGGAGATGCAATTGTCGTCAATCAACAGATTACCGGAGAAGAAGCTTTAATTTCCTTGGCGTCGCCAGCTAATCGACAAGGTCGCCAAGTAGCAGATGTTATTGCAGGATTAAATCGACAAAATAAAGGTAGTATTGGCACCGCAATTGTTCGGATTTTTAATCTAACTGCGGCATCAACCGGCATAACGGAACGAGCTGTGTCGAATGCTGGTTTAGATTATCAGATTGTTCACACCATAGGAAAAGACCACGCTGCTTATTATCCAGGAGCAACTGACATTTTACTAAAACTAATTTTCGATCCAAAAACAGGGAAAATATATGGCGCCCAAGGAATTGGAGAAAAGGGTGTTGATAAAAGGATTGATGTATTAGCAACCGCTATTAAAGGGGAAATGACGATTTTTGATTTACCTGAGTTGGAATTGGCCTATGCTCCTCCTTTCGGATCTGCTAAAGATCCTGTGAATATGATTGGATATGCTGCAATGAATATTATCGACGGGTTAAGTGAGAATGTTCAATGGCATCAACTATCGAAAGAGCTTGCATCAGGCACAAAAATACTAGATGTTCGTTCAGAAGAGGAACTGGCAAACGGACGCTTCAAAGAGGCGGTCCATATACCACTAGATGAATTACGTTCCCGAATGGATGAACTTGATAAGAACCAAGCATATATTATAAGCTGCCATAGCGGACTTCGAAGCTATATTGGAGAGCGGATACTGAAACAAAATGGTTTTACTGTTAAAAATTTAGACGGAGCATTTGCTTTGTATCAAGCCATTAGACCAAAGGAGATCACACATGTATCAGAGTAAAGGAATTAATGAATTCTACCAAGAAAATTATAAAGAGAAAATATCAATTATTGATGTACGAGAACGTGATGAGTTTGCACAAGGTCATATTCCCAAAGCGATAAATTATCCCTTAAGTGAAATAGGGAAAAACTTTATTGAAATCGATAAAAAAACAGAACACTATATCATTTGCCATTCCGGCAACCGTTCAGCAATGGCTAGTGAGTTTTTATCTCAAAAAGGATATGAGGTAATAAATGTAATGGGTGGGATGTCTGCCTGGAGAGGAGAGACCGTGAGCAAATGAGTTCATGTAATAAGAAAGTGTTGAATCGATTGAAAAGAGCAGAAGGCCAAATTCGCGGCATTCAAAAGATGATTGAAGAAGAAAAAGAATGTATCGACGTCATTACACAGTTAAGTGCAGTTCGCTCGAGCGTGGATCGTATCATGGGGATTATTGTGGCAGAGAATTTACAGAATTGTTTACAAAATCCTGAAGAAGATTTGAATGTACAAGCTCAAAAAATCGAGCAAGCAGTTGAGATGATAATAAAAAAATAAGTACAGAAAGAGAGCCGGAAAAAAATGGCTCTTTTTCTACCTTAAATGGTGTTTTTAGCTATTTTATAGAATACAGATGTTCAGACTATAAAATAAACTTGAACATCTTTATAAGCGCTAAAACAGTAAATCTCTCAACAATTTATAGCCAAATTTCCTCTTACTACAAATTTAGGCGGACTTGTTCGCTTTTCTTGTAGTAAAAAGATTGTGGAAACACTCAATAAGATTTATTTGTAAAAGCCACAAACAACTTGTATAATTTGTATACATTATTCGAATAGTTGTCCGTACAACTAGCGTTGGAGGTGACATATATGGTGAAGACAAAATATCAACTTATATCTGATGAGATTCGATCAAAAATTTTATCCAACAGCTTTACCCAAGGAAGCATTATCCCTTCAGAAACACAGCTGCAAAAAGAGTATGGAGTAAGTCGCCATACGGTAAGGCAGGCAATTGCACTGTTAGTAAATGAAGGCTATCTAAGAAAAGAAAAAGGTTCAGGAACTTTTGTAGATAATCGATATTTAACAAACAAAGAAAATAAAATCAAGACAATCGGTGTCATCACTACCTATGTATCTGATTATATTTTCCCATCCATCATTAGAGGAATTGAACAAGAATTGCGAAAAAATGGTTACTCACTTTTACTCGCAAGTACAAATAATGATGTCGCTCAAGAGAGAGTTTGTTTAGAGCAGATGATGAATCAAGGTGTATCAGGTTTAATCGTTGAGCCGACAAAAAGTAATATTTATAATCCGAATTTGGCATATTACCTTTCTTTTAAAGAACGTGGGATACCCGTGGTAATGATTAATGCGCAATATGAAGAATTATCATTTCCTTCTATCCGTGTGGATGATATCGAGGCCGGCTATTTAGCGACGCGGCTTCTTTTGGAAAAAGAAGAGAAAGACCTTGCACTGGTTATTAAAATTGATGATTTACAAGGAAAATATCGAATGAAAGGATTCATAAAAGCGCACGAAGAAGTTGGAGCTAGTTTTAATCCTGAGAATGTTTATACCTATACAACAGAATCCAAAGAAAACGTACTAAAAGAAATGATTGCTAATCTACAGGACCAGCAGGATGTATCAGGTATTGTTTGTTATAATGATGAAATTGCTCAAGAACTAATAAATGGCTTACTTGAGATGGGAAAGAAAGTGCCGGAAGATTACTCTATTATTGGAAATGACGATTCGTTTTTAAGTACATCGCCTGGTGTCCACTTAACGACCTTATCTCATCCAAAAGAAAAATTAGGTGAGGTTGCAGCTCAGATAATTGTTGCAGCTATTCACAACGACCCACTAAAAAGCAAAGTATTTCAACCCGAACTCATCATTAGGGATTCAGTAAAAAAATAAACAACGTCCGTACAAGTTTGTTAAAAACATTTACTTGTACGGACGTTTTGTTTATAATAAAAGTATCAATAATAAGCAAAAAAGAAAGGGGTAGTAAAGTGGATAATAAAATAATAGTAGACATACAGGAAAATCGAACGAGTCTGGGAATAGAATTCGGATCAACAAGAATTAAAGCTGTATTAATTGATTCATCGTACGTTCCAATCGCATCTGGAAGTTTTGAGTGGGAAAATCAGCTTAATGCGGGATTGTGGACCTATTCGCTTGATTTAATTTGGAAGGGATTACAGGAGAGCTATCAGGAATTAGTAAGAGAAGTGAATCAAAAATATGGTGTAATACTAACAAGCGTTGGCTCTATTGGATTTAGTGCCATGATGCATGGCTATATGGCTTTTGATAAAGCTGGAGAATTATTAGTCCCATTTCGAACTTGGCGTAATTCGAATACAAGTCAAGCAGAGGAAAAATTAACAGAATTATTTCAATACAATATTCCGCAAAGATGGAGCATTGCCCATTTATATCAAGCAATCTTGGATAATGAAGAACATGTGAACAACATTGACTACCTTACAACTTTAGCTGGTTACATTCATTGGAAACTTACGGGAAAGAAAGCTTTAGGTGTAGGAGACGCTTCAGGGATGTTTCCGATAGATATTGAAACGAAATCTTATGACCAAGAAAAAATCAATCAATTTCATTCACTTGATGAATTGGAAAGTATTCCATGGAATCTAGCTGAAATACTACCGCAGATATTTTTGGCAGGAGAAGAAGCAGGTGTTCTGTCAGAAAAAGGAGCGAAACGATTAGATCCAACTGGCCAATTGCAAGCAGGAATTCCTATTTGTCCTCCAGAAGGTGATGCTGGTACAGGAATGGTCGCAACCAACAGTGTAAAACAACGGACGGGGAACGTTTCAGCTGGTACTTCGGCATTTGCGATGATTGTTTTGGAAGAAGAAATGAGAGAGGTCCATCCAGAAATCGACTTAGTAACCACGCCAATCGGTGATTTAGTTGCGATGGTCCATACAAATAATTGTACGTCAGATATTAATGCTTGGGTTAATTTATTCCGCGAATTCAGTGAAGCGGCAGGATTGAAGATTAATTCAGATGAGTTGTTTGCAACTCTTTTCAATAAAGCTTTGGAAGGCGATCCTGATGGCGGAAAGTTATTATCATATGGATATTATTCAGGAGAAAATATTACTCGCATAGAAGAAGGGCGTCCATTGTTTGTTCGCTCACCGGAGAGTACATTCAGCTTAGCTAACTTTATGCGTACACATTTATTCAGCGCCTTTGGAGCCATGAAAATTGGCATGGACATTTTGAAAAATGAAGCGGTAGCGATTGATAAAATTGTTGGCCATGGCGGAATTTTCAAGACAGCTGAAGTAGGACAGAAGATTTTAGCGGCAGTGATGGATGCACCAGTTACCGTAATGGAAACAGCAGGAGAAGGCGGTGCATGGGGAATTGCTCTTTTAGCTGCTTATATGCGACAAAAAGAAGAAAACGAATCGTTGGGACAATTTTTAGAAGAGAAAGTTTTTGGAGATGATGTCGGGATAACGATTTCGCCTGATAAAACCGATGTAGACGGATTCAATCAATTTATGGTGCGATATCAAGCAGGATTAGAGATTGAGCAAGCAGCAGTTCGACATTTTAATTAGGGAGGATGGATCATTTTGTTAGAGCAATTAAAAGAAGAAGTGTTTCAAGCCAACTTGGAATTACCGAAGCAAGGCTTGATTAAATACACATGGGGAAATGTGAGTGCGGTTGACCGAGAAAAAGGATTATTCGTTATTAAACCAAGCGGGGTAAGTTATGAAAATATGAAAGCCGCTGACATGGTTGTTTGTGACTTAGAAGGAAATGTTGTTGAAGGAGAGTTAAATCCATCTTCTGATACAGCTACACATGCAGTGCTTTATCAAAAATTCCCTGAAATTGGTGGAGTTGTGCATACTCACTCGACCTGGGCGACTATTTGGGCGCAAGCTGGCTTAGGGGTTCCTGCGATGGGGACAACTCATGCGGATACATTTTATGGGACGATTCCTTGTGCACGTTTTTTAACACAGGCTGAAATTGATCGGGGATACGAACAGGAAACTGGAAATCTCATTGTCGAGACTTTTGAAGAAAAAGGGATTGATCCATTAGAAATTCCAGGAGTGCTGCTTCATGGCCATGGACCGTTTACTTGGGGGAAAACTGCTAATGATGCCGTAATGAATGCGGTTGTCTTAGATGAAGTTTGTAAAATGAATTTTTATGCACGTCAGTTAAACCAGTTTGCAGAAGAATTACCACAAGGGATTTTAGATAAACATTACTTAAGAAAACATGGAAAAGATGCTTATTACGGACAAAAATAATGAGGAGTGGATATAAAATGGTAAAAGTTGATAAAAAAGTTTTTTGGTTTGTAGTTGGATCACAGCACTTATATGGTGAGGAAGCGTTGGGACAAGTTAAGAAAAATGCGGAGGAAATTGTTTCAGCGTTGAACGAAAGCGGGAAACTACCTTACCCAATTGAATTGCAAGAATTGGCTGTTACAGCAGATAAGATTACCAATATTATGAAAGAAATTAATTACCGAGATGAAGTAGCGGGAGTCATTACTTGGATGCATACATTTTCGCCTGCCAAAATGTGGATCCGTGGAACAAAACTACTTCAAAAACCATTGCTGCATTTAGCAACCCAATATAATGAACGCATTCCATGGGATACAATTGATATGGACTTTATGAACTTGAATCAGGCTGCTCATGGGGACCGCGAATATGGTTTCATTAATGCTCGTCTGAAAAAGAATAACAAAATCGTGGTAGGCTATTGGGAACGTGAAAACGTGCAACAGGAAATTGCTGACTGGATGGATGTAGCAGTAGGATATAACGAAAGCTTCCATATTAAAGTAGCTCGTTTCGGTGATAATATGCGTAATGTTGGGGTAACCGAAGGAGATAAAGTTGAAGCGCAAATTCAATTTGGCTGGACTGTTGATTATTATGGTATTGGCGATTTAGTTCAGTATGTGGACGCAGTGAAAGAGGAAGAAGTAGAAGCTCTATTTAGTGAATACAAAGAACTGTATGACTTTGACCATGGCGATTATGACGAAGAGAAATGGGAAAAACATGTAAAAGTTCAAGCTCAACAAGAAATTGGAATAAGAAGATTTTTAGAAGCAGGTGGCTATACAGCCTTTACAACAAACTTTGAAGATTTATATGGCATGCAACAACTTCCAGGATTAGCAGTTCAACGCTTGATGGCAGAAGGCTATGGATTTGCGGGAGAAGGTGACTGGAAAACAGCTGCCTTAGATCGTTTAATGAAGATTATGGCTCATAATAAAAATACAGGATTTATGGAAGATTATACCTACGAGTTAGCAGAAGGAAAAGAATCAATTCTGCAATCACATATGTTAGAAGTGGATCCTTCACTAGCGGTGAACAAACCTAAAATCGTTGTTTCACCATTATCAATGGGAGATCGTGAAGATCCTGCCCGTCTAGTATTTGACGGAAAAGCAGGAGAAGGTGTGGTTGTATCCATGGCTGACTTTGGTACGCATTATAAGTTATTGATCAACGAAGTAGATGCATTTGAACCTACTGAAGAAGCACCGAATTTACCTGTCGCTCGTTTATTATGGACACCAAAACCGGATTTCCAACAAGGAGTAAAAACTTGGATTGAATCAGGTGGTGGACATCATACAGTCTTATCGTTAAGCTTATCTTCGGAACAAATTGAAACTTGGGCGAAGTTGGTTGGTTTGGAAACTATAATAATTAAATAATCAGGTAATTTGACTTAGTCGGAGAGGGTATATTTCTCCGACTTTTTTGTGTTCCTATTTCGTCTTCGACTATAGCTCTGGTTACGTTTTCCGAATTGGTCTAGGAAGACAGCGGGTAAACTGGTGCAAAATTCTATTTAGAATCAGTATAATAACTTTTATTATTATTCGTTTATAGGCATAAAATTACTCTTTGAGGTTACCTTACTTTCGTAATAATGAACTTCTCACTATTTCATGCTTTCTTTTAAAAATAAAGATTGTCCCAGTTAAAAGTCACAAAAAAAGTAAAAAAGATGATAATAAAGTGCTTTCATTCTAGAGGAGATGTGTTAAAATAATCAATGATTACCACTTGAGGAAACCTATTTGTTTTTTGTTTATATTTTGTTATCATGTTAAGAAAATATTAAGGTGGTGGAATGAATGATAAAAATTAAGTTGAACTATGAAGAAAAGTTGACACCTTTAAATGATCTATATGGATTATTTTTTGAAGATCTGAATCATGCTGCTGATGGTGGTTTGTACGCAGAGATGATCCATAATCGTTCTTTTGAATTTTGTAAGTTTGACAATCCTACATATCATTCGTTATATGCGTGGGAAGATGTCAAGGGAGAAGACATACAAGAGCGGAGCGTTGAATTGCGTATTCTTTCAGATGACCCACTACACCCGAAAAATTCAAAATATTTAAAAATCAATAGTTTGAATGAAATAATTATTCGCAACCGTGGATATAACAAAGGATTGTATTTGCAAGAAGGAGAAGTCTATCGTGTTTCTTTTTTTGCAAAACCGGATTTTAAAGGACAAAAAGTAACGCTTCAGTTAGAAGATGTATCAGGTCAAGTATATAGTGAGACAACCGTGAAAATCACAGAAGAAGGTTGGACAAATTACCAAGTTGAAATGATTCCCACACAAACCGTTGTAGAAGGAAGATTAGCTTTAATTTTCCCTCCAGTGACGGATTTAGCTATTGATATGATTTCTGTCTTTCCAAAAGCTACTTTTAAAGGAAGAAAGAACGGTTGTCGCAAAGATTTAGCGGAAAAATTAGCAGCAATGAAACCAAAATTCATGCGTTTTCCTGGTGGTTGTCTCGTGCATGATGGCAGCCTGAGTAGTGACGACCATGATTCTATGTATCGTTGGAAAAATACGATTGGCTCGGTAGAAGAGCGGCCGACGAAACGAACTGCTTGGGGGTACAATCAATCTTTAGGATTAGGTTTTTTTGAGTATTTTCAATTATGTGAAGACTTGGAAGCAAAACCAATTCCTGTTCTTCCAGCAGGATGGGATCCCCATCATCAACGAGGGGTCCCTTTTGATGAACTAGGTCCATGGGTTCAAGATGCCTTGGATTTAATTGAATTCGCCAACGGAGATGTGACCTCTACTTGGGGGAAAGTTCGTGCTGAAATGGGACACCCAGAATCATTCAAATTAGAATATTTAGGAATTGGTAATGAAGAAGTGGGACAAGAATTCTTTGATCGCTATGTTTATTTTCACCAAGCGATTCGCGAAGCGTATCCTAATATTAAATTGATTAACTCATCAGGTCCATTTTCTGCGGGTAGTGAATACGACCGAGGATGGGATAGCGCTCGTAAACAACAATCGGATATTATAGATGAGCATTATTATGCTTCACCAGAATGGTTCTTAGCGAATCATCATCGCTACGACAGCTTTAATCCAAAAGGCCCAAAAGTATTCCTAGGAGAGTATGCTGCAAAAGGAAATCAATGGTGGAATGCTTTAGCCGAAGCAAGCTATATGATTGGCTTAGAACGAAATGCAGACAAAGTAGCTTTAGCCTGCTATGCACCATTATTCGCTAACATAGACTATGTGAATTGGGCACCAGATTTAATTTGGTTTGACCAAGAAAAAGTTTATGGCTCAATCAATTACGAAGTTCAAAAATTATTCATGACCCAACAAGGCACCTATAATGTTTCTTTTGAAATTGAAGAAATGCCTGATTCAGTAATCTTGGAGGATAATCCCATCATTGGAGAGTTTGGTCTTAGCGGAGATTGGGCAGATATTACCATTGAATCCTTAACGGTGACTGACAAAGAGACAGGTGAATCTATTTACTACGACACACAATCAATTAAAGACAATCAACAAAAAATATTAGGAACGATTAACAGTAAGCACTATACGATTACCTTTGACTTTACTAAAACAGGTGGAAAGTGGGATAAAGGATTTAAATTCTTGTTTGGTCGGAAAGATGATCAAAATCAATATGGTTGGAGCTTAGGTGGATGGCAAAATCAAGACTGTTTGATCAGTAATCATAAAAATGGTTCTGATAGTGTATTGACGCAATCTATTTGGAAAGTAGAAACCAACAAGAAATATTTTTGTTGTCTTGAAGTGGAAAATCGTCAGATTGTTACAACAATAAACGGAGAAATCTTTAATGAAACAGAAGATCTGCCACTAGTCATTAAACCAGCTTATATCAATTCAGTTTATGATCAAGAAAAAGATGTTTATCGATTAAAAATTGTGAATGTGAGAGAAGAATCTTTCTTGTTTGAATTGGATAATTCGTGGGAAAGGATTGATTTAACGCAGTTATCAGCAGCATTAGATGCAGAAAATTCTTTAGAAGATCCGCAGCAAGTAATAATTACAAAAGAAAGTATAAAAGAGAATCGAAAAGAATTTAAGGTTGAACCTTATAGTGTGCTATTTTTAGAAATAAAAATATAAAAGATGAATTTAGTCGGAAAGGGAAACTAATGGGAAAATTTTTATTTGTACATTTTACTGGTGAGCATGAAAACGGTGAGCAAGTTTATTTCTCAGTAAGTGAAGATGGCTGCAATTTTAATGATTTAAATGAAGGATTCTCAGTACTGACTTCTACAGTCGGAAATGAAGGTGTGCGTGATCCATTTTTAATTCGTGATGAAAAAAATGAAAAATTTTATTTAATTGCGACAGATTTGCGTATTGGAAAAGGCGAAGGGTGGAAAGTTGCTCAAGAAAAAGGTAGCTTGAGTATTGTTGTATGGGAGTCAAAGGATTTAATTTATTGGAGTGAACCTCGACTTGTCCCAGTTCCGCTATCAAAAGCGGGGAATGTTTGGGCGCCAGAAGCAGTCTACGATCAAGAAAAAGATGAATACCTTGTTTTTTGGGCATCTAAAATAAATGGTAAACATAAAATGTATGCAGCTTATACAAAAGATTTTATAAATTTAGGAGAACCTTTTGAGTTTTTAGAAAAAGAAAATGATGTGATCGATAGTACGATTATTGAGAGGGATGGAGTTTATTATCGATTTACAAAAGATGAAACTATAAGTCGCATTATTATGGAGAAAGCTAACTCTTTGACAGGGGATTATGAATTAGTTCATTCTCCGATTCTTGCTTCGCTTAGCGGTGTAGAAGGACCTGAAATATACGAAGTCAATGAAAATAGATGGCATTTGATCGTCGATCGCTTTGCCGAAGACTTAGGATATGCGATTTTAGTGACAGACGATTTAGGAAAAACAGATTTTACAATTATGGCTGAAGAAGACTACGATTTTGGGAAGAATTTAAAGCGTCACGGAGGCGTATTACCAATCACGGATGAAGAATATCAACGTTTATTAAAATATTATCATCAAAAAAACCCAGTACTTGAAGGTCTGTGGGCAGATCCTGATTTAGTCAGATTTGGAGAAGACTACTATATTTACCCTACTACCGATGGCATTAAAGGGTGGGGAGGAAGTGCCTTTTCAGTTTTTAAATCAAAAAAACTGCGAGATTTTACCCGCCAAAATGTGATTGTTGATCTTACAACAGAACAGGTTCCGTGGGCAGTTGGGAACGCTTGGGCCCCATGCATCGCAGAAAAGAACGGTAAATATTATTACTATTTCTGCGGCAAACGGTCAGATGGACAGTCTTGTATAGGAGTAGCTGTAAGTGATAATCCGACAGGACCATTTAAATCGTCAGAGGAACCGTTATTGACACCAGAATTAATCAAAGCCGAGAACTTGCGAATGGATCAAATGATTGATCCAAGCATTTATCAAGAGGAAGGTAGAGATTATTTACTGTTTGGTAATGGAGATAGTGGAGCGATTGTTGAATTGAATGAAGATATGATAAGTTATAAAGAAGGCACCGTGAAAGAATATCAGGGGTTGGTTGACTTTCGTGAAGCTGTGGAAGTCTTTAAACGGGGAGGATTGTATCATTTTACATGGTCTTGCGATGATACGGGAAGTGAAAATTACCATATCAATTATGGGATATCAAAAAGTTTATTTGGACCAGTCGAATATTTGTATCCAGTATTAGAAAAATATTCTGAAAGAAATATATTAGGGACTGGCCATCATAGTATTTTTAAAGAAACCGAAGAAGATAGCTATTATATCGCATACCATCGTTTCGGAACACCTTTGGAAAATTATCCTGAAGGAGAGAAAGGATACAATCGAGAAACATGCATTTCACCCGTTGATTTCGATGAAGAAGGGTTGATGAGAAGAGTCATTGTTTGATACATGAAAGTGGAAGAGAGTGGGAAAAAAGGTGTTTAGCCCCGAATCACTGGAGCGAATAAGCGCAGGATGGTTGCAAACCATCTGAGCATTATTCGTGAAGTGGACGTCGGGGCTGCCTTTTTGAGCACGTTTACGCTGCATCATTCGGGTATAGTCAAGGGGCTGGAGTTTCTTCCCAATCCCTTCACTTTATCACTGGGTGAGTACATGTTTGTTAGCAGCGAGTGAAATTAACAAATGGCAACAAAAGGAGAGAGAAAATAATGAACCGTAAAGAGTGGTTAGAAGTATTAAACAAAATTGCCACGCCAGTATTAACTTCTTTAAGTGAGGGACGGCTGCATCAAGAATTACCAACCACTTTTCATCCTGAACGCAAAAAGTATGGCATGTTGGAAGCTTTTGGACGAACAATTGCTGGATTAGCACCTTGGATCGAATTAACGGATATAACTGATTCAGAAGAAAAGAAATTACAGGAACATTACCGTCATATGATTACTCAATCTTTTGAGCATGCGACAGATCCAAAATCTCCAGACTATATGATTTTTTCCGAACAAGGGCAACCTTTAGTAGATGCAGCTTTTATGGCACATTTTATTGTAAGGGCACCTAACTTTTCAAGGGAGAGACTTCAAGATGAAGTTTTAGAAAATGTGATTAAAGCATTAAAGAAAACTAGAAAGATAATCCCGCCAAATATGAATTGGAATTTGTTTTCAGCGATGGTGGAAGGAGCGCTTGCTGTTTTAGGAGCAGAATATGATATTCTGCGGGTTATTTATGCAATTCGGTTATTAGATGATTGGTATTTAGGTGATGGGGTTTATGGAGACGGACCTATTTTTCATTGGGATTATTATAATAGCTTTGTAATGCAGCCGATGGCGATTGATTTATTGGATTTTTTTGTAGAGGAAAGCATGGAGTTGGAAAAATATCGAGAAAAGATGTTACCTCGATTTATTCGTTATGCAGCTATTCAAGAACGTTTGATTGCACCAGATGGCTCATATCCAATTATCGGACGCTCAATTGTTTATAGATTTGGTGCGTTCCAAGCATTATCGCAAGCCGCTTCACAAGAACGGCTACCAGCAGAAGTATCTAGCGCCCAAGTAAGATCTGCCTTATCTGCTGTCATTAAGAAAGTTATGAGCTCACCACATACATTTACTGATAATGGTTGGCTGCAACCTGGTGTTTATGGATACCAACCTGAATTAGCGGAATCATATATTGGCGTAGGAAGCCTATACCTAGCCTTAGCAGTTTTCCTGCCTTTAGGTCTTCCGGAATCACATCCATTTTGGGTAGATACTGCCAAAGAATGGACTTCTAGAAAAGTGTGGTCAGGACAATCATCACCGATTGATTATAGTATTCATCACTAAAGCACATATATTGATTATTGATACAGGTATTCAATTTGAAGTTTTTAGGTATATGATTTCCTTCAAGAGATATTTTTATTTACTTTGAATAGAAAAATTAGAAGATAAAGAATGTTTCATTTTTAATAAAAAATAGTTTAAAACTTATCTTGTTATCTATACACTAGACTTTTGCGTCCCTCTCTCATTTAGTTTTTGTTTTTATATAACTAAATAGTAAGATATCTTTCAAAAAATAGTTATATAATTAGCAAATAGCATAAATAGATTTCTTGACATTTTTAGCGAAGAAGGATATAAAGAAAGAAAAAGACCTAGAAATAATTTAGGTATACAAAGGAGTCAGTGTATAATGAGAGTTCCATTATCAGAAGAATCGCTACCTGTTTTTGAAGCTATTTCAAGCTCTACAAGAATTGCTATTATTAATTTACTTTCAAAAAAACGTATGAATGTTAAAGAATTAGCGGAAGCATTGAATTTAAGTAATCCAGTTACTGCGAAACATGTGAATATTCTTGAAAAAGCAGGAATTATCAAGACAGAGCGTATTCCTGGGAAAGCGGGGATGCAAAAACAATCGATTTTGAAGGTCGATTTAATTGAGATAAATTTCCCTGAAAAAGTTTATCCTGCTTATGAGTTTTATGATGTTTCGGTTCCAATTGGACAATATGTTGATTTTTATGTCGAACCTACCTGTGGGTTAGCAAGCATAACTGAACAAATTGGTGATTATGATGAGCCGAAATACTTTGCAGATCCTAGAAGATCTGAAGCATCAATTTTATGGTTTACTAAGGGCTTTGTGGAGTACAAAGTGATAAATCCATTAGGAAATATGGATCGCTTGCAAATGATTGAAATAACTATGGAATTGTCTTCTGAGTTTCCAACGGGTAATAATAATTGGCCATCTGATATTACATTCACTTTAAATGGGATGGAAATTGGAACATGGCTATCGTTAGGAGACTATGTAGATGTTAAAGGGAAATTAAATCCTGACTGGTGGCAATCTACGATGAATCAATATGGAGCAGAAGTGAAAATTCGTATCACGAATCACGGAGTTTGGATCAATGGGAAACAAACTCTTTGGGCTCGTATGAAAGAATTAAGTTTGGATAAAACCATGTATAATTTTAAAATAGAAGTAAAAGAAGAAGCGGAACATGTAGGTGGATGTACGATTTTTGGAGATAAATTTGGGAATCATCCAACAAATATCGATTTTAAATTTTACTACAGTGAAAAAAGTAACCTTGAAGATGATATGCTTCTTCCAGAATTACCAGTTGAATCTGTGTAATTTTTGGTGGAATAGGACTAAAGTCGTTTAGATTCGAAACTTCTATTGCATATCATATCCTTAATTAAGAATTAGAAATGGAGACTGACCTTTTAGGTCAGTCTCTTTTAGTTATCATTTAAGGTAATTATTATTTGTTTATAATATCAAAGTAATAAAGATAAGAATTTATAAACCGTTTACAACTGAAGTTTATATTAGTATAATAACGTAAAAGTTCTCATTAGGATAATCTTTTATGATTTAAATAGGTAAATGTTATTCTGATGAATAATATATAAGTATAAAGAATGGGAGGGAAGGTAAATGAAACAAGTTGCTCCTTATACAAAGAAAGCGAAAGGATATTTATGGGCTTATTTTACGGGAGAAGGAAAGGGAGCTGAAGCAATCAGTCTTTCTCTATCCAAAGGAAATGATGCATTGAATTGGTATACATTAAATGAGGGTAAAGCAATTATTTATTCCAAAGAAGGAGAGAAAGGGTTAAGAGATCCTTTCATATTGCGATCTCACGATAATAAGAAATTTTATTTGCTTGCGACAGATTTGAAAATATATCAAAGACCAAATAGTAGTTTTGAGACTGCACAAGTGAATGGATCACGTTATATTGAAATTTTTGAGTCGAAGGATCTAATCCATTGGTCGGAACAACGCCACGTACTTGTATCTAGTAAATATGTAGGTAATACGTGGGCACCTAAAGCCTTTTGGGATAGTGTCTCAAATCAATATCTTGTCTTTTGGGCTTCGAATTTATACGACGAAGAAAATCCAGTCCTGCGAAATGAAGTGAATTATAACCGACTGATTTATGTGACAACGAAAGATTTTCAAACATTCAGCGAACCTAAAATTTGGGTTGACGTTAATTTAGGGAAAGGCCATGGGACGATTGATGCATCGGTTGTTAAAGAAGGCGATTGGTATTATCGATTTATGAAAGAAGAAGAAACAATGACAATTCGTTTAGATCGAACGAAAAATATATTCGCATCTGTTATTGGAGAGAGTTATGCTGCGAAAGACGCATCAGAAAATGAATGGTGTACGCTTGGTGAAAAAATTGCAGTAGGATTACCTAATGGTGAAGGAAAATTATTTACTTCCGGTGAAGGGGCGTGTGTTTTTTATGCGAATGAAGAGGATGTTAATGGGCATCGGTGGTTCTTATTTATTGATCAACCGTCTTATCATGGTGGGCCAGATCATTATATTGGATTTGCTTCAAAAAATATCGAAGCTTCCAATAGTTGGATACCAGTCTCGGACAAATTAAGGAATGGGTTACCTCAAAACAGTAAAGGTGAGAAACCACGACATGGTTCGATCATTTCGTTAACAGAGGAAGAGTATCAACGAGTATATCAAAACTATAACGTATCAAAATCATGGAGGGAAGAAAATGAAGATTGATTTTACAAAGTCGAAAGCAAGAGAAGCAGAGATATTGAATGTTACTTCTAAGCTTATAGAGAGTCTTCTTAGTAAATCAGGAGGTGGTATTACATTAGAAGGTCTTAAAGAAGCTCATAAGAGATATCTGATAGGATATATTGAAGTGTTAGAGGACCATGCAGTAGCATTGATGTTGAGGTTTTATTTGCCTAATGAATCCAAAGAACGCCTCACGATGCGATTTGGATTGTTGCCTAAAGTCAAAACATTGGTTTGTTTTGATCTAGACTTGTTGGATGCTCGAACGATTTATACTAATCGAACTCCTGGTCTATTGAAATTAGTGGTACATGGAAATAGAACGAATTTACAAGAAGTAGACCGAGTTGAATTGGGAATGGAAAAGGCTTTCCATGATATCAAAGTTCGTTTCGAAGATTTCTATTTGTCGGATACCAAGCCAGAAGATTATCCTTTACCGGATTTAAAATTAGTCGATGAGTTTGGGCAGTGGAAACCTAAAGAATGGTTTGGAAAAATTCATTCCTTTAACGAATTAGAAGTGAATATGAAAGCACAAGAAGGAGCAGGAGCTTATCCATTTCCTGCTTGGAATCGCTGGGGAGGGGATAGTAGTCGTAAATTAAAGGAAGGGACAGGATACTTTTCTCGAATAAAGACAGATGACGGGCGCTGGCATTTAGTAGATCCAGAGGGATATGAATATTTCTCTTTGGGTCCTTGTGGGATTCGTCCGGGAGATACTTATCGAATTGATCATTTAGAAAAATTTTGTGATTGGTTGCCTGATGAAGAAGACGAAGAATTTGGTCAATTTTATTCAAAGGGACGAATACAACGCACTCCTTATATGGAAGCGGAAGAATTTAAAAACTTCAATTTTCTTCAATCTAATATGTATCAGGTGTATGGAGAAAACTGGTATGAAAAATGGAAAGAGATTTCTTATCACATTTTGATGAGTAATGGAATCAACACACAAGGGAATTTCCCCAATCTTGATGTGAACAATGAAAAGAGCAAATTGCCTTATGTTCGAGAAATGTCTGAATTCCCGTTAACTGATACCTTGATTTTTAGAGATTTTCCGGACGTACTGTCGCCAGAATATAAAGAAAAGAGCGAAGTATTCGCTCAACAGTTAGCTGAATGGAGAACAGATAATTGGTTGATTGGCTATTTTTTACGAAATGAACCAGAATTTAATTTTGTTCCGAATCTGTGTATCGCTAATGAAGTACTGCATTATCCAGGCGATACATACTGTCGTCAAGGTTTAATAACTTTTCTAAAGGAACGCTATCAGACAATTGATAATTTAAACAAGAGCTGGAACAGTGAATTTTCTGTTTTTAAAGATTTGCAAAAAAGTATTGAAGATTGTCTGACCCGTTATCCTTCTTCTGAATCTGATTTACGAGAATACTCAACTTTTCTGATTCGCGAATATATCAAGGTTCCATCACTTGCTTGTCGTCAGGTTGATGAGAATCATTTGAATCTAGGGCTTCGCTGGTCAGAAGCTAAAAATCGAGATATGATGGTTGGTTGGGAATATTTCGATGTCTTTTCTTTGAACTGTTATGCTTTTGATCCGACATCCGAAATGGATTTTGTTAAGGAATCCGGGGTTGATTTACCGATTATGATTGGGGAGTTTCATGGAGGAGCACTGGATCGAGGTCTGCCTGCTACGGGTTTAAAAGGTGTAAAAAACCAAATGGAACGAGGGGTATTATGGCGGTTGTATGTTGAAAAAGTTGCTGCTCACCCATACGGTGTTGGTGCCCATTGGTTCCAATATAACGATCAGTTTTGTCTGGGGAGATTTGATGGGGAAAATTATCAAATTGGGATGATTGATGTTTGTATGCAGCCGCATGAAACATTATTTAAGGAAGTTAGGAAAACTTCCGAAATTCTATATCAAGTGAAAAATGGAGAGGTGGAAGCATTCGATCAAATGCCTCAAATAATCCCAATGATTGGTTATTAATGATTTAATGCAATCGTTTTCTTCTGTCTAGGAGAATCGATTGTTTTTCTACTAATGATAAAAATAATTGATTAAATAAATTTATAATGTGTTTAATTACCTTGTTTGCAATGTTGTTATTTTAATTACAATACATCCATAAATATAAGGGTAAGCTCTATGTCTATGATGAAGCTTTCGATGAACGTAAAAAACTCTTAAAAGAAATGGTGGCAAGGTCATAATGAATATCCCCAAAACATGAAGAGGATGTAGGATTTTCTCCTGATTGGCATAAAATAGGTTCAGGAAATGTGATTGATACGAAATCGACTAGATCCGCGTTGGTATCAACAATTGCAAAAAAACTAATTGAGATTGCCCAAGCAAAGGATTCTTCACACCCTTTTACATTGACCGCAATATTTCCAGAGGTATCTATTCATACAGGGGTATTAAATCATTTGGACTTGATTCGCTATAATTCCAAGCAACATCTTAAAAGCCAATTGCTAAAACGGTTTGAAAATTATATTGAGGAAGATAATAAAACTGGAAAAAATTATCACGGAATTAAATTAGATGAAAAGCGACTATTTCTATTCTGTTAATATTTTCCAACTAATAAATCAAAAGTCAAAAAAATACTATGTTATTGTAAGGTGAAAATTTAACCAACAAAAAAGCCTATTCGTTTCCTTTGTTGATTACTAAAGACAGATAAATATTATTAATTTATCATTTGCGTTAATTATTACGTTGACAATTTATATTTCGTTTTGATATTATATAATCAATAATGAAGAAACAATTTAAAGCATGCAAAGAGTCTCTGAAAAAGTAAAGCAAATTTAAAAATTTCAGCATGTCAGAGAGGGAAGTAATGTAACCGTATACAAAGTAGGCTTGAACCAATATTTTTTAGGTAGAGGAATTAAATTTCGGATGGAAAGGAAGAGAAGCTATGGAGAAGATTGCAAGAGAAAATACTTTTCCCAGTAAAAAGAAAAAAGAGAAATCAACCGAAAAGAAAGGCTTTTTTACCAAAGTTAAAGAAAGTCGAACACTGATAATTATGTGTTTGCCAGCAATCATTTTCTTTTTGGTATTTGCTTATGCACCAATGCCTGGTAACTATATCGCATTTACTAATTTTAATTTTCGTGATGGTATTTTTGGAAGTCCTTTCGTTGGAATGAAAAATTTTCAATTTTTGATTAAGTCCGGTCAGCTTTGGAATTTAACGCGCAATACCGTATTATACAACATTGCATTTATTGGTTTAGGAAATGTGCTACAAATTACTATTGCGCTAATGTTGAATGAGATTCATAACAAATATTTTAAAAAAGTATCGCAAACGTTGATGTTCTTACCATACTTTATTTCTGCTGTATTAATCGGAGCAATCGCATTTAACATTTTAAATTATGATACTGGAGTGCTAAATACGATTATTCGAGAATCTGGTGGTAATCCACTGAAAATTTACAGCATGGCAGGGGCTTGGCCATTTATTATTATCTTCAGTCAACTATGGCAATCTACAGGATACGGTTCAATTGTTTACTTCGCAGCAATTATGGGTATCGATAACAGTATGATTGAAGCTGCACAAGTTGATGGGGCAACTAGTTGGCAACGAATTCGGCACGTGATTTTGCCTAATCTGAAACCAACTTTCGTCATTTTATTCCTATTCTCTCTAGGGGGGATCATGAAAGGTAACTTTGGATTATTTTGGAATTTAATCGGTAACAATTCTCAGTTATATGCAACAACGGATATTATCGAAACGTCTGTTTATCGTATGATGATGTCTCAAAATAATTTCACTGCTTCCACAGCCGTGGGACTTTACCAGTCAATATTTGGTTTTGCATTGGTTATGTTAAGTAACTGGATAGTTCGTAAAATCAATAAAGATTACGCACTGTTTTAGGAGGTTATCAAAATGGAAAAAAAGAGAATTGGTAAGAAAGTAAAAATCGATACATCTGGTAAAGTTTTAAAAGTTATTTCTTATACATTGGTAATTGCCTTTACTATTTTGTGTGCACTTCCTTTTGTTTTGATTATTTCTGCATCTTTCAGTACAGAGGCGATTATTGCAAAAGAAGGTTTCGGATTACTACCTAAAGGATTTACTCTAGATGCCTATAGTTTCGTATTTCGTTTTCCTAAGATGATCTTAGGTTCATATGCAGTAACAATCGGTTTAACAACCGTTGGTACGATTATCGGTTTATTCATTATTTCGATGACTGGTTATGCTTTACAACGAAAAGATTTTCCTTTTAGAAATAGCCTTTCATTTTTTATCTACTTCACAACTTTATTCTCTGCAGGGATGGCACCAAGCTATATCTGGGTATCGCGCTATCTAGGTTTGAAAGGAAGCTATTTAGCGGTTTTACTTCAACTATTGATGTCGCCTTGGTTGATTATCTTGATGAAAAATTTTGCAAAATCTATTCCTTTTGAAATCGTTGAATCTGGAAAAATCGATGGTGCAGGAGATTTCAGGATCTTTTATCAGCTAGTTTTACCCATGTTAAAACCGGCATTAGCAACAGTAGGTCTTTTCCTAGCGTTAGGTTATTGGAATGAATGGTATTTATCTTCACTTTATTTAGGCTCATCAGTCACTTATAAGCCATTACAATATTATTTATACAATATTATCAATACAGCGAATGCACTGAGAAACTCTGTCGCAGGTGCCAATGTAACTGTGACGCAATTGCCTTCGAATACCTTGAAGATGGCAACCGCTGTTGTAGCTACAGGTCCAATCATTTTCTTATACCCATTTGTACAAAAATACTTTATCTCAGGTATTACAGTTGGGGCTGTTAAAGGTTAGGAAATTATGAAAAATCATATAATTTTAGGAGGGTAAAAAAATGAACAAGATGAATAAAAAGATTATAAGAAAAGCAGCAAGCGGTTTGATGCTAACGGGGTTGGCTACGGCAGTTTTAGCGGGCTGTTCTGGTGGTAGTAGTGCTGGAGAAGCAGGAAGCAACGACCGTACTGAAGAAATTACCATGCTCGTTCTAGGCGATAAACCTAATAATGGTAGGCTAGAAAGTATGCTGGAAGAGTTAAATGGTAAATTGGAAGAAAAAGTCAATGCAACATTAGATTTACACTATGTTGAATGGGCAGATTGGCAAACGCAATACAATGTGGAGTTGTTAAGCGGAGATGGTTCGATTGATTTAATTACAACAGCAACGGATTGGTTATATGGATGGGAAAATGCACAAAAAGGGGCATTCTTACCGTTAACAGAAGAAATGCTGAAGGAAAATGCGCCAAAAACTTGGGAGCAAGTTTCTGAGTTTGGAGATTGGGATTTAACTAAACTAGAAGATGGAAATATCTATTTTATTCCAGAGGATAATTATAAACAATACACGAATCATGGCTTCTTCTACCGGGGAGATTGGGCAACAGAAGCGGGACTTCCTAATGGTGAAATAACAAAATTTGATGATTTAACAGCTTATTTTGAATACGTATTAGAGAATAAAGATGGCGTAGTTCCTTGGGAAACGAATGCACCTGGGGCAGGAATTGATGCCTATGTTCGCGGAAACTATGACTATCGTAATCTTATCGGTATAAACGTTGGGAACTATGAAATGTGGCAGACAGAAGCGAGTGATCCTTACACGGTAACTTCTTACTTGATGGAAGGGAATTCATTAAAAGAAGCTGCCGAGGAAATTAAAAACTGGAATGATATGGGCGTATGGCGTGAAGATGTTTTGAATTTCACTGGTGATTCTCGTGAATTGTTCTATAGCGGACAAGCAGCTGTAGACCAACATCATACACAAACTTATATTGGCCAAATCGTTTATAATATGAATACAAAACAACCGGGTTCTGATCCAAAGATGTATGCCATCGGTCAAGAAAACAATAATATTGGTAAAGACTTGAAAACACATGGTGCTTTGGCGGTAAGTGCTTCTTCGAAAAATCCTGAAAAAGCCTTACAAGTGTACGATTTATTGCGTAATGATGAAGAGTGCTATCGTTTAATCAATTATGGAATTGAAGGGACAGATTATATCGTTACAGAAGATGGTAATCTTGATTACCCAGAAGGATATGATCCATCCACAGATAGTTTGGGTTCAAACTTCTGGGCAGGGCGTATGGATAACTTTGAATTAGACAAGACAACGGATGCACCAAATAAAGATGAAATCTATAGTGCCTTAGATGAATTTGCGTATGACTATCCTTTTGAAAACCTGATTTTTAACAAAGATGCAATCGAATCAAGTCAATCGGCGATGGCAAATGTATTATCGACATATATGCCTCAGTTACAAGCAGGTAAATTTGAAGATCCTTCTGCCGAAATTGATAAAATGCGTGAAGAATTGAAATCGGCAGGTTACGATGAAGTATTAACTTCTCTTCAAGCAGATATGGATACATTTGTTGAACAACATGACTTAAAATAAGATACAATTGGATGAGGTTGAAGATACTCCAACCTCATTTTCTTATTGATAGATTTTAAGGAGCAATGACAATGAAATTTTTTGATATAAACTCACCCTTGAATAAACTTTTAACAAATATTGCAGATTTAATGTTAGTAAATTTTCTGTTTATTCTATTTTCTTTGCCTATAGTAACATTTGGGGCGTCACTAACTGCCATGAATCATGTGACTTTGCAAATGTCTGAAGGAAAACAACTGTCTATTTTTAAAAGTTTTTTTGAGTCTTTTAAGGAGAATTTTAAACAGGCCACAGGATTATGGGCTATTGTTTTTGGAATGAATGCTGTTTTCTTTGCATGGTATATTGTCATTGAAAATATGATTGACACCAACATTGCTTCCATTTTACGTGCGTTCTTATATGTTTTTATTGTCATATTCTCAATGATCCTCATCTATTTGTTTTACTTGCAAGCTAAGTTTGAAAATACGATTGGAGAAACGATAAAGAATGCATTTCTTATGTCTATCAGACATCTTTTTACAACATTACTTTCTTTAGTGATTATCGGTGGAACAGTTATTGCCATCATGTTTTATCCACGTGTCACTGGGTATGGTTTACTTTTAGTGCTAGGTGGTTTTTCTTTAGTTTCTTATGGAATCAGCTTTTTGATGAAGCGTGTTTTCCGGCATTATATACAAACATGATACGCTTTAGCAAATGCTCGTAGTGTGCGTCCTTTTATACTCAGATGGTCTGTAACCATCTTGCGTTTATTCGCTCCAGTTGTCATTAGCACCTTAGGAGTTAGACGCCTTTTTCCACTCATTGAAAATGTCATAAAGAAGTCATTTAGTGATAGCATAATCAAAAAAGAAACGATTTATCCCTGTTAGATTGGGAGAATTCGTTTCTTTTTATTTGTTTTATTGAGTGTCAATCCCAAAAGGGGAATCTGAGGTGGTACTTTATCAACGGCCTCTAATTGGAAGAGAGTGCTTTTTTAAAAAAAGAGATTTGTTCTTCATGAGGAGCATTTATCGCCGTGGAAACCGTATAGTCGCTGAGAGGGCCGTCTAATGAGAAAACGTTTTGTTCGTCAATCATTTCATTCACTAATGAGGTCACCTTTTCGCTTGAGTCATTCGGTATAACAAAGAGATCTACTTCTTTTGCGACCATCTGTGCCATTAGAATTTGTTGTTGGTCCATATTATCTACTAGATAATTTTGGACGTCGATTAGGATTTCATCTTCTGAGCTTTCTTGGAGAAAGGTCGAAAGATGGTCGAGTGTTTCAATAGTGACAGGTTGATCACTAATAATGCGGACTGAAAGGTCTGGTTTTTGGGTTGCTAACATCGAAAATACGAAAATGAAAAGAATGACCAAGGTAAGTCCAAGACCAATTAACCATTCTTTGTATGCATACATTAGGTAGAGAATTTTCCCCTTTTTTGTAGTTTCTTTATCAAGATTTTCTTGGATAATGGGACGATGTTTCAATAGCTCTTCTCTCCTTCATGTTTGATGAATGATATACTCTCTTATCTTACCAAAGCGATCAAGGAAAGCAAATCCTTCTGTATAAATTAAAACAATTCTTATTACATATGCTAGAGAATTATTTACTATTGCGATAAAATGTACTGCTTTAACTAATGATATCTAAAATTCAATAATACGTTAGTCCTTCATTTGAATAAATTCCCAATAGTCTGATTTTTTTCTATACTGTCCTATATTTAAAGAATTATGCTCGATGTTGTATTTCTTTAATTTGTAATCTTGAGGACTTTTTCCAAAATATCGAGAAAAGGTAGTGCTGAAATGTTGACGACTATTGTAGCCAACTTGAAAAGCTATATCAGTAACAGAAAGTTCGCTATTAATCAACAAAAAAATGGCTTTCTCTAACCTTTTTCGATTAATATAGCTTGAAATAGTTTCATTTAAATGTTGTGAAAAGAGTAAATGTAAATAAGATTTATTGATCCCTACGTGTGTGGCAATAGTAGGGATGCGTAAATCCTCTTGTAAATGTCCATGGATGTAGCTTAAGGCTTTATTTAGATAAGGGCTAGATGGCACCTGCCTTTTTGAATAGAGAAAATGTCCCAATTCCAGCAAACACTGTTGAAAAAGGAGGGAAATCAAAAAAGCTTTTTCAGAGGAATATTCTTGCGATGGTGATTTCGCTAAATGGTGAATCAATTCTTCTAAAGGGCGCTTCAAATTTCGATTATCATAACCAAAAAGTATATCATTGGCTAGTTTTTCAGTTTGTCTTAATGATGTACTTTTTTGTCGTAGCTCACGTAAAGAAATCGTTCCAGTAGATGCTAGCACGAATTCAAGGTTTAATAAAGAGCAAGGGGTTTTAGTATCCACAAAAAGACGATGCGATGCATGTGAGTCTAAAAAAACAAATTCTCCTTCATGAAGTATCCGTAGCTCAGAGTTCGTTTCAACAGTACAACGTCCTTTTTTTACGTACATAATTTCACAGGATTCATGGTTATGTGTATTCATGTCAAAATGATTCAAGGTCAGCGCGTAGAAAGCTGTGATAGTCGCCATTTCTTTTGCTTGATCAAATAAGCTCATTATTTAAGTTCCTCTCTAAATCTAATTTCTTTTTATATTATATGACAATATCTTACATTAGGTCATCAGTTTTTTCCAAATGCTTCCGCTTTCTTTTGTGACTGGAGTTAAAATAAATGTAATCAATTAACAGGAGGGGTATCATGATGGAAAGGTAAAAACAATTGGTTTGTGTCATGGTGAGATTCACGGAGAGCTTCAAATTTCAGAAGTTTTGGAGATTTCTAGAGATGAATTGGATATTATTTGTACAGGTATCAACCATCAAATCTGGTATATCTTTGTGAGGAATCAAGGAAAAGAATGACTAGATAAAATATTACCTGCTTTCGAATCTCATAAGCGTTTTGTAAAGAAGAAAAAGTACGAATCGATATGCTAAAGCGATTTGGTTATTATTCTACAGAATCGAATGGGCATTTATCTGAATATGTTGTATGGTATCGGAAACGACCAAACGAAATCAAGCGGTGGATTGACACTGATAATTGGATCAATAGCGAAACAGGCGATTATTTACGAATAACAAGAGAAGAGGGAGACTGGTTCGAAACAGACTATCCTAGTCTTTTGAAAGAACCTTCAAAAAAATATGATAGATCAGAAAGCAGCTGAGAACACTGTTCTTATATTATAGAATCTTTAGAAACTGGAAAAATATATAGAGGTCATTTTAATGTAATGAATAGCAATACGATAACTAACCTTACTGAAGAATCAGTAGTGGAGGTTCCATGTTATATGGATGGTAATGGTTTGAGTATACCTTGTATTGGAGAGTTACCGTTAGGTCCCGCCGCAGTTTGCTCCCAGTCGATTTGGGTTCAACGTTTGGCAGTGGAGGCAGTAGTCAGTGGAGATGAAAAATTATTGAAACAAGCAGTCCTATTGGATCCATTGACTGGTGCTGTATGTAATCCTCCAGAAATTTGGCAAATGGTAGATGAAAAGCTGGTCGCGCAAGAAAAATGGTTTTCTCAATACCACGCTAGCGATGTTGATGCAAAATTTCGCTAAAGCAGTGAGAACTTGATTCCTACTGATGAAGGTTATCGAGGAGCTGTACGAAAGGACATAAAAACACCGAAAGAAGTGCAAGAAGATCGAGATAATTGAAAATTAACTGTATAGAAAGAGGAATAGATGTGACAAAAGAATTTAAACATTTAGAATTTGCTAAAACACCACCGATGGGCTGGAACAGCTGGGATTGTTATGGAGCTTCTGTCCGCGAAGAAGAAGTAAGAGAGCATGCAAAATACATGAGTAAAAATTTAAAAGAATATGGCTGGGAGTATATCGTTGTAGATATCCAATGGTCTGAACCAGAGGCGAAGTCTACCGTTTATAATGATTTTTATCCTTTAAATATGGATGAGTATTCCCGCTTAATTCCAGCTGAAAATCGATTTCCATCATCAAAAGATGGAAGAGGGTTTAAAGAGTTAGGGGATTATATACATAGTTTAGGATTGAAGTTTGGAATTCATATTATGCGGGGGATTCCTCGGCAGGCGGTACATCAAAATACAGCAATAAAAGGAACCGAAAAACGTGCTCGTGATATTGCGAATAATGACATCTGTCCATGGAACTCCGATATGTATGGTGTCAATGTGGATATGCCAGAGGGGCAAATATACTATGATTCACTGTTCGAACTGTATGCTTCCTGGGGAGTGGATTTTATTAAAGTAGATGATATCGCTCATTCGAAACTTTATGATGATGCCCATAAAAAGGAAATAGAAGCAATTCGAAATGCAATCGATAAAACAAATCGTCCGATTGTTCTGTCTCTATCACCCGGACCTGCTCAATTAAAAAACGGTAGTTTCTTCCAAGATCACGTAAACATGTGGCGGTTGACTGACGATTTTTGGGATTCGTGGGATGCTCTTTATAAAATGTTCGATCGTACTGCAGAATGGCAATCGTTTGTACGACGAGGAAATTGGCCGGATTGCGACATGCTTCCTTTGGGACATATTGGTATTCGTGCAGTTGATGGAGGCGGTGGTGATAATTGGACAAGGTTCACCAAGGATGAGCAATACTTATTGATGACGTTGTGGACAATCTTCCAATCACCATTAATGTACGGTGGTACCTTGCCGGATATCGATGATTTTACTTTGTCTTTGTTTACAAATGAAGAAGTCTTGGAAATGTATCATACTATTACCGAAAGACGCCAAGTATATCGGGACAAAGAATGGGTTGTTTGGCAAGCAGCTAGCACTGAATCTGAATTCGTAGCAATTTTTAATGTTTCAGAAGATGACTTGAATCTTCCAGAAAATTTACGTTCTGATTTTGTAGGAAAAGACACAGCGAGAAATCTCTGGGAGAAAAAGACAGTAAAAGTACAGAATCAAAAAATTCATAGACACGGAGCATTACTGCTTAAGAAGTAAGAAAAAGGACGCTTTCGACAAATAAAACGGACCCTATAGAATGGACACAAAAAAATCCTTCTATAGGGTGTTTTTATTTATAATGAGAGAGAAGTTGGAGCGGAACGAATATGGCGAAAAGAGTACTGATCAAAAACTAAGATAGTTCGTGGTATCTAGTAATTTGGTCACACGGGTAGATAAGTTAAAATTAATATTTATTACGCTTAAAAAATCTTCACATAATTATATTTTACCAATTAGGTAATCTTGCTTCCCATCTCGTAAAAAAATTGGCAAAGTATCTATATTAGCAGAAGCTTCAACAAATTGTCCTCCGTCATAAGCTTGGTTGTTTCTTGCATCAATCCATTTAGATCCTTCTGGTAAATACACTGTTCGCTTTTTTGAACCTGATTCGATGATTGGAGCTACTAGAATATCGGGTCCAAACATGTATTGTGTCTTAAGATTCCATGTTATTTCATCGTTAGGAAACTCGTAAAACATGGCACGTATTACTGGCGAACCAGTTTCATGAGCTTCTTTCATCAAAAAACGGGTATAATCCTTCATTATTTCTCTTATTCCAATGAATTTTTTCATAATTTCATAATTATCTTCGCCATAACTCCATATTTCATTATCCGCACCTGTCTGTTCAGTCTCCTCGCCATCTGCTTTGAATATTTTTGTATGTGGAATTCTAGATCCATGAATACGCATAACTGGACAAAACGTGCCATACTGGAACCAACGAATAAGTAATTCTTGGAATTCAGATTTTGTTACATCCCCCCCGTGAAAACCACCAATATCTGTTGTCCACCATGGTATTCCGGCTAATCCCATTTGTATTCCAGCAACAATCTGATTTTTGTAATCTTGGAAGGTGGAATGAATATCTCCTGACCAAACTAGGGCTCCATACTGCTGACTACCAACCCAAGCACAACGTACTAGTTTAACCGTATTTTCTCCGTCTTGGGCTTCCCCTTCATGAAATCCTCGAATATACTCACGAGGATATATATTACCTTGTTGTAAGACACTCCCTGAGTAATAACGATACATATCATAATCATAGGTCCCAAATTCCGGTTCTGCTTCGTCTAACCAAAATAATTTAATACCATAGTCAATGTAGTTCTTTTTTACTTTTCTCCACACATACTCACGTGCTTTTGGATTTGTAGCATCGTAGAAAACATTATTACCAAGGAACAGCATCTGAACATCGATGCCGCGTTCTGTCTGAACGAGCAAACCATTATCTTTAAAAACTTGGAAATTTTCGCTCCTTACATCAATTTGTGGCCAGACAGAGACCATTAATTCTATTCCATAAGACCTCGCCTCATCCACCATTGCTTTGGGATCAGGGAAAAAATTTGAATCAAATCGATAATCACCGCATCTTGGCCAATGATAGTAATCGATAATTAAAACATCTATGGGGATATTTCGTTTATGATATTCGCGAGCAGCTTCTAAGACCTCCTCTTGAGTAGAATAACGTAACTTGCTTTGCCAAAAACCTAATCCATATTCCGGCATCATAGGAGCCCTTCCAACAGCTGCACTATATTGGAACTCTATTTCACTTGGAGTATCTCCAGCTGTAATCCAATAATCTAATTGCTTTGTACTATCCACTCGCCATTCAGTTGTATTACTCCCAAATGAAACAGATCCAATTGCTGGATTATGCCATAAGAAACCATATCCTTTGTTTGAAACATAAAATGGGATAGATGCTTGTGAGTTACGATGAGCTAGTTCAAGATTACAACCTTTTAAATCCAAAATGTCCTGTTGGTATTGCCCCATGCCATAAATTTTTTCATCTTCATTTGCTTCAAAAGAAGCAGTTAAACGATAATCACCGCCAATGATAGATTTGAATAGGCGAGCCTTTTTTATTAATGCACCACCACTATCCATTTCTCGAATTAAAAGTTCATCTTTGTCATTATAGAAACTAATCTTCCCACTTCTATTCCACCAATTAGAGCTATCTATAATCGCTTTGATTTTCCCATTCTGGATAGTAGCAATTTCACCCTCAATATTCACAATTGCTTTAGATTCTAGTGGTAAAAGCGCACTACAAGTTAAATCAATTTCACCATTGGGAGTACTAACGACACGAAAACCATTCTCACCCCACGCAATTATTTTTATTCTCTCATTGGCATTTTGGCATTCTAAAAAATTTTTCCCTTTTGTAAGTATAGACATTTTTTACCTCCTCAAATAAGTTAGTTTGTCTTTTAATTTTAGAACATTAACTGCTGGGAATCATGCAAATTAATGGCAATGAATAGCAAAATCATGTCATTTTTCTAAATTCTGAAGGGGATATTCCAAAACACTTACGAAAAGATGAAGAGAAATAATTGCTGCTATCAAATCCTACCAATTGCGCGATTTCAATTATTTGTAAATCAGTTTGTTGTAGTAATTCGGTAGCTTTTTGTAATCGAAATTGATTCAAGTAATGTATTGGAGAGGTTCGAAATGACTTTTTGAAGAAACGTGTAAATTGCTCTTTACTAAGCATAACTGAATTAGCTAAAGAGGAAAGTGTCAGTTTTTCATCAAAATTTGATGAAATAAATTCGATGATCGTACGTTCTCGTTCTTCTTGTAATTTTTTAGCATTCGTTTTCTGAATTTTTAGATTTTTTGTCTGAATAAGTTGAGCTAATAATTGAATGATAACTCCCTTAATTAGTAACTCGCGACAAAAAGATTCCTCTATAAAAGTTTTTTCAAAAGTATGGATGAGTTTTTGCACTTCACTTTGTTGTTGTGACCCAGGTAAGAGAATATAGTTAGCTGAAAATGGGTTTTCTAAAAATGGTTGTAATTGCTCTCTTTGGATTTTATCAGCCGTCTTGCTTGCTATTAAATCAATCGAAAATACTATGGAGCAAAATCGGCAACGTTCATTATTTATTCGATAAGCGATATGAAGTAGATTTGGTGGGATTAAGGCTACCGAATTTGGGCCAATTATATAGGAAACCCCATCAATAATTAATTCTAGTCTACCATCCAAAACATACAAGATTTCTAACTCTTCATGCCAATGAGGAACAAAGAAAAAGTTTTGCCAAGTATCTGATATATCCGAATACCAAGCTAAAGGAAAATCGCTAGTTCCATGAATTGTTTTTTCTTTATATTTTTGTTTTTCTATCATTTGTTTGACTTCGAATGAAATAACTTAGTTAAAATTAAAGAGAAAGTAAGCCTCATTCGATTTTCCTCCTTCATGTAAATTTATATGGGAAATTTATCCACATATTGAAAAGAGTATAAAAGAAACAGTTAGCAATTATTTTTTAAATTATAGTTGTCAGGTAGGATATATCCTTTGCAAGGGCTGTGAGCAAACCTAACTAAGTATAGCGAGCCTACAGGACAGTAGAACATCTATAGTCATGAAGAGTGGGTATTGATTTTAACAGACCTATATTTTTAGAGAAAATGTAACTAGAAAAAATTATTAAAACAAAAATTCATTCTCCGATTTTGATAAAAGTATCATTAAAAGTAGAATGAATTTTTTTGAGAGTTTTATAAGTGTTTTCTATCTTTAATGTTTTTCAGGTCAAGCTGGTTCCGTTTTTTCTTTATGAGAATTTGGTTTAGCGAAATTTTTATTAAGTTCTTTGATTATGAATTTGAGTTAAATAAAAAGATTTTCCATGATGCAATCAAAATCGGGAGCGTCAATAATTTTGTGTAAATGATTCTTCCCTACTGCAGATTGTTTCTAATTCTCAATCAGTTGGCTCAGCATTTGTTCGAGCTCGCCTTCGGCCTGTTGGAAACCTTTATGACTGCGACCTAGGAATTTTTGGTTGTAAGTATCAAAAGACGAGACTAAGAAACGTTCCATCGACTCTTCATTTTGGAACTGTTCCTTGCGGTGGCTGTATTTCTTGATTTGCTTATTAAAGGATTCAATCAAGTTCTTAGAGTAAATACTCTTGCGTATGGCTAATGGGAAATCATAGAAAGTGAGCAGGTAATCGTTCGAAAGGATCGATTCCACCATTTTTGGATAGCAGGTTTTCCACTTTTCCGCAAAAGCACCACGTGCTTCCAATGCCGCCTTTTTAGATGACGCTTGATACACCATTTTAAAATCATCACAGACTTCCTTACGATCATCGACACGCACTTTGTGACTGATATTACGGGAAACGTGCACACAGCAATGTTGAAAACGGGCTTTGGGGTAGAACCGCTGCACGGCCCCTGCCATCCCCTTTAAGCCATCCGTGATGAAAAGGAGGACGTTTTTCACGCCACGTTCCTGGAGGTCTATTAAAATCTCTTCCCAAATCGTGATAGATTCAGTTGGTGCAATCGCATAGCTCAACACTTCCTTTGAACCGTCCGGGCGAATGCCTACTGCGATATGAATGGCTTCCTTGGCAACGGTTTTCCGCTTTAAAGGGATATAGGTTGCGTCCATATAAATAGCGGAATAACGGTCATGAAGCTCACGTTCCTTAAATGAAGTGACTTCTTCCGTAAATGATTTAGTCATATTGGACATGGTTTGGGGCGTGTAGTGATGCCCATACATTTTCTCAATCAAGTCTGCGATTTCCGACATGGTAATACCTTTTCGGAAGAGGTGAATGACGGTCTCCTCTAAGGTATCATTCGTCCGTCTATAAGCAGGAACAGTCTGTTGCTTGAACTCGCCGTTGCGGTCGCGCGGAATCTGGAGATGAAGTTCCCCGTACTCGGTCTTGACCGTACGGTCATAGGAGCCGTTACGAGAATTCCTCGTGTTAAAACCAATGCGATCATACTTTTCGTAATCGAGGAAAGCTGTTAACTCCGTTTTGAGAAGCGTATTGACTGCTTTCTCCAAATGGACACGGAATAATTCATTCAAATCGCCTTTGTTCGCTAGAGTCTTTAGAATTTCTGTAGTAAAATCGTTCATATGGAAGTCCTCTTTTCTGTGAATGTGTTGTGGTAACTCTATTCTACAGAAGGGACTTCCTTTTTTCTATTTACGCAAAATATTTTACACTCTCTCAAAATCTAATTTCAATAATAATAAAAGCATATTTCAATCAAAAACATGTGATAAGTTTTTTTTATTATGAATAATAGGTTTTAACAACAATGTCTTGTTCGTGGTTCCCAAAACTTTTTCCAAACAGTGTCACTCCCCCGATGTTTTCACTGTCTTCTTTTACTTCAATACGGATATCCCAAATATCTAATGAATCATCAATCTCCTCTAAAGTAACGGGAGAAAGCACATCACCATCCATGTAAGTTCCGTGATCGGTAATTCGAATGGTTTTTAGTAGACCGTACTGATTTAAATTATCCGGCCAATATTCAGGATTTAATTTTCCTCTTGTATCTCCGAAATCCCCTGGACTTGTCCATGTTCCTAGTTCAATACCGTTCAGTGAAAAAGTAATATCAGAAGGCCACACATCATTTGAAAATGGAAATTCTGAACTAATCTCCATACTTATATCGATCTGCTGTAAGGTATTGTCTTTTTGTAAAAAATTAGGGATTTTGTATTCAACGTATCCAGAAGTAAACCACAAGATACTGGCGTTCATACGTCTGGAGTCCATGAAGTATCTTGGTTCATCAACATTTCCAATAAAATCTTTGCTGTCCGCAAGACCGCAAGTCGGTTGGATATTGTAATCCGTGTAGTGACCTACAGGAATCGTTGTTTCATAAAGTTCAAATGAAGGATAAATCTTAACAGGAAATACAATATCGATATGATCGACCTTTAAGATCGATAATTTTTGCAAGCCAGATTTGCCAGGTATCTTTTCTGTTTTTATTATTGCTGCTTCTTCAAGTTTTTTAATATGCTTAGAAGTAATTGCGCTGCTTAGTTGAAGTTCAGCAGCGAGTTCTTTTATGTTCATTTTTTTATTTGATAATAATTGAATTATTTTTAAGCGAACATCACTTGCTAAAGCTTCATACACAACTAAAGAAGATTGAGAAATATCTAGTTGCATATCATCACCTACTTTCTTTATTAACTCCCATGTGATTAATATAAACCTTAACTACGATAAAGTCAAATACAATTAAAGTTAGAGGACAATACATCTTTAAGGGGCTGGTTAGTTACCCTTTATTAGCATTATCTTCTACTTTTCATTAAGTTAACGTATATATTAACTTAGTTTTTTTAATATGAATTAAGATAACATAAATGTTGTTGACAGCGCTTGCTTATATAGTTATAATTACTTTAATGTTAATTTAATGGGTTTTAGTAAAGGGAGGTTGGGAAAGAAAGCTTAAAGGGAAAGAGTTCAAGGATGTATTCAATAAAATTAAAATAAGGCCAAAAGGATAGAACTGGTAAATAATGGAATCAAGACAACGTGCTGTTAATTTAATATTTATAAACATGCATAATCCTTAGTATGATGCATAGGGGAGTAACTTGAATTTGGGGAAATATTATGAGAATGTCATTTAGCTGAATTTTTAAGGAGGACTTTGATGAGTTTAAAAATCATGAATTGGATAAATATTGTTGTAGTTTATTTTATCCTTAATATGTTATTTATTCTAACCACTTGCTTAGGGTTTTTTTTCTTCGGTTTAATACCTAGTTTGATGACGGTATGCAAAATAATAAAGATGGAGGGAATATTTAACCAAAATTATAAGTTTATATGGCAGTTATATTTTTTTGAGTTTAAAACTTGTCTCTCCAATGAAACAAAAATTGTTCTATCTGGAACGCTAGCATTAATTTTATTAATTATGAATATTTATGTTATTCAACAAACCAAATTTTTGTTTTCTTTGCTATTTTTACCATCATTATTTTTTCTATTAATTTTGATTTTATTTATACTCAACTTTACATTTATCAATAAAAAAAATATTTCTATTGTAAAAAAAATAAAATTTTCATTAGTGATACCGTTGATTAAGCCTAGCCAGTTTATTTACTTATTAGTATTAATAGAATTTTTTTACATTATTTACCTTGTCAGAACTGAAATAGTGTTCTTTGTTATACCATGTTTTGTATCTACTTTTTTCTATATTTTAAAAAGACAATACAATAAAAAATTTAAAGAATTAATTTGATTGTTTGGAGGAAGAAAAATGAATACGAGTAAGCTTTACAGAAAAGAGAAACAAGTAGCATTTTTATTTGTATTATTACCAATCGTGGGATTTTTACTTTTTTCAGCAATCCCTATTTTGGTTTCTGTATACACATCTTTAACTAATTGGAATGGATTAGCTAAAATGGAATTTATAGGATTTGAAAATTACATAGAAATATTTGAAGATGAATATTTTTATAAAGCTATCTGGAATACGTTGTTTCTCATGTTGGGAATCCCAGTTGGTTTGTTTCTATCTTTTATCTTAGCGAGTTTATTAAGTAGAGAATTCAAAGGAACCAATTTTTTTAGAACAACATATTATATACCTGTAGTGTCATCGCTAGCAGCAGTGTCTATTATGTGGCAATGGGCTTATAATGGAGATTTTGGATTAGTTAATCAAGTACTTTCTATTATAGGAATTGAAGGACCTAACTGGCTACAAAATGTTTCTACTGTTAAACCTGCAATTATTATTATGTCCATTTGGAAAGGTATAGGATATTCCATGCTGTTATATATAGCTGCGATAAAAAGCATTCCTAAATCATATTATGAAGCGTCTGAATTGGATGGAGCCTCTCGTTATCAAAAGTTTAAATTTATTACTTGGCCCATGGTCAAACCTGTAACATTCTTTTTAGTAGTAACAAATATTATTTCAGGTTCTCAAATTTTTACAGAAATAAATATTATGACTCCGGATGGAGGGCCAGAATTTAGTTCAGCAAGTATTGTTTGGTATATTTGGAGAAAAGCTTTTAGTAATTTTCAAATGGGATACGCAAGTGCTATGTCTATTGTTTTAGGGATACTGATTTTTATTATCACTGCAATTCAATTTTATATCAATAACAAATCGGATTACAAAATAGAATAGGAGATAACAATGAAGAAAGATCGCATAAATAATATTATCTTTTTTATTGTACTAAGCTTTGGTTGTGTAGTTATGATTGGTCCACTAGTCTGGATGGTCTCAACCTCTTTTAAAACTAAAACGGGAGTCTTGGCTTTGCCGCCTCAATGGATTCCGAATCCTTTCACAATAGATGCTTATAAAAGATTATTAGAATTGGAAACAATTTTTTCAGGAATAAAAAATACAATTTTAGTTTCTTTAAGTGTTACAACTCTTGGGACCATAACTTCAAGCTTAGCTGCTTTTTCATTTGCTAAATTAAGATTACCTTTTAAAAATTTAATCTTTTTGTTGCTTCTAGTTGCATTAATGATTCCATATCCAACATTAATGATTCCACAATTTGTAATGTTTTCTAAAATTGGCTGGGTAGATACGCTTTTGCCCTTAATTGTTCCAGGTGTTTTCGGTAATATTACAATGATTTTCTTTTTGAGACAATATTTATCTAATGTACCCGATTCTGCAATAGAGGCTGCTAAAATTGATGGTGCTGGCTATTTGCAAATATTTGTAAAAATTATATTACCATCAATTAAACCAGCCATTGCTGCACAATTTATTTTATGGTTTATGGGTGTATGGAATGATTATTTAGCACCGTTAATTTACCTTAATAGCCCCGAAAAACAAACTTTACAAGTAGTGATAGCAAGCTTGAATTCTCAGTTCGCCTTACAGACGGATTATCCTTTAATTATGGCAGCGTCTGTAATATCGATAATACCTGTATTGTTAGTATTCATTATTTTTCAAAAACAAATTGTAGAATCCATAGCATTATCTGGTGGGAAATAGGATAGGAGAGATTTTTGAATGACCGACCTTTTTTATGAAAAGACAATATTGAAGCCCTTGTTTAATACCGGTTATCTTGACGCTGGAACAACGTATCCTAGACTTATCAAGTTAAATGAGGAAAACAAAAAAGGAGTTTTTTTAGCAACCTGCGACCAAGGGCAGTTGATTAAAGGAAGACAGGTATGGCCGATTTTTAGAACTGAAGATTATGGAAAGACATGGGATAAAATAATTGATTTTCAAAATGATTATGAGGACTGTCCTCTCCAAATGAATCCCGTTCTCTTTGAAATACCAAAAGGTACAAATGGGTTCGAATCGGGGATGATATTATTATCAGGTATTATAAAACCACAAGATATTTCTAAAACTATCTTACCTATCTATTATAGTAAAGATGGAGGGTATCATTGGAATAGACTAGCTCAAGTAGATGGTGGTGGTCCGGCGATTTATAACAATTCACCTGAAGCAAAAACAACTGCTATATGGGAACCACTTTTTTTTGTAAATAAATATGGTGATTTGACAATAGGTTATTCGGATGAACGGATGAAATCAGAAGGGATTTTACAAGCACTTGTTTTGAAATATTTTAATCCTAATAAAAATACTTGGTCTCCCATATATCCAATGGTAGCATATCCACATCCTTATCACAGACCTGGAATGATAAGTATTGTACGGACTAAAAATAGTGGATATGTAGGTGTTTATGAAGTTGTTAATTCTCCATCTATAGAAAAAAATTTTGCTGAAATCTTTGTTTGTCATTCTGAAGATGGGTTAGTTTGGAATTTTCAAGATATGGGAACTAAGATAAAAACCAGAGATGGAGTTGTTCCAGGATCTGCACCATTTGTATCAACAATAAATACTGAGAAAGGAGAAGCTATCATTGTTTCTTCAAAGTGGATGATAGTAGAAAATGAAGTTAGAAATTGTCAAGACTTATTTATAAACTATACAGATGGTTATGGATATTGGGATAGAATTCCAATGCCAATTAGTTATAACTGTGTTAATACTGAGGTAGAAAACAGTGCGTACAGTCAAAGTATTTTAGGTGGTGATAATGAACTATTTCAACTTGTTACAGTCAATAATGAAAAGACACAACTAAATGACTTAATGTTTGGTTCTTTAAAATTACCTGATTTTACAATTGATGCTAAACAGATGGGAGAGGAAAATAATATATTAACATTTCTAACAAAAGATGCCACTTCAAGTAGGGTGGCGGAGTTGACTGTAATTAGTCGTTTAAGAATAAAAGTACCATCCACTAATTTTATTAATTCAATAGCTATAAGATACAGGTCAGTTTCTTATCCATCAACACTTTTGTTATGGATTAATAACCAACCCAGATTAATTTATCTAGAAAAAACTCACAAGAAATTTAAATGGATATTTGTTAAAGTGAATGAAATTATTTATTCGGAAATTTTTATAGAAGATTTGCAAGGAGCAAGGACAATTGAAATAGATAGTTGTAATTTCTATTTTAAAAATTGAGAAAGAAGATTCCGATTTAAGAAAAATATAAAAAAATTAGGGAGAGTGTTTTTCTATGAAAAAATTTATGTTAGTAATTACGATTTTCAGTTCGTTAATTCTCTTTACAGCATGTCAGAACAGTGAAAATGAATCGGGTGATTCAAGTAAAAAAGAAATTACAATGATGTTGACTGGGAATCAAGAAGAACAAGATGCATACGAACAAGTGATAAAAGAGTTTGAGAAAGAAAATGATGTAAAGGTAAAAGTTATTCCAACTGATGGTAGTCAGTATAAAACTAAATTACAGGCTGCTATTTCTGGGGGGAATGTTCCTGATGTTTTTTGGTTTGAACAAGTAGACTTTTTAACATATGTAAATAATGGTGTATTGTTAGAAATGGATGATTATCTAAGTGATGAAGCTAAAAATGATATTGATGGAATTTGGCCAATGGCTGTTAAAAATTTTCAGTTTGATGGTACTGATGTAGGAGCTGGTACACATTACGGTTTACCAAAAGATGCAGCACCATTTGCTCTAGGTTATAACAAAACTATGTTTGAAGAAAATGGAATCGAGTTGCCAGACAAAAGCCACAGCTTTACTCAAGAAGAATTTGTAACGATTGCAAAAAAACTGACTAAAGATACTAATGGAGATGGAGAATTAGATCAATGGGGTACTGGACTTGATGTTAGATGGTCACTTCCTTCGTTTGTTTGGGGAAATGGAGGAGATTGGTTGAATGAAGACGCAACAAAAGTGACTATTGATACACCTGAATTTATAAGCGCTTTACAAGAATTTGTTAATTTACAAATTAAGTATGAAGTAACTCCTTCAGTTTCTCAAGGACAAACGTTAGATACTTATCAAAGATGGATGAAAGGAGAGCTAGCATTTTTTCCAGTGGGACCTTGGGATATGGGAACTTATCAAAAACTTGACTTTGAATACGACTTGATACCTTGGCCAACAGGACAATCAGGCGATTGGGCTACTTACTTCCAGTCTACGGGTATCGGTGTTTCAGCAAATACAAAATCGCCTGAAGATGCAGTTGAATTAGTAAAATATTTGTCTACTTCTGTAAAGGGACAAGATGCATTAGTTGAAGCATCAGTACAAATTCCTAACAATGTAGAAAAAGCAAAAGAATGGGCTTCTGATACATCATCCAGACCTATAAATAAACAAATATTTTTAGATATTTTAGATACAAATGGAAGATCATTGCCAATGACGAGAACGTATACTAGCGAATGGTACGATGAGTTTTTCACAAACATTCAACCTGTCCTAGATGGAAAGAAAACAGCTGAAGAATATGTGAAGGAAGCACAACCAAAGATGCAAAAATTATTAGATAAATCAATTTCAGATCAATAGAAATGAGGAACTCTTAATGAAAAAATGAAAACTATTGGAATGATTCTTTTGGCTTTTTCTTTTTTTAGTTTCAGTATACATATTCATGCAAAAAGTATCGAAGCACAAGAAGAAAGTGTAGTTGATGGTAATGGTAGTACAATTTATTCTCCGACTGCAAGCACTGGTTTTATGGATGCTGGTGCAACCTATCCTAAAGTAATCGAAGTGAAAAATAGTTCTGCAAGTAATGGTTCTCTTATTGCTACATTTGATCAAGGAAAAATGGAAAATAATCGTCTAGTTTGGCCTATTTATAAAAGTGACGATAAAGGGAAAAATTGGACAAAAATTGTGGATTTTACAAATGATTTTTCACAATATCCACTACAGATGAATCCATTTTTATATGAAGTAGAAAGAGACACTACGTACTCTAAAAAAGGAGATATCCTCTTAGCGGGTATATTGAAACCAGAAGATGAAAGTAAAACTGTTTTAGCGATTTATAAAAGTTCCGATTTAGGAAAAACTTGGAGTCTATTATCGATAGTTGATGAAGGTGGTCCTGCAGATTATGATCCGTCACCTGATTCTACAACAACACCGATTTGGGAACCTGCACTTTATTTAAACGGAAATGGAGATTTATCTGTTTATTATTCAGATGAACGACAAAAGAATGATGATATTCTTCAAGCTCTAGTTATGAAGACATCTACAGATGGCGGAAAAACTTGGGGGGCACTATCCAATGTAGTAGCAGTACCAAACAAACACGACCGACCAGGAATGCTTACAATGACCCAATTACCTGATAATACGTTTATTGCATCTTATGAGGTAGTTAATAAGCCTTCAATGACTGAAAACTTTGCACAGGTATATATTAAAAAATCAAATGATGGCATTAATTGGAATGCAAATGATTTAGGAACTCCTATTTATTCAAGCGATGGCAGAACGCCAGGATCATCACCTTCGATAACTTGGGTAGACGATGGTAGCGTGAATGGGAAAATTCTAATTGCTTCAAAGTGGGGTATTAATTCGTTACCTGGACTAGAAGATAATCAAAATTTTTATACTAACAAGAATCTTGGTGATGGAATATGGGAGCGCGAGCCGCTACCTGTAACTTTTTCTTCATTAGATGATTCAGCACATAACACTGCATATAGTCAAAGTATTATTATGTCAGCAGATAACAAACAGATCTTTCAAATCGTAACTGTCGAGAACGATACTTCGGAATTGAATGACGTAAAATTTGGTTCTTTACCAACAAGATTTCAAAAATATGAAGCAGAAAGTGCTCAGTTAGATAATGTTAGGATAGTAGATCACTATGATGCTTCTGAAGGCGAAAAAGTAGGAGACATTAATTTTTCTAATAGCAGAATTAAATTTACAAATGTTGCTGTATCTGAAGATGGTGAATATGAGATGTTAATTCGCTATGACAATGGATATTCTCAAGAAGCTAAGCATAAATTGATTATCAATGGAGTTCAACAAAGTGATGTAGTGTATCCAAAAACAAAACACTGGGGAAGATTCCAATGGGTCACAGTCAAAATTCAACTAGGAGAAGGTATTAATACAATCGAGTTATCTCATAAAGAAAATTTCGCAGAAATAGATTGTATTTACATACACTAATTTACTATTTGTTCAATCTTTTATGGATTTGAGCAGATAGATAAAAAACTTCTTATTTGATTTCATTTCTATCTGTTCAAATTTTTAGAAAATGACAGAAAAATATTGTATAAAGAATAATTGCATGAATTAACTATTATCTTTATCAAACAAGAAACAAAGCAATTCGATTGAAAAGTCAATACTAACGGTGATTAATCAGAAAGGTAGAAGGTGGGCCACTTTGACAAATAATGAAACAAATAGATATATAAATCCAATCGTGATGGAGAGAGCAGATCCGTGGGTGTATAAACATACAGATGGATATTATTATTTTACAGGATCGGTTCCTGGATACGAGGAGATTGAAGTAAGAAGAGCGAAAACTCTAAATGAATTGGAAGATGGAGAAAGAGCCAGCGTTTGGCACGCTCATCCAAGTGGTGAAATGAGTAAATTAATTTGGGCTCCAGAGATTCATTTTGTCCAAGGGAAATGGTATATATACTTTGCTGCAGCAGGGAGTTCGGAAGTTGCAAAAGGAACCTTCCAACATCGGATGTACGCTCTGGAATGTGCGGACGAAAATCCACTAACAGGTAATTGGGTGGAAAAAGGGCAGGTTAAAACCGCTTTTGAAAGTTTTAGTCTAGATGCAACTGTTTTTGAACTGAACGGTAAATTGTATTATGTCTGGGCACAAAAAGATCCGGAAATTCCTGGGAACTCCAACCTGTATTTATCAGAAATGGAAAATCCTTGGACCCTAAAAGGGGAACAAATTATGTTAAGTATTCCTGAATATGATTGGGAAAAAATTGGTTTCTTAGTAAATGAAGGACCGGCAGTTATTATTAGGAATGGAAAGGTATTCATTACTTATTCAGGAAGTGCAACGGATGAAAATTACTGTATGGGATTACTATGGGCAGATGAAACAGCTGATTTAATGAAAAAAGAAAGTTGGAATAAAGCGAAAGAACCTGTATTTAAAACATCTGAAAAAAATAAAAAATTTGGACCTGGTCACAATAGTTTTACCGTATCTGAAGATGGTACAAAAGACATACTTATCTATCACGCACGACCTCAAATCGTTTTGGAGGAAGAACCACTGGATGTTCCAGACCGACATGCAAATGCACAAGTGTTTACTTGGGATGAAGATGGATTCCCGGTTTTTGGAGAACCGCGTTAAATGTGGGGAAAAGGAATAACAAAGAAATGCAATAAGAAGCTCGTCTTTGCAGTAGTAGGATTAAATATAATCAGTTTGAGTGGCTGTGGGGAGGAATCTGATATAAAAGAAATTGAACAAGAAACGTGGACAACGATCAATCGAACAAGAGTATCTGTTCACGATCCATCTCTTACGTATTTAGTAGATGAAGATGGAAAAGAAGAATACTATATTTTTGGGACTCATCTTGCTCAAGCAAAATCAGAAAACTTAGTAACATGGGATGTGCCTTTTAATGTAGAGTATGAAAATATGGAAGATAATATGCTCTATGGAAATACTCCGGAAAATCTTGCCGAAACTTTTGAATGGGCGGGCTATGATGATGCGGATTCTCAAGGCGGGTATGGATTGTGGGCACCAGATGTCATTTGGAATGAGAAATATGAATGGTCAGATGGTTCATTAGGAGCCTATATGCTTTATTACTCTTCCAGTTCAACTTGGAGAAGGTCAGCTATCGGTTTTGCAGTTGCAAAGTCAATTGAAGGGCCATACAGCTATGCTTCGACCGTCGTTTACTCTGGTTTCACTGAAAAAGATTCATCTGATGGCAGTGAGCGAAATACAAATTATCAAAATACAAACTTGAAGAAGTTAATAAAAGATGGAACAATTTCCGAATTTAATGAAAAATGGTCGATCGAAAATGGTTTGACCTATAATACGGATTATGCACCGAATGCGATTGATCCTGCCTTGTTTTATGACGAAGATGGTAAATTATGGATGACATACGGTTCTTGGTCGGGTGGAATTTTCCTACTGGAAATAGACCAGTCAACTGGTAAAGCAATTTATCCTGGGGAAGATTCCACTACACCGGACGGACGAATTATTGATCGTTATTTTGGTACGAAACTATCAGGCGGCTATCATCAATCGGGAGAAGGACCCTACATTGTTTATGATCAAGAGACGGACTATTATTATCTTTTTATTACTTATGGAGGGCTAAATGCGACGGGCGGCTATAATATGCGATTATTCCGATCGGAAAACCCAGATGGTCCCTATATAGATGCAAAAGAGAACTCGCCCATTATAGATCAAGGTGATCAAAATTACCATTATGGAATCAAATTGATAGGAAATTATCAGTTTTCTCATCAGAAGGTTGGCTTCCGCGCGGCCGGTCACAATTCAGCTTTCATCGATAAAGACGGACATTGGTATTTGGTTTTCCATACACGTTTCAATAACGGTGCAGAAAATCATGAAGTACGTGTACACCAGATGTTTATGAATGAAAAAGGTTGGCCAGTTCCTGTTCCCTATGAGTACGATGGAAGCGAACGTATTCCACAAACCTTGGATAGTAGTGAAATTATCGGCACATATGAATTTATCAATCATGGCACCGATAATGGCAAAACGATGTTACCAACTCAAACGATTCATCTTGAAAGTAATGGTGATATAACGGGGGATGTGATTGGTAGTTGGGAACAAAGGGATAATGGGTATATTAGAGTAACAATAGATGGAATTGTCTATGACGGTAATTTATTTAAGCAAACAGTAGAAGATGCAGAAACAGACTTCCTGACGTTTTCGGCAATTGGTGAAAACAATGAATTAATTTGGGGAAGTAAAGCAGAATAGGAGAGTATACATGACAATCAATATTTTAAGTAATAAATCAGGGCCAACAATTAGCAAATATATTTATGGACATTTTGCAGAACATTTAGGACGTTGTATTTATGAAGGGTTATATGTGGGCAAAGAGTCTGATATTCCAAATGTAAATGGGATGCGTACCGATGTTGTGGAGGCGCTGAAGAATATTAATATTCCTGTATTGCGTTGGCCAGGTGGTTGTTTTGCGGATGAGTATCATTGGAAAGATGGAATTGGACCGAAAGAAAATCGTAAAAAAATGGTTAATACCCACTGGGGCGGTGTGACAGAAACTAATGAATTCGGAACCCATGAGTTTTTTGAATTAGTCCGTCAGTTAGATTGTGAAGCATATGTAAATGGGAACGTAGGTAGCGGCACAGTCCAAGAAATGCAAGAATGGGTTGAATATATTACTATGGCAGGAGTATCCCCTATGGCAGACTGGCGCCGTGAAAATGGCCAAGAAGAACCATGGGATATGAAATTCTTCGGTGTTGGAAATGAGAACTGGGGTTGCGGAGGAAATATGCGCCCTGAGTATTATGCCGATTTATATCGCCGTTACCAAACTTATGTAAGACAATACGGGGATCAAAAAATTTACAAAGTTGCTGGCGGAGCGAACGTCGATGATTATCACTGGACAGAAACGTTAATGAAGAACGCACATTGGATGATGGACGGTTTAAGTCTCCATTATTATGTTCATCCACATGGTTGGGAAGAAAAGGGAAGTGCTCTTCAGTTTGACGAAGACGAATGGTTCTTAACTTGTCAAAAAGCAGCACATATGGACGAACTAATTAGCAAACATGGGACAATCATGGATAAATATGATCCAGAAAAAAGAATCGGAATGATTATTGATGAATGGGGAACATGGTTTAACGTTGAACCAGGGACCAATCCGGGATTCTTATATCAGCAAAATACGATTCGCGATGCAATGGTAGCGGCTATTACATTGAATATCTTCCATAAACATGCAGATCGTGTTCATATGGCGAATATTGCCCAAACTGTAAACGTTCTTCAAGCAGTGATTTTAACTGAGGGAGAAAAGATGGTTAAAACACCAACTTATCATGTGTTTGATCTCTATAAAAATCACCAAGACGCTGAATTAATAGACAGCTACGGAAATGAAAAAGATACGATTACTTATACTGTATCTAAAAAAGATGGACAATTAACTGTATCCATTTGTAATTTTGCAGTTGCAGGTGAAGAAAAACTTGATTTTAATTTTAGTTCGCCGGTTGAAGTTGTAGAAGGACAGTACATTGTAGGCGAAGAAATGAATGCACACAATGATTTTGATCATCCCGAAACCGTGTCTATTCAAGACTTCAATGGATTCGTTACTGCAGAAAATAATGTGCAAGTAACGGTTCCAGCAATGTCCGTTGTTACATTAACAATTAAAGAGGGATAAAGATGTCTTGTAAAGGGTGCGATGTAAAAGAAGAAGCACTGGCTGTGGATGTAGATGAATTGATAGCGGAGCAATTAAGTTTTGAAATTCATTTAGCCGATGAAGAATTAGTTAAGAAGCGTGTGGGAAAATGCGAAATGTGCCCATTTCGTTCACTGCATACCTGTACAAAATGTGGCTGTTTCTATAAATTTCGGGCAAATCTTGTTAATAAGGAATGTCCAGTTGGAAATTGGTAAAATATAAACTCCTTCAAATCTATAGTCAATTGAAGGAGTTTTTTTCGTTAGTCAGGAGGAATTGTCCGCTTTTCTAGGAGAGTTTTGCATTATAATTTTTAATGCTTTTATAGAAACAGACATTCAAATAAAATTTTGAGGCTGAACGTCTTTATTTTCAAAAAATAACGATGCTCAGCAGAGATTTAACCGTTGAACATCGTTATTCCAGAAAAATAAAGACATTCAAGCTGTAAAATGAGCTTGAACGTCTTTGTTTTATCGTTAGTGGTATAGTTTTCTGAATTGCCCAGGTGTATAGCCAGTTTTCTGTTTAAAAAGGTAATTGAACTGGCTTGGTGAATCAAATCCAACTTGCATGGCAATTTCTTGTATAGCTAAGTCGTTTTGGTTAACCAGCAACTCCTTCGAACGACTAATCCGATAATTTGTTAAATACTTATAGGGACTATCATTAATGAATCGCTTGAATAAGCGAGACAAGTATTGAGGACTAATGAATAATTGTTCAGCAATTTCTTCAATCGTGATAGAAGCATTATATTGTTTTTTCATGATTTCAATGGCAGGTTCAACATACATAAAATATAAATGATGTTGATGGCTAGGATCGTGTTTTTGGCTTAACTGCAATAAAAATCGATAACATTGCACAGAATGCTCCGTTGTATCTAATGTGTTTTCCTCATGTTTTTGAATGATGGATGCAATCCAGTTTGAAAAAGAAAATTCACACGAATCTCCGGTCAAGGTATAGGGATTAGATCCAACAATGTCTGAAAAACTGCTTTTTAAAATACCATCGAAGGTAATGAAATTGGTGGTCCAGTGACCTACAGGATAATAAGAATGAGGAACGAAAGGACTTATAAAGACACCTTCTCCGGCATTCAAAAGAATTTTTTTATTTTCTATTACAATTTCTCCTGTTCCTTCTTCCGTTTGCAACCAATGATAAAAGGGGTAACCGTCTGGTCTTTGGACACTTATTTGCGACCATTGATTTCCGATACTTTCAATAGAAATTGGCAATGATACGTTTGATAATTGAAAATAAATAGACATATGGTAAAACACCTTCTTTTGTTTCGGAATCTTATGTTTTTTAGTTTAACATATTATACAACGAACTCAAGAAACCCTTTACAATTAAATTAAAAAGAGGAGAGTGCAGTATGAAACAATTTAAACGAATTTTATATGGTGGAGATTATAACCCAAATCAATGGGAAAAAAGCACATGGAAAGAAGATATGGAAATTTTTAGAAATGCTAAAATAAATTCCGCAACCATCAATGTTTTCTCTTGGGCAAAAATTCAACCGAGTGAAAATGAATATTACTTCGATGAGTTAGATGAAATTATTAATATGTTAACAAAAGAGGAATATGACATTGTTTTGGCAACTTCAACGGCTGCTTTGCCTGCGTGGATGTTTAAAAGATATCCGGAAGTTGGCAGAACGGATTATGAGGGCAGACACCATAAGTTTGGGCAAAGACACAATGCATGTCCAAATAGTCTTATCTATCAAAAATATGCTTCTCGATTAGCTGGAAAACTAGCAGAACGTTATGGAGAAAATCCTCGTCTTTCTTGTTGGCATATCAACAATGAATATGGCGGTGAATGTTTCTGCGAAAATTGTGAAAAAGCATTTCGGGTTTGGCTAAAGGATAAATATCAAACAATTGAAGTGTTAAATAAGGCATGGAATCTAGAGTTCTGGGGACATACAATATATGACTGGGATGAAATCGTATTACCAAATGCTTTAAGTGAAGGAATTGGACCAGATAAAACAGCTTTCGCTGGTATATCAATTGACTATCGACGCTTCAATTCTGACAGTATGTTAGAGAACTTTAAGATGGAACGTGATGCTGTTAGAAAGTATGACCAAGAAACACCGATTACAACCAATATAATGGGTACTTATAAAAATTTAGATTACTTTAAATGGGCAAAAGAAATGGATATCATCTCTTGGGATAACTATCCTGCTTTTGATACACCTTGGAGTATGGTTGCGATGACTCATGATTTAATGAGAGGCTTAAAAAACAAACCATTCATGCTGATGGAACAAACACCAAGTCAACAAAACTGGCAATCTTATAATTCTTTGAAAAAACCGGGACAAATGCGTGCTCAAAGCTACCAGACAGTGGCTCATGGTTCAGACACCATTCAATTCTTTCAACTAAGAAGATCTGTGGGAGCATGTGAGAAGTTCCACGGTGCCGTGATTGAACATGTCGGTACCGAAAACACACGAGTTTTTAGAGAAGTAAAACAACTAGGAGAAGAACTGGAACAACTTGATGGTATATTGAATGCTGAGAATCAGTCCAAAGTAGGAATTATTTTTGATTGGGATAATTATTGGGCGTTAGAATATACCAGCGGACCAAATAAAGATTTGAAGTATGTCGATCAGATTCATCAATACTACCGCTATTTTTATGATAAAAATATCTCAGTAGATATGATTCCTGTCGATGCAGACTTTTCAAATTATTCGCTTGTAGTGGCACCTGTTTTGTATATGATAAAAGATGATATGCAGGAACAACTAGAAAAATTTGTATCGAATGGCGGAACATTTGTAACAACCTTTATGAGTGGGATTGTTGATCAATCCGATAATGTTCATTTAGGTGGTTATCCAGGTCCTTTGCGTAAATTGACCGGTATTTGGGTAGAAGAGATCGACGCATTGGCTCCTACTCAAAAGAACGAAATAAAATTAGGTAATGAACATACTGGTACGTCAACGTTAGTGAGTGACTTGATCCATCTGGAGACGGCAGAGAGTTTGGGAGAATATACCAGCAATTTTTATGCTGGTATGCCGATAGCTACAGTAAATCACTATCAAAATGGAAAGGTTTATTATGTGGGCACACAATTAGATACTTCCACAATGAGCAAATTATTAGATCAAGCAATAAACGACGCAGAAGTAGAATCACTGGTCACGGAAGAGACTGAATTAGAAATTACTTGTCGATATAAAGAGGATGAGTGTTTTACTTTTATTATGAACTTTACGCAAACAAATCAGAAACTGCCAAAACAATTTACAGAAGCCATAGATGTACTGACGGGAAATAAATTAGAAGAAGGAAAAGAACTGATTCCGTATGAAACAATTTTGATTAAGGAATAAATCAGCTTAATAACCATTTTTCAAACGTATACTCATAACAATCGTACTATTGGAGATTATCCAACAGAGCAATGATTGTTATGAGTTTTTATTTTGGAATAGGAAAGCATAAGTTTTTTCTGCTATCGATGTCTAGCGGTTCAATCCTGTCCCGCTTTTCTTATTCTAAAAAAACTTGTTAATTTTGGGGTGGTTCAATTAAAAAAGGGGCATAGATATTATTAAGCGCTTACAATATGATAGAGGCAAGGAGGGGAAATAATGGAAACTACAGTTAAAGAAATCACCAAAACTGTCGCAAAAAAGAAAAAGAAGACGTTAAGGCAAGAATTAAAAATTAATTGGCCATTATATACTTTATTGCTGCCAACAATTGTAAGTGTTATCATTTTCAACTATTTGCCAATGGGCGGATTGATCATGGCCTTTCAAAATTACAAACCTTGGCTTGGTATTTTAGGATCAGAGTTTATTGGATTAGACAATTTTAGAAGGATTTTTGATTTTCCAGAGTCTTTTCAGGCTATTATCAATACAATTGTCATTGCTTGTTGGAAGATTGTGTTAGGTATCATTGTACCTGTGATTATGGCTTTAATGCTAAATGAAGTGCGGCAAACCGGAATTAAAAAAGGAATTCAAACAATGGTATATTTGCCTCATTTTCTTTCATGGGTTACCGTAGCTGGCATGATGAAGGATATTCTTGGATTAGATGGTATTGTGAATACTTTCTTATCAAATTTTGGTATTGAACCAACTTTCTTTTTAGGTGAAGCAGATATGTTCCGGCAAATCATTATTGCATCAGATTTATGGAAAGGATTCGGATTCGGCATGATTGTCTATTTAGCTGCTATTTCTAATATTGACCCGAATCTGTATGAGGCGGCGGAAATGGATGGAGCGGGCAGATTACAACAAACCTTCCACGTAACACTTCCGGGCATGCTGCCCATTATTATCGTAATGGCTACGCTAAGCTTAGGAAATGTGTTGAACGCTGGCTTTGATCAAGTATTTAACTTATACTCCCCATTAACATATAGTACGGGAGATATTATTGACACCTATGTATATCGCCAATCTTTATTAAATGGACAATATAGTTTCGGTACGGCGGTGGGACTCTTTAAATCTGGCATTGGATTGATTTTGACAGTTGTTGCGTACAGGATCGCTTACAAAGTTGCAAACTACCGTATCTTTTAAGAAAGGAGGAATCATGAATGTATCATAAATCGAATAGCTATCGAATATTTTCTTTTATCAATATAATGTTTCTTTTGATTGTTGCATTGTTATGTGTGCTTCCTTTACTCAATCTGCTTGCTATTTCGTTGAGCGGAAAAGCAGCTGCTAATAGTGGTATGGTCTCGTTTTGGCCGCTAGACTTTACCTGGACTGCTTATACCAAAACGTTTCAAAATGGCAATTTCCTTTCTTCTATAGGTATATCGGTTGCAAGAACAGTAATCGGTACTGCTTACAGTATGTTTATTATTACAACTTCAGGCTATGCCCTATCAAAAGATTTTCGTGGGCGAGCTCCGATTATGTGGTTCTTAGTATTTACCATGTTATTTGGAGGGGGATTAATTCCGTCTTATTTAGTTAATACAGGACTGGGACTAAAGAATAACTTTTTAGTATACATCATACCGGGAGCTTTCAGTTGCTACAATATGATTTTAATTATGAATTTTTTCCGAGGTATTCCCAAAGCACTAGAAGAAGCTGCTTTAATTGATGGTGCAAGCTTTTTCACTGTATTTCGTAAAATCTATTTGCCTTTATCGTTGCCTGGTTTGGCAACCGTTGCACTTTTCATTATGGTAGGGCATTGGAATGACTGGTTTACTGGTATTCTATATATGGCTGATACTAAAAATTATCCACTTGCCTCATTCTTACAAGTGATCGTGGTGCAAGGAAATCAACAAGATTTAGCTTTAGATCCTAGCTCCGCTGCTGCGATGTCCGAAAGAACAATTAAAGCAGCTCAAGTATTTATTGGTGCATTACCTATCTTGATGGTTTATCCATTTTTACAAAAGTACTTCGTTAAAGGAATTGTTATGGGAGCAGTAAAAGAATAATTTAAAAAGGGGATAAAATGTGATGGTAAAGAAAAAAAGAATGATGTCATTGTTATTCAGTTCAGCTTTGTTACTTTCTGCTTGTGGTGGAAATGGAGGAGCTGAAGAAGGAAGCGGTCCGGTAGCTGAGAAGAATGCAGATGGTAAATATGATCCCGTACTGGAGATAACGACTGCAAAGCAATTAGATGAAAATGCTGGGAAATATGACAGTGGCGACGATATTAATAACAATCCGATGATTGCTTTAGGAGAAGAAAAACTTGGTATTAAAATGAACACCATTCTATTAGGCGGAGATGCAGGCAATTATGACACCAAACTACGACTAGGATTGACAGGCTCAGAAGAACTACCAGATGTATTTCCTGTATATAGTACGCAAATGATTGCGGACATGATTGAATCTGGTCGTGTGAAGGCAATCGATGAAGACATTGAACAGTATATGCCTGAACGTTTGAAAGAAGTGTATGATCAATATCCTGAAACATTTTCTCCTGTTACAAAAGACGGTAAAACATATGGAATCGCGAATACACCAGTTCTAGATGATGGTCAAGTATTGATTATCCGTCAAGACTGGCTTGATGAACTAGGGCTAGAAGCACCGACAAATTTAGAAGAATTTGAACAAGTGATTAAAGCATTTACCGAAGAAGATCCAGATGGGAATGGGAAGAAAGATACTTACGGATTCACCTATTCAGGAAGCAGCATTTATAATACTGGCTGGGTATCTGATCCTGTGACACTATTTTCTGCTAATAGCGGTAAATTTTTCCCTGGTACTTGGCAAGAAGATGAAAATGGCGAACTTTCATACGGATCAATCCATGAAGGTAACAGAGAAACTTTAGAAAAGATGGCTGACTGGCATAAAAATGGCTGGCTGTTCAAAGAAGCTGCGGCCACAGGGGCATGGGATGCCATGACAGAATTTACAGAAGGAAAAGCCGGTATGTTTATCGGACGTCCTTGGGCAATTGATTCCGTTAATGATTTGATAGTTACAAATGAGAATGCACGTATTGAAGCTTATCCAACTTTACGTCAAGAGAATGGCGATCCTTCTTATCAAAATGGTGCTACAAATGACGGCTGGATTATGTTCAACAGTGACTTTGACAATATGGAAGCGTTCTTTGAATATTATGACTGGTTGTATGATATCGCATTTGGAACAGGCGACTTCCAATATGGTTATTTACAAGATTATGATTGGGATGAAGTAAATGGCGAAATTGTTTTTGACCCGGCTGCCTTTGATCCGGCAAAAGAAACACCGTTTGCACCTGATAAAGCAATCTTCACCAAGAACAGACCTTACGTTGATCGCATGAAACCGGCCTATGATGTAGCAGTTGAAGGAAAAGCGGCTGAAACTGGAGATGAATTAAAAGCAGAAGAAAAAATGGAACTCAATCTTCCCGTTATTACCGGTACGGCAATCGCATATGAGCATCGCGAAGAATTACTACCAAATCTCTTTAATGGCGAACCGACTGAAACGATGAAGAGAAATTGGGAACAACTGCAAACGTTAGAGGCACAAACTTATACGAATATTATTTATGGAAAAGAAGACATTAGTGCATTTGATGATTTTGTTCAAAAATGGAATGAACAAGGTGGGGAGGACATTACAAAAGAAGTAAATGAATGGTATCAAAATTTAAACAATTAATCGATTAAATGAATTCAGAAGCAGTAACTGGACTCAAGTCAGTATTTGAGCCCGGTTCTGCATTCTGTTGTTTTGGAGGAATTTTAAAAATGAAGACATATCAAAATGGTACGTTGTGGCATGACAAAAATGGCGAAGAAATACATGCGCATGGTGGCTACATTATTCAACATGAAGGATTTTATTATTGGTACGGAGAAGATCGACGAGAAAACTATTATGTAAGTTGTTATCGTTCGAAAGACTTAGTAGAATGGGAATTTAGAAATCATATTTTAACGACGGAATCAAAAGTAGAAGAATATCGTGTGCGGACTAAGAGATTGTTGGTTCACCCAAATGGAAAAAAAGTTAATATAGAACGACCAAAAGTAGTATATAATAAGAAAAATAAAAAGTTTGTAATGTGGGTACATTACGAAAATGGTAACGATTATCGAGATGCTGCAGCAGCAGTAGCAACATGCGATACACCGGATGGAGATTTCACTTACCACGGACATTTCAATCCTTTTGGTTATATGTCGCGGGACTGCACTCTGTTCATAGATGATAATGAGACAGGTTACTTTATTTCGGCGGCAAGAGATAACGCCGATTTACACGTGTACCGTTTGAGTGAGGATTATCTGAATATAGAGAGCCTTGTACACAAATTGTGGCAAGGGGAGTATAGAGAAGCTCCAGCAGTCATCAAACATAATCAAAAATATTTTATGATTTCTTCTTTCTGCACAGGATGGGCCCCCAACCAAGGGAAATATAGCGTTGCAGATACAATGGAAGGAACATGGACAGACTTGGAAGAGATAGGAGACGAAACAACTTATCTCAGTCAGCCGAGTTTTTTACTGAAAGCCAATGATCAGATTCTTTACTTCGGTGATCGTTGGGGTGGAGACGATGGTTATTTTAATTCTGGATATGTCGTTTATCCCTTGGAAGAAAAAGAGGGGAAATGGAAGCTCATTGAGAAAAGAGAAGTCATATTTAGAGAGAATGAAATAGATTTCCAATAATTAACAGGAGCAGGTGAATATACATCATGAAAAAAACAAAATCTTTTTTATATTTATTAGGTTTTTTTCTCATTTGTATTCTCCTGTTCTTTTTTGTTTTATATCATTATACGACTCGACAATTAAATTCTAGTCTCTCTAACTCTGCCGAGAACCAACTATCATTTGCCTATCAACGATTAGAAGATAAATCTTCAGAGATTGAATTACTGACTGCATCGATCATGATGGAAAATGACGTCCGCTATTTTTCCGCCAGATTAGACGATGAAGCGTCTCATTATGAATATGTCCAGAACTTGAAAAGAATTAAAGATATGATCCGACAAAGAATGCAAAATGCTAGTGGAGTAGAAGCGATTCATCTCTATTGGCCAGAAGATAATTTGCTTATCAGTACGAAAGCAGGTTTTTCACTTGATGAAGAAATCATTGAAATACCTATACAAGCAGGTGAAAAATGGTCCAATCAACAAGACCGTCTTTCTTTTTCCCTATCTTATCCTTATTTGAATCGCGAACAGCAAGCAGTTGAATTCATTGTATATACAGAAATGAAACCGTCTTTCTTGAATGATATCCGTAAATCCGTGACTACACTTGAAAAGTCTAATGCTCTTCTAGAGCTTCCAGATGGCTATATCATGTATGAATCATCCAATATCGATCATGATGTAGTAAAAGAAATGACCAGTATGGAAAGCGAAAAAATCGATAAAAAAGAAGTAACAATTGATAACGAGGATTTCCGTGTCCTCTCCCGTTCTGGTAAAAGAAACCAAATAAAAATTATTTCTTATTACGATGTTGGAAATTTAATGAGACCGATCAAACAGATTAACGGACTAACTTTTATTTCAACATTTAGTGTATTATTTATCGGGCTATTACTTATCTATGTTTTTTATAAAAATATATTTACTCAAATTGGCATGCTGATTCGTCAATTCAAAAATGTAGAGAATGGTGATTTAGAAGTTGTTTTGCCAACCAAAACAAATAGTGAATTCGATTATGTTTTTGACCAGTTTAACCAAATGGTAAGAGGTATTGATCGCTTATTGAATTCTCTTGAAAAAGAATACCATTTAAGAGACTTAGCCGAAAGAAAACAATTACAAGCCCAAATAAACCCTCATTTTCTCTATAATAGTCTTTTTTATATTGTTTCCATGGCTGATAATCCAGAAGCAGTACGTGAGATGACCATGCACTTAGCAGATTATTATCAGTATCGAACCGAGACAAAAGATTTAGTTTCATTAGAAGAGGAAATTGATTTTGCACATGCTTATTTATCAATTATTTCTTTAAGAAAACAAATCTCTTACCAAATCAATGTAGAAACGGATATTTCTGATATAGAAGTACTACCTCTGCTTATTCAGCCTTTATTAGAAAATGCGATCCAACATGGAATCGATAAAAAAGAAGGTGCACACCAAGTGATTTTATCGATAAAAAAAGTAACAGAGGGACTGGAAGTTTCTGTGAGTGATGACGGAAACGGACTGTTGGAAAGCGAACGTTCTCGATTGCTGGATTGTATCAATCACCATTCTTCCTCTAATCAGAGCAGTATTGGTCTAAAAAATATCAATCAAAGATTGGTAAATTATTATGGAAAGAATTCTACATTGAAAATAGAGAGAGAGGAAGAATTAGGGGGTTTAAAGGTAAGTTTTGTTATTCTGAAGGAGGATAGCGATGAAATTGTTAATAGTGGATGATGAGATTCATATCGTGAATTATATAAAATATTTGATTGACTGGGAGAAAATAGGTTTTTGTGAAGTATTTACGACTAATAAAGGCACACAAGCGAAAGAATATATTCTGCAAGAAAAGCCAGAATTGGTTATTACAGATGTTCAAATGCCAACTGTATCTGGTTTGGATTTAGCGACCGTCATTAATGAGAAAAACTTATCAACAAGAGTTATTATTTTGTCTGGATATAGTGATTTTTCTTATGCACAACAAGCAATACGGCTAGGAGCCGTGGATTATCTAGTGAAACCAATTAGAAAAGCTGACTTACTACCTGTAGTGAAACGAGCTTTGGACACACTGTTTTTAAATCTTTCAGAAGGGCTGTTAGATGCTGATAATGAGAATAAATTTTTTATCGATATGCTATCTTCTTTTCCTTTAACAAAAGCAGAAGAGGAGCAAATCAATTCGAAGAGACAAAGTTATTATGTTTCATGGCAAAACTCACCAATTTATCGTTCCCTGAAGTTCAGAATAAATGGTAAGTATTTTACGGTCTTTTCAAAAGAAAAAGCTCCGTCTTCCAGCGTAAAGAACTATAAAAAACTAACAAGAGAAAATATTCAATTGGAGTTTTTTTCAGAATATGGAGATGTCGAAAAGATTAACTATATATTTCCTGAAGAATTAGAAAAATTCATCGAAAAAGAAAATTGGGATTCCTTGTTGAGCTACCTAAAAAAAGTTGAAAAAACATCTCACACTCTCCTATATCAAATGCAGCTGTCTATTGATTTGTTAAAAGTATTAGGGGAGCACTTCCCCAACCTGCATGAAACCTTAAGTCTATCTGACTTGTTTTCAGAATCGCAAAATGTTCTTGAATATTTAAAAGAATTCTTTTTAATACAAAAACAAAAGGAGAAAGGGACAGCGGGAGAAGCAGATTACAATCAGTTAATTATTGAAAAAATACGTAAACATATTGAAAATCATTACTCTGAAGAAATTACCCTTGATCTCTTAAGTGAGGTAGCTCATATGCATCCGGTAACTGTCTCCAGACTATTTAAAGAAGAAACAGGAAGCACGGTTATGCAATATCTATTAAAAATAAGGCTAGAAGAAGCAGCAAAGTTATTGGAAAATTCAAATTTGTTAGTTCGTGATGTTGCTGTTTTGGTGGGTTATAAAAAAACGCAACATTTTACTAAACTGTTTAAAGAGCATTATGATGCTACACCACAAAGATATCGAAGGAAAATACAATTGAGAGGAGAGGAAGAAGATGAATACTGAAAAGCAAGTATCTTTTTTAGGGAAGTGGGTTTTTGGAATTGTCAAATTCAGCTCCGTTTTATTAGTAAGCAATTTCATCTATGTTTTTCTTTTTCTGAATGGATATTTAGCAGAAACAGTCAATGAAATCGGCACGCTGATCACTACAGGATTTGTACTTCTTCCTTTTGTATTCGCTCCTAGTTTTTTAGCGGTAAGCAGCTGTACCCGTTTATTTTTTAGATCAGAAGAGAACTCGCCAATTTTTAGAACTTTTTGGAACAGCTATAAAAAAAATTACCGTCTAGCAATGAAACATGGCTTGCTTTATACTGCAATTTCGTTCGTTTTATATGCTGCTTACTGGTATTACGGGAGATTTGGCATGTTGGGCCATTTGATTCCAGCTATTTTATTTATTCTAGTTACCGTACTGTTCCTCTTCGTTCTTTCCTATAGTAGTGACCGAGTGGAAAATATTTTGAATTATTGGAAGCTGAGCTTTTTATTACTATTAAATCATCCGCTGTTGTTCCTGTTTATGGTTCTTCAAGTTTTTTTTATTATCTATTTTTGTCATTTTAACGGGGCGATGCTGCTCTTTGTTGCCCCTGGAGCAACCGCTATGGTTATGATGTATTTCTACTTAGAGTGCTGTAAATTAGAAGTAAGTAAGCAGAGAGAGTACCTTAAGTGAGAAAATAACTATTCTTGCTTAACTACACTGGAAAGTGAGGAAGATCATGTCTGAAATTTTTATGAAAGAAAAAATAGTTACTTTAAATGAAGAACCTACGATTTTGTTTTCAAAAGAGATTCATCAGGAAGAAATGGCGCATAAAGGGATTGCTGTTCGTATTCACAACAAATCACCTTATTCATTGACACTGGATATGAAATTTATTTCTTCTGAAAAGAAAACGCTGACAATCTCTTTTAATATATTGCCAAGTACGGATGTAACGGTTCCTATTCCATTTTTGTATTTAAACAGCCAAACACTCTTTCCGAAAAGAACCAAAGGAAGGTTACGAATGATGGTTAATGGAACGCCTATGAGAAAAGACGAAGTAAAAGAAATTGTACTTTCCTCTAGAGCATGTCATATTGAAAGACAGATTATATTAAAAGAAATAGCCTTAACCAATCAGGTAAAGGAAGGTCACATTCATGATCCAGAAGTTTTGATTGATCAATTTGGGCAATGGAAAAACAAAGAATGGGAAGGAAAAACAATCCATGAAGAAAATCTAAGAGATAAATTGAATCAACACCTTCAATTTACCTCTCGCAGTGAAGAGAAAGAATATTCCGCGGATCAATCTAATTGGTTTAGAGTAGAAAAAAAGGATGGAAAATGGTATTTTATTGACCCTGAGAATAAACCTTTCCTTTCAATTGGAATGGATTGCGTACGTCCATCAGTAGATTGTTTCGTAGATCCTGTGTATCCTTTTCTTCCTGAAGACGACAGGGAAAACACAAAAATGATTGACTACTGTCAAAAAAACTTGGAGCTAATTTTTGGAAAAGAGTGGCGTTCCAAATGGGATGAGCTAATAATTGGCTATCTCAGAAAGTGGGGAATCAATACAATCGGGAACTGGTCTGATTTTGACTTCATACAGAAAGCAAAAATTCCTTACGTACTTCCTTTGGATGTATATAGTGAAGTGGGATATCCTTCGACAAAGGCTAAGATTTTTAGAGATTTTCCAGATGTCTTTTCTCCTGAATTTGAAAAAAATACCAAAATTTATGCAAATGCTCTAAATTCATTTAAAGATGACCCAATGTTGATTGGTTATTTCATGAGAAATGAACCGGAATGGGCATTTGAATATGATGTATTGTTAGCGGAAGAACTTTTTGGATTGAAAGAACAGACTTATACCAAGCAAGCTTTTATTGCCTACTTAGAAAGCAAATATACAAGTATAGAGGATCTCTCAAAAGCTTGGAAGTTAGAAGCTGTTTCTAATTTTGATGCTGTTTTTACGGATGAAATCAAGAAAAAGCTTCATACAGAAGCTGCACAGGAGGATCTGCACCAATTTTCTAAAGAAATGATTCGACAATATGTATCGATTCCCGCCCAGGCATGTAAAAAAATTGATGAACACCACTTAAATTTAGGGATGAGATATGCTTATATTGCCAATGAAAGTATGCTCGCTGGTAGTGAAAACTTTGATGTTTTCAGTATTAATTGTTATCAGGAAGATCCAACCGACAAAATCAATCAAGTTGCCGAATTGACTGGTCTTCCAGTCATGATTGGTGAATTTCATTTTGGAGCATTAGATAAAGGCTTGAGTTCTACAGGGATAAAAGGTTGTCTTACTCAAAAAGACCGGGCCTTAGCTTATAATTACTATTTTGAAAAAGCTGCGTTGCATCCTAATTTTATAGGAGCACACTATTTTTCTCTTTATGATCAAAGCTGTTTAGGTCGTTTTGATGGAGAAAATTATCAATTTGGTTTTTTAGATATATGTAGTAATGCCTATGAAGAATTTACTAAAGAAATAACAGTTTCAAATGAAAACTTACTAGCAATTCATATGGAAGAACATGCAATAAACATAAAAAGACCAAGTTTTATTCCACCAATTTATTGTTGACTTTCTATAAGAAAAAATATTTAGTAGAATAAGGTAAATAATAAGGTAGGAGAAATACTTAAAATGATTTATTATCAAGAAGATAAAAACATCGAAATGAAGAAGTTAATTGATCTATATAAAAATGCAGGGTGGACTGCCTACACGAAAAGCCCAGAAGAAATACAACTCGCTATTAAGAATTCCTTGTCAGTCATAACAGCTTGGGAGGACGAAAAGCTAGTTGGACTTATTCGCTCTGTTGGTGATAGCGTTTCTATATTATATATTCAAGATATTTTAGTTTTAAAAGATTATCAGAATACAGGGATTGGTCAACAATTGATGAAGCATATGCTTGAACGATTTCCAGACGTTCGGCAAAAAGTCCTATTAACAGAGGAAGCTCCCGATGTACGTTCTTTTTATGAAAAGTGTGGATTCAAATCTGCCGACCAAGGAACAACAGTCGCTTTCTGGAAATTAGATAACTAGTACAAAGAAACAATTACTAAAACAGAGAATTGATGAAAATATCAACTCTCTGTTTTAGTGTTAGCGATAAAAATATCTTGGTAGGTTCCAATCAAAATGTACACTCGCTACTCGCAATAAAACGATGATTGTTAATAGCAAGTAAGTTAAGAAGGATGTCTTTATTAAACCCAAACCAATCGCTAGTCCAGCACTTGCAGCCCAGATTGCGTAAATTTCTGAATGGAAAATCATTGGTCTGCGTCCAGCAAAGATATCTCGAAGCATTCCTCCACCAGATCCCGTCAAAATGGCAGCCAATGTAACAGAAATCAAAGGAGCGTCAAATGACATAGCAAAATTTGCACCTTGGATTGCAAAGGCAGCTAAACCAACTGCATCAAAGAAAACAATACTGCTTCTTAAATGGCCTTTCCAAATATTAGGAAGGAAAAATACGAGTGTGATTACGAAGAAAGCAATTTTAAATAAAGAGCTCTGCATCCAAATGTTCTGCACTGGAACTCCAATTAACAAATTTCGAATGAGCCCTCCGCCAAATGCAGTTGTAAAACCTAAAATATAAAATCCAAAGAGATCAAAATCTTCCTCAATTGCTATTAACGTACCACTAATTGCAAAAGCAATCGTGCCAATAATGCTAAGAATTTCCCATGTCACTTTTCATACTCCTATTCCTAAAAAAATAAACGTACTTATATTAACCGCAAAAATCAGCTACCACTGCAGCCATTGATTTTGCACAAATTAACAAGCTTTTTTCATCAATATCAAACTTAGGATGGTGGTGAGGATACCATTGTTTTTCTTTTGGACGAGCTCCTACATAGAAGAAACACCCTGGTTTTTCTTGTAAATAATAGGCAAAATCTTCAGAAGGAGGTTGTGGGTTCACTTCAAGAACATTTTTAACTTCTGAAATGTTAGCAACTTCTAGAACTTGTTGTACTCGTTCGGTAATTTCTGGATCATTATAAAGAACAGGATAGTCATTTTTGTATTCAAGTTCTACAGAAACACCATAAGTTGTAGCTAATCCATCTGCCATTTGACGAACTTCTTTCTCTACTGTCTCTCTTGCATTATCGGAAACAGATCGTACATCGCCTTCTAAAGTAACTGCGTCTTTGATAATATTGAATGTTCCTTTTCCGTCAAAAGAACCAATGGTTACAACTGCTGTGTCAAATGGATCAATACGTCGACTTATAATCGTTTGTACGTTCATGACGAATGCACTTGCAGCAACAATCGCATCATTAGCTGTATGGGGAGATGAACCATGACCGCCTTTACCTTGGATACGTAGTTTAAAGTAAGATCTACCTGTTTGTGCATTGCCACTTCTATAATAAACATTTCCTGTTTCCATTGGAGACATCACATGAATACCGAAAATAGCATCGACATCATCCATTACACCGGCTTTAATCATTCCAATCGCTCCACCGGGAGGAACTTCTTCTGCTGGTTGATGAATAATTTTAATAGTACCTTTTAATTGGCTTTTCATTTCGGCTAATGTTTCAGCTAAAATGAGCATGTATGCTGTATGACCGTCATGTCCGCAAGCATGCATGACACCTTTGTTCTTGGATGCAAATGACAAGCCCGTTTCTTCTTCAATAGGTAATGCATCAAAATCAGCGCGAAGTGCAATTGTTTTTCCTGGTTGACCGCCTTTAATCATTACAACCACACCGCGCTGGCCGCCATAATTGGTTTCGACTGAATCAACAGGAACGTTTCTATAAAAATCACTTATATATGTGGCTGTTTCTTCTTCTTGAAAGGAAAGCTCAGGATTTTCATGTAAGTGCCGACGAATTTCAATGATTCGATCTTTTTTAGAATCAATTTTTTCTGCTAGTTCTTCAAACAAAATCATAAGTTTCTCTCCCTTTTCTCTATTTCTTCTATTTTAATACTTTTTGGATAGATGCGCCAGCTTACAGCTGTATTAATCAGGTATAGAGTGCTCATTGAGAGGAAAATATTTCTGAAGATAATAGTCATTATATTTATTTTTGTTCATTAGGTGTTAAAGGGCTTTCATTATAAAAAATCGTACTGTATAATAGGCTCTGTTTTTATCTGAGATAAAGAAGGGTGATAGAAAATGGCTGAAAAAACAATTATGTTAGTGTGCTCAGCAGGTATGAGTACAAGTCTATTGGTATCAAAAATGCAAAAAGCTGCTGAAGCGCAAGGATTAGATACAGAGATTTTTGCTGTGTCAGCTTCTGAAGCAGATGCTAATTTAAAGAAAAAAGAAGTTGATGTACTATTTCTCGGACCTCAAGTACGATTCATGGAAAAACAATTCCAAGCAAAAGTTGCAGGGACAGACACAAAACTTGCGGTTATTAACATGCAAGATTACGGCATGATGAATGGTGAAAAAGTTTTAAAAACTGCAATTGAGCTAATGGGTTAAAATAATTCATTTAGGAAAGGAATTTTATAATGGCAGAACCGAAAAACCTTGAAGTAATCATGCAATTGATCATGCATGGTGGCGATGCGAAAGGCAATGCAATGGAAGCAATCCAAGAAGCAAAAACTGGAAACTTTGAGCTTGCGCATGAAAAGATTCAAGCCGCTGATGAAGCGCTTGTCAACGCTCACCGCGCTCAGACTGGTTTACTTACGCAAGAAGCTTCAGGAGATTCAGTAGAATTATCATTATTGATGGTTCATGGACAAGATCACCTAATGACAGCAATCGCATTTAAAGATTTAGCGAATGAAATTATTGAACTATATGAAAAGATTGCGGAAGAAAAATAAATAGAGTATAAAAAGCTGTTTCCTTTAAGGAGGCAGCTTTTTTAATAGGTTTAAAAAAATAAACCACTAGAATATGAACTGCACTTTAATTTTTGGCAAGAAGAATTTTTTTGTGAAATCGCTTGCCTTTTCAAAAACATGATGTATAATAAAACTTAATCATATGTATAGACATAGAATTGGGAGTGAGCTAGATGAATTACAAATTTCCTGCAGATTTCTGGTGGGGATCTGCTGCAAGTGGTGCGCAAACAGAAGGAATCGCTACAGGTGATGGAAAAGGCGAAAGTATTTGGGATCGTTGGTATTCAAATGACCCGAGCGTTTTCTTTAATGAAGTTGGTCCAGACCAAGCTTCGCGTGTTTATGAAATGTATAAAGAAGACGTAAAACTGATGAAAGAAATTGGACATAATTCCTATCGCACATCTATTCAATGGAGCCGTTTAATTCCAGAAGGACGCGGAAAAGTAAATCCGGATGCCGTAGCATTCTATAATAGTTATATTGATGAACTAATTGAAAACGATATCGAACCGTTTATTTGTCTGTATCATTTTGATATGCCAATGGCAATGCAAGAGATTGGTGGATGGGAAAGTAAAGAAGTTGTTGAGGCATATTTAGAATTCGCAAAAACTTGTTTTGAATTATTCGGCGATCGTGTGAAAAAATGGTTTACGCATAATGAACCTATTGTACCGGTAGAGGGTGGATATTTATATCAATTCCACTATCCGCTAGTTGTTGACATGAAGCGTGCCGTACAAGTGGCTTATCACGAAACGCTAGCAAGTGTGAAAACGATTAAAGCTTATCATGAAGCTGGTTATGATGGAGAAATTGGAATCATTTTAAATCTTACACCAAGTTATCCGAGGAACGAAGAAGATCCGGAAGATGTAAAAGCTGCTCAGTTGGCCGATGGATTTTTCAACCGTTCATTCTTGGAGCCTGCTATCAACGGGGTATTTCCAGCTGATATTGTGGAGCTGATTACTGAATTAGATTTGTTACCGGATTATACCGAAGAAGAATTAGATCTTATTAAAGCAAATACCATTGATTTATTAGGAATTAATTACTATCAACCTCGTCGAATCAAGAAAAAAGAAAGTAAATCGGAATATGATTCAGTTATGCCTGATGACTATTTTGATAACTATGTTTGGCCAGAGCGTAAGATGAATCCTTATCGTGGCTGGGAGATTTATGAAAAAGGTATTTATGATTGCTTAATCAATATTCGTGATAACTACGGTAACATTCCTTGTTTCATTTCTGAAAATGGAATGGGAGTTGAGGGAGAAGAAAAGTATATTAATGAGGAGGGTAGAATAGACGACGATTACCGGATTGAATTTGTATCTGATCACTTAAAGTATGTTCATCAAGCAATTCAAGAGGGATGTAATGTTAAAGGGTATCATATGTGGACTTGTATGGATAACTGGTCATGGACAAATGCTTATAAGAACCGTTATGGATTTATTGCAGTTGATTTAGAGGATAATCGTAAAAGAACAATCAAAAAGAGTGGCTATTGGTACAAAGAGGTTGTAGCGAATAATGGTTTTGATGATTAAATATTACTTTATTTCGATTTAAGAAAGGAATAATTCAGATGAATTCCATAATTGATAAAATTGCAGAGAAATTAACACCTATAGCAGGTAAACTAGGGCAAAATCGTTATTTAGCAGTTTTGCGTGACGCATTTATGCTGGCATTTCCATTAACAATGTTTGGTTCAATTGTAGTTGTAATCAATAACTTGCCATTTTTCTCAAGTGATACCCAAGGCCTACTAAATGGTCTCTTTGGAAATGGACAGAATGCCACAATGTCTATTATGACGCTATTTGTATCATTTGGTATTGGTTACTACCTCACTCACTCTTATGAAGAAGATGGTGTTTTTGGCGGGGTTGTTGCTTTAGCATCATTCTTGATTTTAACGCCTTTTAATTTTACGACTGCTGAAGGTGCAGAAGTAAGCGGCGCTTTATCTTTAGATCGTTTAGGCGCAAAAGGTATGTTCGTTGGTATGATTGGTGCCTTTATTGCCACAGAAATTTATGTGCGTATTAAGAAAAAAGGAATCACAATTAAGATGCCAGAAGGTGTTCCCGATGCAGTTTCTCGTTCCTTTGCTTCCTTAATACCAGCAATTGCAACATTAACTATATTTAACTTACTAAATGCACTAGTGAATGGTGCATTTGAAACAAACTTACATGATGTAGTCTACACGATGATTCAACAACCGCTTGTTGGCTTAGGCAGCGGATTACCTGCAACATTGATTGCTTTATTCTTGACACAAATTCTTTGGTTCTTCGGTCTTCATGGACAAATTATTATTAACTCCGTAATGGATCCAATTTGGCAAACACTCGCATTGGATAACTTGGATGCATTTAATGCTGGGAATGAACTTCCTCACATTATTACTAAATCCTTCATGGATACTTTTACAGTTGGTTTAGGTGGGACAGGTATGACATTGATTGTCGTTGTCATCATGGCATTCGTTATGAAGAGTCGTCAAATGAAGGATTTAGGACGTTTGGCAATGGGACCTGGAATCTTTAACGTAAATGAACCGGTAATCTTCGGTATGCCAGTCGTATTAAACGCATCAATCGCAATACCATGGATTATCACCCCGTTGATTGTGGCTACTGTAAATTATTTTGCAATGTATTTAAATATTGTACCTCGTCCAACTGGGGTGATCGTTCCTTGGACAATGCCTGTATTTTTCAGCGGTATGATGGCAACAAGCTCAATTATGGGTGGGGTTCTGCAGTTAGTCGACCTCCTTATCATTGGTACGATTTGGTACCCATTCTTGAAAGCTTTGGATAATGTTTATGTACGCCAGGCAGCAGAAGTGGAAGCAGAAGCAATAGAAGCGTAAATAAAACAATAAAGATAGTAAACTCTGTTTTTCACTACGAAAAGCGGAGTTTTTCTTTTTTTCAAAATAAATAGATATTGTAAAGGCTTTTTATTATTACTTTTGTTAACAAAGGTTATCTATACAGACGATTTTTCGCTATAATAGAGGAGTAAATGCTAGTAGGCAGGAAAGTAGTTGAGGTGGAAGATGAGCAAAAAGTATGAAGAAATAGCGGAAGAGTTACGACGTCGTATTGATCAAGGAATTTATCGGGAAGGGAAAATGTTGCCACAACAAATTGCATTAGCGGAAGAATTTGGTGTCAGTCGAATGACACTAAAAAAAGCCATGGATATTCTTGCTATGGAAGGATTATTATTTCGTAAAAGAGGGGTAGGAACATTTGTCCATAAAAGTACACTTTGGAATACCGCTAACTATAAGGCAACGGAATATCGTGGATTAACGGTACAACTGCCTGACAAAAAAGTAGAGAGTGAAATCATCTCTTTTGACATCCAATTTCCAACAGAGAAATTACAAACACTACTTATGCTAGATAGTAATGAAGCTGTTTATCATATTGTTCGTTTACGTATTGTTGATAAAAAACCATATATTCTAGAAGATACTTATTATGTGGTGGATATTGTAAAAAATTTAACAGAAGAGATTATTTATGAATCCATTTATGAGTATATTCGTTCGAATTTAGAATTAAAAGTTGGTGGTGCCTACCGAAAAATCAGCGCAGATATTCCGACAGAACTTGATATAGAACATCTTGAAGCAACTGATCGAACACCCATACTGGAAGTGGAACAAGTTGTCTATCTGGCAAACGGTGTACCATTTGAGTATTCAAAATCAAGAAGCAGATATGATATGAGGAGTTACACCATTACTGATATTATTCCAAATTAATGCTAGGAGGAATTTTATGGATCAATTTAAGGTATTGCTAGCATCAATAAATGATGAGAATCAATTGCAAGTAAAAGTAACAGATATGAATCGTGGTGATTTGCCAAAAGGAGACGTACTTATCAAAGTACATTATTCAAGCGTAAATTATAAAGACAGCTTAGCTGCAACGAATATAAAGAGCGGAGTTGTGCGCAACTATCCCATGGTTTTAGGAATTGACTTGAGTGGAGTTGTTGTAGAATCAAAAGTAGCAGAGTATAAAAAGGGCGATAAAGTGATTGTAACGAGCTATGATTTAGGAACAAACTATTTTGGGGGTTATAGTGAATATGCATCTGTACCAGCAGAGTGGATTGTCCCGTTACCAGATGGACTTAGTTTAAAAGAAGCGATGATTATAGGAACAGCTGGTTTTACGGCCGGTCAATCTGTAGTAGCTCTTGAAGAACACAATATTAAACCAGAAGGTAAACCCATATTAGTTCGAGGAGCAACGGGCGGAGTAGGAAGCATGGCTATTCAAATGCTTTCAAACAAAGGTTACTCTGTGATTGCAGAGTCTCGTAAAAAAGAGAGTCAAGCAGATTACTTATTTAATTTAGGAGCAAAAGAAGTTTTCTCTCCAGAAGAGATTCAATTAGAAAAGAAGAAACCTCTATCACATCAACGTTTTCAAGCGATTGTTGATCCAGTAGGCGGTGAAAATCTTGCTGATTATCTTGCTCAGCTAGAATATGGTGGTTCTATAGCTCTAAGTGGAAACGCTGGAGGAATAAAATTCCAAGCAACTGTTCTTCCTTTTATTTTACGTGGCATTAATCTGTTAGGGATTGATTCTGTTCAATACCCAAAAGAGAGACGGCTGGAGTTATGGAAGCAACTTGGGAATGAAATGAAACCAGAGAAGTTATCACAAATGATTGATCGTGAAGTTACATTATTGGAATTACCAGAGACATTCGGTCGATTAGTTGCCGGTAAGATGGCTGGACGTATTATTGTCGAAATTAGTAAATGAAAAATCCTTTTTTGCTATTTATGCAAAAAAGGATTTTTTTAATAGACTAGGGAATTATAAGTTCAGCCATCAATGTCTAGCTCCCAAGTCCTGGCCTATCGAAAAAAAGATAAATTTGCCCCATTGCGCGCTTCGCTGCTCGCTAACGCATATCATTCGACTAACCCGCTGAAGCGTGAAGTCTCCTGACAATTCAGGGTCAAATTTCCTATTTTTTCATAGGCCAAGGTGGACTTGTCCGCTTTTCTAATTGCGAGAGTTCTATAAGTTTTTCTGCTCTAAATGTCTAACATACCAATTTTCTTTCCCCTCACATCCCTTGCTTGCTTTATTTTGTCTACTGAACAATAGTTTTGCCCCCACTAGATGGAATTAATACCTAATATTGTCCAGTGAGGGCATAGAAAATTGCCACTGAATGAAATTGACAAATGAACATTAATAAGAAGACCTGGAATTATTGATCTGAGAAACTTTTCAGCTTTCAACGAATATCTCTTAGGTAAATATAACTGCTGAAGTATTCTTCAAACAAAAAAAGCAGTCAAAGGCACCTAAAGCACCCTCAACTGCTAAAAAAATTAACTATCTTCGGGGCTGGGAAAAAACTCCCAGCCTCTTTCCTATACCCGAATAATGTAGCGTAAATGTGCTCAAAAAGGCAGCCCCGACGTCCACTTCACGAATCATGCTCAGATGGTCTGCAACCATCTTGCGCTTATTCGCTCCAGTGATTCGGGGCTGAACGCCTTTTTTCCCACTCTCAAAAGACTCTTTATCTACGGAAGATTGTCCTTTTCAATCTCATTTAACGGAATTTCCATTACTTTTTTAATTGTATTGAATGTAGACGTCTAGATTATAAGGTGTGTCTCCACTGACTATTTGATTGGTTTCATTAGAGAATTCCTTATAAGGTCCTCCTGTAACAAATACAAAAGTAGTCAATACATGTTTGCTTTCATATTTCTTCATTTCTGAAAAGATATGTTCTGGAACGATTCCTAACTGAATTCCTTCAATGGAGAGGATTGGTTTTGTACGAGTATCGATGTCTACATTCATCGTTGTTATTTCTTCATACCTGTAAACTCTTTTCGTTCCAATAATAAAATCATCATCAACCATCCCTCTATAAAAATTTTGAAAAGGATCTTCGTTGACCATTTTACTTACGATGGATTCTATCAAATTCGATGTTGCATTGAAGTCATTTGCTGTTAATTTTGTTTCAAAAACAATAGGAGAATTTTCTGTTTCTTCTATATTAATAGGTTGTACAATTTCAGAAGTTGTCTTTTCTTTTTTATTTTGTCTAAAAAAATCAAACAAACCCATTATCTCACCTCCTGTACTTTCATTTTTCTGACCAAGCAGTCTCTAATGTCTTGACGAATATCTCTTCCGGCTGAGCTCCGGAGATGGCATATTTACGGTTAAATATGAAGAAGGGTACACCTTGAATGCCGATTTGATGAGCTTCTTTTATATCAGAGCGTACATGATCGGTATATGCATCTGATTCTAAAATGCGAAGGGCATCTTCTTTGTTCACGCCAATTTCTTGTGCAAGTTCTGCCAAGACATGGTAGTCACTGATTACTTTTCCTTCAATAAAATGAGCATGTTTCAATCTTTCAACGTACTCATTTCCTTTGCCGAAAGAGGCAGCGTAATGATAGAGGCGATGCGCATCGAATGTATTAGCAGTTTGCGCGATATCAAAACGAAATTCAAGCCCCACTTCTTTTGCTGCTTGGGTAACTTGATTAAAAATACTGTGTACTTGTTCCATGGGCATGCCTTTACTTTCAGAAAAAGTTTCATAAATCGATTTGCCGGGAACGTATCGGGCAGAAGGGTCTAATTCAAAACTCCTGAATTCGATTTCAATTTGATCTTTATGTTCAAAATTCTTTAAAACGTGGTCCAGTTTTTGTTTTCCAATATAGCAGAAAGGACAGACAAAATCTGACCAAATTTCAATTTTCATAAGTTTCACTCCTTACTAATTAGGATGTTATTTATAAGTATAACATGGATTGTTTCGTCTCAAAAATTAATTTTCTGATAACCATTCCAATATTTTTAAACCCAGTTAGATTGGAAATAATACTTTACAAAACTATAAATTAAGCTATAATGTAAACGATTACTTGAATAGATATATACTTTTGGAATTTAAAGACAATATAAATAAAGGTGGAATCCTCATGATAAAAATGATTCATGTGAATGAGAATGAAAAATCGTTTCATTTAACAAATGGGAAGCTAAGCTATCTTTTTCGGGTAATGGAAGAAACAAATATACTCGAGCACTTATACTATGGAAAAGCAATTCAGACGATGTCTTCTTATGATTACTTGATTGAAAGAGAGGTGCGTCCTTCTAATAATCTTTATGAAGGAAATCATACGACTTCTTTAGAACATGTCAGGCAAGAATCTCCTGTTTATGGAACAACCGATTTTCGGTATCCAGCTGTTGAAATTCAATATGACGATGGCGATTACCTTTCACATTTTGATTACGTTGGTTATGAGGTACAAAAAGGAAAACAAAAAATAAAAGGTTTGCCGATGACCTTTTCAGATGAAGAGTCTGCAGAGACGTTGATTATTCAAATGAAAGATCAATATTCTGAATTAGAATTATATCTCTTATATACTATTTTCGAAAATCAATCGGTCCTTGTACGCAGCTCAAAAATGATTAATAATGGGACAAATACTTTATCGATTGAACGCCTCATGAGCATGAGTATAGATTTCCCAGAAAATGAGTTTGATTTTATCCACTTGTATGGAGCATGGGCAAGAGAGACGCATGTGGAGCGAAAACCATTAATCAGAGGAGTTCAGCAAATCAGCAGTACGAGGGGAGCCAGCAGTCATGTTCATAATCCATTTATGGCATTACCCCGTCCAAGTTCAACGGAACAGCAAGGGGAAGTATTTGGTTTTCACTTTGTTTACAGTGGAAACTTTTTAGGGCAAGTTGAAGTTGATTCTTACGATGTAACGCGTGTGATGATGGGAATCAATCCTTATCAATTTTCATGGAAGTTAAATCCTCAAGAGGAGTTTCAAACCCCCGAGGTAGTAATGGTTTATAGTGATCAAGGGATAAATGGAATGAGCCAAACCTATCATTCATTTTATTTAGATCATCTTGTTCATCCTAGATGGGCTCGTAATAGCAGACCGATCTTAATCAACAACTGGGAAGCTACTTATTTTAATTTTACAGAAGATAAGATTATGGAAATTGTTGAAGAAGCCAAACAGCTGGGTATCGATTTGTTTGTATTGGATGACGGCTGGTTTGGAAAGAGAAATGATGATTCGTCATCACTAGGAGATTGGACAGTAGATGAAGCAAAATTGCCGAACGGAATGAAGGGACTTATTCAAAAAATTCATGAGAAAGGGCTTAAATTTGGGTTGTGGTTTGAGCCTGAGATGATTTCGAAAGGAACATCTTTATTTAATGAACATCCAGAATGGCTCACCGGTCATCCGAATAAGAATATTTCACATGGACGCAATCAGTTTGTTTTAGATTTTTCGAGAAAAGAAGTGGTAGAGGCTATTTTCCAGCAAATGGATGCTATATTGGAAGGAAATAAAATTGATTATGTAAAATGGGACATGAACCGCTATATTTCAGAAGCCTATTCAAATAATTTATCGTCAAATCAACAAGGGGAAGTTTTTCATCGCTATATATTAGGTGTGTACGAGCTTTACGAGAAACTGCTCGAAAAATATCCTGACTTATTAATCGAATCTTGTGCAGGTGGCGGGGGGCGTTTTGATCCAGCGTTATTATATTATGCGCCTCAAACATGGGCTAGCGACGATACAGACGCCGTTGAACGATTAAAAATTCAATATGGTGCTTCAATGGTATATCCGTTGTCTTCAATTGGCGCTCATGTTTCAGCAGTTCCAAATCATCAAGTAGGCAGGAAAACCTCTTTAAAAATGAGGGGAGATGTAGCTTTATTTGGAACCTTTGGATATGAATTGGATCCTACCGAATTAACAAATGATGAGAAGACAGAGATAAAACAGCAAATTTTATTTGTCAAAGAGTATCAAGAATTAATTTTTAATGGTGATTTTTATCGTCTGTTCAGTCCTTTTGAAGAAAATGAAACAGCATGGATGGTCGTTTCAAAAGATAAAAAAGAAGCACTAGTAGGACATTATCGTGTGCTTGCTGGACCGAATCCACCATATAAACGACTAAAATTACAGGGATTATTAGAAAATAGTGCTTATACGGTTAATGATGAAAAGCAAATTCGATATGGAAGTGATTTAATGAATGTCGGATTAATTTTAGGCGGCAACTTTATCGGCAGAGCAAACGATTATTGGGCACAAGAAAAGGAAGGCGATTTTTCCAGCCGGATTTATTACCTAAAAAGCAAAGAAAACTAGATAAGGATATGTTATTTATTTTTTAGAGAAGAAGGTGATTTTTTGCAAAAGTATAGAATGATTTCAAATGACATTCGAAATAAGATTCTAGATAGAACATATCAAGCAAATGAACAAATCCCTTTTGAAAGGGAATTATGTGAAATTTACGACGTAAGTAAAATGACAGTGAAGAAAGCTCTTGATCTACTTGTTACAGAGGGACTGATTATTAAAAGACGAGGTTCCGGTACTTTTGTAAAAGATATGGGACCTGAAGAAACAAAACGAGTTACGATGGCGAATCAATTCAGAGGAACAACCGCAATAAGTCCAGGAGAAAAAATAGAGAGTGAGATACTTGATTTTTCAATTGTACATCCACCAGAAGAAGTCGCTGAAAAGCTGAACATGGCTCTTGATTATTTTGTTTATGACATTTATCGTGTCCGATTAAAGGAGGGAAACCCTTTCGTTATTGAAAAAACATACATGCCGATTGATATCATCCCTTATTTAAAGAGGGAGAACGTTTCAGGTTCGATTTATGAGTACATTGAGGAGAAATTATCTCTGAGTATTCAAAGTGCGCATCGTGAAATAACCGTTCGAAAAGCAACTGATTTTGAAGCAGAAAAATTGAACTTGGAATATGGAGATCCCGTTGCGGTCGCGGAACAAGTTGGTTTCTTAAGTGCAGGAACTGCCTTTGAATATTCTATTTCTGTTCATCGTTATGATATGTACGCAGCACAAATTGTGTTAACAAGAAATTAAAGTAGAAACGAGGAAAAGATATGCAGATAGCAGTATTCGATATTGGCGGAACAGCAGTTAAATATGCCGTTTGGTCACAAGAAGAGGGTTTGACAAATCAATCTAAGTTTTCAACCCCAGAGACATGGGAAGAAATGAAAGAGACTCTCAAAAATACCTTTCAGCTATTGAAAGAAAAATCTGGAGCATTTGTTGGTGCGGCTTTTAGCTGTCCTGGAGCTGTCGATACGGTAGAAGGAGTAATAAAAGGAATTAGCGCTGTCCCTTACATTCACCATATTCCCCTTAGAGAAGAGTTAACAAAGTTGTTAGGAGTGCCTGTAAGCATAGAAAATGATGCAAACTGTGCAGCTCTAGCAGAACTATGGCAAGGAGCAGCTTCAAATATTCAAAATGCATTATTTTTTGTCATTGGGTCTGGTATTGGTGGGGCAGTCATTATAAATCGAGAGTTAGTAAAAGGGCAGAACTTATTTGGCGGAGAGTTTGGCTACATGCTTCTTGAGGAGAATAAAACGCTTAGCGATTTAGCAAGCCCTGTTCGAGCGGCAAATGAATACCAAGAAGAACTCGGTATCGATCAAGCCATTTCTGGAAAGATGCTTTTTGAACGTGCGGAAGAGGGGGAAGAACTAGCTCAAAGGTATGTGAGTCGTCTCAAGACAAGTTTAGCTAGAGGGATTCAGCTATTACTGGTTGCATTTAATCCAGATAAAGTTATTATTGGAGGAGGGATATCAAGCCGTGAGGAATTGATATCAGATGTTTCTGTCCTTGTTAATCAATATTTGGAGAAAACCAAAGCAACGGATGTACATGCTGAAATTGTCGCTTGTCATTTCCTTAATGATGCAAATTTATTAGGAGCCGTTGCATCTTATGCGAATCAAACAAAACAAATCAAGCTAAAGTAATGGGATAAGGAGAGGGTATTGTGAATTCTTTTGACAAAATCGCTAATGACTATGATGAAGATATTTATCCTTTAAATACAAGAGAATTCGTATTACCAACTGTTGATATACTAGAAAAACTATCTCCAGGAAAAGATATTTTAGAGTTCGCAGTTGGCACAGGCCGTATTGCGATTCCATTATCCAAACGAGGCTTCCAGCTTTGGGGAATGGACAACTCTAAAAAAATGCTGGAGGTTCTCAGCAAAAAAGAAGGTAATCAAAATGTTCATATGGTTTATGGCGATATGAGTAAAACAAAATTAGATAAACAGTTTGATATGGTTTATTTAATTTTTAATGGAATCACTTACTTATTAGATTTAGAGAAACAAGTTGCTTGTTTTCAAAATACAGCGGATCATTTAAAGCCAGGCGGTATTTTTGTCATTGAAACATTTATTCCAAGAGTAGATCAGATTGTGAAGGATGATATTGCTCCTTATGCTCTGGAAGAAGAATATCTAGGCTTTGATAAATATGATCGTATTAATCAATTAGTAACTTCTTATCAGTACAATCTTGCCTCAAAAGATACGGAATCCTATCAGACAAAACACCGCTACCTATGGCCATCTGAGTTGGAACTAATGGGAAAACTGACTGGATTTGAATTACTTCATAAATGGGAAAATTGGGAAGAAGAACCACTTACATCTACAAGTGAAGATTGTATTATGGTTTGGAAGAAAAAGTAAAAATAGAGAGTGGGAAAAAAGGCGTTTAGCCCCGGATCACTGGAGCGAATAAGCGCAGGATGGTTGTAAACCATCAGAGCATTATTCGTGAAGTGGACGTCGGGGCTGCCTTTTTGAGCACGTTTATGCTACAATTTTCGGGTATAGTCAAGGGGCTGGAGTTTCTTCCCAGCCCCTATTTCCTACGTTTAGTCAAGTGATATATATCTAATATTTATCTATTAGTATATGTATCTTAAACTCTTCATTGGAGAGTTGGTTCAGAGGCTAATCTTGATAAGAAAATAGGCATGCTAAATAAACATCCCTTTTACTATTTTTTTGCGGGGTGTTGTGCTATATTAACTGTAAAGTTGGGCTCTTAGAGGCCATGTACGCATAGTCGTACTTGGTATGGTTCCTCACCATGGAATGCATACATTTGAGTAGTTTGTTCATGCAGGCTACGACTGCAACCTTATCCTTCTTGGGGATGGGTTGCTTTTTTAATTTATAATAATAATCCACGACATGATTCGGGGCAGCCTTTTGTTGGCGAATCATGTTTCTCACGCAAAAAAATAATATTTTCCTGCCTTTCGGATTGCCCCGTTTATTAATGTGGTCCTTGCCTGTGTACTTGCCGGATTGATATCGGCGGATATCAATGCCCACAAAAGCGTTCAGCTGATTGGGCGTCTCAAATCGTCGCACGTCGCCCAGTTCACCGATCAATAAGGCCGAGGACAGTTCACCAATCCCTGGGATGGTGATGTATAAATTGTGTTCCGGCAGTTCCCGCGCTGTTTCTATCAACTGGCTTTGGAGTGCCTCCTTTTGGAGGAGCAGATCTTGGAGCTTTTCCGCATAATAGCTCGTCTTTTGACAGTGGACACTGTTTTGGGTTACAGCCGGATAAGCATCCTGTGCCAGAGCGATTAAGTCTTCCGCCTTCTTGCGGGCGCGGTTTTCCGATATTTTCTTCCGTGTGGATTTAAGTAATAAGTTTTTTATTTTTGTCGGTGTGGACCGCAAGACCAAATCGGGGTGTGGAAACAGACTGATTATCGTCAAGGCGTAAAGGTTGATTTTGGTCGAGAAAAACTGTTCAAGCTCTGGGAACACGAGTTGGAGACAGTTATGCAGGTGCATACGTGTTCGTTTGACTTCTTCTTCCACCTCCTGATAGAACCGGGATAAATCACGTAAATCCTGGTAAACATCTTCCTGTACCACCTTCGGTGTCCGTCTTTTCCCGGCATGGGTTTGCGCCATCTTGTGGGCATCCTGTTTGTCGGTCTTCCAACTCCTTAAGGTATCTTCTTCCAGTTGCTTTTTGGCTTGTAGCGGATTTAGCAACGTGTAGGACAGATCGTTTTTTTGGCAGAAGGCTTCTACAGGCCGGGAATAGACGCCTGTGGCTTCAAAAACTACATCCGGATTCTGTGGCAGGCTCTGTATTTCATTCAACAGGACGGTGAACCCTGTTTTGGTGTGAGCGATGATGCCCTCCCACAGGCAAGTGTTGCCTTCATAGATTACGGCGTAGCTTTTCTTCATGGAAACGTCTAACGCTACTACAAACATTATTTTCTCCTCACTTTCTCGTTTAGTTTGAAAGACCCTCACTGATTCATTCCGATTCCAATTTCCTTTACACGGACTCGTAGTCCCACATACTTAAACCTGATTCTGAAATGACAGTGAAGGAGCTCGGTTTTTGTTTCGGACTCTAAGTCCCTGGGGCTTCGGTCGAGCTTCCTTTCACCACTACTATACCCGAAAAAAGAAAATAGCAGGCAGAATCCCCCGTCGGGGTTTCTACCTACTAATCTTAGTATGTTTTTTTATGCTATTTGTCAACATAATTTAAAATGTTTTTTAGAATTTAGTATACAAAATATGTAACAGTTAAAATGAAGAATAGTTTATTGAAAGTTCTTGACAATAGTCAATGTGTGCATTATCATTTAGTTAGTTAATAGAACAAATTAACTGTTCAAATGATTATCTCTTGTGTTTTAGAGATAGGGTGGAATATTTTTATTTTCTATTTTATTTTAAAAGGAGTAGATGTAAGCAATGTCATATCATAAGGATTTTTGTTGGTTACAAAAGAAAAAGCTAAAGAATCATCCCTTTAATAATTTTATAATTAAGAATGCTACTAGTTTACATGAAACATTGAAAAAAGAAGTTGCATATTTTTTTGAAATTTCTTTAGTAGAAGAATCTGAGGCTTCTTTAATTTTAGAAGTAAAAGAAGAATCTTCTATTCATCCGGAAGGATATAAAATTACGGCTGAAAATAAGCAAGTAAGAATTATATCGAGCTCTGACAAAGGTTTATTGTATGGTGTATACCATTTAATAAGATTGTTTCAAAAAACAAAATTTGTAGAGGAAGAAATATTATCTGAACCAGAAAATCAGACTAGAATGATTAATCATTGGGATAATTTTGATGGTTCTGTCGAACGAGGATATGCAGGTAAATCAATATTTTTTGAAAAAAATTCTTTTAGAAGAGATGATGAAAACAATGAATTATACGCTAGATTGCTAGCTTCTATCGGGATTAATTCTCTAACAATCAACAATGTAAACGTACACAAAGAAGAATCTTATTTTATAACAGATAAATACTTAAATGAAATCGCTCACTTAGCATCTATTTTCCGTAAATACAACATCAAATTGTTTTTAAGTATTAATTTTGCAAGTCCAATAGAAATTGGAAATATGAAAACTGCAGATCCTTTAAACGAAGAAGTACAAGAGTTTTGGAATAAAGTAACTAAAGATATTTACGATGTAATTCCAGATTTTGGTGGGTTTGTTGTAAAAGCAGATTCTGAAAATAGACCAGGGCCCTTTACCTATGGAAGGACACATGCTGATGGAGCAAACATGCTTGGTAGAGCATTAAAAAAACATGATGGAATTGTTTTCTGGCGCTGCTTTGTATATAACAACCATCAAGATTGGCGTGATCGTACAACGGATAGAGCAAGGGCGGCTTACGATCATTTCTATGAACTAGACGGAGAATTCAATGATAATGTTATTCTGCAAATAAAAAACGGTCCTATGGATTTTCAAGTGCGTGAAGCGGTTTCACCTTTGTTTGGGGCTTTAAAAGAAACTAATCAAGTACTAGAATTCCAGATTACACAAGAATATACTGGCCAACAGAAACATATTTTTTATCTTGTACCACAGTGGAAAGAAGTATTGGATTTTGATACATGGATGAAGGGAAAAGGATCGACTGTCCAAAAGGTATTAAAAGAATACCCAGCTAAACAGAAAAATAATGGAATAACTGCTGTTGTAAATGTAGGTAGAGATGAGAATTGGACAGGACATAAATTAGCACAAGCAAACCTATTCGGATATGGAAGATTAATATGGGATCCATCTTTATCATCGGATAGTATTTTGGAAGAATGGATGAACGGAACATTTGAATTATCTTCTAATGGAAAAGAGATTTTGAAATCTATGATGTTAAATTCATGGGATACATATGAAAAGTATACATCTCCATTAGGAATCGGCTGGATGGTTGAACCAGGACATCATTATGGTCCTAATATTGATGGTTATGAGTACTCAATGTGGGGAACTTATCATTTTTCGGACAGTAAGGGTCTAGGTGTTGATCGTACGGTGGCAACAGGAACAGGATATACTCGACAATACCATGATGAAGTTTTTGAACAGTATGAAGATGTTGCTACCTGTCCAGAAGAACTGCTTTTATTTTTCCATCACCTACCCTATAATTATCAATTAAAAAGTGGCAAAACAATTATACAACATATTTATGACACACATTTTGAAGGATATGAAGAAGTAGAACGATACCAAGTTAAGTGGAAATCGTTGAAAAATGAGGTTGATGAGACTACGTATTTGAATGTGAAGGAAAGAATCAAAGAACAACTTCAATCTGCTCGAGAGTGGAGAGATCAAATTAATACATACTATTATAGAAAAGCAGGAATACAAGATAAAAAGGGCAGAACAATATATTCTTAATAAAAAAAGCTCTCTTGAGTATTTTTATAATTTGACAAAGAGGAGGAAACGGTATGGACCAAGAAATTGATCGCTTGAAGGACCAACCCGAAACTGGTTTTATTACCTCGCAACAAGAGAAAGAAAACAAAAAAAAGAAGCAGGGAGATAGATTTAGTTCCACTGTTAAAGCATTGAAAAAAGATTGGCAGCTTTATTCTCTTTTAATATTGCCTATTGCTTATTTAATTATATTTCAATATTTACCAATGATCGGAAATGTAATCGCTTTTAGAAAGTTCGTTCCTGGTGGAAGTATGTTTGGTGAGGAGTTCGTTGGTCTGCATTATGTAAGAATGTTTATTAATGATCCAACTTTTTGGCGCGTTTTTAAGAATACATTAATGTTAGGTGGACTTACTTTATTATTTAATTTTCCACTACCAATTATTTTTGCGATATTACTTAATGAAGTGAAGATTAATAAATTTAAAAAATTTGTGCAAACTGCTTCCTATTTACCACATTTTATTTCAACAGTTATTGTAGCAGGGATGATAATGGAAATACTCGCTTCCAATGGGATTGTAAATCAGCTTATTGAAATGATTACAGGGGAAAAAATTATATTTATGCAGAGTGCTGATTGGTTCAGAACAATATATGTTGGATCAGAAGTTTGGCAAAGAACAGGTTGGGGAGCAATTTTATACCTTGCTGCATTAACTAATATTGATCCAAATTTATATGAGGCAGCAGCGATTGATGGCGCTGGAAGGTTAAGACAGACATGGCATGTGACAATACCGGGTATTCTACCTACAGTTGTAACACTACTAATATTAAACATCGGTAGCTTTATGAATGTAGGATTTGAAAAGATTTTATTACTCTACAATCCACTTAATTATGCAACATCAGATGTTGTTTCTACTTATTTGTATAGAATTGGCTTAATATCTAATAACTTTAGTTATTCTACTGCTATTGGCTTATTCCAAGCAATCATTGGTTTTGTATTAGTCATGTCTGCAAATATGATTTCTAAAAAAGTTACTGACAGAAGTCTTTGGTAAGGGGTGGAGAAATGTTAAGTGAAACAAAAGCGTATAAAGTTTTTAAGATATTTAATTATTTTCTTCTTGCAGTAATTGTCTTCGTTACATTAACACCATTTATGAACGTTGTAGCACAATCTTTTAGTAGCGAGGCTTATATAAATGCAGGTCAAGTATTTTTAATACCGAAAGGATTTAATACAGAAACGTATGAAGTAATTTTTGGAGATCGCACTTTTTGGCTGAATTATCGTAACACCATTTTATATACTATATTGGGGACCGCAATCGCAATGGTTCTAACTACTATGCTATCTTATGTACTATCTAAAAGACGTTTGAAAGGAAGAGGTTTCTTTATTGGTTTCTCTGTATTTACAATGTTTTTTAGTGGCGGAATGATTCCTACCTATATTCTTTATAATAATACGTTAGGAATAACAAACACGATTTGGTCGGTGGTACTGCCAGGAGCTTTAAGTATTTACAATATGTTAATAATGAAATCTTTTTTTGAAAATCTACCAGATTCATTAGAAGAGGCAGCCGCGATTGATGGTATGTCAACGTATGGAATCATACGAAGCATCATTCTACCGTTAAGTAAACCAATTTTAGCAACGATGATCTTGTTTTATGCGGTTGCTTATTGGAATTCATGGTTCCAAGCATTCTTGTATCTGAACAATAAAGATTTGTTTCCCGTAACATTATATTTAAGAAATATGATTTCTGGAGCAATGGGAATGTCAGATGTGGGTCAAGCTGCATCTGACAATCAAACTCAAATTGCTTCCAATATTAAGTCAGTTACCATGGTGTTAACTGTGTTGCCAATTATTACTGTTTATCCGTTTGTGCAAAAATACTTTGTACACGGTATCATGTTGGGCTCAGTTAAAGAATAACTATTTTAACTTCAGGTATAAATTTGTTCTTATGAATTTAAAGTAGAGATGTATAAGCACTACTTTATATTTAATAAATGCAATAATTTCTGATAACTAGAAAGGAGGATGAATGGAAGAGAATGAAAGTTGTCAGAAAAAATTTAGATTCTATTATTTTTAAAAATATTTTATTAAATATTAGCAGGAGGACAACCATGAATTCTAAATTAAAGAAAATGATTTTAGCAGGTATATCAGTTAGCGCAGCAACTTTATTAGTAGCGTGTGGAGGAGAATCAGGAGAGGCTGGTTCTGATAATGATGGAGGCGGAACAGAAACAAGTGAGGATTTAGGTTCGAAAGGTGCGATGGAAAGTTACGAAGCAGGAGATACATTTGCTGCAACTGAACCTTTGAACTTTTCTATTGCTTACAGTGACCATCCAAATTATCCAATCAATGATGACTGGCTATTCTGGTCGAAACTAACTGAAACAACAAATGTAACCTTAGATCCGGTTGTAATTCCAATGAGTGATTATGCACAAAAAAGAAGTTTACTTATTAGTGCCGGAGATGCACCGTTAATCATTGAAAAAACTTATCCAGGGGAAGAGCAAGCATTTGTCTCTTCTGGTGCAATACTAGCGGTAAGCGATTATACGTATTTGATGCCTCATTATACTCAAAAAGTTGAAGAATGGGGGTTGGATGCAGAGCTAGATGGTCTACGACAAGAAGATGGAAAATATTATGTTTTACCTGGTCTTCACGAGACAGTAAAACATGACTACTCACTTGGTTTACGGACTGATATTTTTGATGACTTAAACATTGAATATCCGAATTCTTGGGATGAATTAGAAGAAGCTTTAGCAAAAATTAAAGAGGAGACTGGCATGGTTCCTTTCTCAGACCGCTGGCAAGGACAAGCATTATTAAATTTTGCGGCGGCGTCATTTGGAACAATTGGCGGTTGGGGATTCGGACAAGGAGTTCAATTCGATAAAGAAGCCGATGCTTATGTATACGCACCAACAACCGATGAATATAAAACAATGGTAGAGTATTTTGCTGGACTTGTAGAACAAGGATTGATGGATCCTGAGAGCTGGACGCAAGATGATGAACAAGCAGTTCAAGTATTTACTACCGGTAAATCTGCTGTCATTAGCGCGAACTCTCAAACTGTTATCCAAATGCGTGAAACTATGAATGAAACTTTAGGTGCAGATAACTTTACTGTTCAAAAAATTGTTAACCCAGAAGGACCAGCGGGAGCTTTGGTAGGTGGACTTAGAACGGAAAGTGGTCGTATGATTAGCGCAAAAGCATTAGAACGTGATGACTTTGAAGCATTAATGCAATTTGTTGACTGGCTATGGTATAGCGATGAAGGACAACTATTTGCCAAGTGGGGAGTTGAAGGAGAAACATTCGTTTATGATGACGAAGGGAAAATTATACCTGCTGAAGGTGTAGATTATCTAGGATTGAATCCAAACCCAACTGGCGATGAAAAACATCTTCAAATTGACTTTGGTTTCTCTGGTGGAGTATTTGCTTATGGTGGAAAAACAGAGTTAGTACAGTCAATTATGGATGAGGAAGAAGTTGCATTCCAAAATGCAACGAATGAAAGCCGAGAAGTTACTGAACCAGGACCACCATGGCCAATTCCAGAGGCAGCTCGCGAGCAACTAACTCTACTTGGGACACCTCTAAAGGATTCTGCTGATACAGCTACGTTGCAATTTATTACAGGACAACGTTCAATGGATGAATACGATGCGTTTATTTCTGAATTAGAAGGACAAGGATTGCAACAGTACTTGGATGTCGTTAATGAAGCATATAATAGTTATAAAGAAAATAATTAGTCGAATTAGGCAGTGATAAAGTTGTAAATATGATTGGGCTGCCTTCCATATTGTGAAGGCAGCCCTATATTTACGATTAGGAGAAATTATAGTGAACAGGAACATTTTTGTTAATGAAAGCAGGATGAAAACTGGAAACACTGTATTGGCACAGGCAGGTTAAGCCTTGCGTTGAGAAAAGAATACATGGATGCATTGGCAGTCGTCCAAAAAGATATTGGATTTAAATACATGCGTAGATCATATTTTTGATTCTTTTTTGAATTTAGGGTTAAAGCAATTTATTGGATTAGTATTTATTTTTGAACATCTCGCTTCTGGAAAACAGACTGTATTTTGGTGTTAATTCTCCTTACCGTTTATCAAGATATAGCTCCAAGCAAAGAATTTAAGTTTGGGCAGTGACTATGTTGATTCTTTCTCATACTGGTTAATTTCAGATGAATTCTAAGAAGATATATCAAACAGTATTTCTCATGGTGGTTTTGGACTCATGGCATTTCATCAAATCAAATCAATGCAAAGAAAGTATTTATTAATAAGAGTATTGTGAAAGAAGAACATGGGAACGCTTGAGTGATCATGATTTCCTTCAAAAGAACTGATAAACCTATAAAAAAGTATACAAATACAGCGGTGAAAGATAATAAGCTTGAATTAAATATAATGTTAGAAAAAATGAAATTAGTTTATATGAAATCTGGTTTGTAGAAGAAGAAAAACAAATCTATGAAGGATTAGGTGATTCTCGATTGATGCGCTATTAATAAAGAAAAGGGGGAAGAGAGATGGGAGAAGAACAAAAACAAGAATTTGGGAGTGGGAAATTATATAAAATAACTCAAAATATATACTGGTTTTTTGGTATAAATATAATATTTTTATTAAGCAATAGTTTGTTTTTTATTTTTATTTTATTTTTAGAGAAAAGTTTTTCAAATATTTCACTCTATTTACTTAGTATTATACCTTCAGGACCAGCGCTTGCAGCAATAATTGGTTCTACCTTTAAAATAATTGAGATTGATGATTTTTCTACGCCGATTAAAGATTTTGTAACTTACTATAAAAAGAATTTTTTTGATTCTTTAAAAATTTGGATTCCCTTTTTATTTATTCTACTAATATTATTTACGGATGTATTTTATTTTTATGAATCAGGCAGTTCTCTAGGTTTCTTTTTCTTCTTGTTTTTAACGATTTTAGTGATTTTATATATGATCCCAACCTTCATGATTAATATTAAATTTAAATTTAAAATAAAAGACTTGTTAAAGCTAGGAGCATTTTATAGCTTAACCAAAATAAAAATAACTTTTGGAAATCTTGCTACTTTATTTACTTTATTTGTTTTAGTGTTTTATATTTCAGAATTGATATTGCTATTTATTTGTAGTTTATTAGTATACTTCCTTGTTAATTATAATTATTCAATCATAAAAGAAATAAGAGAGAAGTATACATTAGGATAAAAAAATCATATAGAATTTCTGATCAGTTTTATTGTTCTTGTAAAATTAATAATTATTTTAAAAGGAGAATATGAAAAATGAAAATTATGAATCCGATTTTAAAAGGTTTTAATCCAGATCCAAGTATGTGTAGAGTTGGAGAAGATTACTATATTGCAACATCAACATTTGAATGGTTCCCGGGAGTACAAATTCATCATTCAAAAGATTTGGTTAATTGGCAATTAGTAAGTCAACCTTTAAATACAACTGATTTATTAGATATGAGAGGAAATCCAGATTCTGGAGGAGTATGGGCTCCACAACTAAGTTATCAAGACGGTAAATTCTGGTTAATCTATTCTGATGTGAAGGTTGTAGAAGGAAATACCTGGAAAGATGGCTATAACTACTTAACAACTTGTGACACCATTGACGGTGAATGGAGTAGACCCATTTATTTAAATGGATCAGGATTTGATCCATCACTCTTTCACGATGAAGATGGAAGAAAGTATTTAATTAATATGTTATGGGATCCTCGAGTAGGTAATCATCAATTTTACGGTATTGTACTACAAGAGTATGATCATACTGAAAAAAAATTAATTGGAAATCCTGAAATAATTTTCAAAGGCACTGAGTGGGGACTTGTAGAAGCACCTCATCTTTATAAAATGAATGGCTATTATTATTTATTGACTGCTGAAGGTGGGACGAAGTATGAACATCAAGCTACAATCGCTCGATCAAAGGATTTAAGAGGACCGTATGAGGTACATCCTGGTAATCCATTAATAACTTCTTATCCCTATCCAGATATTGAGCTACAAAAAGCGGGACATGCATCAATTGTAGAAACACAAAATGGTGAGTGGTATTTAGCACATTTGACAGGTAGGCCTATTAGACCAGAAGATATGAAATTAGCACAAGGAAGAGGGTTTTGTCCTTTAGGCCGCGAAACAGCTCTACAAAAATTATATTGGGAAAATGATTGGCCATACGTATTAGGAGGAAATAAACCAAGTTTAGAAATAGAAGCTCCTGATTTACCAGAACAAAAATGGGAAACAAATTATCTGGAAAAAGACGATTTTGATTCAGCAAATTTAAATATTCATTTCCAAACATTACGTATACCTTTCAATGAAGATATTGGTTCTTTAGAAGATCGCTCAGGGTACTTACGTTTATATGGAAGAGAATCTTTCCATTCATTGTTCACACAATCATTCGTAGCAAGAAGATGGCAAAGTTTTGAATTTGAAGCAGAGACAAAAGTAGAATTTAATCCAGAAAGCTTCCAGCAACAAGCCGGATTAGTGTGTTACTACAATACCCGCAACTGGACAAGTCTACATTTAACTTGGAATGAGCAAAAAGGAAAAGTACTGGATTTAGTAAATTGTGAAAAATTCATTACGACACGTCCAATTGCAGGAAATGAAATCAGTGTTCCGGAAGGCGTAGAAGAAGTGTATTTAAAAGTAAATGTAAACAAGAAGTTCTATCAATACTCATATTCATTTGATGGAGAGACATGGCATAAAATTGAAGTTAGATTTGACTCCTATAAACTGTCAGATGATTATATTGAACAAGCTGGATTTTTTACAGGAGCATTTGTAGGTATGAGTTGTATTGATACTTCTGGCAGACGTAAGCATGCCGACTTTGATTATTTCAGATATAAAGAAATGTAGGAATGATGATTATTGAACCATTGTAGGAGGAAGATGAACAAAAGAAGGATTGAGGATTATGTCTCAGTCCTTTTGTTTTTATCAAACGATAAGAAAACTATGAACGGAGGGTTATCCATTGTTTGGACCCAAATATATTACATTTGAATTTGTTGAAGATACTTTTCCAGTAGTCAACCAGGATGGAGCGACAAAAATACATTATTCGGAAAATGAACATGAAAGCGTTAAAAGAGCAATTCAAGATTTACAAAAAGATATTTTTAAAGTAACTTCTCGTCAACCAGAATTAAAAAACTCTTTACCAAAAAAGGAAAAGGCGATTGTAATTGGTACGTTAGGTACTGATGATTGGCTAGAAAAATTAATTTCGAAAGTTGATTTAGAAAATCTAAAAGGGAAATGGGAGTCATTTTTAATCCAGACGATCAAAGTTCCGCAATTTGAAGAAATACTTGTAATTGTAGGAAGTGACAATCGAGGAGCTATTTATGGAATTTATGACTTAGTGGAAAAGATGGGGGTTTCTCCATGGTATTGGTGGATGGATGTTCCAATTTTATCTCGTTCAGAAGTATATGTAAAAAAAGGAAGCTATTTCCAAGGAGAACCTTCTGTTCAATATAGAGGCTTCTTTTTGAATGATGAGGGACCATCTTTAATGACATGGGTACGGAAAAACTATCCTGATTTTACTCATGAATTCTATGAAAAAATTTTTGAGTTAACTTTACGATTAAAGGCTAACTATCATTGGCCAGCAATGTGGGATAGTACTTTCTATGAAGATGATGAGAAAAATATTGTAACGGCAAATCGATATGGTGTTGTTATTGGAACTTCCCATCACGAACCGATGAACCGTCCTCATGGTGACTGGAAGAAACATAAAAAAGGACCATGGGATTATCATACAAACAGGGACTATCTTTATGATTTCTGGAGAGAAGGTATCGAAAGAAGTAAAAATTATGAAACTATCATCAATCTAGGGATGCGAGGAGATGGTGATGAAGCAATGGAGGGAAATCTGACTTTTGAAGAAAAAAGTCAGTTACTTGAAAAAATTGTAGAAGATCAACGAAAAATTATTAAAGAGACTCACAATGATAAGAAGCTGGAAGAGGTTCCTCAATTATGGGCTCTCTATAAAGAAGTGAAAGATTATTATGATGCCGGAATGACTGTTCCTGACGATGTTACGTTATTATGGGGTGATGATAATTTTGGAAATATACGTAGATTGCCAACTGAATCGGAGCAGAGTAGAAAAGGTGGAGCAGGTATATACTACCACCTTGATTATGTAGGAGGACCACGTAATTATAAATGGGTAAATACCGTTCCAATTGAAAAGATTTGGGAACAAATGCATAAATCGTACGCATATAATGCTACTAAAATATGGATTTTGAATGTTGGCGATTTAAAACCGATGGAATTTCAAATGGAATTTTTCTTGCGTATGGCGTGGAATGTGGATGATTTCTCCAAAGATTCATTATGGGATTATAGTGTTGATTGGGCAAATTATTATTTTGGTGAAGAGTTTGGTTTAAGAGTAGCAAAGATTATACATGGTTATTCTAAACAAAATGGAAGAATAAAGCCTGAAATGTTAAATGGAGTTGAACTATATAGCCATCAACACTATCAAGAAGCAGAACGAATATTAAATGAATTCGAAGAAATCATTGAATTGGCGGAAGAATTAATGAATAACCTTCCTGAAGAGAAAAAAGATACATTCTTCCAAGTTGCTTATTATCCAGCAAAAGCATCATTTACCGTATTGAAACTTCACTTACTTGCTGAGAAAAGTAAATTGTACTCAGAAAAAGAAAGAAGCAGCGCAAATGTAGCAGCAAGGGAAGCAGAATTGCTCTTTCTAGAAGATAAAATGCTAGCTTTTGATTATAACAAACGTACAGCATTAGGAAAATGGAATCACATGATGGATCAAATTCATATTGGATACACCTATTGGCAACAACCTGAAGAACAGGTCATGCCAGAAGTTACTCGTTATGATAGAAAAGATAAAGGTGAAATGGATGTTAATGTGGTTGGAAATTTAACGACTAATGTATTTACGAAGAGAGAAATGGCTGTTGATATTTATAATAAAGGGAAAGAGCCGATTGAAATTAAAATAGAAAGTCAAGATGAATGGATTCAACCTTCTTTAATAACTACTAAAGTGATTAATCAAGTTCGTATTACATTCTCCATTGATTGGAAGAAAGTACCAAACGGAGAGAATGTTAAAGGTACTGTAGTCATTTATCAATTAGGAACTCCATTAAAAGAAAAATTAAGAATTTCAGTTTATAATCCTTCTTCCGATAAAATTAATCAAATGAAAGGATTTGTTCCTGTAGACGGGGTCATATCAATTGAAGCGGAGCATTATTCACGAAAAAAAGATACGAAGTATCACAGCTGGGAAACAATTCCGAAATATGGACGAACAATGTCTTCTATGGGAATCTTTCCAGTAAAAACGGATAAAGAATATTCAATTTCTGAAGCTCCAATTTTGGAATATGACGTATATTTTCCATCTGCAGGAAAATATACAGCAACAATATTCGTAGCGCCATCACTCGATTTCACACCTGAAAGAGGGTTACGTCTAGGAGTGACAATTGATGAGGAGGAGTTCCAAATTATTGATGCAGTCCAGTATGGAAAAAATGGTAGTTTCCACGAATCAGACTGGGAAAAAAGTGTGATTTATAACATTCGAGAATTAAAAGTTACTTTGGATAGTAGTGAAGCAGGTAACCATGTAATAAAAGTAGCAATGGTTGATCCACAAGTAATTATACAAAAAATCATCTTGGATCTAGGAGGCTTGCAACCATCATATCTTGGGCCACCTGAAACACCACAAGTGGGTAAAGACTATTCTCCGATTTCGTTCACTGAAATTGCTGACTATAATATCGTACCTGGTAATGTAGCATTTGCTGAAAGAGAGATTCGTATATTTGCAGAAAAATCAGGATTATATCGATTTGATGGTCTAACCGGTGAAATGTTGATTGATTCTATTCCACTTTTAAAACAAAAAGATACAGACGAAGTAATCTATCATTTAACTTCAGGATATCATAAAATAGCATATCAAAATTGGGCAGAATCGAGAAGTCATTCATTATCCATTGAACTGATAGATGAAGATAGATTGGTCATTCGGCCTTCGCTCCGATCGTCAGAAGAAATAATTGTTCAGTTAGGATTTTTGAATATTGATCAGTATTCCCATTCCTATAAAATAAAATATCGTCTACTGAATGAAAAAAAACAGCTAATTGGCGAAGATTGTATAATTGGTGTAATAGAAAAAGAAGGAAAAGAGATGTTAAATAAGTGCTTCGAAGATTCTATCCAAAAAGGAGAATACAAACTAGAAGTTGAATGGGAGACAGATAAATCTTCGAGAAAACAACATTTTTATTTCAAAATTAATAACTAGAGCTACTGATGGGAATATTCCCGTTGAGTTGTAAAAATAAAATCATAATCAGTAAAGAAAGGATGAAAATACGTGGCCAATAAAAAAATGACATTACACGAAGTATATAAAGACTATTTTAGAATAGGAGCAGCAGTAAATACTAAAACAGTTTTAGAAGATAAAGATTTAATTAGTACTCATTTTAATAGTATAACTGCTGAAAATGAAATGAAGTTTGAACTTCTTCATCCCAGAGAAAATGAATATACATTTGAAGCTGCTGATTCTATTGTTGATTTCGCAAAACAACATAATATTGAAATGCGTGGACATACTTTAGTATGGCATAATCAGACTCCACGATGGGTTTTTGAAAATGAAAGCGGTTCTCTTGTAACAAGAGAAGTTCTTCTAAACAGACTACAAGAGCATATAAAGACTGTGATGGAACATTTTAAAGACCCGTTTTATTCATGGGATGTTGTAAATGAAGCTGTGGAAGATCACGGTAATTTCTTATTGCGCAAATCTCCTTGGCTAGAGATTATCGGAGAAGATTTTATTGATAAAGCCTTTTATTTTGCAAAAGAAGCAAATCCAGTCAGTAATTTATATTATAATGACTATAACGAATCACATCCTGAAAAAAGAGAAAAAATATACAAACTTGTAGAAGGATTGGTAGCGAGAGGAGTTCCAATAGATGGGATTGGTCTTCAGGGACATTGGAATTTAAACAATCCTTCTATTGAAGATATACGGAAGGCGATTGAAAGATATGCCTCGCTAGGTCTCAAGCTTGAAATAACTGAAATGGATATTTCTGTATTTGATTTTGAAGATACAAGAACGGATTTAGTTCAACCGACTAATCAAATGTTAGAAATACAGGCTGAAAAATATGAAAATGTATTCAAGCTATTTAGAGAATACAGCGAGCATATTGAGAGTGTTACCTTTTGGGGAGTATCAGACAGATACACTTGGTTAAGTGATTTCCCAGTAAAAGACCGGAAAAACTGGCCCCTTGTTTTTGACAAAGACGGTAAGCCTAAAAAGAGTTTTGAAAGCATTACAGATTTTTTTGATTAATAAGAGGCGAGAATATCTATTGGAGGAGAAAAGATGTCGGTAAAAAATATTAGAGAAGAAGCGTTACTAAAATTAAAAGGAAACTGGTTACTAGCAATGGTTGGATATGTGATGACTTTTTTCATACCAACAATATTATCTCAAATATTACTTAGTGTGAGTAATCAGAATAATGCTATTCTGTTCAATTCGTTATTTTTTAATGGAGGAACAATAGATTATGTGTCATTGATTTCCGAAAATTTTCTCCTGCTATTATTTTTAATGATTATCTTTTTTTCTTTTGGGATTCTTCGCACGAGTTATCGTTGGTTAGCTTTAGATATTATCAATAATAAAGATTTCTCGATTAAATCTATTTTCCAAGTATTAGACAATAAAGTGTTTTGGAAAACATGTCAATTAATTTTGATGCGCACAACCTTAATAATGTTGTGGAGTATGTTATTTATTATTCCAGGAATTATAAAAGGATATGAATATTCTCAAGCAATCAATGTACTAAAAGAGAATCCTGAGATGAAAATAATAGAAACGCTAAAAATAAGTGTCCAAAAAATGAAAGGATATAAACGAGTATTTTTAGTACTACAATTGTCGTATATATTATGGTACTTTATCCCGACTATTTTATATGTATTATTTATTTGGGCAAACTGGTCGAATGTACAAGTTGGTTTTGATATGGGCGCTGATGGTATTTCAATTGTGTTTGGTTTAGCGCTAGGTATTTTAACCATGTTTGGATCAGTGATGTTTCTCTGCTCATTTTATGTTGAACCATTTAAAGCAACTGCAAAACAAGTTTTTTATAAGGCAATTATGAATGAGGAATTCTTGTTAAAAATAAATGACAATAGAGATTCTTATGAACAAAAGTTAGTAAAAAAATAAGAAAAGCAGTCTAATTTAATGAGTAAAATACATTTATGATGTTCTGAAAAGAGGAATATATGTATGCAAAATAAAGAGGTAATATTGAACATGTCTAACTTTTTTAGTGAAGGCATGGTTTTACAAATGGAAAAACCTTTATTAATTTGGGGAAAAGATTTACCTTTAATGAGAATATCAGTTTCGTTTAAAGGAAAAATACATCACACAATCAGTAGAGCAAATGGCTATTGGGAAATTCAATTGGGTAAACATCAGCATGGGGGTCCCTATCGACTCCAAATAAATGGGAGTTCTAGTAAAACGATTGATGATATCTACATAGGTGAAGTCTGGCTTGCTGGTGGTCAGTCCAATATGGAACTTCCAATCCATAGAGTATATGATTCATATAGAAAAGAAATTGATGAAGCAAACTACCCACTTATAAGACAATTTCAAGTTCCAATGACGTATAATTTTACAAATCCTCAAGAAGAAATTGTTGAAGGTAGATGGATATCCGCAACTCAAAAACATATTCAGAATTTTTCTGCTTTAGCGTTTTTCTATGCAAAAAAATTGTATGAAGAACTGGGTGTTCCGATAGGAATTTTACATACTGCTGTCGGAGGAACTCCAATTGAAGCTTGGATAAGCGAAGATACATTACGAAAATTAGGTGGATTCGAAGAGGATTTTTTGTTTCTTAAAGATTCCGAAAAAGTTGCAAAAACGATAAGAAATGATGAACTTAGAGCAAAAAAATGGTATGAAAAATTAGCATCGTTAGATAAAGGCTTCATAGATAAGCCTTGGTACGAGACAGATTCAAATCATATCAATTGGAAAAGTATTAAACTCCCTCAAATGTTTCATAACACTCCTTTGGAGAATATATCTGGATCAATTTGGTTTAAAAAAGAATTCTTCATAGAAGATGAATTATTGCATGATGAAAACAAAGTACTTTGGTTGGGAACATTGATTGATTCGGATGATACTTTTATAAATGGCATTCGTATAGGCCGTACAGATTATCGGTATCCTCCTAGAAAATACAAGTTGGATAAAAATGTTCTTAAAAAAGGGAAAAATATCTTAGTCGTGAGACTAGAGGTAGTGAATAAAATAGGAGGTTTTATACCTAATAACTTTTATGGTATTAAATCTAAAAATTGTCGCTTGTCCTTTGATGATTGTTGGAGCTATTGCATAGGTGCAGAGATGAAGCAATCGATAGAACCTACTACATTTTTTCAATATAAGCCTTCGGGAGTTTATAATGCAATGATTTACCCATTAAAAAAATATCCTGTTCGAGGGTTTTTATTTTACCAAGGAGAATCAAATACTGGAAAACCAGCAAGATATGCAGAATATTTTGAAGCATTAATAAATGATTGGAGAAATTTATGGAGAGAAAAATTACCGTTTTATTTTATCCAATTAGCTAATTATACGGAACCAACTGTACTTATTGATGATCGCAAGTGGGCAGAATTGCGTTTTCAACAAAGTTTAATCAGTAGGGACGTAGATAATACGGGGATGGTTTCAGCGATAGATGTTGGTATAGAAAACGAACTACATCCACCTGATAAGAAAACTCTTGGAAACCGCCTAGCTAATTGGGCTTTGGATGAAATATATTCCATACCAACATCTCATAAAAATCCAGAAATAGAAGAAATTCAAAAATATGGAAATCAATATGTTTTATCTTTTGGCCCATCAGTAAAACAGTTAAAACTCATAAATGGAACAAAAGTTGATATTGAATTGCTAGATAAAAATAATAAATGGCACTCTGTAAATTCAATTATCGAGCAGAATAAAATAATCGTCTCGTTCAATAATGAAGATGAGTATCAAGAAATACGTTATGCATGGCGAAATAATCCTTCTGGTATTTTGCTGGAAGAAAACAGCGAATTGCCAATTTTACCGTTCAAACTTTCTTTAACGGAAATAGCAGACGCTAGCAAATAAATGCTAGTGTCTGCTATTTTTATAGATTTACAAAATCAAGCTCAAAATAATTGGTAAAAATACTGCTGGTGCGAAGTTCATTACTTTTAAATCAGTGATTTTTAGCATATTCAATGCTAAACCAATAATTAATAATGATCCTACACAAGTCATTTCATTAATAACCGTTTCAGTTAATAAGGGTGCGAGTACACTTGCGCATAAGGTAATCGTACCTTGATAAAGAAAGACAAGTACTCCAGAAAGCAAGACCCCAAACCCTAGACTCGATGCCATAATGATAGCTGCTATACCATCGATTAAAGATTTTGCATAAAGGGTGCCGTGGTCGGCAGTTAATCCACTTTGTAAAGAGCCTACAATCGCCATTGCCCCCACACAGACAACCAGACTTGCTGTAATAAATCCTTGTGCAATAGACACTTCGCCATTAACTGCAGGAGGAGAAATTTTCACTTCAATCCAAGCGCCGAGCTTGTTGACTTTCTCGTTCAAATCAAAGCCTTCACCAATTAAAGTACCAATGACCATAGACAAAATAACGATTAAAATATTTTCACCATTTAAAATTCCGGTAATACCAATATATAAGACACATAAACTTAATGCATTCATAACAGCTGTACCGATTCGCTCTGAAAGACCCTTTTTTAAAAGGAGACCCACTCCTCCACCAAAGAAAATCGCTACGCCATTTACTATTGCACCCATTAATACCACGTACTCACTCCTTATCACAACATTAAAAAACGATTAATGCTTAGTATAGTGATTTAGGGTGAAATGGTCAATGCTTGTTTAAACAAGCTCCTTTAATGCTGCAGCAATAGAGCGTAATTCGGTTAAGTCACTTTTTGACGGGTTTTCGATACTCAATAATAAATCGTCAGCTTGTAATTCGGTATTACTTTCTCCATCATTGTTTTCAGCGACGATATAGAGATCTCCATATAAATCTTCAGCATCTTTCACTTCTTTAACGATAATATCAAAGGAAGAACTTTGGTAGTTTTGCTTAAATCGTTCTATTTTTTTTATAATATCTTGAATATCCATAAAACACCTCTTCTTTTTACCGCATTATACCAATCACCGATACAGCAGACAATGGTTCTTAATTTTTTTTGTTAAATGTTATCTTATCCATATGTGAAAGCGTTATTTTATCGTACAATATAAGTGTAAAGATATGAAGAATGGGGGAAGGGAGTAAAATGACAAAATATTTAATCATAACAGCTGATGATTTTGGAATTGATCTGGTAACAAATGAAGCAATTGAAGAATTAGCTAGTCTTGGAAAGATTACCTCTGTTTCACTAATGATTCCTGGAAAAGCAGCTCTGGACGCGGTTGAACGGATAAAAAGAATCCCTCATTTAAGTGTCGGTTTACATGTTACATTAACTTCTGATCTGGAAAACGAAAAATGGGGATGTTCAGCTCCGAGTGATTCAACTACTCCCTTAATTGACAAAGACGGTTTTATTCATCTAATTGACGAAGATGGTTATTTTTATTCTGATATGGATGAATTTTTAAATAAATCTGCTAGTGACACTGTGATTTCTGAAATAGCGGCTCAATACTCTTATGGCGAAAAATTAGGGATTACTTTTGATCATTTAGATAGTCATAGCGGAGTGCTTTACGGCTTAACTGGAAAAACATTTATAAGTATTGCTTTTCATTTTTGTGAAACGCATCGATTGCCTTTCCGTTTTCCCAAACAAATACAAGCACTCGAAAAAATGATTGATCATGCTGTGTCTCAAGAAATCATCGAAATACACAGTCAATGGACTAAGTTTGCAGAAATAAAAGGTGTGCAACTACCAGATTTAATTCTTTCAAATCCTTTTTCGATGGAAAAAATTCCAACATATGAGCATTTAAAAGAATATTATTTGGAGGAGCTGAGACATTTACCTCATGGGATTACGGAATTATTTTTACATCCATCAAAAGCAGACAGTGAGTTTTTTGTTTTACCTGGATGGCAGAAAAGGGTTTGGGAGTATCAACTATTAATGGATCAAGATTTTCATAAAACACTTGAAGAAGAAAGGATTCAGTTGGTTTCTTGGAAAACAGTTTTTCAAAATAAAGAATAGACAGCTGACGGAAGGACTCCACTGAGTCCTTGACGCTGTCTATTCTATTCTTTTCTTACTAACTATTTTTACTGTTGCCTTGGGTACGTTTCCAGACAATCTATATCAATGAGATAATCTGGATTTGACATTTAAATTATATCTTGCAACATTCCCTTTTATACTAAGACTATTTAATCACTATTTTAGTCCCGGTTTTCTTCTTCTTTCACTAATTCCTCATCAGAGGAAATACCGATATCTTCTAAAGCTTCATCTAACTTGTCCTCTGGAATCGTTTGATCACCATGTGGTTCATAAATCGTTCCTCTTACATTTCCCACGCCGGCTGATGGATCTTCAGAATGTGACCTTGGTTCTGAATCAGGCATGGATACCGTAGAAGAACCTTCTTGCATCGCTTCATTATATGCATCTTTGGCCTCGTCCATTAAGTCATGTGCTTTATCCATACCTTTATCTTTCCATCCAGTTACACTTTTCTTAATGTCAGAGCGAAGTTCTTTACCAGATTTTGGTGCAAAGAGTAGAGCGATGACAGCACTAGCTGCCGGCAAGATCAGCATTTTGGCTATTCCCACCTTCTTCACTTTTTCCGGCATTACTTTCATGGCTCCTTTAGCAGCTTTTATTTCTGCTTTCTTATGCATTTTGGCCATAGTGCCGGCATCTGGCATATGTTCCTTGGCAGCTTTTGCAATTTTGGGTCCAAAATCCTTTGCCATTTTTATTGCTTCAGGTGTATGATTCTTGGACATTCCCATCATCTTCATTAATTGAGACATTATTAAGCTCCTTTCAATTTTTTCCATTCCGCTTAACAGGAGATACGTACATCGTCATTGCATGATCATGAAGTTTCTATATACATACTTTATAACAAAGAATCCGTTTTCAAAAGCAAAACGCCTTTTGGGTCTCTTTTGACGGCTATTTTATTTAAGTAGACAATTATTTCGCTCAGAAGATACCTACTCAAGACCGATGGAAAAAAGAGGAGGAAGCTGTATACTTTTCTAAAGATATTTTGATTAGGAGGTGGGATAAAAATGGAAAAATTCAGTTACTATATGCGTGAAATAATCCATTCAGTATCTAAAGGTTTAGGTAATTATTTGAAAGCAACGTTTAAACTTGCTGGAATTGCCACCATCATTTTGGCTGTTGGACTATGGCTGGTGGGGGTCGACTTTTGGTTCTGGAAGGCTATTGGAATTGCATTTGTTGATATGATCCCGATACTGGGAAGTGGAATCATCATGATTCCATGGGCTCTCGTTCATTTCTTTCTGGGGAATACCAGCTGGGCCTGGCAAATTGGTTTAGTCTACATTGTGCTGGTAGTTTTCCGCCAGATTGCGGAACCGATTATCACAGGCCGATCTATTGGTGTTCGTCCACTTTATACCTTTCTTTCAACTATCGTTTGTGTTCTAATTTTCGGACCGATTGGTGCAGTGTTGGGAGCGGTTGTTGCAGTTGTCATTAAAGCAATTACAGAAGTGAAAGCTTTTGAAAAAAAAGACTATGAAATATAAAACTTAACCATATTAATGGCTATTCGTTTTCTTGTACCATTATAATTTCTATAAGAAGAGTGTAAAACAAAAAAATATAGGAGGAAATACAGATGGTACAAGAAACTTATTTGATTACCGGAGCAGGAACTGGTTTTGGAAAAGGCATTGCATTTGGTTTGGCAGAGCTCGGAAAGAAAGTAATTGCCGGTGTTGAAACGATGTCGGAAGTCTCAGCGTTGGAAAAAGAAGCAGATGAGAAAAAGCTAAAATTACAGATTGAAAAGCTGGATGTCACTAGTCCTGAGGATCGAGAACGTGCTTGGTCATGGGACATAGATGTTCTTTTGAATAACGCGGGTATTTCTGAAGGTGGATCATTAGTAGATATTCCTGAAAAACAGTTGCGTAACCAATTTGAAGTAAATGTGTTTGGACCAATGTTATTAACTCAACAAATTGCTAAATCTATGGTAAAAAAACAAAGAGGAAAAATTGTTTTCATGTCTTCAGTTTCTGGATTAATGGCAGATCCATTATCTGGACCTTATGGTGGATCAAAATTTGCTTTGGAAGCTTTTGCTGAATCGCTCAGCAAAGAATTGCAGGAATTTAATGTAGAAGTAGCCACGATTAATCCGGGGCCTTTTTTAACAGGTTTCAATGACCGGGAATTTGAAGCTTGGAAAAGATGGCAGGATAATCCAGCAGAGAGAATTTTTGATTATGAAAAATTAGCGTTTCCTTATGAACAATTTGATCCTGAGCCAGTTATCAAAGCATCTATAAAAGTATTGACAGGAGATGAGAATAATTATCGGAATGTCATCCCGAAAGCAATGGTATCAATGATTAAAAAGAGACAAAAAGAATTATGGGATAGAAAAACAGACGAGTCATTGGGAGAACGTCATGAGCTTGTACAAAAATCTTTCGACATTGAACCAGGAACCACAGCTGTTGAAGGAATAGTGAATAAAGTGAAAGACATTTTGTAAAAGTAGTTGAAAAACGAACTGAAAGCAACGATTTTCGGTTCGTTTTTTAATTACTTTTATTGAGGGTTTGCCAAAGGTTTAGCTTTTCAGTATAATGAAAAATGTTGACTCGCTTGAGGGGTCGTATGTAATGGTAGAAAGAGGTAATTTGTATATGAAAAAGAGAATTGACTTAACAGGAAGACAATTCGGTGATTTAACAGTTATTGGAAAAGCTGAATCAAAGGAAAAAGGTCGCTTTTGGACTTGTGAATGTGTTTGTGGAAATACAATCGTGGTAAAACAAGCAGACTTGAAAAATCAAAAAGTAACAAGTTGCGGTCATGAAGCAACAGCTATTACTGAAAAGAAAGAACCAGCTAAAAAGATGCAAGTCAAAAAAGCTCCAGCAAAAAAAGCAGCCAACGGAACTGGTCACGTAGGCGTAAGCAAAGTAGAGCTAAAAAGTGGTACAAGATATAAAGCAAATATCAGTGTGGATGGCAAGACAAAACATCTTGGAACTTTCGATACATTAGAAGAAGCAGTGGATGCTCGTCAAGAAGCAGAAGAAATGTATCGTAAAAAATAGAAACAACTCAAGGCTAAAACGATAAAAAGTTTTAGTCTTTTTTCCTCTTAATTTATTCCTGATAATACCGATTGATAAAGTAAGGCTTTTCAGATATCAGATGGGAAGAATGAGGAGGAAGAAACACATGGGCGAAAAAGTAAAAAAGAAAAAACATCTTCAAAAAAGCATGAGTGGAAAGATTTTATTATATTTATTCTGGGTAATAGTTTTGCCTGCCTTGATGGTTTATTTTACTGAAAAATATGTTAACCAAGAATTAGGAAATACCAATCAAATTATTTTGGGGACAGTATTAATTATTGTTCTTGGAATGATTATCAGTTTCTTTATTTATCAAAAAGTGAATAAGTTTATTCAAACAATTGTAAATATGTTTCTTGGTAGTTTTTTACGTGTTCGTGAAGGAGATTTGACTACTCAATACAGCATGAGCGAATTTGTGAAATTAACTTCAAAAGTAGAATCCTCTAAATTCTATACTGATGCAAATGAATTTGAAAATATTACTAGTGCATTCTCGGATATGATAATTAGTTTTAAAAACACGGTAGGTCGTATTCAAGATCAAGCAAATAAAGCGTCTTTGATGGCAACAGAATTATCAGAAATATCAAAGCAAACAAGTAAATCAACAGAAGATGTATCAAATACGATTGTCTCGATCGCAGAGGAAACATATATTCAAACGATTGAAACCAAACAAATGGCCGAAGACATAAAAATTCTATCGAATTATTTTAACCAAATTGATGAATTGCTTCATAGAATTGGTAGTTATATGGAGGAAACAAACGAAGCCAATTCAGTGAACCAAAAACAGATGGCTGATATTGACATGAATGGACAAAAATCAAATGAGACACTAAAAGTGCTTATGGATAGCATCTTTGAAGTGAATGAGTATGTTCAAAAAGTCCAAGTGATGACCCACGTTATCAGTGATATTTCAGATCAAACGAACCTACTTGCGTTAAATGCGTCAATTGAAGCGGCTCATGCAGGAGAACAAGGGAAAGGATTTGCGGTTGTCGCAGAAGAAGTACGGAAATTGGCAGAACAAAGTACAACGGCATCCGGAGACATTAATGAGATTATTAGTATTGTTCAACAAAAATCAAAAGAAATGGTTGAACACGTACGAGAGACATCTGAAAATGGTGCAGTTCAATCACAGGCGATAAAAGCAACTTTGGATTCCTCCAAAACAGTTTCTGATCAAGTGGTCCTGGTGACAAACGAAATGAAGGACGCCATTGAGCTGACCAATGAGATGCAAGGTAAGAAAAACTTCTTGTTGCAAAGTACCAAAGAGATTCTGCTGGTTGCAGAAAATAATGCCGCAAGTATTGAAGAAGTATCTGCTAATGCAGAAGAAATCATGGCTACTATGGAAGAATTTTCTTCTAATGTTAGTGAACTGGAAGAAATTTCATATGATTTAAAAGAGAGAACGGACATCTTTATTACTCAAGATAATGAAGAAGCCAGCTTGAAAGTAATTGAAAAAATTAAGAAGGCTTCGAGCGAAATCGTGGAAGAAGTACAATACTCACATCCTTAAGCTATTTAATAGAACAGTGAAAAACTTGGACTCAATAAGTTTTTCACTGTTTTTATTATAGAGAAGAATACTATAAGTTTTACTTTCTATGTCTAGCTGCCAAGTTGTGGCCTAACGAAAGAAGATGACGGAAGCATTCTACTAATACTAAAAACATAAAGTTTTTTATTTATTTCGAGACAATTCTCTTTTTTGATATTCTTTTGGGGAGATTCCAGTGCTTCTTTTAAACTGGCGAGAGAAATGACTAGCACTGGAAAAACCGCAGGCGAGCGCTACCTCTTGGATAATAGCTGCTTGGTTGGATAGTAAATGCTTGGCTTTATTGATCCGGGCTTTCAGTAAATCAGCCTTAGGTGAAATAGAAAAAAAGCTCTCATAATAATTATAAAACTGACTTTTCTCCAAATGTACTTGCTGACATAACTCGCTAATTTTCCAATCCTTTTCACATTCCGTTAATAAAGTAAGACGTAGTTTCCGGAAAGAAAGTTGTAAGGCACTGAGTTCATCTGAAGATTCTTGAAATTCTAATTGACGAGTGGTTTCGATTAAAAGTTGTTGCAATAAAGTATCCAGCATATTGACTTTGAACTTAGATGAGGAAATAAATTCCGCTTGGATTTTACTAAATAGTTCATCAACTTCTTCTAAATGATGCGGATAAAATATCTGATTTTGTGGCAAATCGTACTTCTCTAAATTTTCAACAGTTTTAAAATGAACATAGCTATTTTGAAACTCTTGCAGTGCTTCATAGTCTTGAGGGTATTCTGGCGTAAAAAGGAGACATGCGCCGGGTTGAGAAAAGACTATTTCATCATTAAGAACAAATCGCATGGGAGTGTAAAATCTCAAAAATAAATACATACCTAAGCCATTTGGACGATAAATACGCTCTTGATTGCGATTATGGCAAGCATATTCGCAGTAATCTAACTCAAACATAGTAAACCTCCCATTTTTTGAAAGCCCGTTATTTTTGTTCGGTACTTTTCTTGAGTATAAAGTTACCGGAAGAAATGTCAAGAACTTCGGAAGAAATAGTATTCTTTTCTAAGTACAATTCAGTTATGATAGCGATAACAAATGAAAAGGTGGGAACAAAATGGCTTACCTATTTGTCCATTTTAAAGAAAAGAAAACTCCTGATGGAGAACAGGTTTATTTTGGTATCAGCCGCGAGGGATTTGAATGGGAGTTAGTCAATGAAGGCAATCCTATTCTTTGGAGTTATTTTGGTGATAAAGGAGTTCGCGACCATACAATTATCCGAACTGAAGCCAATGATTTCGTCATTATGTCCACAGACTTGAGTTTATCCTACGGCATGTTAAATCAGTACCAGGACTCTTGGGAAAAGATTGGAAGAGAGGGCAGTAAATCACTCATGTTATGGCGCTCGAAGGATTTGATTAACTGGGAGAAGCAAGAGACGATTCAATTAGGAGATGAAAATTTTGGCTGTCTCTGGGCACCGGATATTATTTATGATCGCCAGAATCAAGATTATGTTGTCCATTGGTCTTCTGCACATGCTCGGAATAATTATGGGCAGAAAGCAATCTACTACTCTCGTACGAAAGATTTTAAAGATTTTTCGATGCCGGAAATTTTGTATCAAAAACCAGATAGCGGTGTAATTGATTCAGCCATTTATGAAGAAGACGGGCAATATTACTTGTTTGTAAAAAGCGAGGCGCATCCTGAAAAAATCATTTTATTGCGTTCAGAACAAGTAACTGGTCCCTATGAAAGAGTAGTGAATTTTGATAAGAGCATGGCAGATTTGGAAGCAGGCGTTTATGAAGCGCCAACTGCAGTGAAAACCGCTGATGGTAGTTGGTGTTTATTTTTAGATTTTTACGGAACGACTACGGAAAAACAAGGATATATACCTTTTGTAGCCGATGCTTTGGTCAATGGAAATTTTGTGCGAAGTGATGAAAAATTCTCTTTTCCGTATGGCTACAAGCATGGAACTATTTTGAGCATCACAGAAGAAGAATATGGACGATTGAAAAACTATAAAAAACCAATTTCTGAATTTTAGGAGGAAGAATAATTATGAAAAAAGCTGCTTTACATGTAAGTAAGTATTTTAAAGTTGGAGAAGTCGATGATCGCCTTTATGGTTCTTTCATTGAACACCTTGGTCGCGCCGTTTATGAAGGCATCTATCAACCAGAAAGTCCTTTTGCAGATGAACAAGGGATGAGAAAAGATGTGCTGAAATTAGTACAGCAGTTAAATGTGCCCATCGTTCGTTATCCTGGTGGGAATTTTGTTTCCGGTTACCGCTGGGAAGATAGCGTAGGACCGAAAGCAAATCGTCCGAAAAAGATTGATTTGGCTTGGTCAGTTGTAGAAACCAATCAATTCGGTTTAAATGAATTTATGGACTGGAGTAAGAAAGCTGAGACAGAATGTATGATGGCGGTGAATCTTGGCACGAGAGGTATTGAAGATGCAAAAAACATTTTAGAATATTGCAATATCAAAGGTGGGAGCTATTACAGCGATTTAAGACGCGAACATGGTTGGGAAGCGCCACATGATATCAAATTATGGTGCTTGGGCAATGAGATGGATGGTCCTTGGCAAGAAGGGCACAAAACTGCTTATGAATATGGTCGTATAGCAGCGGAAGCTGGCCGTGCCATGAAGATGCTAGATCCAACGATTGAAACGGTCGCTTGTGGGAGTTCTTCTTTAACAATGCCAACTTTTGGTACATGGGAAGACACTGTGTTGATGGAATGCTACGATCAAGTAGATTATTTGTCATTGCATCAATACTACAACAATCATGCCGATAATTCAGAGGAATTTTTAGCCAATACAGTGGCAATGGATCAATTTATTACCCAAGTAATTTCGATTTGTGATTCTGTCAAAGCGAAAAAACGTGGTAAGAAAGATATCCAGCTTTCCTTTGATGAATGGAATGTTTGGTACCATTCAAATGAACAAGATAAACAAATTGAACGATGGACGCAACATCCACATCAATTAGAAGATGTTTATAATTTTGAAGATGCTTTGCTTGTAGCTGGAATGATGATTACCATGCTACGCCATGCAGATCGTGTGAAAGTGGCTTGTCTAGCTCAGCTAGTCAACGTTATTGCGCCAATCATGACATCAGATACAGGTGCTTGGAAGCAAACTATTTACTATCCATTTGAATTGATTAGTAATTTGGGAAGAGGTACCGTGCTTCATACAGAAATCGACGTACCATTTTATGAAAGTCAGCATGGGGACACACCTTATATTGATTCAGTTGTAGTAATGAATGAAGAAAAAGAAACTGTAACTGTATTTGCCATGAATAAATGTCTAACAGAAGAAATTGATTTATCTGCGGATTTGCGTCAATTTGAAGGTTATCGTGTAGACCAGCATATTGTTTTGACTCACACAGACTTAAAAGCAGAAAATACGGAAGATCAACCCAATAATGTTGTTCCACGCAACAATGGCAATGCAAAATTAGATAGCGGACGTTTAAATGCAGTTTTACCAAACCAAAGCTTCAATGTTATTACACTGAAAAAAGGATAACTTTAAGAAGAGACTGGATTTTGTTATTCTAAGCAAAAATCCAGTCTTTTTTGTAGCTAGTATAAGTTATTTTCCTATAATATTGATGCCTAGTAGTTTAAGTCTATCTCTCATTTCATCTACTGAATAGTCATATTGTTTTCACTAGACGAAATTAGTCTCTATTCTCATCCAGTGGGAGCATGAAAGTTTACCACTGAATAAAAATTAGGAAAGGAATATCATAAGAAAAAACTCGAATCAGTGATTCATGTTCTTTTTACTCATCTAAAAGGACAATATTTTAATTCTAGGAGAGAATTCATTTGAAACCTATTGATACAAGTTTGATTAAAATTACCGATCCTTATGTAAAGCGTGCACAAAATAATGTAGTGGAATATTTGTTAAAATTAGATGCAAACCGTTTCTTATTCGAAGTTTACAAAGTAGCGGGTTTAAAACCTTTGACTGAGAAGGGTTATGATGGCTGGGAACGCAGCGATGCCATTAATTTTCGCGGGCACTTTTTTGGACACTTTTTATCCGCATGTGCACTAGCATATCACGCAGAAAAAAAACAAAATCAAAAAGAAAAATTATTAAAACAAATGCAAAATGCAGTTGCTGGCTTGGATGCAGCACAGACTTATTATGGAGAGGAATATCCAGAAAGCAGGGGTTATATTTCTGCTTTCCGAGAAGCTGCTCTAGATGAAGTAGAAGGCAAAGAAATTCCAGCTAGTGAAAAAGAAAATGTGTTAGTACCATGGTATAATTTGCACAAAATTTTAGCTGGACTTTTAGACATTCACAAAGCTTTGTTAGAAACTGATTCAGGGACAAGTCAGAAAGCTTTGAAAATCGCGGATGAATTTGGTGACTATATTTATAAGCGTATGATTCAATTAGCTGATAAGAATCGCATGTTACAAATTGAATATGGCGGAATGAATGATGCGTTGTATGATTTATTCGAAATCACTCATAAAAAAGAGCACATGATAGCAGCAACTTATTTTGATGAGGATGATCTGTTTGAACAGCTGGTTGCAGGAAATGATGTGTTGGCAGGCAAGCATGCAAATACGATGATTCCCAAATTTATTGGCGCTTTGAAACGGTATACAGTCTTAAAGAATCAGCCAGAATATCTATCAGATGAAGAAAAGGAACGTTTACCTCTTTATTTAGAAGCAGCAGAAAATTTTTGGGACATTACGATCAGCGGACATACATATTGCACAGGAGGAAATAGCCAGAGCGAGCATTTCCATGAGGCAAATGAGCTATACCATGATGCTGAAATCCGTAATGGGGATTGTACTTGTGAGACTTGTAATACGCATAATATGCTGAAGCTGACTCGTAATTTGTACTTGTTGACGGGTGAAGAAAAATACTTAGATTACTATGAAAAAACATATATCAATGCGATTCTGGCTTCACAACATCCTGAAACAGGTATGATGATGTACTTTCAGCCAATGGGAGCAGGATATAATAAAGTATACAACCGCCCTTATGATGAGTTTTGGTGTTGTACAGGAACCGGAATTGAAAGTTTTTCGAAGTTAGCAGACACCTATTATTTTGAGAAAGAAGAGCGAATTTTCGTGAACCTTTATTTCTCAAATAGATTGAAACTAACAAAAAATAATTTAGTAATTGACCAGGAAACAGATCGTGCACATACTCATACGACGCTTCGTGTACAAGCCTTGCAACCGGGAATCACGACTCATCCTTTACAACTTGCGTTGCGAATCCCAAGCTGGGTACAAACAGCAGAGATTAAAATCGATGGCCAGTTGATAGATACAAAGATAGAAAGTGGTTTTGCTTACTTATCCATGCCGCTGAGTGAAAATATGAGAATAGATTTATACTTACAAGCGACACCAAAGCTGGTATCGGCACCAGATAATCCGAACTATGTGGCCTTCACCCATGGGCCGTACGTTTTGGCGGGCGGGCTAGGATCGGAAGGTATTGAAGAAGATAATCCAAATGGTATTTTGGTACGTGTTGGAACTAAAAATCGATTATTAGCAGATACTTTGACAATCAACAATCCGGATTGGCGAGAAGACTTTATCGATCATCTTGAATTGCAAACACTTCCAAATAAACTACTAGCTTTCAAAGTAAAGGAAATCGAAGAAGAGATTATCCTTACCCCATATTACGAAATGCATGATGAACGTTACGGGATTTACTTCAAACTACTAGAGAAAGATTCTCAAGAAGCACAAGACACAATCAAGGAGAAAAAAGAATTATTGCGCCAGCAGTCATTAGTCTATGAAGAACTACATAACTTTGATGAGAATAACAGCGAGTACGCGAAAAAACTGCAGTATGAAAGAAGCCATGTGGGTAATTTTTCTGGGCAACGGTACCGCCAAGCTGAAAAAGAAGGTTGGTTTAGCTATGAATTTAAAATCACGCCAGAAAAAGAAAACATTTATTTAGATTTGAAATTCCATTCAGAAGATGTTGGCAAACAATTGTTATTACAGATTAACGAACAGAAACAATATACGATCACAGTCGACACCTTTGCGGAAGAAGGCTTTATTACAAAACGCATTGACTTAGACAAAGCTGACTTTAAAAAAAGATTTATTAAGTTGACTTTCAAAGGACAAGAAGAGAGTCCGCGTTTATTTGGCATCAAGTTTTTAAAAGATATTGATTTTAGTTCTCAAGCTGAATTAAAAAATATTGAAGTGCTGAATGGAGCATATCAGCAAACAAGTGATCCTGAAGGGGAATATATAATTACAACAGATCGAGATTATGCTGAAGTAAAATTTGAAACAGCCGATGAAAACGGATTAGTTTATTTAAATGACACTTTGATCGATGACACACAAAGCCGTAAGCTGGATAAAACGAAAAGGTACAAGCTAACTGTTTACGCATCAAACCATATCTCGAAGAAGGAGTATTTCTTACTAGTAAAATAAACACAGCCTCTATTTTTTCTGATGTCTTATTTTTGTATAAAGTTACTATGCATTAAAAATGCTAATAGAAGTTTCACGGGACTATCTTTTTAAAAAAGTAGCTTTATTGGCGTTTAGATTGGTATAACTTTATAATTTGTGTAGGAGACAACGTTTTCCTAACAAAGTAGAACAGGAGGAAAGTTTATGGATACAAGTAGAAAATCTTTATGGATGAAAATTACAGTTACAATTTCTTATCTTGCGATGATAGCTGTAAATGCTTTGGCAAACATACTACCCATCAATGGAATTCAAACGGGAGAAGTTTCCGACACCTATAAAAATCTTTTTGCGCCAACTGGTCTCACTTTTTCCATTTGGGGTGTCATTTACTTATTGTTACTAGGTTTTGTCCTTTATCAGTGGGGGCTGTTTCAAAAGAGAGAAGAGAGTATTAGATTAATGGAAGAACTCCTTCAGTTTGTAAGGATCCCATTTATCATTTCTTCCATTGCCAATGCAGTATGGTTATTTACTTGGCATTATGACTTGATAGGTCTTTCAACTGTTTTTATGCTGATTATTTTAGTGAGTTTAATCGTGGTCTCAAGAAAATTAACTTCGAAAGAATTGACTGTAAGAGATTGGATTTTCTTGAAACTTCCTTTTAGTATTTATTTTGGCTGGATAACGATTGCGACAATCGCTAATATTACTACTATGTTGGTATCGTGGAATTGGAATGGATTTGGACTTTCTGAAGACATCTGGACGGTAATGATTTTGCTTGTAGGAGTTGCAATCGGAATGATTACCATGTTTCGAAATAAAGATCTTGCATATGGAGCGGTCATTCTCTGGGGATATATAGGGATTTTGATAAAGCACCAAGCTTCTAGCGGTTGGAACGGACAATATGGCAATGTTATCGTAACCTTATATATAAGTATTGCCTTAACAATAGTAGCTGCCCTTTTTCTTATTTATAAGAGACGGTTCGAACGATTCAAATGAAATTCAGAAATAGAAAAAGACTAAAAAGTTGCTCAAACAACTTTTTAGTCTTTTTTTTAATTTCTGTATTCAAGTATATCACCGGGTTGGCATTCTAGAGCTTTACAAATAGCATCTAAAGTTGCCAAGCGGATTGCTTTTGCTTTACCGTTTTTTAATATGGAGAGATTAGCCATTGTGATTCCAACTTTTTCGGAAAGTTCCGTTACGCTCATTTTTCTTTTTGCGAGCATAACATCAATATTTATTATAATTGCCATTCGATCCCTCCTAAACTGTTAGATCATTCTCGGTTTTTATTTCTAAAGCATCTTGTAGTAATCTTTCTAAAACAGCTGCAAAAACACCGAGGACCAAGGAAGCGAAAATCAGGATTAATCCGATTAGAATAACTCCGGGGGCATCATCTGTTTCCCCGATAAGATAGAAAAAAGGCATCATTAGTAGATATAACACGCTGAAAATAAACGCTGAGTATTTAATTTTATTCAATGTCTGAACAGACAATTTGGAAAAGGCATGATTTTTATCGATGTAGCTTAATAATTTAAAGGTTTGATAAAGAGCGAAAAAGAAAGGGATCATAGAGATATACATGCCTAAAAATAAGGGTACATGGGCATATCCCCATATATGATTTTGCTTTGTTATAAATTCCCCTACAAAAGGTAAGCCAATCAAACCTAAGGTGATAACAACGAAACCCATGAGAAAAATGACTGTTTTTAAGAAGAGAGTAGAGCTTTTCTTTATTAACATACATAACACCTCGTTAATCTAATATAGATGGGGTGAGTTCCCAGCTTGAGTGAGAACAAAAGCTTTGATGATAATCAATCAATCGTCCTTCGTAAATCAATTCAAAAGGTAAGCCGCTTAAAATATCAGTTGGAGTAACCAAAGAAAGAGCTTTTTTGGGATAGAAAATCCCAGCATTTTTCATTATTGTAGCAACAAATTGGGAACAAAAATAATAATTTGATCGACTCCATTCTATTTCAAGGAAAGCAGTAATCAGGCCTAAAAAATTATAGTGAAAAAGATGTTCATCTCTTTCCATAGATTCAATAAAAATTTCCAATTCTCTTTTTTCTTTTTGCGAGACGGTCAAAGAATAAATGGCACAATGTGAGTGAAGAAAGAAAGGAGACAAAGTATCCTCTTTAACAAAACCTCCAATAAATGGATTATTAATTTTTTTTCTGCCAAAGCTATAGGTATTCTCTAAGTCCGAATCAAGAGCTAATGAACAATGATTGTACTTCTTTTTTGTGAATAATTTAATGGTTTGTGTTAGCAAACTTCCTGTATCAGTAAGTAACAAAAATACTTGAGCGTCGTCCATAAGATACCTCTAGTTCATTTATTTTCAAAATACTATTTTTAAACTGATTAAATAGTACCACCTAATTTATCGATTTACAATAAAAAGTTATTGTTTTATATAAAAATAGACGTAAAAAAACAGCATTTCTGCAAAGGAATACTGTTTATAACTATTGAGTACGATTTCTTGAATTTCTGTCACGCCATTTCTAATAGTTTCTAATTAATTTTTTTTACTGTGTCTCTTTCTATCAGCTTTGTACCTAGGATAATTCTTTTTTCAATCGAATTGTCTGCTTCAATTCTTTCTTTAAGTGTATTAATGCCAACTTCTCCCATTTCTTCCGTGAAAACTTTAACGGTCGTTAAAGCAGGTGTTAAAAATTGAGAAACTGATAAATCATTGATACTAATCAGACTGATATCGTCTGGTACAGTTATATTATTCTCGCGAAGCGCATTTAAACAACCCAAAGCCATCGCGTCATTTACTACAAAAAACGCGCTAGGTAAATTGTTTTGTAAAGTATCAAGAGCTTTTTTCATCAACTTGTAACCAACTTGAATATTGGGTTCTGAAGTATTTTCAAAAAAGAATAGAGACTCGTCGAATAAATCACGTGAGCTTAAATAATCAATAAAAGTATAGATAGAAGGAGACTTATACGCACGGTAACCATGCAAGTTTTTTTCATCTTCGGCGCCAATGAAACCTATTTTCTTATGTCCTTGTTTAATAAGATAGGAGAGGGCAATTTCTGAAGCTTGAGAAAAATCGCCGTTAATTGTATCGAAGCCATTTAAAGGATAGTTGGTTCCGATAAAAACAACATTTTTATTTAGTTTAGCTATTTCGTCTACAGCATTTTGATCAAATTTTCCGATTGCTAAGATTCCTTCGATATCATCTGGTAAGCCATTTTCCTCAGTTGTCATTTTTAGCAAATTAAAACCCAATTCTGCTGCTCTTCTTTCTACTCCTATTCGAATAGACATATAATAAATATCTTCTATTTCTTCTTTTAAATCCAACCATTGAATAATAGCGATATTTGTCAAATGTTCATCTCGTTTTTGTTTTTTATTAATATGTTTTGTATAGTTCAACTTTTCTGCTGTTTCGAATACTTTCTGTTTTGTTGCATGTGTAACAGATAATGTTGGATCATAATTTAAAACACGTGAAACAGTAGTAATTGATAAGTTTGTTTTTTTTGCGATATCTTTAATAGTGGCCATTCTAGCACTTCCTCTTTCGTATCCTTCTGCATCTATTTTAGTGAAAAAACTAGTAAAAATCAAATTATTTTACTGAAAGTGTTGCAATTCCTTTAAATATGTTATAAAATAACTCTAAAGAAAGCGGCTTCAAATACAGATAAAGCTTTTATCTAGATTTGAGCTAGTAAAAAAATAATTATTTCACTAAAAAAAGCAAGGTGGTTAATTATGTCTTCTTTATCAATATTACCTGATATTCCTTTTGAGAAAAAGGGAGATTTTAAAAAAGCATTTTTAGAAATTATGAATCCTATTTTACCACTGTATCAAAAAAGTAGAAAAGGCCGTTTAAATCTGGGAGGAAGCGGATCAGTTTATTCTGAAGATGTTCGTCAGATAGAAGCATTTTTGCGGCCGTTATGGGCTCTAGGTCCTTATTTAGTCGAGGACGGGCATGATGAACTGGAGTATGAGTATTTAGAAGGAATTAAGGCTGGAACAAATCCGTCAAGTCCAGAATATTGGGGACAAACGCATGATTATGACCAGCGTCTAGTAGAAATGGCTTCTCTGGCCAATACGCTATTATTAGCAAAAGAAAAAACGTGGGATCGATTCAGCCAGGAAGAGCAAGATCATTTATTTAATTGGTTAATTCAAATTAATCACCACGAAATTCCTTTGAGCAACTGGCTGTTTTTCAGGGTTTTAGTAAATATTGCCATGAAGAACTGTGGAAGAGAATGGGACGAAGAACGCGTAAGCAAGGATTTAGACATTATCGACGGTTGCTACATCGGTAACGGTTGGTACTACGATGAAAATCCTTCACAGATGGACTATTATATTTCGTTTGCTATTCATTATTATAGTTTGATTTATTATAAGTTTATGAAAAAAGACGATCCTTTACGATCATCGGTTATGAAAGAACGAGCGATTACCTTCGCACAAACATTTAAATATTGGTTTGATGAAAAGGGAGAGGCAGTTCCTTTTGGAAGAAGTTTATCTTATCGTTTCTCCCAATGTGCTTTTTGGACAGCTTTGGTATTTGCGGATGTTGAAGCTTTACCGTGGGGCGAAATAAAAGGTATTATCAGTCGGAATATGCAACAGTGGATGAAAAAAGATATTTTTAGCCGAGATGGAATTCTTACCATCGGTTACCATTATCCAAACCTAGTGATGGCAGAAGGATATAATGCTCCGGGTTCACCATACTGGTCATTGAAATCATTTTTATTATTAGCTGTACCTGATAAACATCCGTTTTGGGAGTCGGAAAGTTTGCCGATCAATTTTAAAGAAAAACAAAAGGCTATTCCAGAAGCAAGAATGTTGATTTCTCAGAGTGAGGACCAGTTGCAAGCGTATGTAGCGGGACAATTGGAACAAAAGCAAGCTCATATAGATGCGAAATATAGTAAGTTCGTCTATTCCACAACTTTTGGGGTAAGCGTGTCAAAAGGCTCGATTTATTATAAACAAGGTGGCTTTGACAATTGTTTAGCCTTGTCAGAAGAAGATACTTATTATCGAAGCAAATTGATTACCGATGAATATGAAATCCATGATGACTATGTAGTAAGTGTTTGGCATCCTTGGAAAAATGTTCGTATTAAAACAACCATTATTCCTATTGTGGATTGGCACATTCGGATTCACGATATTCAAAACGAAAGAAAACTACATGCTGTTGAAGGTGGTTTTTCCGTGCCGATTGAGGATAATGATCGAATTACTGAGTCTGTCAGTGGCGTTCAATATCAATCTCGAGTTGGAACATCCAGTATGTTTTCGATAGAAGGTTATTCAAAGGCGGTAATTCAAACGCCGGAACCAAACACAAATCTTTACTTTAACCGGAATACCTATCCTAGTTTAGAGGTTGAATTAGAAGTAGGCAATCATCGACTTATTAGTTTAGTAGGCGGAACTGTCTTGGATGGTTCTACTGAAATCCCACAAATAGAACTGAATGGGGATTCGTTAGAGCTTCGTTATCAAGGGATGGACAAAACATTTCTTTTGGATAAGAGTGAATGATGATGAAGAATATTAACACAATGAATCTAATAGAAGAAATAAAAAAAGATACGGAAGAAATTATTGAAAAAAATCAAGTTGCTCCCATTACGGTGGAAGGTTACCAAGCCTATATAGAAAATGGTAATCGTTTGCAATTTGAACGGCAGTACTTTGAAAGAAGAAGACAACTCGTCACGCTTGGTTTGGCGCTATTACTTGATGATAACAATCTTTCAAATATTAGAATGCTGGAAAAGATTATGTGGGAAGTTTGTAATGAGTATACTTGGGCATTGCCGGCCCATTTAGATTATGGCGGTGAAGCAGCTTATGATCGAGATAGTCCCTATATGGTTGACCTTTTTTCGGCTGAGACAGCTCAAACGTTATCAGAATTGGTTGAGATCCATGGGAATTCATTTTCTCAAATAGTAAAGAGCAGAGTGGAAAGTGAAATTGAAAGACGCGTTTTAAAACCCTTTGAACGAAAAGAGTGGGAATGGGAACACTTGGAAAATAATTGGAGTGCAGTGATAGCGAGTTGTATTGGAATGACAGCTTTGTCGATGTTGAAGAGTCAGCAAGAAAGACAAGAAAAAATAATCAAACGATTATCTATCTCTTTTGACAGCTATTTTAGGAGTTTTGAAAATGACGGGGTTTGTGAAGAAGGGATTGGTTACTGGATATATGGATTTGGTTACTACTGCTACTTTGCTGAAAAATACCAGCAGAACTATCAAAGTGATCAATTTTTATCAGAACCATTATTAAAGAAAATAGCAGCTTTTCCTTTTTATACTCAAATCGGAAACCGTTCATTTGTTCCTTTTTCTGACGCAGAAAATCCGGAGTTGCCTAGCGGACTAATCAGTTTTTGTCATCGCTATTTTCAAGTTCCTGTTCCTTTTCTAGACCAAGCAACTTCACTTCACTTTGATCATTGTTACCGATGGGCCCACTTGTCTCGGAATCTCCTTTGGACAGGTACAGTAGAAAACGAACAAGCTGAAGGAGTTCATTATTTTTCTGATGCAGAATGGCTTGTAGCAAATTTCAAAGAAGAAAAAGTAGTCTTTGCTGCCAAAGGAGGCAGCAATAACGAGAGTCATAACCATAATGATGTAGGACATTTTATCTTTGGAAGTCAAGAAGAATTGCTTTTAACGGACTTGGGTGCAGGGGAATATACAAGAGGATACTTTTTGGAAGAGACAAGGTACAGTATCTTAAATAATCGTTCATTAGGTCATTCTGTTCCTATTATTAACGGCTGCGAACAAATCGCAGGGGATCACCAAGCTGAAAAGGTTGAGTTTACAGAATCAGCAGATGGTTTTCGATTTTCAATGAACTTAGAAGGCGTTTATGGAAAAGAATCACAGATTACTGATTATCATCGAAAATGGCAGTGGGTAAAGGATGAAAAGATGCTTTTTTTGCAGGACGAGATTCATTTTAATCGAAATATGAATAATAAAGTATTGCAAAATTTCATCAGCCATTATCAACCACTTATTCAAGAAAATAAGATTAGTTGGAAGGGAGAGAAGTGTCAAGTAGATTTGTTTTTTTCAGATAAGTTAGATGAAGCTCGGACCATTCGAGAAGAGTATCGAACGCATCAAGGGGATATTCGAGAAGTTTATCGGTTAGTTTTATCTGCAAAAAAGCTAACAAATAATTACAAAAGAAAGTATAAATTACAAGTAAAAGAAAATTAAAGGTGGATGACGATATGGCTAAAGATTTATCAAGTTTGAAGGAGGAAGTGGAATTTGTATTAGCGGATGAAATTGATTTTGTATTATCAAAAATCCGAGAAAATATTCCAACATTTTATGACAAAGTCCCATGGGCAGCTTCTAAGAATTATGTATATGAAGCAAAGCCGAATGATTACTGGACTTCTAGCTTTTGGGTAGGCATGCTATTTCTTGCAAAAGAGATAACAGAAAGTACAGAGTTTGATGCAGTTATTGATACACAAGTGAAAAGCTTCCGAGAACGTTTGGATAAGAACGTTGAATTGGAAACACATGACATTGGATTTTTATACTCACTTTCAGCAGTGGCTGATTATAAAGTGAATGGGAATGAAACTTCTAAGCAAATGGCAATTGATGCAGCAGATCGTTTGATGACTCGCTACAGTGAAAAGGCGGGAATTATTCAAGCTTGGGGCAATTTAGATGATATTCATGAGAACGGTAGAATGATTATTGATTGCTTAATGAACTTATCATTGCTTTACTTTGCGTCGGAAATGACAGGAGATGATCGGTACAGAATAGCTGCAACACGACATGCAAAACAAACCCAGAAATATATTGTACGTGATAATTTTACTACCTATCACACATATTTCTTCGATCGCCAGACAGGAGAAGCAGTAAGAGGGGAAACGGCTCAAGGTTTCGCTCATGATTCCTGTTGGGCAAGAGGACAGGCTTGGGGAATCTATGGTTTTACATTAAGTTATCTTCATACAGGGGACTATTCGTTCTTGGAAACAGCTGAGAAAATTGCCGATTATTTTCTTTCCCGCTTGCCAGAAGATGAGGTTGTCTATTGGGATTTAGTATTTGGTGATGGTAGTGATCAGGAAAGAGATAGTTCAGCGGCTGCTATTGCGGCATGTGGATTGTTAGAATTAGCAAAACAATTGCCTCTTTCGCATCCAAAGAGAAAGTACTACGAGGAAAAAGCAGTGGCAATTGTTCAATCGCTTAGCAGCTTATACACTACTAAGGAGTCACCAAATGCGAACGGGCTGTTAAAGCATGGGGTATATGATAAAAATAGTAATAAAGGCGTAGATGAAAGTATGATTTGGGGAGATTACTATTACTTTGAAAGTTTAGTACGCTTAGCAAAAAGCTGGTATCAATATTGGTAATAAAAAATAAAAAAAATAGATAATTATCAGGAGGAAAACAAAATGAATAAGTTTACAAAACGTTTTTCACGCTCCGCATCTCTTTTAGCATTAAGTGCTCTTGTTTTAGCTGCATGTGGAGGGAATGCTGACAATGACGCAGATACAAGTGGCAATAACACAGATTCTGGTACCACAGAAGAACAAACCGACGGACAGACAACTTTGACTTGGTCGGTTTGGGATAAAGATGCAACTGTATACTATGAACCTTTAATTGAAGCTTTTGAAGCTGATAATCCAGATATTAATGTAGAACTGTTGGATCTTGGTTCAACTGATTATATGACTGTATTAGGAACTCAATTATCTGGAGGAGATACTTCTATTGATGTGGTAACCGTTAAAGATATTCCTGGTTATGCATCTTTAGTTAACAAAAATCAATTAGAACCATTGAGTGAATTAGCTAGTGATATTAACCTAGACCAATATAGTGGTACAGTAGAACAGATTACTGTAGATGATGAATATTATGCATTACCTTTCCGTAGTGATTTTTATGTTATGTACTACAACAAAGATTTATTTGATGCAGCGAATGTAGATTATCCACAAAATAATCTGACATTTGATGAATATGACACATTAATTCGCGAAGTTTCTGAGAAAGCAACTGAAGCAAATGGATCTAAAGTATATGGTGGACATTACCATACATGGAGAAGCCAAGTTCAAATGTATGGATTATTAGATGGTGAGAACACACTCGTTTCAACTGATTATTCTTTCTTGGAACCAATTTATGAAACGGTATTAGCGCAACAAGAAGACCAGATTGTTCAAGACTATGCAACTTTAAAAACGTCTAGTCTGCACTATTCAGCAGCTTTCTATCAAAACAATGTAGCAAGTCTATTAATGGGAACTTGGTTTATTCCAACATTAGCTACTGCAATTGAAAGCGGCGAAAGTGAAGATTTCAATTGGGGAATGGTGACAATGCCTTTAACTGAAGGAGCAGAGGAAGGAACAGCCTCAGGTACGATTACAACACTCGGTATTAGTGCTAATTCAGAAAATAAAGAAGCTTCATGGAAATTTGTAGAGTTCGTGACGAGCGAAGAAGGTTCACAAATTATTGCTGATACAGGAACAATGCCTGCTATCCAATCAGAAGAAGTAATTAATACGATTGCTGCATCTCCTGGTTTCCCGGATGATGAACAAAGTAAAGAAGCACTTTCAGTGAAAACAACTTATCTAGAATTACCATTAGATGAACATTCCGCTGAAGTTGAAACAATTCTAAATGATGCACATGACAATATCATGACTAATAATGCTGAAGCTTCTGAAGAATTAGAAAAAGCTGCAGGGCAAGTAGAAGCATTACAGTAATAGAGTTACAGTAATAGAGTTACAGAGAGGGCAGGCATCTGCTTGTCCTCCTTTTTTTAAAGGTGGAAGGAAGGAACGGTTATGAATGATAAAGTAGAGTTAAATGATAAGGTAAGTTCATTTAGTCCCAAAAAGATTCGTCGAATAAAAGAAAACCTAACGGCCTATTCATTTATCGCTCCTAATTTTATTGGATTTGCTATTTTTACACTAGGTCCTATTATTTTTGCTATTGTTCTGTCATTTTATAAATGGGATGGCAGTAATCCTATGGAGTTTATAGGAATTGATAATTTCACAAGAATGTGGAGTGACGTCAGAGTTCATGCTGCATTTTGGAATACATTAATTTATGCTGTGGGAACTGTTCCCTTAACAATGGGATTTGCTTTAGGATTAGCGATCTTGCTGAATCAGCAAATAAAAGGTAGAAACTTTTTTAGAACAGTGAGTTTCTTTCCTTATGTAGCATCATTAGTAGCGGTAGCTGCAGTATGGAACATGATTTTTAGTCCTGTAAATGGTCCAATTAATGAAATTTTAAAGTTATTAGGAGTACTGGATCCGCCAAGATGGGCAGCTGATAGTGATTGGGCTATGGTTACCGTTATATTCTTTAGTGTTTGGAAGCAAATGGGTTACTACATGGTTATTTTCCTGGCTGGTTTACAAGGAATTTCTTCCGAGCTATATGAGGCGGCAGACTTGGATGGAGCCAATAAATGGCAGCAATTTCTTAATGTAACTGTGCCTCAATTAAGACCTGTAACATTTTTTGTATTAATGATTTTAACTATCAATAGTTTTAAAGTATATGATATTGTCTATATGATTACCCAGGGAGGACCTGGTACATCGACATTGGTTTTAGTTTACGAAATTTATAATACTGCATTCAAAAATTGGGACCTCGGATATTCAAGTGCCATTTCCATGCTTTTGTTTGTAGTTGTGTTAGTGGTTACTGTCGTACAATTTAGAGGCGAAAAGAATTTCGCGAAAGAATAGAAGGGGAGGAAAACGATGAAAAAGAAAAATACACTGACAAGAATACTGATTTACATTGTATTGATTATTGTTGCTTTTACAATGTTATTCCCATTCTTATGGATGCTTTCCTCTTCCGTGAAATTGGATAAAGATATTTTTGCCTTTCCGATACAATGGATTCCAGAAAATCCAGTATGGAGTAATTACCGAGACATATGGACGAGGATTCCTTTGGCTACCTTTATTAAAAACACTGCAAAAATTACATTAATTGTGACATTTTTACAGTTATTGACGAGTAGTTTTGCTGCTTATGCTTTTTCAAAGCTTCATTTTAGAGGAAGAGATTTCTTGTTCATGGCATATATCGCAACAATCGCTGTTCCATGGCAAGCATATATGGTGCCCCAATTTATTATGATGAGAAGTTTTGGATTGAATAATACACATTTGGCGATTATTCTGTTGCAAGCTTTCTCAGCGTTTGGTGTATTCATGATGAGACAGTTCTACCAAGGCATTCCTGATTCATTAATTGAAGCAGCGAGAATCGATGGAATGAACGATTATCAGATATATGGAAGAATCATGGTTCCCTTATCAAAACCAGCAATCTCTACATTAACAATTTTTACTTTTGTTAATACATGGAATGATTTCTTAGGACCATTGCTTTATTTAACAAGAGACGAACTAAAAACGATTCAAATCGGCTTGCGTATGTTTATTACGCAATATTCAGCAGAGTATGGTTTAATTATGGCAGCATCTGTTGTTGTGTTGATACCAGTCCTGATTGTTTTCTTGTCCTTGCAAAAACATTTTGTTCAAGGTGTAGCAGCGACTGGAGTAAAAGGATAAGAAAGATAGAGGGGTGGCATTCAACGCGATGCCAGCTCTTCTTATAGACTAGGGGATTATAAGTTCAGCCATCAATGTCTAGCTCCCAAGTCCTGACCTAGTGAAAAAAAGATAAATTTGCCCCATTGCGCGCTTCGCTGCTCGCTAACGCATATCATTCGACTAACCCGCTGAAGCGTGAAGTCTCCTGACAATTCAGGGTCAAATTTCCTATTTTTTCATAGGCCAAGGCGGACTTGTCCGCTTTTCTTATAGACTAGGGGATTATAAGTTCAGCCATCAATGTCTAGCTTCCAAGTCCTGACCTAGTGAAAAAAAGATAAATTTGCCCCATTGCGCGCTTCGCTGCTCATTCAGGGTCAAATTTCCTATTTTTTCATAGGTCAAGGCGGACTTGTCCGCTTTTCTTATCATATTAAAGTCTAGCGGTTCAAGCCTGTCTTGCGGAAATTAGACAAAATGTATATCATTCGAGTATACCCGCTAAAGCAGGCTTGTCCGCTTTTCTTATATAAAAAATGATTTTGAAAGTTTTTCAAACTAGGAGAATATAATGAAGGAAAAAGTGTTTTTTAAAAGAATCGAGCATATATGGGAGTACTATAAAGTGCTGGTTATAGGAATTATCGGGGGAATCATATTACTTCTAATGCTTGATATTCCATCACTTATAGCAAAGCCAGAAACAATATGGGGCGCTTACTACGTAAATAGCACCTTAACTTCGGATGAAGCTCAAAATATAGTGGAAGATTTTCAAAAGGATTTTTTACAAGACAAAGATGAAAAACACGAATATATCTTTGATACAAATTTGACCTTTTCAATCGAACAAACTGCAGCAGGGGATTTTGACCAGATGGCGAAATTTACAGCACTAATTGCTGCAAAAGAATTGGACTTTATTATAGCGGAAGAGCCTATCTTAGAACATTACGCTTCTTTGGGAGGATTTATCCAATTAGATTTTCTTCTTTCTGAGGAAGAGAAAGAGAAGTGGGAGGAAGATTTTATTTATCTTGCTGGAGAAGATGGAATTGAAAGAGCATACGCGCTGGATTTGACTCATACAATCTTGAACTCGGGAATTAATTATAATGGAGAAAAAATACTTGGTTCGATTCCATTAAATTCAGAAGAAGCTGAAATTACTCAGCAATACATTCAATACTTATTAGTAACAAAATCAGAAGATTAAGAAAGGTTTGATAAAATGAAAAATCTATTCAAACTCGATCATCCTTTATGGAAAATGATGGCATTTTTATCTGACTGTATGATTCTCACCCTTATTTGGGTTGTATTTTCACTTCCTATTGTCACTATTGGTCCATCTCTGGTTGCACTCTTCTACGTAGGTGGAAAGCTAAATGATGATAGCGGGAAAGGAGTGATACGTGAATTTATAACGGCCTTTTTGGAGAAATTTAAAAAAAGTTTTTGGATGGGCGTTTTTCTTTTGCTTGGAAGCATTATTATAGGGATGGATTTGTGGTATTTTCATACACTGACTTCGGATATCGGCACATTTTTGCTTTTTGTATTTATCTTTCTAGGCATCATCTTTATCAGTAATATACTGTATGTCTTCCCTTTATTAGCAATAACGGCCCTGAATTTGAAGGAAATCATGAAAGTATCTTTTTACATGATGATGAAACATTTTAAATGGACCATGTTTATGCTGATTATTGATGGCACTCTTCTATTTGTAACAATTTATATTGCTCCCTATATTTCTTTCTTTACAATTGGAGCATTAGCTTATTTAAACATGAAGGTTCTATTAACACTACTTGAAGAAAATGATTATAGTCCATTAACTACTGTAAACAACTAGGAGGAATAAAGGAATGAAAGTTTTTGAGGTACGGGATGATTTTTATTTGAATGGAAAACCATTTAAAGTGATTTCTGGAAGTATTCATTATTTTAGGGTTGTACCCGAATATTGGCGAGACCGTTTAGAAAAGTTAAAAGGGATGGGATGTAATACTGTGGAGACCTATGTCCCTTGGAATATGCACGAACCGCAGGAAGGGAAGTACTGCTTCGAAGATCGATTCGATTTACGTTCTTTTATCCAAATCGCCCACTCTTTAGAACTGTACGTCATTTTACGTCCCTCACCTTATATTTGTGCTGAATGGGAATTTGGTGGATTGCCTTATTGGTTATTAAAGGATCAAGATATGAAGATTCGTTTTGATCATCCAGCCTTCATGGAGAAAGTAACACGTTATTTCGAGCACTTATTCCCACAAGTGGTGGATTTACAAATCGATCAAGATGGACCTATTATTATGATGCAAGTGGAGAATGAATATGGCGGTTACGCAAATGACAAGGCTTATTTGTACAAAATGGCAGAGTTGATGAAAGAGAATGGTGTGACCGTTCCGTTAGTTAGTTCGGATGGACCATGGGGAGACATGCTGGAAAATGGTTCAATACAAGATGTTGCCCTTGCAACAGTCAATTGTGGATCAAAAATTCCTGAGCATTTTCAACGGTTACGAAAATTCCACGGTAAGAAGCAACCTTTAATGGTGATGGAGTTTTGGATCGGTTGGTTTGATGCATGGGGAGATGAAGAGCACCATACAACAGATGTAGAGAGTGCTGCAAAAGAATTAGCTGCTATTTTAGAGGAAGGCCACGTAAATATTTACATGTTCCATGGCGGTACAAATTTTGCTTTTACAAACGGTGCAAATTATTATGAAAAATTAGCGCCAGACGTAACTTCTTATGATTATGATGCTTTGTTAACAGAATGGGGAGAAACCACACCGAAGTATCAGGCATTTAAAGAAGTGATAAAAAACCACGTTGATATCAAAGAAGTAGCATTAACGACAAATATCCAAAAGAAAGCTTATGGAAAACTAGAAATGAAGGAAAAAGTTTCTTTATTTAGTGTTTTGAATGATATTAGTGTACCTGTTCAAAATAATTATCCCTTGTCCATGGAAGAATTAGATCAAGCATATGGATACATTTATTATCAAAGCGAAATAGGGAAAGCACGTACAATTGAAGATTTTCGTCTGATTAACTGTATGGACAGAGCGCATGTGTTTTTAAATGAACAACCACTCTTTACAAAATATGACCACGAAATCAAAGAGAAAGAATCTTTTGAAATGAGCGAGCCCGAAAACGAGCTAGGTATCTTAGTTGAAAATATGGGACGAGTGAATTATTCCGTTCAAATGAATCACCAGCACAAAGGAATCAAGGATGGTGTCATCATCAATGGAGCCTTTCAAAGTGACTGGACACATTACTCCCTACCGCTAGACAATCTAGAAAAACTTGATTTTACAAAAGAATACAGGGAAGGGGCACCAAGTTTTTATCGTTTTACTTTTGAAGCTGATGATCTTGGAGATACTTTCTTGGATTTCACGGGATGGGGAAAAGGGGTGGCTTTCATAAATGGTTTTAATTTAGGCCGCTATTGGGAAGTAGGTCCACAAAAGAGACTTTACATCCCGGCTCCTTTACTAAAACAAGGGGAAAATGAAATCATTCTCTTTGAGACGGATGGAAAAGCTATTGACTCAATTACATTAACGGATGAACCGCAACTATAATCATAAAATAATGACCTTCGAGTTTGATTTGAAACTCGAAGGTCATTATTTATTCAAAATTGATACTTTGTCTGTTTAAAAATCAAGCCAATTTCACAGCTGTTCCGCTGCAAGTAACCATGATCATTCCGTTATCTGCACCGAGTGTTTCGTAGTCCATCTTTACTCCTACAACTGCATCTGCGCCTAATTCGAACGCACGTTGTTCCATTTCTTGAAGTGCTTGTTCTCGTGCGACCAAAATTTCATCTTCGTAGCCTTGCGAGCGGCCTCCAAAGAAATTACGCATGCCAGCACCAATATCTTTTAAAAAGTTAATACCTGAAATAACTTCTCCAAAAACAATTCCTTCATAGGAAGTGATGGTTTTTCCTTCAATGCTGCTTGTTGTTGTAATGATCATGAACGGTTCCTCCTTCAATAATTGATTTATTTTATAAAGATTATACCACCTTTTAGCCTGAAGCTGTAATCCAGAACCAAAATGAAATTAAATAAACAAACCGGCGTCTTCCATGTCTTTTCCGATATGTAACAGCCAATGTTCTTTTCCTTTTGGGGCAATGAACTGTACGCCTAGAGGAAGACCTTCTTTTGTTAAATGAACGGGCAGACTAATGGCCGGCTCTCCGCTTAGATTTGCTTGCATACCGAACGGCGTTACCGGCAGACTATCTCCAAACATATCCCAGACGATTTTTTGCTGTTCTTCTGTATTAAATTCATAAATGTGAGCCATTTTTTCCATTAAGGAATCCGATTGCCATTTTGTGCCAACTTTTGGAGCTGAATCTGCAGTCGCGGGAGTGAGGTATAAATCATAGCTTTCACGGAAACGAGCCATTATTTCTGCAGCTACATCCCATGATTTGATTGTATTAGAATAGGAAGCAGCGCTAATCTTTTTACCAGAATGATACATCACCCAAGTGACTAATTCCATATCCTCTACTGTAAAATCTCGACCCAGACTGCGTTCAATACCTTCCAAAACGGCTGTTGTCTCACCACAGTTCATGAGATAGTAACTTTCCATCAGATCAATGCCATCAATATCTGGCTCTTTTTCTTCTACAATATGTCCTTGTTCTTCTAACCACTTCACAGTTTTTAAAACAGCTCTTTTTGCTTCATCACTTACCGATGAACGAATAGGAGATTGTGTGGAGTAAGCGATACGGAATTTTTTTGTAGGATGGTTGGCCAATTCTTTTTGATAGCCAGAAGCAAATAACGGAACCTGAAAAGCAGCGGAAGCTTGGATAACTTGGAGAACATCCAGCATAGCTGCTGTGTCACGAACCGATTTTGTTAAAGCAAAATCAATGGAAGCTCCTTGCCACGCACGTCCTGATCCAGGTCCAATCGGTGTTCTGCCACGTGTTGGTTTTAGTCCGACGAGTCCAGTAAAAGAAGCTGGAATTCGTATAGAACCGCCACCATCACTCGCTCCGGCAAGAGGGACCATTCCTGATGCAACAGCTGCAGAAGATCCACCGCTAGAACCACCTGGAGAATAGGATTCATCCCATGGGTTCCTAGTAGGTCCATAGAGTTCGGGCTCAGTAATATTTTTAAAACCAAACTCAGGAGTGTTTGTTTGACCTAAGATAATAAATCCTGCGTCTAGTAATTTCTGGGTGTAATGGCTTGTTTGTGAGCTAATCACATTTTTAAATAATTTCGCACCAGATGTATTTGGCTCTCCAGCAAGAGATTGGCCCAAATCCTTTATAAGAATGGGAACGCCAGCGAATGGCTTATTAGAAAAATCTTTTGTCCTTGCTTCCTTTAATGCTTTTTCAAAACGATTATGAATGACCGCATTTATTGAAGGATTTTTTTCTTCAATCTGACGAATCGATTCTGTTACTACTTCTTCGGCAGAAGCTTGTTTTGAATGGATGAGATCAGCGAAATAAAGCCCATCCTCCTGTCGGTTTAATTTCATGAAAAATCATACTCCTTATCAAATGATGACTGTCTTTCATCAAGTATACCATTGATTTGGAAAAGCGCATTTTAGGAAAATTACCCTTAAATTTGATTGCTAAAGCATGTATTAAGTGTATAATACGCATAAGTGATAAAATTTTTTTATTATATATTGGGAGCGAAGAAGATGAAAAAGAAAAAATGGTTTTTGATTGGATTAGCATTACTCTTAGTAATTGTTGCAGTCGTATTTTTGCCGAGATTTTTTGGAGGCGAAGAAATAGATGAGCCGATTGCTGAAGAAGACCCATTTGGAATTGAGTATTATTATGTTCCGGCAATCGAACAGATTTTTGTTAATGGAATGGTGACACCAGAACAATCTCAAGAATTTTACCATGATAACACACTGGGAACGAGAAGTGATCTGGAAGTGGAGAATGGTCAAATTATTGAGGAAGGCACCGTTTTATATAGTTACACAAATGAAGAACTACAAAAAGAAATCACGCAATTATACAATGAGGCTGCTCGTTTAGAAACCAATCGCGCAAATACTGCCTATAAGCAACAACTAGCGATTGATCGTTGGTATGAGTTAAAAGAGGAAGAACGTACACAAACATTGGAAGAAATTACGATGGACTTTAACTTGTACGAATTGGATTCTCAAATCCAAGAAATTTACAATAATATCGCAACGATGGAAGAGAATGTTTATTCAGAGGTAGTTGCACCTTTCAAAGGAAAGATTGTTATTCCTGAAGAGAAAAAAGCAGAAGTTCCTTTGCTTAAATTAATTTCAGAGAATTTTTATGTGTCTGGAACTCTAAATGAGAAAGATTTAGAAAAAGTTGAAATTGGACAAGTAGCAGATATTACCGTCGTATCAAATGGATTCACTACTTTGGGAAAAGTTTCTTTTGTGGATACAACACCTTCTGCTGAAAATTCTGACCCTTACAGTGGAGTAGCTACCATGTCTGAATACCCAGTCAAACTCAGCTTTGATTCTTTGGAAAATATTGTAAATGGTTACCATGTGCAAGCGACGATTAATTTAGAAGAAAACCAAATCTTGATTCCAAAAGAAGCGATTCATCAAGAAGGAGAAGTTGAATATGTTCTAGTGAATGACTTTGGTTCTGTTGTTCGTCGCGTTATTAAAACCGGTGAAGAAACTTCAGAAGGTGTTCCTGTAACAAGCGGGCTGGAAGCGGAAGATGAGATTATTGTCTCATCTGAAGTAGAAATTCAAGAAGGCGATATACTGGATCCAACACTATTTGATATGGAAAATACTGGTGAGAATGGTCTCCTAGAGGAGGAATAGTCGTGCACACACCCGAACGGAAGAAAATAGTGGAACTAATCGATGTATCAAAAACTTTTGGCAGTAATGACTTAAAAAATACCGTTTTAAACAACGTAAACTTGACGATTTACGAAGGTGATTTTTTGATGGTTTTGGGGAAATCTGGTAGTGGGAAAACAACGCTCATGAATATTATTGGTTTTCTCGACCGGATTTCATCAGGCAGTTACTCTTTTTTGGGAGAGGACGTTTCCAAGTTAAATGAAAATAAAAAATCAGAAATAAGAAATCATCATTTTGGTTTTATTTTTCAACAATTTTTCTTGATTAATTCTTTGAATGTTATGCAGAATGTGGAGTTGCCCCTTATTTATGCAAGTAAAACAAATAAGCGTGAACGGAAGGAAGCGGCTGAAAAATACTTGGATTTAGTAGGGATTCCTGAGAAGTTAACTTCGAAAACAAAAGAACTGTCTGGTGGACAGCAGCAACGTGTTGCGATTGCTCGAGCACTTGTTAATGAACCGATTTTGATTATGGCGGATGAGCCTACTGGCGCGCTTGATTCAGAAACAGGAATTGGTGTAATGGAGCTGCTGAAAGAATTGAACAGTCATGGAAAAACAATTGTGATGGTAACCCATGATGAAGATTTATTAAAATATGCAACACGAGTGATTCGGATGCAAGATGGTAGCTTTATGGAAGAAGGTGCTTTGGTATGATCCGCAATATTATGATGAGCACCCTTTTAAGTTTAAGAGCCCACAAGTTAAGAGTATTTTTGACCATGGTGGGAATTATTATCGGTATTGCTTCTGTTGTTACGATTTCAGCGCTTGGAGAAGGTGTAAGACATGAGAGCATGCAGTTAGCCGATACAACTGAAGCAAATGTTATCACCATTCAACATATGATGAATATGACGGATGATAGCGGAATGTCCTATGTAGAAGATACTTTTTCTTTTAATAAAGCGGATATGCGAAGATTATCTCGTGTGGAAGGTGTTCAATCCGTCACTCCTAATTACGGTTCTTATGGAATGGCCGGAGATACGATCGATATGAACATTGACTATTTTGGAGCACAAGCGTACACGATGGCAACGCCGCATAAAAAAGAGAGTCCTATTTTATATGGACGAGATTTGAGAAACGATGATGCGAATAAAGATGTAATCGTGTTATCTCATGATGTAATTGATTATGGCATATCGGTAGAAGATCCGGAGACGTTGGTGGGGCAAGCTGTGAATATTAATGGCTATATGTTTGAAGTGATTGGAATAAAAGAGCCATACGTATGGGAAGATGAGATAATCAGCACAAGCAGCTATAGCTGGGAAGATGCAATGACAAGCGTTGTACCACAAGCAGCTTACAATAACTTAACTCGTTCCAAAGCAATTCAATCTTTAAAAGTTAAAGTTGCTGATGGATATAATCGGGAATTAGTCTCAATGGAACTAATGAATAACTTAATGGAATCCTATCCAGAAGATGAAGGAACATTTGAAGAAGATCGCAGTAATGAACAAATGATGGAAGAAGTGAATAATTACATTAATGGAATCATGACATTTTTAATTGCTATTACCGCTATTTCTTTGTTTGTCGGCGGCATTGGGGTAATGAACATTATGTATGTATCCGTTACTGAAAGGAAACGCGAAATTGGAATACGTCGTGCAATTGGCGCGAAACCAAGAATGATTCTCCTACAATTTTTACTAGAAGCTGCATTTATTACTTTCCTAGGCGGTATGATTGGTCTCTTACTAGGCTATGGAATTGCAACTTTAATTGGAATGATCATTAGTTTGCCAGTTTACCTCACACCTACCATTATGATACTATCTACATCTGTTTCAATTGGGACGGGATTGATTTTTGGAATTATCCCAGCTCTCAGCGCATCAAAAATGGATCCAATTAAGGCGATTTATCAATAAATATAAAAAAGTGAGACAAAGCTTAGTTTGGTTGGCTTTTGTATCAGAAAATCTTATAAAAACAAACATACACGACAGTCCACTTTGGATTGTCGTGATTTTTTCGTAAATAAATATGATACTATTGAAAAGATAAGAATACATAGTAGGAGAATGCACAGATGAATAAATTTAAAATTATTTGTACAACCGATATACATGGAACCATTTATCCTGTTGATTTTTCATCCAATCAGACAGTAGATTTTGGATTATCGCGTTTTGCAACGTATTTGGAAGAGCAGAGAGCAGAAAATGAAGTTCTTTTGATTGATAATGGAGACGTAAATCAAGGAAGTCCCTTCGTTACTTTTGCAAATAAAAACGAACCTATGAATATCATGGCAAAAGCATTGAACAAGCTCCAATATGATTTTGTGAATATTGGAAATCATGACTTTAATTTTGGCAGTGATTTTTTTATAAAGTATATAAATGAATTAGAAGGAACATCAATTGTAACAAATGTATTGTATAACGGAAAAACAATTGGTCAATCACAAGTTGTGACGCTACCAGAATATGATGTAAAAATTGGAATTGTGGGCGTCGTGACAGATTACATTTCTAACTGGGAAAAACCAGCTAATTTAACCGGTTTGACCATTTTGTCGGTTATGGAAACATTGAAGAAAGAAGTAGCTTCTTTGAAAGAAAAAGTTGATAAGATTGTTGTTTGTTATCATGGCGGTCTTGAAAGAAATCCTGAAACAGGAGAACCCACGGAAACATTAACGGGGGAAAATGTCGGCTATGAAATTGTAACAAAAATCCCCGGGATTGATCTACTTCTTTCTGGACATCAACATCGAAGTATCGTGACTCATATTGGCGACACCTTGGTGCTTCAAGCGGCAAATAATGTAAGAGAAGTCATGGAAGTCACCTATGATGCGGGGGTTTTTACTGGTAAATTAGTCCCCATGCATGAATACTCAAGTGACCAAACGTTTTTAGAATCATTTTCAGATGTATACAATCAGACTCAACATTGGTTGGATGAAAAGATTGGGCCGGGAGCAGAAGGATTATCTGTATCTGATATTATTGAAGTGCAAAAAGAACCGAATACATTTACACGCATGATTAATCAAGCACAACTAGCTTTTAGTGATGCAGATATTTCTTCCACCTCTTTATATGATTCTACAATTGGCTTTGCTGAAGAAATAACGTATCGTCAATTAGCAGCCAACTTTCCTTTCCCAAATACGCTCGTCTTAATGGAAATTACAGGAGCAATTTTGAAAGAGTATTTGGAATGGAATGCGAATTACTGGACGTTGGAGAATGATGAGATTGTTGTAAATCCGACTTACTTAGAACCAAAAAGACAGATTTATAATTATGATATTTTTGAAGGTATTGAATATACAATTAATGTTCAGAAGCCTTCAGGAGAGCGGATTGAAGATCTCACCTTTGAGAAAAAAATCGTTCAAGATCATGATGTTTTCCGAATCGTCATCAATAATTATCGTGCTTCAGGTGGAGGAGATTTTCATATGCTGAAGAAGGGAACTATTTTGAAAGAATATTCTGAAGAGATTATTGACGTCATGTATGATTTTCTAAAAAACACAGATTTAACGGATTTGAATAAGCAACAAACAGCCAACACAATGTTGACTAAATAGTTGTATGTTGGCTAATTGACTGGAATCGAAACATTTACAGGAAAAACACTTATAATTTACATTCAAGTCCTATAATATAAAGTATTGAAAATATATATTTTTGGAGGTATTACATTCTAATGAATAAATTTGGAAAAACAGTACTAGCAACTCTATCAGCAGCCATGTTATTTGGTTGTGGAAATGAGGGAAGCGAATCAGGCAACACAGAAAGCGGAGCAGCAAATACTACTGAGACTGGTAATAAAGAAATAGATAAATTAACAGTTGGTTTTGTTCCCTCTCGGGATCCAGAAGAGATTGTAACAGCTACAGAACCGCTAAAGGAAATGTTGCAAAGTGAATTAGCTGATCTTGGCTACGATATTGGTGAAGTTGATATTACTGTTGGAACCAACTATGAAGCTGTTGGGGAAGGTCTATCTGCTGGAACAATCGATATTGGATTAATTCCAGGAGGAACATATGTACTGTATGATGATGGTGCCGAAGTTATTTTAACGGCAACTCGTGATGGACTATCAAATGATTCAGATAATCCGAAAGATTGGAATGAAAATGAACCAACAGAACCTACTGCAGATCAAGCAGTTTCTTACCGTGCAATTATTATCGCAGGTCCAACAGAAAAAGGAAAAGAACTAGCTGCTAAAGTGAATAGTGGAGAAGAACTGACTTGGGAAGATTTGGATAGCGCGACTTGGAGCGTTATGTCATCCTCATCTCCAGCTGGATATATTTACCCAGCATTATGGTTAGATGAAAAATTTGGTAAAACAATCACTGATTTATCTCAAGCCGTTATTTCTGACTCATATGGTTCTGCATTTGCGCGTTTAGCTTCTGGTCAAGTAGATGTATTAGTTACATTTGCGGACGCAAGAAGAGACTATGAAGAACCATGGACGACTGAATACGGTATGACAAATTCAATTTGGGAAGATACTGATTTAATTGGGGTAACACCAGCAATTTACAATGATACCGTTAGTGTAAGCAGAACTTCTGAAAATATGAACGATGATTTAAAAGCTGCGATTCAAGAAGCATTTATCAACATTGGGAATACAGAGGAAGGCAAAGAAGTAATTGCAATCTATTCTCATAATGGTTACCAAAAAGCAACAGACGAAGATTATGAAAATGAAAGAAAAGCACAAGCTTTAGTACAAACTTTGTGGGCTGAGTAAGATAAATAGTTAAGAGAAGGGACCGGTGGTTTTCGGTCCCTTTTCTCCTGTTAGAAATATATGGAGGAAATGAAATGATTGAATTTGATAAGGTCAGTAAAATATATCCAAATGGCATGAAAGCATTGACAGATGTTTCGGTTAAGATCGAACAAGGTGAATTTGTAGCGATTATCGGCTTATCAGGATCTGGGAAATCCACTTTTATTCGTTGTATTAATAAAATGCATGATATTGAAGCGGGAAAACTTACCGTTAATGGTATTGATATTTCTAAATTAAAAGGCAAAGAAGTTCGTTCTTTTAGAAGAAATATCGGTATGATTTTCCAGTCATTTAATCTTGTTAAGAGAATCAGTGTGATTCGCAATGTTCTAACCGCTTTTGTACCTGACCTGCCGGATTGGCGTAAATTTTTGGGGATATTTCCAAATGAGAATAAAATTCAAGCTCTAGAAGCGCTTGATAATGTTCATATACTTGATAAAGCTTATACAAGAGTAGACCAGCTTTCAGGAGGACAGCAACAGCGTGTTGCTTTGGCACGGGCATTAGCACAAAATCCGCAAATTATTTTGGCAGATGAGCCGGTCGCTTCATTAGACCCTGTTACCTCCAAACAAGTTATGAGGGATTTTAAAGATATCAATCAAAAAAATAAAATTACCATTTTAATTAATATCCACGATGTTGACCTTGCTTTGGAATACTGTGATCGTGTAATCGGAATCAATAAAGGAAAAATTGTTTATGATGGTAAATCATCTGACATTACCCAAGATATTTTAGATCGTATTTATGATAATCCTTCTAGTTCTGCTGAAGTAGGGAGTGAAAGTCATGCAGCTGTTCAATAAAATATTTCCACCAAAAGAATTAGAATTAGCAAATGGTAAAAAAATAGCGAAACCGCGTTCAGTAACGCCGCTTGTCCTCCTATTGATTCTTATTTTCAGTTATTACTCGATTCAAATAACTGGTTTTAATTTCACTACCTTAATGAAACGCGGGAATCAGTTTTGGGTCATTCTAAATGATATGTTCCCGCCAAACTGGCATTATTTAAGTAATATTTGGAAGCCACTATTTGATACGATTAAAATGTCTTTATTTGGATCTGCTTTAGGAGCGATTGTTGCTTTACCTGTTGCCATTTTGGCATCACAGAATATTATGAATAATTATATTCTTACTTCTATTTTTAAATTCTTGCTAAGCGTCCTCAGAACATTGCCGACGCTCGTATCTGCCCTTGTTGCAACTTACATTTTTGGCCTTGGAACGATGGCCGGCACGGTGGCTATTTTCTTATTTTCTTTATCCTATGTAGGAAAACTACTCTACGAGCAAATCGAATCAGTTGACATGGGTGCTTTTGAAGCGATGGAATCAATTGGTTTTACGAAGTTCTATGCTTTCCGTTATGCTGTTCTTCCTGAAGTATTACCTTCCTATTTATCTACCAGTTTATTTAACTTTGAAGGGAATGTTCGTTATGCATCGATTCTTGGATACGTTGGTGCTGGTGGGATTGGAATGAGTCTGAACGAAAAGCTTGGTTGGAGAGATTACCCAAGCGTCGGAATGATTCTCATTGCATTGCTTGTTACGGTGTATATCATTGAAACCATCAGTGAATACTTCCGTAAAAAATTAAATTAGGAGGAACATCAGGTGAATCAATCACAAAGAGTTGAAGAACAGTTCGCTTTAGAACCAAGTAATCGTTTCTATAAGATAAGTTTATTTGTAATTGTTTTGTTCTTGATTTTCTGGTCTGCAACGTCCGTTAATTTTAACGGAATAGAAGAATCAAGTTTACAAGTTGCTCAAAGTATTATAAATGGTATCTTGCACCCAGATTTAGAATTTTTATTTAATTTTTCGAATTCAGGAGTCTTGTATCTCTTGTTTGAAACAATTTGTATCGCTTTTTTAGGTACAATTGTTGGGGCTGTTTTGGCAATACCATTTGCCTTTTTATCTTCTTATAAATTAATGCCAAAACCAGTCGCATACGTAGGGCGCTTATTAACAATGGCAGTCCGAACAATTCCATCCCTTGTCTATGGATTGATGTTCATACGAGTTTCTGGTCCAGGCCCATTTACAGGTGTTTTAACGATGTCTTTTATTTCAATTGGCATGGTTACCAAATTGTATATCGATGCTATTGAAAATTTAGATACTGATATTTTGGAATCAATGACGTCAATGGGATTAACAAAGTTTGAACAAATTTATTATGGAATTTTACCGCAATTATTTTCTTACTTCTTGTCGATTGTGATTTATCGCTTTGACATGAATCTGCGGGATGCTTCTGTATTAGGTTTGGTAGGAGCAGGGGGGATCGGAGCACCATTAATCTTCGCAATGAACTCCTATCGATGGAATGAAGTGGGATCAATCTTGATTGGGCTTGTGATCTTAGTATTAATTATAGAATTTTTCTCAAATAAAATTCGAGACCGTCTTGTAAAAGGATAAAAAACTTCTGACCGGAAATGATTCTGGTCAGAAGTTTTTTTTATTGTTATTAATATTCTTCTACTTCAATATCAACAACGATATTATCACGAGTTGCTTTTGAGTAAGGGCAGAAAGCATGGGCTTTATCTGCTAATTCCTTTGCAGTTTCCAATGATTGTCCCTCTACTGCTACTGTCAATACGACAGAAATTTTAAAACCATTGTCTGTTGGGTCTGAATTCAATGTAACGTCTGCGGTAACACGAGTTTTACCAGAAACATCTGATTCTTTCATTTTCAGTTCAAGTGCACCGTTATAGCATGCGCTGTATCCTAAAGCGAATAATTGTTCAGGATTTTGTCCTTCATCAGAACCACCTAATTTTTTGGGAGTAGTAATTTTAACAGAATAACTTCCATCTTTTAAATGGCTTTCTCCATCACGGCCACCAGTGTTGATTGCTGTTGTTGTATATAAAGCTTTTGATTCAGTCATTATTTATTCCTCCTATAGTTTCATTAATTTCAGACAATTTTTCCAATAGACTAAAATACCCAGTTTCATCAAAATTTAAAAGATCCAAACAAGAAGAAACTTTTCTAAGCAATTCGTCTTTTATTTCATTGGCATGATTGGTTAAATTTATCATCACTTTTCGTTCGTCTTCCGGATTACGAACTCTGGTGATATATCCAGCTGATTCCATTCTTTTTAACATAGGAGTGAGCGTACCACTGTCTAGTCCTAGTTTATTTCCTAGTTCTTGGATGCTGATATGGTCTTTCTCCCAAAGTGCTAGAAGTGCAATATATTGCGGATAGGATAAAGAATATGGATCTAGTACCGGCCGATAAAATTTAGTAAATTGCTTTGATAAATTATAAGCTGAAAAACATAACTGTTGATCTAGCTTAAATTGGTTTCCTTTCATTTGTTCCCTCCTAAATCAGTTGTGCACAATTTAATTGTACACCAAATAAAAAAGATGTCAAATAAAAAAGAAGTTTGTCTCAAAAGATAACTTCTTTTCTTTGTAGAGTAGGTGTTAAAAGTTGTCTTGTTACTGATATGCTTGAATGGCCAGCGTTATATCGGAAACAGATGTCTCAAGCAATTTTCTCTCATCTTTAGTTAACGGGAGTTCAATTTGCTGTTCTAGCCCTTTGCTGCCAATGACCGAAGGAGTGCTGAAGGCGACTTCGCCGTTATAGCCATATAATCCATCGATTGTCGCAGTGACGGGATAAACCATTTTTTCGTCCAATGCGATTGATTGAACGATTGAAGCTGTGACTTCAGCAATTGCGGTGTTTGTCCATCCTTTCCAAACGAAAACGTCGTTCGCTGTTTGGACAACTTCTTTAGTTAAGAAATCAGTGGACAAACGGTTTTCTACTGAGAGGATTTCGTCAGCCTGACTAAAAGGAATGCCGGCAATATTGACAGTAGAAAAAAGTGGAAAGGCAGTTGTTCCATGTTCGCCTATTACAAAACCGCTCACAAGGCGGCTGTCCAATTTGTAGTTATCTGCAATTATTTTTCTTAAACGGAATGTATCCAAAGCTGTTCCTGTTCCGAAAATCTTTCCTTTAGGATAATGATATTCATTTTCTGCAATATAAGTAATTGAATCTACAGGATTCGTAATAATGATAACAATAGCATCGTTTGTATAACGAGTAATTCCAGCCATTACTTCTCGAATTTGTTTTGCATTTTGTTTACCCCAGGCAGACCTTGGAGGCATCTTTCCATCTTCCGTCAATAATTCATCCACAGCAACAGCAATGACGATAATATCTGCATCAGCGCAATCTTCATAAGATCCTTTTGTAATGGAAGTATTTCCACGATAAAAAGCTGGAAGGGCATGACGATGATCCAAAGCCTCTCCTCGCGCGACGGTTTCTTCTTTATCAATAATTGTTATTTCTGAAAAAAGATTTAAATAGTTACAGCTTGTAATCACTTGTGAGCCAACATGGCCTGCACCAACGACAACTAATTTATTCTTGTGCATTCTTTTTCCTCCTAAAACGATTTATTGTTATTGTAATGGAAATATAGTGAAAAGAGAAAACATTTATTATCAAAAAAGGATATTGAAAACATGAAAATCGGTATTATGATGGATACATTGCACTACTAAAAAAATACTAGACAACCATTCTATGATTTTTTCTACATAAGGATTCAACGATACGGTACAATATAAGTATAAAAACAGTGGGATTTACTTATATAGTGAGGGATGCAGATGAGTTATAGAATTGGCGTGGATATTGGCACAACTAGCTTGAAAGCGGTGTTGTATGATGACCAAGTACGAGTTGTTGATGCAGCAAGCGCTTCGTATAAAACGTGTTACCCTGAACCGGGGAGAGCAGAACAAGATCCAAAAGATATTTTTCAAGCATTTCAACAAGCAATTTTAGAAATTGTTTCAAAAAAACCGCGCGTGAAAATTTCGGAATTAATGTTTTCCAGTGCGATGCATAGTATAATCGCCGTCAGTAAAGACGGAAGTCCGCTTACAAATTGTATTCTTTGGTCGGATAATCGTGCCGTTAATCATATAGAAAATTTTAAAAAAGAAGAAAACTGGCGAGAGTTTTATCAAAAAACAGGTACGCCCATTCATTCAATGAGCCCGTTTGCTAAATTATTATGGATGAAACAAGAAACGAACTTACTGGCAGATACTTATAAATTTATCGGAATAAAAGAATATTTGTTTTGGCGAATATGCGAGACTTATGTAGTGGATTATTCCATTGCATCTGCGACTGGGCTGTTTGATTTAGAAAATTTAACATGGGATAAAGAAATATTGCAATTTCTATCGCTTCACAAGAACCAATTATCCAAACCAGTATCCGTAACAGCTGATTTTTCTTTTAAAGATAAAGAGACTGCTGAGTCATTTGGACTAACGGAAGAAACGAAATTAATTGTGGGTGCAAGTGATGGTTGTTTAGCGAACTTGGGAAGTGGGGCAGTCAACCAAGGAGATGCAGCACTTACTATCGGAACAAGCGGTGCAATTCGGATGACAGTAGATAAACCGCTATTAGATAGAGATGGAAGAACTTTTTGTTATTATTTGTCGGAAGGAAAGTGGGTAATTGGCGGAGCAGTAAATAATGGTGGAAATGTCATTCAGTGGTTAAATTCACTATTATTTATGGAAGAAAATCGTTTGTTTTCTGAGTTGCCTCAAATAATCCGTGAAACAAAAGCTGGTTCGAATGGATTATTATTTTTCCCCTATTTAAATGGGGAAAGAGCGCCTTTTTGGGATGGGAAAATGCTGGGGAGTTACCAGGGATTAGGAATTTACCATAAGAAAGCAGATATAGTTCGTGCAACGATAGAAGGAGTTCTTTTCAATTTAGCAGAAGTCTTGTTTTTAATAGAGAGCATCGCAGGAGAAAGTCCACGGATTCTTGCTTCAGGTGGATTTCTACAATCAAAAGATTGGACACAACTTGCAGTGGATATTTTTGGAAAAACATTTATTATTCCGGAGGATGCTGAAAGCAGCTGCTTAGGAGCTGTTTTACTAGTTGCTGGTTCTGAGCGTAAAATCAACCAATCGAATAAAGTAGAACCGAACGCAGAAAATAAAGCTGCCTATCAAAGGCTAATGAAAAAATACTATTGGTATAGTCAAAAACTTTATTCTTTGCATATCGAACAACAAAAAATGGAAGCTAATTTTTCTGCCAATTCCTAATAACATGGTAAAATAAGAGAAAGGGGTGTAAATAATGACAATGAAAGAACAAATTAACAAAGATTTTATCCAAGCTCGAAAAAACAAAGAAACTTTGAAAATTGATGTTTTACGAATTATCAAATCACATTTTGATGCTTATAAGATTGATAATGGACGTGACATGGATGAAACGGAAGAAATCAATTATTTACTAAAAGAGCAAAAACAAACGGAAGAAGCAATTAGCTTTGCTGAAGAAGCGAAACGCGCTGATTTGATTGAAGAGAATCAAGAAAAGCTGAAAATCATTAGCGCATACTTACCACAGATGATGACAAAAGAAGAAATTCATACCTATTTATCTGAAAAAGGTATTTCAGAAATGGCAATGAAAGATGCTATGAAAATTTCAATGAGTGAACTAGATGGTAAAGCAGACAAAAAAGTCATCTCACAAGTTGTCAGAGAATTACTTGGAAAATAATGGCTCTCTGTTTTTTAGTGTTGGCAGAATTGTAAAAGTATCATTTTGAAATTTCTTTTGAGGCACCAACACGATAAATGATAGAGCCAAAATAACAAAAACGAGTTAGGGTAAAAATGTCCTAACTCGTTTTTATCTATAAAGCATTGTGGTGCCCATCTTTCTATCTTAAAATTCCTCATATTCCGCTGGATCTTGATTAGCAATCCTTCCATCATCTTTTGTTAAGGAATGAAGGACAGCCATATCATCCTCTGATAACTCAAAATCAAAAATATCCCTATTTTCAATTTGATGGGCAGAAGAAGAGGAACGTGGAATGGGGATTGAGCCGAGTTGGATGTGCCAACGTAAGATAATCTGTGTAATTGATTTCCCGTAGCGATTCGCAATTTGATTGATTTGTTCATTGGTTAATAGGTCACCAGCTAATTTTCTTCCAACAGGACTCCAAGATTCAACTTGAATCCCTTTTTCTAGACACCAATTCAATGTATCCATATTATTAAAGTAAGGATGTAGTTCAATTTGATTGATACTTGGCAATACACCAGTTTCTTTTTCTAGAATTTCAATATGTTCCGGCAAGAAGTTTGAAACTCCGATTGAACGGAGGAGGCCCCATTTTTGAGCATCAACAAGAGCCTGCCAAGCTTCCACAAATTTCCCTTGTTTGGGGTTCGGCCAATGAATCAAATAAAGATCATAATAATCTAAATTTGCCCGATAAAGTGATTCTTGTATTGTGAAAATGGCCTTATCATATTCGTGATAACGTCCAGGAAGTTTTGAAGTGACAATAATTTCATCTCGTGAAACTGGACTATTTTCAATTGCTTTTCCTACAGTAGCTTCATTTTCATAGTTATAAGCGGAATCGATGAGACGATAGCCATTTTTTAGCGCACTAGAAATGACTTGGACACCTTTAGCTCCCTTAAAGCTTACCGTTCCAAAACCAATCTTTGGAATAATCAGTCCATCATTCAGTGTGGTAGTAGGTATTTGTAGTGACATTTCCATTCCTCCGCATCATATTTTGGTTATAGTCTACCATTGAAAGAATAGCTAGTCATCGAAAAACCCTCAGCAGTTGGAGAAAATAATTCTTTTATTCATGATTTATTTGGGAAGGATAATATTAAAATAGAATAAAAATATAAAAAAACAATGGACATTTATTTCTGCTTTCCTTTATAGTGAGAAAGATTATTATGAAAATCAGGTAGGTGGAATGGATGTTAAGAAAAGCAAAGCTTAATGATTTAGAAGCGAAAATGTTTATTATTAAAGACGCTAAAGCAAGTCTCAATCAATTAGGTATAAACATGTGGTCTGAAAATTACCCAAATAAGCAGGAAATTATAGATGATATTAAAAATGAAAATGCATATGTATATTGCATAAACAATAAAGTTGTTGCGACTTTTTCCTTGTTTTATGGAGAAGATCCTATTTATGAAAAAATTAAATCTGGTACATGGTCATCCAATCAACCCTATGGAATTATAAAGAGAATAGCAATCGCTCATGAAGAACGAGGCAAGAATATTTTTGGTGAAATAATTGAAAATATTGCTCTCATCAGTATTGTGAAAGGATTCAGCAGTCTCCGTCTTGATACCCATCCCGATAACCAGATGATGAGAGGAGCTTTAGAAAAAAATGGCTTCCATTTTGTCGGAGAACTACACACGGATCAAATTTGGTCTGCCTACGAACTTGTATTAACAGATTATCCAACGAGACTTCAAAAAGCGAGTTTGAGTGATATTCCTTTGATCATGAGAACCATTGATGATGCGAAAGAAAATTTAAAGAAAGCGGGCATTGATCAATGGCAAACAGGATATCCGAATGAAGAAACGGCTAAAAAAGATATCCTGAACGAAAATAGTTATTTGTATTATGAAAACAATGAATTTGTTGGAGTAGTAGCTCTGTTATTTGGAGAAGATCCGCTTTATAAAGAGATAGAAGATGGCGCTTGGAAAACAGAGATGCCTTATTGTTCCATTCATCGTGTTGCTGTTGCACAGGGGCATTTAGGAAAAGGAATAATGGGCCGTATATTCGAGCATACACAAACGATAGCGACAGCGAATAATTATCATAGTATTCGAATCGACACGCATCCTGATAATAAAAGCATGCAGCGTGCACTCGAAAAAGCATCATTCGAATATTGTGGCCATATTTATTTAGATAATGGCGGCTTGCGTTATGCATACGAGAAACCATTCAACATTGAAAGCATTAATTTTTTGTTAGATGTATGAAGCAGAAAATAACAGCAGAATAAAATGAAAGTAAGAAAAGTTGAGGATAATTGTCTCAGCTTTTTCTTTTTATTTCTGCGAGTATGTAAGTGGTGTGCTATAATTTAGGGAATGAGAACTTTTTGGGGGTTTTGTTCAAGTTATGAAATGGGAATTGCTAAGTGAAGCGCAAATAAGTGAAGAAGCATCATCTGATTCAGTTATTCGTCTCGGAAAAAACATTTTCCGTAAGAATGAGATTAAGAACATTATCGTGAATGAAGAACGGGACTTCTTAGAGGTCTATGCCGTTGTGAGCAATGCTTACCGAACAGAATTAATGATTAATGAAAATCATCAATATCTATCTTATAATTGTACCTGCCCGAAACACATGGAAAGTTTTACAGCATGTAAACACATCGTTGCTACGATGTATAAATACAATGAACTCATAAAAGAAGCAAAAGAAGCTGGGGGATTTGCCGGGAGTAAACAAGATCAAACTTCTGGAAATCATCCAAGAAAGTATTTTGCAGCTCAATATATAATGGATCATATGTCCGATTTTTTAGATGCACAAACAGGTTTTAGAGGAAGAGAGAAATTAACATTTGAGTATCATTTCGCTTTTAAATCGCTTGAAAACGAAGATGAAAGTTCCGTACGTGTGAAAGTGGGAGTTGATAAACTTTACCAAGTAAAGGACATTGAACAAATCTCGCTTTCCTTATTAAGAGAACAGCCGATGGTCTTTGGGAAAGAATTCAGCTTTGATCCAGCCGAACACTATATAGGATCAAAAGATCGTGAAATGTTATATTATTTGTTAGAGTTAAAAAATTACCAATTTCAACATCAAATGTACCATCAGTACAGCAACGGGAATAAGAGTGAGATCGAAATTCAGCCTGTTCTAATAAAAGAAACACTACAAAAAATACTACAAATGGAACACTATAAAATCAAGCAAGGACATCGAGATAGTGATCAGAAAAGCTTTGTTAATCCCATATTATTTGATGAGGGAGAAGTACTTTTACCGATCCCGTTTCAAATTAGAGAGTTAGCAAATGAGCCGGATCACTTTCAATTTTCACTTGTGGAGCCAGAAAAAAACATGTTCTATTTGTTTCCCTTGCAAAAGGTTATGATTAAAGAAAATGACTTTTTCTTTTTAACCGATGAAGAGATTCGTATTTTGAATATTGTTGCAAATGCTTTTTCTGATAATAGTGAACATCAAGTGGTTATTCCAAAAAAAATGATGAAAGATTTCTTGATGACTTCGGTTCCATCCATTGCGAAAAGATTTCCAATTACCATTTCGGAGCAAGTGAAAGAAAATTATCAACAAGAACCACTTATTCCAAAAATGTATTTGGATTGGTCAGACGACAAGCTATGGGTCAACCTTGAATTTCACTATGGACCGAACACATATAATCCAACGACCTTTTTTATGGAAGAAGAATCTCTACCTGAATCAATGGTGTTAGATTTAGAAGGTGAAGGAAAAGTTTTAAACTCCTTCTATTCTTTCGATTTTGCCTTTGAGTTTGAAGATAAAAAAATGGTTTTGGTAGATTTTGATGAAGTATATCGCTTTCTATATGATGCACTTCCTGAGTTCAGCCAACTAATGGAAATTTACACAACCAGTTCTTTTGATCAACTGCTCTACGAATCGCCCGTACATCCACAATTAGTTGTTGGTATGGATTCCTCTACAAACCTCTTACAGGTAACGTTTGATATGGATGGGATCGCAGAGAGTGATTTAAAGAAAATCATGCAAGACTTGATTGCAAATAAAAAATATCGCCGCTTGTCAAATGGAAAAATAATCAATCTACAAGATCAAATTTTTCATGAATACCAAGATATCCTGCAAAAAATGGATATAAAAGCTAGTAAAGTAAAAAGAGAAATGGAATTGCCGCTCCATAAAATCTTTTCAATTGATGAAGAAGTTCTGAAACGATCAGAGTTAAAAAATTCAATTAAAGATTTTCTAAACCGAATCAGTTCGATAAATGAAGAAGAGTATACTTTACCAGAAGCAATGGTGGGTAATTTGCGTCCCTATCAAGTAGAAGGTTTCCAATGGTTAAAAACGTTGGATGAGTTTGGATTTGGAGGCATACTTGCGGATGACATGGGATTAGGTAAAACCATTCAAGCATTGACTTTTATTGCCTCTACTTTAGAAAAACAATCTAAACCAATATTGGTTATTTGTCCGTCCAGTGTATTATTTAATTGGCAAAAAGAAAGTAATCAGTTTATACCAGGCGTTGAGACAGTCTTAATAACAGGTACAAAAGAAGAACGTCAAAAGCAAATTGAAAAAGCAAAAGAAGATAAAATTAAATTATGGATTACCTCCTATCCGGTATTGATTCGAGATGCAGAGTTATACGAAGATACGGAGTTCAGGACGGTTATTTTGGATGAAGCGCAAATTGTAAAAAATAATACAGCAAAAACGACAAAAGCAGTTCGACAATTACGTTCTTTTAATAAATTTGCACTAAGTGGAACGCCTTTGGAAAACCAACTAGGAGAATTGTATTCCATCTTCTCCGTTGTTGTTCCGGGACTCTTAGGAACAAAGAAATCTTTTAAAGCGATGGAATTAGCAGAAATTAATCGTAAAATTAGTCCGTTTATTCTCCGTCGATTAAAACGAAATGTTTTGAAAGAACTTCCGGATAAAATAGAAACCATTGAATATATCGACTTTTCTGAGGAACAGAAATCGATTTATTTATCTCAATTATCTTTAGTTCGAAGCGAAGCTAATTCTATCATTGAACAAGATCGATTAGGTGAAAACCGAATTAAGATATTAGCTGGTTTGACAAGATTAAGGCAGATTTGCTGTGATCCACGATTAGTGATGCCTGATTTCAATGGAGGATCTGCAAAATTAGAACGATTATTAGAGTATCTAGAACTCGCAAAAGAAAACGGAAATCGAGTGGTGCTATTCTCTCAATTTACTCAAATGCTTGCTATTATCCAGGAAGAGTTAATTAAAAGAGAATATGACTATTTTTACCTTGATGGAAAAACGCCAAACGAAGACCGTTTAGCATTAACAACTCGTTTTAATGAAGGTGAGAAAGATCTGTTCTTAATATCCTTAAAAGCTGGTGGAACAGGATTAAACTTAACTGGTGGAGATACAGTGATTCTATACGACAGCTGGTGGAATCCAGCAGTTGAAAGCCAAGCGACAGACCGCGTACATAGATACGGTCAAAAGAATGTCGTTCAAGTGATTCGTATGATTTGCGCCGGAACAATTGAAGAGCGAATCAGCGAATTACAAGACAAAAAGCGAGAATTGATTGATCAAGTGATTTCTGATGAAAAGAAATCAATCACCTCCTTAAGCAAAGAAGAAATTTTAGAATTATTAAGCGAATAAGAACAACGAGAAGTCGATTTCGGATGTCAAACAATAAAAAACTAGGCGCTTTTGCCTAGTTTTTTTGTTTGGAAGCTTGACAAAAAAGCAGATTATCAGCATGCTATAAAAAACAAAATATCTTAAGACGAGGTTACCAATATGAATCCAATCGTAAAACTAATATTAAAGCTACTCTCTTCACCTAAAATTGACATGCAGGAAGACTATGTTTGGGTACGCAAACTACAAAATATTTTTGCTGCAAAACCTAAAAATAATTATCGAGTGTTTGATCGAAGTATCTATTCAGAAGATGGTTCTCACAGCATTCCTATAAGAGTATTTCATCCAAAAGAAAGAAAAAGTGATGATATCCTGTTGTTCTTTCATGGAGGAGGCTGGGTGTTGGGGAATAACGATACCTATACCAAAGATTGTATGAAAATGGCTGAGTCAACGGGTAGAACAGTACTATCGGTTGATTATCGAAAAGCTCCGGAATATCCATTTCCAGCAGGTTTCGAAGATTGCTATCGAGTGGTAGACATTTTAACGAATAACTTAGAATTGACAGGTCTAACAGATGCAAAAAAACTGAGTTTAATCGGGAATTCTGCTGGTGGAAACCTTGTAGCTGCAGTTTGCTTGAGACTGCGTGATGAAGGAAAAACATTACCCGGGAAACAGATTCTGATAAATCCAGTTACTTACTGGGATCATACAGAACAAGCTCCCTTTGAAAGTATTTATGTAAATGGATTTGATTATGGCCTAACCTCCAAAAAGATGCAAGAATATATGGAAATGTATGAACCGGATGAAGCTTTACGAAAATCCCCGTATATCTCGCCTTTAATGGCTGCAGATTTTAGCGATTTACCTGACGCACTTATTATCACGTCTGAATTCGATCCCTTACGTGATGAAGGAGAGGCTTATGGAGTAAAATTAAAAGAAGCTGGTACTTATACAAGAGTTTTTCAAGCGCAAGAAACGGTGCATGATTATCTTACTGGACCAAGTGTGAATGGAATCGTCTCAAAAACATACAAACTCATCAAAGAATTCTTAGATGAAAGCTTAAAAGGAAGTGAATATATTGGAAAGCAGAATGATGCGCCATAGAAAAAAATGGGTTCGTTTAGATAATGCATCTAATATTTTTTTAGCAGCAATGTCTCCAAAAGATACCAAAGTTTTCCGTTTTAGTGCAGAAATTTCTGATACAGTGGATTCGGAGTTGCTTCAAAAAGCACTAAATAAGGTGTACGATCAATATTTACTTTATCACAGTGTTCTAAGAAGAGGTGTGTTTTGGTATTACTTAGAGGAAAGCGATTTAAGGCCGGTAGTAAAATTAGATACCAATCCGAGCTGTGAAGCACTCTATCATTTTGATCGAAAAGAATTGTTATTTCGGGTTATTTACTGGAAGAAAAGAATTAGTTTGGAAGTCTTTCATGTACTGTCAGATGGAACCGGAGCGTTATGGTTTTTTCAAGATTTATTGCGAGAATACACATTGTTAAAAAATGAAGAAATTGAAGTAGTGGAAGACATTAAACGCACCGAACATTCCTATCAGCAATTAGCAGAAGATAGTTTTGCGAGACACTTTCGCAAAAAAGAGAATCGTAATTTTGGGAAAGCTGCTGAGTCTGCCGTCCAATCTCTTAATGAAATTGGAAAGAAAGCTGGCTCATCCGTAACGAAATATGGTAAAAAAGCCTTTAGTATTTTTATGCCGGTTGCTGATAAAACGGAGAAGAATACAAGGGTTTATCAAGTGACAGGCACTTATACACCTGATAATCGACCAAGAATCATTGAATTAGAATTGCCGGTTAAAGATCTATTGAAATTATCAAAAGACTGCAACAGCACTTTGACAATATATCTAACAGCTCTCTTTATTGAAGCAATTCGAAAAACTGCAAAGAACTTTAAGGGGACCGAGACAATTGCAGTCTCAGTGCCTGTTAATTTGAGGCAGTTTTTCCCGTCTAATACAGCTCGTAATTTCTTTTCAACAATTCGTTTGGAATACACATATCAACTTGATAAAGAAAATTCAATGGATGAAATATGTAAAGAACTAAAAGAGCAGCTTGAAGCGCAATTAAGTAAGGAAAATTTGGAAGAATGGTTAACCAGATTAATTGCCTTTGAATATCACCCCATCGGGAGGCTGGTTATACGCCCTATAAAAGATTTAGTACTAAAAGGAATTAACAAGAGAAACAACCGTAATTTGACTATCGCAATTTCAAATTTAGGAAGAGTTAATTTTCCGGAATATGTAGATCCTTATATAAATCAAGTATATTTCCATACAATTGCAGTGCGCCCACAGTTTTGTGCAATCAGCCATGGCGATATTTTGACGATTTCTTTTTCAAGTCCTTATGTTGAAACGGATATTCAACAAGCTTATGTGACGATGCTGACTGAAAAAGAAATACCAGTGACGATTTCTGCAAATAAAGTTACCCAAGAAGAATTGGGAGGTGAAGGAATTTGAGACATTGTGATCATTGTAATGTCGATATTAAAGGAGATTGGAAAACCTGCCCGCTTTGTAAGCAAAAATTAGACGAAGAAAAAAAAGCAAGCGCCAGCCCATATCCAGACGTTCCATTAAAATTCAACAAGCAGAAAGGAACGAAGATATTATCACTGGTTTCAATTTTGCTAGTATTTGCTTCTTATCCGATTGCATTGATTTGGCGAGGAGAATTTGGAGGCTTACAAGGTGCTTTTATTGGTGTGGTAACAATGTGGCTTGTTTCTTTAATATTAATCAGGAAACGTAGAAATATTGCAAAGAGTATCTTGTATCTCTTGATTTTCTTATCTTTAGTCTGTGTTTACTTAGATTATTTAATGGGGTGGACAGCATGGTCAACGACATATGCGGTACCAATCATTTGTGGTTCTGCGACTGTGGGAATGTTTTTGACGGTTCAATTTGTAAAAATAAAAACAGGAGATTATATATTGTATTTATTTGCTGCAGGTATCTTAGGGCTTGTGCCAGCTCTATTCTTACTTTTAAAATGGGTAAATAACGTTATCCCTGCCTGGAGTTCAATCTCATTGAGCTGTATCATGCTAGGTTTAATCATCATCTTCCAAGGAAAAGAAATAAAGAAAGAGTTACAAAAACGATTGTTTATATAAGAAAAAAATAAACCGAGGATAGCCACTAGAGCAGCAACTTTGTATTGCCAAGCTAAACGCTCAATACAATTCCTAAAGTTCAAATTCAAATCATTATAAGATAGAAACGGGCTATGATATGATAAATATAAACATAGTGAGAGGAGTTGGAGGTTTTGAAGAAATTAGTTTGGCTTACTGCATTATTTTTACTCGTAGGATGCACAGATAGTGGTGATAGCGAGAGTTCAAGTGAAGTAGTAGATACATCTACTGAAGTATCTTCAGAAACGATAGAAAGTGTTTCTTCGGAAAGTAGTAGTGAAGTTGCAAGTAGTGAGGAGTCTAGAGGAACTGGTGGAACCAGTGAATCGGGTGTTGACAATGGAGGCGAAGAGGGTCAAAGTCTCACTCTTTACGTACCAGATACGCTTCGTCAAGATGAAGGTACTGAAATTTACAATGACGTTATTTCAGTAGCGAATGAATTTACCGAAACGAATGCTAACTTAGGTGAAGTTGGATTGTTCACTTTAAGTTACACGGGTTACTATATTGAAAGAGAAGATGGTGGTTTACAAGCTTTCTTCATGGGAATCAATCGTATTGGAGAGCCCTTGAAGAACCTTTCTTTCAACCTTAATTTTGTTGTAGGCGGGACGCCAGTGTGGGACAATATGAAGTTTACATTGGACGAGAGTGAATTCGGAGAACACCCAAATAATACAGCAATGCCTGTCTTTTTGGATGTGCCAGCTGGCAACGAAGAGTTATTAATGAATGCAACACCAGAAGAAACAAATATTGAAATCACTGATTTACAAGTTAACTAGAACAAAAATGAAGTGGGGAAACCCACTTTTTTTGTTGCATTGAATTATATAAGCTTTCTTTGTAGACTAGGGGATTATAAGTTCAGCCATCAATGTCTAGCTTCCAAGTCCTGACCTAGTGAAAAAAAGATAAATTTGCCCCATTGCGCGCTTCGCTGCTCGCTAACGCATATCATTCGACTAACCCGCTGAAGCGTGAAGTCTCCTGACAATTCAGGGTCAAATTTCCTATTTTTTCATAGGTCAAGGCGGACTTGTCCGCTTTTCTTACTTCATTATTTGTCCCGCTTATTTAATAGCTGATTAAGTTATTCTTAATTACTATAGGGAAAGATAGAGAGTCCTGACAGAAAAAGGTATACTAATAGCAAGAAAATGTTAGTAGAGGAGTTTGAGACCATGAGGAATGAAGTTGCTATTGTGACGGGTGCTAGCTCTGGAATTGGTCGAGAGATAGCAATTCAGTTAAGCAGACGCGGTTATGATGTCGTGCTTGTTGCTCGCAGGTTAGATCGATTAGAGCAATTAGCAAAAGAATTGCCCACTAAATCTAAAATTATTGTAGCAGATTTAGAGGATTTAGAAGACTGCTATTCTTTATATGAGCAAACCAAGCAATTAAATTGTACAATTTTAATAAATTCAGCTGGTTTCGGGGCATTTGGAAGTTACACAGAGATACCGTTAGAAAAAGAATTATCGATGATTGATGTTAACATCAAGTCTGTACATGTGCTAACAAAATTATTTCTAGCTAATTTTAAAAAGAGAAATAAAGGCTATATTTTGAATGTCTCATCGGTTGCGGGGGTAATGCCAGCGGGGCCTTATATGGCAGCTTACTACGCAAGTAAGGCGTATGTCACCAGTCTGAGCTCTGCTGTTAGTCAAGAACTAGCGGAAGAAAAGAGCGATGTTTATGTTGGTTCACTTTGTCCAGGACCGGTAAACACGGAGTTCAATCAAGTTGCCGGAGCAGCATTTAGCCTTAAAAGCATTGATGCTCGTACTTGTGCGGTTTATGGAGTAAACCAAATGTTCAAAAAAAATTCGTTAATTATTCCAGGTGCGTCTATTAAAGCAGCTGCGATATTGGCGAAGATTGCTCCTAGAAAACTTGTTATAAAAATTGCCGGGCAACAACAAAAGAAAAAACAAGGTTAATGAATTACTTAGGGGTATAGGGGGAAAATATGGAGAAAGTATATATTGTGGGAGCAAAGCGCACACCAATCGGTTCGTTTTTAGGCTCTTTAAAAGATTTGTCAGCAGGTGAATTGGGAAGTTTTGCAATTAAGGCTGCTCTAGAAGAAAGTAATATCAAAGCCAGTGACGTGGATGAAGTATTGATGGGAAATGTTTTACCCGCTGGACAAGGACAAGGTGTAGCTCGACAAGCTTCTGTTAAAGCGGGGCTTCCAGTGACCATTCCCGCTACTGCTTTAAATATTGCATGTGGCAGTGGCATGAAGGCGGTCATGGATGCTTATTCAAATATCCGCGCCGAAGAAGCCAGTGTAGTCGTTGCTGGAGGGGTTGAATCGATGAGCCAAGCACCCCATCTAATTCCGGAAAAGAATCGGACAGGCCATAAGATGGGGAATTTTGAAGTGATTGATCATATGCTGCATGATGGTTTAACAGATGCTTTTGAAGGATATCATATGGGAATAACAGCAGAAAACATCGTGAAAAAGTATAATATTTCTCGTGAAGCTCAAGACCAATTTGCTTTGGAATCTCAACAAAAAGCAATTGACGCAGTTGATTCCGGGAAATTTGTGGATGAAATCGTGCCAGTTGAAATCGTCTCGAGGAAAGGTATCGTTGTTGTAGAACAAGATGAGTACCCGAATCGAACGACGAATTTAGAAAAATTAGAAAAATTAAGACCAGCATTTTTAAAAGAGGGTAGCGTGACAGCTGGAAACTCATCCGGAATAAACGATGGCGCGAGTGCCACAATTGTTGTAAGTGGAAGCTATTTAAAAGAAAATAATATCCATCCTTTAGTTGAAATAGTAGCTGTTGCTCAAGCCGGCGTGGATCCAGCTTTGATGGGACTAGGGCCGACGCCCGCCATAAAAAAAGTATTGGAGAAAGCGAAGCTTACTTTTAACGATATTGATGTAATGGAATTAAACGAAGCTTTTGCGGCTCAAAGTTTAGGAGTTATACAAGAGCTAACAGAAGAATTCAATGTTGAAAAAGAATCATTGATGGAAAAATTGAATTTAAATGGCGGAGCCATTGCACTCGGACATCCAATAGGAGCAAGCGGGAATCGTATTTTAGTTACTTTGATTCACATCATGAAGAAAAAACAGTTAAAATATGGTTTAGCTAGCTTGTGTGTGGGTGGAGGAATGGGTACAGCCATTGTTATTCGTAATATGGATCTCTAAAAAAGTAATTCTATAAAAATAAAACATGTTGACATTTTAATGTTAATCTAATATGATTTTAATCAACAGCTGAATAGTACAGTCGCGATGATGAGATAAGTAAATAAGGATGTTTAGTTAGAGAGCTTGTGTTTGGTGAAAACAAGTTAAACAGAATTATTGAAAATGGTCTTTGAGCAGAAGTAATTCGAGCAAAATTGCAAGAGTTATTCGGGGACTCCCGTTACAGAGTATGAGTATCATTCTTTTTAGAACGTACTCTGTGAGGTAATGCTAGTGATAGCATTACGAATAAAGGTGGTACCATGATTAAAGCTTTCATCCTTTACGTTTTTTCGTAAAGGATGAAAGCTTTTTGTATATAGACTACTAATAAACTGGGGGAAATAATCATGACTAACGAATACAAGTTTGAAACAAAAGCAATCCATGCTGGACAAGAAGTAGACCCAACAACTGGAGCACGCGCATTACCTATTTATCAAACAACATCTTTTGTATTTGAAGATACGCAAGATGGCGCGGATAAATTTGCCCTTGCAAAAGGCGGCAATATCTATACGCGATTAATGAATCCAACTTCGGGTGCTTTTGAAGCTCGTGTTACGGAGCTTGAAGGGGGTTCTGTAGGGTTAGCAGTCGCATCGGGAATGGCTGCCATCACGTATGCGATTTTGACCCTTGCACATAACGGTGATCATGTTGTTTCTACCTCTAGCTTATATGGCGGCACACATACTCTATTTACCCATACTTTTAAAAATTACGGAGTGGATGTCAGCATTGTAAACACGAAAGACTTACAAAATGTTGAAAATGCTATTCAGGAAAATACAAAAGCAATCTTTATTGAGACAATAGGAAATCCAGAAGGAAATGTGGAAGATATTGAAGCACTAGCTGATATTGCTCACAAAAATGGGATACCTTTAATTGTTGATAACACCTTTGCGACTCCCTATTTATGCCGGCCAATTGAATTTGGAGCGGATATCATTGTTCATTCTGCTACGAAATTTATTGGCGGACATGGAACAAGTATTGGCGGTGTAATAGTTGAAAGTGGGAAATTTGATTGGAAACAAAATGATAAGTTCAAAGGATTGAGCGAACCGGATGATTCTTACCATGGAATGATTTTTGCAGATGTTTTTGGTCCTGGTGCATTTGTTACGAAAATCCGTACTTCTTTATTAAGAGACACAGGTGCTGCCATCTCTCCGTTTAATTCTTTCTTGTTAGCGCAGGGGTTGGAGTCTTTGCCTGTAAGAATGGATCGTCATATCGAGAATGCTCAAAAGGTTGCTGAGTATCTAAACAACCATGAAAAAATTGAATGGGTTGATTTTGCAGGATTGCCTGATAATCCTTATTATGAATTGAAAAACAAGTATCTGCCAAAAGGAGCAGGGGCGATTTTTACCTTTGGAGTGAAGGGCGGCTACGAAGCTGGAATCAAGTTTATTGAAGCGTTGGAATTATTTTCACTGTTGGCAAATGTTGGTGATGCAAAATCACTCGTTGTACATCCAGCCTCAATGACCCATAGTCAATTAACGGAAAAAGAGCTTGCTTTGGGTGGTGTGAAGCCAGAAACCATTCGTGTTTCAATTGGCCTGGAACATATCGATGACATTATTGCAGATCTAGAAAAAGGTTTAGGAGTGATTTAAGATGCCTCTTATTGTAGCAAAAGGACTTCCTGCTATTGTTCCATTGACAAGCGAGGGGATTGAGTTCTCTGACGATTTGCCTCGATGTTCGAAGTATTTAAAAGTTTTGATACTTAATTTGATGCCGACGAAAGAGGATACAGAGCGCCAGCTACTGCGATTACTAGGAGATACCGAGGTGCCCATACAAGTTGAGTTTATTTACTTAACTTCTCGTGAAAGCAAGAATGTCACGAAAAAACATTTGGAAGAATTTTACAAAACTTTTCCTCAAATAAAAGATCAGCACTTTGATGGTTTAGTCATTACAGGTGCTCCTGTCGAGCATCTTTCATTTGAGGAAGTTGCTTACAACGAAGAATTAAAAGAGATTCTACAATGGTCACAGCAGCATGCTGCATATCGTTTTTTCATTTGTTGGGGCGCGCAGTTTGCATTGAACTACTATTATCAAATCGAGAAAAAAAAATTACCTCAAAAATTATTTGGCGTTTTTGAGTATCAAATACAAAATAAGCAACATCCTTATTTGAAAGGGTTCCCTGAACAGTATACGGTTCCCCAATCTCGCCATACTCGCATTGATTATCAGGAACTCTGCAAAATAGATGATTTGCAAGTTTTGTCGTGCCATCAAGAGTATGGTCCAGATATGATTGTAAAAAATGATAAACGAGATTTATTTGTTTTTGGTCACTTAGAATACGAAAGAGACACCTTACAAAATGAATATAATCGAGATATAGCTAAAGGAGAAGATATTTCTATGCCAGAAAATTACTACTGCGATGAGAAAACTAAAATGGATCCAATTTTAAACTGGCGATGTAGTAGCAGGCTGCTATGGTCTAATTGGATAAAAGAACTATATCAAAAAAAAGGTTAAGATAATAAAGAGCCTCTAAAGTTGAATGTATTCAGCTTCAGAGGCTCTTTTTCAGCGTCAAGAATGGAAATGATGCTGAAAAAATGCTATAATTTCATATGTTACGCAAAAAAAGATTAGACATATACATATTAATTATGAAAGGAGATTACCCAATGGTAAGGAATGAAAATCTTGAATTAGAAAAAGAACAAAGCCGTATGGATCATGTAGTCTCTGTTATTGATAAAGAAATAGAAAGACTTGCATACGAGTATACGGAAAAGTTAGAAAGACAAAAAGAACTTCTGAAAGAATCATCGTCTATTAAAATAAATAATAGCTCGAATGAAGCAATGTGGGAATCTTCAGGAGAACTTCGAGAATTTGAACAGAATTTAGTAATCAAAAGTAACGAATTGAATCAAGTACAAAATCGAAGAGCCGTACTTGAAAAAATGCAGGAAGATCCATATTTTGGTCGAATTGATTATCATAATGTGAATGAAAAAGAAGAAGAACAAATTTATGTAGGGATTGGTTCCCTTTTTGATAAAGAAGAGAACTTGATTGTCGATTGGCGTGCTCCTATTTCTGCATTGTATTATGAGGGAAATGTGGGAGATAGGGTAAAGCTTCGCTTCGGAGAACATATAGAAGCCTTTGAAGTGGATTTAAAAAGACAATTTCGAGTGAGAAATGCTACCATAACAGGAATGATTGATACAGACAATGTTATGGGAGATCCTTATTTACTTGAAGTATTAGAGTCTAGTTCTTCCAACCTAATGGGGCCGGTAATTGCGACACTTCAAAAAGAACAAAATAGAATTGTACGTGAGTCTACATCTAAAAACGTCCTTATTCAAGGGGTAGCGGGCTCGGGTAAAACAGTCGTAATGATGCAGAAAATTGCTTATTTACTCTATGCTTACCGCAATTTTTTAAAGGCAGAGGATATTCTACTTTTCTCGCCGAATCGAATTTTCCAAGCATATATTTCTCAGGTACTGCCGTCTCTAGGTGAATGGGATGTAGCAGGGAATACGTTCTCGCAGTTTATTACTAGAAGGCTTCCCTCATTTTCGTTGAAGCGGTCAGATGTAGGAGCAGCATCTTCATACGGAGCTGTAAAAGGAAGCTTGCCATTTTACGATGCTTTGCAACGCTATAGTCGTTTGCTTAAGAAAAAACATCTCAAATTCCGTGATATTGTTTTACACGACGAAGTACTGATCTCAAAAGAAGAAATCGAATATTACTATGAAACCATCCATAGTCAAGGTTCACTAGCGGCTAAATTAGAGATTTTGAGGGTTCAACTTCTTCAAAAGCTAGAAATATTAAAAGAAGAAGCAGTGGATGCAGAATGGGTAGACGAAGAACTGCAACATTTATCGGCAGCAAGTATGCATCAATTTGAAAGACAGACGCATGATATTACAAAGATGGAAGGAAATATCCGAAAAGAAATTGTTGCGAAAGCTTTCCTGACGGTCGAAAAGAAAATTAACAGTCAAAGTCATATACGTTTTTTAGCTCAGTACATTCATTTTTTAAGAGTCATTCCTCAGTTAATTAACTTAGAAGAATTTAATGTCAGCAAGGATGATTGGCAAGAACATGTAAAAGAAGTAGTTGAAATGCTAAAAGAAAAAGAGTTTTCAATGGAAGATATGACGGCCTACTATGCATTATTGCTCCAGATGAAAGGAATTATGCAGCAGAATTCTTATCAGTACATCTGTATTGATGAAATCCAAGATATCACTCCATTCCAGTTAAAACTGCTAAAAGACCTTTATCCAAGAGCGAAATATGTGATGGCTGGCGATTTAAATCAAAATATTTGGCAAAATCGTTTAAGTAATCAAGAATTACATCAGATTTTCAAAGAAGAGGAAATTGAGAGTCATTTATTACTCACAAGTTATCGCTCTACAAGAGAAATAATGGCGTTTGCTGATCAATTTGCTAGCTTGCCGGAACGAACAGCAAAACCAATTCGTTCAAGGGAAAAGCCAGCTGTATTTTACGCGAATCAGACTGATTTTTCAGAAAAAATAAGACAAACCATTCTTTCTAGAATCGAGAAGGGGGAAAGAATTGCGTTCCTGTCACCGACCATTAAGGGTGCAGAATCCTTTGCTTCTTATCTAGATGACTGGAACATCGATTACCAAAAAATATATGATGAAAATGATTTCTTGAACAAACAAGTAATTTTGATGCCGATTAGTTTGGCAAAAGGATTAGAATTTGATGTAGCAATAGGATTAGGTACGGATGAAATCTTAAAAGGACTTTCAAAAGAAAGTTACCAACAAATTTGGTACACAATCTTTAGTCGTGCGATGCACCAATTATATTTGGTCGTTTCAAACGAACAAACGGAACTATTAAAAGGAATTGATCCATCTACTTATTTGCATGGACAGGAAACTATTGAAGTTGAGGGTGGGAGCAGCAATCTGAATAAGTAATTCGGATTGCTTTTTCTTTCCATTAGGAATGCCAGAAATTGCTGCAATGTTAACCAGCAAGATAGGAGGAAAGGATGCAAAATAGCAGAGTAGTATCTTACGGTTCAATTGAAGGTGTGCCGATTCATTTAACTTTGTATCTTGCAGAGACGAACAGGAAAAATAAAACGATTTTATATCTGCATGGCGGGGGATTTGTTTATGGAACGGCAGACGACCTTCCAGAAACTTATTTGAAGCAGCTATTGGAGGCTGGGTATGACTTTGTTACTTTGGAATATCCCCTAGCCCCAGAGGTAAAATTAGATGTAATGATACAGAAAATAATAGAAGGAATAGACTGGTTTCTCCTGCATTATTCTGATGAGCTGAGTTTAAATTCAAACGAATATATTTTGTTCGGACGTTCAGCAGGAGCGTACTTATCTGTTCAAGTTACTCAACGAATGAGGCAGAAACCTCAAGCTTTGCTGTTGCTTTATGGCTTTCATACCTTACAAGAAGCTAGTTTCCGAGTACCAAGTCGCCATTACCTTACGTTTCCAAAGGTTGAGGACCGTCTTGTAAAGGGAATAACCAAAGGAAAGCCGGTTGTAAACGGGCTCAAAGAAACACGCTTTGCAATATATATTCATTATCGTCAAGCAGGAAATTGGATAAAGGAAATACTGAATTCTGAAGACAAGCCATCGAACTACACACTTTCCAATTCAGAATTAAGCCAGCTGCCTCCTGCATTTCTAGCTGCCAGCAATGGAGACCCAGATGTTCCTTATCGGATTTCAAAAAAAATGGCTGAAACCATTCCTGGTGCATTTCTGGAGACAATCGTTTCTGATGAACATGATTTTGATCGGACGACAACTGATGCAATTGGCAAGGAAGTATACACAAAAATAATAGATTGGCTAGAAAATTTGTGAATTTAGCAGTGTATGACAAAAAGCAATCCGAAAAGTAAAAACTTCTCGGATTGCTTTTTTATTGATGCTTTCCTATTTCTTAGACTTTTATAGAAAAAGACTTTCAAGTATGACTTTGAGTCTGAACATCTTTATTTTCAAAAAATAAAGATGTTCAATAGAGAATTTAGCGGTGAAGATCTTTATTCTAAAAAAATAAAGACCTTCAGGCAGGAAAATGAGCTTGAAAATCTTTATTTCCCGCCGTTTATTATAGCTTCTTACAAATGAAATTTATTTTTAAAAATAGGTCCAATTATACGAAACAGGATAACAGAAGTAAGTGCGCCGACAGCGCCCTGCAATAAATTCATTGGAAATGCAGCAATTGCAGCAGGTAATCCATATAAAAACCAATCCGCAAAAATATAGCCAACCGCCATCCAGAACGCAGCCAGAGCTACCGAAAGTGTAATTTTTTGCGTCTTGTTAAATAACCATCCGGCAAAGAAGCCTTCCAAGCCTTTAACAAAAAAAGTAAAAGGAATATACATTGCATAACCAGCAATCATATCAGCTAAAGCACTCCCGATACTGCCTACCCAAAAACCAGCGCCAGGTCCCATTACTAAAGCGGCCAGTAATACTACAGCATCTCCAATATTTAGATATCCCTGTGCGTAGGGAATGGGGAAGTGAAAGAGCAGCGTCATTACAACGGTTAATGAGGCAAATAAAGCGAAAAGAACAATACGATGTGTTTTTTTGTTATTGTTATCCATAAATTCAACCACCTTTAGAAACTTTTCAACTATTATAGCATGCTTTGAATGCGACACACTGATTATTTTTACTAGCAATCCTATGTAAAGGCTTTCTTGAATATGTCCCAAGTAACGATATCCTGAATTTCTATCGAACCAATATAGACTTGACTCCCTTTTCTAAAAAATAGAGAGCAGAGGATAAAAACATTTGGTACAATGAAACTTGTAGGATTATTTTACAAACAATAGGCGGGAGGAAAATGATGCGTCAACCACGAGTGTTAGTGATACAAGATATATCCGCCAGTTGTCGGATTTCGTTAAATGTTGCGGTTCCGGTTTTAAGTTGCTTAAATAACGGAGTAAATGTACTGCCAACTGCCTTATTGAGTACTCACACAGGTGTCGGTTTTTCAGATTATACCTTTTTGAATTTAACTTCTGAAATAAAAAAAATACTAACACATTGGAAGAAATTAAAAATATCTTTTGATGGTATCTTGATTGGTTATTTGGGTTCAACAGAACAAATTGAATTAATCCAATATATTATTAAAGAGTTTTTAAAGCCAGGTGGATTAACGGTATTAGATCCTGTTTTGGGGGATCATGGATTTTTATATGCTGGCTTTGATGATGAATATGTGGAGGAAATTCGCAAGCTCTGTCGGGAAGTTTCCGTGATAATCCCCAACCTTACTGAAACAAGCTTTTTACTTCAGCGAAGCTATCATCCCGGTCCCTATACAGAAAAAGAAGTAAAAGATTATTTAAAAGAATTAGCATCTCTTAACCGGGGAATTGTTATATTGACAGGAGTTCGGTTTGATGAAAAGAATGTGGGTGCAGCAAGCTATCATCATGAAACAAAGGAATATGCTTACGCGGCAGGGCCTCATCATGAAGGGCATTTTGACGGAACGGGAGATTTATTCAGCAGCGTAGTAGCTGGCTTTCTTTTTCAGGAAAAGTCATTACAGTTAGCAACAGAAACAGCAGTAGAATATGTAAATCGTGTGATTGTTCGTACATTGGATAGTGGTATTGACTTGAAATATGGCGTGCAATTTGAAACTGATTTACCCTTTTTGATGGAACAATTGTATCAATGAATCAATTTAAGGAGTGAAGTCATTGGATCCAAGAGTCGTTCTACATCAAATGCTCGTATTGATGCTCATTTTGGTCGTTGGTTATATTGTTGCTAAGACAGGAGTATTAGAAAAGCATGCAAACTTAAATTTTGCAACATTGATCAATTATGTGACTGTACCGGCATTAATTATTTCTTCTACATCTGGAGCAGCTAAGGTAGGGTCAAAGTTTGATAGTATATTTGTTTTGATCATGGCCGTTTTTTCCTATGTGCTGTTCATCGGATTGGCACTTATTACGCCAAAAATATTTAAGGTTCAGCCAGATGAAGAAGGAATTATTCAATTTTTAACGGTTTTTGCCAATAATGGTTTTATGGGTTTCCCGGTTGTTCAAGCAATTTTTGGAACAGGAGCTTTATTTTATGCATCTATTTACAATATTCCAAATAATCTACTCCTTTATTCCATTGGAATTTATATGATTACAAAAGGGAAACGATTAAATACAATTAGTTGGCGAGTGATTTTAACAAATCCAGCAACGATTGCATCTGTATTAGCATTGTTCTTTTTCTTTTTTGATATTCAGCTGCCAAGTATCCTTACTCAGGCCACTGAGAGTTTAGGAAATATTACTTCGCCTCTCGCTATGTTTCTCATAGGTTCTTCTATGGCAGATATTGATTTATTAGCAGCAATAAGAAACGTGAAGTTGTATCTTTTTGCAGTATTTAGAATGTTATTGATTCCGATATTGCTTTGGTTCGTATTACGTAATTTTATTTCAAATGAAATGATCTTAGGTGTGTTAATCGTGATTGCTGCTATGCCGGGGCCCACGATGGCAGTTACTTTATCGACGCAATATAGTGGAAACACAAAACTTGCTACTGGATATGTATTTCTATCAACGGTTATATCTGTTTTAACCATTCCTTTAATAAGTATTTTATTTCGATAAATGAACTGGAGGAGGACATACAAATGAAAATTAAAAACATAGCTATCGTCGGCTTAGGAGCTCTTGGAATCATGTATGCGAATCATTTTAGCAAAAAAATCGGCAAAGAAAATGTCCGCATCGTTGTAAATGAAAATCGAAAAAAGAAATACGAAGAAGAAGGTATTTTTGCAAATCGCCAGAAATGTTCTTTTTATTATGTTGAAGAGAATGAAAAAACAGAGCCAGCTGATTTGATATTATTTTGCGTGAAAGGAACTAGCTTGCAGAGTGGATTAGAAACTGCTCGTAATCAAATCGGACCAAAAACAATCATTATTTCTGTCTTGAATGGAATTTCTAGTGAGGAAGTCCTGGCTGATGCATTTGGGAAAGAGAATATCATCCATTGTGTTTCTCAAGGAATGGATGCTGTCCGGGTGGACAACCAGTTAAATTATACGCGAATGGGAGAACTGCGTATCGGGATTGATCAGCTGTCTAAACAAGAACAACTAGAGGCAGTCAGCAGATTTTTTGATCAAACTGAATTTCCTTACACAATAGAACAAGATATTCAACATCGGATTTGGAAAAAGTTTATGATGAATGTAGGTATTAATCAAGTACTTATGGTGACAGAAGGAAGCTACGGAGATGTTCAAAAGGAAGGCTCCAGTCGAGAGTTAATGATTCAAGCGATGCAGGAAGTCATGCCGATTGCCCAAGCGGAAGGAATCAATTTGACCGAACAAGATTTACAAGATAATTTAGAGTTATTAGAAACACTTTCTCCAGAAAATATGCCATCCATGCGACAAGATGGTATCGCAAAACGTTATTCGGAAGTGGAGCTATTCGCCGGAACTGTTCTTGCTAAGGCAAAAATTCACAAAATAGAAGCGCCGACGAACCAATCTTTATACCAAAAAATCAAAGAAATCGAAGCAGCTTATTCTTAAAAGATAAAGGCAGGAGAGACGCAAATGGAAACACAAGAAATGAAACATCGTAATGAAGTAGCTGAAAATTTAACATGGGATTTAACAGCACTGTTTGCAACAAGAGAAGCGTTTGATCAAGCGATTGAAAAATTACAAACTTTAGTTACTGCGTTTGAAAAGAAATATGCAGAAAAGCTAACAAATAAAGAAATAATATTGAAGTCTTTAAAAGACTATGAAGAAATTTTAGAATTATACTCTTTAACAAATCAGTATGCATTTCTACCAGAAACAACTGATTTAACAAATCCAGAAAACACACAGTTGTCTCGCAAAATGAGTATTACCAGTGCTAACTTATCAGCCTCACTCTCGTTTTTCCAATCAGAAATTACAGAAGTATCGGATGAAATATTAGATGATATTGCAAAAGAAGCACCTGAATACAATTCTTTTATTCGAATCATAAAAGCAAACAAAAAGATTCAATTAGATCCTGCTGTTGAAAAAGCCTTGGCACAATTGTCACCAACTTTAAACGCGCCAAGTGATATCTACGAACAAGCACGACTAGCTGATATGGATTTTGGCACGTTTACTGTCGATGGAAAAGAATATCCATTGAGCTTTGTTTTGTATGAAGACCACTATATGTATCATACAGATACAAGCATACGTCGAGCTGCTTTTGATAAATTTTCCAGTGTTTTGAAGAAATATGAAAATGTTGTTGCAGCCGCTTACTATACAAAACTTCAAACAGAAAAAACCATTGCTACTATGCGAGGATTTGATTCTATTTTTGACTATTTACTATACGATCAAGAAGTTGATCGTGATTTGTACAATCGTCAAATTGATGTAATCATGTCTGACTTGGCACCGGTCATGCAAAAATATGTGACACATTTAAAAGAAGTACAAGCTTTGGATAAAGTAACTTACGCAGACTTAAAAATCGATTTGGATCCTGAATATTCTCCAACCGTTACAATTGAAGAATCACAGAAAATGGTTGAAGAAGCAATTTCTGTTTTAGGAGAAGAATACACCGAGATGATCATGAAAGCTTATCCTGAACGCTGGGTTGACTTTGCTCAAAATAAAGGGAAGTCAACAGGTGGTTTCTGTAGCAGCTCTCTAGGCGAAAAAGCCCATCCCTATATTTTGATGTCTTGGACCAATCACTTAAGTAATGTGTATACATTGATTCATGAATTAGGGCATGCCGGACAATCAATCCTTGCCAATAAGCACAATTCTATTTTAGATGAAGGACCGTCTCTTTACTTAATTGAAGCTCCTTCTACGTTCAATGAATTATTATTAACTGATTCTTTAACAGCAAAAACGGAAGATCCACGAATGGAACGTTTTGCGTTAACTAAAATGCTGACAGATACCTATTTCCATAATTTTGTAACACACCTTTTAGAAGCTGCTTATCAGAGAGAAGTATATAAATTGGTAGATCAAGGAATGAGCTTTGATGCGCAAAAATTAAGCGAAATTAAGAGAAGAGTATTGGAAGATTTTTGGGGAGATGCTGTAGAAATCAATCCAGGTGCAGAACTAACATGGATGAGGCAAATCCACTATTATATGGGATTGTATTCTTATACCTATTCCGCAGGTTTGACAATTGCAACACAAGCATTTCTGAAGATAAAAGAAGAAGGGCAAGCAGCTACGAATCGTTGGATGGAATTTTTGAAAACAGGTGGACGCTTTATTCCCGTTGATGCAGCAAAAATTGCCGGCGTTGATATTACAACGGATAAACCATTAAAAGATACTATTCAATACCTAGATGATGCTGTAAATAGAATCAAAGAATTATCAAAAGAACTGCAAAAATAAAAAGTTACTTGACAGATTGAGTGAGATAACATAGTATTTAACATTAATAAGAGATGTGTTTTTGAATTAAGAATAAATGAGAAAAAGTGTTGACATTTTTCCTAGAATTCACTAAAATACATTCATATTTAAAACTAAATAAAAAACAATCTATGATAAAGAGAGTAGATTAGAATCATTTCTTAAAGCGAGATGGGGCAGAGTGGAAGCCTATCAGAAAACTCTAATTGAACCGCACTTTATCGATGAAAAAGTGAACAATCAGTAGCTTTTTCCGCAAATCAGGCGTTACTATAATGAGGTGGATGTGTCTTTGAACATGTCAACTAGAGTGGTACCGCGGACTCAATTTAACTTTGATCCGTCTCTTGCATGTATGTACATATATGTGAGAGACGGTTTTTTTGTATTTATATTTAATAAAAAAGGAGTTTTATATCATGTCGATGGATTTTTTTCAGACATATTTGCCGCTTTATTTTCGAGGTACAGCTTATACAATCGCGTTATCTTTTATAGCAATTATATTGGGGGTTCTTCTAGGGTCATTATTGGCAATAATGAAAATGTCAAAAAACCCACTCCTTAGTATGCCTGCCAAAGCATATATCCAAGTGGTTCGAGGAACACCATTACTCGTACAATTATTTATTATTTATTATGGATTGTATGTGATTAATATTGAGTTGCCCGACTTTATGTCAGGCGTCATTACGATCGCTTTAAATTCAGCAGCCTACATCGCTGAAATAATCCGCGCAGGTATTCAAGCAGTGGACAAAGGACAAATGGAAGCAGCACGCTCGATTGGTATGAATCATAATTTGGCAATGCGACAGATTATTTATCCGCAAGCATTGAAGAATATCTTGCCAGCTTTAGGAAATGAATTTGTTACACTAATGAAAGAGTCAGCAATTATTTCCGTAGTAGGGATGCGCGATTTAATGTTTAATGCGCAAGTAGTTGCTGGAGCCACTTATATGCCATTCATGCCATATGTTGTTGCAGCAGCCTTCTATTTCGTATTAACAACATTTGCCAGTAAACTAGTAGAATTATTTGAAAGAAGGTTAAAGCAAAGTGATTAAAACAACAAAATTAACCAAATCATTTGGAGAGAAAGAAGTACTAAAAGGAATTGACGAAGAAATTAAAGATGGAGAAGTAGTCGTCGTAATTGGGCCTTCTGGATCTGGTAAAAGTACATTTCTACGCTGTTTAAATTTGCTAGAAATACCAACATCGGGAGAAGTACTATTCAATAATCAAATAATTAATAAAAAAGGGGTTAATATTGACGAAATACGTACGAAAATGGGAATGGTTTTCCAGAATTTTAATTTATTCCCGCATTTAACTGTATTAGAAAACATTACTATCGGTCCGATTCAAATAAAGAAGACATCACAAGAAGAAGCAAAAAAAATTGCGACTGATTTATTACAAAGCATGGGCCTTCTCGATAAGGCTGATGCCTATCCAAATTCTTTGTCAGGCGGTCAAAAGCAAAGAATCGCTATTGCGAGGGCACTGGCTATGCAACCAGAAATGATGTTATTTGATGAACCGACTTCTGCGCTTGATCCAGAGATGGTAGGAGAAGTGCTGCAAGTTATGCGTAATCTTGCCGTGAATGGTATGACGATGGTAGTTGTTACTCATGAAATGGGATTTGCTAGAGAAGTGGGCGATCGAATTCTTTTCATGGATGAAGGTGTGATTGTTGAAAAAGGCACACCAAAGCAAATCTTTGATCAGCCGCAAAATGAACGAACAAAGAACTTCTTATCAAAAGTTTTATAAAATAAAATGGGGAAAATGGGAGGAAATAAGATGAAAAAAAATTGGGTAAAAGGTTTAGTAGGTTTGGTAAGTATTGCAATGTTAGCAGCCTGCGGGGCAGATACTAATTCGGCTACCGATTCTTCAGCAATAAGCGGTGAAGAATCAACTTCTGATAAGCTGGCTGATATTCAAGAAAGAGGAAAACTAATTATTGCAACGACTGCAGATTATCCGCCTTATGAATGGCACTTGGTAAAAGATGGAAAAGATGAGATTGTTGGTTTTGATATTGATATTGCTAAAGCAATTGCAGACGAACTAGGCGTTGATTTAGAAGTAAAAGATATGGACTTCGATGGGTTGATCCCAGCACTATCTACGGGGAAAGTTGATTTAGTTATTGCAGGCATGAATCCAACTCCAAAAAGAGAAGAAAGCGTTGATTTTACAGATATCTATATTTCAACTCAAGACGTTGTTTTGATTAGAGAAGAGGATGCTGAAAAATTCACATCACCAGAATCATTAAGTGATGCAAAATGGGCAACACAAAAATCAACCATTCAAGAAGATTTCTTGAAAGAAGAGTATGCTGATGCTTATTTACAATCGGTTGGTAAATGGGGAACTGCGATCCTTTCATTAAATACTGGAAAAGTAGATGCAATCTTAATGGTTGAAACAGTTGCTAATCAGTATGCAAAACAAAATGACAACCTAGTGATTGCAGATTTTGATATTGAAAGTGAACCAAATGAAGCTGCAATTGCTGTTCAAAAAGGAAATGAAGATTTTCTTGAAACGGTTAATGGTATTTTAAACGAATTACAAGAATCAGGAGCAGTAGATCAACTCATTCTAGACAATGTACAATTAATGGAAGAAAATACAACAGAAGAATAAGAAAAGGAAATAAATTCTTTTCCTTTATATAAAATACAAAAAAGTAGCTGATAAACCAGCTACTTTTTTGTGTTTTATTTAAGTCGCTCATCATATCGTGCACGCTCGCCGCCGATGGATTTAGGACGAGTGCGTGCTGCTGAAAGGATTGCGCCGCCGATTTTATTCACTGATAGGCGAACGGGAACAACTACTGGAACCATGTGCATACCGATAAAGGTTTGACCAATATCAAGTCCAGCTTTTGCTTGAACTTCTTCGACAAGTACAGGATGTTCAAATCCCTTGTACGCAGCAGTTGCAAAACTTCCGCCTGCATCAAGATGAGGAACCGCATTAACAATTGGATAGCGTTCAGCTTTCGCAATTTTTTTGTCAATCACTAGAGCACGGTTTAAATGTTCACAGCATTGGGCCGCTAAAACAAGTTGATGTTGACGCAATACTTTGTTTGCAGTATCAAAGATAACTTCCCCAACTTCCTTGCTGCCAGCGGTGCCAATTTTTTCACTAATGACTTCGCTTGATGAACAACCAAGTACTACAATATCTCCATCTTCTAATTTTGCTACTGCAATTAATTCACGAATTGCATTTTCAACTTGGATTCTTATTTCTTCTAACATTTTAAAACTCCTTTATAAAATAAAACGAATCAGACAATTCACCATCTCTGTCTATTATCTTACAAAAATTAGCTTTTGTCATTCCTTCAGGCTTTTTATTTTTTTTCGCGAATATTACCAATCGCCTCTGTGATTGCTGCAAAGATCCCAAAACCAATTCCAACGATTGGAAAGACTACCCAAGCAGAATCCCAGTTGTTATGAATAAACCCTTGATAAAGAAAGTAAAGGGTAGCCAGTGGGAAAACAATAGAGGAAACAGTTTCTGTTATTTTGTTCGTTTTCATGTGGATTCGGGTATGTTCACCCATGCTTAGTACTTTTTCATAAGTATCTTTTTGTATTCCAAAGAAAACAAAAAGAAAAACACCTGTTGCAATAAAACTCATTAATAAAGCTACTCCTAAAAAATTGTCTTCTCCAAGAAGAATGAGAGATAGCAATAAAAAAACAGGGCCAAGAATACAGAGTACAACCCCAGCCGCAATGGCGTAGGTGAAGCGCGGTTTAAATAACTGATATTCCTGTTTGATTTGTGAGTAGAAGTAAGGATCCACTTCTAATAATTTATTTTTATATGGAAAATTTGTCTCTCTCATACCAAAGATAATAAAAAGAGCTACTGCAATGGCAACGGTAATGAGCAAAATAACCACTCCTAATATATTGCCGATATCATCTTGTAAGGATGGAAAAAGAGAATTGAAAATTTGCATCGTCAGAAATAGAAGTGGTACAGAAATAATACACATAAATGTACCTAGCGAGATGCCAAATGCATATTGATTTCGGTGCAACATAAATGCTTCGACTTCTGAATTATCTAATTGTATAGTGTCAGGATCGATTGTTTCTTCATTTTTGCTTAACCGATACTCTTCAACAATTTCATCTATGTTCCCAAATTCTGATAAGACTGTTCCTATCGCTTCATTTTCGCTTACGCCTTGGCCTTTTAAATCTTGGTATTTATCTTCCATATTATGCAGCATGTCAGCTTTTAATTGTTCCATTTCAGATGTTCTGGGAAGGTTTATAAAAACTGATTCAACATAATTAAAAATGGTATCCATAATGACTCCTCCTTTAAGTGTTACTCCTGTGTAATAAAATTTTCGATTAATTGTTTTGTTTCTTGCCATTCTGCAATCTTTTCTCTATATACAGCATTTCCCAAAGCGGTAATTCTATAATAAGTTCTCGGTTTGCCGAATGTTTCTGTTGAAGCATACGAGTGAATGAGTTCTTTTTTTTCTAAACGGGCAAAAGCAGAATAAAGAGTGGTTTCCTTCATGATATAAGTTCCTTGAGAAATCTCTTTAATCGTGCTCGAAATTTGATAGCCATAAGAATCGTTTTTACTCAAAATAGATAAAATTAATAAATCATTGAAACCTCTCATGACATCACTACTGATCATCTCCTCACCTCTTTTTTACTTCATCTGTCGTAGTAACTTTACTATAGCATGATTACTACGACAGGTAAAGTAAAAAGATATAAGTTATTATACTAATAGTAATCGCTTTAATGAGAAGAAACTAATGAAAAAAATGAATTGTTCGTGTATAAGCTGTTTACTTTTTGGAAATAAGACTTATAATAGGTTTAAATAACTTAAAAGCATAAAACACAAAAATAAAAATACGGAATGTTCGTAAATAGGAGGAAATGATGGAGAGCAAGCTTGAAAAAAGAGTGGGAATACTGAAAGATGAACAGGAAGAAATTTTATCGAATGAAGATGAATTATTATATGGGGTTGAAGACAGCCCTGATTTGATCACTACAAGTGTTCTCGGTTTTCAAAATGTTATTACGGCCTTTGGTGGTTTGGTAGCTGTTCCTTTAGTGATTGCAGGTATGGCAGGATTTGGTGTTGCAGACACTGCTTATCTTGTGAGTGCGGGCCTTTTGGTATCAGGTATTGTTTCAATTATCCAATCAAAAGGTATTGGTCCAAAAGGATTTCGTGTTGGCGGCGGCTTGCCAACTATCATGGGAACGGACTTTGCTTTTGTTGGACCTGCAGCTTCTGTCATTGCTACAGGCGGCATCGCTGCATACTTTGGCGGTACTATGTTAGCATCGTTATTAGAGATTATCATGAGCTATTTTATTAAACCTTTGATGAAATATTTTCCACCTGTTGTAACTGGATCGGTTATTTCTCTAATGGGGATGACACTGATGTCTGTAGCAATGGATTGGGCTGCAGGCGGTGTAGGAGCTGCTAATTATGGTTCTCCTTTGAATATCGGAATTGCTGTTTTTGTGTTTTTGATTATTGCCGTTGTGAATCATTATGCTGGTAAAAAAGTTGCTCCCTTATCTGTTTTAATCGGAGCAGTTGTAGGATACATTGTGTGTATTCCGCTAGGCATGGTTGATTTTCAACAAGTAACAGATGCTGCATGGTTTGCGTTTCCACAAATTTTTAAATATGGGATATCATTCAAACTGGAATATGCATTGCCGTTTGTAACAGGTTATTTAGTAACTGTTATTGAAACAGTAGGGGTTATGCAAACATTGGGGCAAGTGACAAAGACTGAATTGAAAGATGAAGACATCGCTGCTGGTGTTCGTGCAGATGGCGTAGGATCATTTATCGGTCCAATTCTAGGTTCTGGTCCTGCAGCTACATTCAGCCAAAATGCTGGCTTGATTCCAATGACAAAAAATGCTTCTAGAAAAGTTGCCATTGCTGCGGGCTTCATTATGATTTTGATGAGCTTGTTCCCTAAGTTTGCCACTTTGGTTTCAATCATGCCAATGCCTGTTTTAGGCGGTGCAGGACTGTTGATGTTTGGTAACGTTGCTGCGGCTGGGATTCAGTCTTTATCACGAGTGAAGTTCAATAATCGTAATATGATTATTGTTGCTGCTTCATTGGCAGTTGGCTTAGGTGTTTCTTTCCGTCCGGAAGTAACTGCAGGCTTGCCAACGTTCTTGAGTGGACTGTTCTCTTCAGGAATTTCTGCCGGAACAATTGTTGCTCTATTAATGAATATTATTTTAAAAGAAAAAGAAGTAGTAGAACAAACAGCTTAATCAGTTAAAGAAAAAATGCTCTTCAACCCTGCTGGCAGCAGAAGAAGAGCATTTTATTTTGGATCTAAAAAGTGAATAAGCAACTGCTGAAATTTCTCAGAATCTTCAATGGTAAATGGTTTTGGTCCTTTCGTTCGCTTGCCGCTTTTTCTTATTTGGGCGCTTAGGTAACGTGATTCAAGTAACTGATCGATATTAGCGCTCGTGTATTGGAACCCTTTGTGATGTAAAACAATGCATCCTTTTCCTAAAGCTAAGGATGCAAGACCATAATCTTGAGTAATGAGAATATCTCCCTTATCAGCAAGCTGCATGATACGATAATCAGCAGCTTCCTTAGCTGAATCGACATAGATGGTTTCAACATTTTTAGGTAGCATTTTATTTGAAAAATGAGCAAAACTAGCAACTAAGGTAACAGGAAGGGCTCTTTTTTCCGATTCTTTAAAAACAATTTGTTTTACAGGAGAAGCATCTCCATCAATAATAATTTTCATAGTCATCATCCTCTCTCTATCCAGTCTATCAAAAAATGAAGGAGAAAGCTTTCGAATCGTAAAATATCGTTAAGTTTTAAAAGAAATTCTTGTTTTATCTTTTGAAACAACATACTATTACTAATGTAAACAACAAAGGTTTTGTAAATGAATCAATAAAGGAGAAAGTTATGAAAATCGGAATTGATAAAATTGGTTTCTATACCCCTCCCATATATGTAGATATGAATGAATTAGCACATGCTCGTGGAGACGAGCCTGAAAAATATATAATCGGTATCGGTCAAAGTCAAATGGCTGTCAGTCCGCTTAGCCAAGATATCGTTTCGATGGCAGCAAATGCAGCTCTTCAAATTTTAGATAAAGATGATTTAGAAACGATTGACTTAGTGATTGTAGGAACTGAGAGTGGTTTTGATGCTTCAAAATCAACGGCAGTCTATGTTCATAACTTATTGGGGATTCAGCCAAATGCTCGCTCAATGGAGATTAAACATGCATGCTATGGCGCAACAGCTGGGATCCAGATGGCGAAAGGACATGTTGCCTTGAATCCGGATCGTAAAGCACTGGTTATTGCGACAGATGTAGCCCGCTATGGATTAGCAACAGGTGGAGAAGTTACTCAAGGAGCAGGAGCGGTGGCACTTTTAATCAGCGCAAATCCTCGTTTGTTGAGCTTAGAGTCTGACTCTGCTTATTTATCTAAAGATATTATGGATTTTTGGCGTCCTACTTATTCAGAGTATGCGATGGTGGACGGAAAATACTCAAATGAACAATACATTTCATTTTTCTTGGAAACATGGAATCTTTTCAAAGAAAAGACAGATTATAGAATGGAAGATATCGATGCATTTTGCTTCCACTTACCTTATACAAAAATGGGTCTGAAAGCACTAAGAGAAATCCTTGGAGAAACATCAGAAGAAAAACAAACGATTCTCAAAGAACGGTTCCAAGCAAGTACGCTTTACAGTCGTAATGTAGGGAATATTTATACAGGTTCCTTGTATTTGAGCTTGTTATCCTTATTGGAGAACCAAGCACAGTTGCAGCCTGGGGATCGAATTGCTTTGTTTAGTTATGGTTCCGGAGCAGTAGGGGAATTCTTCACAGGTATTTTAGAAGAAAACTACGAAGATCAATTATTAATTGAGAGCAACCAGCAAACTTTTTCGTCAAGAAAAGAAATAAGTGTAGGAGAATACGAAAGAGTTTTCTCACAACAACTACCTCAAGACGGCAGTGAAGTTGTCATTGCCACCAATGAAGATCCTTCCAAGATTTGTCTTGCAGGCATAAAAGAACATAAGCGATATTATATCGTAAAATAAATGAACCATAAAAACGAGAAATTTAGGATTGTCATCCTATTTTTCTCGTTTTTTAGCTCGATCATTTATGGTGTTGCTGCTTTAAAAGAAATTTCTTTTTGGAATGACAAATTGTCGAAACTCTAGCTTCAGTAAGCGTAGTTTTAGAAAGTTAGAGAGGATAGGTTGAATGAAATCATTCTCAAACTATAAAAAATAATAGTTCCTACAGCACATTTCTTGCAATCGCTATCACAAGTGTTATGCTGAAGAAAAATAAACTAGGAGGAAGTTTTATGAATATACGTGAGCTAGTTTTGAAAAAAGAGCAACAACGAAGTACTGCGATTTTGTCGAAATTAGAACGGGCTTTAGGGAGAGAGTTTCGAGAGGAAGAAGTTATCGAAATTCTATTGAATGCTTATGACAATGTTTCTGGACAAGCGGCGGATCATATGGCAGTGCACCTCGGTCTTGATCACATTTTAAAAAAGGAAGAAATGGACCGGATTTATGCATTTGAGGCAGAGGTAGAACAAAAAGACGAATAGCGAGTCATTAGGCTCGAAAGGCTAGAAACCAATCAAAACCACCAGTGTGAACTGGTGGTTTTGATTGGGAGAAAGATATTTTCAAATGGAATTCAAGATTCGAATATCTTTATTTTTAGTTTTTTACTGCGCTTTTCTATAAAAACTGATGCCAACTTCTGTATCTTCAACATAAGCGCCTTTTTCTAATCGAATAATCAGGTAAACCCAGTAGAAATCTCCTACACAAGCTGCTGCGTGAAGTGAAGCAATGAGAGCAAAACTAGGAGGGGTAATGATTCCAAAATAGAGTAGAAAAAATAAAATAAAAGTAATAACTATAAATGGCGCTAAACAAATCCATACAAATTTCCCCTTCGTATAAAAGGAATTTGGGCTGGTAGCATAAGCCATGCCGTTCTTGAATCCATATTTTACTTTTGCCTCTGGATTAAAAAGTTTAAAGAATATTCCGTGAATGACTTCGTGAATGATAATAAGTATGAAGAAGGCAACGAGACTTAGCAAAGTTGTCGATAAATTGAATACATGTGTTTCTTGAGCAGGTGCATCTACAATTAACGAAATAAAAGTAAAAATTGCAAAAAATAGAACGATCAATGGAATACTTATGATATTCAACCAAAATATAACTTTTTTATTTTCTAACAGATTAAGACTTTCAATTAATTCCATTTGATAGCCCCCTTTATTGTTTCTTTCTAATTTCATTTAATAAATCATTCGCTTGTGCTAAATTCATATGTTTACTTTCTTTTAGCAACTGAGATGTTTTCTCTATTTCATCCCCTTGAGCACCAGCACTAATCGCAAGAGATCTCGCATGTAAAGACATATGCCCTTTTTGAATACCTTCCGTTACTAAAGCTCGAATAGCCGAGAAGTTTTGAGCCAGCCCAACTGCTACAATAATAGATTCTAATTTTTCAGCATCAGGATTATCCAATAAATGGTGCGTCATTTTTGCACCAGGATGGAAGGAGATAGAACCACCAACCGTTCCTACTGGAAGCGGCAGAGTCAATTCGCCGACTAAATCTCCATTACTTGCTGCTTGCCAACTTGAAAGAGCACGATATTGCCCACTGCGAGAAGCATAAGCATGTGCTCCAGCTTCCATTGCACGCCAATCGTTACCACTTGCAAGAACGACTGCATCAACGCCGTTCATAATCCCTTTATTATGTGTAACTGCTCGGTAAGGATCTATTGTGGCTGCTTTTGAAGCTAACACAATTAAATCGCGTACATCTTCGCCTGATAAAGAACCCTTTTTTAAAGCTTCACAAGGGATGCGACAGCTGGCGGTTGCAAGGCATTCAGTAGCATAATTGGATAAGATCCCCATTAGGGCTTTTCCTTTTGTGAGTTCTTCTAGAAAGGGCAGGATTGCTTCCATCATCGTATTAATGATATTTGCTCCCATTGCTTCAAGGGTCTCAATTTGAAGATGAACAATCAGAAAATGAGGTGTTTGATATTCTTGGTCTGCTTCAATTTCACGAATTCGGATCGATTCTGCGCCTCCACCACGTTTTACAATAGAAGGGTGAGCTTGATTTGCTTTTTGAATGATATCAATTTCATTTTCTTCCAATAAGGCAATTGCTTTTTCAGGATCAGGGACATTGGTGATAATTGCTTGGCCGATCATCATGCGTTCCGTCACAGCTGTTTGAAAGCCGCCATATTCTCTAAAAAGCTTCGCGGCAGAACTTGCAGCAGCAATTACAGAAGGCTCCTCTGTCGCCATAGGAACAGCAAAATCTTCACCATCAATCAAGAAGTTTAAAGCTAATCCATAAGGCAGTTGATAAGTTCCAATTTGATTTTCAATCATACTGTCCGCTATTTCTTCTGAAAGATGAAGGTTATTTTCTAGAGACTCTTTCCAATCATTTTTTAAAAAGCCTGATTTTTCTAATGAAGTAATTCTCTCTGAGCGCTTTTTCTTATAAAATTTTGATAATTCATTTAAATTTTTAAATGTCATGAACAACTTCCTCTCTTACATCTATCATAATATGGTATAAAGGTGAAAAAAACCAGCCAATTATTACTTGGCTGGTTTAGTAATTTATTACATACCTTCGTTTTCAACGACAGCTTCTGGATTTGAAATGATAGAATCATCGAATTGCCCAATTACTCTTGAGGAAACGACTCCGGCTAACATGGAATCATTCACGTTGACCATTGTCCGCATCATATCAATAACCGGTTCTACAGAAATAACTAATCCGACAATAGCGATTGGCAAGTTAAGTGCTCCTAGAACAATTAATGCTGCAAAGGTAGCGCCGCCACCAACGCCCGCAACTCCAAATGAACCAATTGTAACAATGGCAATTAAAGATAGAATGAACCCAACGCTTGTTACATCGATGCCAACAGATGGAGCAATAATAGTTGCTAACATGGCAGGATAAACACCTGCACAACCATTTTGACCGATCGATACTCCAAAACTTGCAGAGAAGTTTGCTGATGCTGAATCTACACCAAGTGCTTCTGTTTGTGTTTTAATGTTTAATGGCAATGCACCGGCACTAGAGCGAGCCGTGAATGCAAAACTTAAAACCGGAAAAGCTTTTTTGAAGTACGCAATCGGGCTGACTTTTTGTGTAAGTAGAATTAAGCTATGAACAATTAATACAACAAACAATGCAGCATAGGACGCAAGCACAAATATTCCTAAATTAAGAATCGCTTGGAAACTTGAAGTAGCCGTCATTCTCGTTGTCAAAGCTAGAATACCAAATGGAGTCAGACGAAGAACCAGTGTTACGATTCTCATGATAATTGATTGAATCGCGTCCAATCCCTTTTTAAAAGTTACGGCATTCTCCACATCTTTTCTTTTAATACCCATATAAGCGACACCAACAAATGAAGAGAAGATTACTACTGAGATGGTAGAAGTACTTCTTAATCCAGCAAAGTCTTCAAAAACATTGGAAGGGATAAAGTTAAGAATTTGTCCAGGGATAGTCAAATCCATTACCTGCTGTTGTCTTTCCGCAAGGGCTTCAATTCGTGCTGCCTCTGCAGCTCCTTCAACAAATTGTGCACCATCCAAATTAAAAATCATGACTGCTGCCCAGCCGATAAAAGCTGCAATGGCTGTTGTTCCTAATAAAGTGATGAGAACTGAAAAACTAATTTTACCTAAATCTTTGGTTTGCTCAATTTTTGTAAAAGCTCCTACAACGGAAACAAAAATCAATGGCATAATTAACATTTGCAAGAATCGAACATAACCAGATCCCACTATATTCATCCAGTCCATTGTAACGGTGGTGATTTCACTATCCGCTTCAAAAAGTAACTGAATGACGATTCCAAATACAAGACCAATTGCTAGAGCAGTAAATACGCGAGTTGAAAACTTGACATATTTAGAAGCCATACGATGCAGTAGAAATAAGAATGCGACAAAGATTACTAATATTCCAATAATAATGACCGTATTCATTATAAACCTCCTTTTAAAGATTTTTTAACTCTTCCGTCAGTATAAAGAAATTTCACATTTGTTTCTACTTTTCTGCTCTCAATATCATAAATTATTGAAGTCCAAGTTTCTTTTTGACAATTTCCTTCATTTCACTAACTTTCACTGTCGTATCATGAAGAATCGGATCGTGAAGTGCTTCGTTAACTGCGTTGGGGAAAGGAACCCCGGTTAATTCTTTTAATTGCTGCAAGGAAGCTTCCAATGAATCATTTGAAAAGTTGGCCACTGCTGCTTCAAGTACTGCCAACGGGAACTTATAAGGACTTGCAGTTGAAGCAATGACGATTTCGGTTTGATCATCCGTTGCTTCCTTGTATTGATTCGCAACAAATGCTGCGACAGCAGTATGTGGATCAATGATGTATCCAGCTTCTTCATTTGTACGTTGAATTTGGTCCTTTACGTCTTTTTCAGACGCAAAATTTGCGTAAAAATCGCTTGCTTTTGTCAGCATATCCGCTGTTATTTTGTAAATCCCTTCTTGCGATAAGGAATTCATATACCCAGCCACCAGTTTTGTATCATTTCCAGAAAGGTGATAAAGTAATCTCTCTAAATTACTGGAAACCAGAATATCCATGGAGGGGGAAGACGTTAAAATAAAATCACGGTTACGATCATAAGTACCAGAAGTAAAGAAATCTGTTAAAACATTGTTTTCATTCGAAGCCACAATCAGTTTGTTTATCGGAATGCCCATTTCTTTCGCATAATATGCGGCTAATATATTTCCAAAATTCCCAGTAGGAACAGCTACATTGATCGATTCACCAGCTTTAATCGTATTGTCTTTGATCAATTGGGCGTAAGAATAAACGTAATAGATAATCTGCGGAATCAGACGGCCAATATTGATTGAATTTGCGGAGGAAAAGCGTAACTGGTTTTCTTCTAGTTCTGCTCTTAACTTTTCATCTGCAAAAAGTTGTTTCACTTGCGTTTGAGCGTCATCGAAATTACCTTCGATTGATACTACATGAACGTTGTTGCCTTTTTGAGTAAGCATCTGCTTCTCTTGAATTTCACTGACACCATTTTTAGGATAGAAAACAATAATTTTTGTATGCGGCACTTCTGAAAAACCGACAAGAGCAGCTTTTCCAGTATCGCCACTTGTTGCTGTCAAAATAACAATATCCTCTTTAATATTATTTTTCTTTGTAGAGATTGTCATTAGTTGTGGAAGAATCGACAGCGCCATATCTTTGAAAGCAATTGTTGGGCCGTGAAATAATTCTAAATAATGAAAATCACCTGCTTTAACAAGAGGGGTGACAGCAGGTGTATCAAACTTTTCATTGTAAACTTGAATACTTTGCTTAATTTCTTCATCAGAAAAATCACTTAAGAATTCTTTCATAACAACAAAAGCAATTTCTTGGTAAGTTTTACTTGAAAGTTCTTCCAGAGTGATTGGCAGAGTCGGAATGGAAGAAGGAACAAATAATCCTCCATCTGGTGCAATCCCTGATAAGATAGCTTGTGAAGCAGTATAAGATAATTGATCATTTCTAGTGCTGTGATAGGTAATATTCATATGATAACTCCTTTGTAAAATGAGGATTTTCTAATGAAAGTATGCCACACCCCAAGAGAAAACTCAATTGGATTTTAAAACATTATCAGAAATAGGGTAAGAAGAAAGAAATTTAAAACTAAAAACAATCAATAATGTAGTGATTTGATAGAAAAAACGCACTTCCCGCTGTAAAGCGGAGGTGCGTTTTAATTATGAAAGATTATTCTTCTGTTTTGTCTTCACCAATTACTTCTGGTTCAGCTACTTCAGCATCTTCATCTGTTTCTTCTTCGAGTTGTGGAGCAGATATTACAATTACAGTACTTTCAGGGTCTGATAAAACTGTAACATTTTCTGGAACCGTTAATTCAGAAACAGTTACCGTATCTCCAATAACTAGCTCAGAAACGTCTAATTCAATTTCACTTGGAATATTTGCTGGCTCTGTCTCAACTTCTAATTCGTTTAGAGTTTGAGTTAAGATACCTTCTTTGATTTCTTCAGCTCCATTTGGAACAATGGTAACTGTAACAGTAACCTTTTGTCCTTTGGTAATAGCTTGAAGTTCTACGTTATAGTATTCAGGTTTCAATGCAGAACGATCCACATTTTTAATGATTACTTGTGTTTCTTTGCCATCAATATCAATGTTAAATACAGCGTTTCTACCTTCTGAACGTAGTAAATCTTCGAATTCCTTTGAATCAATTAATACAGCAGTAGAATCGAATTCTTTTCCAAATACAACTGCTGGAATTTTCTTGTCTACTCTCGCTTGTTTAGAAGCTGAAGTACCTAATCTTTCTCTTTTTTGAGCTTTTAATTTCATAAAAAATTTCCCTCCATCATTGTGCATATTAATTAACATAAAAACATTATTAATTAAATGCGCATAATATACAAATATTATACCATTGAATTCAAAAAAATGCTAATGTAAGCCTTATCGAATAAAAAAATCCTTCCTAATGATTAAATATGTGATTGATAAACAATAAAGTCTATGAGAAATATACACAAAAAATTGAGTGTCTATTTTATCTGAAATCTAGTATAATTTTTGAGTGCGAAAAAAATAATGAAGGAGTTGATAAAAGATGTGGTGGTTTATCCCTGCAATTATTGCAACAGTATCTTGGGGTACAGCAGATTTATTTTATAAGAAAGGTTCTGTCCCTGACGATAAATATAGTTATTTAAAGACAGTTATTATGGTAGGACTTATTATGGGATTACATGCCGTTTATGTAATTGTTTTTCAAGGCATTGATTACGATCCGTCTTACATGATTAAGTATTTACCAGTATCATTCTTTTATATTACTTCTATGGCAGTAGGATATGCAGGTTTGAGATTTTTGGAGTTATCAGTTTCTTCTCCTGTACAAAATTCTTCTGGAGCAATCGCTGGACTGTTGACTTTTATCTTTTTAGGACAAAGAATGAGTACCGTCCAATTCGCAGCGATTCTCTTGATCACACTTGGCGTAATTTTGTTGGGAGTTTTCGAACAGCGATTAGCTGAACTTGAACGCATACAAAAGAAAGAGATGATCGATCGCAAATATAAATATGGAGCATTAGCTCTTATCTTTCCTCTTTTTTATGCCATACTTGATTCCATTGGAACATTTGCGGATGCATGGTTCTTTGATGCTTATTCTGCACTAGATGAATCAACGCTGGAAATGCAAGCAAATTTATCTTATGAGTTTACTTGGTTATTAGTAGCGGTTCTTGTATTTATTTATGTTGTTGTTATTAAAAAGCAATCATTCAAATTGAAGGATCAAGTAGACCGAGGAGCGGCTGCAATATTTGAAACAATCGGACAATTCTTTTATGTCTATGCAATCAGTACAAATGCAGTAATTGTTGCTCCAATGATTTCAGCATATTCTGTAGTGTCCGTTATTCTTTCAAGGATTTTCTTGAAAGAGAAACTAACAAAAGGGCAGTATATGGCAATTTTAGCAATTATTGTCGGAATAATTATTTTAAGTATTGAGTAAAGATGATTATAAATAGTAGGCTGTCTACTATTTCTTCTTTTGAGCGTTGAATTTTTTCTCACTAGATGAAATTAACAAAAAATGACATAGAAAAACCTCGGATTGTCAATCCGAGGTTTTTCTTATCTACTAAGGGATTATAAGTTCAGCCATCAATGTCTAGCTCCCAAGTCCTGACCTAGTGAAAAAAAGATAAATTTGCCCCATTGCGCGCTTCGCTGCTCGCTAACGCATATCATTCGACTAACCCGCTGAAGCGTGAAGTCTCCTGACAATTCAGGGTCAAATTTCCTATTTTTTCATAGGCCAAGGCGGACTTGTCCGCTTTTCTTATCTAGCAAATTTCGGCAGGAGTTTGGAGAGGGTACTTGCAAATGTAACTTCTTCTTCCTCAATACCCTTCATTAATTTCTTCTTGGTTGTGAAATAGGAATAGCTCAGTGGAATAAGCGCACCAAACCAAGCAAGTGGGCCTGAAATGGCTACTCCTGTAAAGCCGAAAGCTTGAGAAAGGAGAGTCGCACCAATAATACGAGAAATTAATTCCATTACACCGGCTATTGTTGGTGACGTACTGTTACCTAAACCTTGTAAGGTATAACGATAAATGAATAGAAGTGCAAGAAGGAAATAGAATGTTGCATTCGTAAGAAAATAGATATGTACATTTTCTAAAATTGCTTCATTAGCAGTACCAACAAAAACAGTTGCTAAATTTCGTCCAATCAATACTAAAGCTGCACCCATTACAAAACTGTATATAAGAACCAAGCGGGTTATTTTTTTTACGCCATCCCAAATACGATCCAATTTTCCAGCACCATAATTTTGGGCAGCATAAGTTGCCATTGTTACGCCGAAAGATTGTAACGGCATCGTCGCAATCCCGTTAATTTTCTCTGCAGCTGTTGTAGCAGCGACTGCAGTGGAACCTAGGCCATTCAAGGTTGTTTGGATAGACATCGAACCAATCGCAATGATAGAACTTTGGAAGCCCATCGGTAAGCTGATTCTTAAATGATGAATTACTTCCTTCCGATTTGCTTTCCAATCCTCTTTGTGAATCCGTAAAATAGGAACTTTCTTCCAAATATAAACCAGACATAGGAGGCTTGCTACTAGTTGTGATAAAACAGTCGCATACCCAGCTCCCTCAACGCCTGTGTGAAAACCTAAAATAAATAAGTAATCCAAAACAATATTTAATACAGAGGTAAGAGCTAAGAACAAGAGGGGAGTTTTGCTATCACCAATTGCCCGTAAAATGTTTGAGAGTAAATTAAAAAGAACCGCTGCACCAGTACCAGCAAAAATAACAACTAAATAAGCATAAGCGTCATCGATTAAATTTTCAGGTGTTCTCATGAATACCAAAATATCGTGTGTATAAATAGTAGCAAGTGCAGTTAAAATGACACTTACTACAAGACTAATCATTAAACTGATTGCTAAATTTCTCCGAAGTCCAACAAAATCTTTTTTCCCAAAATACTGAGCAGTAATAACAGATAAGCCGGCCGTCAAGCCGGTTGCTAAACCAATAATGAAAAATGTAATACTCCCCGTAGAGCCTACTGCTGAAAAAGCGTTCACGCCGATTGTCTGACTTACGATATAAGTATCGGCCATACTGTAAAATTGCTGAAAAACATTTCCTAATAACATTGGAATCGTAAATTGAATAATTAATTGTATCGGATTTCCTTTTGTCATATCTTGTCCCATGCTCTTTACCTCCTGTTTGATTTTTTTCATAAAGAATAAAATAATTTTGCCGTTTATATATCAAACGACAATGCATAAGTATAAACTCATTCTCAAAAAAAACAACCATTTTAGCAAAAGGAATTATTAAAAAAGCATTTCAAAAAGAAAATGTGTAAAAAACATTGAAGTGTAGGTGTTTTGAACATTAAAAATTGAAGAGGAAAATCTCTTTGTAATGGAATTGAAACGAAAAAAAGAACAGTAAGAAGATTTACTGTTCTTAAATCGTTTATTTAAGATAAAGAATGATTTTGATCAAAAAAGTCTTTTTTTGTCTGGATAAAACGAGTGAAGTCATTCAACAACTGAAATAATATTGCTCGGTTTTCAAATTCGAATCTTGTTTGAGGAAGAGAGCTTTTTCTGAATTGATTCAAAAGTAGTTGGATGTCTTTCAGTAAAAATTCTCCTGTATTGTTTTCGTGTAGTTGGTCGGAGGTTAAATAGAACAAACTTGCCAATATTTTGTTTTCCTTCATTGGGATAACGCATATCTCCAAATTTTGATGCATATACTTTAGAATAGTTGTTTGATTCTTTCTCATTTCAATATATTTTATATCATACTCAGATTGATTTAAGAAACGATTTTCTGATTCTAAAAAAATCAACTTTTCAGCTTCTGTCAATAGCAGTTCTAATTTCGTTAGAAGAGAGCTATTTATAGGCGCGCCTTCGTTCAATGTTTTAGAAAAAGACAGGAGGACTTCACGCATGCACTCATCTGCTTCTTCACGCATTTTAATAATTCGATCTGATTGAGAAGGCATATAAAGGTTAATAAGTATGGCAATGCCGGCTCCGACCAACATTAAGAGAAGCTCGTTTGTAATCCATGGCAGAGAAACACTTTCTTCAATCAATAAATGGGTAACCAGCACAGAACAAGGGGCAATACCTGACTCAACACCTAAAAGGTAGGCGAGTGGGACATAAATAAGTAAGTACAAAGTAAACACATAAATCTCAAAGCCAAGAATAGAGAATACAATCGCAGCAATGGTTAAGGCTAAGATTGTGGAAAGGACACGTTTTCCAGCGGTTAACAAAGATGATTTATTTGTATCTAAAACACTTAAAATGGCAATGATTCCTGCAGATACAGCGTAGTCTAAACCAATAAGATTTGATAAAAGAATCGCAATAAAAGCCGATAAAGAGATTTTGATCGTACGTAGACTTAATGACATATGAATCCTCCTTGTAGTAAGGAAACAAAAAATGAAAAAGCAGCTTTCCTTATGATTCTATCTTAACAATAAACCCAATGATACGGAGCAACTTCTTTAAATGTATGTCCTTCATAGCTTTCTAACTCTGCAATCGTTTCTGATACAGAAGAACGTGTTGCTTCATAAGTCGGGTCAGGAATTGGGATAGCAGAAAGTAGTTTTTTAGTATAGGGATGGATAGGATTCGAAAATAATTCTTCTGAATCAGCCAATTCAACGATTTTTCCATTGTACATAACCGCGATTCGATCGGATATTTGTTTGACCATTGCTAAATCGTGTGCAATAAATAAATAAGTTAAACCCAGTTTTTCTTGTAAGTCTTCTAATAAATCTACAATTTGTGACTGAATGGATGCATCCAAAGCAGATAGTGGTTCATCTAATACAATAAATTCTGGATTGACCGCCAATGCTCTTGCGATTCCGATTCTTTGTCTTTGGCCTCCTGAAAATTCATGAGGAAACCGTTGCGCATAAGACGTTTGCAGACCTACCAAGTCTAATAACTCAGCGACACGTTCGTTTCGTTCTTTTTTATTTTTTGCTAAACCATGGATATCCAGTGATTCGCCAATTATATCTTGAATTTTCATCCGTGGATTTAACGATGCATAAGGATCTTGGAAAATCATCTGCATATGTTTCCGCATTGATTTTAATTCAGATGGATTCAAGTGATTGATATCGAAGCCTTCGAATAAGGTTTCTCCGTCATCAGGTTCATGCAATCGGAGAATCGTCCGACCGGTTGTCGATTTTCCAGAACCCGACTCACCAACGAGACCTAATGTTTCTCCGCGGTAAATTTGGAAGCTTAATTGATCCACGGCTTTAACAGTTTGATTTCTTCCGTACGGAAATTCTTTCTGGAGCTGAGAAACCTCTAACAAGACGTCTCGTTTTCCGCTATGGATTTCTGTTAATTTAGCAAGTGATTTTTCTGATTTAGCTTGATGCAGATTAGGAATAGCACTTAATAACATTTTTGTATAATCATCAACAGGATTTTCAAATACGGAAAGGGTATCTCCTTTTTCAACAACATGACCATCTTTCATAACTACCACTTTGTCACACATATTTGCTACAACACCAAAGTCATGTGTGATGAGAATGATTGCCGTTCCAAATTTTTTTTGGATATCTTTTAATAGATTTAGAATTTGTGCTTGAATCGTTACATCAAGTGCCGTTGTTGGTTCATCAGCAATGATCAAGGAAGGGTTACATGCTAATGCCATTGCAATCATCATCCTCTGACGCATCCCGCCAGAAAATTCATGGGCGTATTGCGTATAGCGATAATCCACTTGGTTAATACCAACATGTTCCATAATTTCTTTGGCTCTTTTTTCTGCTTCTTTTGCCGAAAGTTTTTCGTGAAAGCGAAGGGTTTCGGTAATTTGTTTTCCAAGGGTCATTGTAGGGTTTAATGAAGTCATTGGATCTTGAAAAATCATCCCGATATCTTTTCCACGGATAGACCGCATTTCTTTTTCAGAGTTCGTTAGCAACTCTTTTCCTAAATAAACAATCTTTGATTCCGGATGGATATGTGCGTTTGGAGATAATAATTGCATAATGGAACGGGCGGTAACACTTTTTCCGCTGCCAGATTCCCCAACCAATCCAATTGTTTCTCCTTTATCAATTGAAAAAGACACATCAGAAACTACTTTTTGCATTTCTGACCCGACTGAAAAAGAAACTGATAAGTTTTGAATAGATAATAAAGAGGTCATAATTACATCCTTCCTTAAAATAGTCTTAAAGAGAAAATAGCACTCTTTTCAAAAAAAGAAAGTAGTGAATCGTAAAGGAACGCATAAAAAAATACAGCACTGAAAAAAAGTAAGCGAATTTTCTTGACGGAAGAAATTGCGTCTGCTATATTATTAATCAATGAAAGATTACCAAATATTGAAATAAATGACATTGAAAAGAAGAGTACAAACTGATAAACAGTAAAGCGAATCCCGTTTGGTGTGAGGGGATCTGATGAATAGTTTGGAAGTGCATCTTGGAGTCGTATGGGTGAATAAGTTTATGAGCCCATAACGGGATTGCCCGTTATAGCAAATCAGTATCAAAAGATTTTTATTCTTTTTTGTACTGAACAGAGGCAACAGTATGTGTATGTATACATAGCTGTGCAGTTAAGGTGGAACCGTAAAATAATCTATTTTACCCTTAAGCAGACTTTTCATAGTGAAAGTTTGCTTAAGGGTATTTTTTTTACTAAAACTGTTTAGGGGGGCTAGAGATGGAAGCAACTGGAAAAAACAATTGGTTAAGTGCTATCAATTACTATTATGAAAAAGCTTATCAGAAAAAAGGCTGGAAAATAGGATTACTGTTTTTAGGACTTCTTTTCCATTTGGTTGTTTTTCTAAAATATACATTTCAACAGAAAAACAAACAGAATGTATCCGAGAATGTTTTAATGAAAGATTTTGAGGATAGTGGGATAGCCAAAAATCTTCGACAAAAATTAGAAGAACAAGAAAGAAACAAGAATCGCTACCTTAAAATAGAAAAAAATGAATCTCAAATAAAGCAATCAGTAGAAGAACGTTATCAAATCGAGCTTCAAAAAGAGAAACAGCTATGGAAAGACTCTTATTACCAAGAAAATAAACTTGAAGAACACACGTATTTAAAAGAAACGCTTGATGTGATCTCTACGGTACCTGGTTTTATCCTCTCATTTTTACTTGCTTGGCCGATGTATTTGTTTTTAGTAATTATCTCCATACCTACTTTGTATTACATAGCTGCTCGTTTAATTATGATGATTTTTGTCATTATCGGTGTAACGATAATTGTTTTCACTTTATTGTATTTTTCACCTTCTGATCCGGCTACAAACATTCTGGGCAATCAGGCAACACCACAGCAGATTGAAAACTTCAGAAACCTGCATGGATTAAATGATACCTACTTTGTTCAGTTGGGAAGGACGATAAAAGGAGTCTTTACATTTGATTTAGGGAATGCTTATCAAGGAAATGAAAGAGTGGTTACCTCTTTATTACGAAGGTTTCCAGTTACATTAGAATTAACAATTTTTGCTTTATCGTTGTCTGTTTTAGTCGCCTTACCAGCAGGAATTTATGCAGCTGTAAAGGCAAACTCAACTTTTGACCATTTGTTTATGTTTATTGCCTTGATTGGTATTTCAATTCCTAGTTTTTGGCAAGGATTAATTTTCATATTAACATTTTCAATCAACTTAGGATGGTTACCCGCTACTTACAATACCAACAATATAGCGTCGCTTATCATGCCGGCTGTTGTTTTAGGGACGGGATTAATGGCTTCGGTTGCTCGAATGACACGTTCATCGACACTTGAAGTAATCAATGAAGATTATATTCTTACAGCTCGAGCAAAAGGACTATCGAATCGCAGAATTATTTTACGTCATGCAGTTCCAAATGCGTTAATTCCAATCGTTACAATCATTGGCTTGCAATTTGGTGGTATGTTGGGCGGATCATCTGTAACAGAAAAAGTTTTCAATATTAATGGGGTTGGGAGTTATATAGTAGACAAACAATTTATTCCAGATATACCAAGCGTAATGGGTGGTGTTATCTACATCGCAATTATTCTCTCTATCGTAAATATGTTTGTCGATGTTTTGTATAGTTTCTTGGATCCTCGAATCCGATCTAAAATCCAAAGTGGTCAACATGGAAAATAAGGAGGGATTAAAATGAGAAATTATCGTACGACACAAATTATGAAACAACTTCAATTTAGTAATGGTCTCACTTGGGCGCTAAGTTTTTTCTTTTTATTTTTAAGTATTGAATGGCAACCATTGTCATTCAAACCACCGCTTTTAGCAATAGCGCTGTTCCACTTGATACTTAGTTTAATTCATACAGTTATTTTGTATAGAATTAAGAATAACAGGATTGATGTGGATAAAAAAAGTCTGTTTTTAAGAATAAGTGCTATCCTTTTGATTTTGGGGATTTTTGGTGGAAATATTTTTACTTTTCTTTCTGGAACTACTATGTTGAAAAGGGCGATCACCACTGGTTTTATTTATTCAATGTATATGGTCTTAGTTGATATTTTTATTATCGCCGTCACAATGCTCAATCTATTTAAACCATTTGTTTCCAATTATTTCTTAATAACGCTCTATGCATTAATAGGAATCCTGCTATTCCATCTCTTTATTTTAATCCGAGGACACAAATGGTACAGTTGGAATCCTACAGTAAAAATAGTCGTATTAGGTATATTAGTTCTCACTTCTTTAAGCGGAAATGTACTTGCATTATTTGTAAGTATTTCGATGTACCGTCTCGATCAAAATTTGTCGGGCGAAAGAAGACAGACAAGCATACGAGAAAAATTGACTAAAAATTACGCGGCATTACTCGGACTTTTCTTTATTACCTTTTTAATTAGCATAGCGATCACCAGCAACTGGTCTTTCAGTCAGTCTTTTGCTACACAAAACAATTATCAAAATGTCTTACAAGCACCTTCACTTGCCTATCCTTTTGGAACAGATAATTATGGAAGAGATGTATTTTCACGAATTGTCTTTGGTTCTCAGATTTCCTTGTCGGTAGGTTTATTGTCTACTTTACTGCCATTTTTTATTGGCGGTGGTTTAGGAGCTGTTTCTGGTTTTTATGGTAATCGGACTGATAGCATCATTATGCGTCTGCTTGATGTATTATATGCGATTCCTGGTATGTTGTTAGCTATTACAATCGTAGCAGCTTTTGGTGCATCAACTACAAATTTAATCATCGCTTTAAGTTTGGGTTCTATTCCGTCCTATGCTCGCACAATGCGGGCAAATGTTATGCAAGTGACTAATTATGAATATGTAGAAGCAGCACGAGCGCTTGGACAGACAAATTGGTCTATTCTCAGAAAGCATATTATTCCCAACGCGATGGCACCCATGATTATTCGTTCAACTTTAACAATAGGAACAGCCGTTATTTCTACAAGCAGTTTAAGTTATCTTGGATTAGGAGTAGAGGCTCACGTCCCAGAATGGGGAAATATTTTAAGAATAGGGAGTGAATATCTAGAAACAAATCCGCACTTGGCGATCTATCCAGGATTAGCCATTATCTTACTTGTTTTATCGTTTAACTTTTTAGGGGATGGATTGCGTGATGCGACAGACCCAAGATTGAATTAATCAAAAAATGATAGTGGAGGAGTACAATATTATGAGGAAAAAATTATTACCATTCATTGCTACAGCATCTTTGACCCTAGCTGCTTGTTCCGTTCAAACTGAGGGAGACGCAAATCAACCAACAGATGGTACGGATGTTTCGTCTAACGTTGAAACAACAGAAAAAACAACCATCGAAATATTAGGAACAAGTTCAAATGAAACGGACATGAATATTGTTCGTGATCAACTGATTAAAAATGGCTTTAATGTCGAATTGAATACACAGCCTGATTATGCGAGCTTCACAGCTCAAAAAGACGCTGGTAATTACGATTTGGCTATCTCAAGTTGGACAACTGTAACGGGAAACCCAGACTATGCGGTACGATCCCTATTCATAACCGATGGTGATTACAGTATCATGTCTGATTCAGACGTGGATGCATTGATTAATCAAGCAGCTTTAGAAACACCAGAAGAGTATGTCAACACATATAAAGAATTGGAAGATGCGCTTGTAACAGAGAATGCGTATATTATCCCATTGTATACGTCCTTAAAAGCTCAAGCGTTTAATGAAGAAATCTTGAATCCTGACACTATTCGTTTATCAAAATCACGTGCATTTGCATGGGAGCCAGTATCTTTTTTAGATGAATCATTGAATGATACAGACACCCTATTACTAACGCAAGCAAATGGAAACCTTACTTCATTGGATCCTGTAAAAGGAAATGATGGATCCATTAACCAATTGAACACAAACATGTATGTTCGTTTAGTAAACCTAACGGATGATGATCAAGTAGTCTCAGATGGTTCCCTATCCTATAGCCATGCAATTGCAGAAGGAAATTCAGAATATTACTTTGTTTTACGTGACGATATTAACTTCGCAAAAGTAGAAGAAGGACAAGCAGTTGATACAGGAGAAATGGTAAGCGGGCAAGATGTTATTTTTTCTATGAACCGTGCGAAAGATCAAAATTCTGTTCCAGACCATCGTACTTATTCACTGCATGAACATATTGATACAGTAGAATTGGTAACTGATTTAAATGAATTAGAAGATACACAGTTGTCTGACGGTTCGGGTAATATTTTAGATGCTCTGGAAGAAAACTTATCAAATCCAATCAACGAAGTAGTTGAAGGAGCTGACCAAGTTGATAACTCAACAGGAAATTACCAAGTTATTAAGTTAACAACAACTGAGCCTTTCCCACAAGTATTAAATTATCTAGCGCATCAATCGGCTGGAATCGTTTCACAGAAACAAGTGGAAAGTATCAATACTTATGATATTGCCAGCTATGATGTAAATAACGATATTGCATACGGTGACCAACGTGCAGTTACCGAAGGTGCTACTTACGACAATCATTTATATGCAAGTGGCCCTTACATCATGATTCAAAAAAATGATTATGAAGCAACATTCCAGAAGAACCCAGCGTACATGCCAGATACAGAAAATACAGCGAATATTGCTAATGTAACGGTTCGTTTCATTGCAGATATGGATAGTGCATTATCTTCTCTACGTGCTGGCGAAGTTCACTTGCTATATGGATTGGATGAAACGAAATATGAAATTGTTGAAGGCGAAGAGTCATTGGCGTTACAAAGTATTCCAAGTAATGCGGTAACCTATATGCTAGTAAATACAAGTGGACGTGAAGTTTCAGAGAGTGCGGATTTACGTAAATCAATTTTGTACTCCATTAATCAAGATGAAATCAACGCAGCTTATAATGGAAGCAAACTAAAAGCATATTCAACGGTTAGCCCATTAGTGGATACAGGAAATGAATTAGTAGCAGATCCAGCTAAAGTAGAAGAATTCTATGAAGCATATTTAGAAACAGCAGAATAATTATTTAGAAAAGCGAACAAGTCCGCCTTGGCTTATGAAAAAATAGGAAATTAGCCCTAATGAGCAGCGAAGCGCGCAATGGGACAGATTTATCTTTTTTTCATTAGGCCAGGACTTGGCAGCTAGACATAAAAAACAGGGACCAGAGAATTCTTCTGGACTCTGTTTTTTTTCGAATAGTAGTAAGAAAGTACTATATATTGTACAAACGGAATGGTACAATACTAAATGTTGTTATTTGAACATAAAGGAAGGGATTTGATGAGTGTGATTGTTTTAGCTGGAATGATTGGCGCGGGTAAATCTACCTATACAGAGTTTATTGCAAGGAAAATGGGAACACAAGCTTTTTATGAAAGTGTCGACCATAATCCAATTTTAGATAAATTTTATGAAAACCAAGAGAAATGGGCGTTTAGTTTACAAATATTCTTTTTAAATGCACGTTTTAGAAGTATAAAAGCGGCTTTGAGCGATGATAATAATGTGCTGGATCGTTCGATTTATGAAGATGCTTTGTTTACGAAAGTAAATTATTTGCAAGGAAATATTTCGACGGAAGAAATGGATATCTATAATGACTTGTTAGACAATATGATGGAAGAGCTAGAGGGGATTCCTAAAAAAGCTCCAGATTTATTGATTTATCTGGATGGTTCTTTTGAAATGATTCTAGAGCGAATAAAAAGACGGGGAAGAGATTTTGAACAAATTGAGAATAATCCCGACTTGTTAGCATATTACCGATTATTATTTGATAATTACGAACAATGGTATCTCGATTACGATTATAGTCCAAAAATCAAAATCTCTATTGATGATTTTGATGTTGTTGATAGTATGGAGGATCAACAAGAGATCATCAACATTATTGAGAAAGCTTTGATAGAATCAAGAATATCAGAAGATACTAGTATGGAAAGCTATTCATTGAGTTAAAATGAGAAAATAATGAATTTTCTATTGAGTTTCTTAAATCATTTTGCTATACTGGCCCTAACTTAGTTGAGGGGAATGCATGATTATGAAGAAAAAAATGAATCTTATGCCACAACCACAATTAAATAACTTTTACTTTAGCTATTACTTTAGAATCAATCTATAGAGTAGCTAAAGCATTTGAACGTGTTCAAAAAAGTTGCCTATAGATTTCAAAGAAATCGATATAGGCAAAATAGAACATTTTCATTCTAATATCTATATGTATTATTATGATTACTAACTAATTGCCTGTTTCGATTTCTAAAAATTGAAGCAGGCATTTTCGTGTTTAAAAAAGAAAACATAGGGGGAAGTAAGATGGATAAGATGATTGGGATTTCTGGGAAAGATTTCATGTTAAAAATATTAAATGGGATGAGTTTGGGGATTGTTTTAGTATTGATGCCGGGATCTATTTTCGGAGAATTGTTAAAGTTGTTTGTTCCAATCATACCCCAAGTAGAAACTTGGATTGTATTATTGAAATTTGTCGCTTCGTTAATGCCAGCAGCAATTGGGGCAGCGATCGGTTATCAATTTAAATTAAGTCCGATTCAAACCTTATCTTTAATGATGGTTACTGTTATCGGTAGTGGAGTGATGTCTGTTAACGAAGCGGGTGGTTTTCTCTTCAAGGGAACGGGAGATGTAATCAATACAGGACTTGCAGCAGTACTATCCATTTTGTTAATCAAACTTATTGGTGATAAATTAGGGGCGTATAATATGTTGGCGATGCCGTCTATTCTAATTTGTGTTGCGGGTGGAATCAGCTTATTGACGCTTCCACATGTAAAAAACATTTCTACTATAATTGGCCAAGGCGTCATGCATATTACTGATTTACAGCCAGTTTTGATGGGAAGTCTATTAGCAATGATTTTTGCAGTTTTAATTGTTTCTCCTATCTCGACTGTTGCAATCGCTACTGCTATTAATTTAGCAGGTGTTGGATCAGGAACAGCTAATTTAGGCGTTGTTGCGGCAGGCGTCGGCTTAGCAATTGCGGGCTGGTCTGTTAACAATTTAGGGACTTCTTTAGCTCATGTAATTGGTTCACCAAAAATTCAAATGGCAAATACAATGAAAAAGCCACTTACCATGATTCCTATTTTATGTAATGGAGCAGTTCTTGGGGCTTTAGGAGGATGGCTGAATATTCAAGGCACGCCGACAAGCGCTGGTTTTGGTTTAAGTGGGTTATTAGGACCAATGGCGGCACTTAATACAACGAATGACTACTCCACAACAAATATGATAATCGTATTTGTCTTGTTCGGAGTTGCACCGGTAATGTTAGGACTGCTTTTTCAGAAGATATTTACCACAATCATTCCATTAGTAAAACCAATCGACTATAAAATTTCTTTTGAATAATAGAGTGCGAGAAAATGCGTTCAGCCACCCGTAGGCTGGAAGAAATACCAGAGAGGCGATTTTGCCTCGCAGGAATTTCAGAAGCCATAGGGTTGCTGCATTTCCGAGCACATTTAAAAGAGAGTGCGAGAAAATGCGTTCAGCCACCCGTAGGCTGGAAGAAATACCAGAGAGGCGATTTTGCCTCGCAGGAATTTCAGAAGCCATAGGGTTGCTGCATTTCCGAGCACATTTAAAAGAGAGTGCGAGAAAATGCGTTCAGCCAAAAGATAATTCACGAGGCTATTCGCATTTTTTATAGACTAGGGGATTATAAGTTCAACCATCAATGTCTAGCTCCCAAGTCCTGACCTAGTGAAAAAAAGATAAATTTGCCCCATTGCGCGCTTCGCTGCTCATTCAGGGACAAATTTCCTATTTTTTCATAGGTCAAGGCAGACTTGTCCGCTTTTCTTATAGATCATGGCAGACTTGTTCCGCTTTTCTAATTACAGCGATAATCTTTATTCCACTACTTAAACGTTTTCAGTGGTATTCAATTGTTGCTTTTGTAGGTCTATGGCAATATAAGAGTAAGCTTCACTATAAAACAGAATGGGACAGTGATTATGGAATGAAGAAAAGATACGTGCAAGTTGGAACTGGCGGGAGAGCACGCTTTTTTTATGAAGCAATTGCAACAACCTACCAAGAAACAAGCGAGATTGTAGGATTCTGTGATTTATCACAAACACGAATGAACTATGCAAATACCTTATTAGAAAGGCATGGACAAAAGAAAGTTCCTACTTATCATTATACGGAATATGATCAGATGTTGGATGATTTGGATCCTGATTATGTCATTGTGACAACAGTCGACCGTTCTCATCATGATTATATCATTCGTGCTATGGAAAAGGGATATGATGTCATATCTGAAAAGCCCATGACGATTGATGAAGGAAAAGCGCAAGCGATTATCGATGCGGAGAAACGTACAGGAAAATCATTACGAGTTACGTTCAATTACCGTTATGCTCCACACAATACAAAAATTAGAGAGCTAATTCGCGACAATGTGATTGGCGATGTTTTCTCAATCCATTTTGAATGGCTTTTAAATACCGAACATGGAGCAGACTACTTTAGAAGATGGCATCGAAATAAAGTAAATAGTGGAGGGCTGCTCGTACATAAATCGACGCATCACTTTGACTTAGTGAACTTTTGGATCAATAGTTATCCAAAAACAGTATTTGCCTTTGGAGATTTAAACTTTTATGGCATGAAGAATGCTGAAAAGCGCGGTGTGAAAAGTTTTTATTACCGTAGTACAGGCTCTGAAGCTGCAAAAAATGATCCGTTCGCGATTGATTTGAATAGTAATGAAGAGTTAAAAGAATTGTATTTAAAGGCCGAAAATGATAGCGGCTACATCAGAGACCGCAGTGTTTTTTCGGATGATATTTCTATTGAAGATACGCTTGGTGTAACGGTTAAATATGACCAGGGAACGATTTTAACCTACTCATTAAATGCATATATGCCTTGGGAAGGTTTCAACGTTTCATTTAATGGGAGTAAGGGACGTATTGAAATGAAAGTGGTTGAAAAATCCTACATCAATGCAGGCGGCGACAAGGAGAATGAAGGAGCACTAGAAGTGAAATCAATCAAAGTGTTTCCGATGTTTGATGAACCGTACGAAGTGGAAATCATCGAGGGAGAAGGAGGGCATGGCGGCGGTGATCCAGTTATGTTGAATGATCTTTTCGGAACGCCGGAACCAGACCCATTCAATCGGGCTGCTTCTCATATTGATGGAGCTATGTCAATATTAACAGGTGTCGCAGCAAATAAATCCATTGCATCTGGAATGCCGATACGAGTAAACGATTTGATCAATTTATGAAAAAATCCTGGTTGCCCTAAAAAGGACAGCCAGGATTTTTTAACGATTTTGAATTTAAATCGTTTTTTGTAGACTAGGGGATTATAAGTTCAGCCATCAATGTCTAGCTCCCAAGTCCTGACCTAGTGAAAAAAAGATAAATTTGCCCCATTGCGCGCTTCGCTGCTCATTCAGGGTCAAATTTCCTATTTTTTCATAGGTCAAGGCGGACTTGTCCGCTTTTCTTATTCCGTCTTTCTTATCTGAAATGCATGTATGCATCTGGACCCACTGGGATATTTGTAAAATACCAAATAATGAGTAGTAAGACCCATGAAATAAAGAATGCAATCGAATATGGTAGCATCGTGGAGATTAACGTACCCAAACCGCTCCGTTTATCGTATCGTTTCATAAATACGAGAATCATAGCGAAATAACTCATTAACGGTGTGATAATATTTACAACAGAGTCAGCAATACGGTAAGCGATTTGAGTTAATTCAGGCGTTAATCCTAATTTAAACATCATCGGTACAAAAATGGGTGCCATAATAGCCCATTTTGCAGAAGCAGATCCCATAAATAGATCAAGGAAAGCAGCTAATACGATAAAGGAAATGACAAGTGGCAGGCCTTTAAAACCGATATTTTCTAAAAATTCTGCCCCATCTACAGATAAAATTGTACCTAAGTTTGTATAAGAGAAGTAGTTGATAAATTGAGCTGCAAAGAAAGCCAGTACAATATAAGATCCCATTGATTTCATTGATTGAGTCATACTCTCAACAAAATCGTTACTGTCTTTAATTTTACCAATCGTTAGTCCATACACTAGACCAGGAATAGCAAACAAGAAGAAAATAGCAAAAATTAATCCATTGCCTAAAAAATAATCCATAGTCATTTGCCCAGTTGTTTCATCAAGGGCGCGCAAGGCACCATTTTCTGGGAATAGCAAAATACCCATCACTAAAATGAAAAGTACTAAAGCAATGCCTGCATTACGCAAGCCTTTGTTTTCTAAATCTGTTAAAGGTTCATCATCGGGCATATATTCACCTTTGTATTCTCCTAGACGAGGTTCAATGATACGAGTAGTGACCCAGGTACCAACAATCGTTAATATGAATGTTGAAACGATCATAAAATACCAGTTGCCCGTTACAGACATAGTATAATCAATGTTGGCACTCTCTAATGCAGCATTGGTGATACCCGTCAGCAATGCATCAGTAGGTCCAATGATTAAATTTGCAGAGAATCCTCCCGAGACCCCAGCAAATGCAGCTGCTAAACCTGCAATAGGATGACGTCCTGCTCCTGCGAAAACAATTGCACCTAGTGGAATAACAACAACATATCCCGCGTCAGAAGCGATATTTGAAACAATACCAGCTAAAACGACAACAGCGGTTAACAAGCGAGTAGGAACAGAACGAATTAATTTTTTAAGGGTGTCTCCAATTAACCCCGTCCATTCTGCAACCCCAACCCCAAGCATTGCTACCAAAACGGTTCCTAAAGGAGCAAAACCAGTAAAGTTTGATGTTGCATTATTGAATAAATAAGCAATTCCTTCCTTATTCATTAATGATATAGCGTATGTCGTTATTTGCTCATTCGTACGCGGATCAAAATAAGTGGCATTAACTCCTGCGCGTGCAGTTATTTCTGAAATAACAATAATAAGAAGTGCTAAAAGAACAAAAATAACAACAGGATGAGGAAGTTTGTTACCTAAATTTTCAATTTTACCTAAAAACCCAGTTCCTTTTGCAGAATTAGGGTGATTTTTTTCTGACATGTATTGTCCTCCAATCAAATAATGATAATATACATAAAAAATATCATAGCATATCATGAGAAAAATGATGCCAAAGTAAATAAATTTTCATCAAAATGATATTATATTTTAATTATTTTTTAACTAATAAAAATACTGATAGAATTCTTATATAGAAGGCAGCTAAGAAAATCTTTAATCACTAAATGTTAAGAGCATAGGCCATGGCGGGACTTGTTCGCTTTTCTAATTATCAACTTGACTTCACCCAGAAGCAGGAGGTACCCTAGACTTGAATATAAGGAGAAAAAGAAAAATTCTCACTTGTTGGAAAAGAGGGGAGAAATCATGAGAAAAAAGAAAAAAAAGTAAGCATCATGGTCTTTATTGATGCGTTGTCTGCCAGCCTATTTCATTACTAACGGCTAACCAATAAATTGAAAAGCTCTGTTAATTCTTTGGGAAATTCACAATAATCATAGTTATAAAAATAGCTCATTGAATGGCAATGCAAGAAACTGCCATCAGTGAGCTATAAAAATATAAAATCGAAATTCTGACTATCTGCCAATATTCCATCCACCATCAGCAGTAATTTCCGAACCTTGTAGATAACTAGCATCATCAGATGCTAAAAAGACAGCTACTTTTGCAATTTCCTCAGCTGTGCCGGCTCGACCTGCAGGAATATCTTTTAATCGTTCGTCTTCAATTCCTTCTGTCATCGGTGTTTCAATAAAACCTGGAGCCAAGAGATTAGCACGGATTCCTTTATCTCCAAAGTCGTAGGAGAGTTGTTTATTGAAGCCAACCAAGGCATGTTTAGAAGTAACATAGGCAATGCCGCCTGGTCCTGCGACAAAAGAACCTTGAGAACCAACTGTTATAATGGAACCTTTTCCATTTTCTAACATAATAGGAAGGATTTCCTTTGTTACAAGAAACACACCATTTACATTAATGTTCATCAAGTTGCTAAAACTTTCCTCATCGGCATCTAATACCGTGTCGTAAGCGTCATGAATGCCAGCACTATTGAATAAAATATCTATGGGTCCTAGCTCTTTAACTGTTTTTTTAACCGCATTTTTTATTTTTTCAGACTCAGTAACATCGAGTTCTACGAATATTGCTTGACCGCCAGCTTCGTTGATTTCTTTCACAATTTGGCTACCGATATCTTCTTTTCTACCAGCGACCGCAACTTTCGCTCCTGCTTTAGCAAAAGCTCTTGCAGTAGCTTCCCCAATTCCAGAAGTTCCCCCGGTGACAAAAGCGACGTGACCTTTTAATGAATTCATTCGATTTCCTCCTTTCTTTTTTACTATTAAATAAAGAGTAGCAGTCAAATTGATTATTTCCAAATGATTACCATTGATAAAAAGGATTAATTATCAAATTGTGATTGATATAACTCATGATAGAGACCGCTTAAAGTGATAAGTTCGTTATGTGTTCCTTGTTCAACAACACTACCATCTTTGATCACTAAAATCTTGTCTGCGTTTCGAATGGTAGAAAGACGGTGAGCAATAACAAACGAAGTTTTTCCTACCATCAATTTGGCCATTGCTTCTTGTATTTTTAACTCTGTTTGAGTATCGACATTAGATGTTGCTTCATCCAGTATCAGTAAGTTTGCATCCAGCAACATTGCTCTTGCAATGGTTAATAGTTGCTTTTGGCCTTGAGAGATACTCATGCCATCTTCATCAAGCACAGTTTGATAACCTTCGGGTAAGCTCATAATATAATTATGAATCATTGCTGCTTTTGCAGCTTGCTGTACTTCTTCAATCGTAGCATGTTCCTTCCCATATGCTAAATTCTCGAAAATGGTCCCAGTGAACAACCAAGTATCTTGTAAAACCATTGCAAAAGATAATCGCAGGCTTTGACGAGTTGCTTCTTTAATATCGACGCCGTCTAGACGAATAACACCTTTTTGAGGATCATAAAAACGCATCAGTAGATTAATCAGGGTAGTTTTTCCTGCTCCAGTAGGACCGACGATTGCAATGAGATTTCCTGCTTCTACTTCAAGATTTAAATCTTGAATAATCATTTCGTTTGAATCATAACCGAACGAAACATTTTCCATTGATACATTCCCTTTCATATTTTCAAAGACATAAGCGTCTTTCACATCGGAACTTTCAGCTGGTTCATCAATTAACCGAAAGACACGTTCCGCAGCAGCAAAAGCAGACTGCAGTTCGCTGATAATATTTGATATTTCATTGATTGGACCTGAGAACCTACGGGAGTATAGTACAAAAGACGACAAATTACCTAATGAAATTTGTTCAAAAAGAAATAAAGCTGCCCCAAAGATACTAATTAAAGACAAAGAAAGATTGTTAATAAAAGTGACAGAAGGACCAATCATACTGCCATAATAATCGGCATTGTAAAAGGCATCTACTGCTTCTTCATTTTTTTCATTAAAACGATGAATCATATTTTCTTCTTGATTATAGACTTTGATTGTCTGTTGCCCGGAAATGATTTCTTCAACGAAACCATTTAATTCCCCTAATTTGACCGAACGTTTACGGAAGAGAGGTCGGAATTTACCAGTCATATATTTTGTCAGTACAATGGACATAGGAATGGTAATAACAAAAACTAACAATAAAGTAGGAGAAATCATGATCATTAAAGTTAAAGAGCCAATAATCGTAACAATGCTTGTTAAAATTTGAATGAAGTCATTCGACAGAGACGTATTGATTGTATCTATGTCGTAAGTGATCCGGCTAATAATATCTCCAACTGAATGGGTATCATAATAACCAACGGGCAATTGTGTCATCTTGTCAAAAACATCTTTTCTCATACGGTGAACAGTACGTTGCGTTAAATGGATCATTAAAACGGACATGATATATTGAAGAATCGAAGAGACAATATAAAAAATAAACATCAAGAAACAATAATAGAAAACACGTTGGAACATAACAGCGTTTAATCCAGGTTGAATAGCATCAATTGCATATCCAGACAGCAATGGACCAAGAAGAGAGAAGAGGTTGCTGACTAAATTTAAGAAGATTGCCAAAAAAAGCATCCATTTATATCGATACAAATACTGCCATAAACGTTTTAAAACTTGAAAACGACTGGTTTGAATTCGGAGTTTATCCTGCAACCTTGTCACCTCCCATTTGTGATTGGCTAATTTCACGGTAACCTTCATTGATTTTCATCAATTCATCATGCGTTCCATATCCAACCATATTTCCTTCTTCTAGGACTAGTATATGGTCAGCGTTCCTAATCGAACTAATTCGTTGGGCAATAATGATAGTAGTTGTTTGGTGAAAATGGTTATTGATGGCATTTCGTAATTTTGCATCAGTTTTATAGTCCAATGCACTGGATGAATCATCTAATATCAGAATATCTGGCTCACCGGCAAGAGCGCGCGAGATAATGACTCGCTGCTTTTGGCCACCGCTTAAATTAGCTCCTTTGGTACTTAAACGATGTTCAAAGCCAGCGTTTAAAGAATCGATAAATTCATCTGCTTGAGCAAAATCAGTAGAGCGAATAATCTCATCGATTGGTAAATCGCGTCCAAAATTAATATTTTCCGCAATTGTATCTGCAAATAAGATATCTTTTTGGAAGGCAACCCCAAATAATGAATGAAGTTCTTCAAATGGAATGCTTTTAATATTTTTTCCATTAATACGAATGGTTCCTCTATCTATATCGTAGAGACGCATTAATAGTTTGATGATGGTTGTTTTGCCAGACCCAGTAGGACCAATAATTCCGAGTGTTTCACCTTTCTTTAAGGAAAAACTGATTTCATTCAAAATTTTCTGTCCTTGGTAATAAGAAAACGAAACTTGTTCAAACTGGATATGTTGTTCTGTTGAGATTTCGTCTTTCTTTTCAATCAGCATATCAGCTTCTGTCTCCAAGACAGTTTGAATTCGATCTGCAGAAGCCAATCCTCTAGACATCAGAACAAAAATCCGAGTAATACTTAACATAGCATTTAGAATAATTGTAAAGTAAGACATAAATGCGACAATAACACCCGGTTGCGTGGTGCCAGCATTAACGCGAAACGCACTCACAAGAATAACGAATGTCAGACCAGTATTTAAGAAAAGATTCATCAAAGGAGAATTAACGGACATTGTCATATTTGCAGTTGTTTCTGCTTTGACAACGGTATCATTTATACGCATAAAGCGATTTTGTTCGTAATTTTCTTTTGATAATGCCTTAATGACTCTAGAACCTGTAATGTTTTCCCGAACTACTTGAATTAATTGATCAACTTCTTCTTGTAATTGTGTGAAAAGGGGAATCCCTTTTTTGGATACAAAATATACAGTAGCAACGATGAGCGGCATTATGGCAATTAAGACGAGGGTTAAAACAGGATCTAAAGTCAGCGTAATAACAATACCCCCCAACAGTAAGATCGGTGCACGTATCCCCATGCGCTGCATTCTTCCAATTGTATGATTGAAATTGTAGGTATCTGTGGTTAAACGAGATACCAGTGTAGGGATTCCATATGTATCTAACTGATTAGCAGAAAGATAGGTTATTTTTTTGAAAAGATCGTGACGCAAACTTTCAGTGCTGTCGCGAGCAACTTTTGAGGCCATTCGATTTGCAACAATATTTAATATAACTGCGAGAATCGAACAAATAATCATAACAATTCCCCATAGTATAATACGGTTCATATTTTTTAAGGGAATCACATTGTCAATGATATAGGCTAAAATCCATGGTAATAATAAATCCATGATGGTTCCAGTAAATTTTATAAATAGACCAATAGACATTTTTCCAAAGTAAGGACGGACATAATCAATCATTAATTTCATTTTTGGCAACCCCCTCTATGAGCTAATTTGGCAAATCATCTACCATTATTTTTGCTTTCTGCATGATTTCTTGCATGGAGCGAAGCAGAATTTCCTTTTCTTCGAGTGAGAAGTCTTCTAAAATTCCATCATTCCACTCATTTAAAAGATCAGCGACAATAGGATAAACTTCATTCGTCTTCTCGGTAGGGTAGATTAATAATTCTCTTTTATCAGAAGTACTGGGGATTCGTTTGACATAGCCTTTCAATTCTAATCTGGCTAATTGGCGTGTAACACTGCTTTTATTTACATAAATCATTTTGGCAAGTTTTTCTTGAGAGATACCTGGATTTCGACAAATATTCAAGATATAAGTGTGATGAATACCTGTTAATCCATATTCTTTCAGTTTTTCGTTACGATAAAGGGTTGACAAACGAGCTGTGCGGTTGATATACCGCATCAATGATTCCATACAAAAACCTCATCTCTACTAGATAGTTGCATGTGCAACTATTTTGAGTCAACTATAGCATTGTATGCCGACACGGTCAAACAAGTAAAACTGATAAATTGCATTCAACTTCCTCGTATGAAATACTAGAGAATAAGAAAGAACTAGGAGGGTCATAGAATGAAAGTAGTAGTCGTAGGAGCAAATGGTCAAATTGGCCAGCATTTAGTAGCTTTATTGCAAAAAGAAGATGGATTCGAACCCTATGCAATGGTTCGGAAAGAAGAGCAAGAAAGATTTTTTGAAGAAAAAGGCGTTAAGGCTGTCTTAGCAAATTTAGAAGATCGTGTTGAAAAGCTTGAAGAAGCAGTGCAAGGAATGGACGCTATTGTTTTTAGTGCAGGTTCAGGCGGAAGCACGGGAGCTGACAAGACATTACTGATTGATTTAGATGGTGCAGTGAAGATGATGGAAGCGGCAGAGAATACAGGTATTGATCGCTTTATCATGGTCAGTGCCCACCAAGCACATAACCGTGAAAATTGGAGTGAAGCAATCAAGCCTTATTATGTTGCGAAACATTACGCAGACAGAATGTTGGAACAAAGCAATCTCATCTATACAATTATACGTCCCGGTAATCTATTAAATGAAGTTGGGACCGGAAAAATTCAAACCGCTAAAAATCTTGAATCTGGTTCTATTCCAAGAGAAGATGTAGCAAGTACTATTCTAGCTGCTTTAAAAGAAGAGAATACACATAAAAAAGCGTTTGATCTAATTTCAGGGAATGCTTCCATAAAAGAATCCTTGGAAAAATTAACTGATTGATGATTCGTTCTTCTCATCAAAAAAGGTAAATAGTCTGTTTAGAAGCTTATATTAAGAATTTTCTTAATATAAGCTTTTTCTTGGTATCAGAAAGAGGAAATATTATCTTCTTTTGGTAGAATAAGGGTATAGGAAAATAGATGAACTGAGGAGATAATTGAATGGCAGTGAAGTTGATTGCAGTAGATATGGATGGAACGTTTTTAAATTCAGAAAAAGGGTATAATAAAGAGCGTTTTTCAAAGATTTTTAAGAGAATGAAAGAACAGGGGATTCGTTTTGTATGTGCAAGCGGAAATCAGTTTCCGCAACTCCAACAATATCTTGGAGAGTATGAAAATGAAATGACTTTTATCGCTGAGAATGGTGCCTATATTCTTGAAGAAGGAATGGAAGTCGATAGTGCTTTAATGGATTTCGAAGTTGTTAATAAAGCCATACACACTCTAGAAGGGTATGGAGATGTACCTTTTATTCTTTGTGGAAAGAAAGCGGGGTACGTTCATACTGGTATTCCAGAAGAATACTATCAATTATTTAGTAAGTATTATCATAGCTTAGAACAAGTTACCGATTTTGATTCGATTGACGATGAGATGTTTAAATTTGCCACTGCTTTCCAAGAAGACGAAGTTCCAAAAGTTTTGGAATATCTTCATGGTGAATTGGGTGGGTCATTAATTCCAGTAGCAAGTGGATATGGATTCGTAGATTTAATTCAACCAGGTATTCATAAAGGAAGAGGAATTAACATTCTTCAAAATAAATGGGGAATTAGCAAAGAAGAATCAGCAGCTTTTGGCGATAGTCCGAACGATATTGAGATGTTACAAGAGGTAAAGTACAGTTACGTAATGAGTAATGGGAATCCTGAAGTGAAAAAAATTGCACGATATGAGATTGGCGATCATAATACGGAAAGTTTATTGGACACTCTTGAAGAATTACTTGAACGAAAGTAGCAGAAGGAGATGGAAAAATGAATGACTTTGACAGAACTATTGAAGATGAATTAACAGCGATTATTAATCAGGAAGAACGCTTGTTTATCGGAGATGCAGTTCCAGAAGAATATAAATATGATGAATATGTATACAACACGGGAAATGTTGTGGCTGTTGCCTTACCCATAACGAAAAAAGAAATTGTTCAATTAGTGAAATTTGCTAATAAAAAAAACATCCCGATTATAACGAGAGGAGCTGGGACAGGTTTGTCAGGAGCAACTGCTCCTCTTGGAGGCGAATTGATTATTGATGTTCATTTAATGAATAAGATTACAGAATTAGATGAAGAAACAATGACATTAACTGTTCAACCAGGTGCATTACTTGGAGAGGTACATGATTTTGTTGAGAAAAGAGGATACTTTTATCCACCAGATCCCGGCTCGAAAAATTCGTCTATCGGAGGGAATGTAGCTACGAATGCTGGAGGAATGCGTGCTGTAAAGTATGGAGTAACGCGTGATTATGTACGAGAATTAGAAATCATTTTGGCTGATGGCAGGGAAGTAACAGTTGGTTCTTTAAATATAAAAAGTAGTTCAGGATATGACTTGAAGGATTTGTTTATTGGTTCAGAAGGGACCCTTGGAATTGTTACACAAATAAAATTGCGGTTGCTTCCATTCCCAAAAGCAAAACTATCGGCTATTGCAGCATTTGATACATTAGAAGATGCAACTGAAGCGGTTTTGACTATTTTACGTAATGGTGTGGATCCAACCGCAATGGAGTTTTTTGAACGAGAAGCAATTGCCTTAAGTGAAAAGGAAAATAAACTACTATTTCCAAGCCAAGCTGGAACTGCTTATTTATTAATAACCCTAGATGGGGACAGTAATGAATCTATCGAACAGCGGATGAAGTTATTGGAGAAAAGTATTTTAGAACATAATAGTATAGAGCTTCTACCACTTATTAATCCAAGCCAAGAATATACATCATGGTTCTTACGAGATCAGTTGCTGACATCGGTGGTAAGTTATTCGGAACAAGTAACCATGGATGAAGTAGTTCCTATTAATCATATATCCACACTTTATAAATACACAAAAGTATTGGAAAAAGAAAGTGGATTAAAATTAATTAGTTTTGGTCATGCAGGAGACGGGAACTTGCACACTTGTATTACTCGAGGAGATATAGCAGACCAAAAACTTTGGGAAGAAAAACGCGATCATGTCCTTGCCAAACTCTATGATAAAATCCATGAACTAGGAGGATTACCGTCTGCAGAACATGGTATTGGAATCATCAAAAAGCCATACTTCAATAAAATGACCGCGGACATAAACTTGGAATTAATGAGAAATATTAAAGCTGCTTTTGATCCCAATAATCTATTAAATCCACATAAAGTATTGTAAAAAAATCTATCATTTACGGTGTTGGTGAATCAAATTGATTCACTAGCACCTTTTTTTATCGAGAATGAAAATCTGAAGTTATCAAAATTTAAAGGAAGCCACTAAATACATGGAGCTATTTCGGTAATCTCATCTAGTGAACAGTGGGAGTGGCCCTCACTAGATGAGATAAATACCGATTCTCGTCTAGTCGAAACTTTAGCATTCTTCACTGAATGAAATTCACTATTATTCTCATCCAGTAAATGCTAAAAAGTTTCCTACTAGATGAAATTATGCAGAAAGCCCATAGGAATGCTTCCGATTAAACTGTTGATTAAATGTAAATCAACGGTTTTTTGTATTTTCATTTGTAAAATTTACATATTCTAAATGACTTCTTAACACAGTTTGCTGAAATCTTACACTTATCCAACATGAAAATTAACAAAGCTTTCATATAATAATGGTTGTCATGAAAGAAAAGGAGTTGGTGGAATGATGTTAACTGCTCATTCCGGCAGTGATGGGACGCCGGATAACAGTCGTATATTTTTGAAAACAATGCTAAAGGCGGGAATTGCTTGCGTGGAGCTTGATGTCCGCAAAACAGATAAAGGTATTTTGTATCTTAGTCATGATAAAGATAAATGGACAGAAGCTACATTAAGCTTGGAAGGAGCTTTTCAAATGCTTGCGTCCGATGGAATTTGTATGGTCAATTGTGATTTAAAAGAAGAGAACCTTGAAAAAGCAGTATTATCATTAGCAGAAAAATATAAACTCATGAATCGATTGATACTTTCGGGAAAAGTTCAATTAGAAAATATATCGTCCGATCATTTAATGAAGAAAGTCTATTTTAATGCTGAAAATATTCTGCCAGATCTATATGTAAGTCAAGGTTTGAACGAAGAAAAGATAAAGCAGCTCATTGATTTTTGTAAAAAGAACAAGGTACGAACAGTCAATTTGAATTATCACTTTGCTACAAATGAATGGATTAGGTTGTTTCATCAAGAAAAGATTAAGGTCTCTGTTTGGACTGTAAATGATTTTTCAGAGATAAATCGCTTCATAGAAATGGATGTACATAATATTACCACTCGATTGGCTATTTCATACAATAAACATCAGAAGGAGGTACAAAAGGGAAATGATTGAAACCGAATTTAATAAAGCCGCTAACTCACCTATTGCAAATCCAAAAAATTCATTATGGATAAGCTTAAAAGAAGGAATCCAAAGTTTTGGAAAAGGTTTGAATCTACGTCGCTTTTATCATGCAGTTGGAAAAAAGAAGTTCTGGGAATTTATTATTTTTTCAGTATTTCTGCTCTTCTTTTATGGACCTTTGTTGAACACTTTTATTTTAGCGTTCGCCAATACGTATCAATTTCCGGCAGTGGTTCCGCAAGAATTTGGTTTTCAATGGTGGGAGTTTGTTTTGAGTCAAAACAGTCTTGTTGAATCAATAGCAACATCCTTTTTATTAGCAATTATCACTACAGTTGTCGCTTTGCTGGTCTGTTTGCCATCAGCGTATGCGATAGCACGTTATAACTTTAAAGGAAGAAAATTATTTATGTTTTCTTTCTTATTATCCAATGCGTTTCCCAAAATTGGGCTTTATACAGCAATTGGTATCATTTTTTATCGCTTCAACCTGATGGGAACCATAGCAGGTGTAGTGATTATTCATTTAATTAACTCCATGTTATTTATGATTTGGCTGCCTGCCGGGGCTTTTCGAAATGTCCATCGTCAACAAGAAGAAGCAGCACGCGATGTAGGAGCTTCTCCAATGAGAACGTTCGTGCAAATCACCTTGCCGCTTGCAGCCCCAGGCATTGCAGTTGCTTCCATGTATACGTTTCTTGGTTCATTGGAAGAAGCACAAGGCACACTTTTGGTTGGGTTCCCTGAAATTAATACAATGGCAACGTCCATGTATGGTGTGATTCTTGACTACCCGGCCACAGCAGGGGCAGTGTTTGCTTTGATTTTGATATTGCCATCAATTTTAATTATCATGCTTTTTCGTAAACATTTAGTTCCAACAGAGATAGGAAAAAGCATGAGTGGAAAGTAGGAGGAAGTATGGAAGAAAAAATAAAAGTTCAAATTAATAACCTTGCTAAAATTTATCCAAATGGAGATGGCGTGAAAAATGTTAATTTAGAAATTAAAGAAGGTGAGATTCTTACTTTGTTAGGACCATCTGGTTGTGGAAAAACTACTATTTTACGGGCGCTTGGCGGATTCTTAGATGTAACAGAAGGTTCAATTCTGATAAATAATGAAGAAGTGACCCATTTACCACCGGAGAAAAGACCAACAGGAATGGTATTTCAAAGTTATAATTTGTGGCCGCATATGACAGTGGAAGAAAATTTATCTTTTGGAATGAAACTTCGTAAAATTTCAAAAAATGAAATCAAGCGTGACATCGAAAAGATGTTAGCAATTATGAGCATGTCTGGAAGCGAAAAAAAATATCCCAATCAATTATCAGGTGGACAACAACAACGTATCGCGATTGCTCGTTCTTTATTACTCAAACCAGCTGTTCTTTTAATGGATGAACCATTCTCGGCTTTGGATGCAAAAATCCGCATGCAAATGCGTGAAGAGTTAAAGAGGATTCAAGCGGAGTTAAATATTACGGTTGTTTTTGTTACCCACGATCAAGAGGAAGCAATGTCATTATCTCACCGAATCGTTGTAATGGAAAAGGGACTAGTAGCGCAAGTAGGGACTCCTACTGAAATCTACGATAACCCAGAAAGTAAGTATGTAGCATCATTTATTGGAGAAATGAATTTCTTGGAGTTAGAGGGAGAACAAGTGGCTTTTCGTCCAGAAGATGTTCTAATTTGTAAGCAAGATGAGGGTGAACATATTGGAGTTATCCAGAGCGTAATGCTCCTTGGTCATTATGCTTCAATCACGATTAATACTGGAAAACACTTAGTAAAGGCTTTTATACCAAGAAACAAAACACAAAATATCCAAGAGAAACAGACAGTTAGTTTTACATTAAATAAATCAATCACTTATAAAAAAGGAGCATAAAAATGCGTAAAATAAGCAAAATGAGTTTCTTAATGGCCAGTATGGCTTTACTTGCTGCATGTAGTAATGAAGTTGCTGGAGAAGAAAGCAAAGAAGTAGTTACTTTGTGGGCAGGCGGTTCTGACAATGTCCGTATTGCTATGGAAAGTGTTACTGATGCATTTAATAATAGCGAGTACGGCGATAAGTATGAATTGGAGTTGGAGTACATTCTTTCGGGCTCCGGAACACAAGGACTGCGTGATCGTTTGCTTGCCGCTACTAAAGCGGGGGAAACAGAGACTGATTACGATTTAATTTTACTATCTGATTCAGAATATACTTCTTATGTAGCAGAAGGCGGGGAGGATATTCTTACACCGGTTGATTTTGACAAAGTTCCGAACGCAGCACGATTAAAATCTTCGGTTGCTGTTGGAGAAGACTATATTGTACCTTATCGTGGAACTACCGTTGTCCTCGCATATAATTCGGATACTGTCTTGACGCCTCCGCAAACATCTGAAGAACTTTATCAATGGATTAAAGATAATCCTGGTAGATTTGCTTATAATACACCAGGATCTGGTGGAGCAGGCAGTGCTTTTGTAACCACGTCTGTCTATAATTTCATGCCTGAAGAAGCATTAACTTCCCAAGATGCAGCTTGGAAAGAAGAGTGGACGCAAGGCTTTGAATTATTAGAAGAATTACATCCTCATCTGTACCAATCAGGAGGTTCTGTAGTATATCCAAATAAAAACCAAGGAACGCTTGATTTATTGGCGAATCAAGAAGTAGACATAGTTCCTGCTTGGGCAGACATGGTTATCCAACAAATTGGCCAGGGAACATTACCGGAGTCCATTAAGATTTCTCAAATAACGCCAAGCTTTACCGGTAATATTGATGCAATGGGAATGCCGGCTATTGGTGGAGATAAAGACGGCGCTCATGCTGTAATGGACTTCATGCTTTCAGAAGAAGCTCAAGGAATCTTGCTTGATGAAATGGCTGCTATTCCCTTGATTGATGCAAGCAATCTAGAATCAGAAAATTCTGTATTGTTGGAAGGTCTTGATGTAAGTTCATTCCGTGTGACGAGTTTAGGTACATTGGGAACAGAATTAAATGAAAAATGGGACCAAGAAATTGCTCCTTTACAATAAACGATGAAAGGAATGAAAAAATGAGCAATCAAAAAGCAAAAAAATGGCTTCCTTATATTTTAACAGCTCCTTCCCTTGTTATTGTTTTGGTTTTTGTTGTTTATCCGATTTCCAGTTCCGTCTTACGGAGTTTTCGGAACCGGGAGACTGGCAGTTTTACTTTTGAACATTATCAATATTTTTTAACTGATCCACTGCAAAGAGCGAACATTCTATATACACTCGAAATTGTTTTGTGGACGATTTTATTTACGATAGTAGCTAGTTATTTTTTAGCAATCTATTTAAGATTCTCGAAGTCTCGTATCAGTAAGTGGATGGGAATGTTAACATTGCTGCCACGATTTATACCTGGGATGGTTGCTGTATATTCGGTTATTTTAGTAATTCGTGATTCAGGGGTCTTAAATCGAGTGGGGTTACTATTCGGTCAGGAATGGAAATTAGGTTGGATGTTCAATGAAAAAGGAATTATTTTAATGAATCTCTGGTTTAGTATCCCTTTTGCAACCTTGATTATTTTCGCTGCACTTTCAGGAATTCAGGATTCCATTATTGAAAGTGCTAAAGATGTTGGAGCTAGTAAGTGGCAAATTTTTCGTTCCATGATTCTGCCTCTTTCTTATAAAGACGGAATTGTGGCGACTACGTTTATATTCTTGGGAAACGTTGGATCTTTTACAACGCCATTTTTGATGGGAGGAAACTCTCCGAAAATGTTGGGAATTGCTTTGTATGATCAATTTAACAGCTACATGGATTATGAACGTGCAGCGGCTCTGTCCGTAATCATGTTCTTGATTTGCTCTTTCTCGGCAGTTGTCTATATTTACACGAATCTGAAGGAGCAAGAATGGGAAAAGGGGCGATGACAAATGGAGCTGGTTGAAATAATGGATGAAAAGCAACTCCTTATTGAACGGAGTCATAATCAAACGAATTTGTTATTCCCATTTCATTTGAAGGAGATGTATCGTCGGCTGATTATTCAGTTTCATTACGGTCCCGCTTATGCAACGGAAGAAGAGGCTCTCCCTCTCATCCTAACTAATTTGAAACATTATATTCCTGATGATAGGGAAGTGAACCAAGAAAAAGCTAGAAAATTTCTACCATTAGAAAATTTAATCACCCTTTCTCTTTCTTATAACAACCAGTATTTAGGAGCACGGCATACAAAAGAACGTGATCTGGAAGTTTTCATTTCCGCTGAAAAAGCTAGTCTAGGTTTTCCATTACAGGCCATTCAAGCGGGGGAATGGGAATTACAACTGAATGTTCATTGTGCAGCTTCTGAAAAAATCTATGGCTCGGTATCTATTTTGGCAGAAAGGATGGAAGAGTTATGAAGCAGTTTGCAGTAGAGTTGCACAGTCATACTCATCATAGCGACGCTGATTTTAGTGTAGAAGAGCTTTGTCAACGAGCAGTTGACTTCGGTTATGAAGGTCTCATTTTAACCGATCATAATACTTCGTCTGGTTACAGTGAATTGGCTGAATTAGCTAAAGAGGCAGGTATTGTTACTTTGGGCGGTATAGAGTGGACAACCTATTACGGACACATGCTCGTACATGATGCCGATCGCCTAGTAGATTGGCGTACAGCAACTCCTCATTCGATTGATAAACATATGCAAGAGGTGAAAGAAGCGAATGGATTGATAGGAATAGCTCATCCGTTTGCGATTGGCAGTCCAATGTGTACAGGATGTCACTGGACATTCGATGTAAAAGACTGGAACAAAGTGAACTACATTGAAATTTGGAATTCTACTCGTCCAGATGAGCATTTCTGGAGCTGGGAAGCTTACGCGCTTTGGACTCGTTTATTGGATGATGGTTATCGTATTTCTTGTAGCGCTGGACGAGACTGGCATCGTATGGAAGGAGAAGGGGAAAATCCACCCATTACCTATGTGGAAAGTTCTGGAGAATGGAATTCCGAAAACTTTCGTCAATCCTTAGAAAAAGGTACCTTCTATATTTCTTTGGGACCAGGAATTCGCTGGTACGTTGAACAAGGAGAAAAGATTTTCTACATGGGTGACACGATTAAACCGGGCTTAGCTAATATTACTGTAGAAGTTTTATCTACTCGTATTGAATCACTTAAAAAATTTGGTTCAATAGTTAAACGAGTAAAGATTATTCACAATAACCAAATATATTTTGACGAGCCAATAGATAATGATTTGATTCCTATTCCAATTGATTTAGTAGAAGGAAATCTGCGCATTGAATTTTGGGGAACTATTAAACAAAAGGAAGAAGAACTCCTACTTATTTCAAATCCTATTTATATTGAAAAATAGCTAAAAAAGAAGTGGAATGAATTCTCACTTCTTTTTAGCTATTTTATTTATTGGATGTTTTTCATAATGAAGCCGTCTACTGGTAAAGTAGGCATTCGGTTAAATCGATAACTGAAATCTTGAGGAGGAACCTCAAATTTTAGTTCATTGACAAAGTAATTTAAAAAGATTTTCATAATGCGAATAGTAATCCATTCTCCAGCACAACGGTGACCGCTTAAATAATCTCCACCACCCTGAGGGATAAAAGAAAAGGGGCTTCCCTTCCAGTTTTCGAATCGTTCTGGTTGGAAAAGAGAAGGGTTTTCCCATAATTTCGGATCATGATTCGTGCCGTATAAATCTAAAATCGTTAATGTACCTTTTTTAAATTCATAGCCTTTCCAGGTGAAATCCTTTTTGACAATTGCACCTTGAATAGGAAAGAAAGGATAGAAGCGTCGTACTTCTTGGACAAAATACTGGTAATATTGAGAATTTCTTGTTTTTATTTTTTCTTTCAGTTCGGGATATTGATGTAGTGTGAGCGCGATAAAGGAAATATAGATTGATATGGCACTAATGGGACGAATAATATTCAGTATTTCGACAGCTGCAACTTTTACAGGCAGAAACTCTCCCTTTGCATCCTTGTGTTGTGAGAAGGTATAAAGAGCAGTATGTTCCTCAGCTTGGATCTCGCTATTGCGTACTTGACGGATTAAATCACGTATCCATTTTTCTGCGAGATTTCTGCCGTTTCGGCCTCTCCAATGGGAGGGTCCAAAAGCCATAGGACTTTCAAACATGGAGGTTATTTGTTCTGTTCGCCGTTTGATTTCTTCTTGTTGAAGAGGGACTCCTGCCCAAGCACAAGCCGCTTTAACCAATAGTTCTTTCGCTTCGTCATATAAAATGATTTCCGATTGTTCTTTCCATTTTTCCACTGCTTTTTCCAATTGATATTCAATCTCTTTATCCATTCGTTCTAAGTTTTCTTTAGACATCAACGACATGAATAACTGCTTCCTTTGAGTATGTTCAAATCCGTCCAAGCTTTGTACGCCACCTTTACCAACAAGCGTTTGTTGAACACGATTTGGCATCGCTCCATCTCGCTTAAACTTGTCTGTATCATAAAAGAGGCTTGCTGCTTCTTCTCCGCCCATGCAGATGGCTTTTTGTCCTAACAGTCGAGTTTCAAATATATCGGATTGAAGACTGATTCTTCTATTCAAGATATATTTATATCCCTCTGCCAGAAAATCAAGACCATGTTCCAAACCTTTCTCAAAAGGCATTACTTTTTTATCTTCCATAGTATCCCTCCTAGCTTCTATTGTAGCGTATGCAAAAATAGAAGAAAAATAATAACTTAAAATTATGGTTGACAATTATCGATTACAGATGTAAACTAGGTCTATGAAGTTTACAAACGTAAACGTTAAACCGTTTAGGAGGAAAATAAAATGCAAGCAGCCATTGATTCTAAAATCACAGATGCAGAATGGGAAGTAATGCGAGTTATTTGGACCAATCAACCAATAACCAGTAAATTTATCAGTGAAGTTCTTGTTGATAAAATGAATTGGAAACCAGCGACAATCAAAACTTTGATTGGAAGGCTAGTAGAGAAGGGTTTTGTTTCAACGGAACAAGAAGGAAATAGATATTTGTATTCAGCTACAAAAACTGAAAGTGAAAGTATCCATAAAATGACAAAAGAAGTGATTGATCATGTATGTGCAACGAAAGTAGGTTCCGTCTTAGCTGATTTAATAGAACAATCACTTTTAAGCAAAGATGACGTAAAGAGGTTAGAAGAAGTGATTCAATCGAAAAAAGCAGATGCTGTCGAGGCAGTACCTTGTAATTGTGTACCAGGACAATGTGACTGTTAAAAAATCAAGAAGAGGGTGGAATGAATGAAACAAGAAACATTTTCAATAGAAGGAATGACCTGTGCAAGCTGCGCTCAGACAGTTGAGAAAGCAGTTGCTACAGTAACAGGTGTAGAAGAAGCTTCTGTCAATCTCGCAACAGAGAGATTGAATATCAAAACAGATGATTCAGTAACTTTTTCAACGATTGAAAAGGTTGTAGCTGATGCAGGCTACAAAGCTCTTCCACCATTAAAAACCAAAACATTTTCAATAGAAGGAATGACCTGTGCAAGTTGTGCTCAGACAGTTGAGAATGCAACTAAAAAAATTGTTGGAGAAGGAAATGCCACAGTAAACTTAGCAACTGAAAAAATGTCCGTACAATATAATCCGGAAGTTATTTCTGTTTCGGATATTACCGAAGCTGTGGCAGATTCGGGATACCAAGCAAAAGAGGAATTGGACAGTGCTGATATAGACCGAGAGAAAAAAGAAAAACACATCAAAGAAATGTGGCGTAGATTTTGGTTATCGGCAGTCTTTACAATCCCATTATTTTATATTTCGATGGGCCATATGATTGGGTTACCTGTTCCAAGTATTATTGATCCGATGCACCACGCACAAAATTTTGCATTGATTCAATTGGTACTAACGATTCCAGTTATGATACTCGGAAAGAAATTTTTCACCGGTGGTTATAAGGCTCTATTCAAGGGTCATCCTAATATGGATTCTCTCGTTGCGCTAGGAACGAGTGCGGCATTTATTTATAGTATCTATGGAACCATCCAAGTTATTAACGGAGAAGCTAACTTTGCAATGGGATTATATTATGAATCAGCTGCTGTGATTCTGACTTTGATTACTCTGGGTAAATATTTTGAAGCAGTGTCAAAAGGAAAAACTTCAGATGCTATTAAGAAATTAATGGGATTAGCTCCAAAAACAGCACGGGTTATTCGAGATGGAAAAGAAGTAGAAATTTCAGTGGATGCAGTGGAAGCAGATGATATCATTGTCGTTCGACCTGGAGAGAAACTACCAGTAGATGGAATAATCACAGAAGGTTTGACATCCATTGACGAAGCGATGCTGACAGGGGAAAGTATCCCAGTTGAGAAAAAAGTCGGTGATAATGTAATTGGAGCAAGTATTAACCAAAATGGAACCATTCAATATCGTGCTACAAAAGTTGGTAAAGATACCGTTCTTTCGCAAATTATTACCTTGGTTGAGAATGCACAAGGCTCAAAAGCACCTATCGCAAAAATGGCAGATAAAATTTCAGGAATCTTTGTACCAATTGTGATTGTTCTTGCGTTATTATCTGGATTGGCATGGTTTTTCTTAGGACAAGAATCCTGGATATTTGCTCTAACGATTACAATTTCAGTTTTAGTGATTGCTTGTCCGTGTGCACTTGGTTTAGCAACTCCAACGGCAATTATGGTTGGAACAGGTAAAGGTGCTGAAAATGGCGTGTTGATTAAGAGTGGAGAAGCTTTGGAAACGACTCATAACATCCAAACGATTGTTTTTGATAAAACAGGTACCATTACAGAAGGAAAACCAAAAGTAACGGATATTATTGTTCATGATACAATAAATGAGGAAGAGTTATTGCGTCTTGCAGCTTCTGCGGAAGTTGGTTCTGAACATCCACTAGGAGAAGCGATTGTAAAAGAAGCTGAAGAAAGAGGGTATTCCTTGCAAAAAGTTTCTTCTTTCGAAGCGATACCTGGTCATGGAATTAAAGTAGTCATGGAAGAGAAAGTATTATTACTTGGAAATCGTAAATTAATGATAAGCAACGATATTAAGCTCTCTAATTTTGAAAAAGATTCTGATCGATTAGCAACAGAAGGAAAGACACCTATGTATATTACTATTGATGGCGAATTGAAAGGAATCATTGCTGTTGCAGATACCTTGAAAGAAAATAGTGCGTCAGCTATTGAAAAACTACAAAAAATGGGACTTGAAGTCGTTATGATGACGGGTGATAATAAACGTACAGCAGAAGCGATTGCTAAGCAAGTTGGAATTAATCGTGTTCTAAGCGAGGTCCTTCCTGAAGATAAAGCAAGCCAAGTGAAAGCACTACAAGAGGAAGGCAAAAAAGTTGCCATGGTAGGGGATGGCATTAACGACGCACCGGCATTGGCACAAGCTGATATTGGAATCGCGATTGGAACAGGGACAGACGTTGCTATTGAATCAGCTGATATTGTCTTAATGCATAGCGATTTGATGGATGTACCGACTTCAATTGAATTAAGCAGGGCCACAATTAAAAATATTAAAGAAAATTTATTCTGGGCATTTGCTTATAACGTGTTAGGTATACCTGTTGCAATGGGACTGCTTCATCTATTTGGCGGGCCATTATTGAACCCTATGATTGCTGGAGCAGCAATGAGCTTTAGTTCGGTTTCTGTTTTAATAAATGCATTAAGGTTAAGAAAATTTCAACCTAGTAGAATAAAATAAAAAGGAGACGTTAGATTATGGAGTTTAAAGTACTAATTGAAGGAATGAAATGTGATGGTTGTGCCGCAAATGTGAAAGAACATTTCTCAACTATAAAAGATGTTGAAGATGTACAGATAAATCGCGAAGAAAAAAACGCAATTGTTACAAGTCCGAGAACAATCTCGAAAGAAGAATTTGTATCAGCTTTAGCGGAAACGAGTTACGAAGTTACGGGAGTAAAATAAGAAAAGCGGCTCAAGTCATTGTAGAAAGAAAAAATTATGAAGCCTGCACTATAAAAAAAATAAGAGAGCGGTCAAAAGGCTGCTTCCTTATTTTTTCGTTTAAAAAACTTTTGTTTCTTTTTATTGCAAATGAAAGCGTGATATAATAAGAAAAATAAATATAAACTTACAAAAATAATGTTACAGAAACAATTGTTTTAAGAAATGTATGTAATATTTGAGTTTTTTTTGTAATAAACTTCCCTTCTTAATACAAAATGATTAAAGACCTTTGACAAAACCATGTTAATGCGTACAGAGTTGATTATTCGTGTTAGGATGACTGTGGTTTTAAAAGACGTATCTTTTTTAGAAAAATAAAAAGATACTGAAACTTAAAGTAGTTGGCTAATCGAATGGTCAGGGTTATAAAAGAAGGGAAAGAATAAATATAATGAATATCAAAAAGAAAATTTTTATCACAGGAGCTTCTATTGCATTTTCTGGAATCTTAGCATTCTCAAATCCATCTGAAGCAAGCGCAGCTGAATATACAGCAGAAACTTGGAGTGCACGTACTGTTGAAGAAATCAAACAAGATATTTTAGAAGATGAAAATGGAAGCAAATATGTATTTACTTGGGGAGATACTCTATCAGCAATCGCTGCAGCAACTGAAGTACCACTAAATACATTAGTAGAAGTGAATAACATTTCTAATGCAGATATGATTATTGCTGGAAATTCAATTTCACTGTCATCAGACCACAAAGTAATGACTGTGGGTGAAGGTGAAGACGCTCGTTCATACGACGTAAGTAAAGAGGAAGAAGTTGTAGAAGTTGAGACTCCAGTTGAAGTTGTAGAAGAAACAGTAGTTGAAGAAGCTCCAGCAATTGAAGAGCCAGTTGTAGAAGAAGTTGCTACACAGTCAACTTCTGAAGGATACACTTTAACAGTTGAAGCTACAGCTTATTCTACAAATCAACCATCATTAAGTGATTATACTTATACAGGAATTAATCTACGTCAAAATCCTAATGTAATTGCAGTTGATCCAAGTGTTATTCCACTGGGCTCTACAGTTATTGTTCCAGGATACGGTACATACACTGCTGGAGATACAGGTTCAGCAATCATTGGAAACCGCATTGATGTTCATATTACAGATTTAAATTCTGCTTGGGCGTTTGGACGTCAACAAATGGAAATTACTGTAATTCCATAAAACAAAATAACTAGTTAAAGTCGAGAGTGATATTCACTTTCGACTTTTTTTTGCATTGTAAAGATAGTAAAGTTAAATTGTTACCCCATTTTAAAAAAAGTAGTTGACAATATGTCTGTTGTTTCTTTATGATAGTAAAAAAGACGGAGGGAATATTCTGTATGTCTACAAAAAAACAAGTATTACAGATGTTAGAAGTAAATAAAAATGTGCCTTATTCTGGACAGACGATTGCAGATCAATTAGGAATTAGTCGTACTTCTGTTTGGAAAGCAATTCGAGCACTTCGGGAAGAAGGATATCAAATTGAATCATCAACAAATAGTGGTTATCGATTATCATCCTTTTCAGATGTGTTAAATTCAGAAAGTATAAGTCAGGATTTGGAAGAACCCTTGTCAATCATGATTTACGAGCAGGTAGATTCTACAAATGCGGAAGCGAAACGAAAATTAGATGAAATAAAGGAAGGGGACTTTTTGATTCTAGCAGATGAACAAACCTCTGGCAGAGGAAGATTAGGAAGATCTTTTCATTCGCCAACAAAGACAGGTCTATATATGTCTCTTGTGTTGCAAGAAATACCTCAATCTGTTGATCCAACCCTAGTTACTACTGCTGCAGCTGTCGCGGTGTGCCAAGCGATCGAGGAATTAACGGACGTAAAACCGCAGATAAAATGGGTGAACGATATTTTTGTGAATGGACAGAAAATTTGTGGGATTTTGACAGAAGGAATTTTAAGTCTCGAAACGCAAACGATTCAATCAATTATTCTTGGAATAGGGGTTAACATGACTCTGGATAAAGAGAACATTCCTGTTGAATTAATTAAAAAAATAGGCGGTTTGCTAGAAGGACAAGAAGCTCAGGTCTCTCGTAATCAACTAGCATCAGCCATTATTAATCGCTATTATCAAATTTATGAAAAAATAGAAACAAGAGAGTTTCTAAAAGAGTATCGAAAACGTTGCTTTGTATTAGGGAAAGAAATTACATTTACAAAAAACAAAGAAAAATATAGTGGTATCGCGAAGGCTGTTGATGATCAAGGAGGATTAGTGGTACGACTAAACTCTAATCAAAAAATGGTATTATCATACGGAGAAATAAGTATTCGAATGAAAGAAGGGAATGGATAATATGAAAATTACTGCACAAGAAATAGCAAGAATTAGTATTATGGCGGCTCTAAGTTTTATTGGGAGCTTTATTATGATACCATTGGGGCCGGTCCCGATTACTTTACAAACCTTGTTTGTTTTATTATCTGCTTTATTATTATCCCCAAAAGGGGCATTTTTTTCACAACTAATCCATCTATTGCTTTCACTGTTAGTCAGAGGCTTACCGATTATTATGAGCCCGAGTTTTGGTTTTTTAATTGCTTTTTTAATAGTAGCACCCCTGATCTCTTGGATTAAAATGAAAGGAAAATTGCGGAACCAAAGCTTTTTAATAGTCATTGCTACTCTATTGATTTACCTTATAGGAACACCGTATATGGCATTTATATTAAATGTTGTTCTAGAAAACCAGTTAACATTGATGCAAATATTATTAACTGGTGTACTTCTTTTTTTACCGGGAGATTTTCTAAAAGGAATTATGGCAGTAACAATAGCAAAAATACTAGCTAGTAAAGCAATCAAAGTAAAAAGGAGCACGTAATTATGTGTGGAAGATATGAACTAGATACAATTAAAAAAGAATTATGGGAAAGATACCATATCGTAGAAGAAAACAACAAGTGGTTTCCAAAAGCTGAGGTTTTTCCTACCGATGTCTGCCCTGTGGTAATTGAAGAAGGTAAAATAGTTATGATGAAATGGGGTTTTATAGAATCCTTTTCTAAAAAGCCGCTTATCAATGCAAGAGCTGAAACAATTTTACAAAAACCAACTTTCCGTGATTCTTTTTTGCACTCTAGGTGTATCATTCCAGTTACAGCATTTTTTGAATGGGAAGAAGTAAATGGTAAAAAAATGAAAAGAAAAATATCAGTAGAGAATATGCCGATTGTATCTTTAGCTGGTATTAAAAAATCTTATAGCCAACCAGACGGATCGCTTCAGGAGAGGTTTTCGATTATTACTACAAATTCATCTAAACAGATTGAGAAAATACACGATCGTATGCCAGTCATTTTATCGCCAAAAGATGAGGAAAGTTACTTAAATCATCAATTACCAGCTTTGGAAGTGACAAAGTTACTTGTTCCAACAAAAGAAACATTAATTATTGAATAGTCTCATTCTTTTTTTAATTTTATCATTGACTTCTAATGTTTGATTGAGTATGATATTTCTATCAAATAAAATGATGTGAGGAATTTCTATGACTACGAAGATGAAAACTGTTCAATTAATGCAAAAATTTTACTTTAGCTTCTTTAGATAAAGTTTGTAAACATGATTTCCATGGATACAAACGAAGCAAACAACGTTTGTATCTATGAGGCTAGAGTACTTTTGCGTGAGCAAATGCCACATAGATTAAAAAATCTGAGTGGCATTAGTAAAAGAAAGTTTTCATTTTACTGATAAATAAACAAAACCCCGCCCAGATTACCAGTTCATCTGAGCGGGGTTTTTTGTGGCTTATTTTTAGGAATCTATAGAAAAGATCACTGAATTTCTAGGAGGAAATGATGATGTCAATGAAGAATTGGAAACGAAAATTAGGATTAACTTTAGGTACAGGCTTACTTTTAGCAGCTTGTGGGAACGAAGCCACTGAGAACAATGGAGACTCCACAGCAAGTTCAACTGGTGGGAACGATACAAAAGAAAGTCTATCAATAGGAATTTTGCAATTAATGGACCATGAATCATTGAATGCTTCCCGAAAAGGATTTGTTGATGTATTAGAAGAGGCAGGGTATGCAGAAGGCGAAAACTTAACGATTGATTATCAAAATGCACAAGGTGATCAAGCGAACTTGCAGACCATGTCTGAGCGGTTATCAGGAAATAATGATTTAATCTTGGCAATCGCTACACCAGCAGCTCAATCACTTGCAAATATTGAAAAGGATATTCCTATTTTATTCACGGCAGTAACGGATCCAGTTGATGCTGGTCTAGTAGAAAGTTTAGACGCTCCGGGAGCGAATATCACAGGGACAACAGATGCAGGTCCGATTGCAGAGCAAGTAGAGTTACTCTTATCAGTTGCTCCAGAGGCGGAAAACATCGGAATCATTTACAATTCAAGTGAACCAAACTCTGTCATCCAAGCAGAACAGGCTGGAAGCATTTTAGAAGTGAAAGGCAAAAATGTTATTACAAAAACGGTTTCTTCTACTAATGATGTACAACAAGTAATGGAGTCTTTAGCACAGGATGTAGAAGGAATTTATATTCCAACAGATAATACTTTAGCCAGTACCATGGCGACTGTGGCTCAAGTAGCAATAAATTATAGTCTTCCAGTTGTTGCGGCTTCAACTGAACAGGTTCTTGCAGGCGGGCTAGCTACTTATGGAATTAACTATTATGAACTAGGTCGTCAAACCGGAGAAATGGCTTTAGAAATTTTAGAAAATGGAGCAGATCCGTCTTCCTTATCTGTTGAATCTTCTCAAAAACTAGAATTGGTGGTTAACGAAGAAATGGCAGAAGCATTAGGAATTGATCCTGAGTCAATTTCTGTTCCAGAATAATTACATTTGATGGACGAACATATTTTATCTGTTCGTCCATTTTTAAAAATCAGGAAAGGCTTATTTGTTCATTTTTGATTTTCTATCCGTTATAATATGATTATAAAAGCCGATAAGGATAAGAACTGCGGAAGGTGTGATCATCATGCTTGGAAAAGAAGTAATCCCAACGAACTTTAAGCAAAATCTTACTCCAGAAGAATTATTGCCTTACAATGAAGAATATTATAAAAAATGCTTAGAGCTGTTAGAGGGGGAATTAGTGGTTGGTAATGTGGATCTACAAAAAGAGATTCATAAAATTGTCCTTTTGCAGATTCGTGAAGCTCAATTAGATGGCAAGCGTGCTGATGAACAATATGGGACGAACCACAAAGCCTTTGTCGAGAAAATTATCCATGATTGTATGAAACTTCGTCCGTTGACGATTTTTTTGGATAAATTTCAATTCCCATTGTATGCGTTTTCTCTTTATTTAGTGGGATATGCTTTTTTCACTTTCCTTTTAGCTGCTTGGTATGAATATTCGCTGGCTGAAGCAGTATTCATTCCGATGCCGTATAGCATACTAGGATTAGCGGCAGGAGGAGTATTATTAGTTGTCTCTTTTATTAGTTTATTTTATCGAAGGCAAAGAGCAGCGTTAATCCATCAGCCGAAGGATCAAGAATTCCAATACAGGGAGTATATTAATTATATCTGTATTGGATTATCATTTCTTATTCCTTATGTAATATTGAGATTGAGGATAACAATTTTCCATGTACCGCTGTGGGTGGTAGTGCTAATCGGCTTCACAGGTATTCTACTTGCCAGGCAACGATTTATCGCAACAAAAACTTTACCAATTTAATTCGTAAAGAAAGTGGAAGTCAGGGCTGCCTTTTTGAGCACATTTAGGCTGCATTATACGGGTAAAGATAAGGGGTTGGGAGTTTTTTCCCAGCTTCTTATTTTTCATAGACCAAGGCGGGCTTATTCGCTTTTCTACTAAAAGAATGACAAGTATTGTAGAGAGTAATATAATAACGGTTAAGGAGGTTTGGTGATGAAAAAATATTTACCGTTATTGGCTTCAGTTTTTTTATTTGCTTGCAGCTCTAATGGAAGTTCTGATTCGAATGAATCGATTTCTGAAGAAGTAAATTCTGAATCTGCTAGTTTAATTGAAGAAGAACAATCATCTGCTGTAGAGGAAATGGAGAAAGATGAGGATACACGCGTTTCTTTTGTTGGAGTTGGAGATAATTTAATCCATGATTCTGTGTTGTATACTGCATTAGAGGATGATGGAAGCTATGATTTTACCCCTATCTACGATAATATCGCAGAATCAGTAGGCGAAGCAGATCTTGCATTTCTAAATCAAGAAACAATTTTTGCGGGTCCCGATTATCCGTATACCGGGTACCCGGCCTTTAATACCCCTGACGAAATGGGACAAAATATGTACGATCTAGGCTTCGACTTAGTCAATGGCGCGACGAACCATACGCTTGATTATGATTATCCGGGAGCAATTCATGCTGTTAACGTTTGGAACCAGTTCGATGATTTGTTATTTACGGGTACATTTTTAGATGAAGAATCTCGGAATACAGTTCCTACAATCGAGAGAAAGGGAATTACCTTCTCATTTTTAGCCTACACGTATGGCACAAACGGTATTGAACCGGATACTGATTGGCGGGTAGCGTATTTTGATGAAGAAAAAATTCGTGAAGATGTTGCACGCGCAAAAGAAGTGAGTGATGTTGTAATTGTGTCTGCGCATTGGGGGGATGAGAATACACCTGTTCTCAATGAATTTCAGGAATACTATGCACAATTATTTGCTGATTTAGAAGTGGATGTTGTCGTAGGCACTCACCCGCATATTATTCAATCAATCGAATGGGTAACGGGTGAGAATGGAAATGAAACATTAGTGATTTATTCTTTGGGAAACCTAATCGCACATTCGTTGGAAGACTTCAACACGCTTGGTGGAATGATTTCTTTTGATTTTGTTGACAGAGATGAAGGCATAACGATTGAAAATGTGTTGTTCAAGCCAACTGTGAGTCATTATACTGCTAAACTAGAAGATATTGAAAACAGCAGACGGAATTTCAAAATTTACATGTTAGATGAGTATACAAATGATATTGCTGCGCTTCATGGCTTGAATGGATATAATGGGATTGAAATTACTCAAGAAAACTACCAAGAAATGGTAAATGAAATTATACCAGCAGAATTTTTGCAATAATGACAAAAATTCTCAAAAAAGAAATAAATACATTGCTTAAAGCTTGATATAGTCAAACTTAGAGCAGTGTATTTTTTATAGACTAGGGGATTATAAGTTCAGCCATCAATGTCTAGCTCCCAAGTCCTGACCTAATGAAAAAAAGATAAATTTGCCCCATTGCGCGCTTCGCTGCTCATTCAGGGTCAAATTTCCTATTTTTTCATAGGCCAAGGCGGACTTGTCCGCTTTTCTATTTTTCAAAAAAAGTTCAACAAATGTTTAAATTGTAGTTGCATTCATAAAACATTCTGAGTATAATAGGGTCAAATAGAACGAAAACGCTTTAAAAAAGCCACTTCATTTTTTAAACCACTTTTTTTACCATCTTTTTTGGCCACATACTACCCATTTATTATAATTCCAACTCGCTATAAAAAATATATATGCATGTCCTTATACATACCACCAATCTATTTATGCCTTCACACAGGCAGGTTTGGAGGAATGCATTCTTCATAATTTTTATCCTCAAATCATGCCAAAATCCCCGGCGTGGAAGAACCAGCATTTCTCCAGATTTTTTCTTCGAATAAACAACTCTTACAATTCCAGAATTATTTTTTCATTAACTTCGTGCCTTTTGTTTTTATCTATAAACAAGTGTTTTTTTCGCATGCCAAATGTTTGTTGCTAACGTTTTATCAAAAGACAAAAGGAGGAAAGAATATGCATCATCGTACTAAATATTTGGATAAGACGTTGATGTGGTTGCTGACAGTCGTCATGATATTACCAAATTTCATTCAAGCGTTTGGTAATATAACAGAAGTTGCAGCAGCAACAACAAGAGTTGTTGAATCCATTCTGTACGAAGGTTCAGACGGATCAGCATCAGTAGTTGCCAATCTAGCAAATGACGGAACAACAGTCCAATGGGAAATAACTCTGAATAAGAATCCAACAGAGGAAGCCACTTTACAAAAACTCGAAGTAGATGTGGGTGGAGGAGGCTTAGGAGCTCCTCATACAATCAGTTCAAATGTTACAAGTGAATCCAAGAGTGGCATAATTCAATTACGGCCAAAGGAACTCACCCCTAGTGCTCAAACACAAATAATTACCTTTACTACGGATGTTTTAGATACCACTGTTTCCAGTGCATCCCTCAGAATGCTCGTTGAAACAGTCACTCAAGAAACTGCTTCGAACACCACGCTCCATTCTTCTCCGAATACTAAAACCATCTCATTAGCTCTCCCAATCCTAGAAGAACCCGAACCAGAAATAGAAGTGCCAGAAGAAGTAGTAGAAATGATAGAAGAATCTGAAGAGCCGGTTGAAGAAGCTGTAGTAGAAGAAGTGGTTCCTGAAGAAGAAATTACAGCCCCCGTTGAAGAAGTGGAGGAAGTTTCCGAAGAAACATCTGCAGAAATCGAAAGTGAAGAAGGTGTGGAGGAAACTGAAACTACTACTCCTCCGGAACAAGCCGAGTCTGTAGAAGAAAAAGAAGAAGTTAAGGAAGAGTCAAGTTCAGCTGAAGAACCAGGGAAAGAAGAGGAATCGACTCTACCGGATATGGACCTGCCAATTGATGAAGTAGAGGTAGTGGATCCTAATATTGCGGAACCCGTATCAAAAGACTATGTATCCAGATATTTCTCACCGACTATCCAAGGACTCAGCAAATTCTCCACTGCTTTTAAAGCAAAAACCACTGAAGATAACCCCGGAAGTATCTCCTTAGACAAAACAGCTGAAGAATGTGAAGGCTGTCGTACCTACCAAGTAACCCTCAATATAACAGGTGTACCGCCTGTACAACCACTAGACGTCGTACTGATGCTTGATAGATCAGGAAGTATGTCAGAAAATACTTATACTTATAATGCTATCACAAGTACTCCGTCTACTCAGCATACCTATTATGTAAAGATTGACGGACAGTATCAAAGTGTATCGTACGGAAATAACCGTTGGAGATATAGCACGGGTTTTAACTGGAGATATGTCAGTTGGTCGCCTACAGGAAATGATTCATCTCAGGGATCAACTAATTCTAATAATCCTACGCCTAAACCATTTTATACAAGAAGCACTGTAAGCAGGATGGATGCATTGAAACAAGCAGCAATAAACTTTGCAAGTTTGGTTCTTCAAAATCCAGAAAATCGGGTTGCCATCGTAAGTTTCGCTGGACCAAGTTCTACAACTGGTTACGGCAATCAAAGTGAAGCGTCAACTGATAGAAATTTCACCAACAATCTAACACAGGTGCAGAGCTCTATTAATGGATTAACTCCTCTGAATGGAACCAACACGGAAGCTGGGCTGAGACAAGGGAACACAGTCTTTAATAACGGCATGAGACAAAACGCTAAACAAGTGGCAATCCTCTTTACGGATGGCCTGCCAACTGCAAGTAATGGTAATCAATACAATGAAAGTACAAATCCAAATAGCGTTCACTTCACAAGGGCAGTTACAGCATCGGATTTGATTAAAACTTATGCGGATCTGTATACCATTGGCTTAACACAAGGAATGAATAGCAGTGAACTTTCTGCTGCGCGCACCTTCCTTGAAAGAGTTCAAGATAGTGGTTTCTATGAAGCTCCTAGTCAAGACCAGCTGCAACAAATTTTCGAGAGTATTTTCAGTCAGCTTGATAATTATGGGACCAATGCAGTCGTGCAAGATGTGATTGGAGATGATTTTGATTTAGTTGCAGATTCTTTACCATCTGGAGCGACTTACAATCCAACGACTCGAACCATCAGTTGGAGCATTGGCGCTTTAATTAATACTCCTACATTAACCTATAAAGTGAAGGCGAAAGATTCGGTAATCGGAAGCGGTAATCCAGAAGACAAGCTTCCGACAAATGAGTGGGCCAAACTCACTTATACGAATGTCAACGGGGACAGAAATCAAGAAATGTTATTCCCTGTGCCAACGGTCCATGTTCCGCTTCAGTTAGAAATCGTTAACACTGACGTAACGATTCTCAAAGGAGATTCAGTTCAATTAGGTGTAGGGACTGATCCTGAGAAGGAAAACTACTTTGAAGTAACGGGAGGAACAGGAGACTATACTTATGCTTGGTATCTCGGTGATCAAGCCATTTCTACAGAGAAAAATCCTACTGTAAACCCAACAACCGACACAACTTATAAAGTTATTGTGACTGATCAAAAAGGTTGTAAAATAACTGGCTACATCCGAGTGAAAGTAAAAACAGGCTCACTTGTTGTTAAAAAAATTGATGAGCAAGGAAATCTCATTAAACATTCTCCAGCGACTTTTACATTAAGCAAAGATGGGGAAAATACTGTTTTGTCCACTGAGAGTTCAGGGACCGTAATATTTACAGCTTTAAGTAAGGGAGTCTATACCTTAACTGAAACGCAAGCACCAAATGGTTATATAAAAGAAAGTAGTGTTTATACGGTTACCGTTGAATGGGAAAATGGAGCCGTAAAAGTTACTGTTACAAAATCAGGAGAAGAAGGATCCCCTCCGGCAGTTGTTCCGAGTAGCCCGCTTGAAATCGTGAATGAAAAAGAGACACGAGATTTACCTGTTACAAAGCATTGGGAAGATAATGATGATGAAATGGCTCTTCGACCAGAAAACATTACGGTCCATCTTTATCAAAATGATATGGAAGAACCTTTCCAAACCATAAAAATTGTTGCTGATGAGGATGGAAATTGGTTTGGTATTTTCAAAAATATACCAAAAATTGATGAAAATGGTGTGGAATATGTCTACACAGTGAAAGAAGAGGAAGTCACTCATTACGACTCCACTGTAGATGGATTCGATATTTATAACACACTCAAGGTAGGGAAGCTTACCATTACTAAAGTAGATAAATCTGATCCCTCAAATCCAATTTTGCTTGACGGTGCAGAATTCGAATTACGCAATTTGGATGGTTCTGTAGTACAGGATGGAACGACCGTAGATGGAAAATTAGAGTTCGAGAAGGTTCCATATGGCACTTACCAATTGTTTGAAACAAAGGCACCTGCTGGTTACTCACTGCCAAATCGTCACTGGGAAATTACAATCGGTGGAGACTCAGGGTCACACATAGAAATTGAAATACTCAATACCAAGAAACAAGTTCTTCCCGCTACAGGAGGAATGGGAACACCGTTATTCATGATTCTTGGTCTAGTATTAATGCTTGGCGCAGGAGTTTTCTTTAAAAAAACAAAAAAAGATGGAGTAGAAAAGGAGAGGAATAAAATGACTAAGAAGTTTAGAGGGCTGTTTGGATTACTATTTTCTTTAGTGCTTTTATTAGGTGCTGCAGCACCGGCTGTTTCGGCAACAGGAAAATGGGATAATGCCCGTCCGCTGAAGGGTGACTTAATTATTCACAAAACACAGTTCCACGGGACAGAAATTCCTAATATTGAGGATCATAATGGAGAAATTATTGCTGATTTTCCTTATGCACCCTTAGCAGGAGCAACCTTTACCATTTACAAAGTTGCTGACGATTTAGATGTACCTCCAGCTGACACAACAGGTTTGACGGCCGTTGGATCAATGACAACGGGTACCAATGGGTTAGCGACATTTTCTAACCTGCTTGCTGGTAGATATCTAGTTGTAGAAACAGCACAGCCTCGTGGTGTAAATTATTTCAGTCCGCCATTCTTGGTAGATGTTCCAATGACGAACGAAACAGGAACAGAATGGCTCGATAAAGTCCATGTTTATGCGAAGAATCAAGTTGTTTTAGCTTCTGTTGCTTTCAAAAAATGGTTTGAAACAGGCGGCGAAACGAAAACAGCCACCTTTAACCTCTATAAACTGGATGGTGCTACTGAAACGTTAATTGAAAGTAAAACTGTTACTGTAACTTCTGGAGATAGCGTTCAAGTTTACTTCGATGCCAATGATTTAGGTCTGGAAACAGGAAACTACCGCATTAGAGAAACAAGCGTATCAGATCCATATGGAGTGAATGCTACCCCAATTGACTTTACAGTAGGTCTAGAAGACCACGATAACGATTTATCTGACGATAAGGCATCAATTAATCCACTTGGTAAAGAAGTGTTTAAAAACTACATTACTTCTACACCAGAAAAGGAAAATACAGATGACGATGATGATGAGAATTCAGCAAACTATGGTGAAGTGGTGGAATGGAAATTAAGTACAAGGATTCCGGCAGACATTTCAAACTATGAAATCTTTACTTTTAGAGATGATTTAGATAGTCGTTTGGACTATGTGCCTGCTAGTGTAAGAATAGAAGTAGATGGAGTAGCACTTCCTTTAAGTGTTGCAACAATTACAGAACCTACTACACAAAGCGGTGGAACATTAGCCATCGCATTTAAGCCAGCAGATTTAGCGGCTTATGCTGGAAAAACTATTGATGTATTCTTCGATACAACAATTAATGAAACAGCAGTGATGGGTGAAGACATTCCAAATATGTTCGACTTAGAATTTGATAATGGATCTGGATTAACAACAAAACCTTCTGATCCAGATATTACTCAAACAGGTGGAGCGAAATTCGATAAAACTTCTACAAAAGATTTAAAAGACTATAGCGGAGCAAAATTCCATGTTTATAGGCTTGTTGGAAATACAAAAGAATACTTGCAAGCTGATCGTACTTGGAGATCAGGCAATGAGAATCCACTGATCTTAACATCTGATAAAGATGGAAACTTTGAAATTAAAGGACTATCATTTGGAACATACTTCTTGGAAGAAGTGACTGCATTGCCAGGACATATGTTACGAGATGATTTTGAATTCGAAGTAGATGATACCTCTTATGCAATTGATCCGCACAATGTTCTGAATATGCCTCAAATTGATTTACCATCTACAGGCGGATTCGGTACCATTGCTTTCACAATTGCAGGAATCGGCATGATGCTTGGAGCTGTAAAACTGTATCGCAAAGAAGAACAATAAACTTAGTCAAGTGAGCAGACAGGCGAGGGAACTCGCCTGTTCATCAAAGGGCCTTCTCTTACATGGAAGACCTTTTGATGAGCAATGCATAGCTATACCTTTATACATAAGAGAATAGAGGAACGATTATGAAAAAAAAACTGAGTAATATGCAAAAGAATATCATAATTGGCATTGTTTTTCTATTTGGTCTAGGTATTTTTTTATATCCAAATTTAAGTAATATCTATGCGGAATATTCTCAAGCGATTACAATTTATGATTATCAGAAGCAACAACAAAAGTTAGACGAGCAGGCAAAGGAAATTGAATTAGAGAAATTACAAGAATATAACCAGTCTTTAAAGCAAGGAACGATTGAGTATGTTGATCCTTTTGAAAATGATGATTCTGCCGAAATAGCATCAATGGAAGCGGAAGACATGAATGACAGTCGATTAGGAGAAACGCTTGGTCATATCGAGATACCTAAAATAAATATCGATATTCCTATCTACAAAGGAACAACTGATTATATTTTACAAAGAGGAATTGGTCTTTTGCCTAACAGCTCTATGCCGGTAGGTGGAGAAAATACACACACTGCATTAACCGGACATCGTGGACTTCCCAGTGCTGAACTTTTTACAGATATTGTAGATTTAAAAATCGATGATATTTTTTATATACATTCTGTAGCTGGTACCCTTGCTTATCAAATTGAGTCGATTGAGACCGTCTTGCCACATGAGACTGATTCATTAAAAATCCAAGAAGGACGTGATTTAGCTACACTCATTACTTGTACACCTTACATGATTAATACACATCGCATTTTAATTACGGGAACAAGGATACCCTATGTTCCTATTGAAGAGAATGAACCGATTTCCAGGAAAATGATTCAATACGTTGTTGAAAAAGAACAGTCCGTGTGGATATATGGGGTTACCATATTGCTGTTTAGTGCTATTTTAATTATCGTATTCATTGTAATTCGCAAGAGAAAAAAAGTTGGTGATGAATCATGAAAAAGAAGCGCAAAAACTTATCACTATGGCTGTTTATTATCGGCGCCTTCATTATCATGATTCCTCAAATTCGTATTCTTTATAATGAAATCATCCGAGAATATGATTTGTATCAATATCAAAACCAAATCAATCAAGTAACGATTGAAGAGCGAGAAATCCTTCTTGAAGAAATGAGGGAACAACGTCATACCGTTGAACAAGTGGCTTCGAATAATCAACAAGTATCGAATCTGGAGATGAATTACATTGATCCTTTCTCTGTGATAGAAGATGAGGAAGGGAAAACATTTTCATCATCGAAATTTCCAAATAACATGCTGGGCTACATAGTGATTCCGAAAATTGGTGAACGGCTTCCTATCTATATTGGAGCAACTGATTATCACTTATCACTAGGCACTGCAACAGTAGAAGGCGCTTCTGTTCCAGGAGGAGGACCTGGAACACATTCCGTGATTTCAGGACATAGGGGATATGCAGGAGCGAACTATTTTAGACATATCGACTTACTTAAGGAAGGAGACTTGATTGAACTTCATATATTAAATGAAATTCTTTTATATGCAGTAACTGGTAATGCGATTATTTCGCCTTATGATAGTTCAAGTTTAAAAATCGTGGAAGGAGAGGATCTACTAACCTTATTATCCTGTCATCCTTATCGCGTGAATAACCAACGTATTCTCATTTACGCTAAACGAGTCCCAAGCAAAGAAACTCAATCCTCATTACTAAGCAACTACCAAAATTTAGTTGCCTCTACTTCAAATATTTCTTCGTACGAACTGTATGAAAAAAAAGAAGGGACGGATTTTACTGGCAAAAATATCCTGGATATTATCGTAAAATTCCTCGACCCTAGTTTAGAGAGGGCTGTACGAAAAGAATTATTATTTAATCGTTTAATCATCGTTCTTTGTTTGTTTGCTATTTTGGGTGCTTTCAGTATGATTTATAAAAATAACCACATAAAAAATAAAAAATAGGAAGACCTATATCTTTGTTTTTAGGGATGTTGTTCAATGTGTTTTACTTTCTATTTCACCTCATGCTACTATGAACTTGAGAGATTCTTCTTTGCAAGGAAGAAGGGGTGAAACATATGAAGGAAATTGATATAAAGAAAATATCGGACTTAGCGCTTGAATTACACGAGAAGGGAGAGTATGTTGAAGCGGAGAAATATTTTTTAGAAGCGCTGTACCTAATGGATGAAAAAGATAATCAGCTATATCAAAAAGTAGTTTATGGCTTAGGAATAAACTATGCAATGCAGCAGAATTATGAAGGTGCAAAAAGTTGTTTTCAAGAGGGAAGATTGAATGCCCAAAAAGCGAACAACATGGAGCACGAATTGGAGATGTTGCATGAACTCATTAAAATTTGTAGACTGATGAACGATTCAGGAGCAGCGGAAATACTCGCAAATGAAGAAATTATGTATCGAGAGAAGTACGTCCCTAATGATTTTGAAGGTCTTTCAGTGGCACACTATGAAAAAGCTTTAGTATTTATCGAGTGTCATCATCCTATTAAAAGCGAAGCCCATTTGAAAAAAGCTTTAGAATATGCAAAAAAATCAAATGAAAAGATAAGTATTGCTTATTTACAAGCGAAAATAGGAGATTATTATCAATCTATGGGGAAAAAAATTGAAGCAAAGAATTTTTATTTAAAAAGTTTAGATTTATTCAGAGAGCTAGATGATCAGAGAAATATGAAAATCATTGCATTTAAAATAGATGATATCGAAGAAACTGAAGATCTTTGACCTCATCTATGGATTGTAATTGCGAACTCAAAATAGAATTGCTATGATAGAATGTATGACTATGAAATTTCATTAATAAAGATTAATTTCTGTTATTTTATTAACAAAGGAGAAGATAATAGAAAGTATGATTAAACAAAAGGGGAATGCCATATGATTCTTAACGAAAAAGAATCCAGAGTTTTTACATATATTAAGGAGAATCCCTTCATCTCCCAACAGGAGTTAGCTGATAAAATTGGTTTATCTAGACCAGCAGTAGCAAATATCATTTCAGGTTTAGTAAAAAGAGGCTATTTATTAGGGAAGGCTTATGTAGTCAATGAAACACGTCCGATTATATGTATTGGGGCGGCAGCGATTGATCGAAGATATTTCATTGAAGATGAATTAATCACTGGTGAATCGAATAAAGTCACTTCTCAGATCACTTATGGAGGAGTCGCATTAAGTGTTGCTGAGAATTTAGGAAGGCTGCAAGAAGATGTCGTTCTATTATCATTGCTTGGTGATGATCAAGAAGCGAAATCTATCAAAGAAAACATGAGACCTTTTATGAAGTTGAATGAAGTAGAAGAAATCCCAGGATTCTCTACTGGTATGTACATGGAAGTATTGAACAAACAGAATGAGATGCTTGTTGGCTTGTCTGAAATGGATATTTTTGACCAAATGAGTCCGAATTGGCTGATGAAACGCTCTGCCTTGTTAAAACAAGCAAAGGGAATTTTGGTAGATACAAACTTGCCAAAAGAAGCGACAGAGTTATTGTTGGATATCGTAATAAAAAATAAAATACCACTCGCAATGGTGACTGTGTCAGCTTTAAAAGCACACAATATTCCTGAGAATCTAAAAGGTGTTAAAATTTTTATCACTACCCAAAAAGAAGCTGAATTAATGTTGAACATGAAAATCAACGACGATGAATCATTAAAAACAGCGTTGAATCATTTTCTGGATAGAGGGGTAGAGCATGTAATTATTATGGATCGAAGTAAACGAGTTCAATTTGCTAGCCAAAAACACGGTATGATTCGCTTTGATTTACGAAACACGGACTCCAACTCTTATGTGTGGGGAACGAACGAAGCCTTAGTTGCGGGAATGTTATACCGTTACATGCATACTAAAAACCTAATTGATGTTATTTTAACTGGAATTGTAAATGCGGCGAAGACAACGAAATCTTTACATAAAGTGCGTGAAGATCTTTCACAAGCACTTTTAGAAAAAGATATCAAAGAATTTGGTGAAGTTGAATTCGAAAAGATATAAGAATCTGGATCGCAAAAAACAGAAATTTATTTTCTCTTTCCTCTTTTTAGTGTAAAATAAAAGAGAAGGAAGCGTTTTCTTTATAAGGCGAGAGGAGCTGAAAGGTATGAGTAAAGATTACAAAAACATTTTAATACCTGTAGATGGTTCACAGCAGTCAATCAATGCTTTTAAAAAGGCCGTTCAAATTGCCAAACGAAACGAAGCGGTATTACATTTAGTAACAATTGTTGATAAGACGAATGATCCGGATGAAGCTGCTTCAATTGAAAGGGATAGAGAAGGACTTTTTAAATCTTTAGAGGCACATGCTGATAAAGAGAATCTTTCTATTAAAAAGGATATTAAATTTGGCAGCGCAAAAAAACTCATTGCTGAAGAGTTAGTAAAGGACTGGAACATCGATTTAATTGTAATAGGGGCGACCGGAAAGGGTCGAATTGCAAAACTGGTTGTAGGATCGATTACGAACCATGTTACTCGTTATGCTCGTTGTGATGTATTGATTGTAAAGTAGAATCATCATTTATTTTAAAGAATAAAGACACCAGGCTGGGAACAATCCCAAGCTTGGTGTCTTTTGGTTTTATCATTTCTGGTATCAGTGCTTCGAAAGAGATTTTCTTTGGAATGAGGCTGTACAATTCTAACAACACTAAAAATAGAGAGCGCCTGGCTTTCAGTCTTATTCTCCGCCTCTTACATTGTAATTTTTGCGGAGCTTCCATTTGTTGAATGAGAAACTTCGATATGAACAGGAATACGTGTTTTTAACTCTTCCACGTGTGAAATCACGCCTACCATTCTTCCTAATGCATTCAAGTCAGCTAAGGTCTGAATGGCGCTGTCCAAAGATTCTGAATCGAGAGAGCCAAATCCTTCATCAATGAAAAGTGTATCGATTTGTATACCGCCACTTTGTTGTTGCATCACATCACTCAAACCTAAAGCTAGCGCTAGAGAGGCTTTGAAACTTTCTCCACCGGATAGAGTTTTTACGCTTCTTTTTTGACTTGTATAATTATCGAACACATCCAATTCAAGCCCTCTGGCTCCCGCGCCTTTTCCAATTTCTTCCGAACGAAGTAACAAGTATCGTCCGGCAGTCATGTCTTTTAGTCGAAGATTGGCTGCTTGGACAATTTCTTCATAGTAGATAGCTAAGACATACCGCTCGAATGATAGCCGTCCGGTTTCTTTCGAAGTTCCGTTTGCAACTTCGGATATTCGTCTGATTTGACTATATTTTTCTCTTACATCACTCAGCTCTGAATAGGTATCAGTTATATTTTTTTGTCCTCTTACAGCTGTTTGTTTTTGCATCGACAGCGTTTGTAGCTTCGAGTTTTCTTGTTCCACTTCATTGATTATGCGAGCGAGTATCTCATCCAACTCTTCTTCACTTTTCCCGTCATAAGAGCTAAGGATTTCTTTTTGGCTTAGAATATTTCTCTGATTTATTTTTACAGAATCTTGGTAATGTGTATACTGCTCCACATTCAATGTATAAGTATCTTTGGAAATAAGACTTTTTTCGAAATCCTCAGAGAGATTTGCTTCTGACAGTTTTTGTTGGAAAAGAGCAGTAGCATTTTGGACTCTTTTTTCCGCTGCTTCAATTTGGTTATTGAATGAATCGTTCTCCGTATTCTTGATAGCTATATTTTTTTCAATAGTGGCTATTTTTTCTTGCACAATCGGGTAATCTTTTTCAGTCTTTTTTATTTGGTTTTCTACTTCTTTTATTTGTTCCGTGATTTCATCTAAGTTAATTGAAGGAATAATTTTTGTTAATGCCTCTATCTCTTTTAAAATAGTTTGTAATTGCCGATTTTGATTTTCAATATTTATTTGTTGTTCTTTTTTCGTTAATTCTAAACTTCTTTCTTTCTTATTAAATGCGGCTAAAGCACTTGCCAATTCTTCTAATTGAGAAGCTTGTTGCTGCTTTTCATTAATTTGTAAGACTAATTTTTCCATCTCGATTTGTTTTTCTGCAAATTGCTCTTGTGTTTCTTTTTTGATTTCTAAATGGTCATAATCCGCAAGTTCCAGCTGCTCTTCCATACTTTTAATTTGTTTATGAAGGTTTGCCACTGTAGTAGCTTGAGTAGCGTAAAGTTGTTGAATCTCATCATTTGATTTTTGAATTGTATCTAGCTGTTCTTTTGTGGGAGCTTCTTCATTTGGCAGTGCAAGAGCAGGGTGATCAAATGATCCACAAACTGGACAGGGCATATCATCCGAAAGTTGAGAGGCTAACAAACCAGCTAAGTTATCATAATATAATGTTCGTTTTTTCATTAAGTGATGACTGGATTTTTGTGCTTTCTCTTTCATCTCTTTTAGGGTGGAAATTGCTTCATGCCACTCCTCTATAATTACCAACAAGCGATTGATGTTCTCGTCATATTGTTCTAACTGGCTGTATTCAATCTGAAGGTCTTTTTGCTGCTCTTTTAATCTTGTGAGTTGTTCTTGTGCTTGTTTACTTTTTTCATGTTTTTCTTCTAATCGTTTGATTTCTTTTTGTAATGAGAGAAGTTCTTCAGAAATTTCTGCATATTCTCTTTCTTTTTTGTCTTGGACTTTTTGTAAAGAGGCAGATTCATTTTTCATTTGTAGCAAATCGAGTTGTTGTTCTTTTTGCTTTGTAAGTTCTTTTTCTTTTTCTCGCCACTCAGGTATTTTTTTATACTCGTCTTGTAGTCTTATAAAAAGATTTTTTTCATTTTCAGCATCCATATTGAGCTGGATTACTAACTGTTCGTTTGAAGTTCGTTTATTTTCCAAAGCTGTTAATTCTTGCTGTTCGCTTTCAACTGTATTTTTCGCTTCTAAACATCCTTGAGCTTTTTCAAAATTTTGAATGTGCCTGTTAATTTGTTCGAAAGAATCTTTTTCTTGAGCCAGTTCTTCTTTTTCAATCAATAGTTGTTGCAGTTTTTGTAATTCTTCTAATTGTTTTTCGACTTTTTTAATTGTTTGTTGGCTCATATTTAAAGAGTGAGTAATTTGATTTTCTTGCAATTCAAATTCATTGGTTACTTCTGCTAAACGTTGAATAACGGATTCAATATCTTCAGTCATAATCGCATCTTGAAGAACTACATCGTCCAGGTCAGCTAAATACCGTAAGGAGGTTCTTAATGATATATTCGCTTCTTCGGCATCTTTTTTCAAGACTGCAACTTGATTTTTTAATTCCTCTTGAAAAGCTAAAATGATTTCAGTTTGAAAGATATTTCGAAAGATTTGTTCTTTATCTTTGCTGTCTGATTCCAGTAGTTTCTTGAATTCCCCTTGTGGCAGCATAACAATTTGTTTGAACTGATCATAGGAAAGAGAAAGTAACGATTCAATTTCCTGGTTGGCTTCTTTTATTTTTGTCGTTATGCCGTTTTCATGATAGAAAGCAACCGCAGATTCATATTGTTTTGTGCCGTTTCGTTTACCGGGGCCCATTTGTCGAGGGGTTCGTTCAATACGGTACTCTTTTCCATTTAGTTCAAAGAGAAAAGTTACTTGACACAGATCAGTGTCATCTGCGAAATCTGATTTGAAGGTATCTTTACTCCGACTATTCCCACTCGCGTCGTCATACAAGGCATAGGAGATTGCATCGAAAATCGTTGTTTTACCAGCGCCAGTAGCACCACTTATTAAAAAAAGATTTTGATTGTTAAACTTTCTAAAATCGATGGTCGTTTTTTCTTTGTATGGACCAAAAGCAGTCATTTCTAATAAAATGGGTCTCATCATAAACTCCTTTCTGCTTTATGAAAAGCTTTTTGGATTAATGTTTTTTCTTTCTCATTTAAAATTACTTGTGTATGTTCCATATAAAAATCTTCAAACAAATCAGGGAAAGAAATGGTTTTTAAATCATTCTGGTTATGGCGCAGATTTGAATGAAAACTTTCTTTCTGATGAATATATTCCAATCCCATTGCATTTGGATATTTATGACGTAAACGATTCATTGTATCTGTAATGAGTAGCTCGTCTTCTAGCTCAAAAAATAGGTAGTCTTCTGACTGACCTTTTAAAATATCTTCAAAATATCCGCGTATGATTCGCATATCTCGAAGTGGTTGGATATAAATAGGGGTTACTTCCAAGTGATTTTTTCCAATTTCGACTAAGCTCACTTGTTTTTTGTGAAGGCATTCTGATTTTGAATACTTCAAAATAGATCCGCTGTATCGAACATGTTTGTCCTTCACTTTTTGTGGTTTATGCAGATGTCCAAGAGCAACATAATCAAAGCAATCAAGCATTTCAACCGGAACATATTCGGCGGTACCAATGCTTAAAGGTCTTTCTGAATCAGAAGCTTCGACAGATTGTTCTGTTCCATTTATAACATACCCGTGCCCAATAAAAATATTTACTTCATCCAGCTTTAGATTTTTCTTTATTTGTTCTACTTGATGTCGTGTGACATCTTCCATCGTTCGAATATCTGGCTTCTTGACGATTTCTCGAACATAAAGAGGGTCTCCAAAAGGGGCGAGGTAAAAATTTGTATTTTTAATGGTTACCTTTCTTGTGATAGGTTTGATGGTGCCTTCCATATACAAACCGTTTTCTGTAAATAAACGAGAACCGTATTCAATTCTTTCATTACTATCATGATTTCCTGCAATAACTAAAACTGGAATCGACAATTCACGAATCATCCGGGTTAAAATTTCATCTGCTAAAGCGACGGCTTCTTTGGCAGGCAAGGACCGATCATACAGATCTCCAGCTATGATGATCACATCAATCTCTAATGTTTTAATCGTATCGACTAGTTCATGTAAAAAATAGCGTTGATCTTCAATCATGGAGTACTCATTAACAATTTTTCCTAAATGCCAATCGGCAGTATGCAATATTCTCAAGAACGTCACTCCTTTATGTTATCATTTAGAGAGAATAAGTGATTTACTACTATTATAGCAAACGTACATTCGGAAAGAAGGGGGAAATGAAATGGATTTAGGAATAAAAGGAAAAACGGCACTCGTAATTGCCTCCAGTCAAGGTTTAGGGAAAGCTGTTGCTACTGAATTAGCAAAAGAAGGTGCCAATGTTATGTTGACAAGTCGCAACGAAGAAGCTTTACAAGAAGCAAAAGCTGAAATCGAAGAAGTGGCGATTGGAAGAGTCTCTTTTTATGTTTGTGATATTACGAAACCGGATGAAATTAAGCAACTGGTGAAAGAGACCCAAGAGAAATTTGGTACAATTCAGATATTGTTAAACAATGCTGGAGGGCCTCTGAGTGGAAACTTTGACGATTTTGGAGATGAAGATTGGCAAAATGCTTTTGAATTGAATTTATTGAGCTACATCCGTGTTATTCGAGAAGTGCTGCCTGATTTGCGAAAAGAGGGTGGACGGATTGCGAACATTGCATCAATTTCTGTAAAAAAACCAATTTCAAACCTGATTTTATCAAATACCTTCCGCAACGGAATTGTTGGATTGTCGAAGACTTTAGCCGAAGAATTAGCACCAGATAATATCTTGGTGAATGTCATTGCACCTGGGACAATAGAAACGGGTCGAATTCAGAAATTGAATGAAGATCGCGCAGAGAAACAAAATAAATCACTAGAGCAGATAAAAGAAGAAACAATAAATAATATTCCATTAGGAAGGATGGGTACACCAGAAGAATTTGCGAAGGCAGTTGCGTTTATCCTGTCAGATGCTAATAGTTATATTACTGGCACAACCTTGTTGATTGATGGGGGAATGGCAAAAGTAATTAGTTCGTAAACAGAGATCGTATTAAAAAAGAAAATATGCTATACTTTCTTCGAATTCAAAAAGTGAATAAATGAGGGAATGAATGTCTCCCAAAGTTGAAATAAACTTGAACCGCTAAAAAGCTGATGACTTCTGCACTGGAAACAGGCAGGGGTGTCGGCTTTTTTTGTGTTTTTTTTTGAAAAGGAGAAGTGGTAAAATATGTTAACAAGTATGGCTATGCTGTTATTAATGGGATTATTGTTAGGCCGTGTCTTCAGAGCTTTACATTTACCTAGTTTGATAGGGATGATTATTACGGGAATTTTATTAGGACCTTACGTACTGAATTGGATTGATTCGGAAATATTGAGTCTGTCTGGAGAGTTAAGGCAAATCGCCTTAGTCATCATTCTAACGAGAGCGGGTCTTTCCTTGGAGCTTTCATCTTTAAAAAAGGTCGGCAGTGCTTCCTTATTAATGAGTTTTTTACCTGCAACTTTTGAAATCATTTCGATAACGATTCTTGCTCCTTTATTACTTGGAATGGATACCGTGAGTGCGATGATTTTAGGATCTGTTTTAGCTGCTATATCACCAGCAGTCGTTGTGCCGAGAATGTTAAAATTAATGGACGAAGGATATGGCAATAATTATGCTGTACCACAATTAATTATCTCTGGATCTTCATTAGACGATGTATTTGTGATTGTGCTATTTACTGTATTTGCTTCTTTGTCTGCTAGTGAAGGAATTCAATTTAGTAGTTTTTTACGCATCCCAGTATCTATTATTCTAGGAATACTTTTAGGAGTTGTAATAGGGATTATTTTTGTTTATTTCTCCAAGATGTTTCACATGCGTGATTCTGTGAAAATAACGATTCTGTTAAGTATCTCGTTTTTTTTGCTGGAAATAGAAAATATACTGACAGACTATATACCCATATCTGGGCTGTTAGCGATTATGGCCATGGGAACAACCATCCATTACCAATATCCGTTACTTGCAAAACGTTTCTCATTAAAATACGATCAACTTTGGGTTGTTGCAGAGATCATCCTTTTTGTTTTAGTAGGAGCAAGTTTAAATATCTCCTATGTAGGAAATGTTGGTATAAAGTCTATTGTGCTTATTATCTTAGCGCTAGGTGTGAGAATGCTAGGAGTTTATTTCTCAATTATCAAAACCGACTTTCCAAAGAAAGAAAAACTATTTACAATACTGGCTTATACACCAAAAGCAACGGTACAAGCTGCAATCGGAGGCATTCCCCTAGCGATGGGATTGCCTTTTGGAGAAGAAATCCTTGCAATATCGATTGTCGCAATCTTATTAACAGCTCCATTAGGTGCATTTTTGATTGATTCAACTTATAAAAAGCTACTAAGTCGCTAAATAGCGAAGTTATTCTTGAGTGACACTGTTATAAAAATAAAAAAGGAAGCTATCAGCTTAACTGATAACTTCCTTTTTCTATTTAAAATTAATTGTACAATGCGTCTACTCGTGCCTGTACATTTTTGTCTTCTAAAAATTCTTCGTAAGTTGTATCTAAACGGTCAACAACGCCATTTGCACTTACTTCAATAATACGGTTTGCAATGGTGTTAACAAACTCGTAGTCATGAGAAGCGAAGAGCATTGCACCCTTGAAAGCAATCAATCCATCGTTTAAAGCAGTAATAGATTCCAAGTCTAAGTGATTTGTAGGATCATCAAGAACAAGTACATTTGCTTTGGATAACATCATTTTCGATAAAATCACACGAACTTTTTCTCCTCCAGAAAGAACAGAAAGTTTTTTCATAACTTCGTCTCCTGAAAATAGCATGCGGCCCAAGAAGCTGCGCAAGAACGTGTTGTCATCTTCTTCTTTACCAGCAAATTGACGTAACCAGTCAAGAATATTCATTTCTGGATTTGGAAACTCAGAAGAATGGTCTTTTGGCAAGTAGCTTCGTGACGTAGTTACTCCCCATTTGAAAGAACCTTCATCTGGTTCGAGTTCACCTAATAAAATACGGAATAAAGTAGTTGTTGCGATATCGCGACGGCTTGTAAATGCAACTTTGTCATTGCGATTCAAAGTAAAACTGATATTATCTAATACTTTTTCACCTTCTATTGTTTTGGAAATTCCATCAACAATTAACAAGTCATTTCCAATCTCACGTTCAGGCGTAAAACCAACAAATGGATACTTACGTGATGAAGGTTGGATGTCATCTAATGTAATTTTATCAAGTGTTTTCTTACGTGATGTAGCTTGTTTAGATTTAGACGCGTTCGCGCTAAAGCGAGCAATAAACTCTTGTAATTCCTTGATTTTTTCTTCTTTTTTAGCGTTTTGGTCAGCTGCTAATTTGGCAGCTAACTGGCTGGATTGTAACCAAAAGTCATAGTTTCCAGCGTAAAGCTTGATCTTAGCAAAGTCTACGTCTGCCATATGTGTACATACGGTATTCAAGAAGTGACGGTCATGGGATACAACAATAACAGTATTCGGGAAATTAATTAAGAATTCTGACAACCATTCAATTGACTGCTTATCCAAACCGTTTGTAGGTTCGTCTAGTAGTAATACATCTGGTTGACCGAATAGAGCCTGAGCTAAAAGAACCTTCACTTTTTGTGGTTCAATTAATTCACTCATTTTTTTGTTGTGTAAGTCCTCTGTAATCCCTAACCCTTGTAACAAGCTTGCAGCATCTGCTTCTGCTTCCCAGCCATTCAGTTCAGCGAATTCGCCTTCCAGTTCACCGGCACGAATTCCATCCGCATCAGTAAATTCTTCTTTCATATAAATAGCGTCTTTTTCTTGACGCACTTCATATAGGCGTTCATTTCCCATAATAACAGTGTCTAATACTTGATGTTCCTCAAAGCCGTAGTGATCCTGGTTTAAAACAGATAGACGTTCGTTTGGATCCATAATCACGTCACCCGTAGTAGGTTGAACCTCACCAGAAAGGATTTTCAAGAATGTAGATTTACCTGCACCATTTGCTCCAATTACACCATAGCAGTTGCCAGGTATAAATTTTATGTTTACATTGTCAAAAAGTTTACGGTCAGAAAATAATAGACTGACGTTTGATACAGTAATCATTTTTGGCATTCCTCAATTCGTTTGTTATTTTCCTTTCACATTCTAACATATTCTTTACAAAAAGGAAGCTTCTTGAAAGAATTAACTCTGTTTATTGAATATCAAAAATTTAATAGAGTCTGAAGACAAGAGATGGAGATGATTCCGATATTTATGAGATTTATGGAAAGTACGGAATTTTACATACTGATCTTTTTTTATTAAATAAGGTTCATCTTCCAATAATAAATAGAGTCCTTTTCCTTTCTCTTGAAGATACAGAATAGTTTCATCCAAAATAGAATTTGGAAAATATTTGTCCGGCAACTGTTGGACAGAGATTTTTGTTAAGATTCCAGAAGGGTTACTCGGATCAGAAGTTGATAAATACTCAAAAAGGCTGACTGGATTTTTGTTTTCTTCTGATAAGTTTAAAGAAGTGTTCGTAAAGTTTTCTTGAATATACAATTGATTTTTTTCTCTTTTTTTCGTCAATAATAGATGGTTCTTTTCGTAGTGAAATTCTAACAGTTGAAACGGTTCTTGTTCGAGATTTCTTTGAAGAATATTATGTCCATCCCATAATACATCAGCGGTGGGCGCCTTGTCCCAGTGGATTACATCCTGACTATGTTGGTACTGGTTCGTTAAAAAGTATTCAAAAACACCTGCTTCCATTGAACTTAGGATCACTCGGTTTTTTTCACTTAAAGAAAGAGCTTGGAAATCACCGGCCAAAAGAAGCTCTTTTTTTAGTAAAGCACTTTCAGGAGTAACCACAAAAAAGCCTTTATTTGTTATATAGTACAGTTGATGACGGAATATGAAAAAGTCTCGTACGGGCTCTGGAAAAGTAATTTCTTTTATAAAATAAGGTTCAAGCTCATGGATATGGAAAGACAGGAACTGAGTAGATAATGCATATTGATAAATGGGAAGATCAGAAAGCATAATTTGTTTCATCCATTTCTTCCAATGATACATTTGAACGGAAGTTTCATCTTTCCAAAGATAGAGAATGCCACTATATAGAGCCATATCGTGAAATGTTCCTTTTACAGTAAAGTCGGTCATTAATAAGTCTTTTTTATTCAAGGAAACACACCCTTCATTTAACGTAGTCAATAACAACATTATAACATTTTTTCTGACTTGTGGAACTAAGGTAAAAAAGATGATACAATTATCGAGTATTTCTAGTAGATTTATTTAGACAGGGGAGTAAAATGGAGAAAAAATTAACGATTAAAGAATATATATTTATTGGATCTATGTTGTTTGGCTTATTTTTTGGAGCAGGAAACTTAATTTTTCCTATTCAAATGGGTCAACTAGCTGGTTCGAATATGTTGTCAGCAACAATCGGCTTTATTATTACTGCAGTAGGACTGCCGTTTTTAGGCATTGTAGCAATTGGTTTATCAAGAAAAGAAAGCTTGTACGACCTAGCAAGTAAAATCAGTCCGAAATACGGAGCTTTTTTTACAATTGCACTTTATTTAACAATTGGGCCGTTCTTTGCAATACCAAGAACTGCAACAGTTTCTTATGAAGTTGCTTTTGCCTCTTACCTGGAACCACATCAATTACAGTTGGTTTTATTTATTTTTTCGATTCTATTTTTTATTGCTTCATTATGGTTCTCATTGCGGCCATCGGGGATATTAACATGGGTAGGGAAGATATTGAACCCGATATTTCTTGTTTCTTTAGCACTTTTAATTGTATTTTCAATTATTCAACCGATGGGTCAGGTTAGTGAGGTTCCTGTTGTTGAAAGTTATCAGGCAGGTGCTTTCTTTACAGGTTTTCTAGAAGGATATAATACAATGGATGCTTTGGCATCTCTTGCTTTTGGTATTATCGTTGTCCGAACTATTCAGAATTTAGGTGTAACCAAGCCGTCTTCGATTGCACGTAATACGATTATTGCTGGTGTATTCAGTCTAGCCTTAATGGTAATCATTTATGCAAGCCTGGTTTATATCGGTACAACAAGCCAAGGATTATTCTCAATCAGTGCAAACGGTGGAACTGCTTTAGCAGAAGTTTCGAACCATTATTTTAGTGGTTTTGGAGCAGTTATCTTAGCTATTATTATTACTGTGGCTTGTTTTAAAACAGCTGTGGGACTGATTACGGCAATTAGTGAAATGTTTGTTACAATATTTCCAGATAAGCTGTCTTACAACCAATATGTCTATATTTTTACTGGTATCTCTTTCGTTGTGGCAAATCTAGGATTAAGCCAAATTATTTCATTTTCACTGCCGGTGTTGATGTTCTTGTACCCGCTAGCGATCACATTGATCCTTGTAACGATCCTAAACCCGCTTTTTAAAGATAAAGCGATTGTATATCAAGTAACGACGATTTTCACTTTGCCCTTTGCATTGTTAGATTTCTTGCATGCTTTGCCAGAAGAATTAAAAGAAACGCTTCATTTGGATTTTGTTTCGGAGTGGGCAAAAGAGTTCATTCCATTATTTAAAATCGGAATGGGCTGGTTCATTCCTTCGTTAATTGGATTTGTAATTGGTTTTATATTATCCAAAAAAAGAAAATAAAAAAAGGCAACTAAACATGAAACAACATGATTTCGCGTTTAGTCGCTTTTTTAAATTCGCGTGTTTTTCTCCTGAAGCTTGAATTGAAAGTGTTGGTAAACGAAAAATATTAGTGTGATAGAGGCAACGATTATTAAAAACGTCCTATCAAATATGCTAGCTAGAATCACTCCTACAATAAAAATAAGTAGGAAAATAATAGGGTAAATCGTGTGATTGTTTTGATCAAACGGTTTTCTATCTATTCTTTTTTTTGAAGGGATTTCGTTTTTTCGTTCTGCTGAATCTTCGTTAGATTCACGTTTATTTTTATTCATGAAGGTATTTTGGGCATTAATCGCTTCTTTTTCGTTGCGGATATATGCATAGCTTCCATCTGTTTGTAATTCTCGAGCTTTCACATTATCTGCTAAATAAACATCAATAATAGAGGTAATCTCATCTTTAATCCTTTCGTCCAGAATAGGAAACTCAATTTCTACTCGATTTACCATATTTCTCGTCATCATATCGGCAGAGGAAAGAAAAAGATGTCGTTTTCCATTTTGGTGAAAGTAGTAGATTCGACTGTGCTCTAAAAATCTTCCGACAATGCTTCGAACACGAATGTTTTCACTGACATCTGGCACGCCTGGTTTTAAGCAACAAATCCCACGAATAATTAAATCGATTTTTACACCAATCTGACTAGCTTCATATAGTTTCATGATAATTTTTTTATCAGTAAGGGAATTCATTTTGGCAATAATTCTTCCCGTTTGATATTTTTTATGCAGTTCTATTTCTTTTTCAATGTATTCGAAAAACGACAGGCGGATATTATTAGGCGATACGTATAAACGACTGTAGTCAGGATTGTCGGAATACCCACTTAAATAATTAAAAAATAGCGTTGCATCTTCGCCTATTTCTTTATTTGTCGTGATAATTCCCATATCTTCATAGATCTTTGCAGTTTGATCATTATAATTCCCAGTGCCAAGGTGAACATAGCGAATCATTTTTCCTTTTTTCTTCTTCACAACAAGGGTAATTTTGCTGTGTGTTTTTAGATCAGAAACGCCATAGAGAACGTTTGCGCCGGATTCTTCTAACTCCTTTGCCCAGTGAAGGTTATTTTCCTCGTCAAATCTTGCTTTTAGCTCCAATAAAACCGTTACTTGAATTCCATTTTCTGCTGCTCGCTTCAATGCAAGAACAATGGGAGAATCTTTTGAAACACGATACAAAGTTTGTTTAATTGCCCACGTATCTTTGTCGTCCGCTGCTTGATTGATAAAGTCAACGATTGATTCGAAAGAATCATAGGGATGGTGAAGGAAAACATCTTGAGTTTCTACAACGGAATAGAGATTTTCATTCTCCAACTCTTTCGGGATGGTCGGTTCATACGGATGATAAGCAAGTTCTGGAAAGTCGGATTTGAATGTACTGCTTATTTTGGATATAAAAGTTAAATCCAAGGGACCATGAACATCATAATAATCACGTTCTTTTAACTCAAGCTCAGACATTAAAAACTGGATGCTGCCAGTTAAGTCCGTTTTAGAATTTCTTTGGTCTACTTCCAGACGCACAGCCATTCCTTTTTTTCGTTGAATCAAGAAATCTTCAATGGCTAACAAAAGATCTACTGCACTGTCTTCATTAATATCTAAATCAGCATTTCGGGTAATCCGAAAAACAAAGTAATCAACGATTTCAAAGCCAGGAAACAATGTGTATAGGTAATTGGCAATCATATCTTCTAGGAAGACAATTTTTCTTTCATCTCCATTTCGAATCACATAGTACCTGCTTACTAAAGAGGGAATGGGAATGATGGCACTATGTTTTTTATCCCCATTTTTTAATTTAATAAAAAGGTGCAGCAATTTGTTATTTAAATGAGGAAATGGATGATACACATCGATTCTCAAAGGAGTTAGTATTGGAAAAATTGCTTTATGATAATATCTGCTGATTTCTTTGTGCTCTTCAGCTGATAATGCTTCAGGCGTTGTAGAGGTTATCTGATAGTTGCTCAATTTGCTTTTCAAGTTTTCGAACAATTCATATTGAAGTTTGATATTTTGACGGTTTTTTTCCGAGATAGCGATAAGCTGCTGCTCAGGAGTTAAGAGAGTTTTGGTATCGGGTTGATTAAAACCAAACTTTAGCTGATCTTGAAGACCGGCAACTCGTACCATGAAAAATTCATCCAAATTGGAACTGCCAATCGATAAAAAATTTAATTGCTCTAACAAAGGATTGTGATCATCCTTGGCTTCCAAAAGAACGCGTAGGTTAAAATCAAGCCAGCTTAGTTCACGGTTAAAATAATATTCAGGTGATGCTAGGTTTATTTCCTTATTTTTTATCATTTGATGAACACTCCAATCAGATAAAAGTTATGGCAATTCTATAAAGGTTAACGTAAGATCTTTTTGAATGACGCGGTTTAAATGTTTCTTTTGGCGCATTGCTCGATATTTTTCAGCGATTACAGGATCTTTATGATATAAAAGGAGTTCATATCCATCATTATTCTTCTTCAATTCCATTTTTCTTATGACATTCATATGTGAATCGTTCAAAGCATTTGCAAATTTAATAAGGCCGCCTAAGTATCGAATTTGATCAATGTAGCTAATCGTAAACCAATGATGGAATGGTTCTATATATTGATTGAATAATGACTTATTCTTATAACTGGCAAGCAAGCCGATGATTACGCGTTCTTTATGAGTCAGACCATTTAACTCACTGTTGGAAATAATATAAAAAGTATGTTGAGAACCAGCACCGTTTTCAATGTATTCCCCCATATAGTAAAGGTAACTGCCGTATTGCAGTAAACGGGCGATTTTTCCGTCTTTTTCAAAGAACTGATGATCACATAATTCTTCATACAATTCACTGACCAGATTTCCACGGTAATCAGCCACACTATTTTGAGTATGATAAGCAAGGCCTAAACGATAGACACTTTGCGTTCCAATATTATTTATTGTGAATGCATCTTGATTCGTTTTGCTATTGACGTACTCAATAATAATACCTTCTCTTAAACCTTTGTTGCTAAAAATAAATACAGGTGCTTTGACTTCCTCAAATAGGGATTTGAAGACAACGTTGGCAGGAATAATAATATCGGTCCGATCTTGACTCAACCCATCCAAGTTTTCTAATTCTGAAATTGATAAAGATTTGAAAAGGGACAATGTATCATCCAAGTCATTTCCTGACATTCGGTATCCGTGAACACCGCCTAATGGATAGTCAACTGTTCGCTGGTGTACATTGGCGATACTGCGGGCGGAACCGCCGATTGCAGTGACGGGTACCCGTAGTTTTTTTAGCCACTTGAGAGTTTTTAATTGCTCTTTTACAAATTGAGTCATTTTTTCAATTGCTTTTTCATGATTATGTTCCTTGTCTTTAAAGAACATTTGCTTTAATGAAACGACCCCAAAAGGGAAACTGTGATACTTGATGATTTTTTTGTTTTTAAAGTACGTAATTTCTGTACTCCCGCCGCCAATATCGACTGTGACACTATTTTCTGTCTGCGTGGTATGAGCAACAGCATAGCTGCCATAGAAAGCTTCTTTTTCTTCTGGAAGAATTTCTATATGGATTCCAACTTTTTCTTGAACTTGTTTTAAAATGTCTTGTTGATTTTTAGCTTGTCGAATTGCCGCTGTAGCCATAGGCATCAATCGAGCTACTTGATATAATTTTGTTACATCATAAAAATTTTTCAAGACTTCTATTAGAACGTCAATACCATCTTGAGACATTTCTTTTTTATCGTTTAAATATTGTGATAATCTTGCGGGTGTTTTAATATTTTGAAGCTCGAAGAGGCGATAGTCTTTATTGATCTCAAAGATGACTAAACGAATCGTATTGGAGCCGATATCAATTAAACCAATTATTTCAGAATCCATAAGCATCCTCCTACATTTGTTCTTAACTTTATTTTATAGAAAATAACATTTTTTGTCATTGAATTAACAATATTTTAACGCTAAAAAACCAAAGCTAGGCGATAGCTTTGGTTTTTAGTAATTAATCCAAATAAGTATGGATGCTTTTTAGTAAGTTTTCCTTATCACTTACTACAACTCCATTTGTCTTTATCAGCCCAATTGTGTAAAGATTGGCGTATGAAAATTGAGACTCAGCAATATTTTGTAGAGCAGCAAGCTTTTTCTCGTTCGTTGCTCCTTGTTGGCGTGAGTCGGTATATAGGCCAATAACTGGAATCCCAGCTTGGTAAGCAACACCAATTTCTGTCGCAACTCCAACGTCAATCGTTGCACCGTCTAAAACAGCAATCATGATATCTGAAGCAAGCAGCGCATCTGTATCATATTTCGCAATCATAATGGAATCTGCATAAGCATTTTTATCATTAATATCGTCTTGTTCTTGGGGGATATAGATATCTAGTGCAGGAAACGCTTTTTTGATAATATCTGTTAAATACCGGTTGTATTGCAACTCCATTTCAGAAAAGAGGGGAGCAGCATAATAAGCTTTTTTTGTCATATTCAATCTCCTTCAATTAAATATTCTTCTTTTATCATAGCAATAGCGTAGAAAGGAAGCAAAAGGTTTTTTTAGTAAAGATATATTACAAATGTATTACAAAAAAATATAATTGACATAGAATCGTAAGAGGATTGAAACCAACTATTCAATGACAAGACGTATAATGGTTAAGAATCTGGAAAGAAAGAGGCGAGCCTAATTGAGTAAAAATGGAAAGCTCGGAAAAATCATTCTTGCAGGATTAGCGAGTCAAATGCTTTTTGCAGCGCCAATCCAAGCATCAACATTAGATGAGTTAAATAAGCAAGAACAAGAAAAAACATCTGAAATTTCTAATCTGGAAAATGAGATTGGAAGTATGCTGTTTTCAATCAATGAAAGAAAAGCCGAAATCGACAATTTAAATGCTGAAGTAGCGGAAATTGAACTAGAGAAACAACAAACGGTTAGTGAGATTGAAGAGCAAAAGGAATTAATCGCAGCGCGTAAGGAACAGTTAGAAGAGCGTTTAATCGCTTTACAAACCAGCCCGTCTTCAAATAACCGTATTATGATGGTTCTAGAAGCTGAAAATTTCTCTGATTTCATCGGTAAGTTCTTGCTAGTAGGTCAACTTCAAGCGGCCGACAATGAACGAATTGAAGCGGCAATTGAAGAGGAAGAAAAATTAAGCCAATTAGAAGAACGACTTGTTGAAGAAATTGCATTAGGAAAATCAAAAGCAGAACTCGTAAGTATTGAATCAGAGTCGCTTCATCAAGAACTTGGAAACTTACAAGCTGTCCTTGCTGATAATCAAGTTGCATTACAAGAAATATTGACAAGTAAATCAGAAGAAGAAGAACGTTTGGCAGAAGTCGCTCGTCAAGAGCAAGAAGCTGCAGAAAAAGCAGAAGCTGAACGACTTGCTGCTGAAGAAGCAGAGAAACAAGCTGAATTAGAAAAACAAGAGGCAGCAGTTCTAGCCGCAAAACAAGAAGCTGCAAAAGTTGAACAAACCGTTTCAAAAGAAGAAGTGGTAAATACGACACCTTCAGGAACAAGTAATGAAACAACACCTGCAAAGAAGGAAGAACCTGTCAAAGAAACCACTCCACCAGCTTCAACTGGAAGAACGTTGACAGTGGAAGCAACTGCTTATTCACGTAATGAGCCTGGGCTAACGAACTTCACAGCTACTGGCATCGATTTACGTTCAAATCCAATGGTGATTGCGGTAGACCCAAGTGTTATCCCATTAGGAACATTACTTGATGTACCAGGATACGGAATCGCGATTGCAGGAGATACAGGTTCTGCAATTAAAGGAAACAAAATTGACTTACATATGGAGAATCTTGCTGCGTGTCATGCGTTTGGAAGACAAACCATCACGATTACAATTTTAGATTAATAATGAAAAAGGAAGTTTAAGCATCTGCTTAAACTTCCTTTTTGGTATAGGATCAAGTTTTCTCTGAAATCTGCTATGGAAAAAGTTAAAAGTAAAATACAAAGCTGAAATAGCTTCTGTACTTTACCAAATGCTCAAAGAAGTAAAGTAAAGCTGATAAAATACCTTTGAAACTTACAATACTTTGTTCAGGAAGTCTTGCGTTCGTGGGTGCTGTGTATTTTGAAATACCTCCTCTGGGGTACCTTGCTCTACAATGTAGCCGCCATCCATAAAAATAACACGGTCCCCAACTTCACGAGCAAAGCCCATTTCGTGAGTGACAACAACCATTGTCATCCCATCTTTAGCCAGTTTTTTCATAACTTCTAAAACTTCCCCAACCATTTCTGGATCAAGAGCAGAAGTTGGTTCGTCAAATAACATAATATCCGGATTCATTGCCAATGCTCGAGCAATAGCGACACGCTGCTTTTGGCCGCCAGATAATGAATTTGGATATACTTCTGCCTTTTCGGAAAGTCCAACAGTTTTTAATAAATCGAGAGCTTTCTTATGAGCATCCTCTTTTGTCATTCTTTTTAATTCTACTGGTGCAAGTGTAATATTTTCTGAGACAGTCAGATGGGGGAAAAGATTAAAATGCTGAAAAACCATCCCGATTTCTTCCCGAACTTTATTTATATCCGTTTTAGGATTCGTAATATCTACCTTATCAACTAATACTGTCCCTCCAGTAATTTCTTCAAGACCGTTTAAGCAACGTAAAAAAGTACTTTTACCTGAACCGGAAGGACCGATAATACAAACAACTTCACCTTCAGTTATTTCCATATCAATCCCTTTCAGGACCTCATTGTCGCCAAAACTCTTTTTTAAATTTTGTACGACTACTTTTGTATCTGCCATTCATTTTCTCCTTTCAAGATCTCTGCTAGCTACCATAATGAATAGCTCATAGATATCTTACCAAAAAATGAGTAATTAAAAAAGTGCTCTATTAGAAGTACATGAGAAAATAGAAAACAGAGACCTTTTAACAGCCTCTGTTTCCTTCTTAAAGTTTATTCGCAATTGTATAGGACTCACATAATTGATTAATAGCATGCACGAGGGAATCCAATTTTTTCTCCATCCGATTTAAAAGATATAGAGATATAACAATTGGAAATCCTGTATTACTTATTAATTCAATATAGTTAGCTAAACCTGCTTCCATTTCAAATCACTCCTCTCTTATTAGAAAAGACGATTGATTTGTTGGCACTGTTACCCAAAATTAGAGATTTTCGTTTATGCAGCGGAAAATAGCATCGGCAACGCCGTGATCATTGTTGGTCCCTGTCTCATACTTAGCAATCTTTTTGACACCCAGTTCAGCATTTCCCATCGCAAAGCTGACACCTGCTTTTTCAAGCATGGAAGCATCGTTGAAGTTGTCTCCAATAGCCATAATATTTTTTAAAGGAATCTTCATATGTTTCGCTACACGTTCAAGTGCAATTCCCTTTTGTGCTTGAACATGGTTAATTTCAATGTTGTTGAAGAAAGAGGAAGTGATAACTAGTTCACTGTCACTTTCGAATTCATCTCTGATTACTTGCAATTCTGGTTGCCCAATATTACTAAAAACTAACACTTTTAACATTTCAGAAGACTCTTTATTAAGAATTTCATCAAAATCATCAACATAGTGAATATTTAATAATTCCAAACGCCCAAGCGCTAAAATAAGTGCCATTTTAAAAGTCGTATCTGGATTGGTCTTTTGTAGTAGCGTTGTCATGGTTTCAATTCGTCCAACTTTATCGTCTGAGTAAACACCTTCTGTTGTAACGACTTCCGCATAAAGTCCTTTTGATTTAACAAAATTTAAAATATTCTTAATACGTTTTTTATCGATACCGATATTCTCAACGAGCGTTCCTTCCTCATCGTAAAGCTGTCCACCATTAACCGTAATCATTGGGCAATAGATACCAGCCTCGTGCAAGGCAGGGACTGCTTCTGTGTATCCACGTCCAGTCGCCACCATAAATTTAATTCCTTTACTTTGAGCAAATTCAATTGCTTGGCGATTCGTATCCGAAACAGCCAGCTTATTATTTAGTAGTGTACCATCCATATCTGAAACAATTAACTCAATCACATAAAAACCTCCTAATATAAAAATGACTCTAGTACTAGTTTATCATTATTTACTAGAAAGTATAGAAAGGTAGCGATGAATGTTATTTTTCTCATGAATGTCCTACTACTCTTAATTTATTTTAGCTTCTACTTCAGCTGTGATAAAATAATGACAAGAAGCGAGAAAGGGTGTTCGAGTCATGAAACAAATCATCCATAATGAATGGCAAGAAATACTACAAGAAGAATTCCAGGCACCATATTATCAACAATTGCGAATGTTTTTAAAGCAGGAATACGAGGAACAGACGATTTATCCCGTGATGCAGGATATTTGGCAAGCCTTTGAGTTAACGCCTTATAATGATGTAAAGGTTTTGATATTGGGACAAGACCCATACCACGGACCCAATCAAGCTCATGGTCTAAGTTTCTCTGTACAAAAAGGGGTGAAAATCCCACCTTCATTGCGGAATATTTATAAAGAATTAGAAGAGGATTTAGGTATAAAACCAGCGAATCATGGAGATTTAACTTCTTGGGCAAAGCAAGGTATATTTCTATTGAACACCGTCTTAACCGTGCGTCAAGGACAAGCCTATTCACATAGAGGGAAAGGCTGGGAAATGTTGACAGATGCTGTCATTCGAGCACTCAATAATCGAAAAGAACCAGTCATTTTTTTGTTGTGGGGGAATGCCTCGATTGCAAAGAAAGCACTCATTGATACCCAAAAACATATTGTGCTAACTTCTCCTCATCCAAGTCCATTATCTGCACACAGAGGTTTTTTTGGCTCGAAACCTTTTTCTAAAATAAATGATGCGCTGATCGACCTCGGTGAAGAACCAATTGATTGGCAATTGCCCGAAGAAGAATAATGAGGAGATTACGATGGAAAAACATTATCTAGAAACTGGAAAAGGTAGATTGTTTTACCTTCACCAAGGAAGTGGAGAGCCACTCTTGTTTCTTCATGGAAATAATGAAGATTCCTCTATTTTTCAAAACCAATATAACTTTTTTACACAGAAGTATTCTGTATATGCTCTTGATACAAGGGGGCATGGGCAATCGGATTTTGCCGTTCAAAGTTTGACCTTTAAAAGAATGGCTGAAGATATCTTACTGTTAATGGATCAAAATGGTTTGGATAGCGTGCACATCATCGGCTATAGCGACGGCGGAAATATAGGGTTATACTTTTCTTCTCATTTTCCAGAACGAGTGAAAAGCTTAATTACAATGGGAGCAAACTACGAAGCTGATGCTTTAGTAGAACCGCTGTATCAAGATTTACTGGAGGAAAAAGAGAAGCTCCAAATGATTACCGATGAGAAGGATCGACGGAGGAAGGAGTCTGTTCTACAATTAATGCTGGATAATTTGGATTTAACTGAGCAAGATTTGCAAAGTATTTCGATACCAGTGTTCGTTATGGCAGGAGAGAAGGACGTTATTAAACGCAGCCATACAGAAAAAATAGCTGAAATCATTCCAAAAGCGGAGCTGTTTCTTGTACCAGAAGGAGGACATGATTTCTTTATCGATAATCCTGATAGTTTGAAAGAAGCAGCAACTCTTTTTTACAAAAAAATATCCAACTAATATGAGAATAAAATTAAATTCTACTTGTTTTTTAATAAAAGATAAGGTAGGATGAGAAACATAACACGAAAAGAGGTTTTTAACGATGACAGCAAGCCAAGGAATCCACTTATCTGTATATTTTAGCTACTTTAGATAGCGTTCATGTCTGCACGTTAGATATGAACGAATGAATGACATTCATATCTAAGGTGGCTTACTTGTGTTTTATTTATAGCCGCATAGAAATAACTAAGTGGCTATTTACAGATAAGTTTTCCGGTCGTATTAAAAACCTAACGGAAAATGAATGATTGTACTCTACTTAGACTATTTCTGAGTAGAGTATTTTTTTGGGAAAATAAGGGGGAAAAACGATGAAAATTGGATATCAAGGTGTGCCAGGATCTTATAGTGAGACGGCCTTACAAGAATATTTCAAAGACTACAAAGAAGAAAAAATAGAAGCAATTGGTTATTCGGATTTTCAAGAAGTGATTGATGATTTAGAGAATAATGAGTTAGAAGTGATTGTTATTCCGGTTGAGAATTCAACGACAGGTCTCATCGCTAGGACGGTTGATTTACTTCGTTATCGACCAATTATAGCAATAGCCGAAAATTACCAATCCATTCAACACACTTTATGGGGATTGCCTGATAGTTCAATAGAGGATATTACAGAAGTTTATTCCCATCCAGAAGCTTTATCGCAATGTACGACATTTTTTGAAAGTCACCCTGCCGTTACTGCTAAAGCTTACGAAGATACTGCAAAAGCAGCTGAATATATTTCTGAAAATGGTAAAATAAACCAAGCGGCACTGGCCAGTCATCGTGCAGGCGAATTATATGGACTAAAAGCATTAAAGAAAAGCGTCCAAACAGAGTCGCTAAACACTACCCGTTTTTATATAATGAAACATGCGGAGACAGTTCAGTTAGAAGGGGATATTTTATCTCTTTACGTAGAAACAAAGCACGAATCGGGAGCGCTCGCGAAGTTCCTTCAAGTGTTTAATCTATTTGATTGTAATATGGAATCATTAAATGCTCGCCCGATTTCCGGAAAGCCCTTTAAATATGGGTTCTTCATGGAAGTAGATATTTCGCAAATGACGAGTCCATTTGAGTTACTGTGGCAGACGCTGGAACAAGTTTCTGAATATGTTCGATTACTGGGAAGATTCGACTCGGCAATTAGAGAAAAGTAAAAGGAGAATGTCTGAAATGAGGAACATTGCGATTGTGGGGCTTGGCGTAGTCGGGGGTTCATTTGCAAAAGCGTTGCGAAAACATCCAGTTGAAGGAGAACGGATTCTTGCCATTGATCCAGATGAAGAAACATTAAAGAAAGCCTTGGAAGAAGGCGTTATTGATGAAGGCGAAACAAGCAATCAAAGGATTTTACAACAAGCAGATATCGTAATTATCGGGTTGTATCCTCTTGCCTTGAAAGAATTCATAAAAGTACACCGGGATGATTTCAAAGAAGGTGCTATTTTAACCGATGTAGCAGGCGTGAAAGGTGTTCTTGTTGAACAGTTAATGGAAGAGATACCAGAGCAAGTGGATTTCATCTATGGGCATCCAATGGCTGGGAGAGAAAATAGGGGATATGCATATGCGGATGCGGAAGTTTTTGAAGGGGCAAACTATTTATTAACTCCAACAGAAAAAAATAAAAAAGAAAATCTTGAACGATTAGAAAAATTGATTACAAGAATCGGATTCAAGCGAGTAACATTAGTAAATCCAAAAAAACATGATGAAATGATTGCTTTTACGAGCCAGCTTTGTCATGTGATTGCTGTATCTTTAATTAATAGCGATGACCCTGAACGTGGGACGGTAAAATTCATAGGGGACAGCTATCGAGATTTAACCCGTATTGCGAAGATTAATGAAAGTCTATGGTCAGAACTCTTTATTGAAAATAAAGTAGAATTATTGGATGCGATTGAAGGGTTTGAAAAGCAATTCCAAACGATGAAAAAAGCTATTCAAGAAGAAGATTCAGAACAAATGGAGTCTATGTTCCGAGAATCAACAAAACGGAGAATACAATTAGAAGCGGATGATAAGAAAAAGAGATAGAAAGAAGAGAGACGGCTGATAAAAATTCAGATTGTCTCTCTTTTCGTAGAAAAAAATACAGGATTGAAATCTTCTGTATACGTTGAAAGTTACTTGGAAAGTACTTTTTGTAAGTAAATCTTCTTCAAACTATGTTAGTCTTACTATAGAAGAAAATACAAAAAGTGAATGAGGGTAACGAAATGGATTTAAGTATATTAGATCAAATCCCTTTGATGGGGCAGGAAACAGCAAGTGATGCATTGGAAAATGCAGTAATTTTAGCACAACAAGGAGAAAAATACGGTTATAAACGTATTTGGTTTGCTGAGCATCATGGCAGCGAGTCATTAGCAAGTGCGGCTCCAGAGATTGTCATTGGCCAAGTTGCGGCAAGAACGAATCAGATCAAGGTCGGCTCGGGCGGCATCATGATGATGCATTATTCACCTTTAAAAATAGCAGAGGTTTTTAAAACTTTGGAAGCTTTTTATCCAGGTAGAATTGATTTGGGATTAGGTCGGGCACCAGGAGGGGACCGAAATGCGATTTTTGCCTTATCTGAAGGGAAAGTTCCTCAATTAGATACACTATATGACAAAATCGATACCATTCAATCATTTTTAAAGAATGAGCTGCCAACAAATGAATTGTATCGTTATACTCCAGCAGCGCCTTTTATTGAGACCAGACCGAGCAATTGGTTACTGGGATCAAGTGGCGACAGTGCATTGCAAGCAGCAACCAAAGGAATGGGGTATTCATATGCGCAGTTCTTTAGTGGACAAATGAATCCAGATGCATTCGAAATTTATAACAGCCGGTTTGTACCTTCTGAATTTATGCCTGAAAAAAAATTAAGTGTGGCTTTTTATGCACTGGCTTGTGAATCAGAAGAGGAAGCAAGATATTATGAGTTACCCTATGCGATTTTTAAAATGCAATTAGCTAGGGGGAAACGACTAGGAAAATTCTTGACTGCAGAAGAAGCAGCGAACTATCCTTTGACTGAAATAGATCAAGCCGTCATTGAGAAAGTAAGAGAAGGACATATCGTTGGAACTCCCAAATTTGTTGCAGAAAAGCTAAATAGCTATAAAGAGAATTACGGATTTGATGAAGCAATGATTATTACGATTACTGATCCTCAAGAAGTACGATTAGAATCTTACCGCTTGATCGCAGAACAACTTCAAGAATAAAATAGTATTTATCAGGATATTCTGTTATAGTGTTTCGAGTGAGAACGTTGTTTCGGCAATGTTCTTTATTATGTATTCAAATGAGGTGAAAATTTAGATTGGAAAAAATGAAAGAAAATAAAATGGGAACCATGCCGATTAATCGATTAATACTCACGATATCGTTACCTATGATTGCATCCATGCTGATTAGTTCGCTCTACAATATCGTCGATAGTATTTTTGTTGCTCAGATTAATGAAAAAGCATTAACCGCTGTTTCGATGGCTTTTCCAATACAAAATTTAATGGTGGCGGTTCAAGTAGGGACCGGTGTAGGAATGAACGCTTTACTATCACGTCAGCTAGGAGAGCGGAAAGAAAAAGATGCTCGTATTACAGCATCAAATGGGATATTACTTGGAGTGTTCCATTACCTGATCTTTCTGGTTTTAGGGTTAACATTGGTAGAATATTTCTTTACCTCACAAACTTCAGATATCGAAATTATTCAATACGGGGAAAAATATTTATCAATTATAATGATTTGGTCATTTGGTCAGTTTATTCAAATGACGTACGAAAGAATAATGCAATCAACAGGTCAGACTTTGTATACTATGTACACACAGGGATTGGGAGCAATTATTAATATTATTCTCGATCCAATTATGATTTTCGGCTGGTTCGGTTTTCCGGCGCTAGGAATGACAGGGGCCGCATATGCGACTGTTATTGGTCAAATCATTGCAGGGGGATTTGCCGTGTATATGCATGAAAAGAAAAACAAGGAACTGACCGTCGATTATAAAAATATTCGCCCTGATAAAGCTACTTTGAAAGAAATCTATCGAGTAGGTATACCTTCCATGATCATGACATCCATAACTTCTGTGACAACCTACGTAATTAATATTATTTTACTAGGCTTTACATCAACTGCCACAGCAGTGTATGGCGTTTATTTCAAACTGCAAACCTTTATATTTATGCCCGTTTATGGATTAACAAATGGAATGATTCCAATCCTTTCTTATAATTATGGAGCAAAAAATAAAAATCGTATGGTAAAGATCATCAAATACAGTATTGCTTACGCAGTAGGAATCATGCTGATTGGCTTTGCAATTTTCCAAATTTTCCCGGAATTTTTATTGAATCTATTTAATGCATCGGGGGAAATGATTAATATTGGTGTTCCTTCCCTGCGTATTATCAGTATTAGTTTCTTGTTAGCAGGATTTGGAATCATGTGTGGAACCATCTTTCAAGCATTTGGAAGAGGACTGTTAAGTTTAACTGTATCAATCTTAAGACAAGTGGTTGTATTACTTCCTGTTGCTTATCTTCTTTCTTTATCTGGGAACGTCCATGTGATTTGGTGGGCGCATCCGATATCTGAATTATTTTCAGCAACATTATGTGCGTTTTTCTTGCGCTATATATTTAAAAAATATATCTATCCATTAGAAGATAACTCAACTTTATTATCCTAAAAAATATCCAAACTTGATCCATCAATGTTTCCTGCTGTAATATTACATAACTTGAAAGAACAAGAAGCCTGCATTGAATAAGCTTGCCTGATTGTTCTCGACTGAGAAGTGTCAACTGCCTGTTTCTTTTCAAGAATCGTGTATCATGATAAAATGTGATAGTATGATTTTAACTAAGAAATAATAAAGGAATCCTAAGTAATGCAGAACTATGAAGCTGTTAAGAATGATACTAAGACTAAAAAAACACTATGGAGGCTTTCAAATGATGCATAAAAACAATCCACTCATTTATTCTGATTTCCCTGATCCCGATGTAATCAGGGTGGATGATACTTATTATATGATTAGTACAACAATGCATATGTTCCCAGGAGGAGTGATCCTGCGCTCTTATGATCTTTTAAATTGGGAAATTTTAACCTATGTATTTGATGAATTGAATCGAAAACCGGCCTCTAAGTTAGAAGACGGACAAAATATTTATGGGCAGGGAATGTGGGCACCCTCCATGCGTTACCATAACGGAAGATTTTATATTTGCTTTGCAGCAAACGATACAAGGAAGACTTATCTGTATCAGTCAGAGCAAATCACTGGGCCATGGGAAAAAAGTGAAATAGAAGGATTTTATCATGATAGTTCTCTCTTATTTGATGAGGACAGAATATTCCTGGTGTATGGCAATACCCAGATTCATTTAATAGAACTTTTATCTGATCTGTCAGGCCCCAAACCTGATGGCCTCGACCGTGTCATCATTACAGACAAGGACCGTGTCAGCCTGGGATATGAAGGCTGCCATATTCAGAAGATAAATGGAAAATATTATGTGTTCATGGTTCATTGGCTGGCTGATGGAACAAAGAGAAGAACACAGGCTTGCTTTGTATCGGATTCCTTGGAAGGTACTTTTACAGGAAAAGATGTTCTGAATGATGACCAGGGATTCAGGAATGCCGGGATTGCACAAGGGGGGCTGGTCGATACACCTGAAGGTGACTGGTATGCCATGCTGTTCCAAGATCATGGTGCAATAGGCAGATGTCCTGTTCTGGTTCCTGTTGAATGGGAGAATGATTTTCCGGTATTTGGATATGAAGGAAAAGTTCCACTAGAACTCGAAGTCAGAAGTACAAAGCAGAATCATAACTATGCTCCATTAACGGACAGTGATTCTTTTTCGTATGAGGCAAATCCGGATGGGTCGGTTTCTTTAAAGAATGTATGGCAATGGAATCATATTCCTGATAATTCTCTGTGGTCGGTAACGGAAAGGCCGGGAGCGCTTCGAATCACAACAAAAGAAACCTGTGCAAATGTTGTTATGGCCAAAAACATGCTGACACAGAGAATGATGGGGCCTTTCAGTGATATTACAGTACAGATTGATGCTTCTAAGATCAGTGAGGGAGACTTTGCCGGAATCTGCGCCTTACAGGGTTGCTATGGCTGGATTGCGATAACGAAACGTGATGGTCACTATTACATTGTTATGACGGAAAAGGAACTGGATCCAGATGAAGGAATCTGGGGTCCAGAAGGAGGAGACACGGGCCCTGGCCTGGAGCGAGAATCTGTGCTAACTACAGATTCTTCTGTAGAACTACGGATCATGGCTGATTTCACAGATGGAGTGGATGAAGTCAGATTCTTATACAAGAATGAAAATGACTGGAAACAACTTGGTCCTATTCACAAGCTGTATTATCGTCTTGATCATTTCATGGGATGTCGGACAGGCCTTTTTCTTTTTTCTACCCAGAATCAAGGAGGATCCGCAGATTTTATAAATTATTGTACTCAATTTTCGCCTGCTGAATAAAATATCTAACTTGGGACCTCACCACTTCTTCGGAGAGGAGGGGTTCCTTCGGCAGGGAAGCTTTCAGACGATAGAATCGCCTCTGTAAGGTGGATGTACTCCAACTCATCACAACACAAAAAGAACGGCTGAGCAACAACAAAAACTTGCGTTAATTAGAGGTTGCGTTATTGAGCAGAAAAAAGAATAATAAAAAGGCGCATCCCTTTTAAACGAAGGATGCGCCTTTTTTGTGTGCTAGGACAGTAATACATTTCGAATAGGCTGTGTTATATCAAAGGGCAAGTTTGAAAGAGACAAAAAAGAAGTAAGCTCAAGTGCTCATTTCTTCAACCATTTCTCTGTTTTCTCTAAAATTTATGTAACCATGGCACTTGATGATTTTTCTTGCTATCATAAGCAAAAATAATACAGTTTTTTTAACTGTTTCTTTGGTTTTTAATGAAATTTCATTTCAAATAAGGTATGATAAAGATGTATTAAAAACGTGTAGGAGGGAACTCTCTTGGAAATGTTTGAAAGTTTAACAGAAAAAATTGCAGGGAAAAATATTAAAATTGTTTTCCCGGAAGGAACTGAGCCACGTATCTTAGGAGCAGTCGTTCGTCTAAAATCAGAAAACTTGTTGGAACCAATCTTGATTGGTAGCAAAGCAGCAATTACTGAAGCAGCAAAAGATCGTGGATTTGACATCGAAGGTGTTAAAATTTTTGATCCTGCTGCTTATGATCAAATGGAAGAAATGGTTGCTTCTTTTGTTGACCGCCGTAAAGGAAAAGCTACAGAAGAACAAGCACGTGAAGTCTTGAAAGATGAAAATTATTTCGGAACAATGTTAGTTCACATGGGACTAGCAGATGGTTTAGTAAGTGGTGCCGTTCACTCGACAGGTGATACCGTTCGTCCAGCATTACAAATCATCAAAACAAAACCAGGTGTAAGTCGCACAAGTGGTGCATTCATCATGTTGCGCGGACGCGGACAGGAAAAATACTTGTTCGCTGATTGTGCAATCAACATCAATCCAAATGCACAGGAACTTGCAGAGATTGCAGTAGAATCAGCTAAAACAGCTGAAATGTTTGATATCGAACCAAATGTGGCTCTATTAAGCTTCTCTACGAAAGGGTCTGCATCTTCACCAGAGCAAGAAAAAGTTGCTGAAGCAACCAAGATTGCTCAAGAATTGGCACCACAATACAATATCGATGGTGAATTACAATTTGACGCGGCATTCGTTCAATCTGTAGCGAACCAAAAAGCTCCTGATTCAAAAGTAGCAGGAGAAGCGACAGTATTCGTATTTCCAGAAATCCAATCTGGAAATATCGGCTACAAGATTGCTCAACGCTTTGGTGCGTTTGAAGCAGTAGGACCAATCTTACAAGGATTGAACAAACCAATCTCTGACTTGTCACGTGGTTGTGTGGAAGAAGACGTTTATAAGACAGCGATTATCACAGCAAATCAAACTTTAATTGGCTAAATATCTCTGATATGGAAAGCTCCCTATATATACCAACATTAGATTGGTATATTAGGGAGTTTTTTCTCTCAAAAATACGTTATAATGGAAAAAAACAAAAGAGAGGTGCCGCAAATGGCATTTAGCATTGAAATAAAAAATGAAGAAGATACAATGTTCCTTGGTGAAAAGTTAGGGGAGTTAGCAGCCCCAAATGATGTCATTTTATTAGAAGGAGACCTGGGAGCTGGGAAAACAACCTTTACCAAAGGGATAGCTAGAGGTCTTGGAATTGAGCAAATTATCAAAAGTCCTACCTATACTTTGATTAGAGAATATACAAAAGGACGAATTCCCTTGTACCATTTGGATGTTTACCGTTTAGAAGAAGCGGGCGGAGAAGAATTAGGGCTGGAAGAATATTTTTATGGGGATGGAGTCAGTGTCATTGAATGGTCAAAATTTATTAAAGAAGAATTACCAAAGGAATTTCTTCAAATTGAAATCAGTAGGAGTGGTGAGTTTTCGCGAGAACGTACTTTTAAAATGATTGCGGAAGGCAATCATTACGAAAAACTGCTTCATGAGTGGAAAAGAAAATGGGAGGAAAGAAAAATATATGAAAACTGAAAAAATCGAAATAATGATTCGAGAGGCGATTCCAACCGATGCAAAAGAAATTCTAGCTTTTAGTAAAAAAACAGGCAGTGAAACGGACTTCTTGACTTATGGACCAGAAGGATTAGAATTATCAGAAGCTTTTGAAGAAATGTATTTAGAAGGATTAATGGAAAAAGAAAATGAAATTATGCTTATTGCCACTATTAATAATGAAGAGTTAATTGGAATTGCGTCAGTAGGTTCCAATGATAAGCCTAAAACACGTCATGTTGGCGAAGTTGGAATTACGGTAGAAAAGGAATTCTGGGGATTCGGAATCGGGACGGTCCTTATGGAAGAAGTTGAAATCTGGGCAAAAGAAAGCGGGATTATCAAACGTCTTGAATTAACGGTCCATGCAGGAAACGAACGTGCAATAAAATTATATGAAAAGATGGGCTATCAAAAAGAAGGAATCATGTCTCGTGTCATGTATATTGATGATGAATTTGTTGAGGGAATTATGATGAGCCTATTAATCGATTAAAATAAGAAAACCCCTTTGAATAATCAAAATTGATTCAGTGGGGTTTTTAAAGTATATACAAATACCTTAGAATAAAATAGTAAGTGCATAATTTGAAAAAATGGCTAGCACAAGAATGTTGATGATAACAAATGCCCATTTAAAACGTTTATCTTTTACGTTCAATCCGAAAATTACACCTACGATTGGAAAGAATATCGCTAGCAGTAGTGAAATCGTTGCAATTGTGTCAGGCTCTTTCGTTGAAAATAAATATACTGGATAGAGAACGCTTAATAGGGTAAAAACGGTCGCATTTTTTAATTGTTTATTAGACAAAAGAAGTTCCTCCTTTACTGTACCGAATCATTTTAGCATATTTTTTTGCGATTTTCTGCTTTGATTAAGGATTTATTGGTAATCATTATTTAAATAACTGGACAGTAGAGTAAATAATAGCTTATTATACAATTAATGTATGTTACAATAAAAATTACTAACTTGAAAGATAAACGGTACTTATTATCCAAAATTATGTTACTATTATTTATTGAGTAGAACAATTTAAATGAGAACTTAAATAACTTTAAAGTGAAAGATTTAGCGAGGGGAAAAGATTGCAAGAGAAAATTACGTTGGCAAAGAAACTAAAAAAAGAGTTTCCGACTGTCATTATCAAAGAAAATGAAACCTTAGATGCATATACATATACAAAAACTGGTGGTCCTGCTGATGCTCTTGTCTTTCCAGTAACCAAAGATGAAGTTCAAGCGATTGTAAAATGGACACATGAAAAAGATGTTCCACTAACAATTTTAGGAAATTCCAGTAATGTTATTATTCGCGATGGTGGAATACGCGGAGTCGTAATGATCTTAACGGAATTAAATGGAATAAAAATTGAAAAAAATCACTTGGTCGTGCAAAGCGGTGCAAAGTTAATTGATACATCGAAACGTGCCTTGTATGAAAATTTAACCGGCTTGGAATTTGCATGCGGGATTCCCGGGAGTGTCGGCGGTGCCGTCTTTATGAATGCTGGCGCATATGGTGGAGAAGTTAAAACAGTAATTGAAACGGTTGAAGTTGTCACGTTGACAGGTGAACGAAAAATTTATAAAAATGAAGAGCTTGAATTCAGCTATCGACACAGTAAAATTCAAGAAACAGGCGATATTGTGGTTGAGACAGTTTTTGCGTTAGAAAAAGGGAAAAAAGAAAAGATTTCTGAAAAAATGGATGAGTTAACAGAGTTGCGTACTTCTAAACAACCTTTAGAATATCCCTCTTGCGGAAGTGTTTTCAAACGGCCAACGGGCTACTTTACTGGAAAACTAATTCAGGATGCAGGTCTTCAAGGAAAAATTTTGGGCGGCGCACAAATTTCTACCAAACACGCTGGATTTATTGTGAATATTAATCAAGCAACAGCAACAGATTATATTGAAATGATTTCTCATATCCAAGAAGTAATCTGGGATGTGTATCAGGTAAAATTAGAGACAGAAGTACGAATTATTGGGGAAGATTCTATCCTTGAATCATTTGAAAATGTGGCAGAAAGAATGTCTTCCTAAAAAAATAAAGGAGGTGGATTCCATGAGAAAGCCACTTATTACACTTCAAGATTTTACCTTTACCTATTCAGATCAAAATTTTCCAATTCTTAAAGAAATTAATGTGACGATTTATGAAGGGGAAAAAATTCTTGTCATCGGGCCAAGTGGCTCAGGGAAATCCACCTTCGCTCGTTGTATATCTGGGATTTTGCCAAGTAAAGATAACGACGATTACACAGGGACGATTACCTATGGACAAGATAATGAAAAGAAGAGAATCTCTAATTTTCTGCCAAACGAGTTAGCGATTCATATGGAAGATAGCGGAGAAGCAGTGAGAGAAAGAGAGAAAGAATACTCGACTGGTTTTTCTACCGCTATTCAGCCGTTTCAAAGTTACTTAGAGCAAAAAAAGCTAGCTGGAATGAAATGGTTTTTAAGTAAATTTCCTTCTTTGCAGGAAAGCTTTAGTCAGTTAACGGATAATCAATTTGAAAAGATGAAGACAGCGGGGCTTTTTGTAAATGACAAGCCTCTGCTTATTTTTGATGAACCACTAGCGAATCTTGATCCAAAATCAGGCGATTTGACGATGAAGTTTATTGATTCATTAGAAAGAGATACTAATTCAACTGTAATGATTATTGAACATCGTTTAGAAGACGCGCTTGCTTATCCAATTGACCGTTTAATTTTATTTTCTGAAGGACGCATCATCGCAGATGGAAACCCATCAGAAATACTGAAAACGGATATTTTAAGTGATATTGGTATACGTGAGCCTTTATATATTACTGCAATGAGGTATGCGGGCGTTAATTTGGATTATGTTCACAGTTTGGATAACGTTGACGAAGTAAACGGTCCCAATTTAAGAGAAGATATGGAGCGTTGGCTATCTTATTTGCCTCAATTCCAGTATCCATCTAATGATGAGGTGTTACTGGAAATTCAGGATGCTACCTTTAAATATCCATGGAACAAAGAAAATATTATAGACGACGTAAGCTTTAAAATCATGGAAGGTGAGATTCTAAGCCTAATCGGTCCAAATGGCTCTGGGAAAACAACTCTGGTAAAAATTTTATCCGGTCAAGAAAAATTAAAAACTGGAAAGTTGTTCTGGAAGGGCGAAGAAATTACTGATTTTAATGCACAAAAGATGAAAAAATTAGTAGGCTATGTCCCACAAAATCCTCTTGAAACGATTACGCAAGACAATATCTATGAGGAATTGTCCTTTCGGCTAAAAGAAGAAGGTTATTCTGAGGAAGAGATTTCACATCGGGTCGAGAAAGTAATCGAAGTATGCAGTTTACAATACATTCGTGACTTGCCAATGAACGCTTTAAGTTTTGGGCAGTTGCGAAGAGTGGCAATTGCTTCCGTACTTGCATTAAGTCCTAAAATGATTATTGTCGATGAACCAACTGCGGGGCAGGATTTCCTTCGTTACACAGAGATTTTAAATTTTTTACAGTCTATCCATTTGCAAGGAGTGACTGTTTTACTTGTCACACATGATATTCATTTAATGATTGAGTATACAAAAAGAGCAATTGTAGTATCAAAAGGAAAAGTTATCGCTGATGCAAGTCCTGTCTATATATTAGTCAGTCCTGAAATTATTGAACGTTCTTCCTTAAAAGAAACAAGTCTATTTACCTTTGCAAGACACATTGGGATGAAAGATCCTTATGTCTTTACAGAAAAATTCATACACTATGATCGGGTTGCACGCCTTTTCTAACAATATTTTGATTAAAAACATTTTGTTCCGTAATGGAGCAAGATGTTTTTATTTTTTTTGATTAATAACGCTTGTATTTTTCTAGAATATCGCTATAATTTTATTCGTGCCTAAACTTAAAGATTAGTATTACTAAACTAACGATGAAGAAAAGAGGGTTTTCCTTGGAAATAGGTAAGAAGTTGAAGGATTTACGTCTCCAAAAGAATTTAACGCAAGAGGAATTGGGAGAGCGTACCGATTTAACAAAAGGTTATATTTCTCAATTAGAAAACAATTTGAGCTCGCCCTCCATGGAAACATTTTTTGATGTGCTAGAAGTATTGGGGACTACGCCAAAAGACTTCTTTGATTCTGAAAAGGAAAGTCAGTCCGTGGTCTATACAAAAAATGATGTGACCATTTTTGAGGATGAAGAAAAAGGTTATGCAATGACATGGTTGATTTCCGATTCAAATGATAAAGAAATGGAACCAGTTATGATAACATTAAAAGAAGATGGAGAGTTTAAGCAGTTTCCACCTTCATTAGCTGAAACATTTGGCTATGTTTTAGCAGGGACAGTTGGGCTGGAAATAGGCGAACAAAAATTTCAAATAAAAAAAGGGCAATCATTTTACTATGAGGCAACAGAGTCTCACCGAATGCGTAATGCATCTACAAAAACAACCAAGGTACTGTTGGTTGTAACAGATTCTTACTTATAATTATTAGAAAGTGCAGGTGTAATGAATGACAAATCATACAAACATCGTTTTTGAAGGTGTAAACAAGGCTTATGACGATAACGTAATTTTACACGACATCAATTTTGAAATTGAAAAAGGGAAGTTTTATACCTTACTTGGTCCATCAGGATGTGGAAAAACGACCATTCTCCGATTAATTGCTGGTTTTACAGATGTTACAGAAGGTTCCATAAAAATAAACGATCAGATTGTGAATGATATCTCGCCAAATAAGAGAAAAGTAAATACGATTTTTCAGGATTATGCACTTTTCCCGCATATGAATGTATTTGACAATATAGCATTTGGGCTGTCATTAAAAAAATTGCCAAAATCAGAAATAGAAGCGAAAGTAAAAAATGCTTTGAAAATGGTTCAACTTTCTGGCTATGAAAATAGAGAGATACGTGAAATGTCTGGTGGACAGCAACAGCGTGTAGCAATTGCACGAGCAATCGTTAATGAGCCAGAGGTGTTGTTATTGGATGAACCACTTTCTGCTTTAGATTTGAAGTTACGTACAGATATGCAGTATGAATTAAGGGAACTGCAAAGACGTTTGGGAATTACTTTTATTTTTGTTACTCATGATCAAGAAGAAGCGTTAGCAATGAGTGATTGGATCTTTGTAATGGATAAAGGAAAAATTGTTCAAAGTGGAACTCCGGTAGATATTTATGACGAACCGATCAATCGTTTTGTTGCTGATTTTATTGGTGAAAGTAACATAATTGCTGGAACGATGGTGGAAGATTATAAAGTTAAAATGGTTGGCAAAGAATTTGAATGTGAGGACGCTGGGATTACTCCTGGAGAACGAATTGAAGTAGTGATTCGTCCAGAAGATTTAGAATTAACTACCGTTGAAAAAGGAAAGTTAGTAGTGAATGTTGATAGCCAACTGTTCAGAGGCGTGCATTATGAAATTATTGGATACGATAAGGACGGCAATGAATGGATGGTTCATTCAACGAAAAAAGCTGTAATCGGACAAGATATTGGTCTCTATTTTACACCGCATGATATTCACGTTATGCGTCTAGGAGAAACAGAAGAAGAATTTGATGCTCGTCTTGAAAGTTACGAAGCATAGGAGGGAGCATAAATGACTACACGTTCAAAAGTTTGGTACTCAGCACCTTATGTCTTATGGCTAGCATTATTTGTAGTAGCCCCAATGTTGTTAATCTTGTATCAGTCATTTTTTGATATCTCGGGTAACTTTACCTTTGCTAATTATTTGACGTATTTTCAATCTGGAAATTATTTAGCTATGACACTAAATTCATTTTTCTATGCATTTTTGATTACTTTGGTGACATTTCTTATTAGTTACCCAACAGCATTATTTCTGAGCAGAACAAAATACAAACAGCTTTGGCTATCGCTTATTATTTTACCGACATGGATCAATTTATTATTAAAAGCATATGCTTTTATTGGTATTTTTAGTCAAAGTGGTACGGTAAACAATTTCCTTGGTTTTTTAGGAATTGCCCCACAGCAAATTCTATTTACTGATTTCAGTTTCCTGTTTGTAGCCGCATATATTGAACTGCCTTTCATGATTTTGCCGATTTTTAACTCCATCCAAGAAATTAATCCTTCTTTGGAGATGGCTAGTTATGATCTAGGAGCGACGCGTTGGGAAACGATTAAACGAGTGATTTTTCCATTAAGCATGCGCGGAGTTAGAAGCGGCTTCCAAGCCGTCTTTATTCCTTCCTTATCACTCTTTATGTTAACGCGGTTAATTGGGGGTAACCGAGTAATTACATTAGGTACTGCAGTTGAACAACATTTTCTCGTTACTCAAAATTGGGGAATGGGTTCAACAATCGGCGTTATATTAATCATTTCCATGTTTATCATCATGCGATTAACCGGTGAGAAAAATAGAAAGCGAGGGGTAAAACAAAATGAAAGTATCAAGTAACTCAAAATGGAACAACTTGTTTTTAATACTCGTATTTCTCGTCTTATATCTGCCTATCTTTTATTTAATTTATTACTCTTTCAATGAAGGAGGAACAATGAATGAATTTACGGGCTTTACATTAGAACATTATCAGGCTGTGTTTGAAGACAAACGGTTAATCGGCATCGTCTTAAATACCTTGTTGGTCGCATTACTATCTTCCTTACTGGCAACCATTATCGGGACCTTTGGCGCGATTTATATTTACTATACAAAGAAGCGTCGTACCCAACAAACCTTGCTGAGTTTGAATAATATTTTAATGGTATCGCCCGATGTTATCATTGGAGCAAGTCTATTGATTCTTTTCACAATTGTCGGCTTCGGATTAGGATTTGCTTCTGTATTGCTTGCCCACGTCGCTTTTTCGATACCGATTGTTGTGTTGATGGTTTTACCAAAATTATATGAAATGAAAGACTCTATGATCAGCGCGGCGCAAGATTTAGGAGCAAATTCTTGGCAAGTCCTTACGCGGATTTTATTGCCCAGTATTACGCCAGGGATACTTAGTGGATTTTTCATGGCTTTTACGTATTCGTTGGATGACTTTGCGGTAACCTTTTTCGTAACAGGGAACGGCTTTAGTACACTTGCTGTTGAAATCTATTCTCGTGCGCGTCGAGGAGTAAGTTTAGAAATTAATGCATTAAGTGCATTGATGTTTGTCTTCACACTATTACTTGTTTTAGGATATAACTTCATACAGGTCTATGGACAAAGAAAACGTGAAAAAGAATTAAAAGCAATGACCTTTAATCAAGGAGAGGTGATAAATCAATGAGACGACTACTCATTAGTATGATAACGATTTTGATTATCTGCCTTTCACTTGCATTCGGGATTAACTATTTGAACCGTTCACAAGGATTCACTGGAGATAACACATTAACGATTTATAATTGGGGCGACTACATCGAACCGGAGCTGCTTGCGAAATTCGAAGAAGAGACAGGTTATAAAGTTTCCTACGAAACATTCGATTCGAATGAAGCCATGTATACGAAAATTAACCAAGGCGGTACTTCTTACGATATTGCGGTACCCTCTGAATATATGATTGATAAAATGATCGAAGAAGACATGTTATTGGAATTAGATCACTCCAAGATTGAGGGACTGGATTATATTGGAGACCGATTTTTAGATTTGAATTTTGATGAAGGAAATCGCTATTCCATTCCTTATTTTTGGGGAACATTAGGAATTGTCTATAATGATAAATTTATTGAAGAGGAACCAAACTCTTGGAATGATTTGTGGAATGAAGAATATCGACATAAACTGATGTTAATAGATGGAGCTCGGGAAGTAATGGGAATTGGCTTGCAAAGCCAAGGATATTCTTTGAATGAGAGAGATCCAGGATTACTTAGAAAAGTTGCCGAGAATCTAAAATTACTTACACCCAATATTAAAGCAATTGTAGCGGATGAAATCAAGATGTATATGATTCAAGAAGAAGCAGCTATCGCAGTTACCTTTTCTGGTGAAGCGAGCGAGATGCTATGGGAAAATGAGCATCTGCATTATGTGATTCCAGAAGAAGGAACCAATCTGTGGTTTGATAATATTGTCATTCCAAAAATAGCTCAGAATGTGGAAGGGGCATATGCCTTTATCAACTTCATGCTTGACCCAGAAAATGCAGCTATCAACGCTGATTATGTAGGCTATTCTACGCCGAATGAAGCGGCAATTGAGTTGATGGATCCAGAAATTGTTGAAGACGAAAATTTCTATCCATCTGATGAAGCTGTTTCTCATATGGAAGTTTATGAAAATCTCGGATCAGAGTTGCTTGGAATTTATAATGATTTATTTTTGGAAGTAAAGATGTTTAGGAATTAACAAAGAGCGCAGAAAGTGAATTTCTGCGCTCTTTGTTTTATAGTTTTTTCTACCGAACGTGATTCAATTTTCTAAACTGTATAGAAAAAGACTTTCAAATAGTATTTTGAGTCTGAATATCTTTATTTTCAAAAAATAAAGATGTTCAGCAGAAAATTTAGTATCGAATGTCTTTGTTCTAAAGAAATAAAGACATTCAGGCTAGAAAAAGAGCTTGATAATCTTTTTTTCTATTATTTATAACTGCAAATGGTGAAGCTCTTTTATACAATTATGATTACTCTCATGAATCTTCATGATTTCTTTTAATCTCCACTTCTGTCCCAAAGATTTGCATCTTTAATTTTACGCCTTCTCGGGTTGCAGCCAAACCTCCTAAACCAGTCTCACGCAGAGAAGGGGGCAGACTTTTTCCGACACGGCGCATAGCATCAATGACATCATCTGCAGGAATCTTGTTTGTCAAACCGGCAAGAGCCATATCCGCAGAAAGTAAAGCATTGGCAGCGCCGATGGCATTTCTTTTTACACAAGGAATCTCAACTAATCCGGCTACTGGATCACAGACTAATCCAAGAAGATTACTAATTGCCATAGCCATTGCTTCTGAAGCTTGTTCTGGTGTCCCACCTGCAATTTCTACAGCCGCAGCTGCAGCCATGCCGGATGCGCTGCCGACTTCTGCTTGGCAACCGCCTGCGGCACCTGAAATCATTGCTTGATTAGCAATGACCATTCCAAAACCACTCGCACAAAAAAGCATCTGCACCATTTGATCTTCACTTAAAGAAAGTTTGTCTTTAATCCCAAACATGACACCAGGCAGTGTGCCGGAAGAACCGGCTGTCGGCGTTGCGCAGATAATTCCTAGCGAAGCATTCACTTCATTTGTGGCGATGGCATTTTCAACTGCTAACAAAAGGTCATTGCCAGATAATGTTTTACCTTTCTTTCGGTAATTCTGTAGTTTAACTGCTTCTCCGCCAGTCAGACCAGTGGGGGAGAATACACCGTCGCCCGTAAGTCCTTTTTCTACCGCATCTTTCATAACAAGATAATTCTTGCGCATTTGTTCCCAAATATCTTCTCTTGTACGATGAGATTTTTCCATTTCTTGACAAACCATCAATTCCGAAATAGGAACATTTTTTTGAATGGCATCTGTTACTAATTGTTCAATTGATTGATACATATCCCTACTCCTAACTAATTAAAATTGCTTCCTCTACAAAAGCTAGTTCATTAATTTCAGAAATCATTTTTTCAGAAGGTGGGGTTTCCATATACAGAACTACCCATTCCACTTCATTTTCCTGAAAAATACGAATATCGGATAATTGATAGCTATGTTTCTCAAAAAAAGCATACCAATCTGTCATCGTATAAATATTTCGATGAAGATTATTCTGTTTAATAAAATACAATGGCAAATAGCCGTCAATTGTCATTTGATAATTGTCTAATTCGACAACGTTTAGTTGAATAGAGCCGCCGCCAATAGAACAACCAGTAGCAATAATACGTCGATCATTTCGTTCTAGTGTCATAGTGGCTGTATTGGGATGGTTAACAGGAGAGGGGTCGGTTTCCTCAATAAAATTAACTTCTATATTTTGGGATTTCGCCATCTTTAACGAATGAGGCAGCATGGGGTCTTCCGTAGATAAACCTAAAATTCCTCCCAGAATAGCAAAATCAGTTCCGTGACCAAGATGAGTCTCCGCAAAAGATTCATAGTACTGGATTGTTACTTTTTTGGCTTGCATTTGAAATAATTGGGAAGCGGCTTTACCGAGTGTCAACGCTCCTGCTGTGTGAGAGCTGGAAGGGCCCACCATAATTGGACCAATAATATCAAAGACGCTACGAAATGTGTCAGCCATTTTTTCTCCTCTTTTCCTTTTTCAATAAATCCAACGCTATTATATCAGATAAAGAGAAAGTAATTGTGAGTAACTCATGATAAATATACTCATCATTCTCTCATGTTGTTTCTGTCGATAAAAATGTCTCCTGTGCTATAATTAAAAAAACAAAGATAAAGGAATAGGTGGATTATGGAACTCAAAAAAGCAGTGGGGATAAAAGCAGCAGATTACATAGAAAATGGTATGGTTGTTGGATTGGGCACAGGCTCGACAGCTTATTATTTCGTAGAAGAAGTGGGTCGTAGAATGAAAGAAGAAGGATTGGATATAGTCGGGGTAACGACTTCCATTCGAACCAAAGAACAAGCAGAACGTTTACAAATACCACTAAAAAGCGTAGATGAAGTAGAATATATTGATATGACAATCGATGGCGCTGATGAAATCAGCGATGACTTTCACGGAATTAAAGGCGGCGGCGCGGCTCATTTATACGAGAAAATTGTTGCCAATAACTCAAAAAAAATTATCTGGATTGTGGATGAAAGCAAAATGGTACAGAAATTAGGAGCATTTCCTTTGCCAATTGAAGTTGTAAAATATGGTTCTCAGCAACTCTTCAAACGATTTGAGGAAAAAGGTTATCAGCCGTCCTTCCGTAAAAATGAAGACGATACTCTTTATTTAACTGATGAACAAAATTATATAATCGATCTTCATCTCGGACAAATCGATTATCCGATAGAGTTGGAAAAAGAGTTGGATAAAATGACAGGAGTTGTCGAGCATGGTCTATTTTTAAATTGTGTTGATACTGTTTTAATTGGCACTTCTGAAGAAGTTATCGTTAAAGAAGTATCTAGATAATTGAAGGGACGATAAAATGATGAGAATGGTTGATCTGATTGTAAAAAAACAAGAAGGAAAAGAATTGAGCCGAGAAGAAATTCGGTTTTTAATTGAAGGATATACAAACGATACAATTCCAGATTATCAAATGAGTGCTTTTGCAATGGCAGTATACTTCCAAGATATGACAGATCAGGAAAGAGTAGAATTTACAATGGCCATTGCCGAATCGGGTGATCAGATAGACTTATCGGAAATTGAAGGAATCAAGGTTGATAAGCATTCAACTGGGGGAGTGGGAGATACGACTACTTTAGTATTGGCTCCCTTAGTAGCCAGCATTGGAGTTCCTGTTGCTAAGATGAGTGGTAGAGGCTTAGGCCATACAGGCGGTACGATTGACAAATTAGAATCAATTCCTGGTTTTCGAGTAGAAATTGCCGAACAGACTTTTATTGATTTAGTAAATAAAAACAAAGTAGCAGTAGTTGGCCAATCTGGAGATTTATGTCCAGCCGATAAAAAGCTATATGCATTACGAGATGTAACAGGAACAGTAAACTCCTTGCCTTTGATTGCCGGATCAATTATGAGTAAAAAGATAGCTGCTGGTGCAGATGCGATTGTACTCGACGTAAAAGTAGGCGCGGGCGCATTTATGAAGTCAATTGAAGATGCAGAAGAATTAGCACACGCCATGGTTGCAATCGGGAATCTTGCCGGTAGAAATACAATGGCAATTATTTCTGATATGAGCCAACCTTTAGGCTTTGCAGTTGGAAATGCCCTTGAAATCGAAGAAGCGATTGAGACTTTGAAAGGGAAAGGTCCCGCTGATTTAGAGGAACTTTGCTTAGAATTAGGGGCTCAGATGGTGTATCTCGGCGAAAGAGCAACGAGCCTTTCTGAAGCAAAAGAATTATTAAAAGTAAAACTACACAATGGTGAGGCATTAGAAAAATTCAAAGAATTTATTGCTGCGCAAGATGGAAATCCAGAAGTCGTAAATGATTATTCACTGATGCCGCAAGCAAAAGATAAAAAAGAAGTCCTGGCTGAAGAAGAGGGATATGTGGCAGAAATAAATGCTGATTCTATCGGTGTTGCTGCGATGTCTTTGGGAGCTGGGCGTGCTACAAAAGAATCTGAAATTGATTTAGCTGCGGGGTTAATCTTGCATAAAAAAGTAGGCGACACAGTAAAGAAAGGGGACATACTTGTTACCCTCTTTGCCAATGATAAAGATTTTTCTGAAGCGGAAGCGTTAGTACATGCATCCTATCAATTCAGAAAACAAAAAAATAAGCCAACACTTATTCACGAAGTTATTACGGATTAAATATAAAATAGAGAGCTTCAATCGGCGAATATACCAGTTGAAGCTCTCTATTTTTTTATAGGAAGAATTTTATGGTTTTTTCAGTCTTTGAATGAAATTTCAATAATACTTTCATTGAGTTTGAGGAATTCATCAATAATGTCATTATGATTTACTGATCGGGGAATATAAATGTTATAAGTTAGTTGAAAAATAACCCCCTCATTTGTTTGCAACATCTTAAAATCTTCATCAGTTGTTTTTAATTTGTTTTCTTTAAAAAAAGCATGGAATTGTTGGATAGCATCACGATCAGATACTTTAATATCCAACCGGAAAATTTCTCCAATACGAACCATTCGCTTTAGTACATAAAGAACTATTAAAATAATGAGACAGCTCACCAGCGATAAATAATAATAGCCCATTCCAATCGCAATTCCCAGACCAGCAACTCCCCAAATCGTTGCAGCAGTCGTTAAACCAGAAATCGTATCAGCGCGGGTTGTGATAATTGCTCCCGCACCAAGGAAACCAATCCCACTTACAATTTGAGCAGTAATTCGAGCAAAATCAGTTGTTAACATTGGTTGTAAATCGGGATTCTCCAATCCCATACGAAGAACCATATAAGAGATTTCTCCTTGGATAATAGTTAACAGACAAGCTGACACACAAACAACAATATTTGTGCGAAGACCTGCTGACTGGTGGTTTGTTTCTCGCTCAAGTCCAATCGCTGCTCCAATGCCAACGGATATTATTAACCGAAGGGTAATTTCAAAATAATCTAAATCATACATACACATTCCTCCCTTCATTTCTATCTTTATTTTAGTCTATCTCTAAGGGGATAGAAAGTAAAAACATTAAAAGGGCTTTCAAAATAGAAAGTTTAGAATTCAACTTCCTATATAAAAAAACTATGATAGAATTACATATATTTAGGAAAATTTATTGAGGATTTAGAATTGTTATAAAAATTCTATTAGATAAAAATTGAGTAGGAGGCTGGATGTGAAAAAAGAAGAGTGGCGTACTGGATTTCAAGCAATATTACCAGTATGTATTAGTTATGTTCCAATCGGCCTTGCTTGCGGCGTACTGCTGCAACAGGCTGGTTTTAATAGTATAGCGGTCTTGATGACGAGCTTATTTATTTATGGAGGAGCTTCTCAATTTATGATTGCTTCCATGACAATGAGCGGGGTGGGAGTATTAGAAATTGTTCTGATGGTGTTTTTTATTAATTTACGGCATTTATTAATGAGTTCCACACTAGCAAGTAGATTAAAAAACGAATCAACACTATTCAATATGCTTTTTGCTCAAACAATAACGGATGAATCGTACGCAGTGAATCTGATGAAATTTAAATTGGACTCAGGATGGACTACTAACAAAGCGTTAGTCGCTGGAACTGCTTCTTATTTAACTTGGGGAATCAGTACTTTTATCGGTGGTGTGTTAGGAAACAGTGTAACGATTTCAACCGTTATTATGAACTACATGTTAACAGCAATGTTTATTTATCTGTTAGCAGCACAGATTGAGAACTGGGTATTATTTTGGACCAGTATTTTTGCCATTGTTCTTTCAGTAATTCTGAAAGTCATTTTGAAAAATGGTATTGCGATTCTGATCGCATCCATTATCGCATCTTTCTTTGGTTTGGTTCTATCAACCATAAAGGAAAAAAAGGAAGGTGTAATACATGAGTCGTGATATTCTCTTGTTAATTATTTTAGCGGCAGTAGTTACTTATTTACCTCGGTTTCTGCCAATATTGCTATTGAAAAATGCAAATTTGCCGCTTTGGTTTCGAAAGTGGATGGGCTACATTCCGATTTCCATTTTTGCATCACTTATTGCAACGGATATTTTTTTCCAAGAAGACAATGTGCAATTTGATCTCACATCAAATGTAAAATTGATTCCTTCTCTAATAACGTTATTCGTTGCATATAAAACAAAAAATATGATTTATTCTATTTTAGCAGGGGTTATTTCCATTGCACTAATGGTGTGGCTGACATAATTTTTTGATAAGAAGGACAAACTTCATGTCGAAACAAAAAGACGTAAAAAGCAGTTTCATGCTTTCTACGTCTTTTATTTCTGCTGATTTTTGAGATTGGTTTTTCTTATTTTACGCTTGAACGTTTTGCATAATATCGGTAATCAATCGAGCGCATATCGCACCAATCAATCAAATCACGATGGAAAATCAAATCTGTCTGTTGCAATTCTTTGATCGTCTTCTTTCCAAGCAAAGTCATGATTGCAATGATTTTTTCTTTCCATGTACGAACGGTCTCAATTGTTTTTTCTGGTCCATCATTTACGACCATATGCAAGAACTGTCCTGAAAGACCAACTGCTTCAGCACCCAGGCTCAAGGCTTTGACGATGTCGTAGGGTGTTTTAATGCCGCCTGAAGCGAGGATATGCGCCTGTTTATTTACTCCTCCTGCCTCAATAAGAGAAAGAACAGTAGACTGGCCCCAGTTTTCTAAATCATCAAAAGAGAAGGTTGTTCTGCGTGCGTTTTCGATTGCAGCAAAATTTGTTCCACCCGTCCCCGAAACATCGATCCATTGAACACCGACATTAATCAATTGTCGGATTGTTTCTTGACTCATCCCAAAGCCAACTTCTTTTACCATAACGGGAACGCCTAGATTCGCAACGATGTCTTCGATTTGTTTTAACCACATAGAAAAATCTCGGTCACCTTCTGGCATAACTAGTTCTTGCGCTGCATTAATATGGATTTGCATACCATCTGCCTCAAGAATATCGACTGCTTTTTTTGCATTTTCGATAGTATGGTGAGCTCCAAGGTTCGCTAAGACAATTCCGTTTGGATTTACTTCACGAATAATACGGAAGCTATCCTCAACTTCTGGATTTTTGATAGCAGCACTGACAGAACCGGAAGCCATTACTAATCCGCATGCTTTTGCGACTTCTGCTAGTTGTTGATTAATCTCTTTTGTTTTTTCGCTGCCTCCTGTCATCCCATTGATATAAAAGGGGAGCGGCATTTGTTGCCCCAGTAAGTCAGTTTCTAAACTCACGTCATCAGTAGCCATTTGCGGAAATGAATGATGCACAAAGCGGACTTTCTGAAAGTCAGACTTACTATGAGACTGATACTGCTTTTCAGCTAATTCGACATGCTCATCTTTACGATTTGAATCAATATTCATAGCAATTCCTTTCTTATTTTTTTTCATAAAATACTTCGAGTGGAAGTGGCTGGATTCCAGCTTTTCTCCAATCTGCTAATAGGGAAGTAAGGTCTTTATCTTCTTCAATCAAAACGATTCCGCAGTCACCGCCGCCAGCACCGGAACTTTTTCCCGAACCGCCAAATTTTTCTGCAATGCGAACCAATTTTGATAATAGTTCCGTTTCGATCTTGACTCCTGTTTGCTGAGCAAGTCGTTGCAATAGTTGCCGATTTCGATTGATGCCAATTTTAATTGCTTCGACATCTCCTGTTTCAAAAGCATCGATTAAGGCATTGACGCAGGTTTTGCTTTTTCTTAAAAAAATCGGGAAAAAACCTTCCAATGTACCTCGCTTATGATTTACTTTATCGACCAAATGAGTGGTGGATGCGGGCGAACCAGTCCAGCCAATTAGTAATTTCAATTTCTGCGGTACTTGAAGTTGTTTGATCATTAAATCTGGCCATGGTAAAGCAACAAGTTCGGTAATTGACATGTTTTCTTCTTGCTCCAATACCCATTGGCGATTAAAACACGCATAAGCAATCCAACCAGTGTAACTACTCGCTGCAATATCACCAAATGAGCCATTGCTGTTGACAGAAAGGTGAGCTAAAGCTGCAAGCTTATAGACTAATTCAGACGTCATTTCCAGATCGTAGAATTTTAACAAGGCTTTTATTGTGGCAACAGTAACGGCACCACTTGATCCTAGTCCATATTTTTTTCCTTTGGCATTATCTAATTCGCTCTCTACTGATAAATGAAAGAATTCCAGCTCTTTATTTTTCTCCTGAATATACTGTTCAGTGTATTTAACAGCCTGCGTGATATAGAAAAAAGGATTTTCACGTTCATCAATATAAAGTTTCCCGTTTTGTCTTGTCCAGGGGATAGGCAGACCTCCGTTTAGAGAAGAATGAATGGATCCTTCTTCTTCCGCTTTCTCAACCGTTACTGTAATAAATTGATTCACCGCAACCAAAATCGCTGGATGAGCATGAGTGACTACTGCGTATTCACCTGCAATAAATAATTTTCCCGGTGCGCTTGCTTGTACCACTGTCTTCTTCCTCTCTAGATAAATGACCAGTTATTTTTTTGAAGCTCGTCTTCTGTTAATTCTCGGATTCCTTTTCCTGGTCCAGTAATTAATAATTGTTCTTCTTTAAAAAAATCTTTGAGTTTTTCTTTAATAAGTCCTGCTTGTGAAAGGCGACAAAGGACTTTCACATTTGGTCCGGCATCCATTGTAACATAACACGAGATGCCTTGTTCACGCAATTTCTGGACCGCTTGGATCGCGGTAATACTAGCTGGTTCAAAATATAAAATAGGCGGTTTTGCAGCAAGCATGGAAGCATGCATCTTCATTGCACTATGCTCAGCCATTTCACCCATTTTTTCAAAATTACGTTCTTTTATCGCATCTTTTATTACACTCAAATCGTCTTCTGCAGTTGCCACCCAAGCTGGATAATAGGGGGAAGTTTCAACGGTCTGTTTCATTCCTTCCCGACTGGATACTTTCTTTTCAGAACGATTTACTGCAATAATCACCATGCCGATGTCCCAGTCAGCCTCGTCAATTGGAATAGCAAAAGAATCTTCTGAGCTTGTTCCTTTATTCCATTCCACAAACCCACCATAGATGCTTCTTGTAGCACTGCCGCTTCCTTGACGAGCATAGGTAGATAAGGTTCGCAAGTCTACGTTTAAGCCACTAGCGATGTTGGCGGCACCAGCTAATGCCGCAAAAGCCGAAGCAGAGGAGGCTAGTCCAGCCGCTGTAGGAACATGGTTGATACTTGCTACACGAGCTCGGTAGGATACTCCTGCCTGAGCTCGGAATAAGTCAAGGAAACGAGTAATTTTTCCAGTCTCTTTTTCACTTTGTTTCTTACCATTCAAAATAAACAAATCTTCTGTTAATTCCTCGTCAAATTGAACAAAGGTATCGGTGTATAGTTTTTCCAGTGTCAGAGAGAGACTGCTATTCATAGGTAAGAAAAATTCTTCATCTCTTTTTCCCCAATATTTAATCAGAGCGATATTTGTGTGTGCTCTTACTGCTGCATAAGTCATCTACTTTCCTCCTTTTTAAGTGATGTAACCCAAGTTGCTACAGCACCTGCTTCTCTTAGGGTTTTTTGTAAGGCGAAAGTATCTGCTTCATTTGCAACTAAAGCAATCATACAGCCGCCGCGCCCGCCACCGGTCAATTTTGCCCCTAAAGCACCTGCTTTTTTGGCCGCTTTAACCAATGTATCCAATTCTTTATTCGAAACCCCTAATTCTACAAGTAATTGATGTGCGTGATCCATGGTTTTTCCTAGAGACACAGCATCATTTTTTTCTAGAAACGTTCGGGCATGATCAGCCAAACTTCCTAGAGTATGTATTTTATTCAAACTGATTGGCTGGTCTTCCTGCTGGATGCGGTCTGCAATGCTTTGGACGGCCTCTTTCGTTTGGCCTGTTACGCCTGTATCACCAACTACCAAGTAAGCATCCATCTGTAGATCAAAAGGGACAAAATCATGTCCTTTTCGGTAATAAACAGGGGAAGATCCGCTTGTTGTAATAGCATCCAGGCCACTAGGATTCCCATGAGCGATTCTCTCAGCAATGCTCACCAATTCCAGTAATTTTTCATGAGAAAGCTCTGTTTGATAGTATTGATAAATTGCTCTTGTCACTGCTACGGCAACTGCTGCACTTGAGCCCATACCTCTCTCAGGCGGGATGGCACTCTCAATTGAAATTGAGAGGTTTTCATAGGGCTTATCAAGAGAATCAAGCGCCACTTTAATTGCTTTTTTTAAACTTTGTAAGATTTCCGGCATTTCATCCGCGATTCCATGATAGTAAGAACAGTCAATTCGTAATGGTCCTTCATTTTCACGGACAGTAGCAAGCATTTCAACTGCTGGAAAAGGCAGTGCAATGGAAGGTTCCCCATAGACAACCGCATGTTCTCCCATTAGAATAATTTTCCCGTGTGCTTTTCCTATCTTACTTTCTTTCATTTTCAACATCTTCCTTTACTACAAACTTTACTGTGCAAACCAAGAAACAATGAATGGAGCAGCATATAAAGTCATGAACTGAATTCCGTAATTGATTCCTAGATTATTTAATGACCCACAAATAAAACCAATTAATAATACCCCAAAAACATTCAAAAGTCCTGCATCCATGAAAGATAAAAGCAAAACAAGCGCAATAAATAATCCTAGAATTGCTTCATGAGGAATTTTCGTTAATACAAAGCTTGTTATATTCGTTGCATAACGAATTGCTAGGAAATAAACCATGCTAATGGCTATAAGAGCACCAAAAACAATTGCCAATGTAAATTCGCTGGCTCTTAGAGCATGGTGGATATTATTTTCCATTGTAAAAACCGGCGGGGCAGTAAAAAGAGCACCACCTGGCCCGATAGCCGCTGGAGATAAGGGAATACCCAGAGCTACCACACAAATAATAATGCCAGACAAGTAAGTGGATTGAGCTAGAGCACTCATTGTAACGATGGACGTACTGGCTTTTTCGATTGGGTTTTTTGCTTGTTTCGCTGCCAACTCACCAAATAAAATGATGATACCAACCGGGCTCAAAACGAACAAAAAGGTGGATAGAAATGAAGAAAGACCTGCACGAATTGACTCTTCTTTTTTAATAATTTTGAAAGGATTCAACGTGATATTTTCTCTATTGATGACAGGTATTATCGTTTCTTTCAGCTGTGTTGTCTCTGTCGCAACTCGCTTATCTTTGATTAAAAACGAAAGCAAGCTGACTAAAAGTGGACCAACAGTAATTCCCAAAAAGAAAGAAGTGGTTATATTTTTATCAAACGGAACGATATTTAAATCCCAATACAAAGTCCGTAAGCTCTGAAATAGCAGAGCTACGGGAACAATCATTACTAGTGATAGCAGCTTTGCTCTTCCCATTAAGGACAAGAAAATTGCTCCGATAACAAATAACCAACTGGCATAACTTTTAATCACTTCTGCATAAGGCGCGATTAGATTTGCAAATAACAAACTGATGGGTACGGACACTGAAACACCTATCAATGAGCCTACCGCTGCTTTTTTTATATTTTCATGTGTCAGACCGGCCTTTTTCAACATCATGGAATGTTCAATCATAGGGGTTGATAAAACTCCCCCGGGTAGACCAACAACCAATGTCGGCATGGCATTCATTAAATTTAACGCCACGATAGCTGAAATAAAAAACGTTAAAACAACAATTGGTTGTATGCCTGCCATTACGATTGCAAGTGTAATGGGCATTAATACAGCAGTTTCGTCTGTTCCAGGAATAAAGCCAATAATCGTATATAAAACGGTCGCTCCTACCGCTGCGATTATCATTTGACCAATCATACTAAAATCCATTAAAAACTCCTCCTGTTTGTGTGATGGATTTATTTATTTATTGTAGCTCGACGAATGATTCGCTTCGGCTTAATAAATAGGGTATTGATGAATAAAGCAAGGACGGCTCCCATTAATCCAAAAAATAATTGTTTCGTTGTATCCTGTGAAGGAGCTAGAAAATAGCCGCCCATTGTTAGAACAGTTGATACAACAATGGCTCGAACCATATCAATGGAACCAACTAAGTCTCCCCATAACTCAAGATATTTTTGTTCTTTCTTCATTTTTTTCACCCTTTTCAATAACCATATAAGTCTACTTAATTTTAGCGAAGGGCGAGGGTAAAGTAAATTAAACAAGCATTTATTTATAAAAACTTAATTGCCTATTAGTAAATTATTGACTTTTAGACGAATAATCATCCACCCAAGTATAAATTACTGTAGTAAAAAGCAAAATAAATGTGTTACAATAAGCAAAAATGTTCATGAAATGAAAGGATTTAAGAATGCAGCCAAATAGTAACTACTATCAAATCGATAGAAGTGAGTGGAAGACTTTTCACGAAGAGTCCATTCCATTATTATCAGAAAAGAAAATTGAAAGTTTAACCTCTTTGAATGATAAACTTTCACTGGAAGATGTGCGTGATATCTACGTTCCTCTTGTTGAAATGATTGATCTGTATCAAAAAAACTATCGCAAACTAAGAAGAATGAAAAGTAATTTTTTGGGTTATTCATACGAACCTGCCCCGTTAATTATTGGGGTTACTGGTAGTGTGGCAGTGGGAAAGAGTACGACTGCACGTGTTCTACAGAGTCTTTTGCAAAAATTTTATACAGATAAAAACATTGAAATGATTACAACAGACGGATTTCTTTATCCAAATGCCTATTTAATTGAGCATGGCATACTTGGACGAAAAGGATTTCCGGAGAGTTACGATATGGAACGCTTGATCCAATTTTTATTGGATGTAAAAACAGGCAAGCCAAATGTAGAATTTCCGGTTTATTCTCATCATATTTATGATATTGTGCCAGATACTTTTGATGTTGTGAACCAACCTGATATACTAATTGTTGAAGGAATAAATGTATTGCAGCTTCCTTCCAATCAACAAATTTATGTAAGTGACTTTTTTGATTTCTCTATCTACGTGGATGCGGATGTAGAGAATGTGGAAAAGTGGTATCTAGAACGATTTGAATTGCTAATGGACTTGGCTAAAAACCAGCCCGATAATTATTATTATAATTATGCGATTGGTAATCGAGAAGATGCGATTAATATGGCAAGGGGCGTTTTTCGATCAGTCAATCTAAAGAACTTGGAAGAATACATCGCTCCGACCATGACTCGAGCAGATCTCATTATTCATAAATCCGATAACCACTTTATCGATTACTTACAGATCAAGAAATATTAATACTGGCAATAAAATTAAAAAACAAAAACTTGGAGGGATTATCTTAAATGACTACAGATTTAGCATCAATGGAAAAAATTATCGTTTTAGACTTTGGAAGTCAATACAATCAATTACTTACAAGACGAATCCGCGAATTTGGTGTATTCTCTGAATTACTGTCTCACCGAACAACCGCAGAAGATATTAAAAAAATGGATAACGTAAAAGGAATTATTTTTTCAGGCGGACCAAACAGTGTCTATGCAGAAGGAGCCTTTACCGTTGATTCAGCAATTTACGATTTAGGAATTCCCATTCTAGGTGTTTGTTATGGAATGCAATTAATGACCGTTGAATTTGGCGGTACGGTTAAAAAAGCAAAAAATCGTGAATACGGTCGATCAGACATCAGTATCCTTCAATCGGAGAACAAATTATTTAAAGGGTTGGACACAACTGAAACAGTGTTAATGAGTCATGGGGATTTAGTTACTGACATTCCTATCGAATTTGAAGTGACCGCAACGAACGCTCAATGTCCAGTTGCAGCATTTGCAAATGAAGCACGTAATTTTTACGGTGTTCAATTCCATCCAGAAGTTCGCCATTCTGTTCATGGCAATGAGATGCTCCGTAATTTTGCATTCGATATCTGTGGATGTAAAGCTGACTGGTCTATTGCAAACTTTATTGATATTGAAATTGAAAAAATTCGTGAAACAGTAGGGGATAAAAGAGTACTGCTTGGCCTATCTGGTGGAGTAGATTCTTCTGTTGTAGGTGTCCTTTTACAAAAGGCAATTGGCGACCAACTAACTTGTATTTTCGTTGATCACGGCTTACTGCGTAAAGGTGAAGCAGAACAAGTAATGGAAAGCCTATCTGGGAAATTTGGTTTGAATATTATTTTAGTGGACGCAAAAGAACGTTTCTTATCAAAATTAGCAGGCGTAAGCGATCCAGAGCAAAAACGTAAAATCATTGGAAACGAATTTATTTATGTATTTGATGACGAAGCAACAAAACTAGATGGCATCGAGTTCCTTGCACAAGGAACACTTTATACAGACGTTATCGAAAGTGGAACAGAGACTGCACAAACAATTAAATCTCATCATAACGTTGGTGGATTGCCAGAAGACATGCAGTTCAAATTGATTGAACCATTGAATACACTATTCAAAGATGAAGTCCGTGAACTAGGAACAGAGCTAGGAATGCCTGACAGCATTGTTTGGCGCCAACCGTTCCCAGGGCCAGGACTCGGAATCCGCGTACTCGGCGAAATTACTGAAGAAAAATTAGAAATCGTTCGTGAATCAGATGCAATCTTGCGCGAAGAAATTGCAAAAGCAGGATTGGACCGTGATGTATGGCAATACTTTACTGTATTACCAGGAATCCGTAGTGTCGGGGTAATGGGGGATGGACGTACATACGATTATACAATCGGAATCCGTGCTGTAACTTCCATTGATGGAATGACTTCAGAATGGGCACGTATCCCTTATGAAGTGTTGGATACAATTTCTCGAAGAATCGTGAATGAAGTGGAACACGTAAACCGTATCGTGTATGATATCACGAGCAAGCCACCAGCGACTATTGAGTGGGAGTAGTTGTAGGAGAGCTAGAAATCCTCTTATACCAAGGGTTTCTGGCTCTTCTTATCTTTTTACTGCACTTTTATTGCACTTTTTTCATTTCTTTGTTTCGCAAGTAGTCTACAGTAAATTGATTCTTTGGTGAAGTATCATAATTTTGTTTTGCTTCTTTAAAGGAAATGGCTCCATTTAATTTGTTAGCTACCTCGAAATTACTGTTAGGATAAAGATGTCCATACGTTCCTAAAGTCGTCTCAATATCTTCGTGTCCTAGACGATCTTTAATGATAAGTGGATTTTCTCCCATACTGATTAACAAGGAAGCATGAGAATGCCGTAACCCATGGATTCTGATTCGATGGATGCCAGCCAGCTTAGCATAGCGTTCAATAGCATATGATAGTGTATGTTTTTGGGTAGGAATACCGTTATAGCTCATTACAAAGTCTGTCTGAATTAGATTTTGTTGTACTTCCTTCCATTCGGATAAATAAGTTAATGTGCATTTATCTAATACAATATGACGAACGCTCGCCTTTGTTTTTGGTTCAACAAATCTATAATTCGATTGATTCTTGTAATAGAGTGTTTTGTTGATGGTTAGTACTCCTGAGTCAAAATCAATATCTTCCCATTGAATGGCAGTAGCTTCACCAATTCGCATTCCAGTCATAAATAAAAACCACAGAGAGATAAATAAAAAGTGTTGATAGTAATCTTCTTTGTAAATTAGAGAGATTACTTTTTCAAATTCTTCTTTTGTCCAAAATTCAATTTTAGACTTTTGCTTTTTCACATTGCCAATAATCTTAGATGGATTTGTGGTGGTTATCCCAAGGACAATTGCTCGATCCATAGCAACTGAAAATAGTCCTTGAACAGCTCTTACATAAGAAGACTTACACTTCTTTGATAATTTTAGTTGCCAATTTTGCACATCAATAGGCTCAATATCGGAAACAGCCATTTTATCAAAATAAGAGAAATGCTTCTTAATAGTTGGTAAGCGATTTTCATATGTTCTGAGCTTTACCTGTGTCTTATACCATGGAAGGAAAATTTCAAAGATATAATGTTTAAACGTCATTTTATCCTTATTCTCACTTAATTCTTCTGGTTTCATCAATAGCAGTTTCGAATATTCTTCTCTTGCTTCTTTTTTAGTAGTGAATCCACTACGATATTTTTGAATTTTTTTCCCTTTAGAATCATAACCTAGATTTGCACGAAAATAATAGGTTCCATTCTTTGCTTTTTTTATTGGGTCTTTAACCATAGTTTTTACTCCTTACTGTGCAAAAACTACTCAGACCTGTTTTCATTTGAAAACCGAATTCCTAGAATTTCTTCAACAGCTTCACGAGGGACTCTATCTAGCTTTCGAGATTGATAGTAGATATGCCCTTTTGTAATCATCAATTCTTTTGCTTTTTTTATGATGTCTGCTGAAAAAGAAGTTCCATATCCTAGCTCAACTAAATCCTTTTTTGTGACCGTTATCATTATTACTCCTTTCCCAATTATAGGCTAGGAAAACTCCAATATTCACCTATAATTATATCAAATAGTTTTATAATAATACACTGACAAGAGAAGAATATCTTAGCAATCGAACAGCTCTAGCAAAGCTCACAGGAATTTCACTTCTGCATGGTTCTCATGTAGCCGTACCCATTGCCTGTGACGCTTCTAACGCTCGGACTATGGCTATACGGGAGTATCATTATCACGATAAGAAAGTCATGGCAGCAATCCTGCTAAAGATTACTTTCGAATTACTAACATGAATCGCTCACTAATTTTGTAGGTCATGGCGTGTTAGTTCATCAGCTCTTTTCTTACCGAAACGTATTCGATTGCCTTTATTTGGTTGTCAAAGAACGTTTGGCTTGTTAGCCTATCAAAACCTACTGAACACACAATATGCTTTGATGGAATAACAAACCTCCCAAATCGGGAAGCGTGGATACGATTCGACACGCTTCCACGAAAAAATGGGACTATTTAATTTCGAACGATAAAATCTTAGAGATGAGTTTCGTTTCCATTCTGCCACGTAGGGTTTCATCAATAACCATATGAGAATTTCCATATTCGTCTGTCATGCGACGTAATGAACGTTTTGAGGTATACCCTCGATAATGTTTAACAATCTGATTAATTGCTTCCACGTCGCCATCTGTCGCCTTTACAATGAGGGGGAAGGGAACCCTTGGATAAGCTGTTTTCATTCTTTACACTCCTTCATGAATTCTTTAATCATGGCTAGTCCACTTATTCGATGACGATAAACAGTCGAACGATTCAAATTTAGTAACTCCGCAATCTCCACATCACTCATATCCATAAAGTAATGAAGTAAAATAATGTTCCGTTTTTTCTCTGAAAGATGACGCAGGGCTTCACTTAATAAATCACTTTCAACATTGATTCTTGATCCAAATAATTTAAATAGTTGGAAATCAGTGACGTACGTATCAACAGTAGAAAAAGAGTTGACAAGGTAGTTATCTATATCAGAAAACGAGACTTCTTTTGCTGATAGTCTGTCTAGATGTTTGAAGTAATCTTTTCGTTCATCTTCAATAACTTGTTTGCAGATATAGTCAAACTGATTTTCTATGGTTTCTTGAAAAGAAGATGGTTTCATGCTTTTCACCCCCTTTCTGTCGTGAAAGGGAGTGGCATGTGCTTCTTTATCTCCCTTCATACTAAGCCCCGACACGAAAGGGGGATTTGTTGCATAAATGAAGAGAAATCCTAAAAGATATTTATTAAGTGACCAAAAAAGCACATAAACAGATTGTTTTCTCTGTTCATATGCTTTGATTTTTCTATCTATGTAATCTGCAAAACCACATTGATGGTCATATCTATCCAGTACAGGTGGATAAGTTTTTTTGATAAGAACTTAATTAAGAGAACTAGATGACAGATTACCTTTCTCATGGCGACTTTTCCCTCCATTAAGTCGCCAATTTTATCTACTTTCTAGGAGTATGACTAAATTTTATAAAGTTGTATAGGTAAATAAAATCAGCGACCTTTCTATTTGAAATTGGATTCATCGCATTAATAAATTCCCCAGTGTTCTATAGGAACTCATAAACTATATAACATGTTTTTCTATACCTGTTTATGGTTATATAGGAACAGTAAAATGTATAGAGGTGATTTAGTATGCGTAAAAAAGAAGATAAATACGATTTTAGAGCCGTTGGTTTAGCGATTAAAGAGGCTCGAATGAAACGGGGTCTCACTCGTGAACAAGTGGGAACAATGATTGAAATTGACCCACGTTATTTAACAAATATAGAAAACAAAGGACAACACCCAAGTACACAAGTGCTGTATGATCTTGTATCATTACTCCATGTATCTATTGATGAATTTTTCTTACCTACAGATAATTTGATTAAAAGCACTCGAAGGTTACAGGTAGAAAAATACATGGATAGCTTTACAGACAAAGAACTATCCTTAATGGAAGCACTAGCAAAAGGTATCAATGAAGCAAGAAATATTGAAGGCTAGTCAGTAAAATTCAGATAAACAAAAAGAGCCGATAAGATGAGAGTTTCATTTCTCAAATTATCGGCTCTGCGTCTTGGCGTCTGGCTCTTTGATTGTTATTATATTCATTTTTTGAACATTAATTAAAGTTTCGTTCTTACATTTGGGGCAGTATAAAGGGAAATTTTTAAGTATAGTATCCACTCGTATTCGTAGTCTTGTTTTATTTCCACAAATAGGACACAATATCCACTTGTAGTTTATAATAACAATCTCCTCCTTTCCACTTTAATTCAAATCTATATTAAAGAATATTTCATCTTATTTAATAAGAAACCATATTTATATAACAACATAAAACGCACTAAGTTATTTTATTGAACATATATCTTACTTTATCTATCCGACTATTTAGACGACGGGTCTGGCAAACAGGTTCGCCAGTGGTAACCTGATATCCTTTTAGCTCTGCTAAACAAACACTAAGCCCATTTGTAAAAAAAGTTAAATCATTGCGATAATCTTGAATACATCGAGCAGGAATTTCTCCAATAATAATGACCTCATTATTTTTCAGTTGAGTATTTACGATATTTGCACAATATTTGGGAGCATCGTTATATGCCCGTGAAAGATATTCCTGTGGTGCATAAACTTTAAAACTAAGATATGGCTCTAACAATTCTGTTCCAGCTTTTCTAAAGGCTTGCTCCAGTACAATAGGAGTAAGCATCCGAAAATCTGCTGGAGTACTAACAGGGCTATAGTATAAACCGTACTTAAAACAGATTTTACAATCCGTCACATTCCAACCATATAATCCTTGTTCGCAACCATAGCGTATCCCTTCCATAACTGCATTTTGAAATGATTGATTTAAGTATCCAAGAGAAACCGAGCTCTCATACTGCATTCCACTTCCCAACGGAAGCGGTGATACAGATAAACCAATGGAAGCCCAGAAAGGATTTGGCGGCACTTCGATGTGAATGGTATATTCTGCATTTTTTAACGGTCTCTCCATATAAATGACTGTAGGCTCTTTTAGTTCTATCTCCACATGATACTTTTCTTGCAACAGTGCACTAATCACTTCCATTTGTACTTTCCCTAAGAAAGAAAGTATAATTTCATGTGTCGTAGAATCCACGTAATATCGTAGAAGCGGATCACTATCTGAGATTTCCAAAAGGGCATCAAGCAACATTTCTCTCTGTTCAGGTTTACTCGGTTCAACAGTTGTTTGTAGTAGAGGGTGCGGATTTTCAATCTTTTTTCTCTGTGGCAATAGTTTTGTATCTCCAAGAACACTATTTAACTTCAAAAACTCATTTTGCAAAATAACAATTTCTCCAGAATAAGCTCTATCAATCTTACATAATTCACCATTTATTGAAGTATACATTTCTGTAACTTTTATTTTTTCTTTTTCTGATACTCTAACCGAATCTCGTAAATGTAGTACTCCACTATAAAGGCGTATATATGCAAGACGTTGTCTTTTTTTTGTATATTCAATTTTGAAAACATTTCCGCAAAGTTCAGACGGACCTCGATGTGTTGATGAATAAAATTTACTAGTAATAACTTCTATAAGGTTATCAATCCCTATATTACTTTTTGCACTTCCATGATAAAGAGGGAACAGAGAACAATTCTGAAATCTTATGCTTTCCTCTTGTTCGAGTTCCAATGCTTCTAATGATTTACCGGACATATATTTCTCTAAAAGGTCATCGTTTCCCTCTATTACCGTATCCCATTGTTCAGATTCGGTAAAGTTCGTCACACACATATTAGGATACAGTTCTACCTTCTGTTTGATTACAATTTCGGCAGAAAGTTTCTCTTTAATATCCTGATAAACCGTTGATAAATCAATTCCATTTTGGTCAATCTTATTGATAAAAAAGATTGTGGGAATCCCCATTTTCCTAAGTGCATGAAATAATATACGAGTTTGTGCTTGTACGCCATCTTTTGCAGAAATCAGTAGAATTGCCCCATCTAAAACTGATAATGAACGATATACTTCTGCTAAGAAATCCATATGTCCTGGCGTGTCTATGATGTTCACCTTCGTATTTTCCCACTGAAAAGAGGTTATTCCTGTCTGAATTGTAATTCCTCTCTGACGTTCTAAAAGCGTATTATCTGTCCTCGTTGTACCTTTGTCCACGCTTCCTAATTCTGTAATCGCTCCACTGTTATATAATAAGCTTTCTGTTAAGGTAGTTTTTCCTGCATCAACATGAGCTAAAACTCCAATATTAATAATTTTCATGTGATTTTCCTCCATTCAAAAACCCAAAAGGGCATAAAAATCCCAGTGATAAATACTTTTATCACTGGGATTTTTATGCATAACCATAGGTATACAAAGCATACAGATATTCTCTGGATACTTTAGAATCACATGATAAAGGTATTCTTAAACTGGGTACAAAAAACTAAGCCCTCCTAAAAAAGGACATCTAATTATTTGTTCCCGCTATCAAATTGACAGTTTATTTAAGAATACCTTGCCGCATATTTATTAACTCCTTTTAAATAGTCACTTAAATAATAGCACGTAAGAGCATATTTGTAAAGGAATCTCCAATTTTTTATCAAAAAGAGTACATGATTACAAAGTATCTGTAATCATGTACCAATATTTGTTATTTTACAATCTTCCAATTATCTTGTTTTTCTAATATCAACTCAAATTGCGAGATTTGGGTTGCCTTTGTTTCTTGATCTAAATATTTCACAGCGACATTCACGATTACTTGGTTATCTTTTCTGGTAAAGATAGGATTCACCAATTCCTCGAAAACATATTCCTTGTTAATCATAGGTAACACATGATTACTTACATAGTAAGTCAATTCTTTTTCTGTGGCGGTAGGATAGAGCTGGAAGAACGTTTCTAAAAAGCTAGTGATTTCGTCCATCGTTTCTGTATCTACTGTATGGTCACTTTCTAGCTGTTTGGGTTGGTAGTCCGATTTTTGAGGTTTCTTACTCATTGTCGGATTTTTGATAATAACCATATTATCTGATTCATCTATATGGACAACCACATGAAAGCTAGACGATATAGTTTCCTTGTCTTTGTCTTCGGTAATAACTTGTTCAACAGAAAACAGTACCTCAAAGGTGTTCTCATTCACTTGAGAAACCTGCCACACCTGTATATCGTTCACACTAGAACTAGTAGGAATATCCTTACGAATCATTTCTTCATTTAATACCTGCAATTCTTCCGTCAAATAATGGGTCAATTTTTCATTTCGTTTATCAATGGCTTCTTGGGATTGTTGCCACGAAAAGTAGTCTTTCGCAAAGGATTTCACAAAACTTTCTACTTGGTTGGTATCGACAATCTGCTGTTTAATGATTTCTGTTTCACGGACAGTATGAGTGTCAATGGCAGTAAAATTTTTATAGATTCCAAATCCGACACTACCAATCAATAAAACCCATAAAACAAAGGTTAATTTCTTATGCGTGCCAACTTTAATCATCGGAACTTTTCTTTGCTTGCTCGGTTTTTTAGATTTCTTTGGTTTCTCCTTCTTTTCTTTTCGCTCGATTTTTATAATCATTTGATTCATTCCTTTCTTAGTTATGAATAACACGTCTAGCCCCAATCAGATGGTCTTGCCAATAACGACTGCTTAAGTCGCCATAACCGATTGGGTCGCCTGCATGATAAAAGCGATTTCCCTCTAAATATATCGCCACATGAGTCACATATGTGCCTGCATTATAGGTTGAATGAAAGAAGATAAGGTCGCCTGCTTGGGCTTCTTCCATAGAGATTTCTTGCGTAGCGTCATACTGATCTTGGGCGACACGAGGGAGAGAAATGCCAGCTTTGTCATACACCCATTGTATTAAGCCACTACAATCAAAAGAGGTGGTAGGCGACGCCCCTCCAAAGACATAGGGAAACCCTTCGTATTTCAAGGCTTCGTCCATAATGACTTGCACGGTTTTATCATCAAATTCTGTTGGGGAAGTGTCGGTTAGGTATTGTGAAACCAACTGAACATAAAACTGATTTCCATAGTTATATCGCCAACCACCATTCACAGGTATGGCTATGGGATTGGGATAGTCTGCTTTTTGACCACCCGACTTCTCTTTAGAAAACTGTTCGGCTAATTCATAGGTATATTTTTTCCCATGACTCCTCACATAATTTAAAAAGCCACCGCCATAATTATAAGATTGGATAACAGAATCTATATCCACTCCTTGTTGTTCTGCACTGGTTAATAATTCACTGAAATATTTAACCCCTTGTTTGATGGACTCTTCGGTACTCAAACTGTTGGGCGGTAAACCCAAAGATTCGGAACTTTGCATAACATCTTCTGCTGTACCGCCCGATTCCACTTGCATAATGGCTAAGATATAAGAAACATAGTCTTCAATCCCATATTCCTTACCATATTTTTCAATCAACGGACGGTGTGCCAACACTTCTGGTGAAACGGTCACACCGCCTTGTGGAATAGAAGAATCCTTGTTGTTTTCGCCACTGTCCGTATCATCTGCAAAGAAAATGACTAGGAATAATAAGAGAAAAAAGAAGAGAGAGAAGACCACACTACAAATCACTGTTATTTTTAGCTTCATGTTTGTTGTCCTCGCTTATCCGTTCTTTTATTTAGCTTCCTCTGATTGAATTGCTTCGGTGGTGTCTTTTGTTTTTGCTCTTTTTTCAATGGTCGCTGATGATTTTCACGTTTAGTGTTTTGTGACAAAACAGGCGTGACGGTTTGCTGACGCTTGCGAACATGCTGCTGGTTATTCTGAACAGGAGATGATGGGTTTTCTTTTCGTCTTTTTTCTTTTGCTTTATCCAGCTCCAAACGCTTTTGAGCAATGTTCTTTCGTTTTTGCTCCTGCTGGTTCATACGCTGTTGTTTGCGTTGAGCTTTGGTATCTGCCATAGATTGTTTAAAGTCTGTTACATTATGAGTGACATTCTCTTTTCCTTGATGAAGGGCATATTTGACATGGGTTGGTGTCGCCTGTATCTGTTGTTTTGCCTGCTTTCTTTTATTGACTAGACGATTTTTCGTGTCCAATACATGGGCTGTCTTTTCACCTAATCGTTGCCCGATACCGCCTTGTTGCTTTTTCACATTGGAAAGTGCTGTTTCTTTCTTTGGTGTAGTCCGTTCATTTTGACGAGTATGGTTAGCTTTATTGGTTTGATTCTGCTTTGTTGTCATTGTCTTTTGCTTCGTTGACCCTGCTTTTCCACGAAAAATCTTACTCATACTGCGTTGAAATCTTCTGGTTTGTCGATTCATCATTTGACGAGGTCTGCGAAACACTTGTCTGCCCATGTTTTGAGAGTCGTTGCTTTGTAAAGAGAATAGGCTCATTAAATCGCCCAGTTTAAAATAAATCCCTGCAAAGGTCACAATTTGTAAAAACATAATCATGAAAAAGGGAGAACTTGCTGACAGCGAATAAAGCATAGTGGAAATACTAAAGGCAACGGTAATAATCAAGGTAATACCAGCCCTTGTCATAATCACATTAAATAACTTGGTAATGGCATGCCTGCCCATGCCATCAAAACTCGGCAACATACTTAATAGGAAACTGATTGGCAAAAACATAGCGAAAATAATAAATAGCACTTGCGAAAAAATCATGATTCCTGTTAGAAGGAAAACAAAAATCGAGATACCAATATTGAATACAAACAAAAAGAAGACTGTTCCTAATCTGGAAATCGTCTTCGGTAGGGTTAAATAGGTATTGTCATGATCTTCAATTTCTTCAATCACTACATTTTCTCTATCTTCACCATTGTTTGTATCTGGACTGGTAGACAATAAACTTTCCACACGTTCTTCCCCTAACGCTTCTACATCAGTGGAGCCATATTGAAGCAATAGCCATGGTTGCTTTACTTGAACAGAGAATAAGCTGTCACGTATCATGTCCACATTGTCTTTCCCTTGACTATCCGTGTTAGGAAGAACAATTTTTGTCCCAATATTCAGACTGGCGGTACTGACATCTTTGGAAAAATCATTGATTTTCGCAATATAATCGGGTGCATACGCAATAAAGGAAGCCGATAGAATAAACACCACGACAAAGTTTAAAACAGCTCGTATCACTTTCGTCGTTTCTCGCTTAACCAATCCTGTATAGGCAACATAGATTCCAACAATGAGAATAAAAAGAAGGAGGAAACCGACATAAAACCCTGAACTGGAAAAGCCATTCGGTGTAATGCCTGCAATCGTCTGCATGTTTTCGCCAATTGCTTGGGATGTTTGACTAATGAAATCTAAGGCATAGGCTTCTTTCACCAAATAACCTGTGGCGTTCGATAGATAAAGAGAAATTGTCCAAATAAAATTAGTAATGGCATACAATCCATACATCACCGATTGTCCTATGCCATCACTCCAATTCCATGGAAGCCAGCCCCAGCTATTGTCCACATAATAATCAAGCTGATATTGATTCAAACCATACTTGGAGTATTCATTGCTTGTATCAATGGTTTCATCAACTAAGCCTGTCGCTTGTACTGCATTGCCCAGCGTGCCTAACAAAAGTAAAATAACGCCCACACAAAGGAGCGTTATCCAACTATAGTGAAGAAATTTCTTTTGTTTTTGTGTCATTCTTCCACCTCATTTCGCACAGGCGGTCTGGTATCAAAGGCATGAAGCAACTCTTCAAAAATCGGGTGAAACTGCATAACCCCTACACGACCATAGATGTCTGAAACTAAACATTGTCCATTTTCTAATTCACGTAAGCGTTTCTGATTGTTTTCATCTTCCTTGTCCACACCAAAAAATTCTAAGGTCTTTTTGATTTCCACTAGGTCAGTGGAACGAAAGGCAAATTTCAAGCCAATATTATTCTTCATCTTTTCATCTAGTAAATCGTCCGCGTTTTGAGTAACGAAATAGACCCCTGCATTCATGGCACGTCCTGCTCGAACCAATCGCATAGATAGAGCTTTTCCTTGTGCCACTTGTAAAAAACTCCAAGCCTCATCAAGGTCAACAATTTTAAAAATGGAACGGTCAGAGTGGATAAAGTCTAAAGCAAAGGTACTAATGACAATCAGCATTGCCACACTTAATAATTCCATGGTAGTGTATTCTTCAAAAGAGCTATTGGAATCGGGTAAGACCAAATCTGCCACTTGAATAATATTGAGTTGTTTTTCCAAGCTAATGGATTGGGTGACACTGCCATCACTGAATAACAGATGGGCAAAATCATAATCGACAAAGCTTTCGATATGGTCAGCAATACTATTGCTGATGGGTGTATCTTCTTTTCGCAATTCATCAATTACCAATAACAACCCTCGTTGTTCGCTTTGAGTGACACTCCGAATCGCTTTACGCAGGACAGGAAACTTCTCGCTATCTCGGCTGGAAATGCCTGTTAAGAACGTGAGAATATCAATGGCTAGGCTTTCTGAATCTTTCGGGAGTTTTAAGATCACATAAGGGTCAAGTAACCCTTTATTGTCGTTCTCACTCGTGAGATTAACGATATTGATTTCATGGGCAATATCAGGTAAGGTTTCTTTCCATTTGCCACGTTCAGCTTTTGGGTCTACAATGATTGCCTGTCCGCCAAAGAGTACCGAATAATAGACCAGCATATTGTTAGAGAATGATTTTCCGCCACCTAATGAACCAATAAAAGCAGACGCTAACGCATTCGTCACAGAGCCTTTAATTCCTTGACTTGCAAGGCTGGGTTGGAGATAAATATTTCTGCCTGTATCGAGATTGTAACCGACGTAAATACCAGAATTTTCACCAAGCATTTGTGTAGCACCAAAACCAAGACCAGCCAAAAAATCTGACGTGACATATTGAATATAGTCATTGATATATCGCTTGCTTGAGGGAATAAATTCATTATGCAAGCCTAGCATATCGCCAAAAGGTCGTACTAATTTGATAGACAAATCATCATAAAAATCTTTTACTTCATCACAACGTTGTTTCAACTCGTCCAGATTTTTTGCCGATACTCGTACCACATAGCTTAGTTTGTACATGGATTCTTTGGTTTGGTCTAGGTTGGTTTCTAATTCGTCGACAGATTCTAAAGCGTCCACCACATTGGTACTGGTTTCATTGTCGCTTTCCCATGCGTGACTATCCAAGTCTTTCAATTCTTTCTTTTTGTTGCGAACGGTAGACAGAGCTTTTTTATTAGCAACAATTTCAACATTCATGCTGGTATCAATCGGGAAAGTGAACTGTTGTTGCTGGTAATAAAAAATCTCACTATTGGGGAAATCCAATTCGCCGACGATACTGTTAATCGTAAAATACGCCACATAAGTGGTAGTATCTTCCTGTTCCATCCGTAAGTAGCGTTGCTTTTCTTCGATTAAACAGCGAGTGGGTTTAATAATATCGTATTTCTTTACCAACACTTTTTTATCTTCATATCGTTTGGGTAAATGGTAGTCGTAGTCATCAAAAGGAATCCCTGTTTGACCGTAAAGGTGGGCAATGATATACCCAAAATCATCTTTCCCCAATGGGCGAATGTGAAAGCGTCTGGATAATTTACTTTCTAATAACTGTTCCATTTTAGAAAAGCGTTCGATTTCTGACATAGGCATAGAAACAAAATCGCCCATCAACTTGTGATTCACGCCATGAAAGAATTCCGCAAATGCTTTTTGAATGTCTTTGCCAATATTTTTGACCGATACTTCCTGTTCATTCAGCAAGAGTTTAAAACCAATAAAAAAGCGATAGTCCACTTGATTGTCACCAATCATAGAAACTAACGCTTCGGTCTGTTCATCTATTTTTTCGTAAGCTATCTCTTTTAATCGTCCAGTGATTTCTTTTTTCGATTGTTCCTGTGTCGCTCGAATACTTGATTCGGTTGCTAGTTGCAGGGCATGAATCTTACCATCACGATTTTGGGCAATCAATTGACGGAAATTATCATGAACTTGAACTTTTTCATCGGAACTTAAAAAACTGTAATTATAGGGAATTAATTCATAATAAGCAAATACTTCGCCATCATGATTAAATACGAGATTATCTTCGATATATTTAATGGGGTGTGCCATTTAATTGTTCACTCCTTACAATCGTGATTGATTCATTCATTTTTTCTTTATTTAATCGTATTTGTTTGCCAGCATAGGTTATTTTAGGGCGTAGAGCATAGGTAATAATAGATTTTAAAAATCCATAGGGTTTCTTCCCGTCAAAGGTTTTTTGACACATGAACCAAGTGAGGACAACGGGAATCCCCAAGTATTTGAGTAATGCTCCATCAATCAAAGAAAGTGGTGGCAGATTGCCAAAGAGTATAACGACAAACAAAGAAACGATAAACCATGTCATTTGTGTAAAGGTTATGGGAAAAGGGAGTTGTAAATCATTAATTGCATAAATCACTTTTTCTACTGACCAAATACTGGTGTAACTTCTTATTTTTTTCATGTCTTCACGTCCTTTCCGTAAAAATAGAAAAAGAGCAATCAAAATAGGTGATTGCTCTATAAAATAATAATTATTTTGTGACTTTTAATTGTTGAAAAATAGTTATTCTGAGTAAATCATCTAAAAGACAGCAGGTATGAAGTAATACCCAATTTAATCTACTGTATTCTGTATAGTCAAAATGAAAGTGTTTCATAAATTTTTGAGCGAATTTTTCTGCTTTTTCGTTAAAACCTTTGAAATCACCATGTCCGATTTTATTTCTCATTTGTCTTAATAATTTTGCTACTTCACTCGAAACCTCTCCATATTTCTTATCAAGATAAGGTATTAGTAATTTGTCAATTTCATTTGTATTCTGATTTGGTTTTAATAATACAAGTTCTAACAAAGTAAAAGTCTTTAAATAATGATTTTGATTATAACTATTATCACTATATATCCCGTTCATAATATAATCTAATTTGTAATAATCGTTTTCCGATTTTAGTATAGAATCAATTCGGTTGCCCATTTTTTTAAGTTCCGTAATGTAGTCGTCTGTAGTCCTGCACCCTTTAAAGTTTGAATCAATTCTAAAACTTAGATTTGATAATATCCTAGTATGCTCTTTAGGATTCATATTACTTGTATAAATGCAGTTCATATGAATACCATTTTGTATATCATGATTTACAAAGTTACTAAAATACATCACTTTTTCAGCGTAATCCTCTTCACAAAAACGACCATCAAAGCAATTGCTTGTCCAATCAAAAAAAGGCATATCCTGATATTCATAGTCAAAGAATAGACATATCATATTATCAACAAGGCATTGAAGACATGATTCAATAGAATTTAAATTATATTTTGTATAGTCTTCAACATTGGCGTGAACGATTTCTTTCAAATAAGATATAGAATATTCTGTTTGAAATGTTTTACCATACCTTTTCAAATTATCTGCCATGTCAACTTTTTGTTGTCGAATTTCTTGTAACATGTCTTCTATAATGCTTTCCTTCCAGTCATCAGAAACATTAGATATATATAGTTTCAATTTATCTGACAATTTTATTTTTGTTATTTTCCCATAAACATCTATTATTACCAATTGAACAATCCTCCTTAATTCAGAATGTATAAAATTATTATAGCAGTATTGCTAGTTTAGAGTAATCCATGTTAATTAGAATACTCAAATACTCCATGAGAGGTGATAAGATAATTTCCCTCTATTTCCATATCACGTCCCAAAGCTTGATAATCAATATAATTTTGTAAATTATAAGGTACTTCACCAAGTTGTCCTGTTTCTTCCACATAATAACGGGCGACATCTTCCATAGAATCACATTCACTATAACAATGAATATTCTCTTTGTTTTCCAGTAATTCTTCCAAGCTACTAAACCACATGCCTTGAATTTCTTTGAGTTCATTATAAATAGGTGTACCTTCTATTTCTTGAATGGCTTCACATAGACGGTTGATTTCACTAATCGGCGTGTATTCGTCCACATCAAAAGGAAGCTCAAAATCATGTATGGCGTATTCTTCGTAGTTCTCATTTAAACCGATTCTTTCTGCCATTTCTTCCTCATCAATTGGTGGAGTAAACCATGATCCAACTAATTCACCTTCATTATACCGTCCCAAATTTGCCACATAGACTTTCAATTCCAATTCTTATCACATCCTTTTTATAAAATATAGTCAAAAAAAAAGTAGCAATCAGTTAATGACGCTACTTATCAAGGTATCCGCTAATATAATCTGTAACTGTACTTGAAATACCTATTATTAGTTTTGCTTCTCTCTTTCCAATAATATTTGTATTAGGATGTGCAAGTGAATGCCTATTTCTTGCTTCATTAAGAGAGCTAATCATTCCATTTGATGACCTTATCGTTGTCTTCACTATATCAGCAAGTTCAGTAGGTTGAATTTCTTTTTCAATTAATTGTTGTATCCTACTATATAATTTAGATAGATTTTCGTCTCTAGGGACTGTAATTTCATATTTTTTTAGTATTTCAATTAAATATCCATGAAAAGCAGTGTGAACTCTGTCAAAGGCACGTTGATATTCACCATTACTCATGAAAGACTCAGCGTCTTCAATAGCTTGTGAAACCACATCACTAATTTTCAACTGACTAAAGTTAATTACTTCGTAATTCTCTGGAAGTGGTACTAAAATAGTATCCACTAATACATTATCACCTTGTTTATCATATATGGAGCTTGCTGTCTGGGTAAGCAAATCTTTATGACTTTCAAAAAAGTCTAAATCATCAAAAGGAGCTCTTATTTTAAGATAGGTGCAAAGCGTATTCCAATCCCTTTTGTATCCTTTATAATAAGTAAACTCGTTAGTCTCATCTAAAGTTACCTCTGATATTTTCATTTTAGAAACAATCTCGTTACCTCCTTCATAATAATTTGAAGAGCTCTTTCTTTCTAATGTTTTAATTAAAAGAGATTTAAATTGATCATTTGTAAACATATTCATGGATCCTTTCATAACAAAATATATACTTCCTATTTTATCATGAAAAATATCTGTTAAGCACCAATGATTCGGTTAAATAAGTTTAATAACACATCTTTCACGCCAGCTGCATTGAACACAAGTCCGACGGCGATTAAAGCAATAATCAAAAAGCCAATAAGTTTTGAAAATTCTCGTTTAAAACCTAAAAACAGTCCAATGACGACAATCGCTAACAATACCAATGACTGTGCATTATCCAAGAACCAGTTGTACAAATTCTGCCCAAAATTCATGTGATTGTCCTCCTTTCCTTAAGATATTTTTCTCGATAGTAGATATAGCTTTTTACACGCTTTAATAATTGAAAAGGAGTTAAATGCTCTCCATAAACAGTTATTCGACTGGTATAATTCTTATAAAATCTCACTTTGTAAAAATCATAGGTATAGATGGTATCACCAGCTTGCCGTTTTCCCTCAATAATGAGAGACGTATATTTCCCTGTATTTTGTATATACGCTTGAAACCCTAACTTCTTTAATTCTTCTGTTAAGAGGCTCATGTAATCAAATCCTCCATGCCTAGATGTTGTTGTTCAATTAATTTCTCATGTTTTTCTGTCAGTTTGGCTTCATGAATCATGGTGGAAATAATGGTTGTACCGTTGAGAATATCTAAAATGCTTGCGACTTTTAATGTAGGGGCGACTTGATGATGTAACCAGTTCAATGTTCGTTCAAAAGAATAAGGTTCTGGCTGTATGGTTAGGCGTAATGCTCCACGATTTTTGCCGATAAACCATTCCCAGCGTTCATTGGTTTGCCAATCACTCCGTCGCTTGGTTTCGTCCTTATCGGCAAAGCGAATATAACGATTGATAATCTCAAACGCTGTTTTTTCTGCATTTTGATGTTCCAACAAATCTTTCATGGCTTGAGTGGCTCGGTCGTTTTTCAAACGAATTTCAAAGCGATTCTTTACTTCTGCGTCTTCTAAGGCAATATCATTTTTCACGTATTGCTCATAATCTTTCTCATATATACAGAAATAGACTTCGCTTTTTAATGAGCCAATATAAAGGGTGTTTCCCATGTCTGGTTTTTCATCACGGTGAACCAATTCACCACTGCGATAATTTTTAAAGCTCCGAAAGACGGAAATACATTCTTCCTGTTTACATTTCTTTGCCAATTCTGGAATATTCAAAATCCCTGTTTTATCGTTGATGGCTAAATCCAAGCGTTTGAAAATACCTTTATGTTCCATGCAATCTTGAAAGAAACCATACCAGCTCCGATGTTGAGCCAATAGAAAGTTTTCAAATTGCCGACAGCCTTTTCCTTTCAGTTCTAATAAAACCCCTTTACTTACATCATGAGAGACTAGGACAACAATATCACCGAAACGATAGTGTTCGGGATAAGAATAATAGCCAAAGTCTTCGTGTAGCATATAATCCATATTCAAGCGTAAAACCTCACCGATAATTTGAGCCACATCATTGGTAGGGAATCGAATCCGTACATAGTCGAATAACATCTCCAATGGGTTATCGGGATTGAAGCGTTCCAAAGCGTTCAGTAAATCTTCTTTCACCTGTTGAGTAGGGACTGCCTTGCCTGTTTCAATATCCGATAGGTAAGGTCTGGTAATATGAGAAGCAACCGCCAGTTTATTTTGAGAAACGCCATAAGCCAGTCGCTTTTCTTTCAATTCCTTAATCCAAATTTTTTCGTTTTCCATTCGCAAACCTCCAATCTAAAAAAGATGTAAACTATGACCCTTGAGTTTACATCTTTCCTATTTTCCGCAATTCCTTGTACCATCAACATTGGTTGATGAGAATTGCCTGTTTTCAGTTGTATTTGTGCCCCCCTGTTAGGTAGAGGGGGCTAAAGGATTGGCGTGGCTAACGCCACACCAATCAAAGCAAGTCTGAACCTGTACCTTTCACTTCGTGCGGTACAGGCTCAGATTGCTTTTTTTGAATGACTTTTCCTATTTCTCCTAAGAAATCATACCTTTTTGGTACAAGGGGTGTATAAAACTCACTAATCACACTTTTTCCTGTATCCACATAACCTCTTCCCTTGATGGGTTTTAAGAAAAATTGTTTTTGTGTATCGCTTCCAAACATCATACCGAAGCCCATTTCAGACATACGACCCAAAGCCACACGGAAGTTAAAGTTATCTCGAATCCCATCGCTAAAATATTTTGCGTCTGGACGCTGACAGGCAAGAATTAAAAAGAAGCCTGCTTGTCGTCCGAGCATAACAATTTGTTTGAGTTTATTCATAACTTGTGCACTATCACGACCTAACATATCCATCATCGCCACATATTCATCAAAAATCAGGAAGTTCGCAGGTAGACCAAGATACGCATAATTTTCTCCTGTTTTGTAGTTCGGGTGTTGCTTCATGGTTTCACTACGGGCAATCATATCGTCGTAAAATTGACTAATACATGCCAGCATATCGTCTTTACGGTAATAGACATTATCTATGACCGCTCCTAAGTCTGCCAAATCAGCATTTTTAGGGTCGAGAATATAAAGCTTCGCATTTGTATGCAGGAGAGATTCAATCAATGTGAGAATAAAATAGGATTTTCCACTACCCGTGCCCCCAGCAATTAACATGTGAGGGAGAGAATCAAACTCCCAATAGACCGATTCCATCAATTTGACACGTCCATCTTGAGCTACCACATCTTCAATGCCAATTCGATTGCCAATGGTGTCATAAAGTAGAACATACTCTACATAAGAATCTTTCAACGTTTTTTCCACTAATTCACAATACAAGCCTGTTTCTAGTTTGTTTTCTAAGTGCAAGAGCTGATCTTGATATTTCCCTAAAGTGATTTCTACATGAATATGGATCAGTCCATCTTTCATTCGGTAATACATTTTAGGAAAATGGCGGATTCGTTGTTTGGTTTTCTTGCTGGATAAGTCTTTAAAGAATCCCTCTGATTGAGTTTCTTCGGCTTCATACCAATGGTTTTCTAAAATCATACGAGCTAACTTTTGACGGTGCTCTAACTGTTTTATAGAATCTATGCGATAGTGATAATAGAGCCAGCTGATGAGTCCGCATACAAAAAAAGCAGTGAGAATACTGCTCCAAAAGTATGGCGTATGCAGTTGATAGAAAAATGTATCTAACTGAACTGTTTGCCAATTCACCGATTGTAACGTTCTCCAATGAAAAGGGAGTAGAACGACTAGAAAAACTATCAGCAATGAAATCAGCACAAAATGATAGACCAAGTTCTTATCGTTGGCTTTGATTCGCTTTCCTCTGTCATGAAGCAATGGCATAAAAATCCTCCTTTCCATCTATCAAAATAATTGTGTATTGTAGATACGAGCCTGTTTATCAAAAGTTGGTTGAGAAATGGCTTCATATTTCCGATAAGCGATTCGCTTTTCAAAGCGTAAATCTTTTTCTTTCGGATAATAATGACGTCGATAGAGCGTGTGTCCTAACAGTTTTTTCGCTTCTTTTGTCAACGGATAGAGATAGCGAAACATGCGTCCATTGATTTTCTCAATCCCTTTGTATTCGCAAAATGCCTGGGAAAGCCAATGCTTTTTCTCTACCTGTTCAAAACGAGCATTTTCCTCTAATAAAAGGCGAGCACTTCGAGGGTGTATCTTTTCCCATGACTGTTTATCACGATAGACACTTGTCTTGAAATACCCGCAGTAAAAGAAGTTGGACGCTTGATAGACATAGCCACATTTTCCCTCAATTCCATCTGCCAATGTATATAAAAAATGACAGTCCGTATGTTCTTTCAACCACTTAATTAGAGCTGAAAGAGCTTGACTGCCAAAATAATTGGTTTGATTCATTTCTGGAAGAAAACACATCTTTCCAATTTCTAAATAATCTGTGGTTTGAAGGGAACTGTCGGGAAAGAGTTTGCGTATGGTTTGTAGGGGTTGCGTACCCCAGCCTAATTCCACAACGCCTAATAATTTTTCTTCTGAAAAAATCCCTAGAAAGTATTTACACAATCTAGGGAGTATCTTTGAATAATGGTATTGCCGAATAAAAGAAATGGCTTCATCTTTCGGAATTTCTTTCAAAATCAATGGTGTGTTTGTCATAAGCAACACCTATTTTTCACTTTCGGACGCTTCTTTTTTATATTTCTGATGAGGTTTTGTCTGTCCTTTTAATACAAGATCGTCTGCTTTCACGTACCAATCAACGTCTGCCCCTCGAAAAGTAGCCGTCGCTACGGTATCTGCCACAGGATTGATTAATTCCACTTCTGCGTTGTAGTCAAATTCTTTCAAAGGAACAGAAGCGGGGATACTGACTTGTATCATGCGTCCTTGTCCTTTTGATTTTAAGTCATAGGTACGTTCTTTAATTTCTTCGGAAACCGAACCATCTTCATTTTGAATACGAACCTCACGACGTAAAGCGGAAAATTTCAATGTGCCAAATGTCTGGTCTTTTTCAATCACAATACCTTCTGCTAATCTCATATTTTTTCACCTTTCCTTTCTTAAGCTTTCACCATATCGTCTGCGTGCATAATGTAATTGGTAAATCCTCTATTGCCAATTTTATAACCTTCTGCGGTAATACGTGGGTTGATGAGTCTGACTTTTTCGTCGGATTCAAAATGTTTCTCGCCAGCTTCGGAGGGAAGAATGACAACAATATCATCTGCTCGTTGAATCGTTGAGTATAAATTGTAGCTACGAGAGAGAATAGTTGGTCTGCCATTGACTCGACGTTGTTCAATATTCCCTTCACCAGCATATTCTAATTGACCAAATGTTTTTTCCATATTGGGAATGACATATTTTAATTCCATAAGTGTATCGTTCCTTTCTCACATAAAATATTTTTGACTTACTTTATTCATTTAAAAATTTGTTAGTATCACAACCTTTCAAAGCATAAAAAATAGACGCTCATTATGAACGTCTATCATTTAAATGAATATTGAGTTTAGAATTCCATTTCGAATTTAATCAGGTCTGCTTAGGTGCAAATACTGCACTTTTATTGCACTTTTTATTTTTTTAAATATAATTTATTCGATTTTATACGTTTCCAAAATCCTTGATATTACAGCATTTTCGCTTATATGCCATACCCTTAAAACAGAGTGGGAATAAGAAAAGCGGACAAGTCCGCCTTGGCCTATGAAAAAATAGGAAATTTGACCCTGAATTGTCAGGAGACTTCACGCTTCAGCGGGTTAGTCGAATGATATGCGTTAGCGAGCAGCGAAGCGCGCAATGGGGCAAATTTATCTTTTTTTCACTAGGTCAGGACTTGGGAGCTAGACATTGATGGCTGAACTTATAATCCCCTAGTCTATAAAAAAGACCAAGAATCCTATTAAATCAGGGTTCTTGGTCTTTTGCTTTTTTACTAATGAAACAATCTTTTTAACCCCAATAAGCTGCAGCAATCTTCTTTCCTTGGTCAATTTTAGCCCATTGTTGTTCTTCGGATAATTCATTTCCGCAGTCACATGAAGCAAAGCCACATTGATGAGATAGGAATAATTGTTCCTTTGGTAGGATTTGGCTTGCTTTATCGAGTAATTCAACGACACGTTTTTCGTCGTCTAGGGTGAAGGTTTTACTTGACAGTAAACCAAGAACGACCTCTACATTTGGTCTGTCTTTTAAAACTTCTAAAGCTGAGATATCGCCAGCACGCTCATCATCCCATTCTAAAAAGAAACGGTCATAGTGTTGTTCTCCTAAGAATTTTTCGGCAATAGCCTTATAAGTACCATTGGATGCATGACGGCTTTGATAGTTTCCACGACAATTATGTGTCCATACTTTTAGCCCTAATTCATGACCGTAGTCAGCAACTTCGTTATTAATCGAGATAAATTCGTCAGCTAGATTTTCTAACACATCGTTTCCTTTGGTAAAGAAGCTCTTATCATTGTCTTCAGCAAACAATTCCCATAAACAGTCATCGAATTGAACGATTTTTCCACCAGCAGCTTTATATTCATCTAGGAATTCCTTATAAGCATTTATTAAGCCAGCACGAAGATCTTCTTTTGTTTTGTAGACTTGTTTTTCGCCAAAAGATTCGTTAAATACCGTTAATTCCGTAAAAGCATGAGCTGCTCCCCAAACCGTAATTTTTGTTTGTTTTTCTCCAGCTAGCTCGTTCAGATCTTTGAATAAGGTAATGTAGTGGTGGTTTTTACCAGATAAGGGTGCAGTAATACGAATACCAATATCTTTACGTGTTTCAAAATGACCGCCATCCAAGTCTTCAAATGAGTAGCCATTACCTGCAATATAACGTTCGATACCACCTAATCCCCATAAGAAATCAAGGTGCCACATAGAACGCCCATGTTCGCCATCCGTTAACACATCAATGCCATGTGCTGCTTGGTCAGCGACAATTTTTTGGATGGCAGAAGTTTCTACTTCTCTGTATCCTGGAAAAGAATCATAGAAAGGATATTGAATGTCATCACGATGCTCGATTTTATTTTTGTATTCTAATAAATCACTTGGACGTAGTAAAGAACCTACTAATTGAAATCTCGATGTTGTCATATATACAGCCTCCGATATTAAGTAATGACACTATTCTAACAAGAACAAAAATAAATAGATAATACATAAAAAATTGGATAGCTTATAGTTTTTGGCTATAACGTGATTTTAAAAAAACTTATTAAGCTTTTGGTTCTTCTAATTGCACGAGAATGGTAGACTAGTAGAGAACATATTTATTTATAATCGAGAGAGGCGGGATTCATTTTGCATCTAAAAAAAGAATCAGTGAGGATGCTGTGGAAGGAGGGTATTCTGTTTGCTATTATTATACTCATCATTTATAAGTTGATAACAAATCTTCAACCAATTTTTGATCATTTTAGTAATTTTTTTGCGGTTATTTCACCATTTATTGTGGGAGGAATTGCTGCTTATTTCTTAAGTCGACCGGTTGATCAAGTCGAACGATTAATAAAAAGGACAAATAAGTCTTTCTTTGTAAAAAGAGCACGCAGATTTGCTGTTCTGGCTGTTTTTTTAATGGTAGCAGTAGTTGTTTCTCTGGTCGTTAGTTATGGAATACCCATCATCGTTTCGAATGTTATCGATTTAACGAATCAACTTGGGAATTATTCTAGAACCATTGTGACTTTTGGAACAGAATTGATTAAGGATTTGGAAAAATCTAATAATTGGCTCTTAAGTTTTATTTCGTCAGAAGAACTGATGAAGACGATTTCGGAAACATTTTCTGTTAAAGGGGCTCTTTCTCAACTGGGAATGCAAGCTATATCAATCGTTAATTATATTATTTCGATGACTTCAGGGATTATTAATGCCTTTATTAGTATCATTATTTGTTTGTATTCACTGATTTTTAAGGAGAGCATTCTAATATTTTTTAATCGAGTTGCAAAAGCATTTATTCCCACTGTTCGCTTAGACGCCATCAAATCTTATATGTATAAGTCGAATGATATCTTTTACCGGTTTATAGCTGCTCAGTTCTTAGATGCATGTGTATTAGGAATATTAGCAACAATAATATTGTATGTTTTAGGTGTGCAATATGCGCTTACTCTGGGGATAATCCTTGGTATTAGCAACATGATTCCTTATTTTGGGTCGATGTTTGCATCGATTTTAACAGCAGTAGTGACTTTCTTTACTGGTGGTATTCAGCTAGCTTTACTAACTGCCTTATCTCTTCTAATTCTACAACAAATTGATGGAAATTTTATTGGCCCACGTATTATGGGGGATGCTTTGAAGTTAAATCCGATGTTGATTATTTTATCCATTACGATTGGCGGCGCGTATTTTGGAATTATCGGGATGTTTCTTTCCGTTCCTATCGCAGCGATGTTAAAATTGTTCATAAATGACTTTTTAACAATTCGGGAGAAGAAATTACAAGAAAGAGAAGCTGCTAATTTCAAAAGCACAGAGTAAAGAAGGACCATGGTTACTAAAAAAAGAAAAAGCGGGTTGTTGATGGTATTTTTAACTGGTGAGAAATAAGTCCATTTGTTGGTACATTAAGGTAGGCTGTGGTAAAACGTAAGCAAAAGGGAGGGCTTACAAATGAGTAAGAAATTTGACGTGGTTATTATCGGAAGCGGTGTTGGCGGAACAGCGATAGCAAATGGATTAGCAGCAGCTGGAAAAGAAGTTGCTATCGTAGAAAATGACTTATGGGGTGGCACTTGTCCCAATCGTGGTTGTGATCCTAAGAAAGTATTGGTATCAGCTGTAGAGGCTAAAGATGCCGTAACCCAATTAGCAGGAAAAGGTTTTTCTATTACTCCTCAAGTCAATTGGCCCGAACTAATGGCATTTAAAGAAACATTTACTCAACCAGTTCCCAAAACAAGTAAAGAAAGTTTACAGTCTGTCGGCGTAGAAACCTTTACTGGCAATGCCCAATTCACTAATGAAAAAATACTTCAGGTAAATGATGACACCCTGACAGCAGAGCGTTTTGTTATTGCTACAGGCGCTAAACCTTCTATTCTACCGATTGAAGGAAAAGAACACTTCTTAACCAGTAATAATTTTTTATCCTTAACTGAAATGCCTGAGACGATTTCTTTTGTAGGCGGGGGATACATTGCCTTCGAGTTGGCCGCTATCGCCAATGCTGCAGGAGCTAAAGTGCATTTGATTCAACACAATGACCGTCCGCTGAAAGCATTTGACCAAGAATATGTAAAAGAAATTGTGCATCAATTAGAAACAAAAGGAGTGATATTCCATTTTAATGTAGATGTTAAAAAGATTGAGAAAAAAGCAGATTCTTTCGTTTTGACAGATGGAAAAGATTTTCGTTTGACTAGTGACTTGGTGTTTTGTTCGACTGGTCGGATTCCCAATATAGATGAACTGAAATTAGAAAATGCAAATGTAACATTTGATAAAAAGGGAATAAAAGTTAATGAGTATTTACAAACGAGCAATGCTGCTGTCTTTGCATGTGGAGATGTGTTGTCGAAAACGCAGCCTAAACTGACTCCTGTTTCTACTTTTGAAGGAAATTATTTGGTCCATTACCTGACAGGAGAAACAGCAGAAAAAATTACTTATCCGAGTATTCCTACTACTATTTTTTCCAGTCCTAGATTAGCGCAAACTGGAATAACAGCAGCTCAAGCGGGTAAACAAGAAGATGATTATGAAGTATCCTCGATTGATGCGACCTCTTGGTTTAGTTACCATCGAGTTAACGAGCCCGTTTCCAAAATAAAAATTATAAAAGAACGTAAAACAGGACTATTAGTCGGAGCAAGTTGTATCAATAAAAGAGCTGATGATTTAATTAATTTCTTTAGTATTTTGATTGATCAAAAAACACCAGCAGGTGAGCTGGCGAAATTGATTTTAGCTTATCCAACGATTGCAAGTGACCTGACCTCGATTTATACAAACGACTAAAATAAAAGCTGAGTAGCCATGGGGTAGTAACCTCCAAACAGATAATGTATCTTGTGATATAAAGTTTGGAAAGAATTCATGAACATGGTTAAGCATACTGAATAATTTCAAAAAGGTACTAGTTGACAAAATGTTTTATTATATCTATAATCTCATCAATAACTAATTTAAATTTCATTAACGCTATGAAGAGAAGAGTAACTTATAAAATCAGGTAAGAGAACCCGGTTAGCTGAGAAAGGGGACTGAGTGAATAAGTGAAGATGAGCTCTGAGCTTTCAAAGAGGTTCACGCCTTTTGAACGGTCGCAACCGTTAGATTGCCAGGTTTCAATAGGAACCGTTGAGATGTTATCTTTGAAGATAACATGAATTAGGGTGGTAACACGGAATCAATTCGTCCCTTTGTCGTACAAGTATGTATGGCAGAGGGGCGGATTTTTTTGTTTTATAAAGAAAAGGGGAGAAAAATATGAGTCATCGTGAAATCATTGAAAATAATATAGAAAAACGTTCGGAAGATTATAAAGGAATTGCATTGGCGATTCATGATAAACCTGAAGTTAGTAACTATGAATTTTTTGCTAGTGAAACGCTTGCGAATAAACTGCATGAAGAAGGTTTTGAAGTTAAACTAGATGTGGCGGGCCACCGTACTGGTTTCGATGCTCGTTATAAAAGTGAGAAACCAGGGCCAACCATTACGTTTTTAGCAGAATATGATGCGTTACCTGGTATCGGCCATGCATGCGGACATAATATTTTTGGAACAACATCCTCGTTAGCAGCCGTAGCACTAAAGAGTGTGATTGACGAGATTGGCGGGGAAGTTCGGGTATACGGAACGCCTGGTGAAGAGGGCGGAGAAAATGGTAGTGCGAAAGGAAGTTTTGTAAGAGAGGGCTTTTTGGATGATGTGGATGCAGCCTTATGTGTTCATCCTGGTTATGGGCACGGACTAACAGGACCATCACTTGCCAATGACCCTGTTGATGTTGAATTTTTTGGCAGAGCCTCACATGCATCTGGAGCTCCTGAAAAAGGAATCAATGCTTTGGATTCAGTGATTTTTGTATATAATGCAGTGAATGCTTTGCGCCAGCACTTAACAGACGACGTTCGTATCCACGGTGTGATTACACACGGAGGCGATGTAGCAAATGTGGTTCCTGAGCATGCAAGCGCTCGTTTCTATTTAAGAGCTGCAACACGTACAACCCTGAATGATGTTTATCAAAAATTTGAGAATATTGTCAAAGCGGCTGCACTTTCAACGGGCGCAACTTATAAATTTGGTCTTTTCCAAAACAGCGTTGATAACACAATTATGACACCAAGTTTTGATGCGATTTATGAAAAACATCTTGTTGAATATGGGGAAAAAATTACACAAGAAATACCTGCAAAAGGTGGCGGTTCAACGGACGTTGGAAATGTGAGCCAAGTTATACCGACTATTCAACCGCATATCAGCATTTCAGATAGCTACATTGCGGGTCACAGTATCGAATTCAAAGAAGCTGCAAGAAGCGAGAAAGGGCTTGATTCAATCGTACTCGGTGCAAAAGTATTAGCAAGAACCGCATATGATTTGATTGTAGACAAAGAACTTTTGGAAACAATTAAGAAAGAACATGCACAAAATATTCAAGCACAAAATGAGGATGTTACTGATTAAAGAGCTGCAAAAAGCTATGATTTAGTTTAATACTAACATTGATTAAATTGATAACTCTCAAAATTGGAACTATATGCGCCAATTTTGGGAGATTTTATTTTTTGGACGATGGCTTATTAACCGCTCACTTTATGTGATTTTTATAGTTATAATAAAACTAAGTAAAAAAACTCGAATAATTAACGCAATAATTTTAAAATCCATTGAAAGAAGAGTGAGTCAGGGATGTTAAAGAAAATAAGTATGATAATGCTAATTGCGGTCTTAGCAGTGATGGGGTATCTTTTCTTTTTTCAATATAGAGAAGCTATCATTGTTATAAAGAGTGACGATATTTATGAAAGTAATATTTCTATTAAACAAAGTTTTTTAGATAATGAAATAAACCTTTATGAGAATGCTCAGGTAAAAGATGATCAACAAAGAATAAAACAGCTTCCTAATGGTGGTGAATCAGAATTAATACTAGAAATAAATGATTCTGAGAAAATAATTTTTGGGTATATAGATGTAAATCAAACAGTAAAAAAAATTGTATTGAATATAGTAAAGAAGAATGAATATCTAGAAGTTAATTATTTTGTGAAAACATCCTTTCATTCTGAAAGAGGAACCGTACAATTTGATGTAGAATAATGAGAAGTGTGATTAATAAAAAGGTGGTTCTTCTTAGTGTCAATAGAATATTCAAGAAAAGGTCGATAAAATGGTTGTAGAGGACAAAGATTTTATCTTGAGACAAGTACGGCAATTAGCCAATGAACAAGCAAAAAAGTAGAATGCCAAAAAGCAAGAGGGTGGATTTTATCTCCAAACCTTTTGCTTTTTTCTGCTTACAAGAAGCATAATCCTTTGTTCAGTTTTTAGTATAATATAGAAGGAAAAAGAGATAAAAAATAAAAGTCACAAACTCTTTTAGGAGAATTTTTATGGATTTCAACTACGTATGGTTCTTTAAGTAGTGAAGAAGCCGTACTTGCTCTGCCAGTTCGGGAACAGGGCCATCGACTATCGTATCTCGGATTACATGTTGTATAGGAAGATTTTTAACACGAGATGGTTCTAGGCCCATTTCTTTAGTCCACTGTACTAGCTGTTCAGAAGAACTAGCATACACTATGCGTCCCAGCCTAACCCAACCGTGAGCAGCAGCACACATTGGACAATGTTCACCCGACGTATAAACAGTTGCTTTTTCTCGTTCTTCAATCGATAAATGATTTGCGGCCCATCGCGCAATAGCAAATTCAGGGTGCTGGGTATGATCCCCGCCGGAAACATGATTATAATCTTCAAATAATATCTCACCAGTTTCAGAAACGAGAACAGAACCAAATGGCTCGTCACCTTCTTCCAACGCAACTCGAGCAAGATGGATACAACGTTGTAAAAATTCTAAATCTTTTTCACTAATCATGAAGAATCACTCCTTCTTTTTTTCTATTGTATCAAAAAGCATGACGTAAAGGAAACTTGTCAAGTATTTTACTTATCGAATAGAATTATGTAAGGGAAAGTAGATAGGGTTTTGACAAAATATCTTTTGAAATCATTTTGACGGGGATATGTTCCATTTTTATAGGAGTTTCAAGACAGACCATCAGTTCTTTAGAGAATGGTAGATATAATCCATCAATTGTTTTAGCTTTTAAAATTGCAAAATATTTTGATTTAACGATTGAAGAAGTTTTTATTTATGAAGAATAAAGAAAAACCTCCCAAAATTAGATTTTCATCTAACTTTGGGAGGTTATTTTTAATTTAAGATTAGCCTTTAGTAATGTTTACTGCTTGAAGACCACGGTTACCTTCTTCAACATCGAAAGAAACAACTTCGCCTTCTTCTAATGTTTTGAATCCGTCAGTTTGGATAGCTGAGAAGTGTGCGAATAAATCTTCTTCGCCTTCACGCTCGATAAAACCAAAACCTTTGTCTGCATTAAACCATTTAACTGTACCTTTATTCATAAATAAATTCCTCCATGTGCTTTGCGCACTTTTTATTTGCAATATAGTTCGTTGTAAAAATAAAAAGGGAATTTAAACAAATGATGAATAAAACTACCGATTAATTTTGTTAACAAATTTACTACAAGACTTACTATACTCTTTATTTTCAGAAATGTAAAGTGTTTTGACAAAAGAATATAAAAATCCAATAAAAGGGGATGTGTGAAAATTTATTTTCATAAAAAACAAAAAGAAAAATTTACATCATTTTCACAAGAAATAAATCAAGTATTAACATTCATTCCGTATGATGAAGATATTAAAAAGGAGGGAATTATCGTGGCAAAAACAAAAGAAGTATATCAACTTAGTCAATCTAAAAAAATGATGGTATTTGTTCTTTCAATGTCTCTATATGGTTTAGCAACACTTTTCTCAGAATTAATTCCATCAATCAACCTTGGGGTAATCGAGTTTTCAGTAGAGTATTTAGCATTTATCCCGTTAACATTAGCAATTCTATTCGATCCATTATCAGCTGCAGTAGGTGCAGCAACTGGAGAAGTTATCTTTAGTGAAATTATGCTGGGTCAGTTCGGTGGTATTGGAGAGATTGAGAAGTTCATTTTATTTTCATTAGGGATTTATGTGGCAGGTATGATGGTGAAAGATCCGCTAAATAAAAAGCAAGTTGCGATTGCCTCTATCACTGGAATCGCCATTCACCAAACATTAGGTGGAGTAGTAGATGTTCTAAAGGTTGTTTTCGCTGTAGAGGAATTTGAAGCAGTGGCAGGTCTTCCAGAATCTGTCCTTTTTGTAGAAGGTTTTGCAGTAATCAATGACATTTTATTTTCAGGAATTTTATTTTGTATGTTACCAACGATGTATTTAGTACCACGTTTATATGGAAAGATCGAACCGCTTTTAGGAATCAAAAAAAGAACGCCACAATTACGGCCATCTATGGGCGAAGTATTGAATGGTAAATTCGCTCTTATCGGTTTACTTCTTTTGCTCGCTGCTATAGCGGCTGAATTGCTATCGACAATTGGATTTAATGGTATTGAATTTGAAGCGACTTGGGCAGAAAGCCCTGCTGCTATCGCGGTAGCGGCAGTAATAGGTATTGTATTTATTCTCTTTCTTTTCAGCCATTTGAAAGCAAAAATGAATATAAATAGGGAAAAGGAATTAAACTAAAATGATTCAATTAAAAAATGTTAGTTTTAGCTATGCCGATACAGAAAAAAATATTCTCGATAATCTTTCTGTATCGATCCCTGCTGGAGCATTTGTAGCTGTAGTCGGAGATAATGGTGCGGGAAAATCAACTTTTTGTAAGCTATTAAATGGGATTATCCCACAATTTATTGATGGTGACTTATCAGGAGATATCATTATTAAAGATAAGAAAATACGTGATCAAAGCCCTGCTAAATTAGCCCATACGATTGGCTATGTTTATCAAGATTTTGAGAACCAAATCCTTCGTCCAAGAGTATTGGATGATGCGTCCTATGGATTATTAAACGAAGGGGAAGAAAACTACATCGAAATCACCATGGACGTTTTAGCGACATTCGATTTAGCGCATTTAGCGAATGAATATGTTTGGCAGTTATCTGGCGGCCAAAAACATTTACTTGCTTTGGCAGGAATCTTAGTGATGTCACCGGATATTATTGTGTTGGATGAACCGATTGCTCAGTTGGATCCCTATCATGCAAAAAGAATCTATGAAAATCTAGCATATTTAAATCGTGAGTTAAATAAAACAATTATCGTGATAGAACACAATGCAGAATATATCGGTAAATACTGCAATCATGTTCTTTTTATGAAAGAACAAAAAATTAATTGGTTTTTACCGGTTGAAGAAGCATTGCAAAAAGTAGAAGAATTAACAGAAGGAGGTGTCTTTCCTCCACAAGTTACCTTACTAGGACATGAATTAACCAAACGAGGATATAGTAAGCAGAAACGTCTGCCAATTAATATGAAAGAAGCAATCCCTTTTATGCAAAATACCATTGCGACTCAATCAATCCCCTCAGTCGTTGAATATCAACAATTTCAGCAGTCGAAACAACAAGAAGTTTTGATTAAAATGGAAAACCTTGTTCTTGAATATTCTAGGATCGATCAAGAGCCACTTGTTGTTCTTGATCATTTAAATCTGACAATTCACGAAGGAGAACGGATTGCAATCATAGGGAATAACGGTGCAGGTAAATCCAGCTTGATGAAATTATTAGTTGGACTGCTAAAGCCGAAAAAAGGCCAGATTCTATTAGAAAACCAAGATACAGTTAAAATGAAAACAGAACAGATATCTGATAAAATCGGCTACGTTTATCAAAATGCAGAAAATATGTTTATTGAAGATTCAATCGAAAAAGATATTGCTTTCTCTTTGAAAGCTCGTGGGATGAAAAACTATCGTGAAAAAACAGAACAATTATTAGAGCAGTTTGATTTGTTGGAAATACGCGAACGAGACGGTCGTTTGTTAAGCGGTGGTCAAATGAGGCGAGCATCACTAGCAATCGGCATATCTCTTTCGCCTATCTGTCTACTATTAGACGAGCCAACTGCGAGCCTTGATATGGCAACACGCAAACGAATAACCTCTACCTTGCAAGAATTATCGAGTTCGATCAAAACAGTTGTGATTGCTACCCATGATATGCAATTAGTATCAGAATGGGCAAGTCGCGTGATTGTTATGCATCATGGAAGGATAATCGGAGACGGGACGAGAGAAGAAATTTTCCGTAATCAAGAGTTATTAACTCAAGCGGGAGTTGAAGTTCCTGATATTGTAGAGTTAAGTAAATGTTTAAATCAAGAAATCAGTTATAGTGTAGGGGAATTCATTCAGAATCTGGAAATGGAGGGAATGAATATTGGAAAATAGTAAATTTTTGGAAAAAATAAGTGTGGCAACAATCAAGGATCAAGTTCTAAAAAATGCTTATGGCAATAGTGACACAATTATTGCACGTCTTGATCCTAGAACGTTATTTATCTGGTATGTCGTATTTGGACTGATTCCTTGGTTTATTTCAGATGTCGTTATTCTAACAGCGTTATTTGTTTTTGTAGCAATCATCACCAAATTGGCGAATACTGTACCGCTTATTCTATTCGTATTTTGTATAGGGATATTCTCACAAACGGGTCTTCTACTAATCTTTACAATGTTATTTGGTGGAGATCTGTCGAGTCTATACCCATTACTAAAACTTACTATTAAAATTGCAGTTGTATCTTTAGCAGCGATTTGTGCATTTGCAGGCATGGATCCAGATAAACTAGCAAATGGATTAATGGCAATTGGCTTACCTGAAAAATTCTCTTTCAGTATTTCTTTTGCATATCGTATATTACCGATTCTGATGGAAGAGTATCAATCCATTTTACTTTCTTATAAAATCAGAGGAATCAGGCCGAGCATGGATGGAATAAAAGGAAAATGGCAAAATATTGTCTACCAAATAAAAATAATGATGAAGGCTTTTTATCCATTAATGTTGAACATGGCTAAGAGAAGTAGAACAACAGTAGAAGCATTGGAAATCAAAGGATTTCATCAAGCTTTGGAAAATGAAAAGGTTCGAAAAATGAAGTTGAATAATTTATCGTTTCAAAAACTAGATGGCGCATTTTTACTCGTTTCATTTAGCTACTTTATAGCGGTTATTGCAATTTCTAACATATATTTTTAAATAAAAAGGAGTAGTTTAATTGTTAATCGACACACATACCCATGGGAAACTAGCAAAATATTTACCGTTTTCAGAGCAATATACAAGAAGTATTTACCAAGAAGCAAAAAAACGTGGAATTGACGCACTTTGTTTAACCGAGCACTTTAATACACAGGAATTTGAAAAAATTTATCAATTCATCGATGAGCAATATCCAAAAGATGGAGACACATATTTGGTGGAAGGAGTTCGGGTATTTCCTGGCTTAGAAATTGATATGCTGGAAGGTGGACATAATTTAGTTATCGGCAACTATAATACGATTACAGCATTGCGAAATGAAATTCTTTCAATTAGTCCCGTAGACGAATTTTTACCGGCAAAAGAATTATTTCCACTAATCAAAAAATATGATGTTCTTTTTGGAGCAGCCCATGTCTATCGCAAAGGAGTTCATAACCTAGAATTATCAGATGAATTGATTCAATATTATGATTTCTTCGATTTAAATGGTAAGGATACCGGATTGATGGGAACTGAAAATGTTGATCGAATTTTAAAAATTGCTGAGCAATATCAAAAACCAGTAATGGCTGGGAGCGATACCCACCAATATCTGCAATTTGGATCTGTATACAATAATTTTGAAAAGGAATTTTCGACAATTGAAGAATTTCGACAAGAATTGTTTGCAGGGAATTATCAATTATATGTGGATCCAGCTATTAAAGAAAAGATAGAAGGCGCCAATTTGTTGAAAAAAGCGTTGAAACAACTACAAAGTCATGGCGGCAGTTATGATGTGCAATTGATAATTGAATAAGAAAAGCGGACAAGTCCGCCTTGGCCTATGAAAAAATAGGAAATTTGACCCTGAATTGTCAGGAGACTTCACGCTTCAGCGGGTTAGTCGAATGATATGCGTTAGCGAGCAGCGAAGCGCGCAATGGGGCAAATTTATCTTTTTTTCATTAGGTCAGGACTTGGGAGCTAGACATTGATGGCTGAATTTATAATCCCCTAGTCTATAAAAAAAGATATTCCCCGTTGTCAACGGGGAATATCTTTTTTGTAAGTTTCTTTCAAATAATGCATTTTTTGTAGCTGTTCGTGATATTCTTTTGGCGCAATTCTGCTTACTTCGACAATTAAAGAATCAATAAAGGAAATCGCACTGGTTAAAGAGTGATATTCAGTGGGTAAGCCGCGAGATACATAGAAATTATAAGTTCCTGTTTGAGCAGGGGACTTATATAACTGGTCCGAAAAACAAATAGCATCAATCTTTTCTTTTTGCGCAAAGTCGAATATGATATTTGTTTCTCTCGGGGCTTTACCGAAGAAGAAGAGAACAAGTAAATCATCCTCATTCAGAGTGTGCAAGGTTTCAAAAATTTCAGATCCGCTAGACGAAATATGTTGAATCTGAATCCCAAATCGCTTCAGACGAAAATAAAGCAAATGACCAAGAGATTTTGAAGCTCCTTTACTGAATACAAAAATACGCTTTTTTTCTATGATTGCTTTTGCAGCAGCTTGAAAGGATTGAACGTCCAAATGCTCAATCGTTTCAAGTAGTTGCTGAATGTCTCGATAAATCATCACATTGGGAAATTCTTCTGTTTTTTCTAGGTACAAGGCGCTTTGCAACTTAGTCGAAGGAGTAACTTCTCCCTTACTAATGAAAGATAGCTTTAACTCTTTGAAATTTTTAAAGCCAATCTTTTTAGAAAAGCGAGTCAGTGTTGAATTACTTATACCGATTGCATGGCTAATTTCACTAATAGATAAAAAGGGAACAACTTGCTGGTTTTTATTGAAAAAATCGACTATTTGTTGTTCACTGTCTGTTAGTTTACTATGCTCTATGTGAAAAAGATCTTCCATCTTAAATCTCCTTTCAACTATTCTTATTGCAAGTATAGCAATCAAGAAGGAAAATTGACAAGGATATTAAGAATTCGGCTTATGCAGCTTCAAACTGACTATTATACAAATCTGCATAGAAGGAACCTTTAATAAGTAATTCATCATGCGTGCCGCTTTCGATGATATCGCCGTCTTTCATGACTAAAATCAAATCAGCATTTTTAATGGTAGATAGACGATGGGCGATAATAAAAGAAGTACGGCCAACCATCAGTTGATCCATAGCTTCTTGTATTTTCAACTCAGTACGTGTATCAACTGAACTGGTTGCTTCATCGAGAATCAACATAGGTCTGTCTGCTATCATTGCACGGGCAATCGTAATTTGTTGTTTTTGCCCTTCTGAAAGTGTGACTTGGTCATTTAGAACTGTCTCATATCCTTTTGGCATGGTGGCGATAAAATGGTGAATGCCGACTGCCTTACATGCTTCGATTATTTTATCGTCTGACACATGATCCATTGAATAAATAAGATTTTCACGAATGGTACCTTCAAAAATCCAGGTGTCTTGTAATACCATACAAAATTGGTTGTGGACATCTTGACGTGTTAATTCTTGTGTAGAAATACCATCAATTTTTATTTCACCGCTGTTGATCTCATGAAATCTCATTAACAGATTAATGATGGTCGTCTTACCAGCTCCAGTAGGTCCAACGATGGCAATTTTTTGTCCGGGTTTTGCTTGGGCAGAGAAGTCATGAATAATTGTTTTCTCAGTACCTTCATAACCGAACTGAACATGGTTAAATTCTACAAAACCACGTGCTTTTTCTAAGCCAGCTGTTTTATAACTTTCGTCTTCCATCTCTTTTGCTTCCAACATTTGGAAGACCCGCTCACTCGCTGCTGCAGTGGACTGTAAAGATTGGGCAGCTTGTGCGATTTGGCTTAATGGTTGGGTAAAATAGCGAACATACATGATAAAAGCAACAATTACTCCAAAGGAAATGGAGCCATTGATTGCTAGCATAGCACCTACGATACAGACAGCTACATAACCAAAGTTTCCAATAAAAGACATTAGCGGCATCATAAGACCAGATAGACTTTGAGCTTTAAACCCGCTGTCTTGCAGACTTTGATTGATTCGATCGAACGTTGCTTTTTCTCGAGTTTCACCATTATATGCTTTAACAATTGTATGACCAGAATAAATTTCTTCAATATGACCATTAATATCACCTAAGTCAGCTTGCTGGCGGACAAAGTATTTTTGTGATTGTTTCATAATGACCATCATTAGTCCAAATCCAATGAAAGTGGCTATGATAGCAGTAAGGGTCAGAATCAAGTTTGTTTTTATCATTATAAATAAGGAACCGATCAATAGGGTAACAGCGGTCACCAATGTACCAATACTATTATTGAGCGATTGTGCAATGGTATCGACATCATTTGTAACACGAGATAAAATATCACCTTTTGCAATCCGGTCATAAAACGAGATTGGTAACCGATTAATTTTTGTGGAGATATCATCACGCAACTGATTGGAGATTCTTTGCGTAATGGTCGCCATAATAATCCCTTGGGCAAGGGAAAGTAGTGTGCTTGCTCCGTAGAAAGCCACCAAGGTTAAGCCAATTTTCGTCACAGCATCCATATCAATTCCAGTGGCGATACCTGATGTAATCAAATCGGTTAACTCAGATAGTTTATCGGGTCCAATTAAAGTTAGAATGGTTCCGAATGCTGAAGCAAGAAGGGCTGCACCAATAATGACCCAATAGTTCCGGCAATAGTTCAGTAACTTTATCCAAGTGTCTTTAAAGTTTGTTGGTTTTGTAGGTATTTTTTTATTTGTACGAAAGTTTTGAGCCATTATGCAAGTTCCTCCTTTGAAAGTTGTGAGTAAGCAATTTCTCGGTAAACTTCACAAGAATTCATCAATTCATCATGGGTGCCAATTCCTACAACTTTGCCGTTATCAAGAACGACAATTCGATCAGCATCTTTAATCGTACCGATTCGTTGAGCAACGATTAATTTTGTCGCATCTGCACAATCTTTTTGAAGTGCTTCTCGAAGTTTTCGATCCGTTTTATAATCAAGTGCTGAAAATGAATCATCAAAAATGAACACTTCAGGTCGACGAGCAATGGCACGTGCAATAGACAAGCGTTGTTTTTGTCCCCCGGATAAGTTAGAACCACCTTGAGAAATATATCCATTATATCCGTCTTCTAAGTTTTCAACAAAATCAGCAGCTTGAGCGGTATAGACTGCTTCTACAATGTCTGTGTCTAAGAAGCCAGCTTTACCATTTTCACCATATGCAACATTTGATTTTACTGTACCACTAAATAGCGTTGCTTTTTGAGCGACATAACCAATTTTATTATGAAGGGCATATTGCGTATAATCCTTTACATTAATGCCATTCACAAGAATTTCACCTTCTGAAGCTTCATAAAAACGCGGAATTAAATTAACGAGCGTGCTTTTACCAGAACCAGTTGAACCAATAAAAGCAACCGTCTCACCTTTATCAGCTGAGAAAGAAACATTACGAATGACATATTCTTCCGCATCTGGATATTTGAAACTCACATTTTTAAATTCAACATTTCCGATAGCTGATGTTTGAGGTTCATTAATTGTCCCATCGACAATAGTTGGCTCCGTTTCAAGGACTTCTAAAATCCTTTTAGCCGAAACAGAAGCGCGCGGTACCATTATAAAAATAATAATTAACATCATGAAAGCCATCACTACTTGCATAGCATAAGAAGAGAAGACAACCATATCAGAAAACAGTGTCATTTTATTCATCATATCTGCGTTTTGAATTAAAATTGCTCCAATCCAATAAATAGAAAGGGATAGTCCACTCATTACAAGTTGGATATTTGGCATCAAGAACGCCATAATACGGCTTGTAAATAAATGGGTATTTGTTAATTCAGTATTAACAACGTCGAATTTATTTTCTTGATAATCTTCCGCATTGTATGCTCGAACGACTGATAGACCCGTCAGGTTCTCGCGAGTAACGTTATTCATTTTATCGTTTAATACTTGCAGCTTCTTAAATTTAGGTAAAGCGAGAACCATACAAATGCTGACAATGATTAATAAATAAGCTACAGCGACACCAGTAGAAAATGTCCATTGCCAACTTTTTCCTGAAATTTTTATGATTGCCCAAACAGCGAGGATAGGAGCTTTTATCATGACTTGCAATCCCATAACAATCAAAGTCTGTACTTGTGTAATGTCATTTGTTGAGCGTGTAATCAAGCTAGCCGTTGAGAATCTGCTGATTTCTTCTAACGAGAAAGATTGAACCTTATCAAAAAGCTTCTCACGTAAATTAGCTCCAAAATTTGCAGATATTTTGGATGCTAAAACAGCAACGACTACAGAAGAAATCAAGCTTCCAAGCGCACATAACAACATCATTCCGCCTGCAGATAAAATATCACTCATATTACCTGTCTCCGTTTGAACGAGCATCGTTATTTCGCTCATGTAATCAGGTAATTTTAAATCAAGCCAAACTTGCATAACGATAAAAATTAAGCTAATCGCACCCAAGAGGACTTCTTTTTTTGTTAAATTCTTAAAAATTCTTACCATATTTGCTGAACTCCTTTCGAATATAAAAAGAGTATAACCAACTAATCTAAAGTGAAACTAAACAAAGAGTATAATAAAAAAGTATCGTTCAGCTAAAAAATCTACTGTCCGATACTTTTTTATATTTTTTTCATTTAACTAGAGTAGTTGGCAATTTAACAAAAAAGATTGTTTCTTTTGGTGAACTTTCAATGGAAATGGTACCTTCATGTAATTTTATAATTTGCTGAGCAATGGATAAACCAATACCAAAACCTTCGGAAAAACGAGAGCTATCACTTTGCCAGTACTTGTTAAAAATGCGTTTTTGTTCACTTTCACTGATTTCAGGACCATTATTTTTAACTTGAATCCTTGTACAATCCTCATTTTGACTAATAAGAATACTAATTTCTCCTTCGTCATAAGAAAATTTAATGGCATTATCAATTAAATTAATCCACACTTGCTTGAGAAGATCTTCGTTCGCATAAATTTGATATTCTGTGAAATCAGCATCAATCGTCAAATTTTTTAAAGACCATTTATTTTCTAATAATAAAATAGCTTTTCTGATTTGCTCAGAAAGATTGAAGGAAGTGATATTTGTTAAAATAGATTGATTTTCTATTTTTGTAAGATCAAGGATGTTCGTAGACATATCGGCTAATCGACTTATTTCATCAATAATAATGGTTAAATACTCTTGCTGCTTTTCCTCTGGCAAGTTTTCCTTTTGGAGGAGCTTTGCAAATCCACGAATGGAGACAATAGGGGTCTTAAATTCATGAGAAAAATTATTTACAAAATCAGAACGCAGCATTTCTGTATTATTTAATTCTTCAGATAGTTGATTAAAACTATCGGATAAGTCTTCTTGTAGTTTCATTTTTCCTAAATCGATTTTGACATCGAAATTTCCATTCGCAAGTTCATTCATGCCGTTTATTAACGTGTTCACCGGTTTTATTGGAATTCCGCTAATTAGTGTGGCAACTACTGTTCCAACGACAATGCTTGTAATACCAAATAACAATATTAAAGAAATAACATTTGGTGATATCAGATGCTCACGTAGAATACCAGTATGGAAAAGTAAATAGATAATCATACTGACGATAGCCATGGTTATCGTCAGTATGATGAATACAAAAATTGCAAAAACGATCGTTAAAATTGTTCGAGGCAATAATTTTCTTTTTCTCATATTTTTTTCACCGCTCGATAGCCAAGTCCTCTCACTGATTCTAATTCAAACTCGGGCCAATCTTCAAAACGCTTTCGTAATCGACCAATATGGACCGTGACTGTTTCCCAGCCTGTGTTACTATCTACTCCCCAAATTTCATCCATTAACTGAATACGAGTAAAAATTTTTCCGGGATAAGAAAGAAGCTTATACAATAACTGAAATTCTTTTTGCGGCAAAACTTGAGTTTCGTTATTTTTACTTACGCTCAATGAATCATAATCGATAACAATGGTTCCGATAATGATTTGACGTTCAGTAGCTATTTTTGCACGGCGCAGCAAAGCTTTTATTCGCAAAATCATTTCTTCTTCATCAACTGGTTTCGTCATATAATCATCGATACCAAGTAAAAAACCTTGTTTCCGATCTGCCGATAATTGTTTTGCGGATACCATCAAGATTGGTAATTCATTGTATGCATTTCTTAATTCTTTTGTAAATTCATAACCGTCCATTTTGGGCATCATGATATCTAAGAGAACAAGATCAACGTGTTGACAATCCATAACTTCAAGCGCATCTTCTCCATTTTCTGCTGTAAAAACAGTATAGTTCTCCGCTTCTAATACTGCTTGCATCAGTTGCCGAGTATGATGATTATCGTCTACTACTAAAATTTTGAACATTCATCAATCCCTCACTTTGCTTTTCAATTTTAAGTAATAAGTGTAGCACGGAAATAAACTGCTTTTTCCTATACCTTAATAAAAATAACAAGAATTTATTCTTTCTTTGATTCTTTAAAAGAGTAGAATGAAAACCAAATAAATCCTGCCATAGTAGCCAGCGCAGCAAATAGTTTGCCATTTTGTTGAGCCATGAAAAAATGAGTAGCTTCCACTCTAGATAAAATTCCCAATAGATTAGAAATAATTATAAAAGGAAGGGAAGCTTTTAAAAGAAGTTTTTCTGACTTTCTGAAAAAGGTATATAAAAGACTAGTAAAGATAATAAAACTATTTAACATAATCATAACAGAATTAGTCATTGTAATCGTTAATATATTTGGAAAGGTAATTGGAAGAAAGGTATACAGACACAGAATGATAACTGATAAAATCCACAAAAGACCATATTTCCTTATTTTGTTTTGGGAAAATGATTTTGTATAAATGCTCTTATGAATAAAATGAAATAAAGTAACCACGATTACAAAACTTAACAAACCATTTACAAGTAAGGTTAATAGATTGATTTGGTTATTCGCTGTGCTTATCTGACTTATAAGTGAAAAGAAAGAACTAATACCAAAAACAAAACCAAATAATTTGAGCGATTCTTTGTAACATCCTTTACCTAGGTTCTCTATGATTTCATTCGCTGCATTTTGTGGTTTTTTTCCAAGATATTCTTCCGCAGTTTCTCCTGCAACTTGTGCAGCTAAAATATCTTGTAAAATTTGCATTAAAACCATCTCAATCTCTAAACCATCGTAGAATAGACCTGCAGTTCGAATATATATTAAAACATTTTCATAATAAGCAAGATTTTTTTTTGTTAATTGTTTTCTTAGCTCATTATTACGATTGATTAGGTCGTTAATCGTATTATTGTTGTCCATTTGAATTTCCTCCTTGTTTTGTGATGATATTATTTACGATATTTGTCAATTCTTGCCATTGATTAGTAAAGTTGATCATGTATTCTTTTCCTAATGCTGTTATGGCATAATATTTTCGATCGGGGCCTTCGGAAGAAGGTTTCATTCTACTGGATAAATATTCTTTTTTCTCCAATTTTTGTAAAATCGGATATACGGTGCCTCCGACAATATTTTCAAAGCCCAATTGTTTAAGTTTTTGAACCATTTCATATCCATAGACTTCTTTTTCAGAAACTACGAGTAATACGCATCCTTCTAAAATTCCTTTTAGTAACTGGCTGTTGTTCATGAGAAACTCCTTCCAACTAGTCTGTTATACAACCTAGTAGAAAAATTGTACCTTAACTTGGCTAGTATGTAAAGCATAATAGCGAATAAGAAAAGCGGACAAGTCCGCCTTGGCCTATGAAAAAATAGGAAATTTGACCCTGAATTGTCAGGAGACTTCACGCTTCAGCGGGTTAGTCGAATGATATGCGTTAGCGAGCAGCGAAGCGCGCAATGGGGCAAATTTATCTTTTTTTCACTAGGTCAGGACTTGGGAGCTAGACATTGATGGCTGAACTTATAATCCCCTAGTCTATAAAAAAAGCCTGTAGCATGAATGGTAAAAATTCACACTATAGGCCTTTTAGTAAAGCATTATCTTGTTTTCTTATTCCAATCAACTTCAAAGTAATCATTATCTTCACGACGGAAAAGAGGATAATTGGTACGATAGAGACTACCATGTTGATCTTGTTCTAAGTACATAACAAAGTCCTTTGGATAAAGAGAGAGTAATTTAGAAAAGACATGATCTTGATCGATAATAATTGTTTTAATTTCTTGATCACTTTCAAACCAGTCTGTTTTTAAATGAAAATAAGCACCGGGAGCGATTTTTGTTTCATAATTACAAATCGATAGAATTGATTGAGCCATATTAAAACCCCTCTTTGTTTTTATGTTCATTATATCACAAACAAAGGAGTGTGACTTTGGGATAGAGAATTTACTCAATATTTTTCATAAATGTTTCAATAGTAACAACTGCACGTTTATGGTCAGCTGTGCCAATCAATTTTTCATCGTCATAGGCTTCAATATGGAAAAACAAAATACTTTTCTTTTGTTCTACTAGTTTTGCACGGACTTCGACTCTTTTTCCAACAGCTGATGGAGATAGGTGCTTCACATTGATTTCAATGCCAACGGTTGTTTCCCCAGAACTTGAGAGAGGAGTGAATAGCTCATAAGCAGTATTTTCCATAAAGGCAATCATTGAAGGCGTGGATAATACCTCTAAACCTCCTGATCCCATAGCTGCAGCAGTATCCTTTTTCTTGATTTGAAATTCTTGTGTAAGAGTTTTAACCAACGATAACCATTCTTTTCTTTTTGATAAATTATATCATAGAGACGTCAAGGGTTTTTTGAGCGTAATGCGAATAGATTTTGCAGTTTAGTTACGGTATTCCAATTACGAATAGTCATCGATTGATAAATCTCTTTTTTGATTATTTTAGATAGAGCACTTTTTGTATAATCTGGGTTTTTGGGTCCCGGACGTCTGAAAAATAATGCATGTGAGCTTGACCAACAAGTATCGACTCCGTCCCGCGTTTCAACTTCGGCCATAGCCTGTTCGGACGTAACCCCCATTAAAAAAATCACATCATAACGATAACTTTCATTGTCTTTACCAAATTCTTTTGGGGCAGAAGCAATAATATCGTTATAAGTAAATTCGTCAATTACAAATGTTCGTATCAGTGAAGAATCCAAAGTAAAATGAATCGATAAGAGCGATTCGATTTTTGAGCTTATCTCTGTAGGAGACAGCGCAGACTGAACAATAATATTACCACTTTGGATATAAGTTATTACCTGTCCAAATCCACTTTCTTCTAAACAAGATTTTAACTCTTTCATAAGTATTTTATTTTTTCCACCGACATTAATTCCACGAAGAAGAACGACATAATTCGTCATTTATTCCACTTCCTTTTTTGGGTTTATTATAGCACGTTGATAGAAATTCATACGATTTCATGTATACTGATTAAGAGTAGATTTAATGGAGGGAACGAATGAAGACAATACAAACAGTTCTAGAGAAAAATTATGGATTTGATTCTTTCCGACCAGGACAACAACAAATTATTGAAGCGATTATGAATAAGAAAGATGTATTAGCGATTATGCCAACAGGTGGAGGAAAATCTCTGTGTTATCAAATTCCAGCCATATGCATGGAAGGAACGAGCTTGGTAGTCTCGCCGTTAATTTCTTTGATGAAAGATCAAGTGGATACTTTGCAGGCGATGGGAGTGAGAGCTGGTTATATCAATAGCCAAATGGATAAAAGTAGCTATCATGATACGATGAATAAAGCGATGTTTGGCTATTATGATTTACTTTATATTGCCCCTGAACGTCTGGACAGCGAACACTTTATGAATGTTATCCAAAATATGAAAATTAATTTGATTGCGGTTGATGAAGCGCACTGTATATCCCAATGGGGTCAAGATTTTAGGCCAAGTTATCGAAATATCCCGCAATTAAGAGAGGCTTTTGATTATCCTGTTCCGTTTGCAGCATTCACTGCGACGGCAACGACTCAAGTAAAACACGATATCAACAAACAGCTTTGTTTACAAAATCCACACCAGTACGTTGCTAGTTTTGATCGACCGAATCTTTATTTTTCAGTAATACCTACCAAGAAGAAGTCTACGGATTTATTGAAATATATCAATAATTCTGACTCGGCAATCATTTATTGTAATACGAGAAAGAATGTGGAAACCGTCTATCATAGTTTAGTAAAAAAAAGATTCTCGGTAACTTATTATCACGCAGGTATTCCCGCTGATGAGCGTACTAAAAATCAAGAAGACTTTATTTATGATCGCAAATCCATCATGGTGGCAACCAATGCATTTGGAATGGGAATCGATAAGTCGAACGTACGAAAAGTCATCCACTATAATATGCCGCTTGATATGGAGAGTTATTATCAAGAAGCAGGGAGGGCTGGGCGAGATGGAGCTCCTTCCGAAGCAATTCTCTTGTATTCGAGTCAGGATATTATTACGAACACATTCTTGATTGAGCAGGGTAATCAGCCGCATGCCAAAGACAAATTAAACCGGATGATCTCCTATTGTAAAACGGGAAAATGTTTGCGCAGTTATATACTGGGTTACTTTGATGAAGTCCCTTCTTGGCAGAAATGCGAACATTGCTCAAACTGTGATGGGAATACGGAGACGATGGATGTCACTGTTGAAAGTCAAAAGATTCTATCTTGTATTTATCGGATGAATCAACGCTTCGGAACAGGAATGGTAACCGATGTTTTACGAGGGAAAAATAATGAGCGGATACGAAGTTTGAATTTTAATCAGCTTTCCACCCATGGAATCATGTCTGATTATAACGATAATACAATTAAAGATATTATTTCGTTATTAATAAGCGAAGGATTTCTTTCTCTTTCTGGAGATAAGTATCCCATTTTGACGTTCACAACAAAAACAAATCAATTGCTGAAAGCAGAAGTTACGCTGTCAATGACTCGTAAAATTGTTGAAGATGTCCGAAAATCATCGAAAAAAGAAGTGGCGGATATTCATAATTATGATGAAAGTCTTTTTGAAAAGCTTAGAGAACTTCGTACGAAAACTGCGCAAGAAATTGGAAAACCGCCTTTTGTTGTTTTTACAGATCGAACTTTGATTGATATGGCCGCAAAACTACCTTTAAATGATGAGGAGTTTTTAGCTATTCATGGAGTTGGCCAAAGTAAACTCGAGCAATATGGCGCTGAGTTTTTGGATATCATTCAACGACATGTGAGCGATACAAATATAGATGTAAAAAAAGAAAGAGCCCAAAATGTTTTGTAAAAAGGAGTATTCCAACCGGAATACTCCTTTTTATCACTATTTAGATTAGGTGTAAGAATAACGATGCAATTGTAAAGTAGATGTAAAGACCTAAAATATCATTGATAGTAGTAATAAAAGGGCCAGAAGCAATAGCAGGATCGAATTTCATTTTATTAATCAAGAATGGAATAAATGCCCCAACGACAGTGGAAATACTTAATGTAATAAGTAAAGTCGTGCCTAAAATAAGGCCAAGAACCATATTTTGGTAGAGAACGAGAACAGTGATTAATAAGACAGTACCAGAGATAATACCCATAATCGTTCCTACGATTAATTCAACTAATAGAGTGTTTCCAATAGAATCTGCTTCATCTTTTAAAGTAATCTTACGTACAGCAACAGCCAGCGATTGAGTACCAACATTCCCAGCTGAATCCATGATAATCGGAATAAACGCAGCCAACACGACCACTTGACTTAAGGTTTCTTCAAAAGAACTAATTAGACTGGCACTGATCATACCCATAAATAAAAGAATAACAATCCAAGGGATACGGGAACGTGCTATATCCCATATCTTTTCAGAAGGTTCTTCAGACTTGCTGATAGCTGAAAACTCTTGGAAGTCTTCCGTAACTTCTTCTTCCAAAATGTCCATCACATCATCAACAGTAACAATCCCTTGTAAAACATCATATTCATCAATGATTGGTATTGCTAGTAAATCGTAATCTTGAATTTGTCGTGCTACTTTTTCTTGGTCATCGTCTAGACGAGCAAAAGCAACTTGAGTAAACATCAAGCTCCCGATTGTATCTTCTTCCTGAGCCAAGATAAGATCTCGTAAAGAAAGAACACCTATGAGCTTGTTGTTTTTATCAACAACATATAAGTAATAAATAATTTCAGCTTGATTCGCATGATGGCGTACTTGAGCAATTACTTCCTTTGTTGTATCGGTAGGAGAAAAAGCTAAGAATTCTTTTGTCATAATCGAACCAGCTGATTCTGCTTCATAGGAGAGTAGTTCTTTCAGCGTATCTCGATCCTCTTCCTGCAGTTGAGAAAGAAGAAGGTCTCTTTCTTTTTGCTCCAGATCTTCTAAAAAGCTAGCGGCATTGTCTTGTGCCATATTTAGAAGAATTTTAGCAGCATACTCAGCTGAGAAAAAATGAAAAGTTTCATGTTGTTCTGAAGGTTCCATCCATTCAAAAACAGCAGCAAACTCTTCCGGCAGTAACATTTTTTCTATTTTTCGTTTTTTTTCTGGGTATAATTCTTGGAATAAATCAAGTTGGTCTTTTGTGTGTAATTTGAGAAATAGTTTCCGAAACAAATTTCGATTATCTTTCTTTACTGCCTCATATACTTCTTCGTAATAATATTGTTTTCTTAATTCGATGTTTTTCATTTTATATCTCCATTTCTACGAGGGCTAACATGTCCTCGTCTCTTAAAATATGTATCAGCCAGCTTTTACTCGGCCAAGGATCCATGATAACCACCTCCAGAAAAAATACAAAAAACCGCGCTCACAAAGAGGCGGTTGATTTAGTAAATAGGAAGAACTTCTCACCAATACCTCTTCGTTTAGTTTTGGCACTGTATAGCATAGGATCAACCAGCTACATTAAGAATTCCCTTAATTCGAAAATTCCTGGTAACCCATTGGCGTCTTTCGACGTTTCTGGGCAGCAGCGTATCTCTGATACAGGAGCCTCACCTAACAAGGTTTATTTAATTACGACTATACCTAGTATACGTAAAAAATCTATCTATATCAATGGTAAAAAAGAATGATACCAGCAATAAAAAAAAGGAACAAGCAATTATTGACATTTAGTTAGGTACCTGACATAATAGTAAGGTACCTAACTAAGATGGAGATGATTGGATGAAACAAAAAGATATTGTAAATAGTGTGATGCATTTAAGTCGTGTACTACGTCGCCGAACTCATGGCGATACCCCTCAGGAAAAAGGGCGCCATGGTCAGTTTCGCATACTGCGCCATTTACTAAAGACACCGGGTATGACGGCGTCCGAATTAGCAGACTTGCTGGATATTCGAGCTGCTTCTGTTTCTGAAGTAACGAAGCGATTAGAGGCAGATGGTTTAATTGAAAAAAAACCAATTGAATCTGATAAAAGAAAACAAGGGCTGCATTTAACTGAAAATGGTCGTCAAAGAATAATAGATAGTACGCAAATCAGAAAGAAGGAAAAAAAAATAATCGAAACCATTTTGAATGAAGAAGAGCGAGAAACTTTTATTAGTTTATGTGAGAAGCTGACGAAGGGATTACAAAAAGGGGTTGATGCCTAGTGGCGAGGATGAGATTCGAGCAATTAAGTAAAGATGAAGTAAAGAAGGCGCCCAAACTAACGAGAAATTTTATTAGTCGGATATTTCATTATCTAAATCCTTATCGCAGCCAATATCTACTGTCACTTTTCTTAGTAGTTGTTTCTGCTATTCTATCTATCATTCCCACATTGTTAACCGGAGAAATGATTGATAGAGGCATTATAGGCGGAAATTTTAAGCTCCTATTGGTATTTGCCGGTGCTTCCTTTGGTTTGCTAATTGTATCGTCACTCGTTTCGGTTTTAAGCAGCTATTTAAGTGCCTATATTGGTCAGCACGTATCGAAAGATATGAGCGAAGAGATGTACGGCCATTTACAACAAATGAGTCATCAATTTTTCACTTCGAATAAACAAGGAGAAATCCAATCACGAATGATGCAGGATATTTCTGGAGTGGAATCAGTTATCACGCAAACTTTCACAACCTTAATGAGCAACATCATGACTTTAGCAGTTGCTTTTGTAGCTATGATGGGGAAAGATATCCGTTTGGCTATAATTGCATTAGTCATCGTACCATTGATGATTGTTCCAATGAAGAAAGCAGGCCAGGCCCGCTGGGATTTGACGATGCAGGCAAGAAAAGAAGCTGATAAAACGCAACAGCTATTGAATGAATCTTTATCTGTCAGTGGCCAATTATTGACGAAGCTTTTTGTTCGTGAAGAGAACGAAATGAGAGAATATCAAACACTAAATACAAATTTAGTCAATCTGAATATCCGTGAACGTGTCGCTGGAAGAGGCTTTCGTGGTCTTATGCAAGTAATTACGAATATGGGACCGCTCATCTTATACGTTGTTGGCGGGTATTTAATAATTTATCGTCAATCAAGTCTTACAATTGGGGATATCACCGTTATGGTTACTTTGTTAGGTAGATTAATTTTTCCAATTGATTCTTTGATGAACGTACAAGTTGACCTCGTTCGCTCGACCGCCTTATTTAATCGGATTTTTGAATATTTGGATATGAAACCAGAAATTATTTCTGAGCCTGATGCCGTAAAAAGAAAAACGTTAAAGGGCGACATGGAATTTGAGCAAGTTTATTTTCAATATTCTAAAGAGAAAGCTGTATTGCATGATTTAAGTTTTCATGTAGCACCGGGATCCTCACTCGCTTTGGTTGGTCCTTCAGGCGCTGGAAAATCAACCATCACCAATTTAATTCCTCGGTTATTTGACGTGACATCTGGGCAGATTAAAATAGATGGTACGAACATAAAGGAGTATGATTTAGCTTCTTTACGATTAAATATAGGGGTAGTTACGCAAGAGACTTATTTGTTTAACGGTACAATCCGAGAAAATTTATTAATCGCAAATCCTGAAGCAACGGATGAAGATTTGATTCTAGCTCTAGAAAAAGCGCATTTAACAAATTTTCTGAAGAGTCTTCCTGAGGGCTTGGATACGATTGTTGGAAATCGTGGGATGAAACTGTCGGGGGGAGAGAAACAACGTGTTTCGATTGCACGGGTTATCTTGAAACAGCCAGCTATTTTGATTTTTGACGAAGCAACTTCTTCACTTGATTCTCTTTCTGAAGAAGAAATTCAAAAAGAAATTGTACCATTAATGGATTCGTGTACGACGATTATGGTGGCACATCGATTATCAACAATTCGTCATGCAGAACAAATTATTGTGTTGGAAGAAGGTTCTATTCAACAACAAGGAACACACGAAGAGCTAATTGAGCAACCGGGATTGTATCAACGCTTATATCAAACACAAATGGGAAAAGATAAACGAGTATAAGTTTATCTTTTTTGTTTTTTTGAAACAAAATATCTACTTCTTGAAATGAAATTGACAAAGGAAATGAAAGCAGTTATGATAGAAAGCATATTTTAATCACTTTTTAATTTAATGGAGGTAAAGATGGTAAAAGGTAAAATTGGCTTAGTACCAAAACTTATTGTAGGTATTCTTGTAGGTATTTTTGTAGGTGCATTCGCATCTGAAAGTATGATTCGTATTTTTGTTACATTTAGTTCCTTCATCTCTGCGTATATTTCTTTCATTATTCCGTTAATGGTCATTGCCTTTGTAACGGCTGGAATTGGCGAACTAAAAAGTGGAGCTGGCAAGTTGTTGGGCTTAACCTTAGCACTGGCATATGGCTTTACATTGATATCAGGAACGTTTTCTTACATTGTTTCTCGTATCGCATTTCCGTTCTTTATAAATAATGAATCATTTGCTGCAATTGGAGAAGGAAGTTCTGCTTCAATTACACCTTATTTTACAATCCCACTAGATCCGATGGTGGATGTGACTTCCGCATTAGTATTTGCTTTTATTATGGGACTTGGAATCTCGACATTACGTGGACAAGAGAAAAATAATAGTGTTGGTAATATGATGGGTGATTTCTTTAGTGGTTTTCAATCAATCATTCAAATGGTCTTAGAAAAAACAATCATTCCTTTACTCCCATTTTATATTGCTGCTACTTTTTCTTTAATGAGCTATACAGGCGAAGTATGGCGGATTTTAAGTGTCTTCTGGAAAGTGTACCTCATTATTTTTGCGATGCATTTTCTTGTTTTACTTTTCCAATTCGGGGTGGCAGGGGCAATAACCAAGAAAAATCCAATTACCTTTTTGAAAAATCAAATACCGGCATGGTTGACAGCTGTGGGAACCCAATCTTCTGCTACCACAATACCCGTAAACGTGGATGTCGCAGAGAAAAATGGTGTTTCAAAAAGTATTCGTGAATTTGTAGTACCGCTTTGTTCGACAATTCATCTTTCTGGAAGTATGATTTCCTTAACCGCTTTTTCGATGGCCTTGTTGATGATGAATGGAATGGACTTTAGCTTCACGAAAATCCTTCCTTTTATCCTCATCTTAGGTATCAGTATGGTTGCTGCTCCTGGAGCGCCAGGTGGGGCGGTAATGAGCGCGTTACCTTTCTTACCGATTATCGGGATTGTTTCTAATGGGCCGATTGCCAGCCTGATGATTGCCTTGTATTTAACGCAAGACAGCTTTGGAACTGCATGTAACGTGTCCGGAGATAATGCTGTAGCATTAATCATTGATAAGATAAAAGTGCGTTTTGGTATTCAAGATGAAGAAACAGAATTGGAAGCAAATGAGAATGCTCCAGAACCAATTTTTGTAAGAAATCAATAGAACAAATGAACCTGATTATTATTTTAATGATAATCGGGTTTTTTCTTATGTAGATGGTATAATAAAAGAAGGAAGAGGTGAATTTCATAATGAAAAACTGGAAAAATTTTGCTTTATCATATGGAATTCCATTGGTTGGATTACTTATTTATTGGTATTTTTCTTTAACGCCATTAACATTTCAATCTTTAGAGTTCTGGTTAAATATCTTTGTTTATTTAGGAATCAGTATGTTTCTCTCGTATACGCTTAATGCTAAGACGAGTGTAAAGGTAATGAGAATAAATGGAGCCTTGATGGGTTTAGGGCTGCTTGCACTTTTAGTTGGCTTTCTTATAGGAGTTCCGATTTTTCGTTCTAAAGATTATGCGACATTGATTACTCACCAAGAAGGGGATTTTGATGAGGATTTAAGTATTAGTGATCCTAGTCAAATACCGACAATCGATCGTGATATGGCAGAAAGATTGGGTAGTCGCAAAATTGGAGAAGTACTGGATTTAGTATCACAATTTAATGTATCAAATGAATTTACCCAAATTGTCTATCAAGGGAATTCGGTAAGAGTCTCTCCTTTGGAATATGTGAATGCTTGGCGCTGGTTCAGTAATCGAAGTGAAGGTATCCCCCATTATGTGTTAGTGGACATGGTTACCGGAGAAGCTGACTTAGTAGATTTGGATAAAACGATTCGTTATTCACATTCTGGACTGCTAAACGATGATATTACTCGTCATATATTCTTACGTTACCCCACTACTTTATTTGAACGACCTGCTTTTGAAGTTGATGAAGAGGGGCATCCTTATTACATTGCCCCCATTGTGAAACGCCAATTTAGCTTCTTAGGTTCCAAAGATGTTGTCGGCGCTTTTATAGTCGATGCAACCACGGGAGATATTATAAAATACGATCTAGAAGATATTCCAGATTGGGTGGATCGTGTATTTCCAGCAGATATGGTAATGGCCCAAATTAACTATAACGGTCAATTCCAAAGTGGCTATTGGAACAGTGTGATTACAAAGCGCGGTGTAATTCAAAATGCTGAAGGTTATAATTATTTGGTAATGGATGATGATCTGTATCTTTATACAGGTTTAACTTCAGTTAGTTCAGATGAATCCAACATTGGCTTCTTATTGGTGAACTCACGTACAAAAGAATCTTACCGTTATAACATTAGTACGGCTACAGAATGGAGTGCAATGGAGAGCGCAGAAGGTTCTGTTCAAGAAAAGGAATATCAAAGTACCTTTCCTCTGTTATTTAACATGAATGGAAAACCGGTCTATCAATTATCATTAAAAGACTCAGCGGGTTTGATTAAATTATATGCATTTGTGGATGCGCTAAATTATCAAAGAGTTGGAGTAGGTGATACCTTGCAGCTTGCATGGAATGCATATAACGGCGGGGCAGTTATAATAACCGATGAGGATGATTCAGGCGAGCCTGTAGTCACAGAATCAGTCTCGGGTGTGATTTCCTTGATTGAAGCGGTCGTAATTAACGGCGAAACGACTTATTATTTCACATTGGATAATAATAATGAAATAGTTTATACTGCAAAAGTTTCCCTGTATGACCGATTGCCATTCTTGAAAGCAGGCGATTCAATCGCAATAGAAGTTCAAAGTACAGATGTAAAAAGCATTCAGGTTAAAGAATAAAATAACGAAAAAGCCAGGACAATTCTTTTGGATTTGTCCTGGCTTTTTTATAGACTAGGGGATTATAAGTTCAGCCATCAATGTCTAGCTCCCAAGTCCTGACCTAGTGAAAAAAAGATAAATTTGCCCCATTGCGCGCTTCGCTGCTCGCTAACGCATATCATTCGACTAACCCGCTGAAGCGTGAAGTCTCCTGACAATTCAGGGTCAAATTTCCTATTTTTTCATAGGCCAAGGCGGATTTGTCCGCTTTTCTTAGGTTTTCTGTCAAATGAAGTTGGTGACCCTAAAACTATCGACTTTATAATTTTGGATACAGATGGCTTTGCTTGCTTTGTTAAGGGACGTGAGAAGACTATCTGAATAGCTCAATTTGTCCCAAGTTTAATTTTTATCAGGTAAAGACACCGATTAAAGTGGACACTTTCCTTGATAAAAATAACTTATCAGCTAAAGTCTTTTTTTTTACAACCCTCTTTCCTTGATAACCACGATTTATCAAGGAAAGCGGGTGTTTAAATTCTCTCTTTACCTTGATAGATAATTCTATGTACAGGACACTTTCCTTTAACTCACTAACACCATAAATTACAGAGCTGTTTTTAAATGTATACTATTTCAAGTAATTATTTGACAAAACTGCTTCTATTCCTTCATAGTTGAGAAAACAAAAACGTTAACAGAAAAGGTGATTTCTATGATTTTTTCCAAGAAAAATGTTTTACCTTTTCAAGGAAACTTGAGAAAACGTGCTTATTTTGAAGGCTGGTACTATAAACAAGTTAGTTATGATGAAAAAAGTGCTCTAAGTCTTATTCCGGGAGTAACACTAAATGAAAAAGATCCTCATTGTTTTATTCAATACATCTATGTAACACTAGATAACAATGATAAGCATATTACAAAAACAGGTTATGTCCGATATGCACTAGAAGCTTTTATTTGGAATGATAACCCTTTCACGGTAAAAATTGCAGATAGTCTTTTTAGTGAAAGTTTAGTTTCCGTTCATTTAGAAGATGACACTATAAAGATTGATGGGATTTTGCAGTTAGGAAAGTTTCTATCTATCAAGAGAACTCCCTATATTCCAACCATTATGGGTCCATTTTCGTATATTCCAAAGATGGAATGCTACCATGAAGTAGTGAGCATGAGTCATTTATTAAAAGGTGACTTGGAAATAAATGGTCTGAAAATAGATTTTACCGGTGGGAAGGGATATATTGAAAAAGATTGGGGTAATAATTTTCCAAAAGATTATATCTGGCTTCAAAGCAATCATTTTGAAAATCCCACTGCCAGCTTATTTTTCTCCTATGCTCATATTCCCTTTTATGGAAAAGAGTTTCAGGGACTTATTTGCAGCTTTTATTACGATAAAAGAGAGTATCGATTTGCAACTTATAACAATAGTCGAATAGACATTCATTCTTCAGAAGAGAATCAATTAGACATAACCGTTGAAAATAAAGAAGCAAGGTTAGAAATGAACGTTAAAACTAAAATACAAGGGCAACTAGTTGCACCGATTCCAACAGGTATGGAAAAAATAATTAAGGAAGGGATTGCCGGAGAAATTGCCGTCACTTTTTATAATAAGAAAACGAAGGAGACATACAAAGACCTAGGAAAAATGGCAGGGATAGAAGTAGTTGATGCTTAGCCTTTAGAAAAGGGGTATAGAAAATGGACAATGAACAAAATATTTCATTTTGGAGTGACACCACCAACCATCCTTCCTTTGATTCGCTAAAAGAAGATGTTTCTACAGAAGTAGCGGTTATTGGGGCTGGAATGGTGGGGATTTTAACTGCCTGGCTCTTAGCCAAAAAAGGAAAAGAAGTAGTCCTACTAGAAGCTGAGCGTGTTGCAAATGGGGTGAGTGCATATACGACCGCAAAAGTTACTTCTCAACATGCCTTGCTCTATCAAACTCTTTTGAAGCTTCACGGAAAAGAAAAGGCTACTGCTTATTATCGTGCGAATGAAGAAGGTTTATCGTTTATTCGTCAAACCATTCAAGATTTATCGATAGAATGTGATGATGAAGAAAAAGATGCAATTGTTTATGCCACTACTCAAGAGGGAAAACACAAAGTACTAAATGAAATGAAAGCATATCAAACGATAGGGATAGAAGGTTATCTTTCTTTCGATATACCGAATTTTCCCATGGAAATGACTGCCGCTATCGCAGTGCCAAGACAAATGCAATTTCATCCAGTTAAATTCTTACAAGCAGTCGTTCAGGATTTTGTACGGCTGGGAGGAAAGATTTATGAACAAACAAGGGCTGTAGAAGTAAAAAACAAAGAAAAACAAGAGGTTATTGTGGAATCTGATCATATCCTTCGTGCTGATAAAGTAATTATAGCAACTCATTATCCAATTAATGATGAGAAGGGATTATATTTTTCTCGATTAAAAATTAGTCGTTCTTATGCTCTCCTCACTGAAACGAACGTAAAGTTGCCTCTTGGGATGTATATTAATGCAGAAACGCCTTCGCGTTCTTTTCGTTCTGTACGTGGAAATAACGGGGAGGAGCTCCTGTTGATTGTCGGTGAAAATCACACAACCGGACGCGGAAAAAATATGCAGCAGCATTATCAAAAACTACAAAAATTTTCAAAAGATGTTTTTAAAAGGAAGGAAGTTCAGTATCAGTGGTCCACACAAGATTTAACCACCCCGGATAAAATACCTTATATTGGAAAAATGAATCGATTAAATGAACATATCTTAGTAGCTACAGGGTTTAATAAATGGGGTATGGCACAAGGAGCATTTGCTGCTATACTATTGACGCAGATCATAGATAAGGAAAATAGTCCATATAAAAAACTTTTTGACCCGACCCGTTCTCATTTAAATCCTCATACAGTGATGAACCTAATAAAAGAAAATAGTTTAGTTGGAAAAGAAATTGTGAGTGGTAAGATAGCTCCCGATACGAAGGGGTATTCGGACATTGCTTTAGGCGAAGGAGCTTTAGTGACTATTCAGGGAGAACGAAGAGGAATCTATAAAGATTTAGAAGGAAAGTTGTATGAAATAAATCCAACTTGTACCCATATGGGCTGTACAGTGAATTGGAATGACGCAGAAAAAACTTGGGATTGTCCTTGTCATGGTTCTCGATTTGATAAGGAAGGTAAGGTTTTAGAAGGACCAGCAGTAAAACCATTAAAAAGAAGATAAAAAAATAAAGCAGAGTATTTCGAATTAGAAATATTCCTGCTTTTTTGTTATACTGATAGAAACAAGGAGGGGAGGCGCAGGAATGTTAGATCGAATTGAAGAGATACTAAACAATTATCAAAGTAAACCTTTAGGAAAGCAACGACTTTTTTCAGTTATGTTACCACTGATTCATCGTAACGGAGAATGGCACATTCTGTATGAAGTTAGAAGTAACCACATTTCACAGCCTGGTGAAACAGCATTTCCTGGTGGAGCAGTCGAAGCAGGTGAAACATTTGAAGAAGCAGCGGTCCGAGAGACAATGGAAGAATTAAATATTACTAGGGAACATATAAATATTCTCGGAGAAATTGATTTTATTGCGAATGAATACACGATTATTCATTGTTTTGTTGGGCAACTCAGTATACCCTTTGAAGAAATTTATTTTAACGAAGAAGTCGCAAGTCTGTTTACTGTTCCTTTACGTTATTTCATTGAGAATCGCCCCACCTATTATACTTCTGAATATTATCTGAAACATGAGGAAGATTTTCCGTTTGATCGTATTCCAAATGGGAAGGATTATAAATTCCGCGCTGGAAAACATCGCATCCCCTTCTATCAATTAAACGGCCATTCACTTTGGGGATTTACCGCAAATTTAACGGATCATTTTATTGATGTTCTAGAAGCAAATAAAGTAGAACCCTCTCAAAGATAAATATTCTTTGAAAGGGTTCTTTCTGTATATTAAGTTATGTGTGAGCAGGGGATGTTCAGCGAAAAAATCATGCTGAAGGATCCGCTCTAAATCAACCATCCATCGAATCGAAAAATAATTGGTGAATTTCTGGAGCAGTTCTTTTGAGGGAAACGGGCCTGCCGTCTCCATTTAAGAAACAATGCAAACTATTTCCGGTGGTTTTTAATTCATTTGTCTCTTCATCTCGAATTGTATACTCCAAAGCTAACTTGACTCCATTATAAGTGACCACTTTTGTATCGATGATGACTGTGTCACCAAAGCGTACCATGGATTTATATTCCGCTGACACAGAGAGAACTGGAACGATGAATCCTTTTTCTTCCATTTTGGCATAACTCATTCCAATTTGTTCCATAAAATCACTACGAGCTTCTTCGAACCAGCGAATGTAGTTTGAATGATGAATGATTTTCATTTGGTCTGTTTCGTAATATTGTGTTTTGTGTTTATAGGATCGTAAATTCAAAAAAGATACTCCTTCTAGAAAAACTGGGCTGCTTCATGAAATAAAGAAGCGGCCCAGTTCTATTTATTTTGTTGCCATCTCGATTAGTAAATCTCCGGCATCAATTTGGTCTCCTTCAATTACATAAATCTGATCAACAACTCCATTGATGGTAGAACGAATGGTTGTCTCCATCTTCATTGCTTCTGTGATGATCAATGGATCCCCTTGACGAACGCGGTCTCCTTTTTCTACCAAAAATTCAAGAACGGAACCAGGCATTGTAGCGCCAACGTGTTGTTTATTCGTAGGTTCTGCTTTCTTACGAATTGCTTTTGTGCTTGTAATACTTGCATCTTTCACGATAACTTCACGGCCTTGCCCATTCAATTCAAAGTAAACAACCCGGTTACCTTCTGAATTAGGTTCACCAACTTGGTTTAACTTAATAATTAGAGTTTTTCCTTTTTCGATGGTTACTTCAATCTGTTCTCCTGTACGCATACCATGGAAAAAAGTAGGTGTATCAAGCTTCGTGATATCTCCATAAGCCTCATGTGTTTGTGCGTAGCCTAGGAACACTTCTGGATACATTAAATAACTTAATACATCTTCAATTGACGGTTCCCAAGAGATTTTTTCAGCTAATTCTTGTTTTAAATCATCAAAATCAATCGGTTCACGTAGACTGCCAGGTCGTTCAGCAGAAGGTTCAATCTCTTTTAAGATGATTTTTTGTAATTTTTCTGGGAATCCTCCCACGGGTTGACCTAAATCTCCTTTAAAGAAGTTCACTACAGACTCTGGGAAATCAATTCCTTGACCTCTTTCATAGATATCATCTTGAGATAAATCATTTTGTACCATGAATAAAGCCATATCACCCACTACTTTTGAAGAAGGTGTCACTTTTACGATGTCACCGAACATTTCATTAACGGTCGCATAGACATCTTTTACTTTATCCCATGAATCTTCTAAGCCGACTGCTTTTGCTTGTTGTTGCAGATTCGTATATTGTCCACCCGGCATTTGGTGGTGGTAGATTTCTGTGGTTGTTGTATGAATCCCTGTCTCAAAAATATCATAGTATTTTCGTACATCTTCCCAATATCGATTTATTTCTTGAACATTGCGAATGGTTAAATCTGGTGCACGTTTGGTTCCTTCTAAAGCATAATAAAGACTGCTCATAGATGGTTGGCTGGTTGTACCGCTCATAGCACTTTGCGCTACATCGACGATATCAACGCCTGCACGAATCGCTTCTGTTAATGTGAAAATACCATTTCCACTCGTATCATGTGTATGCAAGTGAATCGGCAAGGAGACTGCATCTTTTAGCTCATTTACTAATCGATAGGCCGCTTGCGGTTTTAACAAACCAGCCATATCCTTAATTGCAATGATATGAGCTCCCAGGCTTTCCAACTCTTTTGCCATATTTTTATAGTAATCCACTGTATATTTTGTTTGAGTTGAATCATTCAAATCACCCGTATAGCAAATAGCAGCTTCAGCGATTTTTCCACTATCTCGAACAAATTGGATGCTTTTTTCCATTTGTTTCGTCCAGTTCAAACTGTCAAAAATACGGAAAACATCAATACCATTTTTAGCAGCGACTTTAATGAACTCTTCTAAACCATTATCAGGATAATTTTGATAACCAACTGCATTAGAGCCACGGAAAAGCATTTGGAAAAGGGTATTTGGCATTAATTTGCGTAGTCTTTTTAATCTTTCCCATGGATCTTCATTCAAGAAACGGTAGGCAACGTCGAATGTTGCTCCTCCCCACATTTCATTGGAGAATAGTTGAGGAATTCCTTCTTGTGTTGCGCTCGCAATATCAAGTAAATCATTCGTACGAATTCTCGTTGCTAATAAACTTTGATGAGCGTCTCGGAAAGTGGTGTCCGTTAAGAGAACACGTTCTTGTTCTTTCACCCACTCACTTACTGCATCAGCACCTCTGTCATCCAAAATAGACTTTGCAGTAATAATTGTTTTTTCTGGCACTTGAATTTTTTCGGGAATTCTTGGTGTTTCATAGAACTTCTTCTCTCCACGTGGAATTCCAGGAAATCCATTAACAGTAATGTTACTAATGTAAGACAATGTTTTATTTCCACGGTTTAATGTTTTCGGGAATTCAAATAATTCCGGTGTCGAGTCAATGAACGTTGTTTTTGCATCACCGGAAATAAATACAGGATGCTGAATAACGTTTCTTAAAAAGGGAATATTTGTTTTTACTCCACGGATACGAAATTCTGTTAGAGCACGATCCATTTTCTTCGTTGCTTGCTGGAAGCTTAACGAATGTACACATGCTTTAACGAGAAGAGAATCGAAGAATGGTGTAACCACCGTTCCTTGGAAGCCATTCCCGGCATCAAGTCGAATACCAAAACCACCTGGAGAACGATAAGTATTAATCTTTCCAGTATCAGGAAAGAAGTTATTCAACGGATCTTCTGTAGTAATTCGACATTGGATTGCCGCACCGATCAAAGGAATATTTTCTTGAGCAGGAATATGGATATCTGTATGTAAATCCAAACCTTGAGCAATCTGAATTTGTGCTTGTACAATATCGATACCTGTAATAAGTTCTGTAATGGTGTGTTCTACTTGAACACGCGGATTTACTTCGATAAAGTAGAAATCATTGCCTTCTACCAAGAATTCAACCGTACCAGCGTTCACGTAACCAACATGGTTCATTAATTGCAGTGCAGCGTCACATATTTTATGACGTAAATCATCTGACATATTGATACACGGTGCCACTTCAACTACTTTCTGGTGACGGCGTTGTACAGAACAATCACGTTCATAAAGATGGACAATGTTTCCATGTAAATCTCCTAAGATTTGAACTTCAATATGCTTTGGATTGCCAATATATTTTTCAACATAAATTTCGTCGCTGCCAAAGGAAGAGAGAGCTTCACTTCGAGCTCGATTAAATCCTTCTGAAGCTTCAGAAGCAGAGTGAGCAACACGCATACCGCGCCCACCGCCTCCAAGAGCAGCTTTAATAATAATCGGATAGCCATACTGACTTCCAAATTCCAATACTTCCTCCACGGAGGAAACAGGGCCGTCTGTACCAGGAATTGCCTGGATTCCTGCTGATACAGCAGCTTTTTTTGCTTTGATTTTGTCACCAAAAATATCTAAATGCTCTAATTTAGGACCGATAAAAATGATACCTTCTTCTTGACAACGACGAGCAAATTCAATATTTTCAGATAAAAATCCATAACCAGGATGGATTGCCTCCGCACCTGAATCTTTTGCAATTTTAATAAGTCCTTCGATGTCTAAGTATGCATCGATTGGCTTTTTGCCTTCACCAACGAGGTAAGCTTCATCTGCTTTAAAGCGATGAACAGCGCCAGCGTCTTCCTGTGCATATACACCAACAGTGGAGATATCCAATTCACTTAATGCTCTAAAAATGCGAATTGCAATTTCGCCACGGTTCGCAACTAATACTTTTTTCACACTTCCACCCCTATACCTTCATAAAAATTTATTCTAAATCATTATACTGGAAAAGTTATCTAATTGAAATTTAACCAGTTTATTAATAATTTCTTATTTTACTATTCTACTATGAATCAATTTGTCCTACAATAGTAATTGTATCCTAAAAAATAAAGAAAATCTTTATTTTCCTTATCAAGTGATATAGTGATTTACTCATTGGATATGATAAAATGAAAGAAATCATTGTTATGGTCAGGTAAGTGAGAGGAGGAAAAGTATGTCTGAATTAAAAAGAACACCTCTTTTTGAGTTCTATCAAGATAACAAAGTAAAACTTGTAGACTTCGGAGGATGGGCTATGCCGATTCAATTCACAAGTATTATGAAAGAACATGAATCGGTAAGAGAAAGAGTAGGGCTGTTTGATTGTTCTCATATGGGTGAAATCCTGGTAACAGGAAAAAAAGCAGAAGATTACTTAAATCATCTGTTAACGAATAATGTTCGCAAAATGTCAAATTCTTCTGTTCAATACAATTTGTTTTGTCAAGAAGATGGGGGCGTAATCGATGACGTTATGGTTTATCGGTTCCATTCAGAAGCGTTCGTAGTAGTACCAAATGCCTCAAACACCGATAAAGTATGGTCTTGGATGAATAAACACATGCAAGAAAATGTAAAAATTGAAAATAAAAGCCAAGAAATCGGTTTGATTGCTGTACAAGGACCACTGGCTGAAGAAGTACTTCAAACATTAACCGATACAGATTTATCAGAAATTGGTCGTCATCAATTTGCAGAAAATATTGTTCTTGCAGAAGAAGAAATTCTCTTCATGTCCAGAACGGGGTATACAGGAGAAGACGGATTTGAAATTTATCTTTCTGCTCCGAAAACAAGAGATTTGTGGGAAAAACTTTTTGAAACTGCCAAAGAGAGTGATGGATTACTATGCGGACTTGGAGCGCGTGATACCTTGCGTTTAGAGGCAGGATTACCTTTATATGGACAAGAATTATCAGAAACGATTTCCCCTATTATGGCCGGGGTAGGATTTGCTGTTAAAACAAAAAAAGCTGACGTATTTATTGGACAAGACGTACTACGGAACCAGCGGGAGCAAGGTACAGATAAAAAGGTTGTAGGATTTGAAACAGTGGAACGCGGAATTCCTCGTCACGGATATAAAATCTTTTCCAAAGAGGGGATCGAGATTGGAGAAGTAACTTCTGGCACGCAATCCCCAACTTTGAAAAAAGGGATTGGAATGGCGTTAGTTGACACTTCATTTGCAACAAAGAATACAGAAATAGTAATTGAAATACGTAATAAATTAATCCCTGCAAAAATCACAAATAAAACATTTTTAAAATAGTAGGAGGAAACATGATGACAGATAAAAAAACGTATTATACAAAAGAACACGAATGGTTAACGCTAGTTGATGATAAGCTGGCTCGGATCGGTATCACGGAACATGCCCAAGAACAATTAGGCGATATTGTGTTTATCGATTTTACAGCTGATTTAGGAGACATTGCCTCTGGAGAGGAAATTGTTACTGTAGAATCTGTTAAATCTGTCTCTGAAGTTTATTCCCCTGTATCAGGTACGATTACAAAGCAAAATGAAGAATTAAACGATAGTCCTGAAATGGTAAATGAGTCTGCGATGGAGAATGGATGGATGATTGAAATTGAGCTGTCTGATCTGAATGAACTATCTGAATTAATGGATTTAGAAGCATACAATACCTTCGTTGAAGAGGAGGAGTAAACAATGACAGAACAGTTCTTCCGTTATTTACCTGATACAGAAGAAGATGTCCAAGAAATGTTGCAGAAAATTGGCGTTGATTCTGTAGAAGACTTGTTTGCGGATATACCTGATAATATTCGTCTCAATGCTGACTTGTCTATTCCAGAGGCAATGGCAGAAGGTGACTTGCTACGCCACATGCAAAAACTTGCTGCAAAAAACACAACAAGCACGACAATGCCCATTTTTTTAGGAGCAGGTACCTATGATCATATGATACCAAGTGTAGTAGATGCGGTTATTTCGCGTTCCGAATTCTATACTGCCTATACACCTTATCAAGCAGAAGCGAGCCAAGGAGAACTGCAAGCTATTTTTGAATTTCAAACGATGATCAGCGAATTGACTGGAATGGATGTAACGAATTCGTCATTATACGACGGATTTGCATCTTTAGGCGAAGCGGTGGGGCTGGCACACGCAGCTACACGGAAAAAGAAAGTCTTAATTTCAAAAGCAGTTCATCCGCAAGGCAGGGAAGTAATCAAAACAGCCGCTCCTGGTAGAGGAACAGAAATCGTTGAAATCCCTCTTATGAAAGATCGAACGGACTTAGAGCAATTAGCCGCAGAATTGGATGAAGATACTGCAGCTGTTATTTTTCAATATCCAAATTTTTTGGGAACAATTGAGGATTTAAAAGCTGTAAAAGATTTATTGGGAGACAGCAAGATTTATTTCATTGTTTTAGCAAATCCACTAGCTCTAGGTTTATTGGAAGCACCTGGTCATCTTGGAGCCGATATTGTGGTAGGAGACACTCAACCATTTGGAATTCCAATGTCCTATGGCGGTCCTCATTGTGGTTATTTTTCTGTAAAAAAAGCAGACATTCGCAGAGTTCCCGGAAGAATGGTTGGAGAAACCGTCGATACTGAAGGAAATCGAGGATTTGTTCTGACTCTACAAAGCAGAGAACAACATATTCGCCGTGAAAAAGCTACTTCTTATATGAGTTCGAATCAAGCATTAAATGCATTAGCATCTGCTGTTTGTATGGCGGCTTTAGGGAAGCAAGGTGTACAAGAAATGGCGCAGTTAAATATTAATAAGGCAAGCTACTTGGCAGACAAATTAAGCAAAAAAGGATTTACTGTTTTTAATGAACATCCTTTTTTTAATGAGTTCGTTGTGGAGCTCCCATACTCTGCAGAGCGTGCAAATCGTCAATTGTTGGAAGTAGGAATTATTGGTGGTTATTCGTTAAAGAAAGATTATAGACTTCCCAATCATTTACTAGTTTGTGCTACTGAAAAAAGGACAAAGGCAGAACTGGATCAATTTGTCGCAATTCTGGGAGGTTTACGTGATGAATAAAATAAATCCATTAATTTTTGAATTAAGTCGCGAAGGAAGAGTCGGCTACAGTTTACCTCAATCAGATGTAGCTGAAAAAGATATTACCGAAGATTTACCTGAATATCTGGTACGAAAAAATCCAGCACGTTTACCGGAAATAAGCGAATTACAATTAATGCGTCATTATACACAATTATCACAAGATAATTTTGGTGTAGAGAATGGTTTTTATCCGCTAGGTTCGTGTACGATGAAATATAATCCCAAAATTAACGAAGTGGTTGCTCGCTTAGACGGATTTGCGAATATCCATCCAGAACAACCAAGCAGTACGGTTCAAGGTGCTTTACAGCTTATGCATGAATTACAAGAAGATTTAAAAGAAATTACAGGGATGGATGCTGTTTCTCTTCAGCCAGCTGCAGGTGCTCATGGTGAATGGACTGGATTAATGATGGTACGTGCATTCCATGAAAAAAATGGAGACAGCAAACGTACAAAAGTATTCGTTCCAGACAGCGCACATGGAACAAATCCTTCTAGTGCAAATATTGCCGGATATGACGTAGTAAGTATTCCTACAACTGCTGAGGGGCTGGTGGATACAGCAGCTCTTCGCGAGAAGGTTGGAGATGATACAGCAGCATTGATGCTGACAAATCCGAATACACTAGGGCTCTTTGAAAAAGATATTGTTGAAATTGCAGAAATTATCCATGATGCTGGCGGATTGCTATATTATGACGGCGCAAATTTAAATGCAATCATGGCAAAAACATCGCCAGGATTAATGGGATTCGATATTGTCCACCTAAACTTACATAAAACATTTAGCACACCGCATGGTGGAGGCGGTCCGGGAGCAGGACCGGTTGGCGTGAAAGAGCATATCTTGCCATTCTTGCCAGTTCCGCGTATTAAAAAAGAATCTGATTCCTACCAATTAGTGGATGATTATCCAGATTCAATTGGCCGAGTAAAAGGATACCATGGAAACTTTGGCGTCTTGGTGCGTGCTTACGCATATATTCGTACAATGGGACCAGTTGGCTTGAAAAAAGTTTCTGAAAGTGCAGTCCTTCACGCTAATTACTTAGCGAAACGACTGCAGGACGAGTATGATCTTCCGCATTCTCAAATATGCAAACATGAATTTGTTCTTTCAGGGAAGCGTCAGAAGAAATTAGGCGTTCGAACAGCTGATATAGCGAAACGATTACTTGACTACGGCTATTATGCACCCACTGTTTACTTTCCATTGATTGTTGAGGAAGCAATGATGATTGAGCCTACTGAAACAGAATCAAAAGAAACATTAGATTACTTTGTTGATACAATGCTAAAAATTGCGGAAGAAGTACGCAATAGCCCAGAACTGGTTCAAGATGCACCTCATAATAAAATCGTTACAAGATTAGATGAAACAAGAGCTGCTAGAAAGATTAAAGTAAATTATTTTGCTAAATAAGTACTAAATCAAAAAATATCCGTCGCTTTTCTATTCATAAAGAGTAGGAAAGCGAGGGCTTTTTCTTTTCTGAAATTATTTAAAGAAAATTAGTAATTCAAACAGTAGTAAGTATTTAAAATATGAATTATAATGAGACCAATAGACTAAAGAGAGAGGAGCGTATGCTATGGCAAGAGAAAAAAAACATATTCCAGGCGTCATATCAGACCTTCGTAAAGATATTATTGAAGTTCCCGAGGTAATTACAAAATGCAGTGGTATTAATATAAATGGAAGAAAATTGAAATCTTTTATATTTACTACTGATATTGCGATTATTTGCAACACAGACGCAGATGCAGTATTAGCTGTATACTCCTTCACTCCCCATCCTGGTATTATCCAAGCAATCAGTTCAGTGGCATCTATGCCTGTTGTTGCTGGAGTTGGCGGAGGAAAGACACAAGGCAGACGTTCTGCAAATATCAGTCTATTTGCGGAATCACTTGGATCAATTGCGGTCGTGGTAAATGGTCCCACTCCAGCAGAAACGATTCGGATGATTGATGAAATGGTAGATGTTCCAGTCATCGCCACCATTGTTTCTGACTACACGAATATCCAAGAGAAGTTGGATGCGGGTGCTGATATTTTAAATGTTAGCGGAGGCGCAAACACAGTTGAAATTGTAAAAAACATTCGAAAAGAATATCCTACCATTCCAATCATTGCAACTGGGGGAAGAACGGACGAGCAAATTCTGGCAACGATTGAAGCAGGTGCAAATGCCATATCCTATACACCACCGTCTGTTGCTGATATCTTTAAGAAAAAAATGGAAGAATATCGCGTAGTAGAAAAAGATCAAGTTGAAGAAGAGAAATAGTAAGTCGCATGTTGGTTAAACCCAGCATGCTTTTTTCTTATAGTGGCACGCAAGTTCTGCTTTCTATATTTAGCAGCCCATGGCGGACTTGTCCGTTTTTATTAAATTAATAAAAGTATTGACTCTGAAGTGTATTATCCATATAATACATAAGAGCGAGAAATTATATTTTTTTGGGCACGGTGTATTAATGCGTTAATACGCGAAAGGTATAAAAAGAAGAATACATGAAAGGCGGCGGAACGATGGAATTTAATCGACGAAGTCCCGTATACGAACAGATTGTTCACTACTTTAAAGAACAAATAGCGGCAGGAAATTATTTACCTGGTACTGAAATTCCTTCAAGAAGGGATCTTGCTGCTCAATTCAAAATAAATCCGAATACTGCACAGCGTGCCTATAAGGAAATGGAGGAACAGGGATTGATTTATACAGAAGGAAATTCGCCAAGTAAAATAACAGAAGATGCACTTACGGTGAAGAAATTGCGTATTGAATTAATTGACTCTGCATTGAATGATTTTTTATCAGTTGCAAAACACTTAGGGCTGACCTCTGATGAGATTTCTGAGCTCATTCAAAACAGGTACGAGAAGGAGGATTAATAATGATAGAGATTCAGGATGTATATAAAAAATATGGACGAAAACAAGTGCTGGAAGGTGTATCGTTTACTGTAAAGCCAAATGAGATTACCTGTATTACCGGCATCAATGGAACTGGAAAAACAACACTCATGAATAGCATCATGCGTTTATCCCCAATCGATAAAGGAAATATTTTGATTGATGATAAAATTATTGATAATCATTCTTATGAAAAAATTGCTTATATTGCTGACGGCTTAACAATGCCGAGAAAAATGACGATTCAGGAAGCAATGGATTTTATGAGTGTTTATTATTCAAATTGGAATCAGGAAAAAGCGGATGGTTTGATTGACTTCTTCCATTTGAATCCAAACGAAAAAATGAAAGATTTGTCAAAAGGAAACCAAGCGAAAGCGAATTTTATTTTAGGACTTGGTCAGGATGCTGAATATTACTTAATGGACGAGCCGTTTTCTGGAATCGACGTATTTGCACGGGAACAGATACTAGAAGTTTTTACAAGTCAATTTGTAACAGGAAAAGGTGTGTTAATTGCTACACATCATATTGATGAAATCGAGATTCTTGTAGACCGGATTGTTATGTTACAACTAGGGAAAATTCAAAGAGACTTTTATGCAGAAGATGCGCGTGAGAATGAAGGAAAATCCATCATTGATATCATGAGAGAGGTGTACCAAGCATGAAAAAAACCATCGACTTATTAGTTTATGAATTAGATCGTATAAAATATGGCTATTTAGGAATGGTTGTTGTTATTTTTCTTTTACAATTGGCGGCAATTTTCCAAACAAATCAAAGTAGATTGTCTCAATTTGAATATTTTCAACGTGAAACACAGGGAAATATTATCGATTTTGTAAATGAATTTGGAACAGTTTCTTTTAATTTCATTACAGGCAGTGGATTTTATAGCTTGTCCATCATGTTAGGAATAATTTGTTTGATGTTATATGCTGTGATTATCTGGTACCGTGACTGGTTGGGAAAGAATAATTTATCGTATCGATTACTTACGTTACCCGGTTCTCGAATGAGTATATTTGTTTCTAAACTATTGTCCATTCTGATTATGGTATTTGGTCTCCTTGCAATTCAGTTAATTTTCATGTTTGTAGGGAAAGAACTGTTGCATATAATAACACCTCAGGAAATGTATCAAGAGGTATTTATAAGAGAAGCTATTCAAAATGATCAGATACTACGCATCGTTTACCCACAATATATTTTTGATTTTCTTTTGCATTACACATTTGGAATTGCCGTTTTATCTACAGCCTATACGTTTATTTTAATGGAGAGAAGTTTTAAATGGAAAGGGATTGTAGCAGCAGGCATATGTGTACTGCTTAGTGGAACTGTGTTTATTCTTTTTGTGGAATCACCTATTAGCAGCTATTTCTTTTCAATGGAGCTACTTATTTTCTTTTTTGGATTGTGTATTACGATCATCATAGGCTCGTTTTTCTATAGTCGTTATTTAATTGAAAAGAAAGTCACTATATAGGAGGGAATTAGATGAAGAGCAAGAGACTGATTGTTTTGGGATTAAGTTCATTGATAGTTGCTATCATTGGGGGTTACTATGGTACTTCTGTTTATTCCTCAATTGTTAATGAAAAAATTGAATTAGTGACGATTGAAGGAGATGAATCGACTGTTGAAAATATAGAATTAACAGGAGAATTTGTCCAACCTTACACGATGGGAGAATCAATAGAAGTAACAGCGGAAGAAATCGAGCTGCTAGATACTAGTCTTATTAAAACGGATTATATTTACAATCCTCCAATCATAAAGGAATACCAAAAAGAATATCCTTCCTTTATGCGTGGGAAAAAAAATTATATTAATAATTTCATAGAGAATGATGGTTTTCTTTTTTACTTAGAAGATTATTACCGTGGATATGATGATAGAAGTGAAGGCTTATCCGAGATATCATTATCCATTGCACGCTTGAATAAAGAAACTAAAGAAGAAGCGGCAGGCGAAATCCTAATTGAAGTGGATTATTCCATTAACTATATTTCAGTATATGGTATGTCTGTCGTGAATCAGTACATTGTTTTAGATATAATGATTGGTGAGATGAAAGATTACACGGAACATAACTACTATTATATTTATGATATTGATCAAAACAAGGTAGTGGATGTTGTCGAAGTTAATGAAGATTTCGTTGAGGGAGAAAACTGGTCAAGAACGAGCGCAAGCATTTTGAATTCAGATCCAGTGGAATTATTATTAGAAACTGTTGAATATACAGAAGACGGTGATACATCAAATATTCAATTAGAAAAATATAATATTGAGATGGGCGAATTTCAATCGCTGACAATTGATGAACCACGTTTATTGGGAAATGAAATGAAATCCAGTTACTTTCAAGAAGATGGAAAAATTTATTTCTTTTTGAATGACAATGAAGATTATTTACTGCGAGTTTTTGACACAAGGACAGATGAATTTGTTTTTGATAAAGAACTCGGATTGAGTTCGGATATCTTTCAAGAATGGGATGCTCTTTTTATAGAAAGAGTTGAAGATAGCGGGAATGTTATTTTGTATGAATCGTATATTGAGGCTAACCAAGATGATAATCCATCTGGAATCGCTGTATTTGATATCAGTACCTTCGAAAAGAAATTTGAAGGCTACTGGAAATATGAAAGCAAGTACGAGAATGCCAATATCTATATCGACCGAATCACTTTTGAATAGATAACTGCTGACTATTCAGAATAAAAAGGTATAATGGAGAAAAACAGTGAGGAGTTCATTATGAAACTTACGAATATTCACCATGTAGCGATCATTGCATCTGATTATGAGAAATCTAAGAAGTTTTATACAGAAATTTTAGGATTGCCAATCATCAATGAAACATATCGAGAAGAAAGAGACTCCTATATGTTAGACTTACAAATCGGAGATAGTCAAATTGAGCTGTTTTCTTTTCCAAAACCTCCCGAACGGCTTACTAATCCGGAAGCGGCAGGTCTTAGACATCTTTGTTTTTTTGTCGAAGATATTGATACGGCTGTTCAAGAATTGGAGAGCAAAGGAATAATATGTGAGCCAATTCGAGTGGATGAGTTGACCAATAAACGTTTTACCTTTTTCAGAGATCCAGATAATTTACCTCTTGAACTACATGAATAATTTTTTTCAAATTGATATACTGTTCTAAAATTAAATATACAGATGAAGAGTGGTAGAAATTGTACTCAATAGAGGACTTTGGCTACTACTCCTCTTTTCTTTTTAGCTAAATAAAACGAAAGTTAATGGATTGTTTTTTCAAACTTTATAATTATTTTCCGTATTAATCTATTATTTTATGAAATAATAGATTAAAAACATGGACAGAGGAGAAAGATGATGCTATATTAAGTCTAAATTAAAAGTAACAAAAGTTTACTGCATAACATCCTCTCGCTTTTTCCTCTTTATTTCTTCGTCAACCGCTTCTCTATCCACTGGCCTCTACTTTCAGAAAATTATTGATATAATCTACTTTTTATCCTCTTTTACACTGCTTATGAGAACCTCTCAAAATATTCTACACATTTTTTGAACCATAAACATATTACATAAAAATATCTTTTTAAGCGTTTTTATACTCATCAAAACAAAGGAGATGGGAGAAAATGGAATTTTTAGTGACTGGTAAAATACAATCTCTTTCTAAAACATTTTTTGAACCATTAAGTCTAAATCATAAAACTATTACTGCTGCTGAAGATATCGATTCTATAATTATTGGTAAACATGTAAAAAATTATAATTGTTCACCTTTAGATGAAGATTTTCTGCACTTATTTCATACACATAGCTTTGAAGGTGTTGTTCATTTTGTGGATGGACTAGAAGCTTTTCCAAATGCAAAAATAATGATGCGACAACCTTTCGAAGCTGCAGATATTCATGGGTTTGGTATTTACAACGATATGACAGGACATGCGGAAGAAACGATCGATTGGTTAGATACCATACAAAATGGTGGTCAATATGACCAGACATCTGAAGAAGGCGGGCTCATTTCTATGGAAAATGCTTGGAAAACCGTTCCCATTGGAGGGGAATTCACCAGTTCCATTCCCATGCATGAAATGATTGTTCAAAATATCGATCAGACATTGAAACTTCTGGAAGCATCACATACCACCTATCTCGGTCCCCGTGTCCCATGATACAAGCGATTTGTTCCAAGAAGGGACTAAGAAGGTGTTGGAGGCAATCGGATATCGAATTGGAATCAAAGAGATGGAAATGGATATCTCTCGCTTTTCTGACAAGATAAAAATAAAACTGCTATGGGAAAATACTGGGTTAGCTCCGATGTATTGGGATTGGCCGGCGTATCTTTATTTAGAAAATAGTTCTGGAGAATTGATTGATAAAATTATGATTGATATAAAACTTTCAAAGTTGCTTCCTGGAATAGAAAAAAAGACAAAAAATGAGATTCATTTGGAATATCCATCGGAGGAAAATTACTCTATATATATTGGGATTGAAGACCCAGAAAGAAACGAACCGGCAGTTTATTTCGCAATGGATACAGAGAGAAAGGGCACCTTAAGTTTGTTGCATGTGTTTACTGAAGATTAAAAGGTGCTATTTTAATGGTAAGTTTTATCTGATATTAAAAAATAGAGAGCCAAAAAGAAGGGGCTGGGAAAAAACTCCCAGCCTCTTTCCTATACCCGAATAATGTAGCGTAAATGTGCTCAAAAAGGCAGCCCCGACGTCCACTTCACGAATCATGCTCAGATGGTCTGCAACCATCTTGCGCTTATTCGCTCCAGTGATTCGGGGCTGAACGCCTTTTTTCCCACTCTCTTCTTTTAATACTATTTAATGAACTTTGCTTTTGTTTTCTAGCGGCACATTCATATTTAAATAGCCTCTTTCACTTTTAAGTATAAAAGTACCTTGGGATTCTTTATAATCAAGAACATTGTTTTCATCTAAATAAACAAGGGCCCATTTCTGTGCTTTGACATTGCCAAGATTGGTTTCCAAAATAGAGTCATATTCCTTCTCATCTTCATCATTTACCCGTAAAGCAAAAATACCCGAACTTGGACATCCACAATCAGCTGCATCAGTATAATAAAATAGGCTGAGAGAATGATTAGCCTGACGTTTCTTTAATTCTTCCATGGCTTGATTGGTAAAAGTAAATTTCATTAGGGCCATCTCCCTTCAAGTAATTCTTCTATTATTATTTTAACACAAAGATAAATTGTTAGCGGGGAATATGCTTGTATTTTCTAAAGACTAGGGTTTTATAAATTCTGTTTTTATATTTTTAATCCGGATTTTTTACTTCACTAAAGAACAATGATAAAATCAAACTATTGAAAAGAAAATTGAAAAAAATGGAGGGGGGAGTCTGTGAAAGAAAAAGAAAAACCATTAAACTTGTACTGGATACTAATTAAAACAACCTTTGTGCTGAGTATTTTTACTATTGGGGGAGGATATGTCATTGTCCCTTTAATGCAAAAAAAGTTTGTAGAAGAGCTTGGATGGATTGATACAGATGAAATGCTTGATTTGGTAGCATTGGGGCAGTCCATACCCGGCAGCTTAGCCGTAAATGTTTCTATTTTAGTGGGTTATCGAATAGCAGGAATATCTGGAGCCATGATTACTGTATTGGGAACTGTTAGCCCGCCGTTGCTTATTATTACGGTTATTTCTTATTTCTATATGTCTTTTAGAGATAATCCGATTGTGGATGCTCTAATGTTAGGGATGCAGATCGGTGTAGTAGCAGTAATACTAAATGTTGTATACAGCATGATAAAAGATATTTGGAAAACGAGAGATCTTATCAATATGTTTATTCTAATAGGGGCTTTTGTTGCTGGATTTGCATTTGATATAAACATCATTCTCATTATCTTGATTGCTGGTATAATGGGTTTTTTAAATTACATGTGGAAAATCAAGAAAGGAGGAGCTTAGTTTGATTTACTGGGAACTTTTTTACGCCTTCTTCAAAATTGGTTTATTTACTATTGGCGGCGGATACGCTTCTTTACCTCTAATTGAAGACGAAGTCGTTAATAATTATAGCTGGCTTACACTTCAAGAATATTTAGATATTGTGACGATTTCACAAATTACACCAGGTCCTATAGCAATCAATTCGGCAACTTTTGTAGGTACAAAAACTGCCGGCTTTTTAGGATCCATTGTAGCAACAATGGGAACCATTGCCCCTTCCGTTATTATTGCGCTGATTCTTGCAAAAATTTATTATAAATATAGAAGTGTTGATTCGATGCAAGGAGTATTGACTGGGCTTCGTCCAGCTGTGGTGGCTTTAATTACTTCTGCAGGAGCTTCCTTGTTAGTTACTGCCTTATTTCAAACAGGCGGTATTCAAATAAAAGGTTTTTCAATTAATTTAATGGCCATCTTAATGATGATCATCGCTTTTATCGGCTTGAGAAAATATAAAATTGGTTCTATTTTAATTATTTTTCTTTGTGGAATATTTAGCGTTTTATTATCATTCGTTGGATTAATGTAAGAAGGGTGTCATGCGAGAAATGAGTGTAGTTGCCAACAAAGAAAGAGAAAAATATCCTGAAAAGTGGATTGGGATGCCAGCCTCCCGTTTCTTAAAGTATCGATCGTGGATTAATAAAGGAAAACCCGGCATTTGTGGTACCTATTGTAGTGCAGTATTGATTCATGATGCGATTTATCAAGAAACAAGGAAATCTCTTAATCGAGATGTTTTATTAAAAGGTTTAAAAGTAGTAGTGGATAACTTGATGCCCTATCGTGGTACTTATTTTTGGGATGTTGCTTTTGGGATTCGCAGAATATTAGCCGATATGCCAGAATGGAAAGTAAGAATGGGGTTAATTCCTGAAAAAATCGTTCCGGAAGTTTTAAGTAAAAAGGGTGCAGGTCCTATTGTGGTAGGGACGAACATATTATTAAATAGCCAGTATAAAAATCACTGGTTAGTTGTCTACGCGTATGGATATAATGAAGAAGGAAAGTTATACTTTCGGGCATATGATAACCATGGCAGGTATAAAGCTATTATCCCTGCTTCGCAGACGATATCTTGCGTTTGGTTAGAAAAAAATAGCTGACAAATGGATGGAAGGATGAATAGAGTGAGAGAATTTGATTTTATAGCAATTGGCGGAGGAAGTGGCGGAATCGCTACAATGAATCGAGCTGCCGAATATGGTGCGAAAACAGCTGTGATAGAGGGCAATCTACTAGGAGGGACATGTGTGAATATCGGTTGTGTACCCAAAAAAATCATGTGGTATGCTGCTGAAGTTTCAGATACACTTCATAAATATGGACCAGACTACGGCTTTACGAGTGAGAAAGTCACATTTGATTATCAAACTTTACTAAAAAATCGAGATGCTTATATTGAGCGTTCACGTAATTCTTATCAATTAGGCTTTGAAAGGCGAAATGTGGAAGTAATTGAAGGTTATGCACGCTTCCTAGATGCGAACACGGTTGAAGTGAATGGTGAGGAAATACGAGCAAAACATATCGTAATCGCTACTGGAGCAAAGCCATCAATTCCTGGAATACCAGGGTGCGAATACGGAGAAACGTCTGATGACTTTTTTGAGTGGGAAGAACTGCCAAAGAAAGTAGGGTTGGTAGGCGCTGGTTATATTGCTGTCGAATTAGCAGGAGTCTTGCATAGTTTAGGAGTCGATACACATTTATTTGTTCGTCGAGATCGTCCACTTCGGACTTATGATTCATTAATTATCGAAACGCTTGTCCAAGAAATGGAGAAAGATGGTCCTCAATTACATATTCGTTCTGTCCCGAAAGAAGTTCGCAAAAATGAAGATGGTACACTTACTTTAGTATTGGAAGATGGTAGGGAAGATACTTTTGATAAAATTATTTGGGCAGTCGGCAGAGTTCCTAACACAGATGGATTAAATCTTGATTTAGCTGGTGTACAATTAGATAAAGACGGTTTTATTGAAGTCGACGAATATCAAAATACGAGCCAGGAATCCATTTATGCGGTAGGAGATGTAACAGGAAATAAAATGCTGACTCCTGTTGCAATTGCTGCAGGAAGAAGGCTGTCTGAACGCCTTTTCAATAATAAACCAAAAGAAAAGCTTAATTATGATAATATTCCAACCGTTATTTTTAGTCATCCACCGATCGGAACAGTTGGCTTAAGTGAAGAAGAAGCTGTGGCAAAATATGGAAGTGAAAACATAAAAGTGTATACATCTACCTTTGCCTCCATGTATACGGCTGTTACTTTACATCGACAAAGTGTTCGCATGAAGATGGTTTGTCTCGGTGAAGACGAAAAGGTAGTTGGGCTGCATGGAATTGGTTTTGGGGTCGATGAAATGATTCAAGGTTTCGCAGTGGCAGTTAAAATGGGGGCAACGAAAGCGGACTTTGACAATACCGTTGCGATTCATCCAACAGGCGCTGAAGAGTTTGTAACGATGCGCTAAAATTTCGGTAGTAGTCCATGTAATAATTATTGGAATGCGGAGGGGGGCTTACATGCAACGATGTGAATGGATGATAGGAAAGCCTGATTTTTATGTTTCCTATCACGACAAAATATGGGGACAACCTTGCCATCAAGAGCAGGAGCTTTTTGAATGGCTCATTCTAGAAATGTTTAGTACGGGACTTTCTTGGCAAATTGTTCTTTCCAAAAAAGGAAATTTTGAAGAAGCATTTGATCACTTTAATCCACGAATTGTGAGTCAGTATGATGAAGAGAAGATAGAAGCATTGTTAAACAATGCTTCTATCATTCGTCATCGTCGAAAGATTGAAGCGGCTATTCAAAACGCAAAAGCCTTTCTTTCTGTTCAAGAAGAGTTCGGTTCTTTTGATTCTTATATCTGGTCTTTTACGGATGGACAAACGATTCATCGGGATGGAGAAACACGAAAGACAAGGTCGAAGCTATCCGATGAGTTAACAAAGGATTTAAAGAGACGAAATTTCCGTTGGGTGGGGAGTGTGACCATTTATTCCTATCTACAAGCAATTGGAATCATTAATGATCACGATTCTAGATGCTTTTGTCATCAAAGTATAATGAAAAAGAGCTAAAAGGGAGAAACTCCTTTTAGCTCTTTTTTCTGAAAATTAAGTAGTATTATTTTTTACCTGTAGCTCGTTGAAGTGCTTTAACAAGCTCTACGATAGGGACAATCATAAATGCAGCACCAATTGAAACTGCCCACTGTGTTCCTGTTAATACAGAAACTCCAAAGAATGTATTTAATCCAGGGATTAAGATAACACCTAGTAATAATACAGCAGATAGCAACGTTGCATAAACAAGTGTCATGTTACTGAAGATACCAACTTGGAAAATGGATTTGTAAACAGATTTCGAGTTGTAAGCATGGAACAATTGAATCATACCCAATGTGATGAATGCCATTGTTTCAGCATCCATATGTGCTAGTTCACCAACATGACCAGCTGCTGGGTTTGAAATTGCCCACCAGTATACTAGAAGGGTAATTCCACCTTCAATGATACCTTGGTAAATAATCGCTCCACCAACACCATTTGAGAAGAAGTTTGAGCTTCGTCCACGAGGCTTGTGCTCCATGATATCTTTTTCAGCATTTTCAAGACCAAGGGCAATAGCAGGAAACGTATCAGTAACTAAGTTGATCCATAGAATATGAACAGGTTCTAGAATTGTCCAGCCTAAGAATGTAGCGATAAACAATGTCAGAACTTCCCCTAAGTTAGCAGATAGTAAGAACTGAACAGCTTTTTGAATGTTTGAGAATACTTTACGTCCTTCTTCAACAGCAACAACAATCGTTTGGAAGTTGTCATCAGCAAGAACCATGTCAGAAGCACCTTTAGATACTTCCGTACCAGTGATCCCCATACCAACGCCAATATCCGCAGTTTTTAATGAAGGAGCATCGTTTACACCGTCACCAGTCATCGAAACAACTTTACCGTGATTTTGCCATGCTTTAACGATACGAACTTTATGTTCAGGAGATACACGAGCATATACTGAATATTTTTCCACGTTGCGGGCAAATTCTTCATCTGACTGTGTATTCAATTCAGCACCAGTAAGTACTGCGTCGTTTTGACCTTCTTCAATAATACCCAAACGGCTTGCAATAGCTTGAGCAGTATCTCTATGGTCACCCGTAATCATGATTGTGCGAATTCCAGCACCTTTTGCAACACGAATTGCATCAGCAGCCTCTGGACGCTCAGGGTCTATCATACCAATCATACCAGCATAAACTAAATCTTTCTCAACTGCTTCAGAAGTCATTTCCGCAGGAACTTCATCTACAAATTTATAAGCCATTGCCAATACACGTAAAGCTTGCACAGCCAAGGAAGTATTTGTTGAAAGAATTTCATCACGATCAGCATTTGTCATTTGTTTCGCTTCGCCATTTATGTCAAGCGTAGTACAACGTTTTAGTAACTCATCAGGAGCACCTTTTGTTGCAATTAAGAAACGTCCATCAGCTAATTTATGAATGGTAGACATTAATTTACGATCTGATTCAAATGGAACTTCAGCAATACGTGGTTCTTTTGCTAATTCTTCTTTAAGGTTCATACCTTTATCAATACCAAATTGAACCATTGCAGTTTCAGTAGGGTCACCGATTAAGCGGCCATCTCCACTGATTTCAGTATCGTTAGCAAAGTTCATGATTTTCATAACTGGAAGAGAAAGATCGATATCTTCTGTTACTTCATGTACTTGACCATTGTAATATACTTTTTCAACAGTCATTTGGTTCATCGTTAATGTACCAGTTTTATCAGAACAGATAACTTCCGTTCCACCTAATGTTTCAACAGCAGGTAATTTACGAACAAGCGCATTACGTTTTGCCATTTTTTGTGTTCCTAAAGCTAGGATAATTGTTGTAATTGCAGGAAGACCTTCCGGAATCGCAGCAACCGCAACGGAAATAGAAGTGAGTAACATTTCTAACCATGGACGTCCATTAAGCATACCCACAACAAACATGATTGCAGCAATAGCTAAAATCAATACTGTCAATGATTTACCTAATTGATCTTGGTTTTCTTGAAGAGGTGTTTTGCTTTCTTCAGCGTTTGCCAACATGTTAGCAATATGTCCAACTTCCGTATTCATACCGGTACCGACAACAACACCCGTACCACGTCCATAAGTAACGTTTGTACTTGAGAAGGCCATGTTTACACGGTCGCCCAATGAAGCATCGTCTTCAACGATAACCATTTCTTTCTCAACAGGTACAGATTCACCAGTCAAGGCTGCTTCTTCAACCTTAAGAGAGTTCGCTTCGATTAAACGTATATCAGCAGGAACAACATCTCCGGCCTCTAACAAAACAATATCTCCAGGAACAATGTCTTCACTCTTAATGGAAACAACATGACCATTACGCTTTACACGCGCCATTGGAGATGCCATTTGTCTTAATGCATTGATTGCTTCTTCAGCTTTTGCTTCTTGGAAAACTCCTAGTGCCGCATTTAAGACTACTACTAATAAGATAATGATGGCATCTGAAATTTCACCAAGCACACCAGAAATTAGAGCCGCTGCTAACAAAACAATAATCATAAAGTCTTTGAATTGATCGAAGAATTTTGCAACTAGACCTCTACTTTCTCCTTCATCTAATGCATTATGACCGTATTCGTCAATTCTTTTCTTTGCTTCTGCATCAGATAACCCATCTTTTGTTACATCGAGTTTCGATAAAACCGCTTGTGGGTCCTGATTATAAAAAGCTTCTTGTATCTGATTTTTTGACACAATTTTTCCCCTCTCTTTCGTTTTTTGTGTTAAAAAAGAAAAGAGACTTACGCAAGCCGAATTGCCCTACGTTGGGCTTTTCAAGATGCATAAGTCTCACCATTTAAGATAACACCAGCAGAATAGTGAAACTCTACTTATTGTTGATGTTACCACAGCCGGAGCTGCTAGTTACTCCCCTATGGAGATATTCCGTTTAACACTCAATTTATTATATAGATAATTTCTCAGCTTAGCAACTAATAATAAAGAAAACGTTAATAATTTTTATAGGAAAGCCATAATTAGATAATTAATTAAGAATAAAATAGTAGAACCCCAAAGAATTGGATGGATTTCTTTTGATTTTCCTAAAACAACTTTTACAATTACATAGAAAATAAATCCTGCTGCAATACCAGTAGAAATATTATAAGTAAGACCCATAAATACAGAAGCGAAGAACGCAGGAATTGCTTCTTCTAAGTCAGTCCAGTTGATATCCTTAAAGGAAGCCATCATTAAAACACCGACAATAATTAAAGAGGGAGCAGTTGCAGCTGCAGGAACAATACCGATGAGCGGTGCAAAAAATGCACTAATAACAAATAAAATTGCTACTACAACAGCAGTTAATCCTGTTCTTCCGCCAGCGCCAATGCCCGCTGCACTCTCCACAAAGGTCGTTGTATTAGACGTACCAAAGATTGCGCCAAAAATGGTTCCGATAGAATCTGCAAACAAAGCTTTGTCCATTTTTGAAGAGAAACCAGACCCTTGCTCAAGAGCTTTTTCATCTTCTGCAGAGAAAATACCCGTTCTACGGCCTGTACCAATAAACGTACCGATTGTGTCGAATGTATCCGATAAACTGAAAGCAAAGATTGTCATTAATACAAGAGGGAATCTCGCTGGGTCTGATAATAAAGATAACATTCCATCCTTACCAAAGGCAGCTCCAAATGTTATACCGAGTTCTGAGATAGCGGTCCCTAATGAATTAGCCGCTAATACTTCCGACGAAATTTGAACAACACCCATTGGAATTCCTAGCAGCGTTGTAACAATGATACCAATAATAATTGCGCCTCTTACATTTTTAACCATTAAAATAATAGTCAGAATTACACCAATAAGAGCTAATAAAGCAGGGCTTTGCGTGAAATTCACTAATGCAGGAACGATTCCACCACTAGTGATAATGCTGTCAATACCTCCTTCATATGTTTCTAAAGCAGAATTGTAAGGAGTATTATTAATAGAAAGAATCGTTCCTGCATCAGAAGTAAATTCCAAGAAACCAGCGTTTTTAACTCCAATATAAGAAATAAAAATACCAATACCTGCGCTGATTGCATGTTGCAATGATTCTGGAATGGACTTAATAATCATCTTTCTAACTCGTGTAACAGTGATTAAAACATTGATTACTCCACAAAGGAAAACCATTGCGAGTGCTTCTTGCCAAGTAAAACCTAAAGCAAAAACAACTGTATAGGTAAAAAATGCATTCAATCCCATACCGGGAGCTAGCGCGTAAGGCACGTTTGCAAAAAGCCCCATTACGAGTGTACTTATTGCTGCTGCAATAATAGTAGCCAGAAATACCGCTTGTGATGGCATTCCGGATAAAGCAAGAATGCTTGGATTCACGAAAATGATGTATGACATAGCAAAAAAAGTTGTGAAACCAGCAACGATCTCGGTGGAAACAGTAGTACCGTGATCTTTTAATTTAAAAAACTTCTCCATAGTATAGAAAGCTCCTTTGGCTTATTTTATTTGACTAAATCGAATAAAAACAAAAAAAGTTCCTAATTCCATTAGTACTTTTTTATTATATCGAAGAGTCTTGGTCAAATCAATACAAAAAATTAATATTAGGGTCATAAAGCTTTCAAATGTTCGGTTTTTTCCGAATGTGTTAACAAAGTTCTAATATGGTAAAATGAAATAAAGAGAAATAGGAGGTGCTATGATGAAAGAGCAACTTTTTGTGATTGGTGATATCCATGGAGAATATGAAATGCTTCAAGAGCTGTTGTCCTATTGGGATAAGGAAACTCAACAGCTTGTCTTTATCGGAGATTTAGGAGATCGAGGAAACGCGTCGAGTAGTTGTTTTAAACGAGTACATCAATTAGTGAAAGACGAAGATGCAATCTGTATAACTGGAAACCACGAACAAATACTCTTAAATTTTTTGAACAAACCCGATGAATATGCAGCTAATTATTTTTTGAACGGTGGTTTAAAAACCATTGAAAGTTTTTTAAGTGAGACAGATTTAAGTAAGCTGCAGCCAGAACAGATGGCGAAACAGATCCAAGAAAAAGCCCCGTGGTTAAAGTCGTTTTTAACAAACTTACCCAATTATTATGAATGGTATGCTTATCTTTTTGTACACGCGGGAGTTAATTTGACCAAAGAAAGTTGGTTAAATACTTCTTCATATGACTTTATTTGGATACGAGAGCCATTTCATAATGGAAGAAATCGAACTGGAAAAACAATTATCTTTGGTCATACACCGACAAATCTCCTGCACGGTGATATGAAGAATTTTCAAATTTGGGAAGATGACAATAAAATTGGCATCGATGGTGGAGCTGTTTTTGGAGGAATTCTTCATGGTCTTGTTTTCGATAAAAATGGAATGATTCATCACTATGGAGTACAAAAAAAGAATGACAAAGAGGTAATCACTAAAACTTATCAATAGTTTTAGATTGAAAGGAAGTTGTAGTCAGATGTCAGATATTACAAGTGAAACAGTTACGCTTTTATTAAGAAAGGAACTGTCACAGTACAAACCCAAACAAATAGATGCAGTATTAGGTTTATTGGAAGAAGGGAATACCGTACCTTTTATTGCACGGTATCGAAAAGAGATGACAGGTTCTTTAGATGAAGTTCAAATACGTGAAATTGAGGAACGGAATCAATACATTTTAAATTTAGAAACGAGAAAAGAAGAAGTGATTCGTTCAATTGAATCACAAGATAAATTAACACCAGATTTACAAAAAGAAATACGCGCTGCTCAAAAGATGCAGCAAGTGGAAGATTTATATCGCCCCTATAAACAGAAGAAACGGACAAAAGCTGCAATTGCTCGTGAAAAAGGACTGGAGCCTTTTGCAAAATGGTTGTTATCTTTCCCATTGGAAGGTTCTGTAGAGGAAAAAGCACAAGAATTCTTGTCAGAAGAGATGGAAATTCAGACAATAGAAGAGGTCCTACAAGGAGCTCATGAGATTATTGCAGAGTTTGTGGGAGATGAACCAGAATTCCGCGAAAAAATCCGTTCATTTACAAGGAAATTTGGAACCATTATTAGTACTGTGAAGAATCAAGAAAAAGATGAAAAAAGCGTTTATGAAATGTATTATGATTTTTCACAACCTGTAAAATCAATTCAACCTCACAGAATGTTAGCTATTAATCGTGGTGAAAAAACAGGTATTTTAAAAGTAGTTCTAGATGTCGACGTTAAAAAAATCTACGACTTCTTAAATAAGAATATGATTCAATCAAATGATAGTATAGCCACTGCTTATGTTAAACAAGCAACCGTAGATAGCTATGATCGTTTTATTGGTCCGGCTATTGAACGAGAAATTCGCAATGAACTCACGGAGGTTGCTGAAGAACAAGCAATTAATGTGTTTGGTGAAAATCTGCGTAATTTATTACTACAACCACCTATGAAAGGGAAAGTTGTGATGGGCTTTGACCCGGCTTACCGAACAGGCTGTAAATTAGCCATTGTAGATGAAACAGGGAAAGTACTTGCCAAAGATGTTATTTATCCACACAAACCTGCTTCAAGCAGTAAAAGGGAAGCTGCGGCTCCGCAATTACGAAAATTAATTGAAGACTATCAAGTAGAAATGGTCGCAATTGGAAACGGGACAGCAAGCCGAGAGTCGGAATTATTTGTTTCAGAACAAATCAAACAGCTGGAGCGCACGGTTTATTATGTAATTGTAAATGAGGCAGGAGCCTCTGTTTATTCAGCGAGCGACATTGCACGTCAAGAATTTCCTGATTTCCAGGTAGAAGAAAGAAGTGCGGTAAGCATCGCAAGACGTCTGCAAGATCCTTTAGCTGAATTGGTTAAGATTGATCCGAAATCGGTTGGAGTAGGGCAATACCAACATGACGTATCTCAAAAGCGTTTGACAGAACGACTCGATTTTGTAGTGGAAACAGCAGTAAACCAAGTAGGAGTAAATTTAAATACAGCAAGTGCACCCTTGCTGCAACATATATCTGGTCTAAACAAAACCATCGCGACAAATATTGTTTTATTTAGAGAAGAAAATGGAGCGTTCACTGGACGACCGCAATTGAAAAAAGTTCCTCGTTTGGGACCAAAAGCTTTCCAACAAGCAGCAGGATTCTTACGGATTATTGATGCAAAAAATATCTTAGATAATACCGATATTCATCCAGAGACTTATAAAGAAGCAAAACAAGTATTGGAATTAGCAGGATTAGGGTTAAAAGATGTTGGAACAGATAGAGCTCGCGAAGAGTTAGCTAATTTAAATAAATCATTCATTATGCAAGAAACTGGCTTAGGAAGAGAAACTCTCCAAGATATCATTGAAGGTTTAACCAAACCTGGTAGAGATTTACGTGAAGAGATTGCCCAACCGATTTTGCGACAAGATGTATTGTCGATGGAAGATTTAAAAGAAGGAATGGAATTAGAAGGAACAGTTCGGAATGTAGTAGATTTTGGAGCATTCGTTGACATTGGGGTAAAACAAGATGGCCTCGTTCATATTTCCAAATTAAGTAATAAATTTGTAAAACACCCATCAGATGTTGTGGGTGTAGGAGACATTGTTAAAGTTTGGATTGAAAGTGTTGATTTAAATAAAGGGCGTATTGCGTTAACAATGTTACCAGAGTAGAAAAGAAAGCTTCTCTTTGATTGAAAATAGAGAGAAGCTTTCTTTTTTAGCCGTCAATTTCATATTGCTCTTCAATGGAGTCTTCATATGTTTTTATATAAAATCCCTCTTCATTAGACCATTCTGCATAAACGATATCTTCAGTGGAAAGGTGATTTAATTTAGCGATTTCTTCATATAGCCATTTTATGTCTTTCCCGATGCTTATAAGTGTCTTTTTTTCAATAACACCTTCGTCAATCAGCAAGTAACTGAAGATAGGGTGTTGTTCATCTTTTTTCATGACTGAAACTTGTCCATTGATTTCCATGACCGCATATTGTACTTCTTTTAAAGAGAAACAATTTTGCGTTCGCAACATACTTCGTAATTGTTCCATTTCAATGTGGTTATCTTTTATTTCTTTCATATTCAATTCGCCATTGAAAATGAGCACGGAAGAGCGACCCTTCATTTTTCTGGTTAGGGAGTCTCTTCTTTGTAGAAGTGATTCCACTATATAAATAATGACTCCCCACACAAGAAATGCAAAGAGCATATGAAGAGCATGGATCTGATCATCGTAGATAGATTCTTCTACAATTCCTCCAAGAACAAAGGAGTAGATAATATCAAAGGGGGTTATTTCTGAAAGAGCTTTTTTGCCAATAGCTCGCATGACAATCATTAATGCAAAAAAACCGATAATTAACTTACTTGCGATACCAATAAACATAGCATTCCCTACCTTTCTCTATTAATTTAATTGTAAATTAAGATAAGAAGAAAAGCGAAGAAAATGGGGAAATCGTTTTATTTGGTCTCGATTTTATCTTTTGTTACACTATAAGTAGCAAATGAAAGGAGAAATCGTTAATGAGTAAAAAAATTGCAGTGTTACTTACTGATTTATTTGAAGATTCAGAATACACATCTCCTGCAGAAGAGTTGAAAAAAGCTGGCCATGAGTTAGTTACAATCGAAAAAGAAGCTGGAAATGTTGTAAAAGGAAAACAAGGTGATGCAGAAGTTACCATTGACAAAGGAATTGACGATACGAAACCGGAAGAATATGACGCACTCTTAATTCCTGGTGGGTTTTCACCGGACAAACTAAGGGCGGACGATCGCTTTCTAGAATTTGTACGACACTTTGATCAAGAGAAAAAACCTATCTTTACCATTTGTCACGGACCGCAGCTAATGATTAATGCAAAAATAGTTGAAGGGAAGAAAATGACATCTGTTAAGCAAGTCGGTATTGATTTAATAAATGCCGGTGCGAAATGGGAAGACAGCGAGCTTGTTATAGATGAAAGTGGTTTGATAACAAGTAGAACACCTGATGACTTGCCAGTTTTTAATAAAGCGATTGTAGAAGCGTTAGAAAAATAAACGTTAAGAAACTAAGAATCTTCAGCCATTTAAATGTGGTTGAAGATTCTTAGTTTGTTTGCTAAATTAAATGGAACAAGAAAGGGGAATATATGTGAACCAAAAAGAATTACAATCTTTGGTAGAAGATATTTCTTTAGAATTCTTCGAACAATCGTTTAACCATACAGCTTCTTTCAATAGACGCCTTCGTACAACTGGCGGAAGATATTTATTACAAACCCATCATTTGGAATTTAATCCACGAGTACTTCTCCAATATGGAATGGAAGAACTGATTGCTGTTATTAAACATGAACTATGTCATTATCATCTTCATATTATGGGGAAAGGTTACCGCCATCGTGACGGAGATTTTAAAGAATTATTGGCGAGAACAGGCGGCGCCCGCTATGTAAAAAACCTTCAAAATGAATCTGAAATACAAAAGAACAAAGTATATCTTTGTAAAAATTGCCAGCAAAAATACATAAGAAAAAGAAAGATTGATACAAAGAGGTATGTGTGTGGAAAATGTAAAGGAAAGCTGGGGCTGATTGGCAATGAATGAAAATGATGACTAGTCGGAAGAAAATACGATAAAATATAAGGAAATCACTTAGGAAAGTGGATAAAAAAAAGAGCCTCTCAAAAAGAGAAGTTCTAAAAATTTGTTATACCAATGCGGCCAAGAGGACTTGAACCTCCACGGGGTTGCCCCCACCAGCCCCTCAAGCTGGCGCGTCTGCCATTCCGCCATGACCGCGCAACAACTACTTTAGTATAGAACTGGAAATGATTTCTGTCAATACCGCTCAGCGAATATAAAGAATATTATAGCAGTTGTTTCCGATTTGAAAAAATCTGTTGATTTTCGAGGCTGTTTTTTAGAAAAGTTAGGATAAAAACACTACCAAGAATGGGAAATTGACAATGCCAAGATGTAAAAAAATAAGGATCTCAAACTAATTTATAGTTGAGAGTCCTTATTTTTATTTACGAGCAATCAATACCCAAGTTTTTTATTTATCGATGTATAAAGCTGTGGAGTTGTTCGGTAAATAATTACTAGGACGACGATTGTAAAGATTCCGGTAGCAAGAGCACTAGCTCCGTTCAGTACAATGGAGTAGAACCATGCACTCCACCCTTCAGGAGCGTATTGACCCCAGAAATAGTATCCGGCAATCGTGTGCCAAAAATAACGAGCAATTACTCCTACAATGGAAGCTATTGTAATGTACACAACAGAAAGACCCCAGTTCTTTTCTTTAATAGCAACTTGGGTTTTATTTGCCCATAAACCAGCAAAACCAGAAAAGCCAAAAGCAACAAAGTATTCAATGAATCCTTGAAGAGGGGTAAGGATGTCCGCATTTCCTACAAAGATATGCAAAACTCCCCATAGAAAGCTAGCCACGAGCCCAGGGCCAAATCCTCGACGTAAGCTGTATAAAATTAAAACAGGCTGGCCAACTGTTATAGAAAAACTTGGCCCTATATCCAACGGAACAAATGATAATGCCGTCGCCAACGCTGCCATAATGGTACCTTCAATCCAGATGTTTAAATTTTTTGACATAAAAAAATCTCCTCCTTTATTGTAGAATGGAACAGACCTACTACAAAGGAGAAGAATACATTACGTGTTCTTTACTCACACAATCCCTACGCTCGTATTAACGAAGTCAGGTTCGAAGGGTTAGAATTTTCATTCAGTCTCAGCCAGTAAAGGCACCCCTTTGTGATAAGTGTTCTATTCAGTTACCAATACTTTAGCATAAGCGGTTTCTCAATGCAACACTTTGAAGCAATCTGTATCAGTTTTTTTTGCTGGTTTCTTGATTTGGAGCTAGTTCAGCTTCGAATTTTTTCTTTCGTGCTGTATTTAAAATGGAATCAATCATACCCCCAATTAAAATACCTATTCCAAATCCGAGCGCCATATTATCTAAGAAATATCCAATCAGCATTCCGACGAACATTCCGATTATGGTGAAAAGAAAAGTATTTTCATAAGTTGCTTCTTGTTCCTCTTGCGAGATGATTTCCTTTTCCTTCCCTAAAGAATCATAAAGTTTCGGAGCTTTCACTTGTATATTTTTCCGTTGTATTTGCCTTCCTTTACGTTTTGCCATGTAAATGTAGTCCTTTCTTTGTAAGAATTCACATTTATCATAGCAGGAATATCATTTTTTGTGAATCTTTGTAAAAGGGATTATTTTTTAGGATCCACTTCAATATCATCCTCTTCATGAAAATCGTATTCGCCGTCTCCTTGCATTTCAAATGCATCATCTTGAGGAGAATAACCGATATCAAAATAGGCTTGGGAAATATCCATGCGAGGGAATCGGTTGTTCGAAACGCCATTAACAAGTAAAAATGGTTGTTTCAAGTCTGCTGTCAAACAACAATCAATCAGATGACACATATCCCGTTTAGATAAATGAGTCGCTAGCCCGTCTGCATCAGCAGTTCCTGGAGTGATGTCGCTGTCGAATCCGCCAATACGAATGCCGATAAATTCCTGCCCATACTTGTAAGAATGATAGCTTGCAAGAGCCTCCATGTAGACTTTTGAAACGCCATATAAGTCAGCTGGGTGAGGATAATCGGTTGTTTTCACTTGAACATTGGGAGGATACCCTCCAATAGCATGAACCGAGCTCGCGAAAATGACTCTCTTTACAGATGTATCTTCTTTAACAGCTTCTTTGAAAATATTGTGGGGAACTTTATAATTTAAATCTAAAAGTGAACCATAGAAGTCAGCATCAGGACGGGGATCGCCAGCTAAATGAATAACATAGTCGATTCCCTCGAATAATCCGTTTACATTTTCAGGATCAGTTAAATCAATTTCTTTTATCTCAGTTCCTTCTTTTAAAAAATCAAAAAAATCAGAAAAATCTACATCCACTAATGTGAGGGAATGATTTTTCTTTAAATGTTCTGTTAAGACTGTTCCTATATTTCCAGAAGCACCCGTAATTAAAATGTTTGACATATTGAACCCTCCTTATATTTTTCACTTAAAGTAAAGGTATGCTTCTTTTTAATAAAAGTCAAAAGATAACATTTGGGAATAATCGAATGAAACTAAGGAAAGTAATGTTAGAATACGCTATACTGAAAATGAAAAGAAACAGACCATGAAAGGAGATGATTCGATGCCTGAAATGGATTATGAATTATATATGGACACTGCTGTACTTGCAGGGAAAATCATGCTAGAAAGCAACGCAGAAACCTATCGAGTTGAAGAGACCGTCACTCGGATTTTGAAAAAAACAAATTTAGAGATGATTGATGCAATCGCGATTACGACGGGACTGATTGCAACGTTGGATAGTCCGAATATGGATGCCATTACAGTTGTGAAACGTATATCGAACCGTACCACAAATCTGAATAAGATAACGAAAGTTAATGATGTTTCTCGAAGGTTTACTGAAGGGATTATTACGATACAAGAAGCCTATTCATTCTTACAGAATATCGATGAAATTCAATACGATGCTTTTCGAAAAAACTTGGCGATATTTAGCTTTATTCAGATGATTTTAATTATGTATGGTGGGAAATGGATTGATTTTATCTTTCTTTTACCTATATCTGCCACAGTGACTCTTATTACTCATTATGGGAGACGATGGATGGTCAGACCATTTATTTTAGATATGGTGGCTAGTTTTATTATTGCTTTGTTAACGAGTTTTATTACAAAAGTTGTTCCATTGGGGTTACAAGGTGACTTGCTGATTGTTTCAGCGATTATGCCGCTGCTTCCTGGTACCGCTATGACAAATGGAGTCCGAGATATTTTTAAAGGAGATTATATGTCGGGAGGGGCAAAGGTGTTGGAGGCTTTTGTGATTGCTATTTTTATTGCGATTGGCATTGGTTCCGGATTAGTGATTGGGGGTAGATTAGGTTTATGATACGAATTATCCTTGAATCCCTTATTGCTTTTGTTTCTGTATATTTTTTCGCTATTTTACTGGAAGCTCCAAAACGAGCGTTATTACATTCTGCCATAACAGGTTCTTTAGGATGGTTTGTCTATTTGGTAGGGTTAGAATTCTTGGAGAAAATACCTGCTACATTGCTTGCTGCAGTTGTGATTTCTTTTTTATCTCATTATTTCGCTCGTTATTTAAAAACTCCAGCAACTGTTTATTTTCTACCTGGATTTATACCATTAGTGCCTGGGGAAGCTGTCTATCGAGCTGTTTTTTCGTTTATTAACGGCGATTACGGAGAAGGGCAATTGAGATTAAGCGAAGCTTTATTAATATCCGGAGCAATTGCGGTTGCTATTTTTATAGTAGATGCAATATTCAGTTTACAAACTAGATTAAAGACGATAAAAATAGTAAAACAAGAAGAGGAAAACCTGTAATCTTATGAAATATTCTCGTAACCAAATTATCAAAGAATAACAATAAAAAATGTGCTAGTATTATGCGGAAGGGAGATGCAAAAATGCCTGAAGAAGAAAGAGAAACGCGTGCTAAACGCCATAAAAAAAGTAAACGTTCCAATCTGATCATGAATCTTTCAATCGGTCTGATTGTCCTAACTGTAGTAATTATTTTATTTGAATTATTATTTGGAGGCTCTGCTAATGATAATGATCCGAATCAACTAGGACAAAATTCTGGAAGTGATAACTCGTCATTTGTTATTCCTCCAAAAGATGAATCCAGTGAAGATGGAAGTGCTGAATCAGAAGAAGAATCCGAAGAAAGCTCATCAGAAGAGCCTGAAGAATCGGAAGATGAAGCTGAAATAAACGAAGTTCCTTCAGATGACCCAAATGTCATTCGTGCATATGTGGGTGATTGGGAACCAATCGGAACAGAACAAAGTGAACCGCATGTAACGCAGTATGATGAAACAAGCGTTGATTGGGCAGAGATGAAAGAAGCAAGTTCAGAAGTAACGGGAGTATCACTTGCAAACATGATTATCACTTGGATTGGTAATAACGGAGAGCAACGAGTAACGGTTACTTTTACTGATTCTGAGAGTGGACAGGTATATAAAGTATATCTTTCGTGGGTAACAGAAAAAGGATGGCAAGTTACAAGGTATGAAGAATTACGAGCAGCATCATAAAAAATATCCCCTGAAAAGTATTCTTTCAGGGGATATCTTTATGTACTTATAAGGCTTCTTTTTTGCAATTCAAAAGCTAGAATGGCAAACTTAATTTGAGTAAAAAAGTTTATTGAAAGGATGGTTCTTCTATGACAGAAACAGTATACATGAAAGAAAATAATCCATTCCCTAATAATACGTTGCCTGTGCTTTATTATCCAGAAGTCCTTACAGAACTGATACGTGGTTCAAATAGCGGTCAAAATGTATTAAATATGTTTGAAGAAAATGGTTATTCAAATGGTTGGGTAAACGGGATTTTCAGTTATCATCATTTTCACTCTAACACGCATGAAGTGCTCGGTTGTATAGCGGGAGAAGCCCAGGTTCAGCTAGGTGGACCTGGTGCAGAGATTTACACGTTTAAAAAAGGGGACGTCTTATTGCTGCCAGCTGGAATCGCTCATAAAAAAATAGAATCTACAGCTGACTTTTCAATAGTGGGAGCCTATCCAGAAGGACTAAGTCCGGATAAACAAACTGGAAGCGAAGAAGAGTATGAAATAATACAAAACAGGATAAAATCATTAGCAGTCCCCAAGTATGATCCGGTTGAAGGAGAAAAAGGAGCAGTAAAAAAATATTGGAATTAAAAAAACATCGTTTTGAGGCCTGTTTGTGATAAATAAGCCTTAGAACGATGGTTTTTAGTTAAGCTGGATTTTACGATTTTTTTGTTCAATATCTAACGAGTTGCTACAATGCGAGCTTGTCCGTTTTTTTATCAGCTTTCAGCATCGTATTGGATTTCCATAGCTTTCATGTCTTGGAAACTAACTTGATCAAGCGCCTTAGAAGCTAAAAATAAATTGAAGTCATCTCTTGCATGGTGATCTGCGGCATCCCATACTGCAAAATCAGCTTCCTCTGCTTCATCCCAAGCTAAATCCTCTTGGAAATCAAGCATACTATTGCGCCACTCTTGGTAAGCAAGGTATAATTCTGGTTTCATTTTTCACCTTTCCTAACGTAAAATAAAAATCATTTCATTCAAACGGTTTTCTAAATCGACTGCACCCCTCATGAAACCTGCTCTTTCAAAGGCTTTTCTAGCGTTTAAATTTCCAATTGCAATGAGTCCATTTATTCTATCATAACCCTGCATATTTTCCGCCAAAATTACAAACTTTCTAAGAGCCTCAGTACCATATCCTTTTTCTTGGAAGTGAGAATCAATCATGAAGTTTTCTAATAAAATGGTATTTATTTCTTTTTCGAACCGAAATAGCAGAAATCCAATTGGTTTGTCAAAAGAGGTTATTGCCAAAGGAATGAGTGTCTCGGGTTCTACATAAGCCCTTGCGAGGTTTTCTGCAATTGGCCGAGTATATTTTTCTTGCCATGCGTGTACAGAAAGAGCTAAACAAGCATCAATTTCATTTTTACTAATATTTATTAATTCAACCATTTGTCAGATCCTTTCTGTCTACCATTTTGATAATCATACTTCATTCTAATTTCTCTTATTATAGTTTATTTAGAGAGAAAAGTCAGCGGGAAGTTCTGAGTTTAACAGCTTAATCATTATCTTCTTCAGTCGCTGCTAAAAATCAGTATAATCAGTAGATGTATACATAAAAAGAGGAGATAAAATGGTATCATATAGATAATAAACTGGACAGCTTTCAATAAGAACCATAAGTACTTATCCAAAAAAGAATGTCAGTAGAGCGGAAAAGGCAGGTAGTGAATATGAATGCTTCACAAAGAAGAATCGAAATCTTATCTTTATTAGAAAAACAAATGAATCCAATAACAGCAAGGAATCTAGCGGATACTTTTCAGGTGAGCCGCCAAATTATTGTAGGTGATATTGCGTTATTACGAGCAGAAGGAAATGATATTCTTTCTACTCCGCGGGGTTATTTGTATGGAAATAAGGAGAACATTGAAACAGGATTTACTGGGAAACTTGTTTGCCAGCATACAGAAGAGCAAGCTCGAATGGAGTTGCAGCTAATTGTCGATAATGGAGGAGAAATCGTGGATGTTGAAGTAGAACATCCAATATATGGTTTGCTTTCTGGTATTTTGCGTATCCGGACAAGTCATGATGTTGATGAATTTATAAGGGATGTAAAAGAAAATCGAACAAAGATGCTCTCTTCATTAACGGATGGTGTGCATATCCATACCATTAAGTGCAAAGATAAAGAATCGTTTGAGCAAATTCAAAACCAATTAAGAGAAGCGGGTATTTTGTACTCTTGAAAACAAGTATTGACATTTCTTTCTAGAACTCTATAATAAATTAACAGGGTGTCTTGACACCTGTAAAGAATAGATGAATGTAGAAAGGTATGATCCCATTGAACAGAAGAACAAACACTCGAACGATTACCACGGCTGCGTTGCTAATTGCAATTGGTATTCTTATTCCAATGATTTCGCCAATAAAAATTGTTTTGGAGCCGGCTTCGTTTACACTAGCAAGTCACGTTGCAACATTTATTGCAATGTTTATTTCACCATTTGTAGCAGTAACGGTTGCCTTTGGTACCGCGATTGGTTTCCTGTTAGGCGGTTTTCCAATCGTTATCTCTTTAAGAGCTGCGAGCCACATGGTCTTTGCATTTTTTGGTGGAAAATATCTAGAAAAAAATCCGAACTTATTACAAAATAAGAAAGCGACTTGGTTATTTAACGGAATTATAGGAATCCTACATGCAATCTGTGAAGTAATTGTTGTTTCAGTTTTCTATTTTGCTGGAAACTTATCAGCAGCTTATTATGATAGAGGGTTATTGTTTTCTGTCATGGTTTTGGTTGGTCTAGGAACGGTTATTCACAGTATGGTTGACTTTTGGTTAGCACAAGTTGTATGGAAAACATTGCAAAGAAGATAAACATGAATTCAAGAATAAATAGAGGAGTAAATTCTAAAAGAGGATGAGGATAAAAACTTATTCTCTTTTTTAATTGACTGGATATTCCCGTAAAAATCACTCTCTTTTCTAAAAATTTATTAATAAGACTCAAGTTGGAGGAAATTTTATTCGTTTTGTTTTAGAATAGGGTAAGAAAAGGAGGTCATCGATACATGAAAAAATTTAGTAAGACAATGTTATTGCTGACAAGTATTTTTACAATCGGGACTGCTGTTGGTAGTGGAACAACTTCTGCTCAAGCGAGTTCAAATGGAATTGACACGACTGTTATCAATGAAAAATGGGGAAAACCTACTTTTGTATATGGTGGAGGATTATCAGAAACCCAAATTGAAGAAACAATTAAATTATTGAAAATTGAAAATACAGATAATGTGAATATAATCGCTGTTACTGGAGAAGATTTGAGACATTATTTAAATGATGGCGCCGCAAACACAGCTGATATGATTTCTTCGGTACTAGTACAGAAACAAGACTCAGGTAATGGGGTGGAAGTAGTCATCCAAACACCCAACAATATTACTCAAATTACTTCAGATCAATATACGAATGCAGCAATTACTGCAGGTGTATCAGATGCAAAAATTATCGTAGCAAGTGTGAGCCGTGTTACGGGAGAGAGTGCATTAACGGGGATTTATAAAGCATTTGACGTAAATGGTGAAGAATTAGAACAAGATCGCATGGAAGTTGCGCAAGAAGAATTAGAAACAACTAATCAAATTGCTCAAGAGAACGCAGATGAAGAAGGCTTCGATTCATCAAAATTAGATCAAGCGATGATTGAAATTAAACAGTCTTTAGCTGAGTTAAAAGAGCGTCAAGGAGAACTTGCTACTAGAGAAGATATTGAACAAATTATCAATGATGCGCTAGAAAGAGCACAACTAGGCGACTATGTCACGCAAGAACAATTTAATCGTTTACTCGATTTATTTGAAAAGTATCAACAAACTTCAGCAATTGATTCAGAGCAAGTGAAAGAACAACTATCAGATTTAGCAAATAATGTAAAAGATAAAGTTTCTGATTTGATTAACCAAGCGGAAGAAAGCGGCTTGATGGATAAAATCGCAAACTTCTTTAGAGAAATTTGGCAAGCAATTACAGCTTTGTTTAATTAATAAGAAAAACAGAGTCCTTCTTTTATGGGAGGGACTCTGTTTTTCTTTACAATGTATAAATAAATTCAGCGAATTGCATCATGAATGGGATTGTGAAAATAGAAAAAATTGACGATAGAACAACAATTCTAGCTCCATATTCATAATCTCCACCAAACAATCTTCCTAAAATGGCAGTATTCACGGCTGAGGGAGCAACAGAAGCAATCGTTAAAACGATCTCAACCTCAAAATTATTAATCGGCAGTAAGTAGATGGTTAAAATAGCGATAATAGGGGTAAAAACTAAACGCATAAAGACCGTTAAATAGGAAGCTGTATTCTTAAAGATTTCAGTTAAGTTACTGTTTGCTAAATAACTGCCAATAATAATCATTGCTAAAGACGTATTCAATGAAGCCAGGCTATCTACCGCGTTCCATGCGAATTTTGGTAAAGGGAACTTTGTTATATAAAGGGTTAAGCCGATAAGTGCACCAATCATACCAGGATTCGTAAATGCTTTTTGAGGGGTCATAGCTTTTTTGTCTCCTGAAATTAAGGCACGGCCGTAAGTCCATTGTAAGATATTGTTACACATGATGTAGGGTGTCATGAAAAATACTCCTTCAACACCAAACAAGGCAATCACAATTGGAATACCAAAAAAACCTGAATTGGCAAAAGTTGCGGCGTATTTTTCAGTACGATTTTCTTTTTTAAATACAAAGTAGTTAATAAAGATTCGGCTTATTATAGTAATTAAAGCAGCAACTACTGCCCAACCAAACAGCTTCAAGCGCTCAATATTAAACTCAGCATGGAAAGAAGCAATCATCGATGCTGGCATAACGAACATGGCAAGAATCGTCGATATTTGTTTAGCACCGCTGCTATCGATTATTTTTGCACGTACAAGTATAAAGCCAAAGAAGATTAAGGCGGCCATCATGAGCATTTGATTTAATAGAATGGAAAACATATTCATTAAACACGTCCTTTCATAAGTAAAAAGAATGCATAAAAATATAATAACATAATTTTTTACACAAATTTGTTTATTATCGCTTATAATGAATTACACAATTAAACTATCACGTGGGGGTATGCAAAATATGCAAAATAATCACTTTTTTTCTTCAACTGTTCGTGTAGGTCCTCAGCAATATATTTGCGAAGAAGGAGTATTAGAGTCTTTGCCTGATCATCTCCGTCAATTAGACAGTTCGAACATTTTAATTATACATGGAAAAGAATCATGGAAAAAAGCGCGCAACTACTTGAAAAATATTTATCGTTCGAATTTTTCCATTCATGAATTTTTATTTTCAGGAGAATGTACTGAAACGTCTATCGATCAATTAAAAGAACTAATTATGGAATCAGGTGTTGATACTGTTATAGGAGTTGGCGGGGGGAAAATCATGGATGCTGTTAAATATGCTGCCTATCTTGCAGACCGACGCCCGTTTATTTTAATTCCAACTTTAGCTAGCAACTGTGCTCCATGGACGCCAGTAAGTGTTCTCTACCATGCAGACGGAAGCTTTGATCGCTTGGATGTGCTTCCTGCGCAAGCTTCTCTATTACTGGTGGAACCTCGACTTATTATTGATGCTCCAAGAGAGTATTTTATTGCAGGAATGGCAGATACACTGGCAAAATGGTATGAATCTGAAGAGATTTTAGCTCAGTCTGTCTTTAAAGAGAGTCCTATTTTAACCATGGCACGTGCGGCAGCCAAATTATGTCAAACAACCATTTTGGAAAAAGGACAACAAGCCTTGGCTGATTTAGAACAAGGGCGATTATCAGAAGAATTCCGATCTGTTTCTGAAGTCATTATATCTATTAGCGGGATGGTTGGAGGACTGGGTGATGATTTAGCTCGAACAACAATCGCTCATGAAATTCATGATGCAGTGACAATTTATCCGGAATCTCATCAATTCCTTCACGGACATAAAGTTGGGTATGGTATTCTTGTTCAACTAGCTGTTGAAAATAAGTGGAACGAGATTACCAAGCTTCAATCTTTTTATCGTTCATTGGGTATTCCCACCTCTTTATTTGATATGGGATTATCTCATTTAACTGAAAGTGAAATTGATTTTATTGCGATTCAGGCTAGCAAACCAGAATTACCTGTTCATCATTTACCTTATCCAGTGAATACAGCTATTATCGCTTCCGCTATTCACAAATTAGAAGCTTTCTAAATTCATTAGCTAAAGAAATAAAGAGCTTTGTGACAGTAAAATAAGGTATAATAAACCATACAACCAATTAAATATATCTGAAAGGAATTTCTCAATTTGGAAATAAAAGAAAATCAAGTGAAGTCTTTAGTTGAAAAAGCGAAAGAAATTAAAGAAAAAGCTTATGTTCCCTATTCTCATTTTCCTGTAGGAGCAGCTATTCTTTATAAAGATAATCAAGTTATCCAAGGTGTAAATGTAGAAAACGTTTCGTTTGGCGCAACAAATTGTGCCGAGAGGACAGCTTTATTTACTGGAATTACAAGAGGATATTCGAAAGATGATGTTGTGGCGATTGCTGTTTCTGCAAACACGAAGGATTATATTACGCCATGCAGTATTTGCAGACAAGTGATGGTCGAGTTATGTCAGGCTGACACACCAGTTTATTTGACGAATGGCAACGATGAAATAAAAAAAGTAACAGTAGAAGAGTTGGTACCCTTTGCATTTTCAACAATGGATAATTAAACAAAAATGAGGTTGGGATAAAAATCCCGGCCTCATTTTAAAAAAAATCACTATTAAGATGTCTTTCTAAATTTTGAATAATAAGTATGCTACAAAGCTCATTATCAAGAAATGAACGCTGACACCGATTAGAGCTTGATAAAATGTTTTATTTTCTGATGTTGCTCGATCGATATTATATAAGGTGGCCACAAAAGAAATGATATAGCTCAGGCAATATAGAAATGTGACTAACATTGCTGGAACAGCTAGCCCTAACGGTAAAACCATTGCCAGGATAAATACAAGCATCAGCAGGACAAAATAGAAAGTGTTCATTGCAGTATACTGTGTAACCCAGTTATTGAAATTGAGCGGTTCTTTTGAAGAAGCTTTTTTAAATAAATAACTAACCAATGTAAATAGAATAAAATAGCAGATAAAGAAAATAGTTAATTTCCAAAACCATTCAAATGGACGAAAAGTAAAAGTCAAAGTTGGTAAAATTGAAATATCCAGCATAAACTTATAAGTGTCTTCAAGAGCAGCAAACACTCTTGTTAAAATTCCAGCAGACAATAAAGAAGAAAGTACAAGTGTAATGTACCCATAAATTGGATGCCGCTCAGAACGCTGATCAATCTGAACAGGATGAGAAATACGCTTAACGGAATAGATTATGTAATTGATAAAAGAGTTTGTAATTTTTTTAAAGCTGATACTTCGTTCAAGTTTTCTAGATTTTTTTTCTTGGTTTAAGGTATATTCTTCAGGGATAGGAGGATTTTCTACTGCTTTATTTTCAACTTCAGTAAGATCAGAATCACACATCGGACAAATAGTCGCATCTTCAGGGATGATACTTTTACAAAAATAACATTCTTTCATTGGGGCAAGTCTCCTTTTTTTAATTTCCCTATTAGCATAATGTAGTTTATTTTGGAAAACAAGGATAAATGTATTTTGTGTAAAAGAAAGACAGCAGATAAATAATTTGTTACGATACTAGTTAGTATAGAATAATTATAAAGGAGTCGATTAATATGAAAATGGTTCATACTTGTGTCCGAGTGAAAAATTTGGAAGAATCGTTAGCTTTTTATAAAGAAGCATTTGGTTTCCAAGAGGTTAATAGAAAAGATTATCCTGAGCATAAGTTCACTCTTGTTTATTTATCATTAGAAAATGATCCATATCAATTAGAGTTAACATATAACTTTGATCATGATGCATATGATTTAGGCGATGGATATGGACATATTGCGATTGCGGTAGATGATGTTCCTGCTGCTCACCAAAAACACAGAGAAGCGGGGCTTGAAGTAACAGATTTGAAAGGGTTACCCAATTCAGAGTTTCGTTATTATTTTGTGATGGATCCAGACGGCTACAAAATAGAAGTAGTTCAAGATCGTTAAAAAAGCTTTGCAATTTCAGATTATATATGTTAGTATATTCCTTATGCGACGAGGCGACTTGCAATCGATATAAAGATTGCAGTTGATGCGGGACATATGTGCTATGCACACCACAGGAAGTGGATGTATGATAAAGGCGGATGTGAACCAAATTTATCCATGAGAAATCATGCCGCAAAAGAGCTGTAACCCATAAATGGGTTACAGCTCTTTTTTATAGACTAGGGGATTATAAGTTCAGCCATCAATGTCTAGCTCCCAAGTCCTGACCTAGTGAAAAAAAGATAAATTTGGCCCATTGCGCGCTTCGCTGCTCATTCAGGGTCAAATTTCCTATTTTTTCATAGGTCAAGGCGGACTTGTCCGCTTTTCTTATTTTCTTGTTAATGATTAACAAGTTTCTCTGCCCTCAACGATGAGTGGACTTGGCCGTTTTTCTAATAAAATATTCAAGTTATTTCTTATTAGGAGTCACTACTGATATAATGTATCCAAAGAAGATTGGCGAAAGAAGGGGAGAGAATGAAAAAATCTTATAAATTATTAATGATTTTTATTGCATTTATTTTAGTTGCTTGTTCAGAACAAGATACATCCAGTACGGAAGATGCTGCAGCTCCGGGAGCTGGTGGCACTTCTCAAGAAAATAGCGTGGAGGATAGTGGAAGTAACTTAATTGGAGAAAAAGTTATTAAAACTGTCACCCTGAACTATGAAACATTGGAGTATTCAGACACGATTAGCCATATTTTGAATGCGGTCAATCAAAATAATGCATATATTGAATATTCATATGAATCAAGTTATTCACCAAGTGGGTCTTTTGGACCAGATGCCAGAGAATATAAGCGAGTAGATTATACTTTGCGTGTACCTACTGAATCTTTAAATACTTTTTTAAGTGAATTAGAGGGCATGGAAGCTGTAAAGGTAAGCGAGCAAATTGGTTCGGAAGATGTGACACAAACTTATCGCGATACCGAAGCACGAATTGAAGTACTCAATCAAAAAGAAGCTCGTTTAACGGAACTTTTAAATGAAGCAACCACGATTGAACAAATTTTATTAATAGAAGATAATTTAAGTGAGACCATAGCAGAAAGAGAGACGTTACAATCGCAGCTAGAATCAATTGACGATTTAGTCGCTTATACAGAAGTATATTTAACAGTCTCTGAAAGACAAAGAATTTCTGATACTCGTGGAGACGGTATTCCATTCTGGGAACGATTAAAAGAAGCAGTGTTGGATTCTATCTTTGTTTTCTACTACTGGTTACAGGATGCTGTCATTTGGCTTGTATATGCATTGCCGTTCATCTTGATTATTGGTATTCTCTTCCTTCTATATTTAGGCATTAGCCGTTGGTATCACAACACAACATATTTTAAAAAACGAAATGAGAAGAAAGAGGAATTACGTAAACGTCAAAAAGAAAGAATAGAACATCGAAAGGCGTCAGTCCGCCAGAGACCACTTCCGAAGAAGAAGGCAGAGGAAAAAGAGCAACAAATTAAAAATGATAAAGATAACAATCCTTCAAGCTAATATCGATTTTTGAAGAGCTCCATTTGCAATCTTGCAGATGGAGTTCTTTGTTTCTGATTAGGATTTGAGAGTTTTTTCATAGACTAGGGGATTATAAGTTCAGCCATCAATGTCTAGCTCCCAAGTCCTGACCTAGTGAAAAAAAGATAAATTTGCCCCATTGCGCGCTTCGCTGCTCATTCAGGGTCAAATTTCCTATTTTTTCATAGGCCAAGGCGGACTTGTCCGCTTTTCTTATTCATTCTAAATTCTATTCCGTTTATCTAATCTTGTGTTATCATTAAGACACATAGGAGGGCTGAGAAATGACAAAGAAAAAATTGTATATTATTTCTTTAGATGCTTTTGGTGATGCAGATTTACAATTTGCTTCTACACTTCCAAATTTTAAAAAAATTATGGATTCGAGTGCACAAGTAATTGGAGTACGTACGGTATATCCTTCTTTGACCTATATGGCGCATACTTCAATTGTAACGGGAATGTATCCAGAGAAACACGGAATAATTAATAATACTCATTTACAGCCAGAACGAACAGCACCTGATTGGTATTGGTATGCATCAGAAATAAAGGTGCCTACTATTTTTGATGTCGCAAAAAAAGCTGGATATTCGATTGCGTCATTATTATGGCCGGTTACTGGAAGAAGCAAAATGATCGATTACAACATTGCAGAAATTTTTCCGACACGACCTTGGCAAAAGCAAGTGATGGTCTCCGCATATGCATCAAGTTTACGTTATCTATTAGAGATGAATAAGAAACACAAACATCTCCGAAAGGGTATTAATCAACCTGAATTGGATGACTTTGTAACGGAAGTTGCGATTGATACAATCCTAAATAAAAAACCCGATATACTAGCGCTTCATTTAGTAGATTTGGACAGTATGCGTCATGAATACGGTGTTCGAAGCAATCAAGCAAAAGAAGCACTCATTCGTATGGATAATCGTTTAGGAAGAATATTAGATGCAATGGAAGAAGCTGATATCGCTAAAGATACTGTGTTAGCAGTGCTAGGTGATCATTATCAGATTGATACTCACACGGTTGTCCGTCCCAATTATTTATTTTTAGACAAAGGCTGGATTACCAAAAATAAGAAAAACATGATTACATCATGGAAAGTAATCGTAAAATCAGCGGATGGTGCTGCCTATATTTACCGAAAAGATCCTTCCATTACTAATAAAATGATATTGGATGCTTTAAAAGGAATTGATTCGCGTATTGAAACCATTTATACGTCTGATGATACAAAATGGGATGGGGCAGATTCAAACTGTATCTTTTTAATAGAAGCAAAGAGTGGTTATTACTTTGCTGATGATGTCATTTATCCATTTATGGAAAGCACTGCTAAAACGGTTAAAGATAGAAAATTATTAAAAGCAACACATGGATTTCATCCAGAAAAGAAAAATTATACAACCATGTTACTTCTTTCTGGACCAGGAATTGATAAAGAAGCACGAATGGAACAAGCACGTTTAGTGGATGAAGGCCCAACATTTTTACATGCAATCGGTTTGAAATATCCAACTAAAACAGATGGAAGAGTTTTGCATGAACTTTTTTTGAATGATTCTATAAAAAAGCAATGACCTTGAAGTAGAGGGCATTGCTTTTTACGTATTTCGTTAATTTTTATGAAAAGCATACAATTCATAAAAAATCTCATTGAATTGTAAGGATAAAACCAAGGAAAGTATAAATCTATCACTATACATAAGTTGAAACTATCGATAAAAACATTAAGCGGTTACAAAGTGGTGAGGCATATGTCGAGAGATATAAAATGTGAACAATTTACCACAATTAAAATGAGGAAATTCTTGTTTTTACAGTGGAATAATAGCAGAATTATTCAAGCAATGATATGATGAGTATATAAATATTTTAATTTTTTATTAATTTTTGAAGGATGGTAAAGAACGTAATTTTTTTGAGGAAAGGAGCTATGTAGGACATGAAAAGAAATCTTTATAAAGATTTGGAAAAAGAGATGTATCTGTTTAATAACGGAGAACATTTTGAAAGTTACCGATTGTTCGGAAGCAAGCGTAGTTTTGAAGATGAGTTAAATGGTTGGCGTTTTACCGTATGGGCACCAAATGCAAAAAATGTTCATTTGGCAGGAGATTTTTCCGAATGGAATCCAATCCAAATGGAAAAAATAGGTAAAACTGGGGCTTGGTCGGTATTCGATCCAACTGCTTCAGAAGGAGATTGTTATAAATATTTAATTGAAAATCAAGATGGGCATTCCTTCTACAAAATTGATCCTTATGCATTCGCATATGAAGTTCCTCCGAAAGATGCTTCACTTGTACAAGATCTTCCAAATAAAAAATGGCGAGATGGTCACTGGTTCGCAAATAAAAAACGCAAACCTATTTATAACAGGCCGTTAAACATTTACGAAGTACACTTTGCTTCGTGGCGCCGTCATCCCGATGGAACTTCGTATTCTTTCAAAGAACTTGCTGAAACGCTCATTCCCTATGTAAAAGAAATGGGCTATACCCATATTGAGTTTATGCCGTTAATGGAGCATCCATTAGAAGCTTCCTGGGGTTATCAAATTACTGGATATTATGCTGTTGCTGCACGTTATGGAAATGTAGAAGAGTTTCGTGATTTTGTTGAAGAAGCTCATCGTAATGGGATTGGAATTATACTTGATTGGGTACCGGGTCATTTTTGTCGAAATGATTATGCCTTAGCTTATTTTGACGGTACGCCTACCTTTGAGTATCAAGATTCAAATCGCGCAGATAATAAGCGATGGGGTAGTTTAAATTTTGATTTAGGCAAGAAACAGGTTCACAGCTTTTTGATTTCCAATGCAATTTATTGGATGGAAGAATTTCACATTGATGGAATTCGAGTGGATGCAGTTTCCAACATGCTTTATCTAGACTACGACGAAGGTCCATGGACACCAAATGAAGATGGAAGTAATCACAACCGACAAGGAATGGACTTCCTTCAAAAATTAAATACAGTTGTCTTCGCTCGTGATCATCAAATGCTAATGATTGCTGAAGAAAGTACTTCTTGGGCAAATGTCACCCGGCCGATTGAAATGGGCGGTTTGGGATTTAATTACAAATGGAATATGGGCTGGATGAATGACACCTTAGAGTTCTTTTCAATGGATCCTTTTTTTAGAAAAGATCATTTTAATTTACTTACTTTTTCATTTATGTATGCTTTCAATGAAAATTTCATCCTTCCAATCTCACACGATGAAGTCGTCCATGGAAAACGATCTTTGCTTGGGAGAATTCCAGGTGATCGTTACAATCAATTTGCGACTCTGCGGAATCTTCAAGCATATATGCTCGCTCATCCAGGGAAAAAATTGAATTTCATGGGAAATGAACTGGGACAATTTTTAGAATGGCGTTTCTATGAAGAGCTTGAATGGAAAGTACTGAATCAAGAATTTAATAGTGAATACCATTCTTTTATAAAAACATTAAATCAACTCTACAAGAAGCAAAAAGCTTTATATGAAATCGATGATTCACGAAACGGTATGGAACTTATCGATGCCGATAATCATTTAGAAACGGTATTATCTTTTATACGTAAGTCAGAAAAAGAGAGAGATTTTTTAATCGTTATTAGTAATTTCACGCCGATTGAACGTCGGAATTTTGTCATAGGGGTTCCTTATGAAGGAACTTATGAAGAATTATTAAACACAGAAATGCGTGAATTCGGTGGTACTTGGACGAAAGGACAAGCGGATATGAAGACAATTGAAAAATCATTCAATCAATTTTCTTATGTGATTGAACTGACTGTACCGGCAATGGGAACAATTTATATTCGGCCAAAAAGAATTTACGGAGTGAATAAAAAGTAGAAGGAGGGGAAGGGAAGAATACTTCCTGATAAATATGAAGAATGAAATGATTGCTATGATATTAGCTGGAGGACAAGGAACTCGGCTAGGAAAATTAACGCGTGAAACTGCTAAACCTGCAGTTCCATTTGGAGGACGTTATCGGATTATTGACTTTGTGCTTAGCAACTGTGCTCACTCAGGTATTGAACAAGTCGGAGTAGTGACGCAATATGAGCCTTTAGAGTTGAATGATCATATTGGAAATGGAGAAGCTTGGGGATTGAGCGGACATCGCAGCAATGCGACGATTCTGCAGCCTTATACAAACTCAGAGGGCGAGAATTGGTTCACGGGAACTGCTAACGCAATTACACAGAATATTCCTTATATTGATTCACAAAATCCAGAATATGTTTTAATTCTTTCAGGGGATCATATTTATAAAATGGACTATTCAGCAATGTTGGATTTTCATAAAGAAACGGGAGCAGATTTAACGGTTGGTGTAATCCCTGTTCCAATTGAAGAAGCATCTCGATTTGGGATCATGAACACGGCTGAGGATGATTCTATTATCGAATTCGATGAAAAACCAGCAGAACCTAAAAGTAACCTTGCTTCAATGGGGATTTACATTTTTACTTGGGATAAATTACGTAAGTATTTAGCAGAAGATCAGAAACAAGGGAAAAAAATGGTAGATTTTGGGCATGACGTAATTCCAGCTTACCTTGATAACAAAGAAAAACTTTTCGCTTATGCGTTCAATGGTTATTGGAAAGATGTTGGAACAATTGAAAGCCTTTGGGAAGCCAATATGGAATTTTTAAACCCAGACCATAGCTTGCATATACGTGATGATGAATGGCGTATCTATACAAAAAGTCCTGTAGCTCCGCCCCAATTTATATCAGATAAAGGACAGGTAAAAAATGCAATGATTGCAGATGGCTGTTACATAGAGGGCTGCGTTGAAAATTCTATTATTTCTCAAGAAGTAAAAGTTGGCGAAAATAGTAAGGTGAAAGACAGCCTGATTATGGCAAATGCAACGATTGGAAAAGATGTCCAAATAGAATATGCGATTGTTGGAGAACATGCGCAAATCAAAGATGGAACAAAATTAATTGGCAAAAAAGGTGAGATAGAAGTGATTGGGTATGCTGAAGTGATTGGGGGAGTAAATCATGAGAATGAATAGTATGTGTGCCATTATGAGTTTGACAGATTCAAGTAGTAAAGACTTATATCCATTAACACGATTACGTCCGGTGGCTGCTTTACCAGTTGCTGGGAGGTACCGCGCAATTGATTTCCAATTGTCGAGTATTAGTCATGCCGGAATTGATTCAGTAGGAATCTTTATTGGGGGAAGTGGTCGTTCTATTTATGACCATATTCGCAGCGGATCTGCCTGGGGATTAGAGTCAAAACTACGTGGAGGAATCTTTACCTTCTCTCAAACCTATTTGAAACAAGTAATGGGAGATGAAAGTTTTGATGAAAATAATTTTTATGTAAATCATAAAGAATTCTTGAAAAAATCATTAGCAAAATATGTTGTGGTTTCTGGTGGGAAAATCGTTGCTAAAGTTGATCTACAAGATGTATTGGATTTCCATTTAGCAAATGATGGAGATGTTACTTTGATTTACAAGAATGTACCTGTGGAAAAAGTAAAAAACCATCCTTATGAAAAAGTGGCAGTATTAGAGCAAGATAATAAATTGCAGAGATTAATATCCAGCCTTGATTGGAATTATCCCGATGAAATGGTTGCACACAGTTTAAATATGTATTTGCTTCCTGTTAAAACATTATTAGACATCATTGAACGCGCGGATAAAGAAGGAATTCGAATGGACATCGATCGTTTAGTGGGATATTATTTACAATTTTTCAATGTGAATGCATACGAATATAAAGGTCCGATGGAAAATCTGGATTCAATTGATGCTTATTATAGAGCGAATATGAATCTATTGGACAAAGAGCATTACGATGAAGTTTTTCATCAAGGTCAGCAAATCATTACAAAAGCAAAGAGTGAAGCTCCCACTTATTATTATGAGAGTGCACAAGTAAGGCGTTCGCTTTTTGCAACGGGCTGTACGATTTCTGGAGTCGTTGAAAACTCATTAGTATTTCGTAAAGTACTTGTGGCTGAGAAAGCTGAAATACGTGATTCGATTATTATGCAAGGATGCAAAATCGGTGAAGGTGCGGTATTAGAATATTGTATCTTGGATAAAAATGTAACAGTAGAACCTGGTGTTGTTCTAAAGGGTACAAAAGATCAGTTAGTGGTTGTTGAGAAGAATAAAACCGTTACAGTTGAAGGATGAGATCAAAAATGAAAATATTGTTTGCAGCAGCTGAAGCAGCCCCCTTTTTTAAAACAGGGGGGCTGGGTGATGTAGCATACGCATTACCCAAAGAATTAGTGAAACAGGGAGTAGATATTCGTGTTGTTCTCCCTTATTACGATAAAATGCCTGAAAAATATCAAAAAATGACAGAGGATGTTCTTCAATTCAAGGTGAAGGTTGGTTGGAAATCTGTTTATTGCGGTATTAAAAAAATGACATTAGATGGTATTACTTATTATTTTGTGGATAATCAGGATTATTTTCATCGAGGAACTTTATACGGTGAATGGGATGATGGCGAACGCTTTGGTTTCTTTTCCATGGCTGTCATTGAAATGATGGAAAAGATTGACTTTATTCCCGATGTGATACATGTAAATGATTGGCATACGGCAATGATTCCTGTTTTGCTGGTAGATAAATATCATTGGATTGAAGCTTATCAAAACATTCGAAAAGTGATTACCATCCATAATATTCGTTTCCAAGGGATTTATACGCCAGAAATTCTTTCCAACATATTTGGTACCGGAATGAATATTTTTCATGAAGATGGTGTATTTTATTACGATAATGTCAACTTTTTAAAAGGTGGAATTAATTTTTCTGATATTGTAACTACTGTAAGTCCAACCTATGCCAATGAAATTCAAACGCCTGAATTTGGTGAAGGGTTAGATGGTGTTCTTCGTTATAACAATTGGAAGATTAGAGGGATCATTAATGGAATCGACTATGAAATCAATAATCCAGAATCTGATCCGATTATTCCCCATCATTTTTCGATAGAAGACTTGACAGGAAAACAAGAGAATAAACGCTCTCTTCAAAAAAGGCTTGGCTTACCAGAAAAAGATGACATACCGTTGCTTTCAAGTGTCAGTCGTTTAACTGATCAAAAAGGATTTCAATTGATACAAGAAAAAATGCAAGAATTGATGTCGACACGTGATGTACAAATGGTGATTTTGGGAACTGGAGATCCAGAATTTGAGCATTCTTTCCGGTACTTCCAAGAACAGTATCCCGATAAGTTTAGAGCGCTAATTGAATTCGATGTAGAGTTGGCACAAGAAATTTATGCAGCATCTGATTTATTCCTAATGCCGTCTGCCTTTGAACCTTGCGGATTATCGCAAATGATTTCCATGAGATACGGAACGTTACCATTGGTTCATGAAACAGGAGGACTGAAAGATACGGTAATGCCTTATAATGCTGCAACTGGAGAAGGGACTGGCTTCAGTTTTTATGGTTTCAGCGGCTATAATTTATTAGGAACCATATATCGTGCGCTGGATGTCTATGAAAACCAGCCGCAAGCATGGAAGCTATTGATGAAACAAGCAATGGAGACTGACTTCAGCTGGGAGCAGCCAAGTAAACATTATATCGACTTGTATGAGTCGCTCACATCCAGTACATAAAACATGCTACAGGAGGAACTAAATGGAAAATATAAGTATTCAACAATTCAAAAAAGAATATGTAAAAAAGTTTGAACAATTGTATGCTTATCGTTACGATGAAGGGTCTTCCAGAGAGCACTTTGTGGCTTTAGGGGAATTAGTTCGTAACTATTACATGAACAATTGGAAGAGTACGATTGATGAATATAAAGAAAAAGAAACAAAACAAGTATTTTATTTTTCGATGGAATTCTTACCTGGAAGAATGTTAAAAAGTAATCTGTTAAATTTAGATATACTTCCGGTAGTGGAAGAAGGCCTGAGAGAATTAGGTTTGGACTTAGATGAAGTGAGCATGGGCGAAGCCGATCCAGCATTAGGAAATGGCGGCTTGGGAAGATTAGCGTCTTGTTTTATGGATTCGATTGCCTCCACGGGTTTGGCAGGGCACGGAAATGGAATACGTTATCAATACGGATTGTTTAAACAGAAATTTATAGATGGCTATCAAGTCGAATTACCAGAAAACTGGCTGCGTAATGGGAATGTATGGGAAGTTCGTAAAGAAAACAAGGCAGTCATCGTACGTTTTGGCGGTCAAGTATATATGGATACAGATGAAGAGGGGAATCTTTATCCGCGTTATGAAAATACGAAGAATATTTTGGCAGTGCCGTACGATGTTCCTCAAATTGGCTACCACAATGGAATAGTGAATAATTTACGCTTATGGTCAGCGGAGATACCTTATGGAGAAGAGTACTTATTCCGGACTGAAGAAGAGCGGGATGAAGTCAAGCAAATAACGGAAGTATTATATCCGGATGATTCGAATTATGAAGGGCGTTTATTACGCTTACGACAAGAATATTTCTTCTCATCAGCTGGCGTGCAAAGTATCATTCGCTACTTTAAAACGTTGGACGAAGATTGGAGTTTGCTGCCTGATAAAATTGCTATTCATATTAATGATACACATCCTGCGTTGGTTGTGCCCGAATTGATGCGTATCTTGATTGATGAGGAAGAACTAACTTGGGATCAAGCATGGGAAATAACGAAAAAAACAATTAGTTACACTAATCATACAATCTTACAAGAGGCAATGGAACGTTGGCCAATTGATATGCTTGAACATCTGTTGCCAAGAATTTATCATATTATTGCGGAGATCAATCGCCGCCATATTGAGAAAAAAATACCTTTATACGGCGAAGAATTAACGTATCGAACCACCATTATTGAAGACGGCCAAGTGAAGATGGCGAACCTAGCAATTATTGGAAGTCATAGTATTAATGGGGTAGCGAAACTACACACAAATATTTTGATTAATGAAACCCTTCATGACTTCTATCTGATGTATCCAAATAAATTTAATAATAAGACAAATGGAATCACTCAGAGAAGATGGGTGCAATTATCTAATCCGGGGCTAACATCTCTGTTGGATGATGTGATTGGAACGGATTGGAAATCCAATCCAGAAGAGCTTATTTTATTAAAAGCTCATGTAGATAATAGCGAGCTTTTAAATCGTTTGGAAGCAGTGAAACTGGAAAATAAGAAACGCTTTGCGAAATATGTCAAGGATGAGATGGGGATTGAAATTGACCCTAACGCGATTTTCGACGTTCAAATCAAAAGATTGCATGCTTACAAACGACAACTATTAAATGTGTTGCATATTTTAGATCGCTATAGTCAAATAAAAGAAAATCCGGATATAGATATACCGAAACGAGTCTTCATTTTTGGTGCGAAAGCCGCTCCAAGCTACCATTACGCAAAACAAATCATTAAGTTAATTAATGCCGTGGCTGATCTTGTTAACAATGATACTGATATTAAAGATTTGATAAAAATAGTATTTGTCGAGAATTATGGTGTGAGTTTAGCTGAATTAATTATTCCGGCTGCAGATATTAGTGAACAAATCTCATTGGCGGGTAAAGAAGCTTCAGGTACAAGCAATATGAAGCTGATGGCAAATGGTGCACTGACGATGGCGACCATGGATGGGGCTACAATAGAAATTTATGATTATGTAGGCAAGGAAAATATTTACATCTTTGGATTAAAGAATAATGATGTAAAAAAATATCATCAAAATCAAAGTTACAATTCCCGGAATATTTACGAAGGGAACGCAAGTATTAAACGCGTATTAAATATGTTGGTAGATGGCTCAATTCCAGGTATTTATCATGAAGGGCAAGACATATTCAATAGTCTTGTGAAGTTTAATGATGAATACTTCTTATTGAAAGATTTTGATAGCTATATTCAAGCACACAAACAAGCAGATAAAGATTATCAAGATCGGGAAAAATGGAATCGCATGGCTCTGTTAAATGTCGCTAACTCTGGTCCATTTTCTTCAGACTATACAATTCTGCGTTACGCAGATGAGATCTGGAAAATAGAACCACAAGTTGAGAATCTCATCTCTTCATATACTCCGGTTAAAGAAGTGTAATGGAATATATTAAAAGAGCATATCAGTATATCTGACATGCTCTTTTAATTTTCTTTATAAAAAATAATTTCTTTTTGCTCTGCTTCATCAAAGAGCTTAAGGGAATTTGGATTATTTTCTTCGATAATTATGTCATAACCATACTGATCTTGAAAGAATAGTTGTGTATCTGTTATTTCTTTGAAAGTTAATAAGAATGGTTTCTCATTCGTTAGAACTGCTTCTTGGTTAGCAATTTCTAAAGTAGATGATTCATCTGTTGATACCCATATGCCATTATATACAGCAGGGGATCGTTCGTCTTTTTTAGATCGATAAGGATTTTTCAATTTAGAAGAATTTCTTTTCATCAAAAATGGCATAAATCCAATGAACAGAGGAAATAGAAATAGCATATATCTCATTGTTTTCTTAAATTTCACTTTTATTTCATCCTTTTTTTATTCTTATTAACCAGTATACCTGGAAATCAAAAAAATAATAAGGACATTTGGAATACAAAATGATTACATTTATTTCAGGCAAACAAAAAGATTTTCATTGCGATGAACGAGATAGCATGCTATTCTAACAGTACTATAAATGAAAAAAAGATTAGAAAAATGAAATGATGAGGTATTGCGATGAAAGTTATAAAATTTGGAGGTAGTTCCTTAGCGAATGGCACACAACTAAAAAAAGTGTTAGGAATCGTTCAAGATGATCCGGAGCGAAGAATTGTAGTCGTTTCTGCGCCTGGGAAAAGATTCTCGGAGGATACGAAAGTAACGGATCAATTAATTCAATTAGCAACACTTGTGAAGAACAAAGCTTCATACAAAGAAGTATACGAAGATATTTTTAGTCGATATGCAGATATTGCAGCAGAACTAGAGTTGGATGGAAAGATTTTAGAAGAGATTGAAAGTCATTTTGATAAACTTTTAAATACTCGATTCAGAACTCCTGAATTATTAGAAGATGCTTTCAAGGCGAGTGGAGAAGACAATAATGCGAGACTAATTGCAGCTTATTTCCGACAATCTGGTATCCCGGCTAGGTATTTGAACCCACGTGAGGCTGGGATTTTTGTGACCAGTCAACCTGGAAATGCACGTATTTTACCGGAATCCTATAATTTCTTACGCCATTTACATGATACAGAAGAGGTTTTAGTAATCCCAGGTTTCTTTGGCTATAATGAAAACGATGAGATTATTACTTTTTCTAGAGGCGGCTCTGATATTACCGGAGCAATTGTAGCAAATGGTGTACAAGCTACTTTATATGAAAACTTTACCGATGTTGATGCGATTTATGTCGCTAATCCCAATCATGTAGATGAACCACAAAAAATTCATCATTTAACCTATACAGAGATGCGGGAGCTTTCCTATGCTGGATTTTCTGTTTTTCATGACGAGGCATTGCTGCCAGCTTTCCATGCGGGAATTCCGGTTCATGTCAAAAACACAAATAACCCTAACGGAAAGGGAACAAAGATAACACGTACTCGTCCAAAAACAGCAAATATCATATCAGGAATTGCAAGTTCAAGTGGTTTTGTCAGTATCCACATCAGCAAGTATTTATTAAATCGAGAAATTGGGTTTATTCGTAAATCAGCACAAATTTTTGAAGATTTAGGCTTGAATTTGGAACACATGCCGTCTGGAATTGATGAAATCACATTCATTTTAAGAAAAGATCAATTGACACCTGGTAAGCAGGCAGCGTTACTTTACCGTTTAAAAAATGAGTTAAGAGCAGATGACGTTCATGTAGAGGGCGATGTTTGTTTGGTGATGATCGTAGGTGAAGGCATGGTTGCATCAGTAGGTACGACTGCTCAAGCTACACAAGCATTGGCTGATGCAGGAGTGAACTTAGTTATGATTAACCAAGGCGCTTCTGAAATTAGTATGATGTTTGGAATTGTCGAAAAAGATGAAGAAAAAGCAGTACGAGCAATTTATGACTCATTTTATCCTAAATAACAAGAAACGCGGCCATGGCCGCGTTTCTTGTTATTTGCTAGTTTTTTCTTGGTAGTTTTTTGATATGTTCATGAGTGAGACATAGAACTGACTTAATTCTTCAGATAAAGAATCGTCCGTTAAATACTGAATGACTTTATCAATAACGGCAGCTTCTCTCACTGCATCATAAATAGGTAGTTGATTTTCTGATTTTACTTGTGCGATTTTTTTAGTAACATGCATTCGTTTTTCGAATAAAGCCACAAGTTGTCGATCGATTTCATCAATGGATTTGCGTTCATTTTCTAACATTTTATCGAGCTCCTTCTTTTACCTTGAACTACTATTAATCATAATAAAACATTAGAAAAATGCAATGAAAAAAATAAAAATGAAAATAAAGTTAGAAAAAGATTGACAAGGTTAAAATATAATGATAAATTATATTCCACAAAGCAACTTAGGAGGAAGTATTATGGAGACTGTTACTAGTGCAACACTTTTTACATATTTTAACTACTTTTACTTTTACTTTTTTAAGAGTAAGAGTGATTTTTGTTGCACACAAATAGGACTAACTACATAAGACATTTCTCGTAAAAACAATAACGTGGATATTACGATAAAAATCTCAGTAGCCTAGCAACGATGATCACCGAAAAGGGATCATTGTTGTTGGGCTACTTTTTTGTTTTAAAAATAAGGAGGAAAAGAAAATGATTGTCACATTAAACGGATCAACAACTAAGGATGAGGTCTCACGACTATGTAATCAGATTGAAAATTTGGATCTTTCAGCAACGCTCTTAAGCCATCGAAATGATATTGCTCTTGTATTGGACGGAGCAATCACATCTGATAAGGTGAATTCCATTCGAAATTGGCCGCAAGTAGCAGCGACAGAGGAAATTCATTCACCCTATAAAAAAGCTAGTAAACAGTGGCATCCAGAGGACAGTATCATTGAAGTTGGTAATATAAAAATTGGTGGCGGTCATTTTGCCATGATTGGTGGTCCTTGTTCAATTGAAACATACAATCAACTAGAAAAAACGGCTGCATATGTAAAAGAGTCAGGCGGGAATGCTCTTAGAGGGGGAGCATTTAAACCTCGTACATCTCCGTACTCTTTCCAAGGTCTAGGGAAAGATGGGTTGGATATGATGCATGAAATTGGTCAAAAATATGATATGCCAATTGTTTCTGAAGTAATGGCAATCAGCCAAATTGAATTATTCGAAGATGTAGATATGTTCCAAGTGGGTGCAAGGAACATGCAAAACTTTGATTTATTAAAAGAGCTTGGAAAAACAAACAAGCCGATCTTGCTGAAACGTGGACTATCTGCGACAATTCAAGAGTGGTTAATGAGCGCGGAATACATTATGTCAGAAGGAAATGAGAATGTGATTCTTTGCGAACGTGGGATTCGGACATTTGAAACAGAAACTCGAAATACCCAAGATTTATCTGCTATTGCAGTCGTGAAGCAATTGAGTCACTTGCCGGTTGTCATTGATCCGAGTCATGCAGCAGGCAGACGTGATATTATAGAGTCACTATCATTAGCAGCAGTTGCTGCTGGGGCGGATGGACTAATTATTGAAACACATCCTGAACCAGAAAGAGCAAGCAGTGATGGTGAACAATCGCTTTATCCAGAACAATATCGTGAACTAACAGAAAAAGTATGGAAGCTCCATCAATTCATGAAGCAAATAAACACAAAAAACTAGGAGGTAGAACGATGGAAATTGTTCGAATCGGTGTAACACAACCCTATGACGTTTTAATTGGTAGGGGATTGCTGAAAGAAGCGGACAAACACTTATATCCCTTTGTTGCAGATAAAAAGGTCTTGATTATGACTGACGATACGATTATGAAGCATGGTTACTTAAATCAAATAAGTGAAAAACTAAAAACGACTGCAGGAGCGATTCACACCATTTCTTTTCAGCCTGGCGAAGAACAAAAGTCAATGGAAAATGTTACTCGGCTTGTCGGGCATCTTGCAGATCTTAATTTTTCAAGACAAGATGTTATCATTGCTTTAGGCGGAGGAGTTATTGGTGATCTAGCGGGATTTGTAGCAAGTATTTACCTAAGGGGAATTGATTTTATACAAATACCAACAACGCTATTAGCAGCAATTGATTCTTCCGTTGGTGGGAAAACAGCAGTTGATTTGCCCCAAGGAAAGAATTTAGTAGGTGCATTCTACCATCCGCGTCTGGTTCTGTGTGATGTGGATTCCTTCCAAACACTAGAACCTCATATATTTGAGGATGGCTGCAGCGAACTAATTAAATACGGAATGATTATGAATCCAAGACTTCTTTCAGAATTAATGGATCGAACAACGCCTTTACAGGCAACTGACGAAGAGCTTGTTGAAATTGTAAAAGAATGTGTCGAAATGAAACGAAAAGTTGTATTGGAAGATGAATACGATCATGGATTGAGACAGCTGCTAAATTACGGGCATACATTAGGACATGCTTTTGAGCAGTGCAGCCAATACCAAATCAGTCATGGGAGGGCAGTTGCATTAGGAATGTCTGTCTTTTTACAAATGGCTGATAAAATAAATCAATTAGATGATCATTATAGAGAACAATTCGATGCTCTGCTGCACCAGTACCATCTATTAGCTGAAAAATATGACTACACAGCTGAGGAATTATCAAAGGCAATGATTAATGATAAAAAAAGAAGAAATTCAACGATCACAATCGTTTTACCTATCGCGTTTGGTAAATGTGATTTATTTCAATACCCGATCGATGAATTTTTAAGTTGGTTCAATGAGGAGTGGCAAAAATATGAAGTATATTCGTGAAATTAGTGCGACAACCGAATTTGCTGCAGTTATTGGTCAACCCATTCATCATTCAAAATCCCCAGCCATCTATAATACTTGTTTTGAAGTAGAAGACATCAACATGGTATACCTTGCATTCGAAACAAGTGAAGAAGAAACCGTTGAACGTATTCACAATCTACAAAACTTAGGTGTCAAAGGAATCAATATAACGATGCCTGGAAAATACAAAGCACTTGAATGTGTAACAAAAGTAGATGCAGTAGCAAATTATGTTCAAGCAATTAACACGATTGTGAAACAAGATGATGAGTGGATAGGGTATAATACAGATGGAGAAGGGTTTTGGGCATCAGTAAAATCTACGGGAACGGAGATCGAAGACACCAGAGTCGCTCTTTTTGGATCAGGAAGTACTGCAAGGGTGATTCTTTCTCGAGCTGTTATCGAAGGGTGCCGGCAGATTGACGTTATTGCTAGGAACCTAGAGAGACCCTTGGAAATAAAAGAAGTGATAAAAAAATTACAAAGTGATTATCCTTCTATAAATATTCGCTTAGTTAATATAGAAGAGGAAGACATTCTGAAAGAAGCATTATCAAGTGCAGAAATTGTTGTTCAAACAACTTCAGTTGGAATGACTCCTAATCCAGATCGTTCAATTTTATTGAACCCTGATTGGCTAAATCCGAATAGCGTTGTTTGTGACATTGTTTATGAACCGCGTGAAACGTTATTTTTACGGCAAGCAAAAGCTCGAGGATGTAAAACAGTCGGCGGTTTATCCATGCTTGTTTATCAGGCAAGTTTAAATTATCGGTTATTTACTGGAAATGATATGCCAGTTGAATATGTTCTTTCAGTATTAGAAAACAAATAAAAGCATTAAGTGAGGAGAATCGATATGTTGAGATTTATTACAGCAGGAGAATCACATGGGCCAGTATTAACAACGATTATTGAAGGACTACCAGCGGGGATGCCTTTAAATATAAATGAAATTAATGAAGCATTAGCAAAAAGACAAGAAGGATACGGCCGCGGAAATCGTATGAAAATTGAAACAGATAAAGTGGAAGTAACCTCTGGTGTACGTCATGGTAAAACATTGGGCTCACCTGTAACTTTCTCAGTGGTTAATAAAGATTATAAAAATTGGCAAAGTGTTATGAGTGCAGAACCTATTGAAGAAGAACTTTCAAAAAAAAGCCGTGTAGTACATCGTCCACGTCCTGGGCATGCTGATTTGGTTGGTGGAATCAAGTACCACCATAAAGACCTTCGGAATGTACTAGAGCGCTCATCAGCGAGGGAAACCACCATGCGTGTAGCAATCGGAGCAGTGGCTAGTCAATTATTGTCGGCTCTTGGAGTTGAAGTGGTTGCCTATGTTTGTGAATTGGGTGGAATTAAGGGACAAGTAGATGTTTCTGAAATGAGTTTGGCGGAAATTCGTGACCGTGCAAATCAATCTCCTGTAAAAATGGTGGATGCTGAAAAAGAACAACAAGTAAAAGACAAGATTGACGAAACTAAAAAGGCTGGAAATACTTTAGGTGGAGTTGTAGAAGTCATTGCGGAAGGATTGCCAATTGGATTAGGAAGTTATACGCAATGGGATAAAAAAATTGATGCGCGTTTAGCAAAAGCGATGGTAAGTATTAATGCATTTAAGGGTGTTGAATTCGGAGATGGGTTTGAAGTGGGAAGAAGATACGGCAGCGAAGTAATGGATGAAATTGCTTATAATGCTGAGCTTGGATTCTATCGCCTAAGCAATCATTTGGGTGGGATCGAAGGTGGCATGACGAACGGTATGCCTGTGATTGTAAGAGGTGTAAAAAAACCAATTCCAACTTTATATAGACCCTTGCAGAGTGTGGATATTTATTCGAAAGAAGAATACCAGGCGAGCATCGAACGAAGTGATACAACTGCAGTGCCGGCAGCAAGTATTATTGCACAAGCGGTTGTTGCAACAGAATTAACACAAGCAATATTAGAAAAATTCCCGAATGATAGTTTTGATGAATTACAACAAGCAGTTGCAAATTACCGTGAATATAGTAAAAACCCTGATATGTGGTTAGAAGAGGAGTAAGTATTCGATGAGAAAATTGATCAATCACGCGAAGAGTTTGCAAGGGAAATTAACGATACCAGGAGATAAATCCATTTCTCATCGAAGTGTCATGTTTGGGTCGATTGCGGAAGGTGAGACACGCATCACTGGATTTTTACGTGCCGATGATTGCTTAAATACTATCAAAGTCATGCGACAATTAGGCATTCAAATCCACGATAATGGTGATGAAATCATTGTAGAGGGAAGAGGGATGAACGGCTTGCGTCCATCTAAAGAAATATTGGATGTAGGAAACTCTGGAACTACGATTCGTTTGCTGAGTGGTTTATTAGCTGGTCAGTCTTTTACGAGCGTAATTGCAGGAGACAATTCCTTGAATAAACGCCCAATGCAACGAGTGATTGCACCATTGGAACAAATGGGAGCAAAAATATCAGGAGATAAAGACAGCGAGTTTCCTCCGCTGACTATTGAACCAATAAACGAATTACATGCTATCGAGTATGAAATGCCTGTAGCAAGTGCACAAGTTAAATCAGCAATTATTTTAGCGGGCCTCCAAGCAGAAGGCGAAACCGTTGTGATTGAAAAAGAACAATCCCGTAATCATACAGAAGAAATGTTGCAACAATTTGGAGGAAGCTTGCAAATTGATGACAAGGTTATTCGCATAAAAGGCGGGCAAACCCTAAGAGGACAAAGAATTGAAGTTCCAGGTGATATTTCCTCAGCAGCATTTTTCTTAGCCGCTGGATTAATTGTTCCAAATAGTGAAATACTACTTGAGAATGTTGGAATGAACGAAACGCGTTCTGGCATCATTGATGTAATAAAAGCAATGGGTGGAGACATCACAATTGATATGAGAGAAAATCGAATAAGCGCAGATATTACTGTGCGAACAAGTCAATTGAAAGCTACAACTATTGGTGGTTCCATCATACCTAGGCTGATTGATGAGTTACCGGTGATTGCTTTACTTGCTACTCAAGCCGAGGGGATAACTGTTATTAAAGATGCGGAAGAATTAAAAGTAAAAGAAACGAACCGTATTCAAGCAGTAGCTTCGCAACTTAATCATATGCAGGCAAACATCATTGAAACGGAAGATGGTTTGATTGTTCATGGAGGTACACCATTGGCAGGAGCGACAGTTGACAGCTTTGGCGATCATCGAATCGGAATGATGTTACAGGTTGCTGCTTTATTAGTAAAAGAAGATGTATTTTTAAAAGAAGCTGAATGTGTGAATATTAGTTATCCAACATTCTTTGATGAGGTCTTGAATCTTACTGGGACAGCAGGCTGACAAAAGAGGTGTAGTCATGGCAATTATTTTAATTGGCTTTATGGGAGCCGGAAAGACAAGTGTAGGGAAGTTGCTCGGGAAAAAAACGGAAAAAAACTTCATTGATCTAGATTACGAAATCAGCAAGCGTCTTCAAATGCCTATTTCAGAGTTTTTTGTCGAATATGGGGAAGAAAAATTTCGTGAAATTGAGCATGAATTATTACTAGAGTATCATCAATCATCTGGCGTAATTTCAACGGGAGGCGGTTGTATCGAAACGGTTGCTTGTCGGGAGTTATTAAAACAGCAAACGCAAGTGATTTACTTGCAAGCAGAGTTTAATACTTTGTGGAATCGAATTATTGACGATCAATTGAATATCCGACCATTAGCCCAATCAAATGAATCGAAAGATCTGAAGCGGATTTATCAAAAACGTTTAGAGTTTTACGAGGATTGTGCGGCTCATACAATTGCAACTGATCATCTGACAACAGAGGATGTAGTAAAACAAATACTTCAAACTATTGATTGGTGAATGGGGGAATTTTATTGATTTCAAAACGAATACAAGATATCCAACTATCTTCGACTTTAGCTGCTACTCAAAAGACGAGAGAATTGAAGGCAGAGGGCAGAGATATTATTTCTTTAACAGTCGGCGAGCCGGATTTTGATACGCCAAAATATATTTTGGATGCTGCAAATAAAGCAATATACGAAGGAAAAGGGCATCATTATACGGATAGTGCCGGTATAGCCGAATTACGGCAGGCAATTGCTGATTTTCATCAAAAACATGATTTCGTTTCTTATGAAATGGATGAAATTTTTGTTTCAGCAGGAGCGAAATTAATTCTCTATTATTTGTTTCAAGCTTTGGTAGATGAAGGAGACGAGGTCCTTATACCGATACCCTATTGGGTGAGTTACAGCGAACAAATTCGACTGGCTGGAGGAGTTCCTGTATTCATAGAAACAGACCCAGAGAATGGGTTTGCCCTCACAGAGGAATTGTTAGATCGCTATACAAGTGATAAAACAAAGCTCCTTGTACTGAATTCACCGTCAAACCCTTCTGGAGCTGTCTTTAACGAAGAGCAGTTACGAATAATTGGAGACTATTGTGTTAGAAAAAACATTTTAATTATTGCAGATGAAATATATTACAAGCTAGTTTTTAACGGAGCGAAAAGTCAGTCTATCGCATCTCTCTCAGAAGAAATTCGTCAACAAAGCATTATTGTGAATGGAATGTCAAAAGCCTTTGCGATGACAGGATGGCGAATAGGATATGCACTAGGAAGCAAGAAAGTCATGCAAGCAATTAATAAAATTGCTAGTCAGACAAGTGGTAATGCTGCTGGAATCAGTCAGTATGCTGCTCTAGCTGCATTAACAGAAGGATCAGACTTTATGGAAGAAAATCGTAAGTTGTTTGAAACTCGCTTGAATGCGGCATACCCATTAGTAAAAGATTTACCGGGTTTTAAATTATATGAGAAGCCAATGGGAGCTTTTTATCTGTTCCCGGAATGTTCTGAGGCTGCAAAAATGACGGGTTATGATACTGTCGATGCGTTTACAATGGCTTTGCTTGAAGAAGCTCATGTTGGTCTAGTTGCAGGTAGTGGCTTTGGGATGCCCAAACATATTCGTTTTAGTTATGCGACGTCCACAGAAGAATTCGCTGAGGGGGTTCAACGAATCAAAACATTCATGGAGAAACATCGAGCAAAGTAGACCCGAAAATAAATGCCTTTCTACTTTAAAGCATTGCGCACAAATATAGAGAGTGGGAAAAAAGGCGTTCAGCCCCGAATCACTGGAGCGAATCATGCTCAGATGGTTGCAGACCATCTGAGCATGATTCGTGAAGTGGACGTCGGGGCTGCCTTTTTGAGCACATTTACGCTACATTATTCGGGTATAGGAAAGAGGCTGGGAGTTTTTCCCAGCCTCTTGTTTTTTAGTTTTTTGGATTATTTAATAACAAACGTAAGCCGTTCAAAATAACAAGGATGGTACTGCCTTCGTGTCCAATTACTCCAATTGGCAGATTAATTACTTGCATTAAGTTCGCAATAATGAGTAGTATAATCACACTCATAGAAAAAACAATATTTTGTACGGTTATTTTTTTCAGTTTTTTGGATAAATGATAGGAATATTCCAGTGTCTCTAAATCATTTTGTATCAGCACAACATCTGCCGTTTGCATAGCAATATCGGTACCTTGTCCCATTGCAACACCGATATCGGCATTTGCTAAAGCAGGTGCGTCATTGATTCCATCACCCACCATCCCCACAAAATCATATTCCTTCTGTAAATCTTTTAAAATTCCTGTTTTTTGCTCTGGCAAGCAGTTCGCGCGGTATTCATCTATTCCTAATTCATCTGCAATTGCTTTAGCAGTTTCATGATTGTCGCCTGTAATCATAAGCGTATGAATATCGTTTTTCTGTAAAAAAGAAATGGTCTCTTTCGCGCCAGTCTTAGCAATGTCCAGAAGTGCAAAATAAGCGACCATTTCTCCATTTTTTGAAAGAGAGACAACCGTCTTTCCTTCTTGGGAGAGTTTCTGTGTTTGCTTGGAAAATATATTGGTTTGTTTAGAATGCTTGCGAGTGAAATCCATTTTTCCGATCCGCCACTCGTCGCCTTGATATTCACCTGATAAACCCAAACCAGTAAGATCTTTTTGATTTGTTAATGATATATCAGAATAATTTCTTTCTTTAAGGAAATTTACAAGTGCAATCGCAATGGGATGAGTAGAACCATATTCTAAAGCATAAACAATTCCTAAAATATCTCTTTCATTTTGTTCTGGCGATATGTAAGAATCTGTTACAATTGGTTTTCCGTTTGTTAAGGTACCTGTTTTATCGAAAGCAATACAAGAAAGGGAGCTGAAATTCTCGATTGCAATACCACCTTTAAAAAGAATCCCTTTTTTCGCTGCACTGGAAATAGCTGCTAAAGTTGCTGGCGTAGCGGAGGCAACCAATGCGCATGGCGATGCTACGGTCAGGAGTACCATTCCTCGGTAAAACGATTCACTCCAAGTCCAATTTAAAAAGAAATAAAAAATAAATATCATGGCTGGAACAAAAATAAGTACAGCTGTCACATACTTATTCTCAATGTTTGTAATGAAACTGGCTGTTTTAGAAGGTGTCGACTGTGCTTCCTTCACCATTTGAATAATTTTTGCAAATAAAGTTTCATTCGAATTTTTATTTACTGTAATCGTAATAGGTTCATCTAAATTGATAGAAGTTGCATACAGTTGATCGTTCTCTTTTTTCTCACGTGGGATTGACTCTCCTGTAATAGAAGATTCATTAATGGTAGCCTTCTTGGAAAGAAGCGTGCCATCAATTGGAAGACTGTCCCCCTTTGCCACAAATATTCGATCCCCAATCGACAAGTCCTCGACGTTCACAGTTTCCAGTTGATTCTCTTTCGTAAGCCTTTTAGCAGTAGCGGGAACAATACTCATTAAAGAACTAATGGCTTCTGTACTTTTGTTCAATGCATATTCTTCTAAAGAACCTGACAAAGAGAAAATAAAAATGAGCAAGGCACCTTCGAGCCAATATCCAATGATAGAGGCGCCAATAGCAGCAAGTACCATCAAAATATCCACGTTTAATCGCTTATTTTCAATTGTATCGTAAAAACCTTCCCGAGCTTGAAAGAATCCTCCGATAATAAAAGAACTAACAAAAATAATCGCTACAGGAAAATCCGTTTTCGAAAATTGAAAGTAAATACCAATCAAAATGAGTATCCCACTAATAATAGTAGCTGTCATTGGCTTATTGTTTTTCCATAGTGTGTTCATATGACCACCTTTTTCTTTGAATTGTAATTGCCGTAATTAAATAGTATCAAACAAAAAAACAAATTAGAATGGTTATAATCTAGCTGGTAGTGACTCTCATTCTCATTTATCATAATTTGTTCACAATTAATAAGACGAAAGCAATGGTACTTAAATAGGAAAACAATGGCAATTATGGTATCATTGTAAGTAAGTGTATAAGATGAAAATTATTATAATTAATCTTGTAAAGGTGGCGTTAATATGTTTAATTTTTTCAAAAAAGATAAAAAAGAAAAGGATACTCCAATCGAGAAAGAGACTCTATTTGCTCCTGTAAATGGAAAGATAGTTCCTGTTACAGAAGTTGCAGATCCAGTATTCTCACAAAAAATGATGGGAGACGGCTATGCAGTTATTCCGGAGGACGGTAATATTTATGCGCCTGTCGAAGGGAAAGTACTAAGTGTCTTTCCAACGAAGCATGCAATTGGAATTAAATTAGAAAGTGGAATAGAAGTTTTGATTCATATGGGATTAGACACCGTTGAATTAAATGGGAAACCTTTCGAAACATTTGTTAGCGAAGGTGATAGTGTGACTTCCGATACGCTTGTTGCAAAATGTGATTTGGCTGCATTAGCTGAAGCTGGAAAAGATAATGCGATGGTTGTTGTTATTACGAATATGGATAAAGTAAAAGAATTTTCTTTAGATGAAAACGGCACAGTACAAGCGAAACAAGCTATAGGTATAGTGCAACATGCGTAAAATCTGCGTATGAAGCAGTAGGCCAGGACTCGATGGCTAGACATCGATGGCAGAAAAAAATTATATTACCTACTCTACAAAAAATCAGGCTGATCATTTCAGCCTGATTTTTATTATAGACTAGGGGATTATAAGTTCAGCCATCAATGTCTAGCTCCCAAGTCCTGACCTAGTGAAAAAAAGATAAATTTGCCCCATTGCGCGCTTCGCTGCTCATTCAGGGTCAAATTTCCTATTTTTTCATAGGCCAAGGCGGACTTGTTCGCTTTTCTTATGAATTTAAAACTTTACACATACACACTCTGGTGCATAAACGTCCTTTTCTAGTAAGGTTAGTTTTCCAACAGCTTGATTACGCTTGAATAGTGTTAAATGGTCTGAATCCTGGTGTCCCACGATAAGATAGTTTTCATCAGGAGAAAAGTTGAAATCACGAGGTGTTTCTCCTTCTGTAGGAACATAGTCTACCAGAGTTAAAGCTTCAGTAGTTTCAGACGCTTCGAAAACAGCGATTGAATTATGTCCACGATTAGAATAATATACAAAATTACCATCATTGCTTACACGAATTGCGGCACCACTATTAAAAGAAGTGTGTGTTTCAGGTATAGTTGAAATACGGTCAACATATGTAAAAGTCGCATCTTCTTGATGATATTCTAAAATTTCAATTTCACTACTCAATTCACAAACTAAGTAGACCGTTTTGCCATTTGGGTGGAAAGCCAAATGACGCGGGCCTGATCCAGCTTTAGCTGTATAACGAGAAATTTCGGTTAATTTACCTTCATCTGAAACTTCATAGCTGAATACTTCATCCGTGCCTAAATCACAAACTAGTAGAATTTGTGAATTTGGAGCATAGTCGGTATAGTGAACATGAGGAGATTTTTGATTTTCATGAACGCTGCTTCCTTTGTGAATCACGCGGTCTGTCTGTTCAAGTGTGCCGTCTTCATTTTCTTTATAAACGGATACATACCCCCCATGGTAGCTCGCTGTAAATAGTAATTTACGAACCTCATCAAAAGAAATATAACAAGGAGCGGCATCCTCTGTAGTTGTTGATGCACGTTTTTTATATTCACCATTGTCTAAAAGATTAAAAGATGTTAATCCAGCACCATTTTCTTCTTTCGAAATAGTATACATAGTTTTTTTGTCAGATGAAAACGTCAAATAAGTAGGAGAGTCCACCTCAGCGATTAATTGATAATCAACTAACTTATCATTAGTAGTATCCAACGTAATTTTATGTACCCCTTTACTTTCCCTTTTTGTATAGGATCCCAGATATAAAGTATATTCCATAAATTGTTTCCTCCTCTAATTTTTAAGTCCTACAGTAAGTATATCAAATTATTAGAAAAAAACCGTTTTGAATGAATAAAAAAAACAAAATTCTCTTGCTATTCATTTTTTCGAATAGGATATGATAGAATAAAAGTATCACTATGAAGAAGGAGATTTATATCTATGATTAGCGAAATAACTCATATTGGAAAAGATGCAATCAGCACAGAAGAAAATATTTTAATTTTATTTGGGGAAGATGCATCTACATCAATTAAAGATGTATCGGTATTACAAGCCTTTAAAAAAACAGATAGAGATTTTGAACTACAGAAGAAAGATAAATTAGTTTTTGGAAATCAAGAGTATGATGTAGAGTACGTTGGGGAAAATGTAAGTGCAAACCTACGTGCGCTAGGACATGTTACGCTGGTTTTTAAAGAATTCGATCATGAGAACTATATCGAAACAAGTGTCTATTTGTCGCCATATAAATTACCAGAAGTCCAAACAGGTATGGAAATTAAGTATCTTTCTAATTAATAAAAGAAAGTGAGTGAAGGATATGGAGAGAGCAACTAAAGGTTATCAGCCCCAAAGGAAGCGAACATCTTGGTTTGAACGTTGGTTTTTAAATAACAAATTTGTAACAGCATTGTTGATTGTGTTGTTGATTTTGTTAATCATCTTGATTTTTTCTAAGATTTCACATTTGTTCCAACCAGTAGGCAGTTTTTTTAACGTAATTGGTTTTCCGCTTATTCTAAGTGGCATTCTCTATTATTTAATGAATCCACTTGTGAATTGGCTTGAAAAGAAAAAAGTAAATCGAACAGCTGCGATTTGGCTGTCTTTCATTGTTCTTATTCTTCTAATAATCTGGGGAGTTGCTATTCTAATTCCGGTTATTCGCGAACAAACGATTGGGATTATTGATGATATTCCTCAATTTTGGATCACCATTAATAATATGTTTAATAACTTTTTTGAGTATGAGTGGTTCCGTTCTTTTCAGGAGCAGTTTACTGAGATTAATACAAACATTTTTAATGCTCTTACGAGTTGGGCAAATAATTTCTTGTCTAATACTTTTTCAGGAATTGGAAATGTTTTAGGTGTAGTGACAAATGTTTTGGTGGGGCTGATTACAATGCCAATCATTTTATACTACTTGCTAAAGGAAGGGGATAAATTTCCTAGTCAAATTTTAGCTTTTTTACCCAACCGTCATCGTGCTACGGTAAAAGATTTATTAACAAAGATTAATTTGCAAATCAGTCAATATGTTCGTGGTCAAATCACGGTTGCTTTTTTTGTAGGCTTAATGTTTGTCATCGGTTATTCGATTATTGGCTTAAACTATGGTATTGTACTCGGTATTTTAGCAGGCTTTTTAAATGTAATCCCTTATTTAGGATCATTTTTAGCAATGATACCAGCAGTTATTGTTGGTTTAGTTGAGTCTCCCTTGATGCTCGTACAAGTATTAATTGTTTTTAGTATTGAACAGTTCATTGAAGGAAGAGTTATTTCTCCACAAGTTCTGGGAAGTAATTTATCGGTTCATCCGGTAACCATCATGATTGTCCTGCTGACAGCAGGAAAAGTTTTTGGATTAGTTGGCTTCGTTTTGGGGATACCTGGTTACGCTGTTTTAAAAGTTATTTTTATGCATGTCTTTGAATGGTATAAAAATTATTCAGGATTATATGAAACAGAAGCAGAACTATCAGAAGGAATAATTGAAGACACCAATGAAGATCAATAAAAAAGGAGCCGATATCGGCTTCTTTTTTTACAGAATAATATAATTTTTTTATGCCTTCGATATCTAGCTGCTAAGTCCTGAACTAGTGAAAAAAGATAAATTTGTCCCATTGATTGCTTCGCTGCTTCTGCTGTACCTGTAAGAAGCTTCGCTCTCCAAACACAATTTCTTGTTTTCGAAATCTTTTTTGTTGACAGATGTGACAGCTTGTCATAATGTTATAACTATGTCTCATGACAAGTTGTCATGTTTTTTATTTTTTTAGAAAGAAGGTGTAGATTTGCCAAAGAAAACTTTTTTTAATTTACCAGAAGATAAGCGGGAGCGTTTATTAAATGCTGCGTATGTGGAGTTTTCTAGAATACCATTGGAAGAAGTTTCAATCAATGTGATTATTCAACATTCAGATATTTCACGGGGAAGTTTTTATCAATACTTTGAAGATAAGGACGACTTGTATTTTTACTGCCTTAGTTTATTGAAGAAAGACCAGAACGAGGGAATTATCAATTGCTTCAAAAAGGCAGACGGAGATCTATTCGAAAGTCTGAAAGATACCTTTAAGTTTTTATATGAATATTACTTAAACGGTGAGTATAAAGACTTTTACCATCACTTCTTTGTGAATATGTCTTATAAGAGGAGTCGAAATATATTCGAAAAAGATTCACAAAATGATAAAAATCAAAAACATATGAAAAAATTTGCAAAAATTCTCGAAATAGTTGATCAATCAAATCTTAATTTTACTTCTGAAGAAGAATTGAATGAATTTCTACAATATATTTTTCAAATGATTCATTGGACACTCTCAAAAGTATTCTTACAAAATTTATCTGAAGAAGAAGCTTTTCGAATTATCAACAGTAGATTGTCATGGATGGAGAATGGTATCAGGAAAAAAGAAAACAATTAAAAAGGAGGGGTCCTCTCTATGTTCGAATTAGGGAAACGGATTTCATGGAAAGCATTTTTGGGTTCCGTATTATTTATTATTGTTCAAGTGTTTGCAGAGTTAAACCTTCCGAATATGACTTCTAATATCATCAATAATGGAATCGCAACGGGTGATATTAGCTATATTTGGAATACTGGATTTCGAATGTTGTTACTGACAGGGATTACCATTGTAGCAGCGATTATTGGAGTACACATTTCTGCAAAAGAATCTCAACGGGTGGGACTTCAAATCCGCGGAGATATTTATCGAAAAGTAATGTATCTGTCAAAAGATAAAGTTAATTCAATTGGAGCAGCATCTTTGATTACTCGATCCACTAATGATGTGGAACAAGTTCAAATGGTATTTATGATGTTCTTGCGTATGATGATGTTTGCACCAATTATGGGTATAGGAGCTGCGGTTCTTTCTTATACTCAAAATCCTGAATTAGCTCGAATTTTCTTTGTATCTGTACCAATCTTAATTTTCTTGTTATTTATTATTATGCGTTCGGCTATTCCTCTATTTAAGTTAATTCAGAAAAAGACAGATCGATTGAATTTGATTTTTCGAGAAGGGTTGACGGGAGTCCGAGTTATTCGCGCTTTTAATAAGAGCACGTACGAAGAAGAGCGCTTTGCGGAAGCCAACGAAGATTTCATGCAAAATAATGTGAAAGCTATGTCTATCATGAGTTTATTGATGCCGATTATGACGCTTGTACTAAGCGGCACAAACATTTCGATTATTTTAATTGGTGGAGAATACATTGCAATCGGAAATATGCCGGTTGGAAATTTAGTTGCATTTATTAATTACTCAGCAATGTTACTGTTTAGTTTTATGATGATGTCAATGATTTTGACGATGGTTCCACGTGCACAAGTTTCTGCAGCTCGTATTAATGAAGTATTAAACCTTGAAAGTACTATTCAAGATGGAGATCATCTGTTTGATGAGGCTGAACTGCAAAATGAAAGTAGCCAACTTGCTTTTGATCATGTGACCTATTATTTTCCAAATGCAGAGAGACCTGTTGTTGATGATATTGATTTTAGTATGAAGGCCGGCCAAACGTTAGCAATTATTGGTGGTACCGGATCAGGTAAGTCCACGATTGCTAATCTAATCATGCGTTTTTACGATTCAACATCAGGAAATGTTTATTTAAATGGAATAAATGTAAAAGAATTAAATCAATTCAATATCCGCGAACGAATTGCTTATGTACCACAAAAAGCAAATCTGTTTTCCGGTACGATTCGTTCCAACATGCTTTTTGGCAAGAAAGATGCTACTGATGACGAAATCTGGCAAGCATTGAAAATAGCACAAGCAAAAGATTTTGTAGAAGGATTAGAATTAGGTCTTGAATCTCCTGTAGAACAAGGTGGAACGAACTTCTCGGGTGGTCAACGCCAACGACTATGTATTGCGCGTGCAATTATTAAAGAACCGGATGTTTATGTTTTTGATGACTCGTTTTCAGCATTAGACTTTAAAACGGACGCAGCTCTACGTCATGCTTTAAAAGATGAAACGGAAGATGCGATTGTGGTTATTGTGGCACAAAGAATTAGTACCGTTATGGATGCTGATTTAATAGTAGTGTTAGACAATGGTAAAGTAGTTGGAAAAGGTACACATGAATCCTTGATAAAAGATAACGAGACTTATCTTGAGATTATGAATTCTCAATTTAAAGAAGGTGAAAATGAATGAGAAACGCGCCAAAAGTAGTAAGAAAACCCAAAAACTTTTGGGGAACGTTAAGAAGATTGTTTAAATACATGTCATTAAAAAAATGGCTGCTACTATTAGCTTTTGTTTTATCAGGAGTAGCAACGATTCTGCAAATCTTTACTCCACGTGTTTTAGGGAATGCTACGACAATCATTTTTAATGGGGTAATTGAAGGAGTTCAAGAAGGAACCTCTAGATTTCCAATCGATTTTTCATCTATATATAAAATTTTAACGATGGTTGCAATATTGTATATTGCAAATGCATTACTTTCTTATGTTGCTCAATTTACTCTTGTTCGTATTGTTCAAAAAACGGTTTATGATTTGCGACAGGATTTTAAAGCAAAGATGTCTCTTGTTCCAATTTCTTATTATGATACAAACAGTAATGGAGATATCATGAGTCGCGCAATTAATGATGTTGATAATATTGCTCGTCAATTGGTCCAGACAGTGAATCAGGCCATTATAAGCATTGTGCAGTTCTTCGGAATTTTTATCATGATGCTAAGCATTAGTTGGAAACTTAGTATTGTAGCATTGATTACGGTTCCGTTAAGTGCGTTTATTATTTCGCTTATTGCTCCCCGATCTCAACGTTACTTTAGTAAACAACAACGAGAACTAGGAAAGCTGAATGGACAAATAGAAGAGAATTTTTCAGGTCATACCGAGATCATTAGTTTTAATCAAGAAGAAAAATCTATCGAAATATTTGAAGAACAAAACGAAAAATTATTCAAAGTTGCTTTTAAAGCGCAGTTCATTTCTGGTGTTTTAATGCCATTAATGAATATGGTGAAAAATCTAGGATATGTATTTGTTGCGGTTCTTGGTGGGATTGAAGTAGCAACCGGAGTCATGCCTTTAGGGGATGTGCAAGCATTTCTGACTTACACGAACCAATTCTCGGAACCCATGAAGCAATTAACAAACATTCTAAATACAATTCAATCGATCGTTGCATCAACTGAACGAATTTTCGAAGTTTTAGATGAAGAAGAAATGGAAATTACTTCTACTGATATTCCTGCTGTTCAAACGGATGATAAAGTGACTTTTGAACATGTTCGTTTTGGTTATGATCGTTCTGCTGATTTAATGACTGACTTTAACTTGAGTGTGAAGAGTGGGCAAATGGTTGCGATTGTAGGTCCTACTGGAGCAGGTAAGTCAACGATTATTAATTTATTGGAACGTTTCTATGATGTTCGAGGCGGCAGCATTAAACTAGAAGGTGTAGATACGCGCGATATGGATCGTGATGCATTACGTGATCGCTTCGCAATGGTGCTACAAGATACATGGTTATTCCATGGAACCATCTTTGAGAATATTAAATACGGTGCAAGAAAAGGCATAACGGATGAAGAAGTATATGCAGCAGCGAAAATGGCTCATGCAGACGAGTTCATTCGTACCTTGCCTGAAGGATATCAAACGTACTTGAATGAAGAGGCAAGTAACATTTCTCAAGGGCAGCGGCAGTTACTGACCATTGCCCGTGCATTTATCAAAGATCCAGAAATCTTGATCCTTGATGAAGCAACATCCAGTGTTGATACACGTACGGAAATCTTGATTCAAAATGCGATGCGTAAGTTGTTGGAAGGTCGTACAAGTTTTGTTGTTGCTCATAGATTATCCACTATCCGGGATGCAGACAACATCATTGTCATGAACCAAGGTGACATTATGGAAACAGGAACCCATGATGAACTGATGGCTCAAAAAGGTTTCTATGCTGATTTATACAATAGTCAGTTTACAGAAGCATCTTGATGATGAATGAATAAAATAGATTTGAAAAGGCTGGGAATTTTCCCAGCCTTTTTCCGTATTTTAAGATAAGGTAAATTTTTTATTTTCAATATTTAACAGGATTATCTTCCAGTGAGCAGTTTGCTATCCTCTCAGTAGATGAAATAGTAAAGGATTCTCATCCAGTGAGAATGGATTCAAGTCCACAGTAGATGAGATACGGTAATAATTACATCCAGTGGACTCGAAAAACTTCTTCAGTGGAAGGAATATCAGTTCATGCTAATAAAGTAATTTTTCAATTGGAATCATCACCTTATGTGTGTTATACTTGATGTATAACAAGTAGAGCTAACGGAGGTGGAGAGATGTTTATTGAAGTAGAAACAACCAGTACGATACCGATTTATACACAGCTCATTAATCAAATAAAGAAAGCTATTGTCAAGAGGGAGTTGACGGAGGGAGATTATCTGCCAAGTGTTCGTATTTTGGCAAGTGACTTGAGTGTGAACATGCATACTGTCAATAAAGCTTATAATTTATTAACTGATGAGGGGATTTTATTAAAGAGTAATAAAGGATATACAATTAGCCCAATCGAGAATCGAGAGGCCACACCGGAGCTGGCGAGTGAAATCCAAGCTCGATTGGAAGAAATTCTAGTAGACGCTTTTGTCCATGAGTGCTCAGAAGAATTGATAACAGAATGGATTGCAAAAATATCGGTAAAATTAAGAAAGGGGGAGGAATAGTATGTGGACATTTATTTTGCTAATGTTTTTTACGATGTTGTTTATGGGAGTGACAATTGGTATTACACCATTGGTTAGTAGAAGATCGACGCCATTTGGGGTTTCAGTTCCCAAACAGTTCTTGAAAGATGATTTTATTGTAAGATTGGTTAAACGCTATGCCATTATCAATATAGCCATCAGTTTTTTTCTGGCGCTTCCCTTGTTGCTGATTCCGTTTTATTTGGAAGAAAATAAAGTTGATATGGTTATTTCCATTTACTTAATAATCATTATCTTCCTATTCATGATTGTTTCCTTTCTTATCTATTTAAAATATCGAAAAGAACTAATGAAGTGGAAAAAAACTTTACCAATTGATGAAGTCTCAATTAAGAAAAAAATAGTAATTGATTCAAACTATCATGAAAAGTTGAAAATGACGCCTTCGAGTGCATTTGTTCTGTGGCAGCTTGTAATCATTATTGTAACGGTCGTTATTTCCTTAATGAATTACGACCGGATTCCTGATCAAATCCCGATTAATTTTGATAGTAATTTTCAAGCAAACCATTATGTAGAAAAATCATTTCTGACTGTTTTATCTTTTCCGCTTCTACAAGTTCTGTTCATACCTATTTTTTACTTTGCACATTATTCATTTATCAAATCAAGACAGAAACTATCTCCGCTGGCACCTGTTATTTCTAGTGAAAAGAGTAGAAGATATCGACAAGCTTGGTCGAAATTTTCCTTCCTGATAGCTATATCTACACAATTATTAATATCGAGTCTCTTTTTATCTTCTGTTTTAATTGATGAAAAATATTTCTGGCTTCAAATTATTGTAGTTGCTCTTTATCTCCTACTGACAATTGGCAGTACATTCTATTTGTCCATTAAATACGGACAAGGTGGGGAGAAATTGAAGTTATCGGAATCCGAGGATGAAGATAGTCAATATTATCAAGATCCAGAAGAAGATGAGAAATGGATTGCAGGGATGTTCTATTATAATCCGGATGATGCAGCTGTGTTTGTAGAAAAACGATATGGTATCGGAACAACGATTAATCTAGCTAGATGGCAAGGGTGGGCCTTTGTTTTAGGGATTCTGCTTCTCACACTTATTATGATAATTTGGTCATTTTTATTAGAATAATAAAAAAACAGGGTTTCAAGTCATGATGAACTTGAAGTCCTGTTTCTCTATTTTTATGCAAGTAAGTTTTTCTTTTGATGATTTTTAACGGCTAAATCGACAATTCGTTCTGCTAAATGAATATTGCGGACTAGTAAAGGACCATGGAAGTAAGAGCAAAAGACATTTTTATAACGAGCACCTTCTGTTTTATCTTCGCCATTATTTCCTTTACCTTCTTGAACAATACCTAAAGCTCTCACATGATCACCCAAGAATGTACGACCATTATGATTTTCAAAACCATGATAAGTATCACCGGATTCTTCATCGTAAATGGTAATATCACCAATAAAGCGATTATTTTCTTGGTTCAATGTATAATAATCAATCGCGCTGATTCCTTTGATTTCTTTTCCACTAGCATCCACATAGTGATGACCTAATAATTGGTAGCCGCCACAAATTGCTAGCAGAACCCCATCTTTTTCAATATATTCTTTAATATCGTCAGCTTTTTGTTGAATATCTTTTGACACGATGAATTGTTCGTAATCTTGTCCTCCGCCAAAAAAGACTAAATCATATTGATCTGCTTCAAAAGGTTGATCTAAGCTGACAATTTCAGTTTCAACGGTAATTCCTTTTTGTCGCGCACAATACTGCAGCATCAATAAATTTCCGTTATCACCATATGTATTCAATAAATTCCCATATAAATGACAGATTCTCAGTTTCAATTATTTCATCCTTTCTTTGATATAGCCTCTATCAGCTAACACTTTACGCAAATTCAAAACGCCAGTATAAGTAGCCATTACATAAATTTTTTCAGTAGGCTCTTGTTGAAAGGATTCAATCAACTCATTCACAGAATCATAGACGTTCATTTTTTCTTCTGGTATGCCAGCCACTTTGAGACGTAAGTTCATTTCGTCTCGGCGAATACCACTCACGCTTACGCTTGGAATAGTATGTTCAACTAACTTTTCAAATTCCCCGTCCCAAATCCAACTTACATCGGTTCCATCAGCCGGGCGGTCGTTCAATACGACAGCTACTGTGAAAGGATCTTTTTCATAATCAAGTAAGTCGATGATTTGATTCAAACCAACCGGATTTTTAATAAGATTTAACACAATGGTCTTGTTATCAATTTGAATCGTTTCTTGACGCCCGAATTTTTGCTCAGCAGAAGAAAATCCTGATTGGATTTCCTCTGGTGTTAAACCAAATTCACGTCCAACTGAATAAGCTGCTAATGCATTGTAAATATTATATAAGCCAGCAACATTAATTTTAAAAGGACGCCCATCAATTTCAAAAGTAGAAGATTGGTAATCCAAATGATCAACGGCTGTAACGGCATATTTTAATTCCGGACGTTTGAAGTCACAATTTGGACAATAATACTTTCCGAGATTTGCATATGTATTAAACTTATAGTGTAAAATGCTTTGGCAATTTGGACAGAGAACACCGTCCGTATTGTAATGTGCCATTGTTTCGCCATCTTTTTCATGGTTAAAGCCAAAATAAATTTGAGGGTTTTTAAGGTCTTTCGAATGGAAAATAGGGCTGTCACCATTTGCTAAGATTGTTGCATTGGGCGCTTGCGCTGCTCCGTCTACCATTTTTTGGTAAATGGTGTAAATCTCCCCGAAGCGGTCCATTTGGTCACGAAAAACATTTGTGTTCACAATAATGCTTGGTTTTATATATTTGGTAACGTGGATTAAACTAGCTTCATCCACCTCTAAAATCGCGATTTTTTTGTTATTGGCTTTAGAATCTCGTTTTTCTAAGAACGTAGAAATAATTCCTTGCTCCATGTTTGCCCCTGTCGGGTTTGTTAACACATGGTTAAATTTTTGTTGTAAAACGTGGTACGTCAGGGAAGTTGTAAGTGTCTTACCGTTCGTGCCTGTAATAATGACTACTTCATAGTCTTTTGCTAAGTGAGAAAGAACAGCTGGATCAATTTTCGCGGCAAGTTTTCCTGGTAAACTTGTACCACCATTCGTAAATGTACGTAATGCCCACTGTGTTCCTTTTCCGACCGTAATGGCCAATGCTCCCCGAATACTCAAATGTATCTCTCCTTCAAAAATTCTCTTTGACATCATAGCATAAAAGTTGTTTATACTGAAAGTAATGGATAAAAATATAGGAAGAATACTCATTAATTTTATTATTTCTTAACATCTTGTTGAATTAAGCTTGTATGATTGACTTTAAGGCCATTTATTACTATTATATTACAAGATAATAATTATGAAAAATACTGGCGGGGTGAAAAATGGCACAATTATTTTTTAAATATGGTGCAATGAACAGTGGGAAGACAATCGAAATATTAAAGGTTGCCCATAATTATGAAGAGCAAAATAAGCCAGTATTAATTTTTACGAGTGCTATTGATGACCGCGATCAAGTTGGTTATGTTGCGAGTAGAATTGGGCTTCGCAGAGAAGCTAAGGCTGTTCATGAAGAAACAGATCTTTATGAAGTTGTAAAATCTGAAAAAGATAAACCATATTGTGTACTCTTAGATGAAGCACAATTTTTGAGTAAGAAACATGTCTTACAATTAGCTAGAATTGTAGATGATTTAGATATTCCGGTTATGGCATTTGGTTTAAAAAATGATTTTACAAATGAATTATTCGAAGGATCGAAATATTTATTATTATACGCTGATAAAATAGAAGAAATAAAAACAATTTGTTGGTATTGTCATAAGAAAGCTCTCATGAATATGAGAATTGTAGATGGGAAACCCGTTTATAAGGGGGAACAAATTCAAATCGGTGGAAATGAGTCTTATATCCCTGTATGCCGTAAACATTATTTTCATCCAGAAATTTAGAATGACAAAAAGATAGGATTCATATTTGGAAAAAGAAGGGTTTTGAGATAGATGTTTGATCAGCTTGACACATTCATCATCCGTTATGAAGAATTAGCGGAATTATTAAGTGATCCGGAAGTGATTTCGGATACACAACGTTTAATGCAGCTTACAAAAGAAGAGTCAGATTTACGTCCCAAAGTTGCTGTATTTAGACGGTACAAAAAATTAGAAGAAGAGATTAGCGATACAGAAGAAATGCTTTCAGAAAAATTAGATGCTGACATGGCAGAACTTGCTAAAGAAGAATTATCGATGCTGAAAGATGAAAAAGAAGAATTAGAAGAGCGAATTAAAGTATTGTTGCTGCCAGAAGACCCAAATGACGGGAAAAATATCATCATGGAAATCCGCGGAGCAGCGGGTGGAGATGAAGCTGCTCTATTTGCTGGAGATCTTTTTGAAATGTACAGCAAATATGCAGAAAACCAAGGTTGGAAAGTAGAAGTAATGGATGCAAATATTACCGGTATTGGCGGTTATAAAGAAATTATTTTAATGATAAAAGGACAAAATGTCTTTTCTAAATTAAAATATGAAAGTGGCGCTCACCGTGTGCAACGAGTACCCGAAACAGAATCACAAGGGCGTGTACACACATCTACTGCTACAGTCGTTGTAATGCCGGAAATGGAAGAAGTAGAACTGGATATAGCTGATAAAGACATTCGTACAGACATTTATCACGCAAGCGGTGCAGGTGGACAGCACGTCAACAAGACTGCGTCTGCTGTCCGTTTAACTCATATTCCAACGGGGATTGCGGTTGCGATGCAGGACGAACGTTCTCAAATTAAAAACCGTGAGAAAGCAATGAAAGTTTTGCGCGCGCGTGTTTTTGACAAAATCACCAGTGAAGCACAATCAGAATATGATGCAAATAGAAAGTCAGCAGTTGGGACAGGAGACCGTTCTGAACGAATTCGCACCTATAATTTCCCTCAAAATCGAGTAACGGATCATCGAATTGGGTTGACGATTCAAAAACTAGATCAAATCTTAAACGGTAAGTTTGATGAAATTGTAGATGCATTAATTATTGCGGATCAGGCTGAAAAATTGGAGAATTTAAATAATGGTATCGATTAGTACACGAACCTATCAACAGGTGGTTCAAAATGCAGTAAAATATTTGGAAAAATTTAATAAAAACACTTATGTTGCGGAAAGATTGCTGATTGATCGATTGGATTGGACTAAAACAGATTTTATCCGTCATTTGAAAGATGAAATGACGGATTCTATTTATTTACAGTATTTAGACGATTTGAATCAATTCATCGAAGGAAAACCTCTGCAATATATTGTCGGAAAAGAATGGTTTTACGGAATACCTTTGAAAGTCACAAAAGATACACTTATTCCTCGTCCGGAAACGGAAGAACTTGTTCACGCAGCTTTGAAACATTTGAATCAAACAGTCGGTGAAAAACCGCTTCGTGTATTGGATATTGGGACTGGATCAGGGGCCATCGCCATTACCATGAAATCTGAACGCCCACAAGATATTGTTACTGCAACAGATATATCTGGAGCAGCACTTGATGTAGCCAAAAAAAATACAGAGTCACTGGATTTAGCTATTCGCTTTTTACAAGGAGACTTATTAGAACCAGTATCTTTAGAAACTTTTGACTGCATTATTAGCAATCCGCCGTATATCGGCTTTGATGAAAAAGAACTGATGGACGTTTCTGTTTTGCAACATGAACCGCATTCGGCTTTGTTTGCAGATAATGGGGGCTTTAGTGTATATGAACGACTAGCGTATGAATTGCCCTTTTACTTAAAAACAGATGGCTGTCTCTTTATGGAAATTGGTTTTCAACAAGGAGAAAAATTACAACAACTCTATCAGCAAGCATTTCCAGATAAAGAGGTTAGTATCCAAAAAGACATTAATGGACTGGACCGTATGTTAATCGTTAAATAGTAATAAACAAAAGGGTTGGATAAAAAATCCAGCCTTTTTGTTTTTAATGAAATTCTTGCTGTATAATGAAAGCGATAATGTGAGCGCTCGATTTAAAAGAAAGGAGGCGATTGAAGATGGGAAAACTTTACAAGAACAAGACCTCAATAACGAAGAAGTATGGGGAATTACTATCGTAGAAGAATCGCTTGAGAAATTGATTATCTGTTTTATCATTGGAATTAGTATTGTCCAGCAACTTGAACACGTACCTGTGAACTGAAGTTAATTTCCTTCCGTTTTCTTAAAAAAATATGGATGAATAATGGTATTAAGAAGATATGAACTATGCTATACTAATAATTGATTTTAATCATAATCTAATAAAAACATGGAGCAGGGGGAATGTTTGGTGTTCGATAAAGAGGTATTTGAGGCAATTGAAAAAGAGAAAACACGTCAAGAAGAAGGAATTGAACTGATTGCTTCCGAAAACTTTGTATCTAAGGAAGTATTGGAAGCACAAGGCAGTATATTGACGAATAAATACGCAGAGGGTTACCCTGGAAAACGTTATTATGGCGGTTGCGAATTCGTCGATATTATTGAAAATTTAGCAATTTCTCGCATTAAGGAAATTTTTGGTGCTGAATACGTTAATGTACAGCCTCACTCAGGCAGTCAAGCGAATATGGCAGCATACATGGCCTTGGTAGAGCACGGAAGTAAAGTTTTAGGGATGGATCTAAACCATGGTGGACATCTGACTCATGGCTCAAGTGTCAATTTTAGTGGGAAAAATTATGAGTTTGTTTCCTATGGCATTGATAAAGAAACAGGTTTTATCAATTATGATGAAGTGCTCCGCATTGCAAAAGAAGAGCAGCCAAAGCTAATTGTTGCGGGTGCGAGCGCATATTCTAGGAAAATAGACTTCAAAAAATTCCGCGAAATTGCTGATGAAGTGGGCGCTAAATTAATGGTGGATATGGCACACATCGCTGGACTTTGCGCAACTGGTTACCATCAGAATCCCGTTGAATATGCGGATATTGTAACTTCGACAACCCATAAAACATTACGTGGACCAAGAGGCGGTATTATTCTAGCTAAGAAAGAATATGCAAAAAAACTAAACAGTGCGATTTTCCCAGGAATTCAAGGCGGTCCGCTTGAACATATAATAGCTGCAAAAGCTGTTTCTTTCTACGAAGCTCTTCAACCATCTTATAAAGAATACATTGGACAAGTTGTTAAAAATGCAAAAACAATGGAAAAAGTTTTTCAAGAATCTAAATTCCGATTGATTAGTGGCGGAACTGATAATCATCTTCTGCTCCTGGATGTTTCCGCTTATGATTTAAATGGAAAAGAATTAGAATCTCTTTTAGATGAAGTAGGAATTACTGTCAATAAAAACGCGATTCCATTTGATAAACTGCCGCCAATGAAAACCAGTGGTATTCGAATAGGTACACCAGCGATCACCACACGTGGATTTAAGGAAGAAGAATCCAGAAAAGTTGCAGAATTGATTATTAAAGTTGCAGAAAACCAAAACAACCCAGAAGTACTGGAATCAGTAAAATCTGAAGTACGGAAGTTAACAAGCCAGTTTCCACTGCATGTAGAAAAATAAAGCGACCATACAAAGCAATAAAAGGAATAATTTTCTAGCCAAAATGAGTCTAATACTATACAATAGTAAAAGTGAAATTTTGAGGGGGAATACGAATGGCACAAGTAACAGTTATGGATCATCCTTTGATTCAGCATAAATTAACAATTATCCGACAAAAAGATACAGGAACAAAAGACTTTCGTGAGGTAGTTAGTGAGATCGCAATGTTAATGGCGTATGAAGTGACAAGGAATATGCCTTTGGAAGATGTTGAAATCGAAACACCACTTGTAAAATCAATTCAAAAAACATTAAGTGGAAAAAAAGTAGCCATTGTTCCCATTTTACGTGCTGGTTTAGGAATGGTAGACGGCTTTTTAGCTATGCTGCCAGCTGCTAAAGTAGGCCACGTTGGATTGTATCGTGATGAGGAAACGTTACAACCGCATGAGTATTTCGTAAAAATGCCTGCAGATATTGCAGAGCGTCAACTTTTTGTTGTTGATCCAATGTTAGCAACAGGGGGATCGGCTGTTGCTGCAATTGAAGCATTAGTTAAGCGTGGCGCAAAACCTAGAAATATCAAATTTATTTGCTTAGTTGCTGCTCCAGAAGGGGTAAAAGTATTAAATGATGAGTATCCTGAAGTAGAAATCGTTACAGCAGCGTTGGACGAAAAACTAAATGAAATCGGCTATATTCTACCTGGTTTGGGAGATGCTGGCGATCGTTTATTTGGCACAAAATAACTATAAAAACTGTTTCCCTTTCATTCATTCGAAAGGGAAACAGTTTTTTGTTTTTTTGAGTGTTCTTTTTCTCAGAATCGTATTTTTGAAAGAGAAATAGGCATTTTGCTGTTCAAGATGCTGTAACCTGATATTGAACTTTCAATATATTGATTGTTCTCAGTAAAAAAATAATAATTATTTTTGATTATTCCTTCGACGCGTGGTATTATAGGTTTGCAAATGAGCCTTCTGTTTTCATGAATTATTTGATGTGTTTTAACAGATGGGTTTATTCTAGCTGTATAGAATTGAAAAGAGGTGAAACGATTGGAACATGAATCGAAAGTGATTGAATTCATGGGGATTGGCTTTAGTGTAGATATTTTGATTAGTGTGATTGCTACATGTCTTCTTGTATTTTTATTTTGTTACTTTTGCACGAGGAATTTATCAATTCGGCCGAAAAAGGGTCAATTAGTGATTGAATACATTGCAGACTTTGTAAAAAATATGATTTCAAGTTCAATGGACTGGAAAACAGGTGAGCAGTTTTATCTATTAGGTTTCACACTATTTCTTTTTATTTGGGTAGCGAATATTTTAGGATTGGTTTTAATTCTGAATATCGGTGGTTATTCCTATTGGAAAAGTCCAACGGCGAGTCCGGTGGTTACATTAGCACTTGCTTTGCTGGTTATCCTTTTAACACACTATTTTGGAGCAAAAGAACAAGGGTTTAAGAATTATTTTATGAATAGTTACATTCGACCAGTTCCGGCTCTAATGCCTATTAAGCTATTAGAAGAATTCACAAATACATTGACATTAGCCTTACGTCTGTATGGGAATATCTACGCTGGTGAAATACTACTAGGGTTAATTGCTTCTTTAGCAAATGCAGCAGGACCACTAACATGGGTTATTGGCGTACCATTGCAAATGGTATGGCAAGGATTCTCAATCTTTATTGGCTCTATTCAGGCCTTTGTGTTTACAACCCTGACGATGGTGTATCTATCACATAAGATTGAATCAGAATAAAACAACCAATACTTTTTATTTTTAAAAACAAAGGAGAAATTAACATGAATTTTATAGCAGCAGCGATTGCGGTTGCAGGTGCAGCCATAGGAGCTTCTTTAGGAAACGGTAAGGTAATATCAACAACAATCGAGGCGATAGCTAGACAACCTGAACTTCAAAGCAGATTACAAACATTAATGTTTATCGGTGTAGGGTTAATTGAAGCTGTGCCAATCATGGCTGTAGTTATAGCATTCTTACTTATTTTCCAATAACCGGCTAGAAAGAAAGAACTGATAGAGGAGGAAAGAGTGTGACACTAGGTGTTATATTAGGAAGTGCTTCTACAGCTTTAGGTAATACACTCGTTACGTTAGTTGCATTTTTACTTCTTTTTGCATTGTTAAAACGTGTTGCTTGGAAACCGCTGATGAATATGCTGGACCAACGAGAGCAAACGATTAATGCTGATATTGATAAGGCAGAAACTGCTCGTATTAGTGCAGAAAGACAATTAGCGGAAGTAGAACAACAACTTCGAGAAGCGAGAAACAAAGCGAATGAAACCTTGACAAGAGCGCAGGCTGAAGGGAACGAATTGCAAAAATCAATCGTAAATGAAGCAAAAGAAGACGCTCGAAGAATACGAAAACAAGCAGAAAAAGAAGTGGATTTAGAACGAAAAAAAGCTTTTGCAAAATTACGTTCAGAAATTAGTGAAATGTCTATTAGCATTGCTGAAAGTATTATTGGCAAGGAATTGAATGCAGAAGACCAAGACCGCTTAATTGAGGAATTTATTAAAGGGCTGGATGATTAATATGGAGAGAGAAAATATAAAAAGCTCCTCCCTACGTCTATTTGTAACAACCTTCTATAATAGTTTGGAAAGTTCTGAAATTGCTGAGAAAATATATTATGAGTTAAATCAGCTGAAAGATAACCTTTTAGAAGTTATGGATGAAGAAGGTAATACCGCTGTTGTAGAAAATAAACTACGAATAGCTGTCCAATTTCTATCTGAAAGAACACTTGAGTTTTTGTCGAATATCGATACTGCAAGTTACATTGACGCCATTAACCAATTCAATGAACTTCACAAGGAAGATCGAGAACCAGTTAATGTGACAATAACTTCAGCAGTAGCCTTAAAACAAAAGCAAAAAGATCGGATTATCAAAGCTTTCCGAAAAAAAGTAGAGAATCATCATCTTTATGTTAAAGAAGTAGTTGATGAATCAGTTTTAGGTGGAGTTAAACTAGAATCAGATAATTATTCGTTTGATAACACACTTCAAACGAAAATTACTGAAATGAGAAAATACTTATTAGAAGACCAATGAGATTGAAGAGGTGAAGAATGTGGCGATAGATAAAGATAATTTACATTCTTTGATAAAGGAAAGAATCAGCTCTTTTCAATCTGTTCCAGAAATGGAAGAAATTGGAAAACTGACATATGTCGGTGATGGAATTGCAAGAGCTACTGGACTGAAAAATGTCATGAGTGGAGAACTTCTACTTTTTTCAAATGGCTCAATTGGAATGGCTCAAAGTCTGGAAAAAGAAGATGTGGGAATCATCATTTTTGGAGAATTTGAGAATATCCATGAAGGAGATATTGTAAAAAGAACAGGGCGCATTATGGAAGTTCCTGTTGGAGAAGCACTAATCGGTAGAGTAGTGGATGCTTTAGGAGAACCTATTGATGGTCAAGGTTCTGTTATGACGACAAAGAAAAGACCTGTTGAGAATGAAGCTCCCAGTGTTATGGACCGCCAATCTGTAACGGAGCCGTTACAAACAGGATTAAAAGCGATCGATGCGTTAGTACCAATCGGTAGAGGTCAACGGGAATTAATTATCGGAGACCGAAGAACTGGTAAAACAACAATTGCAATCGACGCGATTCTTAATCAAAGAGGAAAAGATGTTATTTGTATATATGTAGCGATTGGACAGAAAGAATCATCTGTTCGTAATTTGACAGAAATGTTAAGAGAGCACCGCGCGATGGACTACACAATCATCGTTTCAGCGAGTGCTTCGCAGCCAGCACCGATGCTTTACATTGCACCGTACGCTGCGACAGCGATGGCAGAAGAATTTATGCACCAAGGAAAACACGTTTTGATTGTTTATGATGATTTATCAAAACAAGCTGCTGCTTATCGAGAAATGTCCTTGTTGTTAAAAAGACCACCTGGACGTGAAGCCTATCCAGGGGATGTGTTCTATTTACATTCCCGCCTGCTAGAACGATCAGCTAAACTAAAAGGTGAACTAGGCGGAGGATCCATTACTTCCTTGCCGATTGTTGAAACGCAAGCAGGAGATATATCTGCTTACATTCCGACAAATGTTATTTCAATTACGGATGGGCAAATATTCTTGGAGAGTGATTTATTCTTCGGCGGTATCCGGCCGGCGATTTCAGCAGGGTTATCTGTATCTCGTGTCGGAGGGGCTGCTCAAATTAAAGCAATGAAAAAAGTAAGTGGTACTCTTCGTTTAGACTTAGCTTCTTACCGAGAGCTGGAAGCTTTTACTCAATTTGGTTCGGACTTAGATGTTGCTACTCAACAGAGATTGAATCGAGGAAATCGTACAGTAGAAGTATTGAAGCAAGACTTGCATAGACCGCTTGATGTAGAAAAACAAGTAGTTATGCTATTTGCGCTTTCTTATGGCTTTTTAGACACAGTTCCTGTTCAAGATTTAAAACGATTTGAAAAAGAATTAATAAACTATTTAACTATTTCCTATCCGGAAATTATGCAACACATCGTTGAAACCAAAGATTTACCGGACCCAGAAGAACTTTCAAAAGTAATAAAAGGATTTGTGGAAATCTTTGTTCCACATAGTTAACGATTTCGAATAGTTTAAAAAATGCCATTGTTTTCTAAAGTGAGGTGAGAAGATGGCTTCTTCTTTAATTGATATCAAAAAAAGAATTGCATCAACGAAGAAAACAAGTCAGATTACGAGTGCCATGCAGATGGTTTCTGCTTCCAAGTTGCAAAGAGTAGAGCAACAGGTGAAGAATTATCAACTGTATGCAAAGAAAATTAGAGAAATTGTTACTCATATTGCTGGATCACAGTTACTGTTTTTAGAAGAGCATGGACACGCAGTAGCTAATGAGCAAAATGCAATTGATTTTAACGACTTGCTCATTAAACGGCCTGTAAAAAGAACGGGCTATTTAATCATTTCTTCTGATAAAGGACTTGCTGGTAGTTATAACAGTTCAATATTAAAATCCACTAGAGAAATGATCCAACAAGACCATGAGTCAGAGGATGAATATATTATTATTTCTATTGGTGAGACGCTCGCAAATGACTTAAGGAAGAGTAATATTCATGTTGAGTATGTGGTAAGTGATTTAAGTGATCAGCCATCTTTTGAGGAAGTCAGACAAGTAGTATCTCAAACTGTAAAATATTATCATGATGGAGTTTTTGATGAACTATATGTGTGTTATAACCATCATATGAATGCATTAACTTCACAATTTCACGTTGAGATGATGTTGCCATTAGAAGACTTAGATCCATATGAAGCAGAGGAGTATGAAGTAGACTATCTGTTCGAGCCGACCGAAGATGATATATTAAAAGTACTGTTACCGCAATATGCGGAAAGTTTAATATACGGCGCGATTATTGATGCAAAAGCTGCAGAGCATGCATCACGTATGACCGCTATGAAAAGTGCAACTGATAATGCGAAAGATTTAATTGATGATTTAACTATGCAGTATAATCAGTTACGCCAAACCGCTATTACACAAGAAATAAACGAAATAGTAGGCGGAGCGCAAGCACTTGAAGAGAAATAAAAAAGGGGATGCATGAATAAATGAGAAAAGGACATATTGTTCAAGTTATTGGCCCTGTGGTGGACGTTGCTTTCCCTCTAGACAAAGAACAACCAGATATCAACAATGCTTTATTAGTTGAAAAGGAAAAATTAGATGGAACAAAGGAAACAATCACGTTAGAAGTTGTCATACAGCTTGGTGAAGGAGTTGTCCGAACAATCTCGATGCAATCTACTGATGGATTACAACGTGGGTTAGAGGTTATCGATACAGACAACCCCATTCAAGTTCCTGTTGGAAAAGAAACTTTGGGAAGAGTTTTTAATGTCTTAGGACAAACGCTTGACTTGAAAGAAGATTTTCCGAAAGACTATCCTCGTGAATCGATCCATAAAAAAGCGCCAAAATATGATGAGTTGAGTAGTAATTACGAAATTCTAGAAACCGGGATTAAAGTAATTGACCTATTAGCTCCTTATCTAAAAGGTGGAAAAATTGGTCTCTTTGGAGGAGCTGGAGTCGGAAAAACAGTTTTAATTCAAGAATTGATCCATAATGTTGCCGATCAACACGGAGGGATTTCTGTCTTTACAGGGGTTGGAGAACGTACACGTGAAGGTAATGACTTGTATTATGAAATGCAGGAATCAGGAGTAGGGAAAAGAACTGCTATGGTCTTTGGTCAAATGAATGAGCCGCCAGGTGCCCGTATGCGTGTTGCTTTAACAGGACTAACAATGGCTGAATATTTCCGTGATCAAGAAAAACAAGATGTATTATTGTTTATTGATAATATCTATCGTTTCACACAGGCAGGTTCGGAAATCTCTGCATTACTAGGGAGAATGCCTTCTGCTGTTGGTTACCAGCCGACTCTTGCGACTGAGATGGGACAACTTCAAGAGCGTATTACATCAACAAATAATGGATCAATCACGTCAATTCAAGCAATTTACGTTCCAGCGGATGACTATACAGATCCCGCACCAGCAACAACATTTGCTCATTTGGACGCAACGACAAACTTGGAACGTCGCTTAACAGAGCAAGGGATCTATCCTGCGGTTGATCCGTTAGCTTCTTCTTCGAGTGCATTGTCTCCTGAGATTGTAGGAGAAGAACACTATGAAGTGGCAACACAAGTTCAACAAATTTTACAAAGATACCGTGAACTGCAAGATATTATTGCGATTTTAGGAATGGATGAGTTATCTGACTCAGAAAAGACATTAGTAGGACGTGCGCGTCGTATTCAATTCTTCTTGTCGCAAAACTTTCACGTTGCAGAAGCCTTTACCGGTATTCCAGGTTCTTTTGTTTCAATTAAAGAAACAATTAGCGGCTTCAAAGGTATTATCAATGGACAATATGATAAAGTTCCGGAAGAAGCCTTTAGAAATGTTGGTTCAATTGAAGCTGTTTTAGAAAAAGCGGAAAGTCTGGGTTATAAAGGAGTGTAGAAGATGGCAGTTTTGAACGTGAATGTAATAACACCGGAAGGGATTATTTTTCAACATCACGCAAAAGAAGTTCATGCTGAATCTACTGACGGCGGCATTACCATTATGCCGAATCATACGCCAATTATTGTTCCCTTAATCATTGGCGAATTGACAGTTACTCGTATGACTGAGGACTTGCAACAAAACCATATCGCAGTGAACGGTGGAATCATGGAAGTTCGTGATAATGAAATAAATATTATTGCGAATACAGCGGAAAGAGCAAAAGACATCGATATCGACCGAGCTGAAAATGCAAAAAGAGAAGCTGAACAAAAAATGTTAGAAGCACGAAATGCGAAAAACAATATGGAATTCCAACGGGCAAAGGTTTCATTGACGAAAGCTTTGAACCGGATCGGTGTTTCTCGAAAAAGACTATAATGGTATAAAACTAACCAACAACAGTAGACAATTCTGTTGTTGGTTAGTTTTTTTTCTCCCTACAGCCTAGCAAATGAAATTATTTCATAAATCTCTCGTTTTGTTATAAAATTGAAATAAGTTTTATGAAAATGATGTGAAAGCAAAAGATTTGTCATTTTTCTTGAGAAATTGTAAAAGGAAATTGTTTCTATATGGGTAGAGACCTTGTATAATAGGAAAAGAGTGATGAATTTCATCATTTCTTTTAAACTTATTAAGAAAAGCTGAACTTGTTTTTTTTTTCAATATTTTATGTTAGTATAGTTTGAGACTATGAGGGGGTGTAGACAGATGAACGGATTGTTTATGTTTGGTCTATTAAAATTAATCTCTCATATGTTATTTATTTTTTTGTCTTTTTGGGCTTTGAAAGCAGTGAGAATTGAAAAGTGGATTAGAAAGAACCATATACCAGAAGCAAGGATTTTGTATGTATTCCTGTCCATTGCGTTAGGGTATTTAGTAAGTTCATTTTTCTTGGATTTTCTTGAAGTATCTAGAAATCTCTCACTTTTAATTACAAACTAGAAAATAAAACAATGTTGCATATTACGTGAAAAATAAAAAAAGATTATTGAGATAAAGATGGCAAGATTCCATCTTAATTGAGAGCGTACTTAAATTCGGAGGGATTTTTTAAAATGGAAAAAATGATTGTTCGAGGCGGAAACCGTCTAGTTGGAACAGTAAAAGTAGATGGTGCTAAAAATGCTGTACTTCCTATCGTTGCGGCTACAATCCTCGCTTCTAAAGGGAAAACAATTTTGAAGAATGTTCCTGTTTTGTCGGATGTTTATACAATTAATAATGTTTTAAGAAATATTAATATTGATGTAGATTTTAATGAAACAGAACGTACAATTGAATTGGATGCTACTGGAGATGTAAGCTGGGAGGCTCCATTTGAATATGTAAGTAAAATGAGAGCTTCTATTGTGGTAATGGGGCCATTATTGGCACGTCTTGGTAAAGCAAAAGTAGCTCTTCCCGGTGGATGCGCTATTGGTACAAGACCCATTGATTTGCATTTAAAAGGCTTTGAAGCAATGGGGGCAAAAATTAAGATAGAAAATGGCTTCGTTGAAGCATATGCTGAGAAATTACACGGAGCTCGTATTTATTTGGATTTCCCTAGTGTGGGAGCAACGCAGAACTTAATGATGGGGGCTGTATTTGCTGAAGGGACTACCACGTTAGAAAACGCAGCTCGTGAACCTGAAATCGTTGATTTAGCGAACTTTTTAAATCGCATGGGTGCTCGTGTTTATGGTGCAGGTACTGAAACGATTCGGATTGAAGGAGTAAAGGAATTAGAAGCAGTAACTCATAGTATCATTCCAGATCGAATCGAGGCAGGTACATTCATGGTGGCTGCAGCTGTAACGAATGGTGATGTGTTTATTGAAGATGCTATTGCAGAACATAACAAACCTCTTGTTTCAAAATTAAAAGAGATGGGCGTAATCATCAAAGAAAAAGAAAATGGCGTCCAAGTAATTGGTCCGAAACATTTAAAATCTACAGACGTAAAAACCATGCCTCATCCTGGCTTTCCTACTGATATGCAAGCACAGATGACGATTGCGCAACTGGTTTCTCAAGGAACAAGCACGATGACTGAAACTGTGTTTGAAAATCGCTTTATGCATCTAGAAGAACTACGAAGAATGAACGCGAATTTTAAAATTGAAGGACAAACGGTATTATTATATGGTAATTCAGAGTTTCAGGGAGCAGAAGTTGCTGCTTCTGATTTAAGAGCAGCAGCAGCGTTAATTATTGCTGGGCTTGTTTCAAACGGATATACTCGTGTAACGAATTTAAACCATTTGGATCGCGGCTACTATGAGTTTGACTTAAAACTCAGAAAACTTGGAGCAGAAATTGAGCGTGTAAGTGAGAAAGAAGGAAACACACTTTCTGTTAAAGAATTGGATGCATTATTTTTAACAAAATAGAAAAACATTAATAATCTATACAAAGTGAGAGGGGAACAATGTGGCTAAGGATATAGGAATCGATTTAGGGACAGCGAATGTGTTAGTCCATGTTAAAGGAAAAGGAATCGTTCTAAACGAGCCTTCTGTTGTCGCGATTGATACTGCAACAAACCGTGTATTAGCTGTAGGAGCTGAAGCCTATCGTATGGTCGGCCGTACACCTTCCAATATTCGGGTTATACGTCCATTAAAAGGAGGGGTGATTGCTGATTTTGATATAACGGAAGCAATGCTTACTCATTTTATTAATCGTCTGAACGTAAAAGGGTTGTTGACAAAACCAAATATTTTAATTTGTTGTCCAACAAATATCACTACTATTGAGCAAAAAGCAATTATTGAAGCGGCGGAAAAAAGCGGCGGAAAAAATGTCTATCTTGAAGAAGAACCAAAAGTTGCAGCAGTAGGTGCTGGTTTGGATATCTTCCAACCCAATGGAAACATGGTAATCGATATTGGCGGAGGAACGAGTGATATTGCCGTACTTTCGTTAGGTGGTATTGTAACAAGCAGTTCGATAAAGACAGCAGGGGATAAACTTGATTCCGATATTATGAATTATGTAAAACGTGAACATAATCTATTGATTGGTGAAAGGACAGGCGAACAAATCAAGAAAACAATTGGTACTGCCTTAATTCCTGAAAAAATCGAGAATATGGAAATACGCGGTAGAGACATGATCACGGGGCTTCCAAGAACGATTTCAATTACGTCAGAAGAAGTATATTATGCAATGCATGATACATTGATGTTAATTGTAGAACAAGCAAAAGAAGTATTGGAAATCACTCCACCAGAATTAGGTGCTGATATTATTAATACAGGAATTGTGTTAACAGGCGGAGGCGCACTTATTAGAGGAATTGAGCAGTTGTTTAGTGATGAATTAGGCGTTCCTGTTTTTGCTTCTCCGGAGTCGTTAGATTCAGTTGCGTTAGGAACGGGCATTTTGCTAGAAAATATTGGAAAAAAAAAGAGAGACAAACAAGCTGAACCTAGTTGGTTTAGAAGATTACTCCAAAGAAATTAATCGTAAAGGAAGTTCATTATGAAGTTCGACTTTAAACCTATTTTTAAATCAATTTTTATTATTCTGTTATTTATAGTAGCGGCAGTTGCTTTATTTGCTGTGGGCTTAATGATAGGATACGGTGTGCTAGGTGATGGTGAAGCGATGCAAGTATTTGAACGCGAAACTTGGGAGCATATTTTAGAATTTATTCGATAAAGGTAGGAGATTAAGTTTCTTTTATAAAATGCTTCATTAAAATAAGCAAACAGAAGGACTAGTGACAGCTGCTAGTTCTTTTTGTTATATAGGAAAAATAGTTTGTACAAAAGCTGCTCTTTTGCTATAATTATTCTATTGTTGTCTCCTTAGTGTAATGGATATCACGCAAGATTCCGGTTCTTGCGATGGGGGTTCGATTCCCTCAGGAGACGTAAACAAAAGCTCTTTTATTTATGGTGTCGATGCCTCAAATAGAAAAGCTAAATAAACGGATTAGAGAGTGGGAAAAAAGGCGTTCAGCCCCGAATCACTGGAGCGAATAAGCGCAAGATGGTTGCAGACCATCTGAGCCTGATTCGTGAAGTGGACGTCGGGGCTGCCTTTTTGAGCACATTTACGCTACATTATTCGGGTATAGGAAAGAGGCTGGGAGTTTTTTCCCAGCCCCTTTCCTACGTTTAGTCAAGTGATTTCTGCCTAATAATTATCTATCCGTATGAATTTCTTAAACTCTCCCTTGGAGAGTAGATTTGGGGCTATGCTTGATGCGAAGATAGGCATGCCAAATAAACATCCCTTTTTCTATTTTTTTGCGGGGTGTTGTGTTATATTAAAACTGTTGATGGGCCCTTAGAGGCCGTGTACGCATAGTCGTACTTAGTATGGTTCCTGACCATGGAATGCATACATTTTAGTAGTTTGTTCATGCAGGCTACGACTGCAACCTTATCCTTTTTGGGGATGGGTTGCTTTTTTTATTTGTAGTAATAATCCACGATATGGTTCGGGGCAGCTTTCTGTTGGCGAACCATGTTTCGTACGCAAAAAAACAATATTTTCCTTCCTTTCGGATTGCCGCGTTTATTGATGTGGTCCTTGCCAATATAGTTTCCTGATTGGTACCTACGGATATCAATGCCCACAAAAGCGTTCAGTTGGTTGGACGTTTCGAATCGTCGAATGTCCCCCAGTTCCCCGATTAATAAGGCCGAGGACAGCTCACCGATTCCTGGGATTGTGATGTATAAATCGTGTTCCGGTAGTTCCCTCGCCATTGCTATCATCTGGCTTTTGAGTGCCTCCTTTTGGAGGAGCAGGTCTTGGACCCTTTCCGCATAGTAGCTCTTCTTTTGACAGTGAACACTGTTTTCAGCAACGGCTGGATAAGCCCTCCTGTGCCAGAGCGGTTAATTCTTCCGCCTTCTTGCGGGCCCGGTTTTCGGAGATGTTCTTCCTGGTTGATTTGATTCGAAAAGAACTGTTCCAACTCCGGAAATACCAGCTGGAGACAGTTGTGCAAGTGCATGCGCGTGCGTTTGATTTCTTCCTCCACCTCTTGGTAGAAGCGGGATAAATCGCGCAGGTCTTGATAAATATCTTCCTGTACCACCTTCGGTGTCCGTCTTTTCCCGGCATGGGTTTGCGCCAGCTTGTGGGCATCCTGTTTGTCGGCCTTCCAACTTCTCAGCGTATCTTCTTCCAGTTGTTTTTTTGCTTGAAGCGGGTTCAGCAGGGTATAGGACAAGCCGTTTTTTTGGCAGAAGGTTTCCACAGGCCGGAATAGACGCCCGTGGCCTCGAAAACTACTTCCGGAGCTTGCGGCAGAATCTGTATTTCATTCAACAGACCAGCAAAACCTGTTCTCGTGTGTGTAACGTCGCCCTTCCATAGGCACGTAGTGCCTTCATAGATGACGGCATAGCTTTTCTTCATGGAAACGTCTAGTGCGACTACAAACATCACTTTCTCCTCACTTTCTCGTTTGGTTTGAAAGACCCTCGCTGATTCATTCCGATTCCCATTTCCTTTACACGGACTCGAAGTCCAACATACTTAAACCTGATTCTGAAATGACAGTGAAGGAGCTCTGTTTATGTTTCGGACTCTCGGTCCTAGGGGCTACGGTCGAGCTTCCTTTCACCACTACTATATTCCAAAAAAAGAAAATAGTAGGTAGAATCCCCGTCGGGGTTTCTACCTACTAATCTTAGTATGTTTTTTTGGAGTTTTTTATTTATATTTAATGAAAACTTATCCTTTTTTCATAAAATGAATCTTCGTGATTACACTATTGTGTCCATAAAAAAGCCGTGCTAACAGTGGATTTCTAAGTATAATCGAACATTTCATTCTAGCAAGTTAATAATATAATGATAAAAATGAATTTACAATGAGAGGTTGTCAATGTATAATATATCTAATTTTAATGTTTCAGAGTTAAGAATAGGAGTGACGATATGACTTCGTATCACGAATTAAGTAAAAAGGAGATAATTTCTAATGATAAAACGTATCAGTACTTTGACATAGCCGAAGTAACGAAAAAGTTAGATGTATCCTTAGAAAAGATTCCCTATACAATCAGAATATTATTGGAATCTTTAATACGACAAGAAGATGGAATCGATATTACTGAAAAAAATATTGAGCAATTAGCTAAATGGGCAGAAGAAAAACAAGATGGAGAAATCCCCTTTAAGCCTACACGTGTTATTTTACAAGATTTTACAGGTGTGCCAGCGATTGTTGATCTAGCTTCGATGCGTGAAGCGATGATTCGATTTGGAGGAAGAGGAGATCAAATTAATCCTGAAATCCCAGTAGATCTAGTAGTTGATCACTCGGTTCAAGTAGATGCCTATCGTACGCCGGAAGCACTTGCTTTTAATGCAGCTCTTGAGTTTGAACGAAATAAAGAACGGTATACCTTTTTAAAATGGGCACAAAATGCCTTTTCAAATTATCGTGTAGTACCGCCAGCTACCGGAATTATTCATCAAGTTAACATTGAATATTTATCTGATGTGGTTGTTTCCAAAGAAGAAAATGGAGAGAACTGGGCATTTCCTGACAGCTTGGTTGGAACTGATTCTCATACAACCATGATTAACGGGATAGGCGTACTAGGCTGGGGGGTTGGAGGAATTGAAGCGGAAGCATGTATGTTAAATGAACCTTCTTACTTCCCTATTCCAGAAGTCGTTGGTGTTCGATTTGTAGGAAAGTTACGAGCGGGCGCTACAGCGACGGACCTTGCCTTGAAGGTTACTCAAGTTTTACGTGAAGCAAAAGTGGTAGGAAAATTTGTAGAATATTTTGGAGAAGGTCTAGAATGTTTAACACTAGCTGACCGTGCGACGATTGCTAATATGGCTCCAGAATACGGAGCAACCTGCGGCTTTTTCCCAGTAGACGAAGAAACGCTTCGTTATATGGCTTTGACAAAACGTTCCGAAGAAACGATTACACTAGTGAAAGACGTTTTGACGGCGAATAACTTGTTTTATAACCCTGACGTAGAAGCTGCGTATTCAAAGGTTGTTGAAATAGACCTAAGTGAAGTGGATTCGAATCTTTCTGGTCCTAAAAGACCGCAAGATTTGATACCTTTATCTAAGATGAAAGAAAGTTTTGAAGGAGCACTTGAAGCTCCAGAAGGAAATCAAGGGTTTGGAGTTGGCTTACAAGAGCTCGAAAAAAGCACAACCTGCATCATCGACGGAGAAGAGCATACAATCCGTACAGGTGATGTTGTGATTGCCGCTATTACAAGTTGCACGAATACATCAAACCCATTTGTTTTAATATCCGCTGCTTTATTAGCTAAAAAAGCAAATGAAAAAGGACTATCAGTCTCACCAATAGTAAAAACGTCACTTGCACCAGGTTCGAAAGTAGTAACAGCTTATTTAGAAGATGCTGGTTTGTTACCGTACTTGGAAAAACTTGGATTTAACCTTGTTGGGTATGGTTGTACAACTTGTATTGGGAATTCTGGTCCATTATTGCCAGAAATTGAAGAAGCGATCCAATCAGCTGATTTATTAGTTTCATCAGTTCTTAGTGGGAATCGAAACTTTGAAGGCCGTATTCATCCGCTAACGAAAGCAAACTACCTTGCGTCTCCACCATTGGTAGTCGCTTATGCACTTGCAGGAAATGTAGATATGAACCTTACGGTCGAGCCGCTTGGAAATGATCAAGAAGGAAACCCGGTATATCTGAAAGATATTTGGCCCGATGCAACGGAAGTGAACGACTATATTGAAAAATATGTGACACCAGAATTGTATCAAAAATACTATGCAGAAGTATTCAATGCAAACGAAGATTGGAATGCCATCCAAACAACTGATGAAGCTGTCTATGAATGGGATAGAGACTCCACTTATATTGCAAATCCACCTTACTTTGAGGATATGAGTGCGGAAGCAGTTGAAATAACACCATTAAACAATCTGGAGGTTCTTGCTAAATTTGGAGGCTCTGTAACAACGGATCATATCTCTCCCGCTGGTTCAATTGGCATGCGCTCTCCCGCTGGGAAATATTTAAAAGAAAAAGGAGTTTCCCTGAGAGATTTTAATTCATTTGGATCCCGTCGTGGTCATCATGAAGTGATGATGCGAGGAACCTTTGGTAATATTCGAATCAGAAATCAAATTGCAGAAGGAACAGAAGGCGGTTTTACCACCTATTGGCCAACAGGCGAAGTTTTATCGATTTATGACGCGGCAATGAAATACCGAGAAGATGGGACAGGCTTAGTTGTTATTGCTGGGCATGATTATGGTATGGGCTCTTCTCGTGACTGGGCAGCAAAAGGAACTAACTTATTAGGCGTCAAAGCAGTCATTGCAAAAAGCTATGAACGGATCCATCGTTCAAACTTAGTGATGATGGGCGTGCTGCCATTACAGTTTTTAGAAGATGAAGATGCGGATACCCTTGGTTTAACAGGTGAAGAATCATTTTCGATTGATCTGCCGAAAGACACCGGGATTCATGAGCTTGTTCTGGTAACCGCAGTGCATCCATCAGGAAAGCAGATAAAATTCCAAGCTATTGTACGCTTTGATGCAGAAGCAGATATCCGCTATTACAAGCATCAAGGAATTCTACCAATGGTTATCCGGAAAAAACTTGAAGCTTTAAATGTATAAATACTTTTTAGCTGTTTTAACGAAGAAGATCTAACTTTTTTAGAAGTTAGATCTTCACCTATATTAAAAATGAAGAAGAATTGAAGGTGAAGAAAATGGAAGTAGTAGGCGGGTTAGCGAATATTTACGCTTGTGACACAAAGATTAGTTCTATTATTGATGACGAACTAGCCTATGCAGGTTATAGCATCCAAGAATTAATGGAGAATGATGCTAGTTTCGAAGAAGTTGTTTATTTATTATGGTATCTTCATTTACCAAACGAAACAGAGCTAAGAGATTTCAAGCGAGAACTAAATGAAAGTTCTGCTATTTCTGATGCAGTAGAAGCTTGTTTACGAATACAATGTCGGCAAAATTTACATCCTATGAGTGTTCTTCGCACGACTGTATCTCTCCTAGGTGTTTTCGATCCATATGCTGAAGAAAACTCAGAGAAGTCTGTACATGTACAAAGCATTCATCTACAAGCAAAAATTCCAACGATTGTAGCTGCTTTTTCACGTTTGCGTAAGGGGCTAGACCCTATCCAACCTCGAGCGGATTTAGACTTTTCCGCGAACTTTTTATATATGCTTACAGGGGAAGAAGCAACTGAGACTGAAGTGAAGGCTTTGGATCAAGCACTAGTGTTACATGCAGATCATGAACTCAATGCTTCTACCTTTGCAGCTAGAGTTTCTGCTTCCACTCTTTCGGATGTCTATTCTTGTATTACGACAGCAATTGGTACTCTCAAGGGTTCACTCCATGGAGGAGCTAATGAACGGGTTTTTGATATGCTGGAAGATATTAATGCAAATGGAACAGCAGCTGAGTATTTACAAAAAAAATTAGATTCAAAAGAAAAAATCATGGGATTTGGACACCGCGTGTATAAGACGGTTGACCCTCGCCAAAGTTATTTAAAAGAAATGTCTTATCAGCTGACCAGAGATAGTGAAAACGAAAAATGGTACGATATCTCGGTTGAAGTAGAAGATTATATACGAAATGCGCGAGGGTTGATTCCGAATGTTGATTTCTATTCTGCGACAGTTTACCATGTTTTGGGAATTGAGAGCGACTTGTTTACCCTTATTTTTGCAATGAGCCGTGTTTCAGGCTGGTTGGCACATGTAAAAGAACAAAGATCTAACAATAACTTGATTCGTCCGCGGTCCAGGTATGTAGGACCAGTGAATCAAAGATATGTACCGATTGACAAACGATAGTAACTAGGGAGGAATTCAGTTCATGACTGTAGGAGAAAAAATTAAAGTAATAGATGGCAAGGTGGCTACACCAAATAATCCAGTCATACCTTTTATCGAAGGAGATGGAATTGGTCCAGATATTTGGCGTGCATCAGAGCGTGTGTTTAATGAAGCAGTGAAAAAAGCTTACAAAGGTAGCCGTCAAATACAATGGAAAGAAGTTCTGGCAGGCGAAAAAGCATTTGATCAAACGGGCGAATGGCTGCCACAAAAAACACTGGATGAGATTGAAGAGTATTTCATCGCAATAAAAGGACCTTTAACGACCCCAATTGGTGGAGGTTTTCGATCACTAAATGTAGCATTAAGACAAGAGTTGGATTTGTATGTCTGTCTACGTCCAGTTCGCTATTTCGAAGGGGTTCCTTCTCCTGTGAAACGTCCTGAATTGACCGATATGGTGATTTTTCGAGAAAATACGGAAGATATTTATGCAGGAATTGAATTTGAAAAAGATAGTAAAGAAGCAAAACAAATCATTGAGTTTTTAACTAATACAATGGGAATTGATAAAATACGTTTCCCAGAATCAAGTGGAATCGGAATCAAACCTATTTCTAAAGAAGGAACAGATCGTCTTGTTCGTGCTGCCATTGAGTATGCGATTAAAGAAAATCGTCCAACAGTAACCCTTGTTCATAAAGGAAACATCATGAAATATACAGAAGGTGCCTTTAAACAGTGGGGATACGAATTAGCAGAAAAAGAATTCGGCGATAAAGTATTCACTTGGAATCAGTATGATCGTATTAAAGAAACGGAAGGCTCAGCAGCAGCAAATAAAGCTCAGGACGAGGCCGAAAAAGCTGGAAAGATTGTAGTAAAAGATGTAATTGCAGATATTTTCTTACAACAAATTCTGACCCGTCCAGATGAATTTGACGTAGTAGCCACGATGAATTTGAATGGAGATTATATATCTGATGCATTAGCTGCCCAAGTCGGAGGAATCGGTATTGCGCCAGGAGCGAATATTAATTATGATACGGGACATGCTATTTTTGAAGCTACTCATGGTACTGCTCCAAAGTATGCAGGACAGGACAAAGTAAACCCTTCATCCGTTATACTTTCGGGAACATTGATGCTAGAACACATCGGTTGGAAAGAAGCAGCTGATTTAATCGTAAAAGCATTGGAAAAAACAATTTCCGATAAGACGGTAACCTATGACTTTGCACGTCTAATGGATGGTGCAACGGAAGTAAGTTGCTCAGGATTCGCGGATTTACTAATTAACAACTTATAGAGCTTTATTCAAAGAAACAATCGAAATAAATTCGATTGTTTCTTTTTGATAGACTAGGGGATTATAAGTTCAGCCATCAATGTCTAGCTCCCAAGTCCTGACCTAGTGAAAAAAAGATAAATTTGCCCCATTGCGCGCTTCGCTGCTCATTCAGGGTCAAATTTCCTATTTTTTCATAGGCCAAGGCGGACTTGTCCGCTTTTCTTATGGAGTAGGGTAGTATAGGGTTTTTTCCGCCATCGGTGACGAGCGGTTCAACCTGTCTCTTGGAAAGCAGTATACTCGCTGGCACATATTATGAGATTTCTTCGTTTTCTTGAGAAATACCTATAATAATTTCAAATGTTTGGTAAAATAAGATACAATAGTATTCTTTCATTAGTCAAATAAACCAATCGTAATTATTGACCTTGTTTGACCATTAGTGTACAATACTCATTGTAAAGAAAGAATATATCGTATAGGGGGAAATGAAATGAATTTAATACCTACAGTTATCGAACAATCATCGCGCGGTGAACGTGCCTATGATATTTATTCCAGACTATTAAAAGATCGTATTATTATGTTAAGTGGTCCAATTGATGACAATACCGCTAACTCAGTAATTGCGCAATTACTATTTTTGGATGCACAAGATCCTGAGAAAGATATTTATATTTATATTAATTCTCCAGGTGGTTCTGTTTCTGCTGGACTAGCAATTTACGACACAATGAATTTTGTTAAAGCAGATGTGCAAACAATCGCTATGGGTATGGCAGCTTCAATGGGCAGCTTCCTATTAACTGCTGGAACGAAAGGCAAACGTTTTGCATTACCTAATGCAGAAATTATGATTCACCAACCGTTAGGTGGAGCACAAGGACAAGCAACTGAAATTGAAATTGCTGCAAGACACATCCTTAAAACACGTGAACGCTTAAATAAAATCCTATCTGAAAAAACAGGACAACCATTAGAAGTGATCGAAAGAGATACAGATCGAGATAACTATATGAGTGCTGATCAAGCAAAAGAATATGGTATTATCGATGAAGTAATGGAAAGTTCAAAGAGCTTATCATAATATAAGTAAAAGGCAGCCAGTTATTTGGTTGCCTTTTTTGATAGTATAGGGTTTTATAAAATTATTCTTGTGCTTGAGCTGTCGAGGGTCAAAAAAAGGCCCGTAATAAGATTAGAAAACAATGAGAAAGGGTAGAAAAGAGCATAAATGGTTGTCAAATGATTGGATAATTGATAAAATAAATAGCGTAGGGTTAAGAAATGCAGATTACTTCTCCTTTTTTCAACACAATTTGAAGAATATCTTTTAATTAAGAAGGAAGTTCTCAGTTGGTCTTCAAATGACCAACAAAATAGAAACGAGGGGTTTTATGAAGGATTCCATTTCAGTCTTACAAAAAATAGTTCCTGATTTGCTGACAGTGCTACATTCCCGATATCGTATTTTAAAAGAGATTCAGGCATGTTCGCCTATTGGACGAAGAGCCTTATCTGAAAAGTTAAATCAATCCGAGCGTACTTTACGAACCGAGACAGATTTTTTAAGAAAGAATGGAATCGTGTCGAGTTCAAAAGCCGGGATGGAATTGACGCATAAAGGGAAAAAAGTATTTTATGAGCTTGAGAGCATTATCGATCACTTCATGAAAATGAATGCAAAAGAAGAAGAACTAGCTAAAATGCTGAAATTACAATTATGTAGAATTGTCCCTGGTAATCTTGATGATGACAGTACAATCCTGGATCAATTAGGAATTGCAGCAGTAAATATGTTTGATGAACTATTACCTGAAGGTGAGTTTATCGTTGCAGTAGCAGGCGGAAGTACAATGGCTGCTATGGCAAAAAACATGACAACAGAACTATCTGATAATCGAAAGTTTACGTTTGTCCCATCCAGAGGCGGCTTAGGAGAAGTAATGTCGATTCAAGCCAATTCTGTCAGTGACTTAATGGCGCAAGCAACAGGGGGAGAAAACACTGCATTATTCGCTCCTGATAACCTTAGTGCGCAAGCATTAGACTCATTGAAAAATGAGCCTACGATTCGATACACAATGAACATGATGAAACGTGCGAATTGCTTGTTATATAGCATCGGAAATGCTAAAGTTATGATGGAACGTCGTAAGATGTCTGAAGAAGAGAAAAAGTTGCTAACGAACAACGAAGTAGTTGGAGAAGCATTTGGTTGTTACTTTGACGAAAAGGGAACTATTATTTCCCGACTCTCACGATTTGGGCTTCAGATAGAAGATGTTGAGAGAATTCCCTATGCGATAGCCATAGCAGGAGGAGAATTAAAAGCAAAAGCGATTAAAGCTTATTCACACATCGCACCTGAACATACGTGGCTTGTAACAGATGAAGGTGCTGCTAACTTGATTTTAAAAGGGGATACCCTTTAAAATAAAAAAACTGATTATCCTAAAGGAGGAAATCTTAGTATGACAACAAAAATAGCAATTAATGGGTTTGGACGTATTGGTCGTCTTGCATTCCGTCGTATCCAAGAACTTGAAGGTATCGAAGTGGTGGCAATCAACGACTTGACTGACGCTAAAATGTTAGCTCATTTGTTAAAATATGATACTACACAAGGACGTTTCAATGGTGAAGTTGTAGTTAACGAAGATTCATTCACAATCAATGGAAAAGAAATCAAAATCTTCTCTCACAGAAACCCAGCTGACAACCCATGGGGCGAGTTAGGTGTAGAATTTGTATTAGAATGTACTGGTTTCTTCAACAGCAAAGATGCAGCAATGGCTCACATCGAAGCTGGCGCAAAACGTGTTCTATTATCTGCTCCTGCAGGTAGCGATGTTAAAACAATCGTTTATAACGTTAACCATGAAACATTAACAGCAGACGATGTTATTGTATCTGGTGCTTCATGTACAACTAACTGTTTAGCTCCTATGGCTAAAACATTAAACGATGAGTTTGGTATCGTTTCAGGTCTTATGACTACAATCCACGCTTACACAGGTGACCAAAACACATTGGATGCTCCACATGCAAAAGGTGACTTCCGTCGTGCTCGTGCCGCTGCAGAAAGCATCATCCCTAACACAACTGGTGCTGCTAAAGCAATCGGTGATGTTTTACCAGAACTTAAAGGTAAACTTGATGGCGCTGCACAACGTGTTCCTGTAGCTGCTGGTTCATTAACTGAATTAGTTACAGTTCTAGACAAAAAAGTTACTGTTGATGAAGTTAACGCTGCAATGAAAGCTGCTTCTGACGAATCTTACGGTTACAACGAAGACCAAATCGTTTCTGCAGATATCGTAGGAATGACTTACGGCTCATTGTTTGACGAAACACAAACTAAAGTAATGACAGTTGGAGACCAACAATTAGTTAAAACTGTTTCTTGGTACGATAACGAAATGTCATACACTGCACAATTAGTTCGTACTTTAGAATACTTTACTAACCTATAAGATTTGAATTAATCCGATAGCTGGATCGTAAAGAACGAAAAGCGGGGAAGCAACGCGCTTCCTCGCTTTTTTATATGAAAACTCTGAACGGAGGTCATTTTATGACAAAGAAAGTTGTAACAGATTTAGATGTAGCTGGAAAAAAAGTTTTAGTTCGTGCTGATTTCAACGTGCCGATGAAGGACGGAGAAATTACAAACGATAATCGTATTGTTCAAGCTTTACCAACAATTGAATACTTACTAGAAAACAATGCAAAAGTTATTCTTTTCTCTCATTTAGGGAAAGTTAAAACAGATGAAGATAAAGCAAAACTATCTTTAAAACCTGTAGCAACTCGTCTGTCTGAGCTATTGAATAAAGATGTGACATTTGTTCCGCAAACACGTGGCGCAGAATTAGAAGAAGCAATCAACAATCTAAAAGACGGAGAAGTATTGGTGTTTGAAAATACTCGTTTCGAAGATGTTGATGGGAAGAAAGAAAGCAAGAATGATCCAGAATTAGGCAAGTATTGGGCTAGTCTAGGAGATTTATTTGTGAATGATGCTTTCGGAACGGCTCACCGTTCTCATGCTTCCAACGTAGGAATAGCATCTAACCTAGAATCAGCAGCTGGTTTCCTAATGGATAAAGAAATTAAATTCATTGGTGGAGCAGTTGACCAGCCAGAACGTCCATTTGTGGCAATTCTTGGTGGAGCAAAAGTAAGTGACAAGATTGGTGTAATTGAAAATCTGTTAGAAAAAGCAGATAAAGTTATCATCGGTGGAGGAATGGCTTATACTTTTGCAAAAGCACAAGGAAAAGAAATTGGTCAATCTCTATTAGAAGCAGATAAAGTAGAATTAGCAAAAGAGTTAATTGAAAGAGCTGGAGATAAGTTAATCTTACCGGTGGACGCTCGTTTAGCGACTGAGTTCAGTAATGATGCAGAAGCAGGCGTGGTTTCAGTTGATGATATTCCTGCTGACAAACAAGCATTGGATATTGGACCTGCAACGATTGAATTATTTGCAAAAGAACTAGAAGGTGCAAAAACAGTTGTATGGAATGGACCAATGGGGGTATTTGAATTTGAAAACTTTGCTAAAGGAACCATTGGTGTATGTGAAGCTATTGCAAAATTAAGTGATGCAACTACTATTATCGGTGGTGGAGATTCTGCGGCTGCAGCAATGCAACTAGGCTTTGCTGATGATTTCACTCACATTTCAACGGGTGGAGGAGCTTCTTTAGAGTATCTAGAAGGAAAAGAACTTCCCGGCGTTGCATCAATTTCTGATAAATAAGAAGTAAAAAAGCAAGTAGGAGGATAATTATGCGTAAACCAATTATTGCTGGTAACTGGAAAATGAACAAAACTGCTGAAGAAGCACATGCGTTCATTGAAGCAGTTAAAAATGAAGTACCTTCAAATGACAAAGTAGATTCAGTAGTTGGATCTCCAGCGTTATATTTGGAGAAAATGGTAAATGACAGTAAAGATACAGATCTAAAAATAGCTGCTCAAAACTGTTATTTTGAAGATGAAGGAGCATTTACTGGGGAAATTAGTCCAAAAGCTCTTGGAACGTTGGGTGTAAATTATGTTATTGTTGGACATTCAGAACGTAGAGAATATTTCCATGAAACGGATGAAGAAATCAATAAGAAAGCTCATGCAATTTTCCGTAATAACATGATTCCGATTATTTGCTGTGGTGAAACATTAGAGCAAAGAGAAGCTGGTGAAACAGCTGATTGGATTAAGGGTCAGATTACAAATGCATTGAAAGACTTTACCGAAGGACAAGTAGCTAATTTGGTTATTGCATATGAACCAATTTGGGCAATTGGAACTGGTAAATCTTCTACTGCTGAGGATGCAAATGAAACTTGTGGTGTTGTGCGTCAGACAGTTCGAGAATTGTATAACGCAGACACTGCAGACAAAGTACGTATTCAATACGGTGGTAGCGTGAAGCCAGAAAATATCCAAGAATACATGAGTCAAGAACACATTGATGGTGCTCTTGTCGGTGGAGCAAGTCTGGAAGCAGAATCTTTCTTGCAATTATTGGAGGCAGTAAAATAATGAGTAAAAAACCTGTAGCAATCATCATTTTAGATGGCTTTGGTTGTCGAAATGAGACAGTAGGTAATGCTGTAGCACAAGCGAACAAACCAAATTTTGACCGCTACTGGAATGAATTCCCACATGCAACTATGCAAGCCTCTGGTTTAGCAGTAGGCTTGCCAGAAGGGCAAATGGGGAATTCGGAAGTAGGTCATACAAATATTGGTGCTGGACGTGTGGTATACCAAAGTTTAACGCGTATCGACAAGGCAATCGTTGATGGAGAATTCTTAACTAATCCAGCGCTAACTGGTGCATACAATCATGCAATACAAAATGATTCAAGTCTGCATTTATTTGGCTTGCTTTCTGATGGCGGTGTACATAGTCACATTAACCACATCCTTGCTTTGCTTGAAAGTGCAAAAGAAAAAGGAGTTAAAAAAGTATATCTTCATGCCTTTTTAGATGGTCGTGATGTTGATCCGCATGCTGCTCCAGGATATATCAAGATAATTGAAGACAAGATGCATGAACTCGGTCTTGGTGAAATTGCGACGGTGTCTGGTAGATATTACGCAATGGACCGTGACAAACGTTGGGAACGTGTTGAAAAAGCTTATGATGCAGTTGTCCTTGGAAAAGGGGAAGAATATAGCTCTGCACAAGAAGTTGTCGAAGTTAGCTATGAAAATGGCATTACCGATGAATTTGTGCTGCCAAGCGTTATCGTAAGAGATGGTCAACCGATTGGAACAGTAAAAGATAATGACGCAGTTATTTTCTTTAACTTTAGACCCGACCGTGCAATCCAATTATCAAATGCTTTTACAAACAAAGAATGGACTGAATTTGAACGTGGAATTCATCCTGAAAATGTAAAATTTGTTACAATGACTCTTTATCAAGATAGTGTTATTGCGGATGTGGCATTCCCGCCAATCCCATTAGAAAATGTAGTAGCAGAAGTATTGAGTAAAGAAGGAATGACGCAACTTCATATTGCTGAAACGGAAAAATATCCACATGTAACGTTCTTTATGAATGGTGGAAAACATGATCCGTTTGAGGGGGAAGACCGTATTTTAATCCCTTCACCAAAAGTAGCAACTTATGATTTACAACCTGAAATGAGTGCTTACGAAGTAGGGGATGCACTGGTAAAAGAAATCGATGAAGAAAAGTATGATGCGATTCTCTTGAACTTTGCTAATCCTGATATGGTAGGTCATTCAGGTATGTTGGAGCCAACCATTAAAGCAATTGAAGCGGTAGACGAAAACTTAGGAAGAGTTGTTGATCGAATTCTTGCGCATGATGGCTATGCGATTATTTTTGCTGACCATGGTAACGCAGATACAATGATCACACCTGAAGGTACACCACATACAGCTCATACTACTGTACCAGTTCCTGTAATTGTTACGAAAAAAGACGTAACTTTACGTACTGACGGTAAATTAGCTGATGTTGCTCCAACGATGTTAGACTTATTAAATGTTGAAAAACCAGCAGAAATGACTGGTGAATCATTAATCATTAAGTAATTGCAATGCACAAGAAGTTGTTGCAATCTTAAGAAAAGTTGTCTAGAATTAATGTGTATAACAAGTATTGTTTTATAAAAAAGGAGAGAAAAAAATGCCATTCATTACAGATATTTTGGCTAGAGAAGTTCTTGATTCACGTGGTAACCCAACTATTGAAGTTGAGGTTTATACAGAAAGCGGCGCATTTGGACGCGGTATGGTTCCTTCAGGAGCATCTACTGGTGAACATGAAGCAGTAGAACTACGTGACGGAGACAAAGATCGTTACCTAGGTAAAGGTGTTTTAAAAGCAGTTGAAAACGTAGAATTAATCGCTGATGCAGTAATCGGATTTGATGTTCGCGATCAACTAGCAATCGACAGAACAATGATTGAATTAGATGGAACTCCAAACAAAGGAAAATTGGGAGCAAACGCTATTCTAGCAGTATCAATCGCAGTAGCTCGTGCAGCTTCTGACTATTTAGATGTGCCATTGTACCAATACTTAGGTGGATTCAATACAAAAGTATTGCCAACTCCTATGATGAACATCATCAATGGTGGATCTCACTCTGATGCACCAATCGCTTTCCAAGAGTTCATGGTTCTTCCTGTTGGAGCACCAACATTCAAAGAAGCACTACGTTGGGGAGCTGAAATTTTCCACGAATTGAAATCAATCTTGAAAAAACGCGGTTTAGAAACTTCTGTTGGTGATGAAGGTGGATTCGCTCCACGTTTTGAAGGAACAGAAGACGGCGTTGAAACAATTCTTGAAGCTATTAAAGCTGTAGGTCTAGAACCAGGTAAAGATGTTTACCTAGGATTTGACTGTGCAGCTTCAGAATTCTACAAAGATGGCGTTTATGACTACTCTCTATTCGAAGGTGAAAACGGAGCAAAACGTAACGCTGAAGAACAAGTTGACTATTTAGAAGAACTAGTTAACAAATACCCAATCATCTCTATTGAAGATGGTATGGACGAAAACGACTGGGATGGATGGAAACTATTGACTGACCGCCTAGGCGAAAAAGTTCAATTAGTTGGTGACGACTTGTTCGTTACAAACACTGAAATCTTGAAAAAAGGGATTGACCAAAAAATTGGTAACTCAATCCTAATCAAAGTTAACCAAATCGGTACTTTAACTGAAACATTTGAAGCAATCGAAATGGCTAAAAAAGCTGGATACACAGCGGTTATTTCTCACCGTTCTGGTGAAACAGAAGATTCAACAATTGCTGACATCTCTGTTGCAACAAATGCTGGTCAAATTAAAACAGGTTCATTGAGCCGTACAGATCGTATTGCTAAATACAACCAATTACTTCGTATCGAAGATCAATTGGGTGAGTTGGCAGTTTATGAAGGTCTAGAAGCATTCTACAACCTAGATAACAAATAATAGTTTTATGGAAAACTCTATCTGCTTTTATAGTAGATAGAGTTTTTTTGTAGTATAGGGTTTTATAAAATTATTCTTGAAAAGAAGCTTATCCGGATGCATGTTCCACAAATTTGCTTTTTGTTCCACGGAGGGTAAAATAAAGGTATGAATAAGAATATTCTTCACGCCATCTTCTTTGATAAAGAACACCATTGGGACTCGCTTGTGAGAATACACAAGAAAAGAATTCGCTCTGTGGTGTTGTCGGAAGTAGATAAGTTCCGCTATTGCGGCGATGTGAGGAAAGGATTTCGATTGTTCGTTTGCGAAGGCTGTCATGATGTCAAGCATGTTCCGATTCGCTGCAAGGGAAAGTTTTGCCCAACCTGTGCGGTTGGGGAGAGTCAGCGCTGGAGCGACATGATTGCGGATGACATGTACCACACCATTCACCGGCATATCGTGTTCACGATTGATGAAGGATTGCGGGATTTGTTTCTCCTTCACCGGGAGGAACTGTTGAAGGGATTAATGGATGAGGCAGCAAACGTGGTGAAGGCGTATTTCCGCAAGAAACGCATCACCCCGGGCATCATCGCAGGCCTACATACCTTCGGCTCCCAGTTGGAGTTCAATCCCCATGTGCACATGATTGTGACCATGGGCGGGTTGACAGACGGCGGGAAATGGGTGGATTACGACTACATTCCCTATAAACTCTTGCGAATACATTGGCAGAACGCGGTTCTTAAGTTCCTGCGGCGTACCCTTACTCCGAAGGAGAAGAAGAAAGCCCAGCCCCTGCTGCAAAACGCGTATTCGAAGAATGCGGAAGGCTTTTACGTGAACGCCCCGAAACGGAGCAGGACCAATGTGAAGGCACTGCTGCAATATATCAGCCGATATATGAAACGAGGACCCATCGCGCTCGAACGGATCATCTATTACGATGGTGACACGGTCCTCTTCCGGTATCATGACAAACGCACAAACAAAGAAGCAATCAAGATAATGGGGGCCAAAGAGTTTATCCTTTCGCTGATCCGGCACATCCCGGACAAAGGCTTCAAAACAATCCGCCATTACGGGTTATACAGCAGACGTATCAAGAAGACCGTCCAAAAGGTGGTCCGTCATCTACAGGAGAAGATGACGAAGTTGCTCATCCGTGCGCGAAAGATGACCCAACCGAAAAAATGGCGCGAAAGGATAACCGAAACATTCGGAATCGATCCACTCAAATGTTCGAAATGCGGCAACTACTACGAGTTCAAGGGGATTGTTGTGTCCAAAAAAGGACAGCTTACCATCCAATATGCGAACGATTGGGATGCGAGCAGGTATTTACGGGAGGAGATTGAACGGATTGAGTCAGAAAAAGAAAAACACCAGCAGAGAAAAGCAGAAGCGCAAGCTCTTGAAAACCTTCGGTTCGACTAGGAAGGATTACGACAGAGAGCCCAAGGACAAGAGCGTGAGCTATATCTGTCGTCAATGCAGGGCAGTGGAAGAGATTCCACTTGAGGTCGTGGAGCAATTCGATTGGCTGGATGGGGGAGATCCTCATGACCCACCGCGGTTCAGCTGCCAAGTCTGCCAGGGAGAAATGATTCCAGAATATTTCCGAGGTGCCACCGGCGTCCTCTACGACAATCGATATCTCCGAGTTGAAAGTCTCCACTAAAATAAAAAGGCCTCGAGCGTTAGCTCGAGGTTTTCTTATATGTTTTATAAAAACAAGCTTTCCAAAAGTTCTAAGCTATATTTGCGCTGTAAATAAATTAAGATCGAAATTTTTAAAATTATTTCGTTAAAGAGTGAACTCCCTAAAATGAGAGGACTTATGAAGTGATCCTTTGCCGATAAATGTTATGACTGCAAATATAAGCTGAAAGTTTTTCCTACTCTCTTCGACTTGATTTCTAAAGCTTCACAGAAATAATCACATTTAATTTTGGTATCGAAAAACTCTTTTTTTATTTTATTTTCTTTTTACCCTTTTTTAAAAATGAAAGTCTGCTATAATAATTTATGAAAATCAAATGATAAAAATATTAGAAAAAGCAAATGAGGCGATATTATGAAAAAAACGTGGAACTTTTCAGCTGGACCTGCTGTGCTGCCACAAACTGTTTTAGAAAAAGCTCAACAAGAACTATTATCTTATAACGATAGTGGGATGTCTGTGATGGAGTTGAGTCATCGATCCTCGCTTTTTCAAAATATTATTGATGAGGCTGAAGCTCACCTTCGTAAATTAATGGATATTCCAGATAATTATAAAGTGTTATTTATTCAAGGCGGTGCAAGCCTTCAATTTGCAGCAGTACCCATGAATCTTCTCAAAGAAGGAAAAGCGGGTTATGTTATTTCGGGTTCTTGGGGCAAAAAAGCCTATCAAGAAGCAGCAAAACTTTATGGAGATCGGGCGATTATACTTGCAGACTCTTCCAAAGAAAAACATACGCTCATTCCTGAAGTAAAAGAAGTTCCTGAAGACTTGGATTATATTCATATCACTTCCAATAATACGATTGAAGGAACAGCTTATCATGAAATACCAACTTGGAATGACATTCCAGTTGTTGCAGATATGTCTTCAAATATACTATCTGCAAATTACGATGTCCGTGATTTCGGAGTTATTTATGCAGGAGCTCAAAAAAATATTGGACCCGCTGGTGTAACGATTGTGATTGTAAGAGAAGATTTAATAAAAGAATCAAATGAGATACCGACAATGTTAGACTATAAAACGTATGTTGATTCAGGTTCGATGTATAACACCCCACCGACTTTTGCCATCTACGTGGCAAAATTGGTCTTTGAATGGTTATTGGATCTCGGAGGCGTAGCTGAAATGGTAAAGTTAAACCAAGAAAAAGCTGGGTTACTGTATAAAGCCATTGATGAATCAAATTTGTATGCTTCCCCTGTACAAACAGAATTCCGTTCATTGACGAATATTCCTTTCACAATCGCAGATGACGAGCTTACAAAGCAGTTTCTTCAAGAAGCTCAGGAGAGAGGGTTTGTGAATCTTAAAGGACACCGTTCAGTCGGTGGAATGAGAGCGAGTCTTTACAATGCTTTTCCACTGGAAGGGGTCCAAGAACTCATTTCATTTATGAAAGAATTTGAAAACAATAGAGGAGCTAACGATTAATGAAAGATATTCAAACGTTTAATATGATTGCAACAGAAGGCCTAAATCTGCTGGAAAAAGATAAATATACCTTAAACGAAACGAAAGAGCCTGAAGCACTTTTACTAAGAAGTAAAAAGATTCATGATATGGCGTTCAATGAAAATTTAGTTTCGATCGCAAGAGCGGGAGCAGGAGTGAATAACATTCCGGTTGATCGTTGCTCTGAAGAAGGAATCGTTGTTTTTAATACGCCAGGAGCAAACGCGAATGCTGTAAAAGAAATGGTTATTGCCGGACTGATCATGGCTGCTAGACCGATTTACCGAGGAATCAATTGGCTAAAAGAATTAGAAGGCGATGATATTTCCGAACAAGTTGAAGCAGGGAAAAAACAATTTGCAGGAAGGGAATTAGCTGGGAAAACATTAGGAGTAATCGGTCTAGGGGCAATTGGTTCTTTGCTTGCTACGGATGCTTATCATTTAAAGATGGATGTTATCGGCTATGATCCGTATGTTTCAGTAGAAACAGCTTGGAACATTTCAAGTCGCGTGAAAAAAGCAAAGTCTTTGCAAGAAGTATTGCGTGATGCGGACTATATTTCTATTCATATTCCTGTAAATGGTAATACAGCAGGATATGTAAACAAAGAATTTATCAATATGATGAAAGATGGAGCTGTCCTGTTAAACTTTGCTCGTAATGAGTTAATTGTTAAAGAAGATTTGATTGAAGCTCTCGATAATGGAAAATTATCAAAATATGTAACAGACTTTGCAGAAAGAGAATTTTTTGGACATGATCGAATAATGATGTTCCCTCACCTAGGTGCGTCAACCGAAGAAGCAGAAGTCCAATGTTCAATTATGGCAGTCAATACTCTTAAATACTTCTTGGAAACAGGAAATATCATTAACTCTGTTAACTTTCCAACTATTGATGTACCATTGCAGTCTGCTAAACGGATTACAATTGTTAATCGAAATGTACCAAATATGATTGGGCAGATTTCAGCAATTTTAGCGAAACATTTCGTAAATATCGATAATATTCTGAACCGTAGCCGTGGAAATTTTGCTTATACAGTGATTGATATACCGGAAATTGAATCATCATTATTGGAAGAAGTTATCAATCAAGTTCAAGAAATCAATGGTGTCTTGAAGACAAGAGTGATAGAAAGGAAGTAATAAAAAAGATGGTACAAATAAAACCATTTCGTGCAATTCGTCCCAATTCATATGATGTTGATAGAGTAGCGAGTCTTCCATATGATGTAGTCAACGTTCCAGAAGCAAAAGAATTAGCATCTAAAAATCCAAAGTCCTTTTTGCGTATTGACCGAGCTGAAGTAGATTTATCAGACGACGTTCCAGTAGATGATGATCAAGTTTATGAAAAAGCGAAAGAAAATTATCATAATTTTCTAAATAAAGGATGGTTGGTAAAGGAAGAAGAGCCGGCTTATTATTTATATCGCTTGACTCGTAATGGAAGAGCTCAGTATGGGATTGTAATGGCTATTTCAGTGGATGATTATTTAACGAAAAAAATAAAAGTTCATGAAAAAACAAGACCAGATAAGGAAGTAGACCGCATTCGACATAACGACGCGCTAGATGCAAACACGAGTCCGATTTTCTTGACATTCCGTGATCATGAGGAACTTTCTCGTTCATTGTTGGAATACAAAGACAAAAAAATGGGTATTTATTGTTTTGAAAGTTTCTATAATGTAGAGCATTATATTTGGAGAATCGATGATCATGAACTCGTCGAAAAGATAACAAATACTTTTGCAAATGACATTGAGAACCTTTATATAGCAGATGGCCATCACCGAATGGAAGCTGCTGCAAAAATTACAAAACAAAGAAGAGAAGAATTTCCCGATGAACCTGCTGATTCAGAATTAAATTATTTCTTAGGAATTGCATTTCCAACTTCACAGTTAGAAATATTACCTTATAATCGTTTGGTCAAAGGAAAATTAACTGCAGATAATTGGAAACAAATTGAAGAGTACTTTACTATTGGTGCCTTGAAAGAAGAAATATATCAACCTACTACACAAGGTACATTCGGCATGTATGTGGATAACCAATGGTATAAGTTAACAATAAAAGAAGAAAAATTACCAAAGAATTATGTAGATACATTGGATGCATCCTTGCTGCAAAATTATTTCTTTGAACCGATATTCGGAATCACTGATCCAAAAACAGATCAGCGACTTGATTTTATCGGCGGCATTCATGGAACGGAATCATTAATGAATATGGCAAATGATCGTGAAGACACAATCGCGTTTTCCTTGTATCCAACATCTATGGAGCAATTGTTGTCGGTCTCTGATTTGGGGGAGCAAATGCCGCCAAAATCAACTTGGTTTGAACCAAAATTATTAAGCGGACTATTCATGCATGATTTGGAAACAGAAAAGCACAAAAAATAGTTTATCGATGCTAGAAACACAGATGGAATTATGTTATACTAAGCGGTAGTATTTGAAGGAGGTCCACCATTGTACGACGTCTTATTAATCGCTTTAATAATTGTATCGATTCTACTGATTATAGCTGTCTTGTTACAACCATCTAAAACTAATGCTGCTAGTGCATTAAGCGGTGGAGCAGAACAGTTATTTGGAAAACAAAAAGCAAGAGGATTTGAAGCTGGTCTTAGACGAGTTACTGCAGTACTAGGTTTTGCCTTTATTGTGATTGCTATTGCACTTGCCTACTTGTCTTCAAATTAATTAAGAAAAGCTTTTTATGTGTTTCATTTTTTGAAACACTCTTACAATCATTAATGAAATAAAAAAGGAAAGGGGCTGGAACTTTTTGTTCGAGTTCCTTTTTCTATTTAGTAGGTTTTTTTCTTAATCTAAAGTACAATAATTATAGAACACAGATAGAGGAGTTATGATATGAAAGAAGTAAAATTACCAGAACCATTTTTCTTTGAGAAAGGAAGCCGGGCGGTATTACTTTTACATGCTTATACGGGCAGCTCAAATGACGTTCGAATGTTAGGCAGAACATTAGAGCGAAATGGATATACTGTTTATTCTCCTCAATTTACAGGTCATGCGACAGAACGTTTTGAAGACATTTTAGATAAAGGCAGTCCTGAAGTATGGGTAGAAGATGCTGAAAAAGCAACAGCGTTCTTGCATTCAAAAGGATACACAGAAATTGTTGTTATGGGCTTGTCCTTAGGTGGAATAGTGGCAACAAGACTTTTGGAAACAGGAGACTATATTGGGGGTGGATCGTTCAACTCGCCAATACTAAATATTGGCGAGAGCAAAGTACCAGCTGCATTTGTGAATTATTATCGGTCATTCAATAAGCAGATGGGAATGGATAAGGACGAGATTGAATCGAGCATTGATCGCATCAAGCAAAAATTAGGAGAACAAATGAATGAAATTCATTTGTTTACCAACCTTGTTCAAGCCGAACTCGATACAATTGACGTACCTTATTATATCGCTTCATCTGGAAAAGATGAATTGATCGATTATATGAATGGTCGTGTACTGCGGGACGCCATCACGAATGCAAAAGTGGATTTTCATTTTTTCCCCGAGTCGACACATGTGATTACAGTTGGAGCAAAACGATATGATTTTGAGGAAACGGTAATTGATTTTCTAGACAACTTAAATTGGAAAGAGGGAAGCGTATGACGAAAGCTGAACAAGTTTTAGAAGAAGTGCTTCATTATTTGAAGGAGAATGAATTTGAGAGCTACTCCGTTAAACAGCTAAGCAGTGCATTAGGCTATGAAGATTCCAAAAGTTTTAATCAATTAGTCAAAGCAATCGCAAAAGCAGAACAAGAAGGGACCATTCTTTTAAATCGAGAAGGAAAGTTCCGTATCAAAAGAAGCGATTCGACAATCGTCGGTATTTTCCGAAGCAACGAGCGTGGATTTGGCTTTGTTGATTATGATCCAACCGAAGAGGATATTTATGTCTCTCGTGATCATACTGGAAGTGCTATGGAAGGCGATCAAGTCGAAGTAAAAATTATTAGCAAACCAGAACCATGGAATAACAAAGGACCAGAAGGTAAAGTCACGAAAGTCATTAACCGTAAAACCAATCGGATTGTAGGAGAGTTCTTTCCTTATGATGCAAGCCGCCGGGAAGAAACAGGCTATCTTGGTTATATCGTACCGCAAGACAATAAAATCAGCCATATGATTCAATACATTCTCCCAACAGGAATTCATCCTGTGGAAGGGAGTATCTGTGTAACTGAAGTAGTGGAGTATCCATCAGCAGAAAATCCTGTTTCAATGATTGGGGTCGTTACACAAGAAATCGGTCATAAAAATGCTCCTGGTGTCGATATTTTGTCGATTCTATACAAATTAGGAATTCCAACTGAATTTCCGGAAGATGCCATCACGCAAGCAGAAGAAATTCCTTTTGAAATTCCTGAAAAAGAAATAGCGAATCGAAAAGATTTACGAGATGAAGTTACCATTACTATTGATGGCGCAGATGCAAAAGACTTGGATGATGCGATATCCTTCAAAATTTTATCAAATGGGAACTATGAATTAGGCGTCCATATTGCTGATGTATCTTATTATGTGACTGAGAATTCACCCATCGACCGAGAGGCGTTTGACCGTGGTACGAGTGTGTACTTAACAGACCGGGTTGTGCCAATGCTTCCTCAAAAGCTGTCTAATGGAGTTTGCTCACTGTTACCAAATGAAGACCGCCTAGCGATGTCTTGTGTAATGGAGATGGACCATAAAGGAGAAGTTGTAAGATACGAGATTTTCCCGAGTATCATCAATTCGAATCAACGCTTTACTTATACGGCTGTGAATGCAATTCTCGATGATCGTGATCGTAAAACAAGGGATGAATTTATTGAGTTTGTTGATATGCTGGAGGATATGGGCAAACTTCATAAAACTTTAGAAAAGAAACGTAAATCAAGAGGTTCAATCGATTTTGATACAAACGAGTCAAAAATCATTGTGGATGAAGAAGGTCATCCATTAGACATTTATGTCGTTGAACGGGGCGTGGGAGAACGTTTGATTGAATCCTTTATGTTAGCTGCAAATGAAACAGTGGCAGGACATTTCACCCGAAGAAAATTACCTGCTATTTATCGAATTCATGAACAGCCAGATCCAGTTAAAATGTTGCGTTTTATGGAGTTCGTGACAACTTTTGGAATTGTTGTCACCGGATCTAATGAAAACATTAAGCCGAAACAACTTCAACAAGTATTGAAACAAACTGAAAACGAACCCTATAATGCAGTGGTTTCCAGTGTCTTATTACGCAGTATGAAACAAGCGAAATACGATACAGATCCTATTGGCCATTATGGCCTAGCTACGAAGGATTATACGCATTTTACTTCACCAATCCGTCGATATCCTGATTTGATTGTTCATCGTTTGCTTCGTCAATATTTACTTCATGAACAAACAGATACTCAAAGAGAAAAATGGGAAAATAAATTGCCAGAAATCGCCATTCAAAGTTCTGTAACCGAACGTAGGTCAGTTGATGCAGAACGCGAGACAGAATCCTTGAAGAAAACAGAGTTTATGGTTGATAAGGTCGGCGAACAATTCGAAGGAGTGATCAGCTCTGTTACAAAATTTGGTATTTTTGTTGAATTGCCAAATACAGTAGAGGGGCTTATTCACATCTCGAACATGAAACAGGATTACTTTAACTATCTGGAAAGTCACATGGTATTGTTGGGAGAACGTACAGGCATCATATACCGAATCGGTCAAAAAGTACGGATTGAAGTAACGAAAGCAGACGTGGACTCACGAGAGATAGATTTTGCGTTGGTTGAAGATGATGAATTGACAGTGTATAATCAAGAAATACAGACAACTGGCCGCAAGAAGAAAGATAAGAAAAAATCTTCAAGTAAGCCAGAGAACGCTTTAAAAGGGTCAAGAAGAAAAAGAAAAGACTCAACAAAACCAGAACAAAAGAAGACCCGAAAAAGAAAGCGAAGATAAAAATTTTGAATGAGAAATAGAGGTATAAGGGATGCCAAAGGGAGAAGGGAAAGTATTAGCTCAGAACAGGCAAGCACGATATGAATATACAATTTTAGAAACTTTTGAAGCTGGAATGGTGCTAAAAGGAACTGAAATTAAGTCAATCCGCGGTGGAAAGATTAATATACGGGATGGCTACGTTACGATTCATAACGGAGAAGCGATACTTCAAAATGTACATATCAGCCCATTCGAAAAAGGAAATATCTTTAATCATGACCCGATACGATCTAGAAAATTGTTGTTACATAAAAAACAAATTCAATCGTTAGCTGGTCAGACAAAAACTCAAGGAATAACCATTGTCCCTTTAAAGGTATACATTAAAGATGGGTATGCAAAAGTACTGATCGGTGTAGCAAAAGGGAAAAAGAAGTATGACAAGCGAGAGTCACTAAAGCAAAAAGATATGAAACGGGAAGTAGAAAGAGCATTAAAAAATCATTGATTTTTGAAAGAGGGCATAGAATTTACTATGCTTTCTTTTTTGTGACGAAATTAATGTGTTTCATTAAAATATCTTATGAAAAATCATTTTTCTCTGTTCATTTTCACATTTAGAAGCTATGATAAATAGAATCATATAGATTCAACATATATGATTCTTGAATTGGAGGTAGTCATATGATTGTTCAAACTGATAAGTATCTACGTTTACTTTCTAAGGAGTATCCTACAATTGCTGATACAGTGACTGAAATAATAAATCTAGAAGCGATTATGAATTTACCGAAAGCTACTGAGCACTTTATTAGTGATTTGCATGGGGAGTACTATGCAGTACAGCATGTACTTAGGAACGGTTCAGGAAACGTAAAAGAAAAAATTAAAGAAATTTTCCAAGGCAGATTGAGTAGCAAAGAAATGAATCAATTGGCTACTATTATTTATTATCCAGATAAGAAAATTGATTTGATTGTTTCATCTTTGGAAACACAAGAAGAAATCGAAGAGTTTTTCATTTTAACGACAACGCGAATTACTGAACTGTGTGCTTTTGTTGTATCAAAATATACACGTTCAAAAGTACGGAAAGCTTTACCGTCAGATTATGCATACATAATTGAAGAACTTTTATTCAAAGATACGATTATGTCGAATAAAGAAGACTACTATGATAAGATTATTAAGACGGTAATTTCTTTAAAACGTGGAAAAGAATTGATTGCTGCTTTTGCCTATGTCATTCAGCGACTAGTAGTGGATCATCTGCATGTGGTGGGAGATATTTATGATCGGGGTCCTTACCCGGATCGTATCATCGATACTTTGATGGATGGACACGAGCTGGATATTCAATGGGGAAACCATGATGTCTTATGGATGGGGGCGGCGAGTGGATCGGCGGCCTGTATGGCGAATGTTATCCGCATCTGTGCCCGCTATGATAATCTAGAGATTATTGAAGATGCTTATGGAATTTCTTTGCGTTCTTTGATGCTATTTTCAGAGATGAATTATTTAGAGGATCGCTATGAGCCTTTTATGCCAAAAATTAATCCAGATTCTGAAGAAAAGATTTACCCCGAAGAAATCCGTCAAATTGCCAAAATGAATCAAGCAATTTCTATTATCCAATTTAAGTTAGAAGGAGAAATTATCAAGCGCCACCCTGAATTTGAGATGGATGATCGTTTGCTTTTATCGAAAATTGATTATGCGAAAGGGACTATCATGCTTGGTGGGAAAGAATATCCATTAACTTGCGATTATTTCCCAACGATTGATCCAAAAAATCCATACAAGCTAACAGAGGAAGAAGAAGTCGTTGTTCAGAAATTAATGGATGGTTTCTTGAATTCAGAACGTCTCCATAAACATATTCAGTTTCTGTATAGCAGAGGCAGTATGTATTTAAAATACAATGAGAATTTATTATTCCATGGATGCGTCCCACTAAACAAAGATGGCAGCTTCATGGAGATGACAATCAACCAAAAAAAATATAGCGGTAAAGCTTTGCTGGATAAATATGAAGATGTATTGCGTAAGGGATATTTAAATCGGAAAAAGGAAAATCAAGAATACCTGGATTATATTTGGTACCAGTGGGAAGGCAAAGCTTCTTCTTTATTTGGAAAAGACAAAATGACTACTTTTGAGCGACTATATATCAGTGATAAAAGAACGCATATTGAAGAAAAAAATATTTATTACAAAGAACGAGACAATGTCGAGACTTGTGAACGAATTTTAGAAGAATTCGGACTGGATCCATCAAAAGGTCATATTATTAATGGACATACGCCAGTAAAAGAAAAAAGAGGCGAAAACCCATTAAAAGCGGACGGCAAATTAATCGTCATTGATGGTGGTTTTTCAAAGGCTTATCAAGATACGACCGGACTGGCTGGATATACCTTGCTTTATAATTCATTTGGCATGCAACTTGTTTCACATCAGCCATTTACTTCTGTCCATGACGCATTAGTAAATGAAATTGATATTGTTTCTACACGCAGAATCGTAGATAAGGAATTAGAACGGAAGACTGTACGAGAAACAGATGTGGGCATTCGCTTAACACAGCAAGTACAGGATTTACAAAAATTGTTAGCTGCCTATCAAGAAGGGCATATTGTTGAAACAGTTAAAAAGAAATAGATTATTTTTAAAGAGGTGGAAAATGGCTAAGGGAGTAACATTTTATTTTATGAGACATGGCGAGACGTATTTAAACCAATACAATCGCATGCAAGGCTGGTCAGATGCTCCTTTGACGAATAGAGGAAAACGTGATGTATCGCGTAGCGGCGCTGGACTTTCAAATGTAAAATTTGATGCTGTTTATTGTAGTGATTTGAGAAGAACCTTTGAGACTGCTCAAATTATTTTAAAAGAAAACGAACATAAAGATACGCCAAATGTAAAAGCAATGCCTGAATTCCGGGAGATTTTCTTTGGTTCTTTTGAAGGATTGGATGCGACGGAAACATGGTCGAACCTACATCAATTTTTAGGCTATGAAAATGGAATTGATTATTCAGACAGCACTTCTGTTATGAAAGAATTAAATGGCTTGCGCAAAATGGATCCTTATAACGAAGCGGAAGATTATTTAATGTTTTGGCTGCGGGTAGAGAGAGGGTTAATCAAGTTAATTGATAAACATCGTGATACCGGACAAAACATTTTAATAGTATCGCATGGTATGACCATTCGAAATATGATCCATGCATTGATTCCTGATTTTCAAATCGATCGTCATTTAGATAATGCAAGTATATCAGTTGTCAGCTACTACGATGGCTTTTATCATTTGGAGAAGTTTAATAGTATCGCCCACTTTGCGCCTGATCATACCCCAGGTCCAGATGAAGAACCGGAAACGCATAAAATTCTTCCAAGCGACAAAGATACTGATGATGAAATACCTATAAAAGAATAAGCAGTAGATTGTGGCAGAATGATGATATATTTGACAAAAAATGAAAAACGTGTATAATTAAGGGTGCTCAATAAGAGCATCCCTTATTTTTTTATCGAGGGGATGTTACGGATTCGACAGGTATAGGTCGAGCTTTTGATGCGCTCCGTAGGTTACGGCTACGTAAAAACGTTCCAGTTAAATATAACTGACAAAACAAACAATAACACTTTAGCTTTCGCTGCGTAAAAACAGCTAGCTAAGATCCTCTTGGTATCGTCCATGTACTCAAGCAAGGGTCTCAAATTCAGTGGACTACACCGTGACTTTCCACCTGGAGGAATCGGAAGAGATTAATCAGGTTAGCTTTGTGTGATGCCCGTCGAACGGCTAGCACACGGCGAATCCTAAATGGTTTGACTATGAGCGTAGACTTGGAAGTGCCGATATGCTTGGACGCGGGTTCGATTCCCGCCATCTCCATTTATAGCTAAAAGTTAGTTAAAATAGAGGAAAATAGAACCCCTTATAAACGTCTGTATATCAACGTTTATAGGGGGTTCTTGTTTTTTTATAGACTAGGGGATTATAAGTTCAGCCATCAATGTCTAGCTCCCAAGTCCTGACCTAGTGAAAAAAAGATAAATTTACCCCATTGCGCGCTCCGCTGCTCATTCAGGGTCAAATTTCCTATTTTTTCATAGGCCAAGGCGGACTTGTCCGCTTTTCTTATAGACTAGGGGATTATAAGTTCAGCCATCAATGTCTAGCTCCCAAGTCCTGACCTAGTGAAAAAAAGATAAATTTGCCCCATTGCGCGCTTCGCTGCTCATCCAGGGTCAAATTTCCTATTTTTTCATAGGCCAAGGCGGACTTGTCCGCTTTTCTTAGTAGAGCAGTATAAGTTTTTTACCATCGATGTCCTAGCTTCCAAGGCGGGACTGCCTCCTTTTCTATAATCCTACTATGCTTCTCGTTAGTATGATAGTTGAAATCTGCCTATTTCATAGTAGGTTCTCATCGTTTTTAAAAGGTGTTAGATGGCGCATCATGTCATTGCTTTAGTTTGTTTTTTCCCTCATGCATTTTCGAGTTGTTTTAAATTTCTTACTTATTCCAGTATACTATAAGTATCAACGTTATTTTTTGCTCAAAAACGTAAGAAAACGAATAGGGAGTGAAAAAATATGTTTACGAAGCAACGATTAACAGGTGCTTACAAGACTGCAAGGGTAGAAAAGTTCGATAAAACAACCAAATATGTGTTTATTAGTGACCACCATCGTGGGGATGGCAGTATGTCGGATGAATTTACTCGCAATAGGAATATTTTTCAGCATGCAATTGATTATTACTATAAGAACGGCTTTACTTACGTAGAAGCTGGTGATGGTGATGAGCTGTGGGAATACCAAGATGCTAAATTGATTAAAAATGCTCATCCAGAAGTTTTTTCAACGATAAAGAAGTTTTATGATGATGACCGATTTATTATGATGTATGGAAACCATAATATTTATATAAAAAACAAATCCTATGTCGAGGAGCATTACTATACAAACTATGATGAGTATTCGGAAACTTTTTTTGATTTCTTAAAGGGAATCGAGCCGATTGAAGCATTAGTTCTCAAACATCCTGAAACTGGGCAAGAAATTCTGACGGTTCATGGACATCAGGGGGACGCTCCAAATGATCAACTGTGGATTTTTACAATGTTGTCCTTGAAATATTTCTGGCGTTTCCTGCATGCTTTTGGAATCCGAAATCCGGTTAGTCCGGTAAAAAATATTTATCGCCGGCATAAAATTGAAAAAAATTATTCTAAATGGATTGAAGAAAATAAAATGATGCTGATTTGTGGACATACCCATCGTTTTAAATTTCCAAAAAAAGATGCTTTGCCTTACTTTAACCTTGGCTGTTGTGTGTATCCAACCATTATTACTGCCATTGAGTTGGAAGGGGAAACCATTCAATTGGTTCGTTGGAAAATCAAAGGAAATGAAGAGGGCGTGTTAAATATTGTTCGAGAAATTATGCGTGGTCCTGCGCATGTTTCGGAGTTTGATATGCGAAGAGAAGATTATGGAATAAATTAAACGGTAGCATGAAGTGGTTATGAAATAGTATAATGAAAATAGTGATGAAAAAGAAAGCAGGGAAAATATGGATCAATTAAAAAAATTTACGTTCGTAATCGGAGCTTCATTATTACTGGCAGCTTGTGGAGGTACGCTGGACAATGATTCTGGTGTAATTGAAAGTAATTCAGAAACGACAGAGACAGTAGAATCTACTATTGAATCGCAGTCCAGTGAATCTACTGAAACACAAGAAAACGTTGATTCAAGTTCAGTTGAGGAATCCGAATCCATTGTGGATGAAGAATCGCGTACAGAGTTGAACCAAGATGAAGCAGCAAAGATTGAAAGAGCAAAAGAAAAGCTGACTGAACTAACAGGCCTTGAAGAAGGAGAAGAATATCTCTATATCATCGATGGTGTTGAGGAACAAATTGTTACGATCAATATTCGTGAAAACGGCGAAGAGGTATCGAGTTCAAGAGGCTTCTTCAAATATGACGATGAGACTGGAAACGTTCAAGAATTAGATATTATTACAAATGAGTATGTGGATTTCCCAGCAAACCAATAAAAATATTAGCTGCAGATTTAATGTAGGGGTGAAGTATGGATTTTAGTTTAATTGTCAAAATTTTTATGATTAGTTTTGTTTATGTCACTTTGAGTACCATTCGTTTCATGCTGACAATGAAAGGGTACCGGATTTTAGCCCCCTTGTTAAGTATGGTAGAAATCGTTATTTATGTGACAGGTTTGAGTATCGTGATGAGCAGTCTTGATAATCCATTGAATCTGGCAGCCTATGCCATTGGCTATGGGGTTGGAATTGGTTTGGGAATTAAAATAGAAGATTGGTTAGCACTCGGTTATACAATGGTGACGGTCATGACATCGGATCCGACAACTTCTATGACACAGAAATTACGCGAAGCGGGATATGGTGTTACAATCGTAAATGCTTATGGAAAAGATGGCGAAAGAAAGATGCTCCACGTTCTTTCAACTCGTAAAAATGAAAGAGATTTGATAAACAAAGTTCTAGAAGTTGACGAGAAAGCTTTTATCTATTCCTCCGATCCTAAATATATTCACGGTGGTTTTTGGTCCAAACGGGTCCGAAATCGTTAAGAATTGTTTTTTATTAAATATTAATTAGAAAAAGGTTGACTTATTCTTATCGAAAATATAGAATAGCAACATAATCGATAACGGAATAGATGATAGAAGGGAGGTACCATTTATGATGAATTCTAATGGAATGGCAATGAATACTCGAAACAAACCATGTAAAAGTCAATTGGTATCTTTCTCTGTCATTATTGTGAATATTGAGCCATAGGATTCTTTTTTGTAATATTACAAAAATTAGAGTCCTATTCTTGTTGAATAAGGGCTCTTGTTGTAAGATGGGCCCGCTTTTACAAGCAGTCCATCTTTTATTTTTTACACAAAATGCTATTAAGAGGATACATTAGGAGGAAGAGAAATGATGACTGAAAAGAAAGAATTAGTAGATTTAGATTGGAAAAATCTTGGATTTTCTTATATGAAAACTGATTATCGTTTTATATCCCATTGGAAAGAAGGCTCGTGGGATGAAGGAAAATTGGTTACAGAAAACACCGTAACAATTAGTGAAGGTTCTACTGCCTTGCACTATGGACAATCATGCTTTGAAGGATTAAAAGCTTACCGTACGAAGGATGGAAGAATTCAGCTGTTCCGTCCAGACGAAAATGCGAAACGTATGGAAAAAAGTTGTGAACGCCTGATGATGCCTGCTTTTCCGGTGGAACGATTTGTTGATGCTGTAAAACAGGTTGTTCGTGCAAACGAAGCATGGGTTCCTCCTTACGAATCTGGAAGTACGCTTTATATTCGCCCTTATCTGATCGGTGTTGGCGATAATATTGGCGTTAAACCTGCCCCAGAGTATATTTTTTCAATTTTTGTTATGCCAGTCGGCCCTTACTTTAAAGGGGGTCTTGCTCCTACGAATTTTGTGGTTTCGGATTATGATCGTGCAGCGCCTCATGGAACAGGTGCCGCAAAAGTTGGCGGAAACTATGCAGCTAGTTTATTGCCAGGAAAACTAGCAACGGATCGTCACTTTAGTGACTGTATTTACTTAGATCCAGCTACTCATACAAAAATTGAAGAAGTTGGTTCAGCGAACTTCTACGCTATTACCCATGACGATGTATTTGTAACACCGGATTCACCATCTATTTTGCCAAGCATCACGAAGTATTCTTTATTACACTTAGCAGAACATTATCTTGGTCTGAAAGTGGAAGAACGAGATGTCTACGTAGACAAATTAGATGAATTTAAGGAAGCGGGAGCTTGCGGGACTGCTGCAGTTATTTCGCCGATTGGTGGTATTCAGACAAAAGACGACTTCCATGTCTTTTACTCAGAAACAGAAGTTGGACCAATTACCCAAAAATTATATGAAACATTGACGGCTATTCAATTCGGTGATAAAGAAGGCCCAGAAGGCTGGATTTTCGACGTAAACGTATAGGCGGAGCAAGCTTTGATAATCTTAAATAATGAAAATAGAAAAACTAATAGCCTTTCAAGAAATAAAGGCCGATTCTCGATGAATCGGTCTTTTCATTTTACGTAGAGCCATGTGCTCTGATAAGATAAAGGTAACTAAAATAAAAGGTCGTGAAAATCGTGGCTGCCATTTCAAAAGAAAAACAAAAATTTGATGTTAGAAAAGCCATCACTATTGCAATGAAGCAGTTTAAGCGTGCAGAAATGGGAAGACAGTCTGCAGAACTTGCTTATTATATTCTTTTAGCGCTATTTCCTATATTGCTCGCATTAGGAAATATCATTCCCTTGCTGCCTATCCCGGCTGAACAAGTATTGGAATATGTTGAGATGGGAGTTCCCGCTGAAGTTGGAACGGTCTTGTTGCCGATTTTGGAAGATTACCTTACTGGAGGCAGCGGCGGCGTTGTGTCAATCGGTTTGTTGATTTCCATTTGGCCCGCCTCCAAAGCATTTACCATTTTTCAACGAGTATTGAACCAAGTTTATGGTGTAGAAGAACGTAAAAATTTTATTATTACTCGAATTTTCTCATTCTTGATTACCTTACTGTTTGTGGTTTTAATCGGTGCAGTATCATTCATCTTTGTATTTGGTAGAGAGATATTGAATCTGATTGAAAATTTTATTCCTTTTGATATCGTCTCTGTTATCTCCACCTTTGAATACTTCCGCTGGATTGTGGCACTTGTTGTATTAGTTGTTATTATGTCGTTTGTTTATTACATGGTTCCAAACGTAAAATGGGAATTTAAATATGCAATACCAGGAGCAATATTGGCTACAATTGGGTTTTTATTAGTATCCCAATTATTCTCTTTATATATTAGCTTTGCTGGAGGACAGGCAATTGGAAATGGTGCAATTGGAGTATTCATTGTGCTGATGCTGTGGTTGTATTTAATCGGAAATGTTTTTATCCTTGGCGGGATTTTGAATGTGATTATCTATGACTATACGCATGAAAATAAAATTGTCATTGATGAAGGGGAAACCTATTTATCTGTTGTCTATTCTGAGCAGGCGCAAAAATATCTTGCAACCAAACAGATTTTACAGAAATCCTTATTAAAAGAAAACGCCAAAATTAAAATGGATCATTTACCTGGACAAGAGGATTACTCTGATTGGGGAAGATAAAGAAACCTATAAAAATAAAGGTAAGAAGAGGCTTTACCGATTCTTACCTTTATTTTATTTGCATTTATCTATATAATAACTTAATGAAGTTCGGATATAGAAAGAAAGGAAACATTCATGAGAAATCAACAGACAAATTCAAAACCTGATGTATCTAAAATCGATTATGGAATTATTTTATCGGTTTTGCTTTTAGCAATTATCAGTGTCGTGACCTTATATTCAACCATGTATTTAATGAGCAGTACGCCCTCCTTGAAGCCTGTCATCATGCACATTGCTTGGTATGCATTGGGAACAATAGTCGTAATTATTATGATGAATTTTGACTCAGAGCAATTATGGAAACTTGCACCAGTTGCTTATTTTTTAGGAATTATTTTATTAATTCTTGTTTTAATTTTTTATGATCGAGAACTATATGCTTCACAAGGTGCAAAAAGTTGGTTTGCTTTTGGACCAGTAACTGTTCAACCATCTGAAGTAGTGAAAATATCACTGATCATGATGTTGGGACGCGTGATTACAAAGCATAATATGGAGACAGAGGAGCGTTCAGTAAAAACAGATTGGCTTTTACTGCTAAAAATAGCTGCTTGGTCGTTTCCGGTCCTGTTTTTAATCTTGATTCAAAATGATTTGGGAACAGTTCTGGTATATTTAGCTATTATTATTGGAATGACGCTCATGTCAGGTGTTTCTTGGAAGATACTGCTTCCTGTTTTTGTGATAATCGGGACGCTTGGTGCTTTATTAATTGTACTAGTTGTTTATAACCGTGAATTATTACTGACAGTTGGTTTCAAACCTTACCAGTTTGCCAGAATCGATTCTTGGTTAGATCCTTTTTCTGACAGTCGAGGAGATGCCTTTCAGCTTGCTCAAAGTATGAAAGCAATCGGATCTGGTAGATTATTTGGAAAAGGAATCGGTGTTTCAGAAGTATATGTACCAGTACGAGAATCAGATATGATATTTGCGACAATCGGAGAGAATTTTGGCTTCATTGGAGGTTGTTTCTTAATATTAGTGTATTTCTTGCTGATTTATCAAATGGTCCGTATTTGTTTTGATACGAAGAATGAGTTTTACGCATACATGACAACCGGTGTTATTATGATGATTTTGTTCCACGTTTTAGAAAATATTGGAATGTCGATCGGTCTTCTTCCTTTAACAGGAATCCCATTGCCGTTTATATCTCAAGGAGGTTCATCTTTGTTGGGAAATATGATGGGGATTGGACTTGTTATGTCAATGCGGTATCATTATAAGAGTTATATGTTTTCAGATGAAGCAGAACATTATAGTATATAATGGTAAGGTAAATGGAGGTATGGATATGCTATTGTTTTACGGACACCCTACGTGTTCTACGTGTAAAAAAGCGGAAAAATGGTTAAAAGATCGTCAAATATCTTATGAGTGGAAAAATATTAAGGAAGAAACTCCTGACAGAGAATTGCTTCTGGCAACCTTAGAGAATGAGATTCTTCCTCGCAGACGGCTATTCAATACAAGTGGAAACTTATATAAGGAACTAGCTTTGAAAGATATATTGGACAAGCTTACAGTAGAAGAAGCGGTGGACTATCTCGTTAAAGATGGCATGCTGATTCGACGTCCGTTTTTAACGAATGGCCAAAAAGTTACAGCAGGATTTGATGAAGATCGCTATAGCGAAAGCTGGGCATAGTAGGAGGAGAAAGAAATGGCTGAATTAAAATATAGTATGGATGGTTTCTGGATAGAAAAAGCAGATAATTATGTGTTGATTGGCCTGTCCGATAAAGGACAAGATGATTTAGGAGAAGTAAGTTTTATAAACTTGCCGACTACTGGAGAAATCAGTAAAGATGATGTTTTAATTGGAGTAGAAGCAGCAAAAGCCGTAACCGAATTACCAGCTCCTCTTTCTGGAATCATTTCAGAAGTGAACGAAGTATTGTCAGACGAACCATCTCGCTTAAATAGTATGGATCGTACTGAAACATGGATTGTTAAAATGACCAGTGTAGATGAAGAGGTATACGCATCTTTAGAAAATGAATCTGGTTTAGAATAATGGAAATAAAGCTTTCAGTCATTGGATTCAATGATTGAAGGCTTTTTATATAAAGTTCTATTGAAAATAGTTTAGAAGAGAGAAACTGCATGGCTTTGACTTCTTTTTTGTTTCCCATCATAATAGAGGATAACAATACAACATAGGCAGGGGGAAGTAAGTTGAAAATATTGAGCGAAAATATTATTTTTAATATGGATGCAGAAAATGAAGCAGTACTGTCAGTTGACAGTGGGGCAAGAGTTACGTTTGAAACATTGGATTGTTTTTCAAATACCGTTTTATCGAGTGAGGACTTAGTTAGCTCAATCGATTTTTCCAAAGTGAATCCAGCAACTGGACCACTTTATGTAAATGGAGCCGAAGTGGGTGATACTTTAAAAGTCACAATCAATCAAATTCGATTAGCCGAACAGGGAGCGGTAGTGACTGCACCTGGTTTAGGCAGACTAGCTGATCATATAAAAAAAGAAGAGACAATTATTTGCAAAGTAACAGAAGAGGGCGTGGATTATCATGGGATCAAGATTCCGCTAAAAAAAATGATCGGTGTAATCGGAACTGCGCCCGCAGGAGAAGCAGTAAACACAGGTACTCCCGGTGACCACGGCGGGAATATGGATACAAGTCGTATTGCAGAAGGCAGTATCCTGTACTTACCCGTAAACGTAAAGGGAGCGCTATTGGCATTAGGAGACCTTCATGCGACAATGGGAGATGGCAAGATTATGGGCTCCGGCTTAGAAATTGCGGGAGAAGTAGATGTCACGGTTGAAGTAGTAAAAGACTTTCCTTTACCGCTGCCTTTAGTAGAAACAGAGGATCTGTGGGTAACCATCGGCTCCAGAGAGAACATGGAGGAAGCAAGTGATGTTGCAATTTTAAATATGACAGAAGTCATTACCCAAAAATCAACAGTAACGCTTAACCAGGCAGGCATGTTATTAACATTGGCTGGAAGACTGGTTGCTTGCCAAGTAGTGAACCCTAACGTAACCATGCGAATGGAACTTCCGAAATCAATTTTAAAGTAGCTAAGAAGACCTCGGACCGATGATCCGAGGCTCTCTTAGTTATTTTGCGCGCGTTTTACTAAGTCAATGAAGAAATTTTTACTGACTTGATCATTTTGTAACATTGTTTCTGGGTGCCATTGAATTGCTAAAACGTCTGCGTCTTTTGCTTCAACTGCTTCAATAATACCATCTGGACTTTTTGCTACAACATTCAATCCTTTTCCTACAACCTTGATTGCTTGATGGTGGAAAGAATTAACCATCATTTCTTTACCCGTAATTTGATGCAGGTAGCTTTCTTTTTCAACCGAAATTTTATGGATAGGGATATCAAAAGAAGATTTTTGGATATGTTGTAAGACTTGATCACCAAGTTGAGAATCAATGTCTTGATAAAGACTGCCGCCATAATAAACGTTGACGATTTGCATACCGCGACAAACACCTAGAACTGGAATTCCTTTTTTGATAGCAGCATCTAATAGCGCTAAATCAAAGGTATCACGTTGTGGGAAAATTGCTTGTAATCGTTTATGAGGTGATTCATTATATCGCATAGGATTGACATCGTGTCCGCCTGTTAAAATCAAAGCATCGATCAAGCCAACATAAGTTCTCGCTGCCTCTTCAGAACCCACTGGAAGAATTAAGGGTGCTGCACCTGCCTGTTGAACACCATTCACAAAATTTTGAGGTGTATAAGAAACAGAAGTACCTTCAAAGGCACTGATTGCTTTTAGCAATTGGTTACCAGATATTCCAATAACTGGTTTCATATTGTTCATCTCCTTTAAAGATTAATCTATCCTATTATGCCACAAAAAAAATATTTGAAAAGGAATGAATAAAAAATGTAAACTAGAATCATTATAAAATGCACAAAAAAGTCATTAATCAAACAGGACTTTCAGCAGAAGTTATTGCGATTCATTCTCAATTAGTTTAGAATGATTATAATGCAATTATAAAAAAATGAGAATTGCTGCAAAGAATCAGAAGGAGAGGGAAGCGTTCATGTCTACTTTAGAAATAAAAAATTTACATGTTTCAATTGAAGATAAAGAAATATTAAAAGGTGTTAATTTGGTAATGAACACCGGAGAAATCCATGCTATCATGGGGCCTAACGGTACAGGTAAATCAACTTTAGCTCAATCCATTATGGGGCATCCAAGCTATACCATTACAGAAGGAGAAATTCTACTTGATGGAGAAGATGTTTTGGAGATGGAAGTAGATGAACGCGCACGTGCGGGGCTGTTCCTTGCTATGCAGTATCCGAGTGAAATCACAGGGATTACGAATGCTGAATTTATGCGTGCTGCCATCAATGCAACTAGAGAAGAAGATAATAAAATCTCTGTAATGGATTTTATAAAAAAACTAGATAAGCATATGGAAACATTGAATATGCCGGAAGAAATGGCTGAGCGTTATTTAAATGAAGGTTTCTCAGGCGGAGAAAAGAAACGTAACGAGATTCTTCAATTAATGATGATTGAACCAAAATTTGCCCTATTAGATGAAATTGACTCTGGACTTGATATTGATGCCCTTAAAGTTGTTTCAAAAGGAATCAATTCCATGCTTGGCGACAGCTTCGGTGTCTTGATGATTACCCACTATCAACGTCTATTGAATTACATCGAACCAACCTTTGTTCATATTATGATGGACGGAAGAGTAGTTAAATCTGGAGATGCAAATCTAGCGAAACGATTGGAAGCAGAGGGCTACCGCGGAATTCGTGATGAATTGGGTCTTGATATTATAATCGAAGAAGAAGAGTAGGAGGAAGATGGAATGAAAGACGAAAAGTTGAAAAACATTCAAACCTTCTCGGCTTTCCAAGAAGAGCCTACTTGGATGAATGAACTTCGTATGCAAATGGCTGCGAAAATCGATGAACTTCCTTTTCCAACTATTGAAAAAGTGAACTTTCATCGTTGGCCGCTACTGGACGAGAAGATTGATACCGAATACGGGGAAGAGTTGATAAATAGTCAGCAACACCAATATGGAACGGGCGACAACGGAAAAATTGTTCAATATGGAAAAGTAACGTTACTAGAACAATTACCACAAGAATTGGTTGATCAAGGCGTTATTTTTACCGATTTGTTTACAGCAATGAAAGACCATCCGGAATTAGTTGGAAAATATTTTATGAAACTTGCTGTAAAAGCAGACGAGAATAACTTAACAGCTTATCATGCCGCTTACTTAAACAGTGGTGTGTTCTTATATGTTCCTAAAAATGTTCATATAAAAGAGCCATTAGAAACTCTATTTATTCAAAACAGTCATGTAGAAGAAACATTCGCGAAGCATGTTTTAATTGTAGCCGATGTGAATAGTTCCGTTACCTACGTTGAGAAATTTGAAACAGAAGGAACAAAAGCCAATACAGCAAATATTGTGGTTGAAGTGGTAACAAAGACAGGGGCACAAGTGAAGTTCTCTGCTGTTGACCATTTAGGTGAGAAAACAAGTGCTTATATTAATCGACGCGGACATCTTGGAAAAGACTCATCCATTGAATGGGCAATCGGTGTCATGAATAACGGAAATGTTATCTGTGACTTTGATTCAGATTTAATGGGAGACGGCTCTCACAGTGAAATTAAAGCTGTTGCGGTGTCAACGAATAGACAAATCCAAGGAATCGATACGCGTGTAACCAATTATGGACAACATTCCATCGGACATATTTTGCAACATGGCGTTATTTTAGATCGTTCTACCTTAACTTTTAACGGAATTGGTCATATCATCAAAGGAGCAAAAGGAGCAGACGCACAGCAAGAAAGTCGTGTGTTGATGTTATCCGACCAAGCTCGTGGTGATGCGAACCCGATTCTTTTGATTGACGAAAATGAAGTAACCGCAGGACATGCGGCCAGCGTAGGACGGGTAGATCCAGAAGAAATGTTCTATCTACTTAGTCGCGGAATTCCAACAGAAGAAGCAGAACGTTTGGTTATTCGTGGATTCTTAGGAACCGTAATTGCGGCCATTCCATTGAAAGCTATCCGAGATGAATTAATTGAAGTGATTGACAAGAAATTGACAAGAAACAAATAAGGACTGATTGCAGTGTTCGATTCTCTAAAAATAAAAGAAGATTTTCCTATTTTGAAACAAACCGTAAATGATGAACCACTAATCTACTTAGACAATGCTGCAACAACACAAAAGCCCAAGCAAGTATTGCAGGCTGTTCAAGATTATTATTTCCATGATAACGCGAATGTGCATCGTGGTGTCCACACGCTGGCAGAGCGCGCAACGCGCAGTTACGAAGAAAGCCGGGAAACGGTTCGTGCGTTCATCAACGCTTCGTCTACAAAAGAAGTCCTTTTTACAAGAGGAACGACCACTGCACTCAATTGGGTTGCAAAAGGCTTTGGTGATTTAGTTGTTGAAGAGGGAGATGAGATCTACATCACACCGATGGAACATCATTCTAACATCGTTCCTTGGCAGCAACTGGCATTTCGCAAACGAGCGACATTAAAGTATCTGCCGTTGACAGAAGACGCAGTGGTTGATATGGAGAAAGCAAAAGAAATAATTTCTGAAAAAGGGAAAATTCTGGCACTTTGCCATGCTTCTAATGTGATGGGATCCATCCATTCGATTCCTCGGCTAGCGGAACTGATCCATCAAGTTGGCGGCTATATCGTGGTGGACGGAGCCCAGAGCGTGCCACACACAAAGGTAGATGTCCAAGCCCTGAATGCAGATTTCTTTGCTTTCAGTGGGCATAAAATGTGCGGACCAACTGGAATTGGTGTATTATATGGCAAACAGGCACTCCTGGAACGAATGGAACCTGTTGAATATGGCGGAGAGATGATTGATTTCGTCTATGACGAGACATCCACTTGGACAGAACTTCCTTGGAAATTCGAAGCAGGTACACCCAATATTGCAGGGGCAATCGGCTTAAAAGCTGCTATTGAGTACTTGCAAGCCATAGGAATGGATGAAATCGAACGCCACGAACAGAAGCTAATGGCTCATTTAATGCCGCAATTGTCCGACATAGAAGGTCTTAGTATTTACGGACCAACTGATCATACAAAGCGTACTGGAATTGTTACATTCAATTTAGACGGCGTGCATCCGCATGATTTGGCCACTGCTTTTGATATGGAAGGAATCGCCATTCGTGCTGGTCACCACTGTGCGCAACCGTTGATGCGATACTTAGATACCCCAGCGACGGCTCGTGCTAGCTTTTATTTTTATAATTCAAAAGAAGATGTCGACCAGTTCGTTGTTTCGCTGAAGAAAATAAAGGAGTTTTTCAATAATGGCTTTATCTAGATTAGAAAACCTATACCGACATGTCATCCTAGATCATTCTTCCCATCCCCGTAACTTCGGAGAACTGGAACAAGCAACCGGGATGATTGAACTGAATAATCCAACATGTGGAGATGTCATTCAACTTCATCTCCAATTAAAAGATGACCGGATTGAAGACGTAAAGTTTTCTGGCCATGGCTGTTCCATCAGTACTGCAAGTGGCAGTATGATGACTGAACAGATCAAAGGAAAAACGATTGAAGAAGCGAAACAAATGATTGAAGAGTTCTTGTTGCTGGTTCAAGGAAAATTAGAAACCGACGAATCTCACTTAGGAGATGCCGAAGTGTTGGGCGGTGTTTCGAAGTTTCCTGCTCGAATCAAATGTGCAACTCTATCCTGGAAAGCATTAGAACAACTATTATTGAATAACGAGTGAAGAAAGAAGGAGGAATAGACATGAGTGAAGTACCTGTAGTAGAGGATTACAAATTTGGATTCTCTGACGATGCAGAAATTATTTATTCAACTGGAAAAGGACTTTCAGAGGAAATCGTTCGCGAAATTTCGAAAAAGAAAGATGAACCCCAATGGGTGCTGGATTATCGTTTGAAAGCACTGGAAGTTTATCGGAAAAAAGGACTTCCAGATTGGGGACCGGATTTATCTGCCCTTGATTTCGATGACATCACTTATTACCAAACAGCAACGGATCGTGTTGCTCGTACTTGGGATGACGTTCCTCAAGAAATAAAAGACACCTTTGAACGTATTGGGATTCCAGAAGCAGAACGTGCTTACTTAGCTGGAACAACGGTTCAATATGAATCAGAAGCTGTATACCATAGCATGAAAGAAGAGTTCGAGAAGTTAGGAATTGTCTTTACGGATACGGATACGGCTTTGAAAGAATATCCAGAAATCTTTAAAGAACATTTTGGAACAGTTGTACCACCAACAGACAATTTTGAAGCAGCATTAAACTCAGCTGTTTGGTCAGGTGGAACCTTCATCTATGTACCAAAAGGCGTAAAATGTGAAGTACCACTTCAAACTTATTTCCGTATGAACAACGAAGGTTCCGGTCAATTTGAACGGACATTGATTGTTGTAGACGAAGGCGCAAGCATTCACTATGTAGAAGGATGTACAGCACCAACCTATTCGGAAAGCAGTCTTCATGCAGCAATTGTAGAGATTGTTGTCAAAAAAGACGCTTACTGCCGTTACACAACCATTCAAAATTGGTCGAATAACGTTTACAACCTAGTAACAAAACGCGCACACGCCTACGAAAATGCGACAATGGAATGGATTGATGGGAACTTAGGTGCTCACACAACCATGAAATATCCAAGCGTATACTTAAACGGACGCGGCGCGAGAGGTACCATGCTTTCTGTAGCGTTCGCTGGTGCGGGCCAAGTACAAGACACAGGAGCGAAAATGCTACACAACGCGCCAAACACATCCAGCTCGATTGTATCAAAATCAATCGCAAAAGATGGCGGCGCAGTAAATTACCGTGGACAAGTACGTTTCGGGAAGAAATCAGAAGGATCCATCTCACATATTGAATGTGATACGATTATCATGGATGATTTATCCACTTCCGACACGATTCCATACAACGAAATCCATAACGGAAATGTAGCACTCGAACACGAAGCAAAAGTATCAAAAATCTCAGAAGAACAATTGTATTATCTAATGAGTCGCGGACTAACTGAATTAGAAGCGACCGAAATGATTGTCATGGGATTTGTAGAACCATTTACCAAAGAACTTCCAATGGAGTATGCGGTGGAGCTGAATAGGCTGATTGCTTATGAGATGGAAGGCAGTGTGGGGTAAAGCCCTAAAGAAGCTAGGAACGTTGATATAACAATGTTCCTGGCTTCTTTTCGTTTTTTATCGATTAGGGGATTATAAGTTCAGCCATCAATGTCTAGCTCCCAAGTCCAGACCTAGTGAAAAAAAGATAAATTTGCCCCATTGCGCGCTTCGCTGCTCATTCAGGGTCAAATTTCCTATTTTTTCATAGGCCAAGGCGGACTTGTCCGCTTTTCTAACTACCAATCTTGGCACAGTAGATGAGAATGAGTTTAAGGCATCTATGGCCGAATTTTCTCTCTTATCTGATAAATGGGAGTAAATATCCATAGTTGTCTTAATATATTCATGATGCAAGCGGTGTTGGGTATCTTTCGGGTTTATTCTCCAATTATAGAGAAAATGGTTCTTTTTATTTCGCGATCATAGAACAAAAGTGATGAGTATTCCTTTGAATGTGTTAAACTATTTATACATAATACGGATAAGAAGTATGGTTAAAAAACATTTAAAAGGAGGATATCATATTGGATAAAAAAGCAAAACCAAATTTTAGAATATTTGCACTTAATTCGAATCGTCTTTTGGCGGAAAAAATCGCTGGTTCTTTAGGAATGGAACTGGGAAAAGCGACCGTATCACGGTTTAGTGATGGAGAAACTCGTATCGATATCGATGAAAGTATTCGAGGAGCACATGTCTATCTGATTCAATCTACTTCAACTCCAGTAGATGTACATGTAATGGAGACGCTCATCATGATTGATGCGTTGAAACGGGCGAGTGCGCAAACTGTAAATGTCGTGATACCTTATTATGGATATGCTCGCCAAGATCGGAAAGCTCTTCCCCGAGAACCGATTACTGCCAAGCTTGTCGCAAACTTGTTGGAGACAGCAGGAGCAGCTCGGGTAATCGCATTAGATTTGCATGCGGTCCAAATTCAAGGGTTCTTTGATATTCCTGTTGACCACTTATTGGGCGGTTCTTTGCTTGCGGATTATTTCATTGAACGAAAAATCGTTGGAGAAGAGATAGTAGTCGTGGCTACTAATCACAGTGCGGTAAGTCGTGCACGAAAAATGGCTGAATATTTAATAACTCCCATAGCAATTATAGATAAAAGATGGATAGAAGCTGACGATTCTAATATAGTGAACATCATAGGAGATGTGGCCGGAAAAACCTGTATTTTGATTGACGATTTAATTGATACAGCCGAAACTATTACATCCGCTGCGCAAGAACTAGTAGAAAATGGTGCCACAGATGTGTATGCAGCCGCGACACACGCCGTTTTTTCTGGTCCATCGATTAAATGTCTAGAAGAATCACCAATCAAGAAGATTATTGTGACCGATTCGATTTACTTACCAGAAGAAAAACAATTTGATAAGGTGGTCCAAGTGACTGTCTCAGAACTATTAGCTGATGCAATTAAACGAGTTTATGAAAATAAATCTGTCAGCCCTTTGTTTGAGAAGAAATATGAAGGACGTATGGAGTAAGATGGGTTTAATGGTATGGAAGAGAGATATCAACACTTCTAAAAATAAAACGTTCGAGCTGAAACGAGCAATTTTTCTCAAAAGTATTCATTTGAAGCAATTCAAAAAATTGAGCTTAATCAATCAAGTTCATCCCAAGAAGGAGGCGTTTGGCCTAATTCAAAGGAAATTTTTTTCTTCTGATAAAAATTCAACTTTTTTTCAATATGTTGTTGGTTTTCTTTGAATAATTGTATTTGTGCTTCAATGTGGTTGCTTTGTTCTGTCAGCAAGTCAATCAAAGTCTCGTAATTTTGGGTCACATCTTCGTGATAAAAGAAGGCTTCAATCTGTTTAATAGACATGCCCGTCTGCTTGAAACACTGGATTGCGTCTAGACGATTAATATGTGCCTGACTATAAACACGATGTTTTCCATTTCTTTTGACATGTGACAGAAGGCCTGTCGTCTCATAATAGCGCAATGTTGAAGCTGGCAGATTAAATTGTTTGCTTACATCACTTATGGTGAAAGTAATTGTCTCTTTCATTATTTTCCCACTTTCTGTTATATACTACTTTACTTAAAGTGTACTTGAAGTGTTATACTGGGTAAAGAAATCACTTACATTTAAAATTGAAAAGGGGTATGACAATGTATGTAGCAAACGAAGAACGTTACGACAAGATGATGTATCGGCAAGTGGGTAAGTCTGGATTAAAACTTCCGGCAATATCATTAGGTTTTTGGCATAATTTTGGAGATGTCGATAATCTTGAGAATCAAAGAGAGATTATGCACACAGCTTTTGATAACGGTATCACCCATTTTGATTTGGCAAATAACTATGGTCCACCTGCAGGTTCAGCTGAGACAAACTTTGGACGTTTATTTAAAGAAGATTTTAAAGCTTATCGAGATGAAATTATTATTTCGTCTAAGGCAGGCTACTATATGTGGCCCGGTCCGTACGGTGAGTGGGGATCAAAGAAAAGTTTGGTGGCAAGTTGTGATCAGAGCTTGAAGCGGATGGGCTTAGATTATGTTGATATCTTCTACCATCACCGTCCTGATTCAAATACACCAATTGAAGAAACTGCCCATACTTTAGATTTACTGGTCAAGCAAGGAAAGGCTCTTTACATTGGAGTTTCTAACTATTCTCCTGAAGAGACAGCAAAAATATCGAAATTATTTAAAGATTGGCATACGCCGTTTATCATTCACCAGCCAGCTTATAATATGTTTAATCGTAGTATTGAGGATGGATTAACAGAGGTACTGGAAGAGGAAAGATTAGGTGCAATTGTCTTTAGTCCTTTAGCCCAGGGGCTTTTGACCGATCGCTATTTGAATGGAATTCCAGAAGACTCTCGAGCTCATCGGACAGATAGCCCATTTCTTTCAGAAGATCGAGTAGAACCGACACTTGATACTGTTCGGAAATTAAACGAAATGGCTAAAAAACGCAATCAAACCTTAGCTGAAATGGCACTAGCTTGGAACTTAAGACAACCAGTCGTTTCGAGTGTGTTGATTGGCGCTTCAAGGGTTAGTCAATTAGAAGCTAATCTAAAGGCATTATATAATCTGGATTTTACGACAGAAGAGTTAGCTGAAATTGATCGTATTTTAGAGAGCTCAAAGGTATAAGAGATAAAAAACAGAATAATCATCCCACTCTGCATATAGAAATGGCAGGGTGGGATGATTTATTTCTCCTATCAAGGCAGATGATTTCGTAAACCATTTTTATAAAATAATTACGAAAAAAATATCATTTTTAATATATAGTTTGTATGAAATTCAGCCAAAATAAAAGAGAAAGAAGGTTACACAATGAATAGAAGTGCAAAAAATTGGATGCATTTATGTCAGGTGCTATCTGTCATAGCCATCGTTGTTGGTTACTTTTTGTGGACAATTCTCATTCCGATTCAAGATTTTGATACTATAGGCAGCGAAGAACTATTAAGAGTACAAAAAGAGCTAGCATTGAATTATCCATTAGGAAGGTTTCTTTTATATGTTGGTTTTTTCGGTTTCGTTTCTTCCACCATCTATCTGATTATAGTTAAAATAAAAGTAAGAATAAACAAACGGAAGCGAGTACCTTTTAAGTAAATAAAAAGTTTATAAAATTTCTCAACAGGTCTTTAGTTAGAAAAGTAGAATACACTGATCACAGTTTCGATGAATCTAGAAAGTATAGATTTTCATAATGGAATATTGGGATTAATAGCCCAACATGTTAATCATATCCTAGTAAAAGACGATGCAATCATAATCTCTGTCCAGCCTAATTTATAGCCAGCTCTAATGGCAACGTTCATTGATTTTGTGTGGGTGAATTGAGTGCCATAAATGGGAAGAATCTCACCCTGGCCCAATTCAATAATCTTTTGAGTAATTGCTCTAACCAATCGTGTCGCTAAACCTTTCCCTTGATGATTTCCAATGATTTCAATGCCGATTTCCCAAGTATGTCGGCCGTTCTTATTAGCACCGGACATAGCTAAAATCTCGCCATTTTCTACGTAAGCAATGGCTATTTTATCCGGGTCAGTTTCACTAAAGCAGAAGGACTGAGAAAATCGTTTATCGCCTTTAAATTGTTCTATTTCTTCTTCAGAATAATACACAAAATGTTCATTTTCCATGAATTCCACTGATTGTTTGCAAGGGATTAAAAAAGGGGAAGCATTGATAATTTCATAATTGAACTCACTTAAAATAGTTGTCAATTTCTTAATATTCTTTACCTCTGTGAACCAGTCGGCAGGCGTTGTTTGATATGTTTCTTGCAATTTTTTGGTAAGTTCGCTGTTATCCGTCCGACAATAAATATGTCCCTCATGACAAATAATTGTTCCGTTATTTCTGGTCCAGTAACGCATATCATTATTAGCATTTGCCGTTATGAACAAATTTTCATTATTCTCAAATGCCGACACCGGACAACCTAAGTCGATTGCAAATTGTTTTTTTAATAGTTCCATGTAATCACCTCTATATAGGACATCGATTTTACAATAAAAATATTATTTATCTTTCATGCTCATTTTGAGGATTCCTACTTTCTTCGTTTACATATTCCAAAATATCTCCTGGCTGACAATTCAAGGCTTTACAAATCGCTTCAAGTGTTGAAAAACGTATAGCAGCTACTTTACCAGTTTTGAGCTTTGATAGATTTACATTGGAGATTCCGATTTCATTAGCCAAATCTTTTAGCAGTACTTTTTTCTCAGCCATGACTTGGTCCAGATTTATAATGATTGGCATTCTCGAACCTCCTTAAACAGTCTCATCGGATAGCTGTTGCAAGTTGACTCCGTAATGTAAAATCTCTGCTACAATATAGAGGAGGAGACCAATAAAAAAATAGCTAGATAAGCCAAATGTAAAATAATGTCCAGCTTTCATAATAATCGTTAAAATGAGTGAATAGAGCAAGGGAGTTAAAATATCCATCATCATAATAATAAGACTAAGCCCCTTGACTGATTGTGCAAAATCAAATGAAAAAGGAGTGCCTCCATCCATTAATCGTTCAAAAAGTGAACTACCTCTCCAAAAAGTATAAGCAGAAACGATTAAAAGTGGAGGAGATAGAATAAGAGCAGCCAAATTTTCTTCTGCCTCAGTAGGATGGTTTTTTACAAAGAAAATAAAGCTCCTACTTGAAACATCAATAGTAAAATACATATTGGATTTAGTGAAAAGTATAAAGAAAAGCCCGAACACCACCATGCATAATGCCATAATAGCTAAGATTTTTAATAAGACAGCAGCTACTTTACATACAACCTGAAACCTTTTCATATTCATAAGATATCACTCCTTAATCTGGTTACATGTATTATATGACTAAAATTAATAAGATTCAATAAAAAATTAATGATTAACGATAATTTTGGAGGTTGAATCCTCGAAATAATTATACTTATTCACTCCATTTCATATGGTCCACCAACTCTACGTTTCTTATTTCATCATAATGAATCTTTTCATTTTCAACATATATGCCCATGGAATCCGCACCTTTCAAAAAACCTATTACATCATCATAATAATTTCCTTCGCTGTCGACTGCTTCCAGTTGAATTGCAATTTTCCTGTTCTTAATTTTAGCTTCTTGCAGGATCCTTCCGATCTCGTAAGTTTCCATCTGAGGTTTTTGGCTATTTATCTTTAATTGTTTCTGAGCATATATTTCTTGTTCGGAAGAGTGCTCGGATAAAAAAAAACCACCCCATTTTTTCATTCCACGATCACGATATTCATCATTTAAATACTTTGTCATTTCATCCCATCCATTCCGCCAGCATGCCCGCCAACTAAGCTGGTGCGATCAATTGCTGTTGCGCCTTCCAGTAGGCTGCTGGCATGCATTAATGATTTGAATCCATATTTCTTCCTGATTTTATCTACCAAGTAATCCAAACGCTCGTTGGCGATTTGCTGCTCGGGATCTTCAAATAAGTCCAATTGAATATCGGTCGTATAGGAGAGTTTTGAATAGGAAATACCGATATTCCGAACAGCTTGTCCCCCATAATGTTTATCAAATAACTGCAAGCAGTATTGAATAAGCTTTTTTGAATTGGAAGTAACAGGAATTTTCATCTGCCGAGAAAAGCCTCGTTCAATTTCATATTGCGAGTAGCCAATATACAAGCTCACACAGCCAGTTTGGCAATGTCGTTTTCGAATCCTGGTTGCGACTTGTTCTGCAATTTCTCGGATAACGATTTTTATTTCGTTCCGATTTGTATAATCTTTAGGCAATACTTGAGAATTTCCGTAACTTTTTTCTAACGGTTTGTATCGTATCCGGATATTACTACGGTCAATCCCCCATGCATTCGCATAAAGTTGCTCTCCAATAACTCCCATGGTCTGCCTTAAGTGATAGAAATTCGTGTGTGCTAAATCATAAACAGAGTAAATTCCTGAATTAATCAAGTTTTGTTCTGTCCGTCTGCCAATTCCCCACATATCGGATAATTCTTTGATTTTCCAAACGGTGTTCGGTACGTCTTCGTATCGCCATTCAGCAATGAAATCTTTATTATTTTTTGCTTCATTGTCCAAAGCTAGTTTGGCAAGCAGCATATTATCGCCGATTCCGATCGTTACGTATAAACCAGTTTGTCGATAAACATGACGTTGAATCATTTTAGCTAGCTCATAGGCCGAATTTGTTTTAAATAATTCTAAACTAGGACGAATCGATAAAAACGATTCATCAATGCTGTAAATATACAAATCTTCATCGCTCACATATTCTCGATAAATATGATTAATTTCTGTGTTTTTTTCAATGTAGCGATTCATTCTGGGTGGCACGATTTCTAACTCGGGGTGGGGCGGAATTTCATATTTACGAGAGACGTTACTAATGCCGAGTACTTTTTTTGCCATCGGTGAGGCTGCTAAAACCAAACCTCCTGCATTTTCAGCATGGCTCATCACAACTAAGAGTTTTTTGAGTGGGTGATAGCCCCGGTCGACACACTCCACAGAAGCGAAAAATGATTTTACATCGATGCAAAGAATATCCTCGCTTCTTTCCAATGAATAATCAAACATCACCATCAATCCTCCTTAGGCGCTCACTTTGAATAATCTTTAAAGTAGTTTAGTTGCCATGCCTGCGTTTTCTGAGCGGTGGCATTTAGCCGTGAACACCAAGGTGGGTAAAACCTCATAGCCATTTTCCCTGATTGTTTTTCATTAGATAAAATGTTTCTCTTAACACAAACATCTTTATCTAGAAGAAAAATGCCTTGTCTATTTAAGTCAATAATGACTATAGCAAGTAATTCAGGACTATTATCATATTTAAATGCCACATTATTTCCAGATTCGTTTTTTTCCCAGAAAGATACAAAATATACCGCCTTTTTGGGTGTTTTCTTAGCTAATCGACTTCTTACTGTGAGTCTTGAATCATTCGTATTAAAAATGATACCTTCATAATCCTTATTCCATTCTTCTAATCGCGATAACTCGAATTCACCAAACATTCTTTTTAATACTCCGGTTGAATCCATAAAGAACCCGCCTCCTTTTCGATAAGTTTTTATATTACTTCTAGTATAGGAACATATGTTCGAATTGTAAAGGGGAACAAACTTTTAAAATGGAAAATACAGAAAACACGTATGTTATAGGTGTTGGTAAAATAAAAACAGAAGAGGTGTTTTGTATGCCAGGACTTTATTATTCAATCCATAATGTCAGTAAGAAGTTTCACTTTAGTCCGCTTAATTATGGACAGGGGTTTAAAGAAAGGGAACATTCGTGGTCAGGAAATAGTTATCTTTATGAATTATTGATATTGTTAAAAGATGAGTGGAAAGGGGATCGTTTTTCCAATCTGAATGATTATTTTATAATTGATATTCTTGATACGGATGATCCGAATTTAATAGATGACTATTATTTGAGGAAAGATTATGAAGATTACACGGAACATTTACTAAGCTACCAAGATAGAGGCGGCTACTACATGTTAGATGAATGTTGGTATGAAAGATTACCTGCAATGTGGCAAGAGTTAAATGAACAATATGTCCTAGTTAATTATGATAAGGCTTTGTATTGTGAGATTGATTGTAATAGAAGTTTGCCATTGGAGCAAAGAGATTGCACGCTTGTTTGTTTACTAATGTGGAAAACAGAGATTACTGATAGTAAGAGACAGCATATGTGCAGCTGGATGTTTAACCGTATTGGGATGGAGCGAAGGGATTCAAAGATACTTGATTGGATGGAAGATATTAGCTTTATTTTTGAGAGAGAGAAATTAAAGTGATAGAAAAAATGGCTCAATGATGAAGGCGTACACGCCATCGCTGAGCCATTTTTTTAAAAATCTAAAGCTTACTTTCGCTTTATTAAAGCGTAAGGTATAATAGGAATTATATGACTAAAAATAAGGAATATTAAAGGAGCATTTTATGGAAGAGAAACAATCAAAGACACTATACCAAGCGCTATGGAATAGCGCTGATATTTTGCGTTCAAAAATGGATGCTAGTGAGTATAAGAACTATTTGTTAGGGCTTATTTTTTATAAGTATTTATCTGATAGAATGCTTTATCATGCGGTGGATTTATTAGAGGAAAATGTTTCTGATTTAAATGAAGCTCAGCAAATCTATGTAGACGCATTCAATGACCCGGAAATTAAAGAAGATTTAATTGAAGGATTAAGATATGATTTTTCTTACGCTTTAGAACCAAATTTAACATTTACTGCGCTTGTTCAAAGAATTCATAAAGGTAGATTTCAATTAGAAGACTTAGCACAAGGCTTCCGGAATATTGAACAAAGTAGTGAATTATTTGAAAACCTATTTGAAGATGTTGATTTATATTCCAAACGGCTAGGTGCTTCAGCTCAAAAACAAAATCAAACAATTTCTGCAGTTATGAAGGAATTGGCTACCTTAGATATTGCGCATAAAGGGGATGCTCTTGGAGATGCTTATGAGTATCTAATCGGTCAATTTGCCTCAGATTCAGGTAAGAAAGCTGGTGAGTTCTATACTCCCCAATCAATTTCTACTTTGATGACTCAGATTGTTCTAACGGGAAAAGAGGACCAAAAAGGCTTTAGTGTCTATGATGCTGCAATGGGGTCAGGATCACTTTTATTAAATGCTAAAAAATACTCTAATGAACCTGGAACAATCAATTATTTTGGTCAAGAGTTAAATACTTCAACTTATAACCTGGCTCGTATGAATATGATACTGCACGGAGTAGATGTTGCAAACCAACATCTTCATAATGGTGATACATTGGATGCAGATTGGCCGACAGAAGAGCCAACAAACTTCGACGCAGTATTAATGAATCCACCTTATAGTGCAAAGTGGACTGCAGACAAAGGATTTTTAGATGACCCACGTTTTTCTATATATGGTGTCCTAGCTCCTAAATCAAAGGCTGACTTTTCATTTTTATTGCATGGTTATTATCATTTGAAAGATACAGGGGTGATGGCAATTGTTCTGCCACATGGAGTATTATTCCGTGGAGCTTCTGAAGGGAAAATTCGGAAGATTCTATTGGAAAATGGGGCTATTGACACTGTTATTGGACTACCAGCAAATATTTTCTTTAATACCAGTATTCCAACTACTGTTATTATTCTAAAGAAAAACAGAGAGTCAAAAGACGTTCTGTTTATTGATGCCTCTAATGAATTCACGAAAGCTAAAAATCAAAATAACCTAGAAGATCAGCATATTCAAAAGATTTTGGATACTTATAGACAAAGAAAAGACATTGAAAAATACTCTCACTTAGCATCCTTTGATGAAATAATTGAAAATGATTTTAATTTAAATATTCCTCGTTATGTAGATACATTTGAGGAGGAAGAGCCAATCTCATTGGCTGAAGTTGCAAAAGAGCTTGAAGAAATTGATAAACAAATCGAAGAATCCAATGCAGCTCTTATCGAAATGGTACAAGAATTAACCGCGACCACTCCCGAAGCACAAGAAGAACTAGACCAATTTATTAACTTCCTCACAAAGATGGAATCTAAGGAAGGTGTTTTCCTTGGATAAAAAAGCACCAGTGGTAAGGTTTAAAGGGTTCGAAGATGAGTGGGAACAGCGTAAGCTTGGAGATATGGTTGATAGACTAAAGTCATACTCACTTTCGCGAGATGTTGAAACATCAGAGGAGACTGGAATCAAGTATATACATTACGGTGACATACATACAAAAGTAGCTGATAAAATTACAAGAAAATCAAATTTACCAACTATTAAAAATGGCATATATGAAAGTCTACAAAAAGGAGACTTAATTCTTGCAGATGCTTCTGAAGATTATCAAGGAATAGCTACACCATCAATTATAATAGAAGATATGGCTTTTCAAATTGTTGCTGGTCTCCACACAATAGCAATTAGACCTATAGAAGTAGACTCTATTTATTTGTATTACCTGATAAATACCCAAACGTTTAGAAGACATGGATATAGAGTAGGTACAGGTATGAAAGTTTTTGGTATCAGTGTCAAAAATATTATGAACTTTACAACATTATTTCCTTCGTACGAAGAACAGGTTAAAACTGGAAGTTTATTGCTTCGTATAGAAAAAACTATCGCTCTTCATCAGCGAAAATTAGAAACATTGAAGCAATTGAAGAAAGGCTTTTTGCAGAAATTATTCCCCAAAAATCAGGAAAACGTGCCGGAAATACGGTTTGCAAATTTCCAAGCAGAGTGGGAACAGCGTAAGCTAGATGAAATATCTGATAAAGTTACCGAAAAAAATATAAATAATGAATTCACTGAAACTTTAACTAATTCGGCAGAATATGGAATTATTAATCAGCGTGAATTTTTTGATAAAGATATATCAAACAAAAAGAATTTAAACGGATATTACGTTGTTCGAAAAGATGACTTTGTTTACAATCCAAGAATTTCTAATTATGCACCAGTTGGACCAATTAAACGGAATAAACTAGGAAGAACTGGGGTAATGTCTCCACTTTACTATATTTTTAGGACACATAATATTGATAAAACATTCTTAGAATATTATTTTGATACAACTATTTGGCATCGATTTATGAAATTACAGGGGGACTCTGGGGCACGAGCAGATCGTTTTGCAATTAAAGATTCTGTTTTTAAGACAATGCCTATTCCGTCTCCAAGTATTGAAGAACAAGAAAAAATCGGATGCATCTTCAAAGTTATAGATGACACCGTCGCTCTTCATCAGAAGAAACTAGAACAACTACAATTATTGAAAAGTGGTCTTCTACAAAAAATGTTCATTTAATTTCTTTAATATTTTAAAATCTCCTAATATGTAGAATAGATGAGCAATCATCAAACTACATTAGGAGGTTTTTTTATTGGTCAATAGGAAAAGAAAAACACAATTGTTTCATGATTACTTCGAAGAATGGGTGGAATTATACAAGGTCGGAGCGGTGAGGAAAGTCACCTTGGACAAGTATTATATGACTCATCAGAGAATTGTAGAGCTAGCATCGGACTTACGTTTGTGTGATCTAAGTAGAACTACTTATCAAAGATTATTGAACAGTTATGCATTAACTCATGAAAAACAAACAACAATGGACTTTCATCATCAAATTAAAGGTGCTATTCTGGATGCACTTGAAGAAGGGTTAATCGATAATAACCCTACACGGAAGATTATTATTAAAGGTAAAGAACCAAAAGAGAAAAGACCGAAATTTTTAAACCAATTCGAATTGCAATCTTTATTAAAGCAGTTAAATTTAACCAACGAACTAAATTGGGATTGGTTTATTTTACTTGTTGCTAAAACTGGACTTCGTTTTTCTGAAGCATTAGCACTTACCCCACAAGATTTTGATTTTTTTAATCAAAATTTGTCGGTAACTAAGACTTGGAATTATAAAAATAGCATTGGAGAATTTCAACCAACAAAAAATGAATCTTCCAATCGAAAAATTCCGATTGATTGGCAAACAGCAATGCAGTTCTCACAGTTAGTAAAAGATTTAGACGAAGAAAAACCAATTTTTGTTATGAACAGAGTGTTTAACTCCACGATAAACAATCGACTCAAAGTATTATGTACAAAAGCAGATATTCCAATCATTACAATCCATAGCTTAAGACATACTCATGCATCATTACTACTTTTCGCCGGTGTTTCAATCGCGAGCGTTGCAAGAAGACTAGGACATTCTAGCATGACTACAACCCAAGAGACTTATTTACATATTATTCAAGAATTGGAAAATCAGGACAATGATAAAATTATTCGTCATTTAGCTATGCTTGTATAAAATATTATTATTTAATTCAAAAACTCCTATCAATTTCATTGGTTAGATGATTTGATAGGAGTTTTTCGAGAATAACTTGATATTTTTAAATAAACATCTTTTGTAGAAGCCCATTTTTTATATTTCGTAATTGTTCTAATTTGTTCTGATGAAGGTCGATAGTATCATCTAAAGACTTGAAGAAGGCACCGATTTTTTGTTGCTCATTCTTATCAATGGGTAACTGTAGTGTCAATTCTTTAACAATACTTCCTGATAAATTTCCTTGACCACCTTGCAAATAGGTCGCAATAATTGAGTCCTTTTGTTTTTTAAACCATTGAGTTATTAAGTATGAATCATCATCTTCTTTAAGTTTAATGGCTAAGATCGCTTGATTAATTGCTCCATTAATTTTAGAAATACCAACTTCTCCACTTGTTGCACCGTATAAGGCATATAAAATATCACCTTTTGATACCATTTTGGCTGATGAGTTATTTAAACCTTCTTCTGTTATGAATAGCTCAGTTTTATCATCATTTATTTCACCGGATCGAATGAATGGAATATTACCACCATAATACATCTTATTTCCAGCGCCCGGAGTACCACCTGAATAACTTTCAGTAATTTCCCCCAACTTACGCTGTTCCCACTCTTCTTGGAAATTTGCAAACCGAATTTCCGGCACGTTTTCCTGATTCTTGGGGAACAATTTCTGCAAAAAGCCTTTCTTCAATTGCTTCAATGTTTCTAATTTTCGCTGATGAAGAGCGATAGTATTATCGATCTGTCTGAACAATTTTCCAATTTGACTTTGCTCATGTTTACTTGGCACAAAAAATTCAAAGCAAGCATATTCATTAGCGTTGATTCCAGGTTGTCCCGAGCGTTGAGAGGTTATCCGAACAAAATTATCATATGACACTGTTAACGTATTCTGGAAAATGAATTCAGAATCAAACTCACTTTTTACGCGTGCACGGATTAAAAAACCAGCATAATATACTTTTCCATCCTTTTCGTGATATCTATATGATTTACCAACACTGGCTCCAGTCCTCGCGAATAAAATATCACCATGCTTGAGTAAATAATTATCTGCTTTCTCCAAATCAGTATTAGGAGATGTCAATCCTGCCTGTATGAATTCACGACTACTGTCATCTATATCTGTTATACGAATATATTTATTTTCACCGTCATATTCAGTAGCTGAAGAATTCAAACCATATTCAAAACTTTCTACCATCTCTCGAAACTTACGCTGTTCCCAATCGCAACCACACAATAAATCAACATTATGTAATTTATTTCACTAAATCCTAATCCAAAATGATATACTTATTTTAATAGACTAATGGATAGAAAAGAGGGGCTTTTGTTGCTAAAGTTTACTCCAGAACAAGTGTTAGAGGATAATTTAATTAATAAGTTGATAAGTGGCGATTCTCAGTGGACGTATCGCAATGATTTACATACGGAAGATGAGTTATGGGAGAATTTTCGTCAAAAATTAGAAGTAAATAATAAAGATGTACTGAACGATACTCCATTAACTGAACAAGAATTTCGGCAAATTCAAAATCAACTGAACTTTTCCAGCTTCTATGAAGCAGCAAAGTGGTTGGCAGGAGAAAATGGCGTGGCTAAAGTGCAAGTGCAACGGGAAGACGCAACACTTGGCACGATTCGTTTGCGTGTCATCAATCGACAAGATATTGCTGGAGGAATTTCTTCTTATGAAGTAATTAACCAGTTTAAATCAGACAAACGATCTATAGAAGATTTGAACAGACGTTTTGACGTTACTCTCTTGATAAATGGTTTGCCAATGATTCATATTGAATTAAAGAACCGCAATCATCCTTTTATGGATGCGTTTCGTCAGATAAAAAAATATCTGAAAGAGGGAAAGTTTACTGGTATTTACTCTACTTTGCAAATGTTTGTTATCAGTAATGGTACGGATACCCGTTATATCGCATCTGCACAAGATACAAAATTAAACGAACAATTTTTAACAAAGTGGGTAGATGAAGAAAATGTGTCAGTGAATGATTATTTAGAGTTTGCCGAGAATGTTTTGTCAATTCCTATGGCGCATAAAATGATAACCCAATACACAGTGATTGATCACGAGAAAAAGGGGCTAATCTTATTAAGACCTTATCAAATACATGCCATTGAAGCCGTAAAAAAAGCATCCGGGCAGCATCAATCTGGATATGTATGGCATACAACAGGTTCTGGGAAAACATTAACGTCTTATAAAGTTGCCCGTAACCTTTTACAAATTCCCTCAATTGATAAAACAATTTTTATTGTAGACCGCGTAGACTTAGATCAACAAACGACCGCATCTTTTACATCTTATGCTGAGAATGATGTGATTGAGATTGATGAAACTGCGAACGTAAAGGATCTTATTAAAAAGTTACTCTCTGACGATCGTAGTGTAGTGGTGACAACGATCCAGAAATTAAATCATGTAATGAAACGCTATGCAAATCAAGAAGGTACGAAACGTTACGAACAAATGACCCAACTTAAAATTGCATTTGTTGTCGATGAATGCCATCGTGCAGTTAGCCCTGCAAAAAAACGAGAAATTGAAGAGTTTTTTGTGCAATCATTATGGTATGGATTTACGGGAACACCTATTTTTCTTGAGAATGCAAAGCAAGCAGTAGGTGATTTACCAAGAACTACCAAACAACAGTATGGGGAGCGGCTCCATGAATATACGGTAAAAGAAGCCATCCATGACAATGCAGTTTTAGGTTTTCAGGTGGAATATAAATCGACTTTTTCTGAAGAGCAACTAGATAAGACTATCATTGCTCTAGAAGGAATAGACGAATCAGAGGTTGAATTGCTTGAATTGGAAGATAAAGAAGCTCGTTTACCCAAAAGTGTCTATGAGGATGAAGAGCATATGCTTCAAGTCATCGATTCCATTATTAATAAATCACGCAAAAAATTAGGATTTTCAAAAGGATCTGGTCAAACATTTAATTCTCTTTTGACGACATCCTCCATTGCTCAAGCACAACGCTATTATGATTTAATAAAACAGGTAAAAGCAGGAGAGGCATCCGTTAAAATTGATGAAGAAACAAAACGCGTATTGCCTGACTTTCCGAAAGTTGCAATAACGTATTCGATTTCTGAAAATGAAGATGCTTCTATTGTCAATCAAGATAAGATGAAAGAGTCCATTCGAGATTATAATGAAGAGTTCGAAACAAGCTATACAATCGAAACAATTCGAGCTTACAATCGTAATGTAAATGATCGATTGTCACGTAAGAAGGACAAGTATTTGGCCCGTGCAGAACAGTTGGACATTGTCATTGTGGTAGATCGTTTGTTGACAGGTTTTGATGCTCCGAGTCTATCAACACTCTTCATTGATCGTCCACCAATGAAGGCCCATGATTTGATTCAAGCTTTTTCACGTACCAATCGACTGTTTGATAAATATAAAAAATACGGACAAATCGTCACCTTCCAAACGCCTAATACATTTGAGAAGAAGGTAAAAGAAGCTTTAGTTCTATATTCTAACGGTGGAGAAAACGATGTGCTTGCTCCAACATGGGAAGAGGCACGGATAGCATTTATTGCGGCTATTGGTGAATTAAGAGAAGTTGTTTCTACCCCAATAGAGATTGATCAAATGAGCCTTGTGGAACTAAAGAGATTCGTGAAAGCTTATCAAACAATGGACAAAACATTCGCAGCTGTTCAAGTATATACGGATTTTGATGAAGAACAAATGGGGACAATTTTCCCGATTGAAATATCGGAAATCGAAGAACTCAACGGCAAGTATGTAAATGCACTGGAAAAAATTAAGGGTGATCCTAAAGATGATGATCCAATTGAAATTGATATTGCTTATGAGTTAGAGTCAGTAAAAACGGAAGAAATTAACTATGAATATATTTTAATGTTGATTCAAGCCTTTGTTCCAAGCGGAAGTGATGAATATGAGCTAATTGCTAAAGAAGATGAAAAAGCAGCTACAGAAGTTAATAAATACATTGAAGATTTATCCAGAAATAATCCTAAATTAGCGAACCTGATGCAAAATCTGTGGAACAGCATTCGCCAAAATCCTGAGCATTATCGTGATCAAAATGTATCTTATCTATTACAAGACATGATTGAAGATACAAAATATAATGTTATGCAGGATTTTTCTCAAAAATGGCATGTGGAAGAAGGAAATCTAGCGTATGTTATAGCTAACTATAATCCTAAAAAAGAAAAGCAAAGTGGAGAAAGTGAATTGAGAAGTTCAGCCGATTATGAAGAATATAAAAAAACAACAGAAAAACCAGTTTCTAAATTGCGATACTGGAAACATGTTCGTCAGGAATTAGAAGATATTATTCAAGAAGAAATTTTACCATTGCAACAAAGATAACCTTAAAAAATTTATAACAGCAATATTTGTGGTAAAAGAATATATAGAAAAGATAAGGAAGGCAACCATGGAAGGAAATGTTCGCTATTTATTAGAGTACTTAAGAGGTGGAACAAAATTTATTATTCCTGTCTATCAAAGAAATTATGACTGGAAAAAAGAAAACTGTGAAAGATTATTAAATGATTTAATTAACCTAGAAAATGAAGACAAAAAAACTCATTTTTTTGGAAGTATCGTTGTAAAGCCAGGCGATTATTCACAAGACATTATCGTTATTGATGGCCAACAGCGTATTACTACAACTTCATTATTGTTACTAGCAATGAAAAATTGGATGACTGACAATGAAACTACTGGTGAGAGAATCAATCCAAATAATATTAATGATGCATTTTTAGAAGATAGCTTTAGTAGGGAAGTTGATAAGTTTAAGTTACGTTCAAATCCTAGAGACTATAATGCGTATAAAAGGCTGTTTGGGGACGGAAAATTTCATATTAATAATTCTAACCTAACTTTGAACTATGAATATTTTTATACTGCAATTACTAACCTTCCAATATCTCTTGATCAACTTATGAATTCCATTCAAAAGTTACAAGTAATGGTTGTGAATTTGAATTCTCCGGATGATAATCCTCAGCTTATTTTTGAAAGTCTAAATTCTACAGGTGTAGACTTAACTGATGCTGATAAGATTCGTAATTTTTTGTTGATGAATGAAAGTCAGAAAGAACAGCTTTTTTTATTTGAAAATTACTGGGAGCCGATAGAGAATCGTACTAACTTTCAACTTAGTTCATTTTTTAGAGATTATTTGACATTAAAAAATGGTAAATATCCTAATCTTTCTAAAGTATATGAAACCTTTGTTTATTTTTATCAAAGTAAGTGCTCAGACAAACGAAGCTTTTTTGATGAACTTTCAGACTACTCATATGCGTATCAACAGATTTTAGGATCAGTAACGGATAATAAAGAGATTGATGATATTCTAAAACGACTCAACCATTTACAGGTTACAGTTATAAGGCCTTTCTTAATGGCCATCTTACATGATTACAACCAACACCAATTGAATGGAAAAGAAGTAGCAAAGATTTTCAATATATTAGAATCTTATATTGCTAGAAGAATGATTACTAAACTACCATCAAATTCATTGAATAAAATTATCTCTGTATTGTATAGAGATATGAAAAAGATACTTGAGAAAGAAGATGAAGCTTTAGCTACACCTTCTGAAGTAATTAGTTATCTTCTCCTCACAAAAATAAATACCGGTAAGTTCCCTACAGATAATGAACTTATTGAGAACCTTTCTTCAAGAGATTTGTACAATATAAACTCACAGTTTCGAACATACCTTTTTGAAAGGCTGGAAAACTATGATCATTTCGAGTCTTTACAAATTTACGAAGGTATTCAAAATCAAGAGTATAGTATTGAACATATTCTGCCACAAAAATTAAGCAGACAATGGATTGAAGATTTAGGACCAGACTATAAGAAAATTCAGACCAACTATCTAAACACTCTGGGAAATTTAACTATAACTGCTTATAATAGTAAATATAGTAACAGACCATTTAAAGACAAGCAAAACATGGAGAAGGGATTTAAAGAAAGTCATTTTGTTAATTTAAATAAAATTCCTGCACGTGCAGAAACCTGGGGAGAAACAGAAATAAATGAAAGAACCAATGAGTTAATTCAGACCTCTCTAAAAATTTGGCCTTATCCTAATCCAGCATTTAAACCTTCAGTTCATGAAAGATCAATGATTATCTTTGATGGAGAACAAAAATTTACAAATTACCAGATAAAAGGGTATAGTTTTTTGAATGATGAATATCATCCGGTAGAGACTTGGAAAGATTTCTTTATAGATGTGATTAAGCATTTAGCGGAGATTAATTCTAACCCACTCATAGAAATGACAAGATTAAACTCTTCAATAAAATCTGGCGTAGAGGGAATATTTTCTAGTACTTCGAATGCTAATTATAAAGAAGTAGTGCCAGGGATATATGTTTATTTTTCTATGTCGAACTGGAGAAAGATGAGTTACATTAAACAGCTTTTAGATATTTATGATCTAGCTTATGATGAATTATCAATTGATGCAGTATTGTATGACAGTAATACTGATGGAAAAGATTCTCTCTAGGGTTATTAATTTTAAAAAATTCTCAGCTTAAAAAATGCAAAAGGAGCTCTGAACTTGAATATCGAACAAAAACTTTATCAAGCAGCAATTGATTTGATAGAAAAAAGATATCCCACGGGTTGGGGTAGTGCTGCGGCTATGTATACGAAAAATGGAGAAATCTTAACTAGTGTAGCACCAGACGTTCTGGTTGCTTCTACAGAACTGTGCATTGAAACAGGTGCGATTCTCGAAGCGCATAAATTAAATACGGAAGTGACACATACGATTTGTGTGGTACGAGAAGATGAGAATGCTGAATATGTCATTTTAAGTCCTTGTGGTGTATGTCAAGAAAGGTTGTTTTACTGGGGTGAAAATGTAAAAGCGGCAGTAACAAATTCAAATAATAACCTAGAATTTAAAGCATTAAAAGAACTACAACCCTATCATTGGTATAATGCCTATAAATCGTAAAAAACGAATGTCCACTGCTAATGAAAATAGCAGCAGGGCATTCGTTTTTCTTTATAGCTTTGTTATACCGAAAATATCTTAAATTTTATAGACGGCTATTGCAGAGGTAAAAATATTCTTTACACGGGGCTTTCAAGAGAAACATAATGATTCTTAGTAGCTATAAAAATAAAGTGGCCTGCTTTTTTATTAAAAATTACTCACTGCTTTCTTTTTTAATCATTTCAACCAAATGACTCCAATCTGCTGCAATCACTTCTTTTAAAGTCCGGTTATAAAGAATCGCTGCTGGATGATAAATAGGGAGAATGGTGTAACTTTCTTTTGTCTTTTCATAGCGTGCACGATCTTCTGAAATTTCAAAAATTGGCAGATTCAGAATTTGTCCATGATAAGCAGAGATTCTGTATTGATTGCCCAACAGCCGTTTTAATGCAATGTTTCCCATTGGAGCAATGATTTTTGGTTGGATTTCTTGAATTTCAAAATCTAATAATGGAGCAAATGCCATTACTTCACCATTAGTAGGCGTACGGTTTGGATGGCTGGTTATGATCGAACCATTTTTGTCTATTCTTGTTTTGATCCGAAACGGTCGACTTCTAACAGCACTGGTAATATAGAGATCGTTTCGGCTAAGATTTGCCTTATCGAGTTCTGCGTCAAGCTCTTTTCCAGCCTGTCCGCTAAAAGGAACTTTGGTTACGAGTTCTGTGCGGCCAGGAGCTTCACCCACCAACATCGCAATTGCATTTCTAGGACCTTTTCCCGCTAGGAAACCTTCCAGTTGAAATGATTTTGTTTTTTCTTTTACTTCATTCATGAGATGTAACGGATATTCCATCACTATTTTTCTCCTTTCATTCGCATATAACGCATATTGAATCCCAAAGCTTATTTCTATTTATCATATAATTTATATCGGATACTTGGCAACTATTAGGGTTTATCTAACCCATCCATTCAATTTTTGAATGGAATCTTTTCTTTAATGGCTGATAATTATGTTAAGAAGTTCAAATTTTCCCTTGAAGAATGTTATAATACATTTTGTTGACTAGAACACTTATGTGGAAAATATAATCAATAGAAAAGAGGGATTTTATGACGTTTGAAGAAGTTTTACCAAAGTTGAAAAATGGTGAAAAAATTATTCGCAACGGTTGGAGTGGAACGGAAGAGTTTGTTATTTTAGTAAGTAACGATACGTTCGAAGGAATTCCTGTCACACCTTATTTATTAATCAAGACAAGTGACGAAGGATTTTCTAGCTTTGCGCCGGCAGTGTGTGATATTCTGGCGGATGATTGGAAAATTGTTAAATAATGAAGACAATTATTTATTCAGAATTCCATGAGCAGGTTGTCTTTGTGACAGGAGCAGCTTCAGGAATTGGAGCTGCGCAAGCAACTGCTTTTTTGGAACAAGGAGCGAAGGTATTTGCCTTTGATCGTCAGCTTGGAAGTTTACTGGACTTAAAAATGAATTTTCCAGAAAGTTTTGGTTATATGGTTGGGGATGTTCGTAGGCAAGAGGACTTAATCCACGCAGTTGAGCAGTGTAACCAAGCGTTCGGCACGATTAATATCTTGCTGAATACGGCAGGGATTTTAGACGGCTATCGCCCATTGCTGGAAACATCGGAAGAATTGTTTGACAAAATCTTTGAAGTCAATGTAAAAAGCTTTTTCATACTTACAAAAATAGTCCTGCCACAAATGTTAGCAAATAAAAGTGGTGTGGTAATCCCCATGACCTCCATAGCGGGCATGGTGGCTGGCGGTGGTGGCATCGGTTATACCATGAGTAAGCATGCGATTGTTGGTTTTATTAAACAATTAGCTCTTGATTATGCGGACAAAGGAATTCGAGTGAATGGGATTGCGCCAGGAGCAATTGATACGCCGATGAATGCGGCAGATTTTGCAGGCGACGGTGCCATAGCAAAGAAAGTGGCCGAAGAAACACCAGCTAAGCGTTGGGCAAAGCCAGAAGAAGTAGCTTCTCTCACCTTATTTTTAGCAAGTCAACAAGCAAGTTATCTTCAAGGAGATATTATTCCAATCGATGGCGGTTGGATTATTAAATAAGAAAATAAAATAGTGGCATAGCCACACTACGGCACTTCGTAGGGCAGTATGTCCCATCCTTTGGCCGTAGTTATTACCAAGGTAGAACCTTGCAAAGGAGATTATTATGTTAAAAAGCGAAAAAAAGATGGTTGCGAAGATTCGTGCAACTGAACTAACGAAAGTAGCATTGATTACGGCTCTTTACATTGTTATTACCACTGCATTATCTGTCATTAGTTTCGGAAGTGTTCAACTTCGTTTGTCAGAAATGTTCAATTATATGCCTTTATTTAATAAAAGATATATTTGGGCAGTAACTCTTGGCGTAGCAATTGCGAATATGAACTCGCCACTAGGAATCATTGATGTATTAGTAGGCAGTATCTCGACCTTTTTAGTATTGAAGATCACACTATCTATTACGAAAAATATTAAAAGTACACCGATAAAGTTCGTGCTAACAGCATTTATATTTGCCTTTTCAATGTTTACCGTTGCAGGCCAACTAGCCATCGTCAATGATTTACCATTTTTTATTACCTGGATTAGTGTTGGTTTGGGAGAGCTCTTTTCTATGGCAATCGGAGGACTCATTATGTATGGGATAAGCAAAAAAATAGATTTGACAAAATAATCAATCGAAAAGCTAGAATTCTTAACTAAAAGGATTCTAGCTTTTTTTATTGTTTGATAGGGACTTTTATTTAATAATAAGGGATAGAAATTCAGTTATCATTATTAAATCGAGCGCTTTTACGTTATATTTATTTTAGGTCAATAACACAGGGTCGATTTGAGAAGGAGAGAGATGGATGAATGCAGAGACATGGGAAGAAAACATAGAATCTTTCATCAAAGAAATTAATTCTGATATTAGAATCAATCATAATTATATTTATGGGTATACGGATGCGAGTTTGATGGCATCGCTAGCTTATGGCAATTTGTCTGTTTTGGCTATGGAATATTTCATTGTAGTGTTTGCTGGAGACCAACTACTTTTGCTTGACCTCAATATGGGTGGAAGCTTGACAGGAGAGTATGCAGTGATTCCATATTCTGATATTCAATCATTTAAGGTCCGGAAAGGAATATTGCAGTATATTATTACTATAGAGTTAGTAGGAGAGCCTACTCGATTGAAATTTAAATGTAATCGAAAAATGCTGAACGCTCAGATGATGGGAATGGGATGGCAAAAAGAGAATCTGGATTTTATGGCTAGTCAAGGATGGGATGGACTTGCATAATAAAATCAGTATATTTTTATAAGTATAACGTCACACCATATAGGTAGTGGCGTTTTTCATTTGTATTGATTCATTTTTACTAGAAGAATTCATTGATAGATTTAACTTTTTCTAGTAGGCTAGTGAATGGATGAAGGCAATTTGGATGCGTGAGATATGAATCTTTCCATTAGTAGAGCAACTTCAGAACACACAAAAGATATTAGCCGAATCTGTTCATATGGATGATATTGATAAAGGGATCAATGGCAGTTGGAGTGATTGATGGAGCTGGAACGGAACCAGTGGACATTGGAGAAAAATCACCATGTTGGAATGGGAATCCAAAGGGCTAGAATAAGTGAATGATTATTTAATCATTTTTCAATACTGAGATGGAGGACAGCTGAAAAATGATAAGAAAAAACGAGTACCGTTATTTATATCTTGCACAATTTATTAGTTCATTACTGGTTGTGCTTATTCATTGTGGAACAGTAACTGATATATCTGGCCTCCACTTTATGATAAAAAGCATTTTATGTAGAATAGCGGTACCATTCTTTCTTGTGAACAATGCGTTCTTCTACAGAGCTAGGTCAGTTGAGGAGAAGAAGTTGTGGCTTAAAAAAGTCATCAAGATCTATCTTATTTGGTCTATTATTTATTTACCTCTAGGAATTCAGTTCATGAATGAGCAAATCAACTTACCGCTCATATTATATCCAATTGCATTCATACTTGGACTGACTTATACGGGTATTTTTTATCATCTCTGGTATTTTCCAGCTCTCCTATTCTCATTGTTTGTGGTCTCGAAGCTGATAAAGAGATTCGGTTATATGAAATCTTTTATTTTGTTTGGCTCATTGTATATAGTGGGAGCCGCTGAAACGTATTCTTCTTTTATTACACACCCATTACTTTCCAAAATTTTAGACACTTATTTTTCTATCTTTTTGACTACAAGAAATGGCCTTTTTTATAGTTCTATATTTGTTTTAATAGGTTTTTTTATTTCTGATAAGAAAGAATTCTTGCTAGCAAATAGAAAAAAGATGTTTATTGGATTATTCTTTACATTTGTATTGTTGTGCATAGAAGGACGGCTCATTTATTTGAATCAAGGAAGGGACAAGAATTTTCTCATGTTCTTAAGCCCCTTGCTATTTTTTGGTTTTCCTTTACTATTTTCTGTATATAAAAGAAGTCGGTTCGGACAGCTTGGACGATACAGCCAAGCGATTTTTTTCATTCACTTGATTCCTATTGAAATATTCAATCATAGTTTTGAGAATGCTGACGCAATTACACCTTCTTATGGGATCATAAGATTCTTACTGGGTGTATTCGTTTCTGTATTTTTATTGTATTTATTCGAAAAGGTCAAGCCTTTTTTCTATGGGACAATTGAAAATTGAATATAAACAACTAGCAGCTTCATTCTTTACTTGTTTGACCACACTGATTATGTATGGTATTTTTAAATCTAATTGAATAAGTTATCCACTAGGGGTGCGTTATGCTGAGAGAGGCTGTCTGCCTTGACCCTTAGAACCTGATCTAGTTAACACCAGCGTAGGGAAGTGGAATTTACAGAAACTCTTTTTGTTCGTGCGTGTTTTTGTAAACTCTAACTCTTTATCCCGCTATGGTGTAAGGAGTTTTTTGTTTGATGGATACTTTTTCAATCAATCATAAGGGGGAAGAAGAATGTCAGATAATCGAGTTGTACTTGTAACAGGAGCGAGCAGAGGGTTAGGAAGTGAAATTGCAAAGAATTTCGGGCGGAAAGGGTACTTTGTTGTTATCAATTATTTCAATAGTGAAGAAAAAGCAAAAAAAGTTGTCAAAGAGATTGGGGAAGATAAAGCAATCGCGATCCGAGCTGATGTCCGTGATAAAAAACAAGTAAAAACTATGGTTGAAAAAGCAATTGCGAGATTTGGGAGAATTGATGTGGTGGTTAATAACGCATTGATAAATTTCGAATTTAATCCAGTTACCCAAAAAAAGGTAGAAGAATTGACTTGGGAAAACTATACGGAACAATTTGAAGGTTCGATTAAGTCTTCCTTAAATACTGTTCAGGCTGTATTGCCATCTATGAAAGAAAATCAATATGGAAGAATCATTAATATTGGAACAAACTTATTCCAAAATCCAGTCGTTCCTTATCATCAATATACAACAGCTAAAGCTGCTCTTTTAGGTTTTACTAGAAACATGGCAAAAGAACTAGGTTCCCTGGGCATTACAGTCAATATGGTTTCAGGTGGGCTCTTACAGACAACAGATGCAAGTAAAGTCACGACTCCTGAAGTCTTTCAGTTAATTGCTGATTCGTCTCCTTTACAGAAGGTTACTGCTCCAGAAGATGTCGCAGAAGTGGTAGGATTCTTAGGAACCGAAGCAGCACGCGCGATTACTGGACAGAACATAACCGTTGATGGTGGACTGACGATGAATTGAGAGCGAAAACTTTATCGTCTGAATGGGTTCTTGGAGTTAAGATGAAATAATAAAGCTCACTTCTCGTTCAATATCGACTTAAAGATCTTTTTAAGATAAGTAGAAGAAACTCAGATTTCGTTAATCTGGGTTTTTTTCTTTACATTGATGTTTTGTTATATTCTAACTAGCAAAATATTCCAAATAATGTAAAATAATATTAGGTATTTATTATGAAACCATTTCCAAGAGTCTGAAAAGTCCGACAATGAATATCAAACTCTTTATTTTTAAAAAAAGAAATAGATGAGGAGAGTAACTATGGTGTCAAAGTATCAGATGATAAAAGAAGATATTATCAAAGAGATTAATGAGGGTGTTTTTTTACCAGGAGATAAAATTTATTCAGAAGCAGATTTAAAAAAGAAATACAATGTTAGTAATACCACTGTAGTCAAGGCGTTGAATAACTTAGTAAGCGAGGGTTATTTAATTCGTCGTCAAGGATATGGAACTTTTGTCCGTAGAAACTTAATAAACCGTAAAGTGCTATTTAGCGAAACTTCGCCTGTATCTTCCATGAAAGGGAAAGTGGTTGAACGTACCGAAACACATATCAGTGAATCATTTAAAGATAAGGAGATTGCAAAAAAACTCGGAGATTTACAAGGAGAAGAGAATATCATTAAAATCATTCAAGTTGCCTATGTCAACGACATACCATGGAAGATTCAAAATCGTTATTTATTAGAAAGGAAAATACCTGAAACAGGAATTGAAAATATTAAACATGGTGCGAGCGTGACGAAAGAAATATCTGGGAATTATAATATTCATGCCGAGATGTCGGTTAATATCGTGCGTTTCGAGCCGACATCCAAAGAACTGAAAATTGTAGAGAATTATTTGAAGGAGCAAACAAGAGAAGAGGAAGACCTTGTTTTTTTTGATATTCAAAAAATTACGACTAGTTTAAATGGAGAAATATTAGAATATACTAGGAGCTTCATTGATCCCCATTACTATTCCATTCAAATAACTACAGAGTAGAAAATACTATTTTTTTAACGAAACTTAACGTTATAACCCTTTAAGTAAATTCTTCCAAAAATGTAAGGAGTGATTTTATTGTGGATATTTTACAGATTATTCATTATAAAAAATGTTTTTTTAGTAAAGATTGGATAAGGAATTCTTATCGATCCAACTTAAAAGAGATTGAGAACATAAAGGAAAGAGTTGATTATTTAATGAATGATCAAATTATTTTTTCAGATGCTCTCGATATGGAAGCTTGTAATATTCCCTATTCAATCTCAAAATATAAATGGAATGATTATCCAGAAGATGATGTGGAATGGACTTATATGTTGAACCGCCAAGGGTTTATGGTAGATTTAGCCATTACGTATGCTTTAACTCAAAAATCAATATACTTTAAAAAATGGAAACAATTACTATCCTTATTTATCAAAGAAAATGGAGTTCCGAATGCATCAAATAATAATTCATGGAGACCGATTGATTCAGGTATTCGATTAATGAATTGGTTGAAAAGTCTCACGTATTTACCTATAGAAAAACTAACAAATGAAGAGTTGGAATTAATTGATGAATCAATGATGATTCATATTCAATTTTTAAAGAACTCCTATATTGATAAGTATCGTTTAAGCAACTGGGGTGTCTTGGCATTGAGCGGAATTGCAGTATACGACTTATTCTTCCCTGAGAAGATAAAAAGCAGTCTCATGGATTGGGTATGGGTGCAGTTAGAAAATCAAATTGATCTTCAATTTTATTCGGATGGCGTTCACTGGGAACAAAGTCCACTATATCATCATGAAGTGATTTCAAGCCTTGCTTATATTCTACAAGTTTCTGAATGTTTAAAGAGAACTTTACCAATTAATCTTCGAGCTAAATTGGAACAACCGATGAAATCTTCTTACTATATGGCTAGTTCGGATGATTATTTGAGCCCTTTACATGATAGTGATTATGTAGATTTTACCTATATATATAATATTTATCGGGAAATGGGATTTCTTCCGCAAAATGGCAGCAGTTCTTCTGCATTATTTTTGGGAGCTTTGTACACGGATCATAAGAGAAGCCAAATTGAACTGCCCGCTTTGTTTCGTGGGGAAAAAAGCGGCTTTAGTGCTCTTAAAAAAGAAAGTGTTTATTTCACACTATTTAATGGTTTGCATGGCAGTTCGCATGGCCATGCTTCTGCTGGGAGTTTTACACTGAATTACCAGAATGAAGAAATTATCTCTGATGGAGGAAGGTATACTTATACAGAAAGTTCTATACGAAAAGATTTAAAAGGAATAGCAGCTCATAATACGTTTTTTGATGAGGAAGATTTATCAACTGTGATTACAGAGTCGTGGGGTACGATCATCTTCCTTTGCCTATCTTTCAAAATACTAGTGAAATAGAAGGTATATCGGGAGGGTATTTATTTTCCAATGCTTGGATATCCCATCCCTCCGAATCGCATCTTTTAAGTTATTATTCAAGAGATTTTCTTATTCTGGAAGAGCAGTCTTTGGTTATCATCTATGACTCTTATCGTGGCAACGGAACATCATTAACGACTACTTACAACTTCAATGAAATTTGTCAGGTGATTCCTAGAGATGAAAATAGGATTGAATTTAAGGCACAATTATCTACCGGAGAATTATTTGTTCGAAACGGACTCTTAAAAATTGAAAATCAAAAACGCTCAAGTATATATAACGAACTTATTCAACATCAACGAGTGATAAATAAAAACAAAGTGGAGAATGGACAAGTAAACGAAATTTCAGTTATTACATTGAATCAATCGATTCAGTGCCAACCATTATCGGTATATCAAAATGGGAAGACAGATAAGTATCCAGATGCTTCAGGAGTAAGAATCTTGTTGGATAATCATGAATTTTTGGATATTTATTTCCTTTTAATGATGTAATCAAAGGAGATAAACTTTTTAAAACAGAAGCAAATCAATATTTTTACGGAAAAATAACGGCATTCAATAAAGATAATCAAATGATAAAAATAAAATAATGAGTAGAAAAGCCTTTTATTACAAGGGCTTTTTAGCTGTCTTCTTTTAAGAAAACAGCATTTTTTATTTTTTTTAAAAGAATACGTTTACAAATGAGAAAATCTTTTGTATTATAGATATAGGGTTAACACGTTAAGGGAGGAACTATAAAAATGAGTAAAGTAAATTTAGAACCGCTTGTTTCGAGTGATGCATATATAGCGAGTGGTTTGTTAACAGAAAAAAAGATTGATGAGGCAATCGCTCAGGCGATTAAAAAAATCGATTACAATATTGTAAAGCTCGGTAATCTTTTTCCAGGACCAGCTACTAAAAATAATGCCTATCAACCGATGAAGAATATTGAATGGACGAACGGTTTTTGGACCGGTATTCTTTGGTTAGCTTACGAAGCAACAGGTGATGATAAGTATAGAAAGTTAGCTGAAAAACATGTGGATGATTTTTATAACCGTGTTGTAAATGATGTCGAATTGGACCATCATGACCTAGGATTTCTTTACATTCCATCATGTGTAAGCGCATATAAACTAACTGGTAATGAAAAAGCAAAAGAAGCCGCAATGCTTGCAGCTGATAAATTAATGACACGTTATCAAGAAAAAGGGGAGTTTATTCAAGCTTGGGGAGAATTAGGAGCAAAAGATAATTACCGATTAATAGTAGATTGCTTGTTAAATATACCTTTACTATACTGGGCAACGGATGTGACAGAAGATGGTTCTTACCGAGAGGTAGCAGAAAAACACTATCGTTCTACTATTGAAAATGCGATACGTGAAGACGCATCTGCTTTTCACACCTACTACTTTGATCCAGAAACAGGGGAACCAATAGAAGGTAAAACGCGTCAAGGTTATTCTGATGATTCTAGCTGGGCTCGCGGTCAAAGCTGGTTAATTTATGGAATCGCTTTAAACCATTATTATAATGAAGATCCAGAGAATATTGAGTTGTTTGAGTCTGTAACAAATTATTATTTAAATCGTCTACCAGAAGATTTTATCAGTTATTGGGATTTGATTTTTTCAGATGGCTCTGACCAATCGCGTGATACCTCAGCAGCAGCGATTGCTGTATGTGGTTTGAACTTAATGGATAAATTTATACCTGAGACAAACAAATATAACTCGTCTACAAATATTCACAACATGCCATGTTAGAAAGTTTAATCGATAACTACACCGATCAAAAAACGGAGGGAGTAACAGCACTGATAATTCTGGTGTTTATTCATGGCATTCAGGAAAAGGAGTAGATGAAGGTAATATTTGGGGTGATTATTTCTACTTGGAATCATTAGTTAGATTTAAAAAGATTGGAAAATGTATTGGTAAAACTTAGGAGGAAAAATTATGATACAACCAGATTTAAAATTAGTTAGAATTGATGAACGTCTCATACACGGGCAAGGCCAATTATGGATTCGATCACTTGGGGTGAATTTATTGTTGTTGCCAATGATGATACTGCTAGTGATCCACTTCAACAAACGCTTATGAAATCTGTTGCCAAAAATGTTGGGATGCGATTTTTTACAATGAAAGACAATAGAAATTATTCATCGTGCTGCACCAACGCAACATATCTTTTTAGTAGTTAAAAATCCGCAAGATGCTTTGTGGTTAGTCAAAGGCGGTGTTCCAATAACGAATATAAATGTTGGGAATATTCATAGTGCAGAAGGGAAACATAAAATATCAAATTATATTTATTTAGGGGAAGAAGATAAACAAGCTTTAAAAGAATTGCATGAAAAATATAATGTAACCTTTGATACACGAACTTCTCCTATGGCACCAGATGTAGATTCTTTAAACAAGTTAATGGATTATATTACAAAATAGAAATATGAGGTGAAAACAATGGAAATTACTTTACTCCAAGCATTATTATTAGCTTTGGTATCAGGATTGTGTTTTGCTGGTGTTTATTAGGTCTTTTTACTAACCGTGTAATCGTGCTTTCATTTTTTGTTGGACTTATTTTAGGAGATGTAAAGACTGGGTTAATGATGGGAGCAATTGGTGAACTTGCGTTTATGGATTTGGGGTTGGAGCAGGTGGGACTGTGCCTCCAATCCATTGGGACCGGGGATTGTAGGTACGATTATGGCAATCACTTTGAAGAATCAAGGAATTACTCCTGAAAGTGCTTTAGCATTATTTATCCCTTTGCTGTCTTATTCCAGTTAATGCAGACATTTATTTATACATTGTTTGTGCTTCACCAGAAGCTGCCAGACGTGCGATTGACAAAGGAAATTATAAATTGTTTAAAATTCCATGCAAATGTAACCGTTCTTGGTTTCTTTATAGCAGGATTTATTATCGCTTTGATATCAGCATTGGCTATGGAACCTTTACGTACATTCGTTGAACTTATTCCTCAGTCATTAATCGCTGGTTGACAGTAGCGGGAGGGTTACTGCCTGCAATCGGATTTGCGATGATCTTATCTGTAATGATAAGTCGAGATGTTATTCCTTACATCCTTTTAGGTTTATCGCTATTGGCATATTTAGAGCTTCCAGTAATGGCTATCGACTGTTAGGAGCAGTATTTGCTTTAATTGATTATTTCCAACAAGAGAAAAATGAAGAGTTGGCTATGACGCAAACAATAGCTTCAGTGAGGAGATCAATATGGAATCTAATAAAGGAAATTAACAAAAAAGACTATGTTATTTCAACGTTTCGTTCTTATTTTTTACCAAAATGGTTTAACTATACAAATATCAAGGAACCGGTTATGCGAATATTCTGTTCCAGATTGAAAAAAATTTATAAAGACGACCCGAGGGGCTGAAGAAAGCTACTAAAGATAATATTGAATTTTATAATGTTAACCACAAACGGTACCGTTTGTTTCTAGTTTACAGTTAGCTATGTTAGATTATGGAGAAGATGTAGATAAGATTCGAAGTATCAAAATGGCATTAATGGGTCCTTTAGCGGGGATTGGAGATGCGATTTCTCAGTTTGGTATAGCACCTTTGTTCTCTACTATTTTGCAAGTATGGCTATGGCCGGGAGTAACAGGCGCTCCAATAATGTTTTTAGTAACGATGATTGGTGTGAACTTGGCTATTAAACTAGGTTTGGGTTGGTTTGGATACAAGATGGGAACTAGCGCCATTGAAACTTTAAGCCAAGAAAATCAATCAGGTGTCTCGAGCAGCAAACATTATAGGGTTACTGTTATTTCTGGCCTGGCTGTAAACTTTGTTAAAGCGAATGTGGGTTGCAATATGCAACAACAATTGACGGTCAGGAACAAATCGTTTCACTGCAAACGGTACTTGATCAAATTTGCCAAAATTGCTTCCTGCTGTTATTACAATCTTAGTTTATTACTTGATTAAGAAACGTAATTGGAATGTTTATAAATTATTAGCATTGCTTATTGTGCTTGGAATTACTTTATCTTATGTAGGCGTTTTAATATAAATGATAGTACGGATAAAGGGTTCCTGTAATCGATTGTGGGGAGCCTTTTCAATTTATATTAACTATTAATATTTACAGGAGGCTATAAAATGATTGGTATTTGATAACAGGACATGGTGAGTTTTCCCTTGGAATCAATGATGCATTAGAAATGATTGCAGGGAAACAAGAGGGAGTTAAATTCGTTCCTTTTTTTAAAAATGAGTCGACTGATATGTTGAATCTAAATTAAAAGATACAGTACTGGCAATGAAAAAAGAATATAAATCTGTTATTGTTCTCGCTGATTTAGTGGGAGGTACTCCTTTCAAAACAGCTGTTACTATTCTTGAAAAAGAAGTGGATTTTCGAGTGATAGGTGGAATAAACTTACCATTAGTGATTGAGTTGTCAATGCTGCGATCGACGACAAATGACATTGAAGAATTGCTGGAACAACTTTTGATAACAAGTCAAGAAGCAATTAGTGAATTCAAACAGGTAATGAAAAAGAAGAATTTGAAACTGAACTGCTTGAAGGAATTTAACTTTATTAGAAGTCCTACAACAATAAAAGCTGAAACTCTTGTTTTCCAAAGAGTCTCAGCTTTTTAATTTTTTTATTGGAATACGTATTCCAATACTTGCACAGCTTGTTCAATCGTATTCACGGTTACATTCGCTTATTAGATAATTCCTTTAGCGGATGAATTAATGATTCAGGCCGCACTATAATGAGTGGTTTATTCAAATGAATGGCGGAAGTTGCATCCATTGCGGTATTCCACTGGCGATAATCTTCGCCAAATAGGGCAATCACAATATCTGCTTTTTGCATAAGCACTTGTGTTCTGAAATTATTGATATTACTTGCCGCATCATCTTTGAAAAACTTAGTCGGTTGTTCGCCTAAAATCTCCTCACCAATGGCATCGGATAAGCTGTGATTGGTTTGGGGTGCTACAAATTGATAAGGCAAATTCTTTTCCTTTACTGTTTGCTCTAATTTTTTGCGCCAGTTATCATGAATTTGACCTGCTAAATATACTGTTAGTTGCATATTATCGCTCCTCATGTTTTATTGTCTTGCCTTAATCATATAATACCTAGAGAAAAATTGCAGAGAACATGCTGTATCTTCAAGAAGTACTACTTTTTAGATATGAATGAGATGATATTTTTTAAATGTTTATTAGTGACAAAGTGTCATTTTTGGTGTATTCTAATCTCTAGTGACATTTTGTCACTAAGGAAAATCTGTTCAAATAAAGATGTAGGAGGGTTCATATATATGTTTTTAGCAATAAAGGAAATGCGCTATTCAAAGTTGCGTTATGGTTTAATTATTGGAATTATGTTATTAATCGCTTATGTTGTCTTTATGCTTTCAGGTTTAGCAAGAGGGCTTGCAGAAGAATTTAAAAAAGCGATTGATGACTGGGATGCACAAGAAATTATTCTATCAGAAGATGCTAATAAAACGTTTGCTGCTTCTCAGCTGACGAGAAATGACATCTTTCGTATAGATAATTCAGAAACCGCGCCGATTGGTTTATACAGTGGAGCCATTGACGATGAAGAAAATAAAATAAATATTTCTGTATTCGGTACAAATGAAGATGCGTTTATATTGCCGAAAGTAACAGAAGGAACGTCTTTTCGGAGAATGAATGATATTATTATTTCTCAAAATCTAGCAGAAAAAGGTTATAAGATTGGAGACGAAGTTAAAATAGGTAATTCAGATGAAGTACTAACAATTGTAGGTATTTTCCCTGAGACTTTTTATACCGTTACACCGGTCATTTATACTTCGTTGGATACGTGGAGCATTTTAAAATTCGGTGATCAACCCTTTACCTCAGAGGAAGAGCAACCGATTAATATTATCGCTGTAAAAACAAATCAAGGAACAATCAATAATGACGGAAAGACAAAATTAGAAAAGCTTTCCAAAGATGACTTTATTGAAAGCATACCTGGTTATTCTGCACAAAATCTTACATTAGATGCAATGGTTTATTTTCTGTTTTTTGTAGTTGCAGCGGTTGTCGGCATTTTTTATGTCATTACCTTACAAAAAACGAATATCTTTGGTGTGATGAAAGCTCAAGGAATTAGTAATACTTTTATAGCGAAATCAATTGTCGGTCAATCGCTCATGGTCGGATTAATAGGAGTAGCTGCTGCTTTTGTACTTGCTTATTTAACAAGTTTCATTTTGCCCGAAGCAATGCCTTTTGCTATCATGTTCGACCAATGGTTTATCTATAGTGGCATACTAATTTTAGTAGCAGTTTTGGGTGGTTTGTTCTCTGTACACACTGTAACAAAAGTTGATCCAATAACAGCGATAGGAGGGTAAGGTATGAAAGACGTATTAGTAATGAAAAATATTGTAAAAAAAAAAAATTTGGTGAAGGTCGTACAGGAGTGACGGCTTTAAAAGGAATTGACTTTAAGTAAGGCAAGGGGAATTTATTAGTATCATTGGCCCATCAGGATCAGGGAAGAGTACCTTTCTGACGATTTCTGGTGGACTAAAAATCCATCTTCCGGCCAGATTATTATTAACGATATTAATTTTTCTAATTTGTCAGAAAAGAAACGATCGAAGCTTCGTTTTAAGGAAATTGGTTTTATTCTTCAAAGTTCCAATTTAATTCCTTTTTTAAAAGTAAAGGAACAGTTTTATTTAGTTGATAAAGTAGAAAAAAAGAAAAATGAAGATGACCGTATCAATCACATTTTGAGCTCTTTAGATATTTTTGATTTGAAGGATAAGTATCTCGTGATTTATCTGGTGGAGAACGTCAACGGGTAGCGATCGGAAGAGCCTTATTTAATGATCCTAGTTTAATCTAGCAGAACCGACAGCTAGTTTAGATACAGATCATGCTTATGAAGTGGTAAAGTTATTAGTAAAAGAAGCTCATGAGAAACAAAAGGCAACGATCATGGTAACGCATGATTCTCGCATGATTGAATGGAGTGACCGTGTTTATCGGATGGAAGATGGACAATTAATTGAAGAAAAGGCAAAAAAATATCTAAAAAGGAGAAAAGTATGCCTAACGAAACATTTTTAAACTTATCAGATGAAAAGAAAGTAAAATTAGAAATGATTCTGCTTGAAAAGTTTTATAATCGTCATGCCAGTCAAGTGAAGGTATCGGAAATTGTTGAAGCGATGCATATGTCGAGAGGCGCATTTTATAAATACTTCCGAGATTTAGAGGATGCTTATACATATATGACCAGAAAATATTCAACGATTATCCATGTCGATATTTTAAAGTTTATTGATGAGAAAAAAATGACTTTTTTGGGGAATTGAAAAATATTTATTTTGGTGTAGCAATCTAGATCATAATAGTGATTATTGGAGAGGAATCCAGTTTCTTACACAAGAAACGGATTTAGTGACTTATCGCCGAAAGGACTTCCCCGCTGAATCGTTTATGATGAAACAATGGATGGACCTACTTGAATTGAACAAATTTAAGATGGAGAGTTATGAAGAGGCAGTTAGCTTTTTATATTTCGTAATGTCTGTTGTTATGGGATCATTAAAGGATTATATAGCGAATGATTGGAGCAAAGAAGAGCTGGTAAAAGATTTTCGTTTCAAAAGTCACTGGTTGACGAAAGGAATAAAGTAATACTTGATTATGAATGGAAATAATATTTGGAGGAACTTTTAAATGAATAGATTAGTACGCACAAGTATGTTTTACATGATTTTTGGATTAGTTTCTGGTCTTTTATCGAGAATTCACTAAGTTTAATAACTTTACAGGAAAACACAATTGAGTGTATTGCACACGCATACTTTAATTCTGGGTATGTTTTTCTTCTTATTTGTATTATTATTGGAAAAGACTTTAAAATTAGTCAACAAAAAAACTATCGGAAATTTTATCTTTTTTATAATATCGGTTTAGGTATACGATACTAATGATGCTCATTCGCGGTAGCTTGACCGTTTTAGATTATGGAGCGCTACCAGCGCTTGCTGGAATTGCTGGTGTAGGCCATATTATCACAATTGGATTGTTTTTTCTTTTTCTTTACATTGCTTGGTGCAGTAAGTAGCGATAGTAAGTAGTATATAAGCAATGACGACATCACTTATTTGTATGAACTGAATGTTCTGAGTAATTGATGTCGCTTAACGTATTCATTTGTTGTAATCGCTTTCTGTTTTTGTTACATTAGTGATAGAAAAACAAATCCAAAAGAAGGAGTGATGGTATGGTGCAAACAGTTTATACCAATTATTGGCAAAGTCGGTTTGGAAGAGTTAGAAAAGAACACGGTAGCTATAAAGCGAAGAAGAAGCAATCGAAGGGATTAAAGCTTGGTGGGAATTGCATAAGGAAAATCATTCGAACGTACAATATATTCGGACGAATACCGGTGCTTTAGAAATCATTTATGGTGATGAAAGGTATGTATATCGAATCGAAAAAAGAACCATTGATGGAACTCTACCAACTAGGAGCTATCGATTGAAAAAATCTGGGGAAATTAATTCCCTGCGCTCTAAATATCTTTTGGATGAAGACTCTTTCTTGTTTGATGAACTAGCTGAACCATTTCGCGATCGGTTAATATTAGCAATGGCAGATAGCAAAAAAGCTAGAAGCTTCATCTACGATCGTGATGGCCGACCAATTCATGAACTTGGTTTAACTGTAAAAATAAATTCTTCAAGAGCGTTAAGTTATTAGCAGCTGTGAGTTTAAGTAAAAAATATAAAGCATAATAAAGTCAGAGACTTCAAAGACGAATACGTTTTTGAAGTCTTTATTTTTGCCGTTTTTAAGAGTTTAATAATCCATTAAATATTTCGAAATGAAGATTATTTGACGATAAGCGAAATAATCATTAGTATGGATGTCGGAACGCTAATGACCATATTCTTATCTATTGTCAACTTTATAAATATTCAACTTACATTGACTCTGTCCGATTTAATATTTTCCGTATCGATACGGAAAATATATCTATTAACAATGCGAGCGTTTTACATTATGCTTACAATGTAATAAATCTTATAGAGATAAAAGCAAATTAATGGAGGATTTAGTGTGAAAAAAGGTTTGATTATTTGTGCTGGAGGAATGAGTTCGTCTTTATTAGCGAAAAAAGTATCCGAGTATTTTGCTTCAAAAGGAGAAGAAATTATTGTAGAGGCAACTGGTATTGGAGAAGGGGCACAAGCA